>NZ_LNWY01000009.1 GCF_001681715.1 Tritonibacter mobilis | reverse complement strand
TCATAGACCAAAGCGCATAACTGAGGGTGGGTCAAATCTCGGTGAAAATACCGGGTCAGTTCTCAGTGACAATCAACAGACCCCCTATTTCCTGCCACCTTCCACCAAGGCTGCCCCCACCTTACAATAATATACCGCGCTGTCAATTATATACTTACGTTGAATTCGAGCTCAGGCAGCCTTGGTGTCCGCTTCCCCCGCAGACCGCAGGGACGCGGGCCTGCCCCCTCGCCACCGGGCGACCCACCTGTCCAATAGGCCCCCTTCCCCAGCACCGCCCGCAGGTCTGGCCGAACACCAAGTGTTCGGACGGAACCGCGGGCGGGCGCAAACCCCACCGACAGGGCGGACAGGCAGGGTCAAGGAGGGCCAGATTTGGCTCCGCCAAATCTCTGCCGCAAAAACCGGGAGGCCTTGGCCGATAGGTTTTTGTGGATGGTCCCCCTTGAGGCTGACTGGCCGGTCTGTCGCGGCCTGATCATTCCGAGCGGCGATCGTCCGTTGCGCGCGCAGCGACCGGCACCAAGAGGAGGTCACCTCGGGCGAACTGACCGCCGGACACGGCATCCCTGGAACAGGGATCGGGCCGCCCCAAGATCGTCCTGGGGCGGCCCATCCTCGCCAGAGGATTTAGTCCTGGGGATCTTTCGCGCTCGGTGGGAACATCACCAGCTCCGAGACCGCGACCGGGAAGTCGAGCTTGAGGCTGAAGAACTCCGAGCCGTCCCCGTTGCGGGTGTTGCGGAACATGGCGCCCACGCGTTGGAATCGGGTGCGCTCCTGGCCATCGGTATCGGTGAACTTGACGGGAACGGTGGCGACGTAGTGGTTGGTCATTTGGGTTACTCCTTATTGCGATGAGGATCACCCAGCACGGGGGCAAGAGGACCGGTCGCAAGCGCAAATGCGGAGGATCCGCGGCCCCGCCGTGGAAACCGTATTTGTGCTTGCCGAAGCGTGAGCTGAGGGCACGAACGGGCCGACCCCGTGCGATCCACATGCATAGCAAAAAGGAGGGACCCGATTGACCTGTGCCATCACGCAGTCGCCACCATCCGCGTCCACGTCCTGCCGAACCTGGCCGGGGTGCTGATGACGCCCGCCCGCGTGGATGCGATGTTCCGCGACACCACCCGAGGGTCGAGCAGGGCTTCAGCCTCAAGTGCGACGTCTCGACCCCTCGCGTCTTGCGCTGCTGACGATGTGCTAGGTGCGCACCATCCCCAGCCCGTACCGATGCGGATGGGCCGAACTCTGACGGGCTGGGTAGAGGGATGACGGTGCTGGACGCCGTGAGATGCAGATCAAGTGTGACCGATCGCACGCGCCATGAGATTTGACGAAAGGACCGCCCGAAGGCGACCCGGTTATGGCCATCACGCGCCCAAGCTGTCGAGCATCCCCCTGGTATCAGGCATTCGCTTCAGCGAGTTGCCGATGTGTTCCCGCCAGCGCGGCCCAACCTCCATTGCGGTGGCATAGGCCCGAGCCAGATCATCGGGCCGGTCCTCGGCCATCGCTTCGATAAGGAAAGCCGCCTGCTCGCGGTCCTTCGCGGATTTCAGGCTCCCTGCCCCATCGCGGCGCCGGTCGGCAATGATCAGTTTGTGGACTGCATAACGCTCCGGGCGGGGCACCTGCACCAGAACGCCGGATCTATAGATCGCCGCCGCGTGGATCGGCTCAGCGATCAGGAAGTTGAGATAGTTCAATCCTTGGGCGTTCACGCCCAATGCTGGCAGATCACGGATGGTCTCATCCCCGAACGCCGGTGTCAGGAACTCGACCAGTTGGCCGCTGCCACCCTGGGCCCATCGCCATGTCCGACCTTGGTCAAGAGCTGGCAGAGGATCGAATTTGAGCGCTGAGAACGTCTCGGCAAGACCCGGGTCGACCTGATCCTGCAACGCAACGCTGAGCTTCTCGAACTGCGCGATGTCGATGTCGCCAGTATTGGCCATACCGCCAATTGGCAGACGGATACCAAGCTCGCCTTCATAGAGGCGAAATGCATTGGTTCCGACGATGGTGCCACCCAAACGGAAGGTCCCGGCTGCGGCCATGGCCGACAGGATGGAACCGGTCGCCCGGTCGATGGGCGTCATGCCTTCCGCACGCAAGAGCCGAACAAGCCGCGACCGTTCCGCCTGCCGATCCTTGGCCGTTGCGCGCAGCTCTTCGATCCGGTCGATGCGCGCGCGCGTCTCGTCGCTGTCTTCGCCGATATAGATGAACCGCATCTCCGTCCCGACACGGCGCGCGGCATACCAATAGGCCTTATCCCCACGCTCCTTGAGTGTGGGCTTGCCTTCGACACCGGACAAGGCGTCGTCCTTCAGAAGACGCACCAGGTCGGTATAGGCGCTCATCGCGATGCTGCTGAGTGGGGTCATGCCTATCATTTCCAAGTTTTGCTTGGCATTCATATACCTATCAAAACAGGAAATTGCTAGGCAAAGTGATTTGGAGAACGTCCACACCCATAAGAAACGACGAAAGGGCCGCCCGAAGGCGACCCTCTCTCTTCAATCCTGCGACGCCTTCTTCGCCAGGTCAGCAACCCGCATGACCGTCAGGCCTTTCGCTTCCGCCTTCTGCCCGAGGTTCAGCGCGACCCCGTTGCCGCCGAAGAGCACAACCCCCGTCGCCGCGAACTTGTCGTCCAGCATCTCGTCGTTGCACTTGAACGGTGCCGCCCGCCCATGCGCGGACCAGCGCGGATCGAAACGCGCTTGTGCGACACCCCGTGCGCGAGCCCACCGAGCCGCGATCATCTCCGCCCCGTGCTTGCCACCCTTGTGGCAGAGGAAGATCTCCTGATTGCGGTTCTGCCTTATCCGCTCCCGAACCTTGTCGAGCGTGTTGAAGATCACATCAACATCAGTCCAGTCGGTGGCGCCCGAGACGATCAGGGGCACCCCCTCGACTTTCGACTTTTCAGCGGTTTCGCGGTCATGCTGCTCCAGGAGCTGCCGCGCCTCGAAGACCGCCCCGGTTTCTTGCGCCCGGACGCTTGCGCGCGACCCGGATGCCGGGATGAAGGCGTGGCCCGTCTCGATCTCGTAGCATTCCGCCGCAGCCTCGCTCATCACCTCGATGGCGCTGACGACCTCGCGCAGCTGCAGAAAGCGCGCCTGCGCTTCTTCGAGCGCGGTCTCGGCGATCTCCGATCCGTCATGGGATTTTGCCAGCGCGCCGATTTTGTCGGCGGTGCGGTCGATCTCCTTGCCAAGTGCCACCTTGCGCCGCTGCAGTATCGTCGCCAACCCATGGGCCAGCGGTTCGATTTCTGCCTCGAGCCCGGTCCCACGCAGCGGACCGAGCAGAGCCTCGAAGCTTTCGCGGATGATGTGGTCGGTCAGGACGTGATCTTCCGGGATCGGCAGCTGTGCGTCCTTCTCGGTCAGTCCGAAAAGTTCGATGGTCTCGTAGGTGTTTGCGGTGTCGTAAGCCATGTCTGGTCTCCAGTGTTCGGTTATAGAGCCACCACGTGAGTGTGGGGGCATGGCCGAATGTCTGGTTTCCGAATCTGCCCGGGTCAGGGACGGCGCAGCCGCCGGCTTGCCGGGCGCAAAAGTTTTCCGCGCGCAGCACCCGACACACGCGCGCGCTCACGCACGGGACCGCCCAACGCCACAGACCCCGCCCTCGCCGAAAAGTTTTGCGATCCTTGACGCGGGCTGATTTGGGGGCCATCCGGAGGATATGCTTCCACACTCATGTGTGTGTGTTTTGACGGTAGGTTTGCCCGACACGAGCAGGCAAACGGCCCGACCGGACGCGGGAGACGGATGCAGCGGCGGGATCGTTTTGCCCCGCAAAACAGACCAGAGCGCAATCCGGCGGAGCGGCCGGGGAGGGACGTGCTCGTGAGGCGGGCAAACCGGGATGCCGGGTGCGACGCCGCGGTGAGGCCGCATGGCCGAATGCGCGACGGACCGAAGGGCCGTTCTCCCCTGCGACACGCGAAGCCGAGCAGGGGAGGCCGTAAGGCTCTGGCCACGATTGATGTGCAGGAATTACGCTGCCGACTATAGGGATTGCTTGTCCAGGCATTCGAGGTGATGGTCGGGGAGCGGACTTTCATCGAGGGGACAAATCAACATTCATAGGAATGGGGAACGGACATTGGTCCGGCCCAAACCTCGTGGTATCAAGGGGTGGACCGGGCCAAGCTCTTCACTGACGCACGACCAAATACATGAAAGGTGCTCCATTTGAAGCATAAGACGATTGATTTAACTGCCGAAGTTAAGCGCGCCACATTACCGGATGGACTGCAAGGCTTCCTATTCCCCATGTATGAGGCAATTTCCAATGCCTTTCACTCAATAGAAGACAGGTGGGAAAACGATTTAGAAGATAAAGGCCGCTTGGACGTCACCTTTGACGATCAAGCGCGCGAAGTCACGATTAAAGACAACGGCAGTGGTTTCGATGAAGCAAACCTATCGGCGTTCCTGACGCCCCTTACGGGAAACAAGTATGAGCGTGGCGGCAAGGGCTTTGGACGCTTCATGGCATTCAAGGTCTACAGCCAGGTCTTCTATTCATCAGGGCAAAAGAAACCCGACGGGATGCTGACGAAGGGTTGTTATCGTTACGATCCGTTCTCGAACGATGACAATCTAATTGTGGTAAAAGAGACAGACGGTGCCGGGGCGCACCCGCACGACTGCGGGGTAACGGTATCCATGCGCTCGCCAAAGGCGGATTTTGAAGACTATTTCGTTTTGGAAGGCAAAGACCGGAAGCACAATCACACCGCAGAAGATATTGTCTCTGCGGTATTGGATCACTTCCTTATCGAGTTCATTCAGAAAAAAGTGCCGAAGCACTTCGTTCTGACCATCCAGGGAGCAACGTTCAACCTTTACAAGTATTTCCACGAGTCTCTGGCGGTCGGTGGTAGTCGCAAAGAGGAAGTAGTCATCGGAACTGAGACTGTTGAAATCACTTTTGACTATTTCAAAGTTGGTGAAGAGCATGCCAAGAAGCACCGATTGTATTTCTATGCGAACAACCGTGCGGCAAGTGATCTGGAAAACATTTCGTCTGGCCTGAATTCGAATCCATTCACCGAAATGAAAGGTGAAGAAGAATTCCGGTATTACTACTTAGTAGCTGTTTCCAGCGATTTCTTTAAGTCTTCTCAGTCGCGTGATCGGATCACAAACCTGCACGCTAAGATTCACCACAACAAAACCAAGAAGTCGATTAAGGACCACCTGATTGCAATGGCTAAAGCCCACATCTTGGACCTTGAGCAGACGTATACGTCCGATCGGCGTCTAAAGATGAAGGAACACGTTGACCACCTGATTGCGATTGATCCGCTTCTAAGGCGCGGCTTGGGAGGAAAGACCAGCGAAGAGTTTGTCAAGAAACGTGGCATCACGGAAACCCGCGAACAATTGGCACAAGATTTGTTCGTCGAACGCTTCCGACAGAAATTCGATTTCACCAAACTGAGTGAAGAAACAAGTGTCGAAGATCTTGTGCGGCTCGTACGAGACAAGATACCGGAAGATGCCAAAGAAGCGTTGGCGGTCTACGTTGCATATCGGAACAATGTGATCCAAGTATTTCGCCAGTTGCTCAACAAAGATGATGATGGGTTGGCGACCGAAGATAAGGTGCACAAACTGATTTATCCACGATACAGAGACAGTGAGCAAATCGACTATGCGTCTCACAATCTTTGGCTGATTGACGATGACTTGGCCTATGCACGCTACATTTCAAGTGATCGAACACCGGAAGGTAATGCGAGGCGCAAGGGCGAGTTTGCGCACGATTTGCTCATAAACAATGACGATGAGCTTATGATTGTAGAAATGAAGCGTCCCCAGAAAAAGGACTATGATAGCACCAAAGAGGCCGACACCAAGAACCCAGTAGACCAGTTGAAGAACCAAGTCTTGGACATCCGTGAGCGGGGCAAGGTCATCACTTCAGGCGGTCGCGAAATCTCTATTGATGCTACATCTATGGTGCGCGGATACATCTTGGCGGATTGGAACGATAAGCTTGAGCGCTATTTGAAAACGGAAGACTTCATCCGCACCAATTTCGGTGGGCAGATGGCCTATCGTTACTACCGAGAGCTGAATCTCATTATTGAAGTTCTGGCGTTTGATAGGCTGATTGACCGAGCCAGCAACCGCAATGAGGCGTTCGTCAGCATGCTGGAGGGACGCTCAAACTTTGACCGGAAGTCGAAGGGCACACTATCGGCAGCGCAATAGTCGTTCAATCGCACTGTAAAAACGGGCGACTACTGGTGGCCCCTCTCGATTGTCTTATCCCACTTAGGTGTCTGCAAAGCATGATAGGCCGAAATACATATGAAAAGTTGATACCGCGGCATGAACGCGAAGCGCTCGAGCAGGCATTGGGGATGGAAGGCGGATATGTTCTAGATTTCAGCGATCGCACTTTCAACGACTTCTTCTATGAGACCATTGCCATCGATCCGGAAGATCAGTCGCAGCTCTTTAGCGGGCGAGGAACATCGAAAGCGAAAAGATTGCGAGCGTTTGTCGAACGTGCTCAGCCCACGTTAGTGGCAAAAATCCTGCGCGAACTCTGGGAGTATCGGGAGGCGATAGAGTTTGCACAAGATGCGCGGAATGAAGACAAACTTAAAGAATCGTATTTTTCTACTGTCGCACGGATCGAGGGGCGTACGGATGCAATTGATGCCTCTGCCATTGAGACTTTCGAGCCGAACGAGACATTGGAAGAATTGGTTGCTTCAATCCGCCGTGACCTGGATGCAAACAAACCCCAAGCGGCGCTTGACCGCCTTCATACCTACTGCATGAAGCGTTTTGCCTCTCTTGTCCGCAAGCATGGTGGCGAAGATTGCGGGAAGGACGATGCCCTTCATGCGCGGGTCGCAAAATACGTTAAAATCCTCCGCGAAGAGAAGAACCTTAATCCCATCTCAGAGCGCATTGTCAAAAGCTCCATCAGCGTCTTCGAGGCGCTGAATCCAATCCGCAACGATCAGTCGTTTGCGCATGACAATCCTGACCTCGTGCAGATGGAGGAAGCTCGTTTTGTCTTCGACAGCGTGACTGCGTTCTTGCGGTTCTCCAAGGCTATTGACGGGCGCTTTTTCGAGGATTGATTGAGGTTAGCCCCCGTCGGCAACGTCCGGAGGCTGTGTGAAAACTCCCTTGCTGATCTGAATGATGGTATGATTTCTGCATTCGGTGCGGAGGCATTTTATGGGTCAGTTTATTGAGGGCATTGATCGACATCAGGCGATGTTGCTGCCTGAATGCCTTAACGACTACGTGGGTGAAGACAGCGCAGTTCGAGCGATTGATGCGTTCGTTGAGATGCTTGATCTTGCCGTGCTGGGCTTCAGCGCGTCGCCCGCTGCGACGGGTCGACCCGGCTATCATCCGGGGCTGATGCTGCGAATTTACCTGTACGGCTATCTCAATCAGGTCCAGTCATCGCGGCGATTGGAGCGTGAGTGCGGGCGCAACTTGGAGCTCATTTGGCTGACGGGCCGTTTGAAGCCGGACTTCAAGACAATTGCGGACTTCCGCAGGGATAACGGCCCCGCGATCCGCAAGGTCTGTCAGCAGTTCGTCGCGCTATGTCGCGACATCAACCTGCTGGATGGGACCCTCGTTGCTATCGATGGCAGCCGGTTCAAGGCGGTGAATGCGAAGGCCAAGAACTACACGCGTGGCAAGCTGCGTCAGAAGCTGGGCGAGATTGACAAGGCGATTGAACGATATCTGGGTGAGTTGGATCGCGCCGACGAGGTGTTTGAGCAGACCGGAACGGTATTGCCCGAAGCGCGCATGGAACGCACCCTGCGAAAGCTGGAACATCTGCAAAAGGAAGCCTGTCGCTACAGATCGATCGAGAGACGCATGGATGAAACGGGCGAGGCACAGGTGTCGCTGAGTGATCCCGATGCGCGCTCCATGGCGACAACGTCCCGCATGCCGCGCGTCGTGGGATACAACGTCCAAACGGCGGTGGAGGCAGATAACCACCTTATCGTCGCCCATGAAGTCACCATGCAGGGTTATGACAGGGATGCTTTGTCGATGATGGCGGTGGCCGCCCGCGATGCGATGGCCACAGATCAGATCGAGGTCATCGCGGACAAGGGGTACTACAAGAGTGAAGAAATCCTGGCCTGCGAAGAGGCCGGTATCGCGGTCGTTGTCCCCAAACCTCAAACATCGAATGCTGGTGCGCGCGGGCAGTTCGACAAAGCCGATTTTGCCTACGACGCTGCGGCTGACGCTTACATCTGCCCGGCAGGCCAACAACTGATCTATCGGTTCACGGGTCAGCAAGACGGCAAAGCGATCCGGACCTACTGGTCCAGCCACTGCGAGGGTTGCGTGCTCAAATACAAATGCACGAACAGCAAAGAACGTCGCATCCGTAGGTGGGAACATGAAGATGTTCTGGAACGTGTTCAACAGCGCCTGGACAAGGATCCCACCCAACTGGCTGTGCGCAGCATGACGGTCGAACACCCCTACGGCACGATCAAGTCATGGATGGGTGCGACGCACTTCAAGATGAGGCGGCTGAAAAACGTCGCCACCGAGATGGCCCTGCACGTTCTTGCCTACAATATGACCCGCGTCATGAAGATCATCGGCATCCCAGCCCTGATTGCCGCGATGAGGGCCTAATCCGCGATGCTTTGGCAAAAACGGCTTCTTGAAAAGGGAAACTGACCCAGAGCGCCGCAGAGGCGGAATCCTGGCCGAGCCTGAAGTTTCCAATTGAACCGATTGGCAAATCACGCTCCAAGACCCAAACTCGGGGAAAGCTGGGCAACACCAGCCAGTTTCCACACAGCCTCTCCGCTTTGCGGGCTGCAAATGCGGCAATCAGATTGAAGGATAAACGGCAGTTCGGGGCCGACCACGTCTGGCGTACGGCTTCAGTTCAGATCGACGCCGCCGAGGCGCGGCGCATGTACATGCGTTCGGATTAGGAACGCAGCGCCCGCGCCCGCGATGGCGCCGAAGAGATGTGCCTCCCACGACACGCCGGGTTGGCCCGGAAGAACGCCCCAGATAATAGAGCCATAGAGGACACCGACCACCAGTGCCGCGCCCAGCGTGATCGGGGAGCGATCCACAAGACCGCGCGCGATGAGGAAGCCAAACCAGCCGAAGATCAGCCCCGACGCACCGATATGGATCGCCGAGCCGCCGAACAACCACACGAGACCGCCCCCAAGGCCGATCACCACGGCGTTCACGGACAGCAAGGCTCGCGTGGTTGTTGCCACCAGCAGTCCACCCATCACCAGGAGCGGCGGCGTGTTGGCCATCAGGTGCGAGAAGCTCCCATGCAGGAGGGGCATAGCGATGACACCATCCAACCCGCTGCCATGCCTGGGGATCAGGCCGAAGGCCGGGTTCAGGCCGTAACCGGTGATCCAATTGACAACCTGAACCGCCCAGAGCAGCGCGACAAAGGCGGCAAGCGCCGCGGTTCGCCGGAAGAAGACGCGCATGTGATCCCGTTTCATCATGTTGGCGACAGTAGTCGTCCCCACAGCGCCTTCAACGGCTTTCGCGCGCTGCACAGGGTGCCACCTCCGGGAAAGGGGGTCGCGGCGGCCAACCTCGGTAGTGCTCAAGCCAAGAGAATGGCTCCGATCTTACACGGTGTTCCCAGGCCGCAGCGGCATGATTTCACGCTCGGGGCGCTTCAACGCTTCGGCATATTTGCGGGCATTGTCGTCAATCGTGCCGTGCCAAAGTTTGGAGACGAACGCGCGGGCGTCTTGAACTGTCATGTCTTTCAGCGAAGAGGACAGCGCCATGAATAGCTCATCCTCGCTGATCGCAGCGGCACGGTGCATGGCGTCCGCGTAAAATGATGGATCGTTCACAACCTGCTCGCTCAGAAGCATCCGCGCGAGGTTCTCTTCCGGGATCGCCATGAAGATCGTGTCCTGCAGGTCGGTCAGATAGGCGCGGCGCGATGTGGACACCGGCTTTCCCGCAGCCTTGGCCTCCAGAACTGCCTGCCTTGTCCTGTCGAGCTTTGCCCTTGCATGGGTCATGAGGACATCACGCTGTCGTTCAGGCAGCGCAAATCCGGTGCAACGCTCGATATGAGCAAGAAGCTCTGCAACCTCTGCGTCTACATCAAAGCTCTCGAACCACGGAGCTTTTCCCAGTCTCGCCACCATGCGCCTACCCTTGTCCATTCAATAATATATTATCGTATATCATAGTCAGCAGATCGCAAGCGGGTGGCGTCCTTGACGCAAACGGACATGGAAAAAGGGGAACCGTGATCCCACGGCTCCCCTTTCGGTTCAGATCGTCTCACCCCGCGCGCTGATCAGGCAACCAGCGACAGCCCCGCGCCCGCGTCTTGCGCTTGATCACCGCTGTCGATGAACGGAATGATCGAGAAAGTCTGGCCACCGCGCTGCTCTTCGTTCTGCACGGCGTTCACGCGCAGGTCGCCATCGGGCGTGTTGATCAGAAGCGACAGGTAGTCATTGCCCGTGCGGCTGCTCTTGGCCATCCAGGCCGAGCCGACGCGGATCGGTGTGCCCCGGGGCGAGCTGACCTCGATCCGGTAGTCGGGGTGGGTCTCCTCGGTCTTGTAGCTGTTTTCGATCAGCATGAACTCCAGATCGAACATCATGTTGGCGATGTAGCCGGTGAAGGCGTTGTCGGCGTCCATGGCGGTGAGCTCGCCCGAGATCGAGCCGGATTTCATCAGGCCGTTCGAGACCAGCGGGATGATCTCGAACGCGCCGCTCTGGGCCGCGCGCGCCTCGTTCGTCTGCACCGCGTTGACCCGGAACGGACCCAAGCCGACATCGATCTGCATCGAGATGTAGGGGTTACCGCTGGTATTGCCGGTCTCGTTCCAGGCCGTGCCGATGCGCACCTTGCGGCCTGATTTGTTGACGGCCGTCACGTCAAAATCCGGGCTGCGCGCGGACATCTTGGCCCGTGCCTCGAGCTGGATGGCGATGTCAAAGCGCGTCGAATGGATCATGCCGGTGTATTCGGCGGCTGCGGTCTCGACGTTGCGGGTGAGGGTTCCTGCGAACATGGGATAGTTCCTTCTTGGATTGGCCAGTGCCTGACGTTCTTGCCAGCGCATCCGGGATTGCTTTCTCGACCCCTCCTAGGGTCACAAATCAGAAAGCTTGCTTTCCCTTTATGCCCCGCCCCCGGCTCAGCGCTGCCGTCCGAGTGGATGTGCCCCCGCGCCTCCGGGTGCTACGCCCCTCCCCTGCCCGTGTGGTCTTGATTGGCTGCCAGGATTTTCCGCGCCGTCCTCCGATCGCGCGAGGAAGAACTCCGCCTCTTCCCCGTTCAACCTTTGCCCGCCCCTGTCGGTCAGGCCGATGCAGCTGCCGTTCAGCACATAGGTGATCAGGTACTGACCCAGCCGGTCCTTGTGGACAACGTAGCCGGTATTGGCCCAGTGCACGGTCTGCCCGGCATCGACGGCCGCTTTGATATCTTCGAGTGTCATGCACTCCTCCTCAAGAACAATAGTGGGGAAACGACGCAAGAAGCCCGGTCGTCCAACAGGGCTTACGCGCAGCATTCGTTGGGCAAACGACCGAGAGCTGTCAGGCGCTTTGCGTGGCTTGCGTCGCGCGCGCCGCCATCCAATCTTTCAGGCCAAGAACCGTTCGTCCGGCGGCGACCTCGGAGGCCCAGGCAACCCTTGGATCACCGCAGGGCTCCCCGCTGAGGTGCTGCTCGATATGGCCATTGGCCATCCATGGCTCAGGCTGTATGCGTCGCAGCCAGTCCGCCATACTCGGGATACGGCCTTGGCAGTCTTCACGGATATGCTGCTCGCCGATCCAGCGCACGGGGATGTCCCGACCTGCGCTATTGGTCAGGGTCAGACCGAAGACACGTTCAGCATCGAACAGACCTTGGGTATGGTGGCGAAGCGCCCTGTGCGTGAAGAGCGCCAGGTGCTCTTTCGAGGCATCGAACCAATCGTGGATGGCCTGATAGTCAGACGGCACCCCGCCGAATTTTCGGGCCGAGCTTTCGGCATGATGAAGCGGATGCGCCATATCAAAGCCCCTCGTCATAGCTGTGCGAGCATTCGACATAGCGGTCGGCGTGATCGAGGGTGATGCTGTCTGCTGCAATGTCCCAGGTCAGCGTGCCGTAGCCGCCCTCGTTGTTCTCGAACCCCGGATGATGGTGATAGGCGAGTGACCAGGCGAAATCGCCCACGGCGGTGACAAGCGCTTCCGGCAGTTTGACCTCCGCAGGCTGCACATTCACGTCCTCGACATTGCCAGAGTCGCCATAGCCTTCGTATTCGGCGGTGACCTCGTTGATGCCAAGCGCGCGCAATTGCGCGATCAGTTCCGCTCGGGTTGCTTTCAGGGTGGTTTCGCGCTCGGCGCGCCACTGAGCCGCCATTGCGGCATAGTCGATCTGGGGATTGGTCATGGGTCTGTCCTCTTGTCAGAAGTTGGGGGGCCAGGCGTCGCATTGGTCAGCGCGGGCCCGGAAAGCGCAGACCGGCCAAACCCCGATCCGCGACGCCCGACCCAAAGCCCGCTTTGGCTTTTCAGGCGGCTTGTTCTGCCGCCTTGGTGGTTCCCTGCCCAACGATCCGGGCCAGAATGCTGACCGTGTCGACACCGTCCCCATGCGGGAGGAACACCCGCAACTGGAAGGCGATGATCTCGGTGAAACAGCCAAGCGCTTTGAGGCTTTCGATCATACCCAGATCCGCACCGCCCAGCTCGAGGCGTATCTCGCCTGCGACACGGCGACGGGTCAGGGTGAGACCCCGGCCCAGATCGACCGGTGCGGTGGTGCCGAGGGCGGCGGTCAGCATCTCTTGCGGTGTTTCCGGGTTGGAGACGAGGAAGCGGGCGCGCAGCGCGGCCGCCCCTTCTTCGCTCAGCGTGCGCCCAATCATCGCGGTTGCCCCGTCAGGCGTGACCCTGAAGATGCGTTCATTCGTGGTCGGAATGTCCTTCCAGATCGGCAACAGCAGCCCGGTCAGCAGGTAGAGCTTGGTCGTGGTGGTATTCGGCAGGGACGCAGCCTCGGCATCCCAAAGCCGTGAGAACTCGGGCTTGCCGATCTCTTCCCAGGCCGAGGACGCGAAACGCACCTCCTCGAGATAGCTCGACCCGTTGGGCCGCACGGCCTTGCGCATGAGGGTGACGATATCTTCGTCATACATCTGCATTGGCCGCGCCGAGATGAGCGCCGCGCGGCCGGAGGCGCGATTGACCATCGGCAGCTTGTCGGGGTTGCGCGACAGGGCGCCATCCGCCGACAGCACACGGACCGGGTCCGTCACCTCGAGCCCGATGATCCGCGTGACCGCACCGGATTTCGGGCAGGTCCAGAGGTCTTCGGTGGAGACCTGTTCGATGTTTTCGCCGCGCAGGGTTTCGACGCCGAGATCGAGCGTGCCCGCCGCGCGCGCCCGTTCCGTCTGATCGGATATTCTCGCCATGAACTCCGCAAAGAGTGCGTTCTGCATGTGGATGGGAAGGGCAAGCACCCGGTTCAGAAACCGCTGGATCGGCGGCAGCTCCTCGAGCAGTACCCCGTCCTTGTCGATCAGCCGCAGGGCCGTCCAGTCGGTGAAGCTCTCAAAGCTCATCGCCTCGGCGCGCCCGGCGGCTAGATCGGCGAAATACCCACGCAAAGCTGCCCGTGCGATCGGGCTTTCCAGATTATCCTCCTCGCGGAACATGCCTTGCGAGCCGGTCTCGCGCTGACCCTTGGTCAAGGCCCCTAGCTGGTCGAGGCGCTTGGCGATCGTCGAGGTGAAACGCTTTTCGCCATGCACATCCGAGGTGCAGACCCGGAAGAAGGGCGCGCTGACCTGCGCCGAGCGATGCGTGCGCCCGAGCCCCTGGATGGCCGCATCGGCGCGCCAGCCGGGCTCCAGAAGATAGTGCCGCCGCCGTTTCTGGTTCTTCGCCATTTGGGCCGCATGGTAGGACCGGCCCGTGCCACCCGCATCCGAGAAGATCAGGATATCCTTCTCGCCATCCATGAAGGCCTGGGTCTCGGAGGAATTGCTGCTGGCGGCGCGCTTTTCGATGAAGAGATGGCCATCCTCGGCCTTGAGGGGCCGGATAGACCGCCCTGTCACTTCGGCCACTGCCTCGTCGCCAAAGGCCCAGAGGATCTGGTCGAGCGCCGAGGGAATCGGCGCCAGCGTCATCAACTCCATCATGGCCGCATCGCGCAGGGCGAGCGCCTCGCGCGAGACAACGAGCGCGCCGGTCTCATCCCGCAAGGGTTCCGCCACCATGTTACCGTCGATCTCGACCAGCTTTTGCGCATGGATCGGGAAGGCCTGTTCCAGGTAGCCCAGAACATAGTCGCGCGGCGTCAAGGCACCCTCGACGAGCTCGTCTTCCGCGTCCATCGTTTCAAGCCGACGTTTCAGCAGGCTCTCGCCGGTCGAAACCACCTGGATGACGCACGCGTGGCCCGTTGCCAGATCATCCTCGATCGCGCGGATGATGGTCGGTGCCTTCATGCCCATCAGCAGATGATTGAAGAAGCGCTGCTTCGTGCTCTCAAAACGGGACTTGGCCGAGGCACGTGCGGCGGAGGCGTTGGTCTCCCCCGAGGCATCGTTGACACCGGTCGCCGTCAGCGCCGCCTCGAGATTGTGGTGGATCGTCCGAAACGCACCCGCGTATGCATCGTAGATCTCGATCTGGGCCGGGGTGAGCGCGTGTCCGAGTACGTCATACTCCACCCCATCAAAACTGAGGGCGCGGGCCGTGTAGAGGCCAAGCGTCTTGAGATCGCGCGCGACCACCTCCATGGCAGCCACGCCGCCGGCTTCCATTGCCGAGACGAAACTCTCACGGCTCGGGAAGGGGTATTCGGGGCCCTGCCCCCAGAGCCCCAGCCGCGCGGCATAGGCCAGGTTGTGCACGCTCGTGGCACCCGTGGCCGAGATGTAGAAGACGCGGGCACGCGGTGCGGCCAGTTGCAGCCGCAGGCCCGCAAGGCCCTGCTGGGAGGGTTTGACCCCCCTGCCCTGCTCGGACCCTGCCGCATTCTGCATGGCATGGGCTTCATCAAATGCGAGGACGCCTTCGAAGTCTTCACCCATCCAGTCGAGAACCTGGCTCAGTCGCGTGGTACCGCATTTGCCCGCGGACCGCAGCGTGGCGTAGGTGACGAAGAGGATTCCGTCGCCCATCGGGACGGGCTGATCGGGTTTCCATTTGGAAAGTGGCTGAATGTCGGCAGGCGAGCCGCCGAGATCGGTCCAGTCGCGGATCGCGTCCTCGATAAGCGTGGCGGATTTGGAGACCCAGATCGCCTTCCTGCGCCCGAAAAGCCAGTTCACGAGAATGAGCCCCGCGCATTCGCGGCCCTTGCCACAACCGGTGCCGTCGCCGAGGAAATACCCGAGGCGATAGTGACACGCATACGGGTCATCATCGGCACGCGTCAGCTTTGTCTGGTCGTCATCGATCGTGAACCGGCCTGGCAAATCACGCCCATGGGCATCATGCGCCATGATGATGGTTTCCAGCTGTGCCTCTGAGAGATGTCCCTCCTCGATCAGCCTGGCGGGCAGACGCAAGTCATCACTGCCCGTGTTTGAGGGCATGGGCGGGGCAACCGAGGCCATGGCGATGCTTTCGACGAGCGGCGTGGGATGTTCTTGCGCACCCGCGATCTCGATCCGCTGCGGACGGTAGCGCGCATAGATGTCCGAGACGGGCGTGTTGTCGCGCGGGGCCTCAAGGCTTGTGAAAGTGAGCGGTATGGCGGCGTTGGTCTGAGCGTTGGACGCCGCAACTTTGGCAACTGGGCGCTTGCGCGTGACAAGTAGTGGACCGACCGATCGCGCATGAGGGTTTGTCGCCGCCCGTTGGACTGGGCGCGTCTCAGGCCGGTTTGCGGCCATGGTGTCAACAAAAGGAAGGGCTTCCTCCAGATCCTGAACCGCGGCGCGGATCATCTCGCCGTCCTCCTGCACCTTGTCGAAGACCATCAGTTGGGTTTCCACCGAGGTGCCGAGCTTGCGGTAGACCTGCCCCGGTATCGTCAACGCCAGTCGCGGCGTCAGGAGACCGCAGGCGCGCGACCAATGCGCGCCATCACGTTCGGGGCTGAACCCCGGCGGCATGATCGCCACCAGCCGCCCACCGGGTGCCAGGCGCTTCGCGGCCGCAATGAGATGTTTGGCAGCGATGTGCTTGTCTCGCGAGCGATCGACCGAGGAGGCAAAGGGCGGGTTCATCACCACGACGTCGGGTAGAACCGGCGTCTGCAGCAGATCGTCGATATGCTCACCGTCATGGCCCGTCACATCGCCGCCAAAGACCGCGCGCAAAAGGCTCTGGCGAAAGGGGTCGATCTCGTTGAGCACAAGGGTGGCACCGGCCCGGGCAGCGAAAACTGCCAGGGCACCGGTGCCAGCCGAGGGCTCCAGAACGGTCTCGCCCTTGCGGACCGCAGCCGCCCGCACAGCCAAGGCGGAAAATGGCATTGGCGTGGAAAACTGCTGCAGCCGGATCTGCTGCTCTGACCGGCGGGTTTCCGTCAGCAGCCGTGAGGCAAGCAGCTTTGCAGCAGCGATGTCACCTGCCGCGTCGGCCCCACGCAGCAGCACCTGGACGGCCGCGGCCTGCATCAGGTCATAGGCCATGCGCCAGTCCCAGGCACCGCCGGCATCGCTGCCATGAAACGTCTCGCGCATGATGCGCGCGAGCGCTGAGCTGCGCAGGGGTTGGTGGTCGAACTCCGCGCCGATTAGCGCTAGCGCAGAGGCGAGATCGGCTTCGGAGATTGCGAGAGCCGGGTTTGCCAGTTTGGGTTTGGACATGGGGATTTTCCTTTGGATCAGGGTCTGAGTTCCAAAGGACAAAAGCCCACTTTCGCTTTTCAGGGTGACGGGGGTCAGACTGCGCTGACCTCCAAGGCTTGGTCAGGACTTGGGTTCGACCTCCCGTTTCGCATCAATCAATGCCTGTGCGGCCTGCATCACCTGAACTTGAGATGTTCCCGTGCATTCCTCCTCCAGCGCGGCCTGCACCTTCGCGCGAAACCACGCGTCATACGAATTGACATCAGCCGCCACGGAAATGCTCCTCGAGCCCGATATCCAGCAGCTTGCCGAGGTCATCGGGCATGTCTGCAATGTGCACAGCAATTGGGAAACGGTGCCCCGTCAGGTCAGGCGCGCATTGCTCCTCTAGCCCGAGGTGCTGCCTATCCTTTTCCGCCTCAATCATTGTGCTTTCTCCGACCGTATTATCAGCCGATGCTACATCTACCAGCGGGGCGTCGTAAACGATAATGCCAAAGGGTCACAGCAAGCTGGCCCACTTACCGATCGGGCGCCGCTTCAAGGGACGTCTCGAACCGCTTGTTCGCCGCCGCTGCTTCTTTCAAGAGCGCGTCGAAATTGTCAGGTGGATTGCCATCTTCCAGCATCCCTTTGAACGTCGCATAGGCATCCGTCTTGCTGCCATAGGCGCGCAGGGTCTTGTCGTCGTTCACCCATGCCACCACGATGACCTTCGCATCGCTGTTGAACCGGTAGAACAGCCGATACTGCTGGAAGAATTTCGCCCGGAACCAGTGCTTGCGGTGATCGCCGAGTGTGCCGCCTTGCCGGAAGGCGGCGGCACCCGGATCTGCAGGTATGGCCTCGGTGACCAGCTTGAAGATGGCGGCCAGCCGTTTCGTCGGGTTTTTCTTGTGCCAGGTCTTGGGATCGCGAGCCTTACGCGCCTCTACCTCCTCGACCAGCCCTTCGAGCTGGTCCAGAAAGAGTGGGTGCGCATAAATCGACCATCCATTCACGACAAGGGGCGCTTGGGCGGGCACGCTATCGCCGCTCATTCATCCTCGAGCGATAGCGGCGCATCGAGATCGACATCAACGTCTCCGACCAGTGCTGCAAGACGGTCATGCAAAGCCCCATCGAAAGCCCGAATGCGGTCCGGATGCGCCTTGATATCGGCCTCGACAAAATCGAGAAAGGCTCCGAGCACGGGATCTTCCTCGTCGCTGCGCACGGGCTCGATATAGACCCTGCCACTCGGCTCGGTGCAGTAACGAATCTGGTCGCCCTTGCCCAGCTTGAGCTGTTTGCGCACACCCGCCGGCACGGTCGTCTGATACCGATCCGTGAGCTTCGAGACATCTTGTGCGAGGGCTGTCATGGCAGTCTCCTGAAGAAAAGGGGCTTTGCTGCCCGCGATAGGTAATGCATTTGCATTGCCTTGTCAAGACAAGCCGCAGCATCTGCTGTCGCCGGGCAGGTCGATGAACCGTCCGGCGCAGGACCTAATTTCGCCCCGCCAGGAACTCCGCCAGCACCGGGCTAGCCGCACCTTTCGTGGAGCTGAGCAGCTCCGAGCCCGCAAGCGAGGCCTTCGACAGGCGTACGAGCCCACCAGTTTCCTCGATGCGGTAGCAGCGGCGCTTTTGCCGCCCACGCCTGTAGTGGGTCGCGGTGACAATCTGGCAGGTACTGCCATCGGTGAGCGTCACAGGGGTGGCGAGCTTGATCTTGTCGCCTTCCTCGTAGTCCGGGATCGCAGCCCAGTCCTGGCAGCGCTGGCGCCAGGCATGAGCATAGCTGTCTGGGTCTTTCAGCTCGGACAGCAGGGCCAATAGGCTCAGTGGCGCGCGGGATTCGACCGGTCCCGCGCTTTCCTCCATGTCCTTGTAGCCCCAGCAGCCGTCATCATATCGGGTAAGGAATACGGCGGCGAAAGTGATGGAGCCATCCGCATCGGTGACATAGGTCGTGTCTTCGACAGGGGTGCCGTCGATATTTGTGACCTTTGCCGCCGCGTACCAAGTCGAACCCACCTTGCAGGCTTTGACCAGTTCCGTCTTGCGCCTTTCGCCCTCGAAGGTGCACAGCCGAGCAATCTCCGCTTTCTCATCCGCGTAGGTCTGGACGCGGCCGTCGGTGTAGAAGAGCCAACCCATCACGCCGCCCTCCGGTCATCGATTTCCATCAGCGCATCGAGCGGCACGCGGTAGGGCTGCATGGCGTCGAAATCCTCGCAATTGCCACAGTTCTGCACGATCGCAAAGGTGTCGCAGGCATCCTTGAGGATGACCCTGAAGGTGCCACCGAGGCCCGAGGGCACTTCGTAGGTCCCGCCGATGAGATAGTCCGAGGCCCGGCGCACGAAGACGCGGATGCTGTGGCCATCGGTGGCGAGCCGGATGGCCCCTCGCCCCCGGTCGATGAGCACCTGCACGTCATCCAGGATGTCGGTGTAAAACTGGCCGGTCAGATCGCGAAACGCCATGCGGCGCTGCGCCATCCAGTCGGTGTCCCGAAACGGGTTCATGCCGTCGGCGAAGGCGAAGGAGGGATCGGCCTGCTCGGTGGTAACGATACGGGTGGTCGTGCCATCGATGCCGTTTGAGCGCAGATGCACACCATTGCCGACGATGAGGATCAGGGCCGGCCTGTCCACGGGCCCGTTCCAGTTGGGCAGGAAGGTCTTGCAGGCACGCGCATGTGCGATTTGCGCCGCAACAGCGGAGGCAGAGAACTTGAGAATAGCCATGGGGATGTCTTTCTGTTCGGTTTGGAAGGGTCGACCCGCGCGGGCGGCATGGTCCACGCGCGGGTCGCGTGAGGACTCAGGCCGCTTGCGCGATGTCGCCGTCAGGCTCCGGGGTTTCCGCCGCGGGCTCCGCCTCATCACAGGCGACACCGGCTGTCTGCATCATGGGCGGGCACCAGGCGGCCACGGCAGCGCGCTGCGCGTCCGTGAGCGTGGCGAAGGGCTCGGCGAAGAGCTTGTCACAAAAGGCGACGATCTCCTTCTTGCTCGACGAGGCCAGCGTCACCGCCTCCTGGGCGAGACCCAGATCCTCGCCGAGGATCTTCAGGAGCCAAGCCTTCTTGAAGCGGTTGAAGAGCGCCGCATTCGGCGTCCAGTGGGAGCGGATGTCGGGCATGATCTCGATCTCGAACGCATGCATCAGGCTGTCGCGCTGGCGGTCCCGCGCGAAGCAGGACTGCGTGGTGCTGGCCGTGGCATAGGCCACGAGCTTGGCCTTTTCGCCTGCCTCCAGCGCGCGAAACGCCGCGAACTGATCGGCGGGCGCGCGGGTGTCATCGAGCCAGGAGAGGTCCAGCGCCTCATGCGCCGCCGCCACCTGCTCGCGCGAGGTTGCGTCGATCTCGTCCATCTTGGCATGGCTGCGGTATTCCTTGCGGGCATCGATCTTGATCGCCTGCGTGACACTCATGCCGCTGGCCAGAACGTCGCTCACCAGCTTGAAGAGCGTCAGATCGAGCGTAGCTTCCGGATGCAGCGCCATCGCGGCCCCAAGCGCCATGGCTCGCTCGGTCTTGAGGTCCTCAGCCAGTGAGGCCGGATAGGTGATTTCGCCGGCGTCTGGGGCCTCCTCCCCGGTCGGGCTAGCCGAGGAGCCGCGCGCGCCCTCCTTTTTGACGGTGTCTTCCGGGCGGACGAGGCCAACATGGAGGGTCACCTGCCCGCCCGACCAGGACGCGATTACCCCAGACCGCGCGAGGTCCTCGGCGCTGTAGGCCTCCTGCAGGTCGCGGGCTTCCTCTTCCAAGGCGTCCACGCGCTCGTAAAGCGCGTTGTAGGCACCGTCCTCGAGCCCCTCATCCTCCATCTCGAGCTGCAGTTTCTCAAGCTCGGCGGTGATCTCATCGATGCGCTTTTGCGCAGCCTCATCAGGCTCGATCGGGCCGGGATAAACGCGGCCGTAGTCGGCCATGGTCGCGTAATCATAGCGGACCATGGCATCGGCCCAGGCAAAGCCCAGCTTTATGCGGGCCTCTTCGGCGGCGGCACCGAGCTTCTCGAGCAGGATGGTCTCGACCAGCGCGGCGTCTTCGAGCACGGAATGCTCTTCCAGAAGGTCAGCGGCGACAGCGCCGCCCCGCGCCTCGTAGTCCGCGCGCACGAAGGCCCCGATATCGTCACTGACCTGCACGCCGCGGGATTTGAGCGCCTGGCGGACCGTATAGGCCTGCAGGTAGCTATCTTCCTTGGTGAGCGCCTCGAAGACTTCGCGCTGCACCTCCTGGCTCGGATGCTCCGCAAAGGCCTTCATCGTGTCGAGCGTGATCGTCTTGGCCCGGGCCGCGGCGCGGATGTCGGGGTGGATTAGGCCATAGCGCAACCGGCCTTTCACGGCCGCCACCGTGGTGCCGAAGGTCTTTGCGATCGTCTCGGGCGTCTGGTCGTCGACCTCCATCATCCGCGCGAAAGCCTCGAACTCGTCGATGGCATTCATCGGCGCCTGGGTGATGTTCTCAGCGAGCGACAGGGCCGTGGTGACATCGCAATCCTCTGGCACAAGACGGCAGTCGATCTTGGCCTTCGCCGTGAAGCCTTTCGCGGCCCTGTCCGCGACCAGCTCCTTCAGCGCGGCATGCCGACGGCCACCGGCGAGGACAGCATATTTGCCGTCGAGCTTCTGGACCATGAGCGGCTGCAGGAGACCCAGAACGGCGATGCTTGCCTTCAGATGGGCGATGTTCTCAGGATCATAGGTTTCCGGCGAGTTGCTGCGCACATTGGCGGGATGTGAGACCAGATCGCCGATGGCGACGGAGACGGGTTTGAAGCTTGTGGTCATGGCGTTTCCTTTTCGGTGGGTTTGGAGCGGCCCGCGCATTCAGATGCGCGGCCAATCCCCGTCTTCAGGGATCACCACAACAAAAGGCCCACTCTCCCTTTGAGGGGTCAGCGGGCCTTCATCGCCTGGGCTGTCAGGAGGGGTGTCCCCTCCCCTACCAGTCGCGCGCCAGCATGATGGTCAGCACGCGCATGGTGGTGGCGGGATTGTCCGGGGCCTCGGCGCCATAGCGGAAGTCGGAATCCGCTTCGTACAAATCCAGTTTCCAGAACACGGTCTCGCCGCGGACCTCGACCGCCCCGAAATCATGCCATCCTTCGGGATCGTTCTCGGGCTCGAAGGTCTCGAACATGCCCGTGGCCTTCACCGCCTCGGCCATGAAGCCGTCACCAGCCTCCATAATCGAGCGGGTGACATGCATGCGGCCCTGTATGGGCTGCGCGGGCGGCACCCCGAGGCAAGCGAGCTTGCGAAACGCGTCGTTCTGCGCTGCGATCACACTCGAGTCCGGGCGGTCTGTCTGGGGTTGTGCGGTACTGGTCATGGGGCATTCCTCTGTGAAGTTGAAACACCCTTCCCAAAGCCTGCTTTCCCTTTGCCGACACACATCCCCTCAAGCGGCCTGGTCGACCTCCCATGCCCTGCCCGCCTCCGACAGTGCGATCAGGTAGTCGCAGGCGCGCTGCGCGTCAGCGGCGTGTTTGAAGATGGCGCCCTTGTCCGAGCGCAGAACCCGCAGCCAATTGTAGAGATACGCCGCGTTCATCTCGAGCGTATGGGCCGTAAAGCCGAGCGTCTGACCAAGGAACACCGAGGTCAGCTCGGCGACGATCTCTTCGCGGGCATAGGCCGTGTTGCCGAAGCGCGAGAGGCCGTAGTCGCGGTTCAGCCGATGGCGCGCCTTGGTGGCATGGGCGAGCTCATGCGCCCAGACCCCGTAGAAGTTCCGCGGGTTCTCGAACCTGGAAATGGATGGCATGAACACCTTGTCTACAGGTGGCAAATAGTAGGCTTCCGTCCCCGTGAAGACGGTCGTGATGTCGATGGCGTCGAAAAACGCCTGCATGTGCGGGATGGGCTCGGACGGAGGATGCTCGGGTGCGGGCTCCGGGTCGGGGAAGAAACTGTCGGGCAGGCCATCGATCTGGCAGGCATTGAACACGCGGTAGGCTTTCTGGAAGCGGAAGATGCGGGCTTCCTCGGAGCGATCATCGCCATCGCTGCGGTCGTCCTCGCCGCCCGCGTCTTTCCGGCTTTGGCCGTAATAGACGACGACAGAGGATTTCTCGCCCTTGCGGACCTTTGCGTCCAACGCATTGGCCTGCGGCAACGTCATCCAGAAGGGCGAGCTGTGGCCCGCCATCACCGTTCGCATGGTGAGCAGGAAGTTGTTCACACCCTGGTAGGGTTCTCCGCCCACGCGCAGGGGACGAGAGCTGCCGCCAATGGTCCAGGGCTTGCGCCAGGGCAGGACGCCGCGCTCGATGATGCGGATGATTTCGTTGGTGATGACCTCGGAGGCATCGAATTTGGGCGTGCGGGATCGGGCCATGGCTGGCCTCCTTTCGAGTGTTGATGAGAGGGAGTGGCGACTAGGTTGACCGACAGGGCCGTGGATCGTTGGTGATGCTCGCGCCGAGCTCTTCGACCATGTCGATGTAGGTGGTCAGAGAAACGGACCTGCCGGCACCCGAATGCTCAGGGTTGACCGATCCGTCCCGCCTCACCTGCGGCAGGTTCGCGAAGGCGATGACATCGGTGATGGGCCGGATATCGATGAGGGGCGTCCCTCGTGCGACTGCCAGGGCGGCCAACGGAAAGCACTCGATCGGCGTGAGAGTCGAAACGTTGGTCCAGCCGAGATGCAGGAAAGTGCCACCCTCCCCGCAGATCACATGCGCGTCCGGCATTGTCGCCGCCTGCCTGAGATAGCCGAGGTCACGCTGGACGGTCTGGCGTTCGAGCTGCTGTGCCAGCGCCGTCTGGCCAGTTCGGCGCAGTTCTCTATGCCGCCACCAGGAGGCAGCGGTCGCGCGCAAGACGCGCAAGACACCTATTTGCATGGGAATGCCCTTATCAGGAACGGCAGACCGGAACCCGGCCCGGACCCGTCCGAGGCACCCCAAAGGCCCTCATCCGTCAGTCACAAAACCCGAAGTCCACTTTCACTTTCCACCAGCCAACTGGTCTGAGGTAACTGTCAATGGCTCGACACCACCGCGGACCCCAGTGACTGCATGCAGTAAGTGCCGGTTCCGATCCAAGATCGGCAAGCCATATCGGCAACTCCGGTCCGACTGCCGCAGTCTTTGTCATATTATCAATAACTTATCTGACGTTCTCGATCGGAAAAGAACGCGCCAACGGCGACTTCTCAAGCCCAAAAATCAGGGTTTTCGACGTTCTGAGTAATGGAGCGTTACGAATAAGTATGGGAAACGAAGGCACAGCACTTCCTGAAAACTTGAATTTCAGCAATATTGCCGCTATATACCGTCAGTATCACTGTAGGAGCACAGATCATGCACATCACGAGCTTTGCTGAAGCTGGGCAATTCGAACCGCGGAAGATCGCCGCGGTGCTACGCACATCAGCAGAAGAGATCGCATTGACCGTCGGCTTGGGCAAAGACGCGTTGCAGAGGCGAGCCCGCATCGGTTCGGACAAGACGCAGCGCCGCCTGCGCGAATTGGTAGAGGTGCTGAACAAAGTCGAACCCCGCTTCGGCTCGGAACTGATGGCCTATGCATGGTACCGGTCAGAGCCCCTGCCCGGCTTTGATGGCCGAACAGCCATGCAGCTGGTTCAGGAAGGCAAAGCTCAGCAAGTTCTGGAATACATCGATGCGGTCGATGCAGGCGTCTTTGCCTGATGCCGCTGAAAGATGGACGCTACTCAGGGCCGCTCTACCGCGCCCTGAACCCGGTCTATGCGCGTGAACCTCTGTCCGGACTAGGCGCTGAACTCTATGGAGGGCGCTTTAATGCCAAGGGCACCCCTGCCCTCTACACCTCGCTGGATCCCGCGACCGCTCTTAGAGAAGCCAACCAGGTAGGCAGCCTGCAACCCACTATCCTGGTGTCCTACAAGGCCGACCTTGGGCCTATTTTCGATACCCGCGATCAGGACAGGCTCGATCGGTATGGTGTGACAGCGTCAATGCTTGCCGACCCTGCATGGCGCATGAAGATGCTCGATGGCCAACCTGTGCCGACACAGGATTTGGCAAGCGCCCTCATAGCAGATCGGTTCGCGGGGCTTCTGATCCAGAGTTTTGCAAAGGGCGCGTCATCATCTGACTTCAATATTGTGCTGTGGGTCTGGACTGACAATATAGGTTCTTTGGAAGTGGTGGATGACGAAGAGCGGCTGTCACGCATGTGAGTTGTGAGACTTGGTGCCTGATCTGTCCACCGCGGTGGACATCGGCGGGTCGGAGGAACACGGATTGACCGTGCAGTATCGCCCTAGTGTAATTTGGCTCGGTCGCTTTGATGCACGTGGAGAGACCGCGCGTCATTGGACTAGTTGCCGGCCAGACGTCCACCGCGGTGGACACTAGGCGGTTTGCATAGCAGTTTTTGACAGACGCTTGATCAAAGCCACTGGATCAAACTGGTCTTGACGTTGGCCCAAGGTGATACTGTGAAAATACGCTCCAAAGTCCCTGATGCGTTGTCCAAGTTGCAGCATGATGAAGATCGCGCATGACGCTTTCTGAGCTCCTACCGCATTCTTGGCTTTCTCGAACGTTTCTGGGTGAATGCCCATCATGGGTGCAAGTGTTCGAGCATGTATCTCAATGTCCAACCAGTCTCTAAGTTTCTCTGTGGAGAACGATGTCGCTTGATCGCAGACTGAGGTTAGCAAGTCCGGTTTCAGAGCTTCATTGCCTATGTTGCTATCTAAATCTTTTTTTTCTTCTTCGGACTTAGATTGGTGCCGGACAGTTTGTCCGTCATTGGCGGGCAATTCCACAGTTTCTGGTGTGTCATCTGGTGTATTCAAACTCAGGCATTCTCTGTCCGTGTCAGCGAGCAGCGCGTGGTATTCGGGCAGGCTCAGCTTCCTGCGTAGAGCTCTCCGTGCGTGGTTGATGAATGAGTTGCTGGGATCATGCTCTTCCAAATGGGCGAGCTTTGTAAGGATCTGTTTGCGGACAAATATCCGATCCCGCCGGTTATTATCCATCTCATGTGCGATGGCGATAAGCTCGCTCGCGCGTTGGAGGAGGGGGGTTAGAGACAGTCCATAGCTGATGCATTCCCCGCTGGACGAGCGAACGCGGTAGCGCTTTCGGTTCGAGCTGTCATTGCGTTTGATGAACCCGAGTTCGACGAAGCGGTTGATGTGTCTGCGGAGCGTCCGTTCGTCGATTCCGCCGACGCGCTGGCAAATCGAGTCGTTGGACGCGAAAACCGTTTCGCCATGGCCGGGCTTCAAGAAACTGAGCATGGCTTGAAGTGTTTGGATATGGCCAGGACGCAGACCGAATACACTACGTGCATCTCTCAGTGCCCTGAAGATGGTCCAGATGTCGGTTTCATCCGCAGAAATTGAGCCGCGTGATGCATCAGCACCAGCGGTTCTGATCGATAGTTTTGTAAATGCCATGGTTTGTTCACGACGACCGTTCGGCCCACAGCTTCCCAGTCTCTTCCCGAGATTTCGCTCAGGAAAAGGCAATAAAAATCCGTCCACCGAATCGGTGACTCTTGACCGGTTTGCTGGAGGTTGCTACATCATGAGTGCTAATCGAATGATGAGGGCTCTCCAGGGGAAACTTTGGGGGGCTCTTTTCTTCTGGTCTTCGCTTTTCTCCTCTGCTCGCGTTACTCTGTGTGGCTTGGGTTAGGACCCAGAGCCGCTCTCATTCCGCCACTGTTCGAAGAGCTTCAAAAGCGCTGCCTCCGCGCGCTCTTCGATCCATTGGCCGAATTCTGGGTTGTCCTTCTTGGCGATCTTGATGGCGATCGTTTTCTGATCGATTGTCAGCGTTCCCACAGAGCTACCGTCCGCATCTTTGACGACGGACGTTAGGCTGCCGTTGGCTTGCTTCTTGTCGCTACGTGCCTTGTTCGAACAAGCCGAGTAGACTGCCTGAAACTTTTCCGCGCTTGGAGTGTCGTCGGGCAGGGCGGCAATCACCTCTTTGGCCGTGTTCACCAGATCTATCTTTTTCGAGAAAGCGGCCAGGTCACCCCATTGCCGTCGTCCGATGCCATGTGCCGGCCCTATCAGCTGTACAAGCCCTTCTGGCAGTTGCTCTATGACCACGCGATGGTTGGACACGCCCTGCCGTGTCAAGCCGAGAGCATCCTGAATGACGTTTGGCTTGTAACCTGATTCCTGCATCTCTTTGATAAAAAGAGATTTCTCAATGAAAGACGGGTCTAGTCGGAGGTTGTTCTCTTGGCCCTGTGCGATCAGAGATGCGTCATCATCCAAGGTTCGAACGATCGCCTTGACCGTTCCGCCGACCATGCGGATCGCTGCAAGCCTGCGTCGTCCGTAGATGATGCGGTATCTGTCCGGTTGGGCCGATGGACGGACCATAATTGGCACTTGTTGCCCATGCTTGCGAATGCTTTCGGCCAACTCATCAATACTGGAATCCTCCAGCACCAACCGATCGCGCAGGCCATCCATATCAATCTGGTCGGGCTCGATGTCACGGATCGAATTCGCGGTAATCTCGCGCAAAGAGTCGCGCAATCCGCCAACAGATCCTGGCAGTTTTGCTGCCTTTGGTGGGGTAGGGGAGGGGGCCGCGCTCTCCTTCTCGTCCTTTGGTGGCTGATTGAAGATGTTTCGGGCCATCAGCGACGCCCCCATGCCATTTGGATTGTCTGTTCCAACTCATCGCCAACGCCGTTCACGCTGGTCAGAGCGCGATCAATCGTTTTTCTGATGAATTGGCTCGGATCAACTTCGTAGACGGTTTGTTGGGTCATACCAGCGTCCGAGATTGCCGTAGATTTCAACATTGGTTCAGTCATGACCTGTCCGGCCAAGATCGATCTCAGGTAGCCTGCCATTTGCGTCTGAGGCCCGTCCGACGGTTCGTATCTCGTGATCAAGAACTTTACGAAGTCCCAGGTAACGCGCCGGCCAATGGCTTCTTCCACGGCCTTGACCGTTTCCGAAGCAAGTTTCAGGAACTGGCTCATGGAAGCGATGTCGAGCATGCCAGGTACCACGGTTACCAAAAGCCCCGTCGAGGCTGCCAACGCCGTAAGGGTCAAAAAACCAAGTTGAGGTGGGCAGTCGATCAGAACGATGTCGTAATTCGCCTCTACTTCCTCAAGCGCTAAGGCGAGACGCTCCGCAAATATGGGCTGCACCCGGCGGGCGAGGGCGTTTGCCGTCTCGGTTTCGTATTCCGATAGCATTAGGCCCGCTGGGACCATATCGAGCTTGTGGAAGTAGGTTTTTTGGATGACGGCTGAGAGTGGAACTTGTTCCTCATATCTCAGGGCATCATAGATTGTGCCGCCTTCGGCGAACTCGAGCTCGGGCCGAAAGCCGAAAAAGGTGGTCAGACTTGCCTGCGGATCGAGATCCAAAACCAATACTCGGTAGCCTCGCAAGGCATACCGTTGTGCAAGATGTATCGTTGCTGTCGTTTTTGACGATCCGCCTTTGAAATTGACGACAGATATCACCTGGAGACGATCGCCCTCACGTCGACCAGGGCGGTAGTTTTCTGCGTTCTTTCCAGTGCGCCCCAGAATATCGCGCAACTCATCAATCTCTTGGGCTGTGTAGAACCGGTGTCCGCGGTTGTCTGTATGTACTTCCGGGAAGCTGCCGTCCTTGTGCCGGTTGCGCAGGTTAGATGTGCTCACGCGCAGGAGGCTGGCGACCTCGGTAGAACTGAAACGGCGCAGGGACTTTCGTTCTTCGGGCTCGAAAGCGATCTTCATCTGGCGATCCAAAGACTCAGCCAGATTGTCGGCAAATGCTCCGATGTCGGAAGACCCTATGCCTTGCGCGTATCCAACGTTACGATCATCCATATCCTGCCGCCCACTCTCGGCCTCTGTTGAGGCTCTTGGTCATTCTGACGGTGTACAGCGTATCTGACGCGTTTTGCCGTCAGGATGGGAATGCCACGATCCGGTGAGTCCGGCAAGAAGAATCTAGATGTAGTGTGAAAGTTATCCACAGCGCCAATACGTTCAGCCGCATCAGGATAGCCGCAAACGTTTGATTTTATTGCATTAAGTCGACACGATCGCGTTTCAAGCCACCAATCCGAATTGTTTGGATGGTTTCAGCTAAACCCATGCAACCAATGGCACAATTGTCCTTCTGACGGTGTCTGGAGCAATAGATTCTGTTGGATGAGCCCCTGCTAATTACAGTCGGGAGTGAGCCGATTCTGATGAAATTAGTCCAAGTCGCTCCGCTCGTTCGAGCAGCATCTTGACCGACGACGGCTGCCAGCTCGTGCGACCTCGAGGGGTGCGCTCACGCATAGACTCAAGCCGGTCGCAGATTGCCTGAAGAGTGATGTCTGGGTCCGCGCCCTTGATGCCGGCGACGATTGCGGGCAGGCGATCGTTGGTTTCGCGGCGTCCGGCGCGGCCAAGCACTTCATTGGGCAGATATCCGTCGCGCACATACGCCTTCACGGCGCGGAGCAGGCGGCTTTGGGTCCAATGGCGATCTGGCGGCAGGGGGCCATTGACAATCCGCAGGACGTCTTCCCAAGCCATATCGGGGCGCAAGCGGCGCACATGGGGCACCCAATCCTGCGCGGTCTCGTTCAGACGCTCCATGTAGCCTTCCTGTCGCGCCAGCCGGACCTTGCGAAGCGCGGCGGGGTCCTTGGCGCGAAGCCCTGGGTTGCCACCTACGCGCCCTTTGGCGCGTGCCGAGGCAAGGCCGGCCTTGGTACGCTCTCGGATCAGGGCACGTTCAAACTCGGCGGCAGCGCCCAGAACTTGCAGCGTGAATTTGCCCTGCGGGGATGAGGTGTCGATGGGGTCCTGCAGGGAGCGAAAGAAGGCACCCTTGGCCTCCAGACGCTCAATCACTTCGAGAAGATGCGACAAGGACCGTGCAAGCCGGTCGATCCGAACGACGACCAGCGTATCGCCTTTGTCAACTCGCTCCAGCACGCGGGCAAGCACAGGCCGCGCACGATTTCCACCTGAGGCGTGCTCTTCGAAAATCTCGGAACATCCCGCAGATTGAAGGGCCTCTGACTGGGGCAGGGGGGTCTGATCCTCTGTGGATACGCGTGCATAGCCTATCAAGGGCATGAAAACGAGCCGTTTGCAATTTAAGGTATCGCCACTAAATGACCGTTTGTAAGCGAATGCAAGTGCCGGCTCTGTGGGGCTGTTCAGTCCAAAGCCCTTGGTTCCCTTACGCTGAGCGCGATCAGCGAGCTCTCGCAGACCATTGCGCGCACGTGCTATATGAAGTGTGCAGGCGCACCCTGACAAAACCCTTGGGTAAAATGCAAAAATGCCATATTTTGCACATATGGAGCCTCAAGCATGTATAAAGTATAATATTTTTGATGATCCTCTTGAGGATGCGGAGGAGCTTGAAGAGACTTCTGAGGACGACCTGTGGTTCCTGCCCGGTCCGATGGAAGAGGAGCCGCATTATCTGGCGCCCGGACCTAGGGCCGAAGTGCGTGAGACCGCTGTTCTTGACGATTGGCGACGTGCCGAGGCGGGCCATGCTGCCCGCCTTGCCCGTGTGGCCGGCCGGATCGGGGCGCTAGACGACCGTCTGAAGCGTGGCCCGGAAGGCTGGCGGCACAGGCTTGCGTTGATCGAGGCGGCAGACCTCAGCTGGTTTGCAGGCGACCGAATTGGCCCGGATCGGCTGGCGCTCTGGATATCCATGCGCTTGTCCGGCGTGCAGGACGACACCGCAGCGCTTGCGCGTGTCGGATGGGCGGTGCGGCGTCTTACAGGCGGTCCCGGCCCAGACGTGGACCTGTCCGCCTTCCTCGATCGCCGTGACCCCGAGAACATGGTGGATGAAGCCGAGCCCTTCGCGGATCGCGCGGGCGGGTGGCTTGACCTGATGGCGCAAGCCGCCGACCTGCACCCGATCACGCGTGCCTGCATGGGGTTTCACCTCTGGAGCCTCGCGGGCCTCGGACAGCAGAGCAACCGAATGGAAGCGGCGGTCACGGCGTCGCGCATTGCCGCGCATGAGGGCGAGGGGGCAATATTCGCACCCCTGGCCATGGGTGGGGCGGGGGCGCTGCGCGCCGGCGGCCCCCCGGCTGAACGTTTGGCGCGCGGGCTCGAGAAAATGGAAACGGCCTGCCTGACCGCGATGCGGCACCTCGACGATATCGAGACATGGTCGGCGCTGGCGGAAGCCGAGATGACCCCACTCTCGGGCAAGACGCCGCCAGCCCTGCGCGGAGTGCTGACCGAATGGCCCCTGGTCTCTGCCCCTATGGCCGAGGCCCTGACCGGAGCCAGCCGCGCCGCTGTCCAGCGCAACCTCGCCTGGATGGAAGCGCGGGATCTGGTCCGCGAGCTAACAGGGCAAGGACGGTTCCGAATGTGGCGCGCCACAAACTGATTGTCGAAGCGATCTGTGCGCGCCGATGTTGCGTCTATCCGCAGCACGGCTGAAACGGTGAGGAGCACCGTTTTGCAGATGCTCGAGGTCAAAGAGTTCGGCTGATCGGCTGAGACAATTCGGCTATCGCCACGTCCCCAACTACCATGAGAGCATTGTCGACTGGGTCGTGACCGGTCTGCGGGTATAAACCGGACAGACCATACAACGCTCCAAGCGACGAACGAGCCGTTGTCGCAATGGCATGTCGAGTGATGTCTTCTTGAAAATCGCCTTCGGAAAGAGCAGGGGCAGGACATGAAGCTGCAAAATCTCGAACGCCATCAAGCCTGGATCTACCTCGCTGCCATCCTTTCCGGTCTGGTCTTGGGCTCGCTCGCCCCCGGTATCTCGGGGGTGTTCGAGGCGCTGCTTTGGCCGGTGTTGGGGCTTATGCTTTTCACTACCTTCGCTCAGATGCCGCTAGCGCACCTGCCGCGCGCGACGCGCGACCGGCGTTTCATCGGCACCATGTTGATCGGCAATTTCGTCCTGGTGCCGCTGCTGGTCTGGGGGCTGATCGCGTTCCTGCCTGACGATCCTGCGCTTCGGCTCGGGGTGCTTGTCGTGCTGCTGGTGCCCTGCACCGACTGGTTCATCACATTCACCCATCTCGGTCGCGGCGATGCGGTGCGTGCCGCGTCCGCGACACCGATCCTCCTCGCGGTTCAGTTCGCCAGTCTGCCGCTCTTCCTTTGGCTTTTTCTCGGCGAGGCATTCTTTGAGCTTCTCGCCGCCGACCGCATTGCCGCCGTCTTTGCGGCGCTTGTCCTGCTGCCGCTCACAGCGGTTTTCCTGCTGGAGCGTTGGGCAGAGGCGCGCCCGGAGCGGGCCGCGATCGTAAATCGCCTCGCCTGGCTGCCGGTTCCGCTTCTGGCTGTCGTGGTGTTCCTGATCGCGGCCTCGCAAGTCGACGCGGTACGGGATGCGCTGCCGGTTTTGGCGCAGGTGGCGGGCGCCTACGTCGCCTACCTCGTCGCCGCAGCACTTCTCGGTGCGGCGACCGGGCGGGCGGCCGGATTGTCCACTAGCGGGTGACGAACGGTCATCTTCTCGCTCTGAACCCGCAACTCCTTCGTCGTACTTCCGCTGGTGCTGGTGCTTGGACCGGAGTGGAACGTGGCGGCCGTGGTCATCGTCTTCCAGTCGCTCGTCGAGCTCTTCGGCATGGTCGCCTATCTGTGGATCGTGCCGCGCTATCTGGTCCCCGAACATGCGGCGACCACGCAGGACTCCGCGGGGAACGAATGATCGCAAACAACGGCGCTGGCACCATTGTCCGCTTGGCTGACATGCATGGGCGTCCTCAACTATGGCCCTTCAGGTCACCTCCGTCAGCGCGTCGATCACAGGGCATTCAGGGACATCGTCACCGGTGCATTGCGCCACGGTGGAAGACAGCACGCGTTCGATGCGTTTGAGATCGTCGATCTTGGCGCGGACCGAGGCGAGATGCGAATTTGCCAGACCCTGCACCTCGCCGCAGGTCTGGGCACCGCCATCGACCAAGGCGAGCAGATCGCGGACTTCGTCGAGCGTGAACCCAAGCTCGCGCGCGCGCATGATGAAGCACAAGCGCGCGACATGCCGATCATCGTAGACGCGATAGTTTTTGCTGGAGCGCGGCGGCTCGGGCATAACGCCGATGTTCTCGTAGTAGCGAATGGTCTCGAGATTGCAGCCGGTCAGCCTGGCCAGATCTCCGCGCCTGAGGACCTTCACCGATCTGTGACGATTTTTCACGTTTGACCCTCTTGAGCCTGTACCTGCTACAGACCCTAGATTGAGATCATCACTGAGGCAAGGATGATTCGAACCATGACTGAAACCACATCCGCCGACCGGCAGACGGCAATGGACGAAACAGGGGCTGCCGACAAAAAGGCATGGACGACAACCTGGCTCGGCGCGCTTGGCGCGCTGGCGATGACCTCATGCTGCATCCTGCCGCTGGTGCTGGTCAGCTTCGGCGTTACCGGCGTTTTCATTGCGCAGCTGGGCGTTCTCTACCAGTACAAATGGATCACCTTCGCGCTGAGTGCCGCCTGCATCGGCTATGGATTCTACAAGGCCTACCGTCCGATCCCGACTGAGGCCTGCGCGGATGGCACCTGCGCGCGCCCCATGAACCGGAAACTCATGCGATCCATTCTTTGGATTGCCACCGCCATCGTCACCGTCGCGATGATCTTTCCCTATCTCACCCCATACCTTCTGTCCTACTGAAAGGCCGAACCCATGAAGTCACTCCATCTTGCCCTTGCGGTCGTTGGCACTCTCGCAGCTTCCCCCGCCAGCGCCGCCGAACAGCGCATCAATATCGGGGTAGGCGAACTGACATGCCCGACCTGCTCCTACACGGTGGCGGCGGCCATGCGGGGCGTTCCCTCGGTCGAGATCATCGACTTCATGGAAGGAGAGGAATTCGGCACCGGCACCTACATCGTCGCCTTTGATGACGAGGCCGCCGATCAGGACATGATCGTCGAAGCAATCCGCGCCACCGGCTATTCGGCGGACATCGTCGAGTCCGGCGATTTCTGATCGCATTCACCGACCCGCACTCGGAGCTGGAGACAGCATGACAGACATGAACAATAACAATGAACCCACGACCCTTTTGCGGCGCGGCCTCATCGGCAGCGTATTTGCGGCGATCTGTTGCTTCACGCCGTTCCTGGTGCTGATCGTCGCCGGGGTCGGACTTTCTGCCGTTGTTGGTTGGCTCGACTACGCGCTTTTCCCGATGCTCTTCGCCTCGCTGAGTGCGGTTGCATATGCCCTGTGGCAGCAAGCCGGCAGACCAGGGCACAGTCCGAAAGCCCTTCTCATCGGCTTGGCGGTTGTTCTTTCGGCTCTGCTGTTCTGGCTGGAGTTCCGCTTTGCTCTGCGGATCTCGGTTGCCGCCGCTTTGGCGGTGGCGGGATATGCGCTCTGGCTCAGAAAATCAGGCAGTTCAGCAGTGAGCCGGATCAAGAGAAACTGGCACAAGGAAAGGAACAGGTATGACCAAGACCTATGACCTCATCGTGATCGGCGGCGGCACCGCTGGAAATGGCGTCGCCCGGATGGCCGCGGATGCAGGCTGGAGCGTCGCCAGCATCGACAGCGAACCCCATGGCGGCACCTGCGCCCTGCGCGGCTGCGACCCCAAGAAAATGCTGGTCGCGGTCACCGAGGGTGTCGAATGGGCCGAAAACATGGAAGGCAAGGGGCTGGAGGCGCAACCTTCGGTCAACTGGCCCGACATGATCGCCTTCAAGCGCAGCTTCACCGAAGCTATGCCACCGCGCATCGAAGCCGGGTTGGAAAAAGCGGGGATCGACGTCTTGCATGGGCTGGCACGGTTCACCGGCCCCAATACGATCGAGTTGAACGGCGAGACCCTGACCGCGAAGCATTTTCATATCGCCACCGGCGCGCGGCCGATGACGCTGAACATCCCGGGCGAAGAGCATCTGACCACCAGCACCGAATTCCTGGAACTGCCTGAGCGACCGAACCGCATCGCCTTTGTCGGCGGCGGCTTCATCGCCATGGAATTCGCCCATATTGTCAAGCGGGCGGGCGCGCGCGAAGTGACAGTGCTGGAGATGATGGACCGCCCCTTGGGTCCTTTCGATCCCGACTTGGTCGCAATGCTGGTTGAGGCAACCGAAGAGCTCGGCGTCGATCTCCGCACCAAGGCGAAGGTGGCGAAGATCGAAAAGCAGGGCGACGAATTCACCGTCACGGTGGAAACTCCCGACGGCACCGAAACGATCACTTGCGATCTGGTGGTGCATGGCACGGGCCGGGTGCCCAATATCGATCGCCTTAACCTTGAGGCCGCCGGCGTCGAATACTCACGCCGTGGCATCAAGGTGAGCGACGCGATGCGCACCACCAATCCGGCGATCTTCGCCGCGGGCGACTGCGCTGCCAGTGGGCCCAAGCTGACCCCGGTGTCCGCCTTCGAAGGGCGTGTGGCAGGCAAGAACCTGCTGGCTGGAGAAGACGAGCGTACCGTGGATTATCCGCCGATCCCGTCGGTAGTCTTCACCCTCCCGATGGTGGCCACCGTGGGCTTGTCGGAAGCGGTGGCCAGGGAACAGGGGCTGAAGTTCGACACCCATTTCGAAAAGACAGGGGACTGGTATTCGTCGCTGCGCGTCGGCGCGAAACATACCGGATTCAAGGTTCTTGTCGAAGAGGGCAGCGGACAGATCCTCGGCGCGCATCTGATCGGGCCGGGCTCCGAGGAGCAGATCAATCTTTTCGCCATGGCCATGGGTGCCGGGCAGACCGCCAACCAGATCAAGGCCATGATTTTCGCCTATCCGAGCTATGCCTCCGACATCGGTTCGATGGTGTGATTCAAAATTATTGATCGGGGCCGTGTCGCGATACCGATCGCAAGCTAAGGAAGAACCAATGGACCAAACTGTAACGAAAGACGATTGCTGCACTGCCAGTGAAACCCGCGATGACAACTACGATCTCATTGTCGTTGGTGCCGGCTCGGCCGGGTTTTCTGCCTCGATCACGGCAGCCGATGCCGGAAAGCGCGTGGCGCTTATCGGGCACGGCACCACCGGCGGCACCTGTGTGAATGTCGGCTGCGTGCCGTCCAAGGCGATGATCCGCGCCGCAGAGGCGGTGCATGGCGGCGCGTCGGCCGCCCGGTTCCCGGGCGTCGAGCCCTGTGATCATGCGGTGGATTGGGGTGCCGTAGTGCAAGGCACCACCGATCTGGTCGAGGAGATGCGGCACAAGAAATATATAGACCTGCTGCCCGCCTATAAAAGCGTTACCTATATCGAGGATGGCCCGGCGCGATTGGTCGAGGGTGGCGTCGCTGTTGGAGGACGGGTGATATCCGCCCCGCGCGTCCTGATCGCCACCGGCTCGCGCCCCCACCTGCCAGCGATCGAGGGGATCGACACAGTGGAGCCCCTCGATTCCACCGATCTATTGACTTTGCCTGACCGGCCCGAAAGCATCTTGGTGCTGGGCGGCGGCTATATCGGCTGCGAGCTGGCGCAAATGGCTTCAAGGCTGGGGGTGAAGGTCACGCTAGTGACCCGCTCGCGCCTCCTGCCGGGCGCCGAACCGGAGGTGGCCCAGGCGCTGACGCAAGCGCTGAAGGCCGAAGACATCGCGGTCGAGACCGGTCTTGCTTACGTCTCGGTCGCGAAAGCTGCGGGCGGCGTCAATCTGATTGTCGAACGGGGTGGCAAGACCGAGGATCTGACCGCCGAACGGCTGGTTGTGACCACCGGCCGGATCGCCAATTCCGAGAACCTTGGATTGGAAGAGCTTGGCATCGAGACCGACGCACGCGGCTCTATCAAGGTCGGTCAGGACATGGCGACCACGCGTGCCGGCGTCTGGGCCGCGGGCGATGTCACTGACCGTGACCAGTTCGTCTACATGGCGGCCTATGGTGCCAAGGTGGCGATCAACAATGCCCTTGGATTGGAGCAGATGCGCTATGACAACGCGGCGATGCCGTGGGTCGTGTTTACCGACCCGCAAGTGGCCGGCGTCGGCCTTTCGGAGGTTGAGGCCAAGGCGGCGGGGCACAAGGTCAAAACCAGTGTGATCACGCTCGACAACGTGCCCCGCGCCGTCGCTGCACGCGATACCCGCGGCGTGATTAAGCTGGTGGCCGACGCGAAGACCGACCGCCTGCTGGGCGGTCAGATCGCAGCACCGGAGGGGTCGGACACGATTCAGACACTGGCAATGGCGCTGATATTCGGCATGACCGCACGGGCGCTCGGAGAGACGATCTTTCCTTATTTGACCACGGTCGAAGGGCTGAAACTCGCCGCACAAACCTTCGACAAGGATGTAGCCAAACTCAGCTGCTGCGCGGGGTGAAAAGACGAGAAATTCCGGCGACACCGACTCATAAGCAGCGCTCATTGTGAACCAGCGCGTACAAAGCCACAAAGTGCTTGTGGCGGTCAGCATTCTCTCGGCATGGAGGCTGACGGCGGTAACGGATAATCACATATTAGAGCCAGCAGTGCACATCCCACGTTCTGTCATTAGGTTGGTTATTGTGGCGGGGTTCATAAACAGACCGATCTCATCAAGATGGAAAGTGATCGGGAGTTGCCGAGAACGTCGCTGGGTCAACAATTGGTCATTACATTAGCCCTGTCTATTTGATCGCCCGCAATACAAAGAAAGAATCGCCATGAATACAGTTGATACTGATTCTCGCACAACAGGTTCACTACCCGCATTCAACGCCCGAACTTTAGGGTTAATGTTCGTCGCAGGTTTCTTTGCGACCGTCGCGTTCGATCTGTTGGGTCAGATCATCAGCCCGGGCTTGGGCTTTTCGCGGTTGTCACCGCACGGGCTAGCGAGGAGCTTACTCGGCAGCCTTGGTCTGCCGAACGGTGATTTCGCAGGATATTTCGTACATTTTTATCTTGTTGGCCTGATTGGCTATCCCGTCGGTTGGTTGTTCGTCTTTAGACCAATTTGGCACCGTATCGCGGGGCAGACGAACTGGTTTTTGCCCTCGGCGATTTATGGGTTCGGCCTGTGGGTGTTGGCCATCGGGGGCACTACTTCTGTCGCAGATCTTCCCTTCTTTCTGAATTTCACCGGCATTGCCTGGGTAGCGCTGGTGGGTCATATGCTCGGGACCGGGATCATGAAAAAGCGTGGCACGCTACAATTTCCGGGCCAGAGACCAGTCACTATGGATGAGAAATCACCGTCATTTGCCGGTAGCTCTATTGCAGGAAATGCAATTCTTGTTGACGGTGATCGTTGGACCCACTCCTGATGTGAGCCAAGCGAAAGAACCATCAGCTTTCGTCCGGAAACCTTCAATAGGAAGCGAAAACCGTGCGTATAGTCGAACTCGGTTCCGGATCATCCGAGTTGCTGGGCTGTGTCCACGACAGGTAAACCCCTTCATTCGTTCGCGCCGTGCGCGGGAAGTTGACCGAACCTGCGCCGTTGTTTCGCGCAATCAGTTGCAGGTCCTTACACTGCTGACCGGTTGTGATCTGGCAAGCAAGGATCACCTCGCTCTCATTTGCCCATTCGACCCACGTCACGAACGCAGTCTGAGGGTCCAGCATGAGAATATCGACCCGACCGGCGGGAATCCCGAGGCTGACTTTCGCCGGATCGCCAAAATTTCTGCCACCATCGGAAGAGAACGCAACCTTGACTTCCGGCTTGTCATTTGCAGCCGTGAACCAGGCCACGGCGGCTGTTTGACCGGCGGTCGCGATGGCGGGGCCATTGACCGGGCAGCCGGAGATTTCCCAGCCGTCATTGTGGACGTTTGTTGGTTCTGACCACATGCCGCCTTGGTGTCTTACGACAGATATATCCCTGATTTCCGCATCTGTTCTGTCGCGGTATGCGACAAGGACGGTGCCATCGTCCAGCGATGCGGCGGACGTCTGGCAGCATGAACAGGTCTGCGCATCGACAAGAACATCATCGGTTCGCGTACCTTCGGGCGTGATCCGGGTTGCGCGCAACTGCATTGCATCCGGGTAGTTGCTGGCTGCGCTGGTGAAAAGCGGCTTGTCATATGCGCGTCCGTCAAGCCAGACAGACATCAAGGAACCGTCTTCGAGCGGCTGGAGCGTGACAAAACCGTGTTGGCTAACCGACCGATCATCATGTGGCGTTATCGGTGCGCTCCATGTCAGGCCCTCATCCGGCGAAAGAGAGATCTTGACGTCATAGGCATAGTCGTTTTTGGAATTTTCCCACAGCCAGTGAGCCGCAAAGGTACCGTCATCAAGCGCAACAACGGACGGAAAATCGGCCCAGTTCACGAAGAGTTCGTCGGACACGGTAACAGTGCGGGCCGCGCTCCATTCTGCGTCTTCAAGGACCGACAATTTTACCGCAAACCCGGCAGGGTGTGGTTCGGTCCAACCCAGCAGGACCCGATCATCCTGCAGTGCGAACAGGGTGGGTTCCTGCGCATTGTTCCCGACCGGTGGGTCTAGGTCGGCGAACTCCAATGGCTCGGCAAGGACCATGCCCGCCGTCATGCCCATGAACAGATGGGCCACAATCACGCCAGAATGGATTTTTGATGGCATTGCGCACCTTTCCGATTATCAGACCAGCGTCATTCACAACCTGAGCATAGGCAAATTTTGGCGAGTGCCATGTAAACTTTTGTATGACGGGCCTGTGCTTGTTGTTAAGAGCGATATCCCGTTGTGGCACAGCTTCGCGTCAACGGTTGGCGCAACCACCGCTCCGACCTCAGCTGACTTGCATCCAGGTCGCCATGCCATCAGCCTGATGGCTCAGCATATGGCAGTGCAGCATCCACGCGCCGGGATTGTCGAGTACGCACACAATCGTCATCGTCTCGCCCGGCGCTACGAGGGTCGTGTCGCGAAGGTGGGTTCGCGCACCATTCTGATCGGTTTCCCAGAAATGGTGGCCATGCAGGTGGATACCGTGCGGAAAAGCAGTGTCGTTCACCATCCGCACCTGCACTGCTTCATCACGTCTTGCCGAAATCAGCGGTTTGTTCGGCAGACCGCTCACGTCGTTGAAGGCCCAGCCCCCGAACCCGCCGTGCGCGCCGTCCCCGGCACCGCCTTGCATGAAGAGATCTGCCGTTTGCGTGATCTCTCCGGGCGCGGGCACGAGGTTCGCGGGGAGGGGAGCTATCGGCGCAGACCGGATTTGTCGCTGACCGTTCAACATAATGCCCCCCAGTTCCTCGCCACCCGAAGGCACGGTTTCTCTTAGGATCACATCACCCGTCACATCTGCGATGATGTCGATGCGCTGCGCCGGTGCGAGTTTTAGATTGCCCAGCGAAACCAGCTCGGGCAGCGGCATCCCGTCATAGGCCACACAAAAGCCCGTCAGCCCGTCGATACGTATCTCGAAAATGCGATCCGGTGTCGGATTGATCAGACGCAACCGGATGTGATCCCCCAGCCGCGCCTGCTCAGACGACAGGAAGGTGGTCATCAAGTTCCCCAGCCTACCTGCTGTTATGAAATCAGCGCGGTCGAATTCCATGTCGAACTGGCCGGTGTCATCAAGCCGAATGTCGAAGAGGATGGCCGTGATGTCCTGATCCACGTCTGGCGGGGCAGGTTCTTCGACGATCAGGGGCCGAACAGTCCGCGGGCGACCTGTTCGTAGGAAAGGTAGTGGGAGTGATACCAGTAGGTTCCGGCATCGGGAACCGGAAACCGGAAACCGGTACTCGTAACCCTCATTCGGGATGATGACATCCTGTGTCAGCACGTTTACGCCGTCCATCGCGTTGGGCAACCGAATGCCATGCCAGTGTACGAGGGTCCCGTCCTCCAGCCCGTTTTCCACCCGCGCCCGCAGAATATCGTTCTGGCGCTGTCTGATTTCGGGGCCGGGACAGGTGCCATTGAATCCAAGCATTGCAATGTCCCGCGACCCGATCCGGGTGAAGGCCGGGCGTCAGGGTGACAGGCACCGAAGCCGCACTCAGGGGCAGGGGGAGCGTGGCTGCGCCAAGCGCAACCATCATCTGAAGACGCTTAAGCATGGGTTTCCGTGTATTCCGTTTCTGGGGCCTGCAACCCACATCCCCCACCGTTGCGGAAGGGCGTCCCGGCGAGATATATTGATACATTGCAGATCGGCGCCCAGGTTTGGCGGAATACCGGAGAGCACCTAATGTATCTGCAGGTCCTGAATGGCCGCAAGGATCTTTCCGTCGGTATCATCGCTGTCGGCTGTCACCGCAAGACCGACCAGAACCTTTGGCATGTCCCCGAACGCACGCACGAAATCGCGATCCAGGTTCACATTCTCGGTGAAGTTGCCGGTTTGCGCCGTTTGCAGAATTTTCGATTTGAGACCCGTCGAGTAGGGGCTGTTCAGCAATGCGCCTTTCGCATGATTGCCACCCCAGACATAAACCAGCGCCCGCGTATTGGGATCACGCAGCAATTTGCGCGCCGTTGTTCGGCCAAGCGTGCTTGCGGTCTGCGGATCGACGAATATGAAGTACAAAGCAAGATTGCGATCATCGCCGCCGCGCCGTGTGAGGTCGGTTCCCTTAACACCCTGCGTGACGGACCATTCCCACATTGCTGCCTTTGCGGTGCCAAGGGCTGCGCTGACCGGACGCCAGAGAACCGAAACCGTGCCATCGGAAATCACGTCCAGCCGCCGACCTTGCAGGCCGTACTCGTTCGAAAAGAGCCGCAAGAGGCCCTGTTCTTTCCAGCTTCCATCGAATGGAATTGTCTTTCCTTGCGCATAGAGGGGCGGGGCGTTTGCAGCTAATGCAACAAAAGCGATGAAAAGTGTCGCTGCGAGGGACCGTATAAACATCTGAACTCCTTTTGCGATGCCGCTGGTCCTGCTTTGATCCCGGTTATCACCATTATGTGCCGTCATGATCCGTTGAATTGTGCCGGGCGCGCGCAACTTCAATGAACATATCCGTGATCATAGATGTGGTTGCGCAATGGTCGTTGCAGGACGCGGGAGCGAATTCAGATCATGGAGCGCGACCTTGATCGGCTGATTTCCCGCGACGGACGGATCCAGTAGGCGGCGGAGCTTCCAACCGTTACAAACAAGTACAAAACTCATGGGATACAAGCGCCTGAACACATGGACGCGGGTGCCGATGTGCGTCATCTCTGGTTCAACGGAACCGACTCCCGCACGCAAGGATGGCACATTCACCACAGCGCTTTGGGCTGGGGACAACAGGGTTGAACGCGCCAACGTCCGTTGCGGGAAACAAAATGTGGCCTTGTGTGAAACAGGCAAAGGTAACAAAGAATGCTGACTTCGATTATCCAATTTCCTGACATCGGAACAGAGATTTTTGCCGTTGATATCGGATCGTTCCGCTTTGCCCTGCGTTGGTATGCGCTGGCCTATATTGTTGGCCTCCTTATCGGCTGGCGCATCTGTGTCGCATTGGTCCGCTCTTCGTCAGTCTGGGGGGCCGGGGCGCCGCCGCTGCAACCCAAGCAACTGGAAGACCTGCTGACATGGATCATTCTGGGCGTGATCGTGGGGGGCAGGCTGGGGTTCGTGCTTTTCTATCAACCTCAGTACTATTTTCAGAACCCCGTCGAAATCTTCATGGTCTGGCAGGGTGGTATGTCATTTCATGGCGGCTTTTTCGGCGTGGTCGTGGCCACCTTGCTTTTTTGCTATCGCAACGGCGCACCCGTTCTATCAACGGCGGATCTGCTCGCTGTTGCAACACCACCGGGTCTTTTCCTCGGTCGGCTGGCCAACTTCACCAATAACGAGCTTTGGGGCCGTCCGACCGATGTGCCCTGGGCGGTGGCATTCCCCGGCGAGGCGGCCCAGTCCTGTGCGGGCGTCGTGGGCCTGTGTGGCCGCCATCCGTCCCAGCTTTATGAGGCTCTTCTGGAGGGTATCCTGCTTGGCTCGGTCCTGATCTTTCTGGCCTGGAAACGCGGTTGGCTGCGCTTTCCCGGAAGCCTTACTGGCCTGTTCCTGGCGGGATACGGAAGCGCAAGGTTCCTTGTCGAGTTCTTCCGGCAGCCTGATATGCAGTTCGTCACGCAGGACAACCCGATTGGACATGCGGTTCATTGGGCGGGCTATGGGCTGACAATGGGCCAACTGCTGTCGTTGCCGATGATTATCCTTGGCGCGGCCCTGATCGTATGGTCCCGCAGGCGTGTGACGGTTAATTCTGCGGATCTGGTGTCGACATCAGATTCTTTGTGAATATCCGAGCGTAGTGTTGGCGAAGTGACCATTGCGGCCTGGGTCCGCATATGAGCCTTGGGCGCGTGCTCAATGATGCGGCTTGCGTCCTTTCGCAATCATCAGATGGTGCTCTTGATGATGTACACCGATTGTCATCAGACCAAAGAAACCAAGGCCCTGTATTTGTTCACCATCGCCACCCACGATCAGTGCGACACCATCCTCCATTTCTTCTGACGCAACACTCCAGCCTGTTTCACCGGCAAGGAACGGTGCATGGGCGGGAACCATTGTGTTGATGGCCGACAGGACACGCGGGCTGCCACGCACTTCGAACCGTGCCCCGTCGGGCCGCAGAATGCGGGTGACCTCTGCCTTTCGTGTCAAAAGGTCCATATCGACCAGATGGTCCCTCAGTTTGTCGATATTGACGGCGCCCCAATCGGTTTCGGGATCGGCCTGGAGCAGCACAACTATTTCGGCCAATGCGGCGAAGGCGGACTGGCCGGTTTCCTGGGGCGTCGGACGCGTGACCCATGGATGAATGCATTTGTTGCGGCGTAACGGGTGTCGCAAGCAAGACAGCGAAGAGAACGGGTATCAGTCGCATGGACCAGCCTTTCCTGAGTGTATTCGGATTCAGCCTAGTACCTGATCGGACCCTGAAATATGATTTGGATCATATGATGCCTGAACCCTATAATCTCATACCGCCCTCCGCCTTGCGTCCGCTGACGAGGGCCGCAGGGGATACGGTCTTTCGTCAGGGCGCGCGGACCTGCGGCCTTTATGTTGTTAAGTGCGGGCGCGTTCATCTTGAGCGTGTCGGCCCGGATGGCGAACGATTTATCATCTACCGTGCCGAGCCCGGGATGAGCCTTGCCGAAGCATCGGTGTTTTCGGATAGATACCACTGCGATGCGGTCGTGGCGGAGGCTGGGGCGTTTGTACAGATCGACAAAGCGGCGGTCTTGTCTGCCTTTGCAGATCCGGATTTTGCACGCGCCTATGCGCGGCAAGCGGCACAGCAGATACAAGCGCAACGTCAGGCGCTTGAGATCGTAGGCATCCGCCGCGCAGAAGAACGGGTCTATGCCGGTATGGTGGCGGGCCTGCTTGAAAGCTCCGTTGTCGATTTTGCCAGCGCGCTGCACCTTTCGCACGAGGCCACCTATCGGGCCTTGCGAAAGCTTGTGAATGATGGCCGGATCGCAAATCCGACCCGGGGAACGTATCATTTGCGCCCCTGAATGGATCAGCCGGACCATGCCCGGTTCGAGATAACAAAAGGTGCGGTAGCAAAGCTTGGCGGGTATTTCGCTTGCCCGATAACAATGAGAATTGCTGCCCGCGACGATGACCTGTTTTCAAAGATCGCCGTTATGCCCTGTCTTACTGCTCGCCGCTGAAAGGTCGATTGCCTCAGCGCCGCTTTCGTCGAAGCACCGTGTTTCGATCTGCAGGGTTGCGAAAAAGAACCCGAAGTCCTTACGCAGCATGTCGTAGGCGGTTTGCAGGACCTCTTCTTGATCTGTGACACGCAGATGCGCGGAGAAGACATGCTTGCCACTTGTCAGCGCCCAGGCATGAATATGGTGAACATCGGAAACCTCGTGCAGTTCTTCAAGGGTACGTTTGATTTCAGGCAGACTCACTTCGGGAGGCGTGCCTTCCATCAAAAGATGCGCCGCTTCTTTCAGCAATCCCCAGCTCGCCCATAGCAGGACAAACCCGAACGCCATGCCAAGCAGCGGGTCGATCAGCAGAAACCCGGTGAATTCGATTGCGAGGGCGGTCACGATGATCAACAGACTGCCAACAAAGGTCTGGATGATATGCCAGAACGCTCCCTTCGTGTTCAGATCTTCCTTGCTTTGCTTCCAGATCAGCGCAAGCGAAATGAACTCCGTAAAGAGCCCCCCGGCAGCCGCAATCAGCATCGGACCCGTTGGAAGATCAATTGGCGCAGACATGCGCATGGCAGCCATCGCGATGACAACAACCGCCATGGCCAGCAAGAAGCCGCCATTCACAAGGGCGCCGATGATTTCGGCGCGCGCCCAGCCAAAGCTCCGCTCTTCATCCGCCGGACGCAACGCCATACGCGCCGCGACAATGGCGACCAGCACACCGCCCACGGCCGAAAAGGTATGGAACGCGTCGGAGATGACCGCGATTGACCCTGTCCATAGGCCAATCGCCAGTTCAATCACAAAATAGATGCCGGTCAACTAGGCTGATATCGCCAGCCCCTTGCCGCCGGACGGCATATGCCCCTGATGTCCGCCTGCCATCATCTATCTCCTTAGTTTGCGACTAAAGCCGTACCCGTCGCAGCCGCAGTGCATTGCTAATGACGGAGACCGAAGACAGGCTCATCGCGGCGGCGGCGATCATCGGCGACAGAAGAAGGCCGAAAAACGGGTAGAGAATACCAGCCGCGATGGGCACACCTGCGGTATTGTAGGCGAAGGCAAAAAACAGGTTCTGCTTGATGTTTCGCACCGTTGCCTTTGCCAATCGGCGCGCACGCACGATGCCGACAAGATCACCACCCAGAAGGGTGATGCCTGCGCTTTCCACGGCAACGTCGGCACCGGTGCCCATCGCAATGCCCACATCAGCCGCCGCCAGGGCAGGGGCATCGTTCACGCCGTCTCCTGCCATGGCGATCCGGGCCCCTTCTTGTCTGAGGGAGTCCACCAATGCCTTCTTGTCTTCGGGCAAGACGCCTGCGTGGACTTCATCAATACCCAGCTTTGCGGCGACGGCTTCGGCGGTTTTCTGATTGTCACCGGTTGCCATTATGACCCTGAGACCGAGGCGATGAAGGTCATCGATGGCGTCTGCCGTGGACTCCTTGATGGGATCGGCAACAGCGACAATGCCGGCAAAAGTGCCATCTATCGCCACAAGCATTGCTGTCTTTCCAGATTCACGAAGGTCGTCCGCAGCAAATTCCGCAATCGAAGCGTCAACGTTGATCTCTGCCATCATGGCGGGATTCCCAAGTGCCACGACCTGGCCATCGACCATGCCTTTCACGCCCTTGCCAGTCACGGCTTCGAATTCCGTTGCGTTCGGAAGCGTCAGCCCCCGTGCCAGCGCACCCTCGACTATTGCTTCGGCCAGCGGATGTTCGGAGCCCCGTTCGAGGGCCGCAGCCATTGTCAGCAGGTCATTTTCAGCCTTGTCCCCCGTGGGCACCACGTCTGTCAGCTTGGGGCGCCCTTCGGTGAGTGTTCCGGTCTTGTCAACGATGACGGTATCGACACGCGCCATGCGTTCCAGTGCTTCGGCGTCTTTGATCAGAACGCCAGCCTGTGCCCCGCGGCCCGCCGCCGTTGTGATCGAAATGGGCGTCGCAAGGCCCAAGGCACAGGGGCAAGCAATGATAAGAACGGATACGGCTGCAGTAACAGCGAAGGCGAGCGCGGGATCGGGCCCTAAGAACAGCCAGACAACGAAGGATATGATCGCAATGACGACAACCGTCGGAACAAAGACGGACGATACCCGGTCCGCCAGACCCTGAATCGGCGCGCGCGACCGCTTTGCACCTGCCACCATGTCCACGATCTGGGACAGGACCGTGTCCGCACCGACCTGTGTGGCCCGGATCGCCAATGTGCCGTTCTTGTTGATCGTGCCGCCTGTGACCCGGTCGCCTTGTGTTTTCTCGACCGGCAACGGCTCTCCGGTGATCATACTTTCGTCGATAGATGAATGCCCTTCGAGGACCTCGGCATCGACGGGTATGCTGTCGCCGGGGCGTACCCGCAACCTGTCACCCTCAACAATGTGTTCGAGAGGTGCGTCATATTCCGTCCCGTCCGGCAGGATCCGCCGCGCCGTTTTTGGTGCGAGATCGAGCAATGCACGGATGGCATCACCCGTCCGTTCGCGGGCGCGCAACTCGAGCACCTGACCGACAAAGATCAGCGCAACGATCACAACCGCAGCTTCGTAATATGTCCCGACGCTTTGGCCGTTTCGATACGCTTCGGGGAAAATGCCGGGCAGGAATGTTGCGGCAAGCGAATAGATATAGGCAGCCCCGACGCCAAGCGCGATCAGGGTCCACATGTTCGGCGATATATTCCTGATCGATTCCCACCCCCTTTTGAAGAAGGGAAGAGCCGCCCAGAGAATGATCGGGGTTGCGAGGACGAATTCGATGTAGACAGCCGTCTGATGTCCGATCCATTCCCGCACAGGTAGGCCGACCAGTTCACCCATCGTCAGGATAACCAGCGGAACGGCGGCTGCCGCGCTGATCCACATGCGTGTTGTGAAATCGGACAACTCTTCTGACGGCTCGTCCGATGGAAGCATCGGTTCAAGCGCCATGCCGCAGATCGGACAGGACCCGGGCTCATCCTTCAGGATTTGCGGATGCATCGGGCAGGTCCATTGCGTACCGGCCTCGCCATGTGCTGGTGTCTTTTGGGCGTTTCCCGACGCATAGTAAAATGGGTCTTTGCCAAACTTGGTTTCGCAGTTTTCCGAGCAGAAATGAAAGACCTCTCCATCATACTCGGCACTGCGCGTGTCTTCGTCTATCTCGACGGTCATGCCGCACACCGGGTCGGTCGCTGTATCTGGGTCTGATGCGGTCGAGGTGCGCGTCATGTCATGATGATGTTCTTGGTCCGTGGCCATCTTCTAATTCCCGTTTTCAAGACAATTGAACACATAACCCTTCCAGTTACTGGAGGGTCAAGACTCTTCCGACAACGCTGCGTATGAATTTTATGGGCCTTCGCGATGCGCGAAGCTCCTGTCAGCCCAGGGTCAGTATCATGTCTTCCGAAACGGACATCGTGGGAATATGCAGGTTCTCCGGTGCCGGACCCTTTCGAATGCGTCCTGCTGTATCATAATGGGAGCCATGACAGGGACAGAACCAACCACCAAAATCGCCGGCTCCGTCACCAAGTGGTACACATCCCAGATGCGTGCAAACGCCTATCATGACCAAGAAATTCTCATTTCCCGCCACTGCCCTGTTTGCATCGGTGGCCAGGTCATCTCCGGATATGTTGGGATTTCTGGCGACGGTATCAGGAAGGGAAAGCACATCTTCCGAACGGGCCTGCGCGATTTCCGCGTCGGTCCTGTGCCGGATGAACACCGGCTTGCCGAGAAAACTGACAGTCAATTGCGTTCCGGGTTCCACACCGGAGATATCGACGCGGATCTGGGACAGCGCGCGGACATCGGCGGATGGGTTCATCTGATTGAGCAATGGCCAGACCGCAGCCCCTACGGCAACCGCGCCCGTTCCGGCGGTGGCGTAGTACAGGAAATCCCGGCGGAGTTGTGGTGTTTGTGTATCCATAGCGATTCACGGTCGCAGCTTCCTGTGGGGGAAGGTCAATGGTAAAGTAGGCAATCACGGTTTTCATTTTTGCTGACATACTCAGACTTAGGAAGCGTTGGTTGACCGATTTGTTCGCCAGAGCGCTGCGACCAGCAACGGTGCGGCAGTCATCAATCCAAGACCGATGATGATCCACTCAGCAGTGCCGAAATCTCCCGACATGGCCTCTGCTCCGAAATGCGCGAGCAGGAAACTGGCTGGAAGAATGCCTGCCAGAGTTGCGATCAGGAACCGCCAAAGGCGCAGGCGGCTGAGACCGGCAGCGTAGCTCATTGCGTCAAACGAGATGAAGGGCAAGAGGCGAGACGCGAACACCGTCAACATCAACAGATTTTGAGAGCCCAATAACCCGAAACCGGCCTTATCCCCAAGCCAGCGCTCAACGTGGTCGCGCCCGATATAGCGGGCGATGATGAATGCCACGAGTGCACCCAGTTCCGACCCGATGGCGACATAGACAGCTCCGGCAACATGACCATACGCCGCGCCTGCCACCAGTGCGACCGGTGCACTTGGAATGGGGCTTGCCACGATCGAAACCATCATGAGCACGATGATGAGCAACGGTCCCAAAGCGCCGGCCCGCTCTATCCAGACCTCGATAGTCTCGCGGGCTATCGCCGGGCCATATCCCATTGCCCATATGGCTATCAAAAGTACGCCAAGCGCAACCACCAACCATAGCCCAACCCGATGCAGGCGCGGTTTGCTAAGCGGCATGGAGCACCAAAAGAAAGAGAGCTGCGAAGACAATTGGCCTTTGCTCGGGCAAGATGAAATGCATAGGCGCAGAGATGACGATCAACAGCCCGCCGGCGAGGGTCAGCCGCTTGATGTGCAATTCGGTTTTCATCTCAAACCTCTATCGAGGAATAGGATTCCCCTAAAGGTTCCTGTCAGCGGAGGGTAAAGGGATTTCTGCGCTAAGCAACACTGAATTGCCCCATCATGCCGCCGTCTTCGTGTTCCAGAATGTGGCAGTGATACATGTAGGGCGCAGCCGCTGAGGCAGGTTTTTCGAATTTCATCGCAAGCTCCACTTCACCATCCACCAGTACCGTATCCTTCCAACCCCTGTTCTCTGCACGCGGTGCCGTACCGTTTTCCGACAGGACCTGAAACCGGACGCCGTGAACATGGAACGGGTGCATCATCATGGCCCCACGCACAATCCAACGCTCGATGCTGTTGAGTTTGGTGGAAAAATTGAGCGTTCCCGAATCGTATGACGCGCCGTTGATCGAAAATCGGTTACCGGACCGCGAGAACATCATCCCCATGCCCATCGACATATCCAGTGACAGACGTCGGACTGGCGCGTCCTTGACCGCAAGATCAGGCAACTGCCCGTCCAGAGAGCCGGGCAGGGCGTCGATGCGAACCGGAAGGGTTGTGTCGACAGCGAAAGGCAGCACGGTGAATGGACTGCCGGAACCGCCGCCGCCCATCATTCCGCCCATGGCCGAATTAATGATATCGTCGGACTTCAAAACACTGTCCCGCCCGCTTGTGAAATCCACAAGCACTTCTGCGCGCTCTCCTGGTGCAAGGGTCAGGCGGTTCAGCGCAATCGGTCGATCCAGAAATCCGGCATCTGTCGCGATGAGATGAAGCGACCGGCTGTCAGACATGGACAGGCGGTAAACCCGCGCATTCGAGCCGTTGACGACACGGCACCGCACGATCCCCTTCGGAACCGCTGCCGACGCGCCGATTTGACCGTTCACAACCATTGTGTCGCCCTGAAACCCGTTCATGGACTGGTGCATGCCGGGATCGTATTTCAGGCGTCCGCGCCAGTTGAACTGACGGTCCTGCAATACAAGGGTCAGATCATCGACCCCGTAGGCGGATGGCAATCCACGGGCGTCATCCGCGTCATCCGTCACCTGCAGAACACCCGCCAGCCCCAGCATGACCTGCCGTGCCGTCGCGCCGTGAATGTGGCTGTGATACCAGGCCGTTGCCGGGGGCTGGTCAAGGTCCAGCACCGGCTTCCAGGTGTCTCCCGGTGCGATGGCCTGATGTGGTCCGCCATCGAACTCACCGGCAACAACCAACCCGTGCCAATGCGCCGACATCGGCTCGCCAAGCGTGTTGTGCACCTCTGCCCGTGTCTCGACCCCGGCCTGCACCCGGATCGTCGGGCCAAGGTATCCCTGGTTGTAGCCGAACGTTTCGCTGGCGGCACCGTCGTCAAAACGGGTCTCGCCCGTGCGGGCTTCCAGCTGAAAAAGCCGGGATGTCGTCGCATCGAGAAGGGGAGGATACGCGAGCCTCTTGTCCGATGCCGCGAATGCAGCCGATGGCAGGGCAAATGCAGCCCCAAAGCCTGCGGCATGGCCCAACAGTTCTCGACGGTTCAACAGTTTCACTTCAACTCAATTCCTCTGGCAGCGCCGCCAGAGCCATATCGACACTGACGACCGGATAACCGCCCGCGATCCAGCCCGGTCCGGCGGCAGAACCGAGCATGCCTTCGGATACGTCAAGAAAGCCGCTGTAGCCAGCCTGCCGAAGACTTCGCATGACGCGGCCAGACCGCCCGCCTGTCGCACAGATGAGCGCGACAGGCCGCCCTTCGGCCCGTTCCCGGGCGGCAAAAAGCCGCTCGGCGAAACGGTCCTCATGCAGGCTGATGGGCCAGGTACCGTCGGCAACGCCGGTGTCGGTCCATTCCGGTCGCGACCGAACGTCGATCATCCGGATCAGGTCCTGTTGCAGCGCATCTGCTGCCATGTCCGCCGACCAGACCTCGGCGGTCTGGGCGACAGCCGAGAAAGGTGCAACGGAACTGGCCAACATCGCAAGGCTTGCGCCGCGGCGCGTCAGAAAGAAGGCCATAATTTGCCCCCATCAAGCTGAGTGCCGCAGGCTTGACCCTTATTCGCTGTCATGATGACCTTCCATGTCCGTTCCGGTGGAAGTACCGTTCATTTTGCTCATCCGTGTACCGGCATCTTCCATCTCGTCCTGAGAGATCTGGCCGTTACCGTCCGCATCGAGATGCTGAAAGCGATCTACCATGCGCGCGCGCATTGCGTCCATATGCAAGGCTTCGAACTCGTCAAGTGTCAACGCTCCATCGGAATTCGCATCGAACTCCCGCATTTTTTCGGACATCTGCGCGGCCATTTCATGAGGCTGTCCACCGGACATCATTGTCGACATCATGTCCCGATCCATCATTCCCATCATGTTGCCCTGGCCACCCATCATAGCGGCATGCATCTTCATCATTTTTCGCATCATCGGCATCATGTCCCCGCCCATCATGCCCATCTGATTGTCGCCATCGCCCATCGCCATGCCGGACATATTCCCGCTGTCAGGCTTGCTGTCGGCAGCCCCGTCGGATTCCGCAAATGCTGTTTGCGCCATGCCAACCGCGATCACCACGCCAAGCGCAATAATTTCTTGTTTTTTCATTTCTCATTCCTTTCAGACTTACCCTAGATACATTGGCGTTATAGCGCTTTGATTAAAGGCCAAGCGCGGGCCGTTTTGTAATCATTTGTCACAGCATCCTGTTACAAACGGTGACAAAGCAACCACTCACAGTTCGCCGGACGATTTGCTAGACAGACGTCGATCCAGTGAATTCATTGAAGAGGCTGATGATCCTTTGACACCTGAAATCGGTCATTTCGCGCTGGCACTGGCCTTGGCCATGGCGCTTGTTCAAAGTGTGCTGCCCATCCTCGGTGCGGGGCGCGGAAACATCCTGTGGATGCAGTCTGCCAGATGGTCCTCGTTCGGTCAGGTTTTCTTTGTCGGCATCGCGTTTCTGGCGCTGATGCAAGCCTTCGTCACAAGCGACTTCACGGTCAAGAACGTGGTGGAGAATTCCAATTCACTCAAACCGATGCTGTTCAAGGTGGCAGGCACCTGGGGCAGTCACGAAGGATCCCTGTTGCTGTGGACCCTTATCCTGACGGTGTTTGGTGCGGCGGTCGCCCTCTTCGGATCGAACATTCCTCTGTCGCTGAAGGCAAGAACGCTGTCGGTGCAGGCCTGGATCAGTGTCGGTTTCCTGACTTTCATGCTGCTGACGTCCAATCCCTTCGACCGCGTTTTCCCTCCGGCAGACGACGGTCAGGACCTCAACCCATTATTGCAGGATGTCGGTCTCGCCATGCACCCGCCGCTTCTCTACTTCGGGTATGTCGGGTTCTCGATTGTCTTTTCGTTCGCGGTTGCCGCCCTGATCGAAGGGCGGGTGGACGCGGCCTGGGCACGGTGGGTACGTCCGTGGACGCTGGCTGCCTGGATGAGCCTGACCGCAGGCATCGCGCTGGGATCCTGGTGGGCCTATTATGAGCTTGGCTGGGGCGGCTGGTGGTTCTGGGATCCCGTTGAGAACGTCAGTTTCATGCCATGGCTGATGGGCACGGCACTGCTGCATTCCGCAATCGTGACGGAGAAACGGGATGCGTTCAAAAGCTGGACAATCCTTCTGGCGATCCTGACTTTTTCCCTATCGCTCTTGGGCACGTTCATTGTCCGATCGGGCCTGCTGACCTCTGTGCATGCATTCGCGGTCGACCCGGAAAGGGGACTTTATATCCTTGGATTGCTGGCCGTTTCGATCGGCGGTTCCCTTGCTCTGTTTGCCTGGCGCGCGCCGACAATGGAGCCCGGCGGCCTGTTTAAGCCGATCAGCCGGGAAGCGGGGCTATTGGTGAACAACCTGCTGCTGGCCACGGCCACCGGCATTGTGCTGTTCGGCACCTTGTACCCGCTCTTCTACGAAGCCGCGACGGGCGGTGAAAAACTGTCGGTGGGGCCGCCCTTCTTCAATGCGTCCTTTATTCCCGTGATGCTGCCGCTCGTCTTTGCGATGGGGCTGGGGCCTTACCTGTCCTGGAAACGTGCCGATCTGGCGGGCGTTCTGCAGCGGTTGCGTTTCGTGGTCGTTCTGGCCGTGCTCGCGACATTGGTGACCTGGTATCTCGCCGAGGGCGGTCCGGTGTTGGGGTATCTGTCGCTGATGCTTGCATTCTGGCTGTTTTTCTCAACCCTGCGGGAATGGGCGATGCGCATAAAGCTGTTTGAGGCACCGTTCCCGGAATCGGTGCGCCGTGCACGCAACCTGCCCAGATCCTCTCATGGGATGACACTGGCTCATGCGGGGCTCGCGATGGCGATGTTCGGATTTATCGGCTCGACGGTCTGGAAATCCGAGGAAATCATCTTTGTCCGGCCCGGTACAGAGGTCAGCATTGGTGGGTTCGATGTCACCTTTGAGGGGGCCGAACGTGTGCGTGGGCCAAATTACTTCGCGGATCGTGGCACGCTTCGTGTGGCCCGGGAGGGGAACTATGTCACCGATCTCTTCCCGGAGCGGCGTACCTATCCGGTCGCGCAAACCACCACCACAGAGAGCGCCATCAGATCGACAATGGCCGGTGATCTCTATGCGTCCATCGCAAATCCGGCCGCCGAGGACGAGAGCACGCAAGGGGCTTGGACCCTGCGCATCCTGTATGAACCTCTGGTCAACTTTATCTGGATCGGATCGGCGATGCTTGTGCTTGGTGGGGGTCTTTCGCTGTCTGACCGGCGGTTGCGCGTCGGGGCACCCCGTCGCAAGGCGACAGCGCCCGCAGCACTTCCTGCGGAGTAGGCATGGGACGTATACTGGCATTCATTCCGCTGGCAATCGCGGCCATTTTCGGGGGGTTTTTTCTGTGGGGCTTGAACCCGGACCGGGACCCGAACAACATTCCTTCGGTTCTGATCTCGCAGCCGGCACCCGAATTCGATCTGGCCGCTGTCGACGGGTTGGAGACGCCAGGGCTTTCCCGCGCCGATCTGGTCGGGAACCCGCGACCGGTCATCGTGAACGTGTTTGCCTCGTGGTGCGTGCCCTGCCGGGCCGAACACGGGGTTCTGACCCAGATGGTCGAAAAGGACGGGCTGACGTTGTTCGGGATCAATTACAAGGACAAGCCGGAGGATGCGACTAAATGGCTTGCTGAGCTTGGCAATCCCTACGAAAGGATCGGGTCTGATCTGAGCGGCAGAGTGGGGATTGAATGGGGCCTTTCGGGCGTACCTGAAACATTCATTGTCGGCTCTGACGGGACGGTGTTGTTCAGATATGTCGGCCCCGTCGTGGGCGAAACGGCGATTTCCACATTCAGGGAAGCATTGATCCAGGCTGGCGCGTTAGCAAGGGGCCAGAACGGATGAGGTATATCGCATTTGCTTTCCTCCTGCTGCTTCCGGTGACGGCCTTGGCGGTCGAGCCAGACGAGATGTTGCAGGATCCTGTACTGGAGCAACGCGCCCGTGAAATATCACGGGAACTGCGCTGCGTTGTCTGCCAGAATCAGGACATCGACAGCTCCAACGCCGGGGTTGCGCGGGACCTGCGCATACTGGTGCGCGAAAGGCTTGTTGCCGGTGACAGCGACAAGGAGGTCATCGCGTACATCCACGCCCGGTATGGCGATTATGTCCTGATGCGCCCGCCCCTGAATCGCGCCACTCTCGCGCTCTGGATGGCGCCCTTCGTGTTTGCGCTTGTTTCGCTGCTTGTCGGCTGGACCGTCATTTCGAGAAGCCGGCGCAGGGCTGCCGCAACGGGATTTTCCGATGACGAAAAAGCGGAAATTGCGCGTTTCATTGAAGAGAACGCTTCAAAGGACGGTTCATGATCTGGTTGGTTTTCGCCCTGTTATCCGTTGTAGGTCTGCTTTTCATGGGCCTGCCGCTGCGCCATCGGTCGTCGCGGACACCCGTCCCGGCTGACGCCACGGATGCGGTCCTCATGGATCAGTTGGATGAGGTTCGGCGGGATCTTGAGCGCGGTGTCATTTCCGACACCGAGGCCACGGCGGCGGAGCAGGAGATCAAGAGACGGATCCTCGTGCAGTCGCGCCGGTCCGTTCTGTCAGATGGGAAACCGGCGGCAGGGGGCCGCTTGATGGTCGTTCTGAGCGCAGTGTTCGTGCCGGTCTTCGCTTTTGGATATTACTCCGCAATGGGCTCGCCAGAGATCCCAGGTGTCGCCTTTGCCGAACGTGCCACTGAACGGCAGGAAGCGGCGGAAATCGCCGAATTGACAGATCGTCTGTACGTCCGGCTCAGTTCAGACCCCGAAGGCGGGCCTTCGGAAGGCTGGATGCTGCTGGGGCAAACCTATTCGAAAATGGGCCGGTATGCGGATGCAGCCGATGCATATAGAGTTGTCGCACAACGACCGGAGGCCGATTCCGCCGTCTTCTCCATGTTGGCCGAGGTTCTGATCTACGCAGAGCAAGGTGTGGTGACACCTGAAGCGGACACCGCGATTGATCGGGCGTACGAACTGGATCCTTCCAATCCCGGTGCTGCCTTTTTCAAGGCAGTCTCGCTCGAGCAGAAGGGCGATGAGGCTCGGGCTCACGAAACGCTGGTGGCCCGGCTGGACGATGCGGATAGGTTTTTCCCGTGGATGGAAAGCTTTGTTGGCGAAGCCAACCGGATTGGCGCGAAGATCGGCAAGGCTCCGATCTCGCTGGCCGACTATGCCCCGAAGACCAGTGCGTCCGGCCCGACACAGGAAGACATCGAAAACGCGCAGGACATGAGTGTGGAGGAACGACAGGATTTCATCCGCTCGATGGTCGAACGGCTGGCCACGCGGCTGGAAGATGAGCCTGACGATCTTGATGGATGGATGCGGCTTGGCAATGCCTATTCGGTTCTGGGTGATACCGCGCCGGCAATCGCGGCGTTTGAACACGCTGAAATCCTGTTGTCGGAGGTGCCGGGAGATGACCCGCGCCGTCAAGCCGTGCAAAGCGCGTTGGAACGGTTGCGCCCGTAGTGGCGTGGGCGACCGTCGCTGTGCAGGTGAATGTGAGGCAGGATCAAGGTTTGGCGCTTAATCGAAAGCCCATCCGGTCCGGCCGTCGTCACAGACTATTTCGTGGGTAGTACCTTCAGACTGACCGACCAAGCGACATCCTACGGGAAGCATGACGTCGTGTGCCGCATCCCGTGTCACGGAAGGGGGCTCAAGTGGGCAAAGCTTGCCCGAGGCCGACTGGGCACAACCGCCGAGGGCCAGAATACCTGCAATCGGAATTCCGATTGTCAGCCGCGTTCTAGCGGGCGCGTACCAGTTCTCGTTCGGGAGCTTGGCCATCTTCAAATTCTGCATCCACAGTCGCCTCGTTCGCCTGTTCAACTCTTGACCCGTGACACGACTTTCCCATCATCCTGTGCATGACGACATGCGCACCAAGACAAAGTGCGAGCGGCGCAAAAAGGCCGACGTTGCCCCACAGACCCGCGATCGTGCCGCCTGCAATAAAGAATGCGGCGACTGGAAACAACATAACGGCACAACAGGCCATCATACCATACTGCATCAGTTTCGATGAACCGGTGGATTTTTGACTTTGATTGTCAGACATGTAGCTCTCCAGAATATGCTCGTGTTCTTCTGCGACATTCCAGTGAGGCAAGGTCAAGGGTACATTCGGATACAATTTGATCAGATGACAGCCTGCGGGTCGTTGACCAAGTTGGCCCGTCAGGTTGCCAGATCCAACGCATAGGACAGGAATGTGACGAGGGGGATCGGGGTCAGGCTGAACAGCAAGGCCATGCTCATTGTCCTGAACATGGTAGGCTTCGATGCCTCGCCAGAAGGTTCTGTCAGAACCACCAGAAGCGCGATGAAGGTGCCGGGCGCCAGGGCATAGAGATATACGCCCGAGATGTTCCCAAACATGAACGACCGCTCGAGCGTTGGTCCGACCACGCTCAAAGCTGTTGCACGGCTGCCGTTGAACGAGCCGAACAGATCGGCCGACATCACATAGACGGCAATGTGAACCCCAATGAATGCGACACTCCGCAGCAGGCCATCTAAAACCAGGTAAACAATCGGCCGATGCTGGTACTGCTTCAGCGCGACCGATGCGGAAACGAACCCCAAGTAATTCACGAGGAAAACGACCACAAACCCATTGGTAAAGACCTGCCGGAGGAAGCGCGAGAGCGCGGTCCCATTCGTCAGCAGCAGCGTCGCAAAACCAGGCGTTGCGAGGATGTAGACAAGCAGGAACGGCAATATGCTTGCCAAGCTCAGAACGGATACGTTCCAACAAAATCTGCCGAATGGTAAGGTCGGCGAAAAACTTTGTCGGAACGTATCGCGGGCAAACACGTCAGCCGTGGGTTGCGAAGACTTGCGTCGACCCATCCATCAGTACAAGCAGCACATCATAGGGATCACCTTGGGGGCCCATGCCGGGCGAACCCATGGGCATTCCCGGTGCTGTCAGTCCGCGCGCGACAGGTTTTTCGCTCAGCAACCGCCCGATGTCAGCCGCAGGCACGTGACCCTCGACGAAATATCCGCCCACGGACGTAGTGTGACATCCTGCCAGTTCCGGCGCGATGCCGTGTTTCTGCTTCAGAACCTGAAGCGTGTCGTAATCCACGTCCTCGACCGATGCCTTGAAACCGGCAGCGATCATCTCATTTACCCAAGCGCCGCAGCAGCCGCAGGTCGGTGTCTTTGTCACCTGCAACGTGGGTGCGGCGGTTTGCGACAAAGCAGGCCCGGCCAAGGCCAGGCTGAGTGCCGTAAGGCCAAATTCACGTCGGTTCACTTAAAACTCCTCGATGTTCTTCGTTCTTCCTTAAATAGTTGCTCGGTATCCCGAAGTCGACTGCCCGCGCTGTTACATTTGGCTACAAACACGGGATGGGCGTCCCTTGGTGAAAATGACTATGTTGGCGGCATGAGCGATCTGCCACGCATCCTTGTCGTCGATGACCATTCAGAGATTCGGAAATCCGTCACCAGTTATCTGGAACGCAACGGCATGCGTGCTTCAGCGGCGGAAAATGCAGTTGAGATGGACGCAAGGCTGGCGGAAGCGCATTTCGATCTGATTGTCCTCGATGTGATGATGCCGGGGGAAGACGGGCTGTCCGCGTGCAGGCGATTGCGCAAGGAAGGGCATATTCCGATCCTGATGCTGACCGCATTGGGTGACGACGAAGACCGCATCGCGGGTCTGGATGGCGGGGCAGACGATTATCTCGCCAAGCCGTTTAATCCCAAGGAACTGGTGGCGCGGATCAACGCGATATTGCGTCGGACGCAGCTGATCCCAAAACCGAATGGTTTTGCGGGGAAAACGTTGAAGTTTGCACACCTAAAGCTGGATTTCGATGGCCGCACACTGATTGACCAAGGCGGTTCGCGTACGCAACTTACATCCGGTGAACTCAAACTCCTGACCCTGTTCCTGCAAAGGCCAAGGACGGTCATTGGCCGCGACGAGCTGCTCAAATTGAGCACCGGCCGGGTCGCCGGTCCATTGGACCGAACCATCGACAATCAGGTGAGCCGGTTGCGCCGGAAGATGGAAGAGGACGTTTTGCGCCCGAAGATCATCGCGACTGTCCGGCATGGGGGGTATAGTCTTTCCTGCGATGTCGAGATTTGCGAATGAAGCTGCTTCCGCGGACGTTGCGTGCACAGATTGCCCTTCTGGTCCTCGGTGTCTTGATCCTCGCGCAAGCTCTGAGTCTTTGGTTTTTCGTTGATGAACGCTCGTTAGCCATTCAGGCCGCCATCGGTGCCGAAGCCGCCGGAAGGGCCGCAAATGTCGCACAGTTGATTGAAGGCGCACCCCCGGAATTGCATGCCCAGATCGTCCGCGCGGCAACGTCTCCGCTCGTACGGTTCGACCTTACAGACGAGCCGTCGGTTGCACACGGACAACACGATGACGGTGGAGCGGTCGAAGCGCGGATACGGGCACTGCTTCAGGAAAGCTACAGCCGGGATATCCGGGTTGAGGTTCATGAAATCGAGGGAGGTCTGCTGCCCCTTCCGAACCTGTCACCGGAAATGGCGCAAATGCACGCCGAAATGATGCAGGGCAGCCTTGCGGCCATCGAGATGGAGCTGTCCATTGCGCTGTCCGGTGGGAATTGGCTCAACATCGAGACGCGGTTCGAACGGCCGCCTCTGCAAAGGTCGCTGGCGTCCAACATATCCTTTGCACTGACTGCGGGACTTCTGCTGGTTGCAAGTTTCTGGTTTCTCCTGTCCCGACTGACCGGACCACTCAACGATCTCGCGACTGCGTCCGAACGTCTGGGTCGCGGCGCCGCCAAGGGCGATCTGCCGGTCGTAGGGCCGAAGGAAGTTCGGGATCTGACCCGATCATTCAACATCATGCAGGATCGCCTGACGCGATTTGTCAGTGACCGGACCCAGATGCTTGCAGCGCTTGCGCATGATCTGCGCTCGCCTTTGACGGCGCTTAGGGTGCGGGCCGAAATGGTGGACGACGAAGACACGCGCACGTCCTTGGTGGCGTCAAGTGAAGAGATGCAACGGATGGTCGATGCGACCCTCGATTTCGCGAAGGGCGTCGGACAGCATGAAGAGGTCCAATCGGTTGATTTGCACGATCTGATCACTGGTATGGGCTTGGACAAGGTTCAGGTGACCAGCCAAGGTCCACTCATCGTATCCGTGAAACCAAGCGCGATGGGGCGCGCGTTGAGAAACCTGATTGAGAACGCGATCCGCTACGGGAGTGAGGCCAGGGTTTCGTGGCAACGCATGGGCAGTGAGGTAGTGGTCGCCATCGACGATCAGGGGCCCGGTATTCCCGACAATCAGCTGGAGGCTGTTTTCGGACCCTATGTCAGGCTCGAGACGTCGCGATCACAGGATACCGGCGGTCATGGCCTGGGGCTGTCGATTGCGCGCAGCATCATCCTTGAGCACGGTGGTTCTATCGAACTGAAAAACCGCACTGATGGGGGTCTGCGCGCTGAAATCACGCTGCCCGTCAAACAAAGCGCCGAGTCAGCCCCGAAAGAGGAAGGCTCGCCACATATGGCGCGGGTTGTTCGTCACCTCAAACCCGACTAGTTTAGTGAGGCAAGTATATGAAACGAAGATATTTCCTGACTTCTGTTGCAGCTCTTTCGGTGAGTGGAAAAACAGCATTCGCGCATAGTGACGCAGAGCACGACCGGCGCGTCGGGCCATCTGTGGTGCCCCCGGAGCAGTTGCCGCGCCAGGTTCCGTTCACCGAGGCAGACAAACCGGGAGAAATACATGTCGATCCGAACCAGTTCGCTTTATTTTGGACTTTGCCGAACAATCGGGCAATCAGGTATACCGTCGGAATTGGCCGGGAGGGGCTCTATGAATCCGGCGAGTTCTATGTCGCGCGCAAGCAAAAGTGGCCGCGGTGGACGCCCACACCCGCCATGATAGCCAGAGATCCTGACCGATATCTTCGTTTTGCGGGCGGTGTGCCCGGTGGGCTGAACAATCCACTCGGTGCCCGCGCCTTGTATCTTTACCAGCCAGGGCGTGGGGACACCTACCTGAGAATTCACGGCACAACGGATCCGAAGACGATTGGTCGACGTGTCTCAAACGGCTGTGCAAGGCTTACCAATAATCAGATCATCGAACTCTATGAGAAGGTCCCGCTCGACACGCGTGTTGTCCTGAAACCCATCGAGGTTTGAGGCAGCAGCGCGAAGACGTGTCCGTTGGCCGGGATACATATCGTTACATAATATCAGGCCCCGGACTGTTCATGAAATGCGACCAGGCGGGTAGTCTAGTGGATAGGCAGACAACAACATGAGGCCATATGATGACCCGCAAGCAAACACGTGTAACGCGTCGAGCATTCACGGCAGGTGCCGCACCGGCAGCTTTCGCGGCCCCGTCCATCCTGCGTGCCCAGGTGGATCAAACCAGTGTCCGAAGGAATATCTCATCGTTTCGTACACACGCTTGGCAAGACCACTTTGACGCTTTGGACAAGGGTATCATCATCGCAGACACCGTTACCCGCGTGATGCAACACTGGACGGCCGATGGCGAAATGCGCATTTATCCGACATCGGTTCCCTTGTCTGACGAGCTGACAAAGCGCGGCTACACGACAGTCACGTTCAAGGACCCCGAACCTGACTGGACCCCTACACCCTCCATGCGCGAACGTGACCCGTCTTTGCCAGCCTATATGCCGCCCGGGCCGGATAACCCGTTGGGCGTCCGTGCCCTGCCCCTGAGTTGGACGTACTACAGGATTCACGGCACCCATGATACGCGCAAGATCGGAAGACGCTCTTCAAGCGGGTGTATCGGTCTCTACAACGAGCAAATCATCGAGGTGTTCGAAAGGACACCGGTCGGCACGCAGGTACGATTAATCTGATGTCGAAGTCCGGCATCCTGATTGCGGCGTTTTTTGTCGTCGGTGGCGCGGTTGTGATCTGGCAGCAATTGCAGCCATCGTCTTCGATGCCCGGCCACACAATGACAACGCCTGATCTTTCGCAGACGGAAGAGGGCGCGCCGATTGCAGACGTGGTTGTGCCTGCTGAATTCTCAGCAAATGCCCAATTGGGAAAGCGTGTTTTCGATGGCGCTTGCGCCGCTTGTCACGGTGCGAATGCTGCCGGACAGAATGGCGTGGCACCGCCGCTTGTCCACAAGATCTATGAACCGAGCCATCACGGTGACGCCGCTTTTTTGCTTGCCGCGAAACAAGGTGTCAGAGCGCACCATTGGAAGTTTGGCAATATGCCGCCAGTTGAAGGCGTCACACCCGGCGATGTGAAGATGGTTGTTGCATATGTGCGGGAACTTCAGCGCGCCAACGGGATCAATTGACAGGAATGACCAACATGAACATGAAGATATGGATTACTGCCATTGCGATCGGGACGACCGGCGTTGCTGCCTTGGCGCATTCCGGAGCAACCGGCGTGGTGCTGGAGCGGATGCAGGGCATGTCCGCGATGGCCAAAACACTCAAGACGCTATCACCCATGATGCGGGGTCAGGTACCTTATGACGCCGATGTCGTCCGCAGGGAAGCTGGCGCGATGATCGGCCATGCCGGTGAGCAAATGACGCGACTGTTTCCTGAAGGCTCGGGTGGCGGAGTGTCCAAGGCGTTGCCGTCGGTCTGGGAAAACAGCGAAGAGTTCGCGGCCCTTGCGCAAGAGTTGAGAACAGCCGCCGAAGGATTGAAGTTGAGCGCAGGCAATGGGTTGGCCGCAGCACAGGGCAACGGTAGCGAATCAATGATGGGCGGCGCCACTGACGGGATGATGGGTGGCGGGTCCGCGCCTGCAATGGGAGGGGGCATGATGGGATCGGACCTTCCCATGACGACCGAGATGTTTGCGGACATGCCGACCGACCGTGCGTTCGCGATGGTCGCCCAGACCTGTTCGGCCTGCCACCAGAAGTTCCGCAAAGAGGACAAGTGATCAGATGCGGTGGTGGCGTTGGATCATCGGTGCGGGGGTCGTCGGCGGCATCGGCGTTGTCGCGGCAACGATAGCCTGGCCGATCGGTGGGCCAGTCTCGGACCTGACCCTGCAAGGCGATGCCCAGCGGGGGTCGTATCTGGCGCGCGCCAGTGGATGCATTGCGTGCCACACCAACTTTGAAGCTGGCGGGGCGCCATTGGCAGGAGGAGCGCCGCTCCGGACCGATTTCGGTACGTTCTATCCGCCAAATCTGACCACCGATGTCGAACACGGAATGGGGGGCTGGACCGTAGAAGACTTTGCAAGGGCCGTCCGGCAGGGTGTTTCCCCGGATGGTGATCCTTATTATCCGACCTTCACCTATCCGTTTTACGCGAACTTCACGGATCAAGACATTGCCGATCTGTGGGCCGCGTTCCAGACCGTGCCAGCCGTGAGCGTGTCGGCCCCGGCGCACGAGGTGCCATTCCCGTTCGATCAGCGGTGGGGAATGAAACTTTGGCGGGCGGCTTTTCTAACGAAGCCTGATACAAAACCAGTGGCGGACAAAAGCGATGCATGGAACAGGGGCAAGCTGTTGGTCAACGGGGCCGCGCATTGCTCTGCCTGCCACACGTCGCGAAACTTTGCAGGTGCGCGCATCGTGGCGGAACGGTTTTCCGGCAACGACGCCTTGCCCGGAGGCGGCAAAGCGCCTTCGATCCGGTCACGCGACCTTTTGTCAGAAGGCTGGACGGTGGACGATATGGCTTATGCTTTGCGATCTGGAATAACTCCTTCCGGCGACGTCTTTGGTGGTTCAATGGCCGAAGTCGTGCGCTATGGCACAGGCTTTCTGAGCGATGCGGACTTGAACGCGATGGCCACCTACCTGCTGGACAACAAATCATAATCTTGGGAACCCACGAATGATCACGCTCAATCGCCGCCAGTTTCTGGCAACATCTGCTGCGTTCAGTGGTCTGTCGGCCCGCACTGGATTTGCGGGCACGCCATTCGCGACCCTGACAGCCCAGCAAAGCGACGTGCAGCTGCTGCCCGGCGACTATGGCAAGACATCGCTTTGGTGCTTTGACGGCGGCTCACCCGGTCCGGAGATTCGCGTGGCGCAGGGGGGGCGTGTCCAGCGCAGGTTGGTCAACCGGTTTTCTCAGGGAACGTCGACGCATTGGCACGGCATCCGCATCAACAATGCAATGGATGGCGTTTCCGGCCTGACCCAGGACGCGGTCCAGCCGGAGGAAACATTCGACTATGATTTTACCGTCCCGGACGCCGGGACCTATTGGTACCATGCCCATAATAGGTCGTTCGAGCAGGTGGGCAGAGGGCTTTACGGTGCACTGATCGTGGAAGAGGCCGAGCCTCTCGACATTGATCGCGAGGAAGTCCTGATCCTGGATGACTGGCTTATTGATCCCGAAACCGCGCAAATCAAGGACGACTTCGGCGCGTCTCATGATCTTAGCCACGCAGGGCGCATCGGCAACCTGCTGACGACCAATGGAACCTTCAATCTGGGCCTGCGTGCCCGAAAGAACGAAAGACTGCGTTTGCGGCTGATCAATGCTGCCAATGCGCGCAATTTCCAGCTGGGCCTGGAAGGCCTGGACGGTTGGGTGGTCGCGCTGGACGGCATGCCCTTGACGGCACCCGTGAAGGTGACAGAGGCGATGATCCTCGCTCCGGCACAACGGATTGACCTGATCGTCGATGTGGTCGCGGATGTTGGTGAAGCGGCTCATATTCTTCAGTTCGGCCGGGAAGAAGCCTTCAGCCAGGTTGCATTCGAGGTTGTTGAGGGGGGCACGACAAACCGTCGCGACGCGCCCTTGGCCTTGCCGCCGAACGACCACAGGATGGTCGACCTGAAAGAAGCCACGACGCTCAGCCTCAGCATGGAAGGCGGTGCCATGGGTCGCATGAGGTCCGCCTCCCTAGGAGGTGAGCTCAAGCCGATTGGCGAGATCGTCGAGGCCGGGTATTTCTGGTCGTTCAACGGCAGAGTGGATGGCATCAACGGTGATCCCCTTGCGCGGCTGGACCGCGGCCAGAATGTACGATTGAAGATGGTGAACGACACGGCGTTTCCGCACGCGATGCACCTGCATGGCATTCACTTCCACGAGGTCGCCGAAAACGGCACCCTTGGGCCACTGCGTGACACGACCCTTCTTGAACGGGGTCAGACGCGCGAGATTGCCTTTGTGGCGGACAACCCGGGCCAATGGCTGCTACATTGCCACATGCTGTCGCATGCGGCTTCGGGCATGATGACCAAGATCGTCGTTGGATGACCCCGCGATCCGTCTATCTTGCGTTGGGCGTAGTTACCGTTGCGGTGGCTACCATATTCCTGTGGACCCGGTCCGGCGGAACCGACCATACGGCGGAAAACCTCATCAACTCCTCAGCCGATGTGGCCGCGGGCGAAGTTCTCTATGCCGAAAATTGCGCCGCGTGCCATGGCGCAAATTTGGAAGGTGAAGAAAACTGGCGCAGTCCGCGTGATGACGGAAGCCTGCCCGCACCGCCGCATGATGCAAGCGGCCACACTTGGCACCACGCGGACAGCATGCTGTTCGCCTACACCAAGCTGGGGGGCGCCGAGGTTCTCGCGGCGCAAGGCGTTGACTTCAACAGCGGCATGCCCGGTTTCGGCGACCAACTGAGCGACGGGGAAATCTGGGACATCCTCGCATACATCAAGTCAACATGGCCGGAGCGTGAACGCGCCACGCAAGCCGAGCGCACGGCCCAGGATATTGCCTCACAAGGAGACGGATAATGAAAAGATTCTTGGCTACCACCGCACTGTTAATGCTTCCCATCGCTGCGACGGCAGACGGCATGGACGAAGACCGGATCAAGGAACTGGTGCTGGAAGCCATCCGCGAGAATCCGGGCATCGTGTTCGAGGCCGCGCAGTTGTTCGAACAGCAACAGCAGGCGTTGCAGGCGCAAGCCGCAGCGCAGGTTCTCGATACGGAAAAAGCCACGCTTGAAAATGATCCCAATGCGCCCGTTCTGGGCAATCCGGATGGCGATGTCACGGTTGTCGAATTCTTCGACTACAACTGCCCCTATTGCCGCCGGGTTAAACCTGAAATGGAGGCCCTGCTCGCTGCTGATCCCAACGTCAGGGTCGTTTACCGGGAATGGCCCATTCTGGGGGACGGGTCGGTTTTTGCCGCCCGCGCGGCGCTGGCGTCCCGAAACCAGGGCAAATATGAAGAGTTTCATTGGGCCATGATGCAACTGAAGGAACGCGCAGAGGAAGCATCGATTCTCCGCACTGCGGAAGACATCGGCCTCGATGTTGCACAGTTGCGTCGCGACATGAACGGACCGGAAATAGAAGAACACATACAGACTTCCATGCGGCTTGCGCAATCTCTGGGGTTCAGTGGCACACCTTCATTTGTGATCGGCGACAGTCTTGCGCCGGGCCTGATCCAGGCGGACCAGATGATCGAGCTTGTCGATCAGGCACGGGCCGCCGAATAAGGACAATCCTACGCGGCTGAAGCGTCGTAGCCAGCGTCAGCGATGGCTTGCCGCACGGTCGCCTGTTCCAATGTGCTTTGGACAGTGACAAGGCGAAGGTCCAGATCGGCCGTGACAACGGCTGATGGATCCTTTGCCTTGATGCCGCTTTCTATAGCGGATGTGCAGTGTCCACAGCTCATTTTCGGGACGGAAAAAATCATGAAGGCCTCCATTTTTGGTACAACCTCAGACTTGGTCGTTCCATCGGGAGGAAGGTCAAGCAAATATCAAAAAAAATTAGATACTCTCTTGAGCTTCCAGCAACTGGAAGCCCTATATCAGGGTAAGTTCAACCGAGGAGGCCCTCATGACCGACCCCAATACGATACGTCTATCCGTTTCCGGCATGAACTGTGCGTCTTGTGTGGGCAGGGTTGAGAAGGCTTTGAACGAGGTTCCGGGCCTTTCGAACGTCAGTGTCAACCTTGTGAACGAAACGGCTCAATTTCAGATGGATAATCCGGCCACCACGGGCGTGGCGGTCACGGCCCTCTCGAACGCCGGATACCCGGCACGGACGGGGCGCGTAACATTGAACGTAGACGCCATGTCCTGCGCGTCCTGTGTCGGTCGGGTTGAAAAGGCGCTTGTACGGACACCCGGCGTATTGAATGCGGCGGTCAATCTGGCAACCGAAACGGCTGTGGTAGAGTATCTGCCAGATGCCATCACCCCGGAAAAGATTGCCCGGATCAGTACGGAGGCGGGGTACCCGGCCGAGATTGCGCAGAGCGATGCGCACGAGGACCGATCGGACCGCAAGGCAGAAGAAGCCGACGCGCTGGCGCGCCGTGTCATCCTTGCCGCGATCCTGACCGTGCCGGTGTTCGTTCTGGAAATGGGAAAACATACCATACCCGGCTTTGAGGGCCTGATTGAGAGCACAATCGGCATTCAAACGTCATGGCTGATCCAATTCGCGCTTGCCACGGTGGTTCTTTTCGGACCGGGTTGGGGGTTCTTTGCGAAGGGCATTCCGGCGTTGATCAAGCGTGCCCCGGATATGAACAGCCTTGTCGCACTGGGAACCGGGGCGGCGTGGACTTATTCCGTAGTCGCGACCTTCCTGCCTCAGGTGCTGCCTGACGGTGTGCGCGCCGTCTATTTCGAAGCAGCGGCGGTTATTGTCGTTCTGATCTTGTTGGGTCGCTGGCTTGAAGCGCGGGCCAAGGGCAAGACCGGTGCAGCCATTCAGGCCCTTCTTGGTCTGCAGGCAAAGACAGCCAGGGTCCTGCGTGACGGGCAGGCGACCGAGGTTGACATCAAGGAACTGCGGATCGGCGATCAGATCCTCGTGCGTCCCGGTGAAAGGCTGCCTGTCGATGGCGAGGTCACAGAAGGATCAAGCAACGTCGATGAAAGCATGATCACCGGTGAACCCCTCGCCGTGCCAAAGGCTGCTGGCGAACCGGTGACCGGCGGCACGGTGAACGGCACCGGGAGCCTGACCATAACGGCGACGCGAGTCGGGGCGGATACCACGCTGGCGCAGATTATCCGCATGGTCGAAGATGCTCAGGGGGCCAAGCTGCCGATCCAAGGCCTAGTGGATCGCGTGACCATGTGGTTCGTGCCTGCCGTTCTGGTTCTGGCGCTTGCGACTGTGGTTGTCTGGCTGCTGGTCGGTCCCGATCCGGCTCTGACCTTTGCGCTTGTGGCGGGTGTCTCCGTTCTGATCATTGCGTGCCCCTGCGCCATGGGGTTGGCCACGCCCACCTCGATCATGGTGGGGACAGGACGCGCGGCTGAGATGGGGGTGTTCTTCCGCAAGGGAGATGCGCTGCAACATCTGGATGAAGTTGGCGTTGTCGCATTGGACAAGACCGGGACGGTCACGCAAGGGCAACCCAGTTTGACAGACCTCATCACGGCCGACGGCTTTGACCGGGCAGAGACACTCGCCCTCATCGCATCTGTCGAGGCGCAGTCTGAGCACCCGGTGGCAGAGGCCATTGTGCAGTCCGCAAAGAGCGAAGGCCTGTCCTGGCCCGATGCGACGGAATTCCGGTCCGTGACCGGCTACGGTGTCGAGGCGCTTGTCCAGGGCCGCAAGGTTCATGTCGGTGCGGATCGCTTCATGGTGCAGCAGGGCATTGACACCAGCCCGCTGGAAGACCGCGAAAGGGCCTTGGCCGAAAAGGGACGCACCGCGCTTTATGCTGCGGTGGACGGATCCCTGGCGGCCGTGATTGCCGTGGCAGACCCGGTCAAATCCTCCAGCGCCGAAGTGATCGCAGCTCTGCATGATCGAGGGATCAAGGTCGCGATGATCACCGGAGACAAGAAGGCCACGGCAGATGCCATCGCCCGCGAGGTCGGGATCGACCATGTCATTGCAGGGGTGTTGCCGGATGGAAAAGTCGCCGCCCTGGACGAATTGCGGCAAGGGAACAGCAAGATCGCCTTTGTCGGAGACGGCATCAACGACGCGCCAGCGCTGGCCCATGCCGATGTCGGCATCGCCATCGGAACCGGCACGGATGTCGCAATCGAAAGCGCCGACGTGGTGTTGATGTCGGGCGACCTGCGCGGCGTGGTGAATGCCATCGACGTGTCGCGCAAGACCATGCGCAACATACGGCAGAACCTTATCTGGGCCTTTGGCTATAACGTCGCGCTGATCCCTGTGGCGGCGGGCGCGCTTTACCCGGCCTTTGGATTGCTCCTGTCGCCGGTGTTTGCCGCCGGGGCCATGGCGCTGTCCTCCGTGTCGGTTCTGACCAACGCGCTGCGGCTGCGACGGATCAAGGCGACGATGTCGGAACAGGATCCGCCCCACGACGCGGAGACGAAATTCGCAACGCAGCCCGCAGAATAGGAGACAGGTGTGAACATCGGAGAAGTATCAGAACGCGCGGGTTTGCCAGCGAAGACAATCCGCTACTACGAAGACATCGGCCTTGTCCGGCCTTTGCGCAGCGACAACGGCTATCGCGCCTTTCGCGACAGCGACATCCACAAGCTCGCATTTCTCGGTCGCGCCAGGACGTTCGGGTTCTCGATCGAAGACTGCCGCACGCTGCTTGATCTCTATGAAGATGAGACGCGGGAAAGTGCACAGGTCAAGGCTGTCGCTCAAGAGCATCTGGCCGCCGTTGACGAAAAAATCGCCCAGCTCAAGTCGATGCGAGAGACCCTGGCTCACCTCGTTGACGCCTGCCAGGGCGATCACCGCCCCGATTGTCCAATCCTGAAAGATCTGGCCAAAGACCCGTAACGCACGATGCCTGGGCCAGACATTTATGGGGTTTCATGCCGTTTCGATATATCGTCTTGAAACCCTCCAGCGCTGGAATGTTGTTCCTCCACAAATAGAATCCATGATGGAGAGATCAGATGTCTGAAGATGCGATCGGGAAATCTCGTGGCGGGTCCGACACCCGTTCAAGTGAAGGTGCAGCACATTCGGGAGGCCATTCAGGTTCATCCTATGGCCGGTTTCTGGCGATGGTCGGCACATCGACTGCGATCATGTTCGGCCTGATGTACATCAACTCGTACTCCTTCGAACATGTCTACTGGAGCGAAACCCGATTTTACATGACGTTCATCATGGGCGCGACGATGGCGACCGTGATGCTCCTTTTCATGTTGAACATGTACAAGAACAAGGGCGTCAACGCCGCGATCATTCTCGGGTCTGTCGTGATGTTCGCCGGCGCGCTCTGGCTCGTGAGAAGCCAGGAGACCATTCAGGACGAAAGCTGGATGAGCGCGATGATTCCGCACCACTCCATTGCGATCATGACAAGCGAACGGGCCGAGCTGACAGATCCAAGGGTCGAGGCGCTGGCTTCGGAAATTGTGACGGCGCAAAACCGCGAAATTTCCGAAATGCGTTTCCTCATAGATGACATTGAGGCAAATGGCGAAGCCGGTCCTGAATGGCCACTTGGTGAAGCGGACGGTCCGGCTGAAATGGAGGGGCTTCAAGAAGCGATTGCAACCCCGGTGATTGCCGGAATCCGTCCTGCACCGCTCAAAGCCGAAGAAATAACACGCGCACTGGGGTCCGACGGACAATGCCGTTTCATTCGCGCCGTGAACGCCGATCCCATTCTGGTCACGGACGGGGCGGGGAACGGCGTCGCCAAGATATCCGGATCGCTGGTCAACTTCACGTCGCAAGACACAGTGACGTCCGGTGGCGTCCTGTCTGCCGATGGTGGCCAATTCACGCTGGCGCCGGGTGACGCGGACGGTGAAGACGCCACCCTGCTGTTTGAATTGACGGGAGAGACGCCTCTGACTGTCGGATTTACCGGGTATTGGACCTGCAACGGTTAAAGGATTTAAAGGAACGCGTCATGACGAGAGAGGCAAAATCCACCCCGAAGACGGCGGTTTTGTACCGAATGGTGATGGAGGAGCATGTTTGTCCCTATGGGCTGAAAATCGAAGGACCTGCTTGAGCGGGAGGGGTATTCGATTGAGGACCGGCCTCTGAACACCCGCGAGGAAACGGATGCTTTCATGGAAGAACACGGTGTCGAAACGACTCCGCAGACCTTTATCGGCAATGAAAGAATTGGTGGCTATGACGCGCTGAGGGAATTTTTCGGCCAGGACGTAAAGGATGACGACGAGACGACTTATCAACCCGTCATTGCGATATTCGCTGTCGCATTCCTTATGGCGCTTGGTCTCAGTTGGGCGTTTTACGGTTCGATCCTGACGCTGCGGGCATTCGAGTGGTTCATCGCGATCTCGATGAGCTTTCTTGCTGTTCAAAAACTGCAGGACGTCGAGACGTTTTCCACGATGTTTCTGAACTACGATCTGCTTGCCCAGAAATGGGTGCGCTATGGCTATGTCTATCCCTTCGGCGAAGCACTTGCCGGTATTCTCATGGTCGCCGGTGCCTTGGTCTGGATCAGCGCGCCTGTTGCACTGTTCATCGGTACGGTCGGAGCGGCTTCAGTTTTCAAGGCCGTCTACATCGATAAGCGCGAGATCAAGTGCGCCTGCGTGGGCGGCGGTTCAAACGTGCCGCTGGGTTTCGTGTCCCTGACCGAAAACCTGATGATGATATTCATGGGCGTCTGGATGTCGGCGCGTGCGATGGGCCTCTTTTAGGCCTAACCATCCGTTTTCAAAGCGGTCACAGGGTCGCCAAGTGCAGCCCTGCTCAGCGCGTCGAGAACGGCTTCGGACGTCAGAACCTCGGACAGGATGATCCCGTCTGGCGCGTTTGGCCCGTAGACGATGTTGAACGGGATGCCAAACCTGTTGTGGCTTTCCAGATACCGGGAAATGTCAGTGCTGGGCCTAGTCCAGTCTGCCCGCATCGCAACGACATTATCACCCCGCAGTTGGTCGACCACGGGCGCACGGTCCAGCACCAGCGTCTTGTTGGCCTTGCACGTCAGGCACCAGTCTGCGGTCACGTCGACAAAGACGGTTTTTCCCTGCGACACCAGTTTCGGTATCTCGGAGCGATCGAACGCGACCCAGTCCTGGCCCACCGCTCTCGTCTGCGGCGGGATTGTCAGCGCCGTCGGCACCAGAAGGCTGAGAACAGCAACCACCACCAGCGCTGTCGGGCGCGTCAATCTGCCCGGCAAACGTATTGTTGCGAGAAGAATGAAAAGGCTCGTCATAAGCAGCACGGTCATGGCCACCCGGCCACCCGCCACCCCTATCAGTACCCAGAGCAGCCAGATCGCGGTCCCGGCCAGAAGACCGGCAAGCACCCATTTGACGACAACCATCCAACGTCCCGGCCTGGGCAACAACCGGACCAGACCAGGCTTCCCCGCCAGAACCAGATAGGGCAGGGAGAGCCCAAGCCCCAGAGCCGTGAAAACGAGAATGACATCAATCGGGCGCCCGGACAGGGCAAAGGCAACCGCTGTCCCCAAAAACGGGGCCGAGCAGGGCGTGGCCAGCACCGCCGCGAAGGCGCCTGTTGCAAAATCTCCGCCATACCCGTCGCGACCGCTTGATCTGGCCAGCCGTGACTGCAACCCGGAGGGCAATGAAACTTCGAACACCCCGAACAGATTGGCAGAGAACACGGCAAGCACCAGAAACATGACGGTCAGGAAAACAGGGCTTTGGAATTGCAGGCCCCACCCAACGGTGACGCCGACGGATTGCAGAACCAGAATGATTGCGGCGAGGGCCCACATGAACACCAGAACGCCAAGCGCCGACATCAGGAACCCATTCCGGACCTCGTGCGCTGGCTTGTTTCCATGATTGAGAACCGATGTCAGCTTGATGGACAGGACAGGCAGAACACAGGGCATGACATTCAGGATCAGACCGCCAAGAAAGGCAAAGGCCGCAATCGCCAGGATTTGCGTCAGATCCGGCAGGTTCGCCATAACCTCGAATGGTGCACCCGGGATGCGGTCTGACCAAGCGGGCTGCGCTGTCACCGCGCGTGATCCATCGGTCAAAGTCAGTTGCAGGGGCGGCGGATCCTCCCCTTGCGCGAGAAGAGGCAGCTTGGCCCAAAGGGCTGTTCCCGCATCATCGGTTCGGATGTCCGGTTTGCCAAAGGTGAATTCCGGCCCCAGTTCCGGAAAGATATCCGGCTTCACAAAGGCATTCGCACTGCGCGCCGTCACATAAAGCGCATCATCCGCGATCACCGCCGTTTCGACAATGATGTCGCTCTCTTCGGGACCAAGCGGCACCCGCTGGGCATACTCCGAAATCAGGCCCGCCGCCTTCGCGTCAATCCCGGTGCCCGCCGGAATTGTCAGTGCGAGATCGAAATCATGCGGCACACAGACAGTCGAGCACGCCAGCAATGAAACACGCGCCTGCAATGTTGCGGACTGGCCCGCAGTTTCGAGAACTGCCTGAATGGGCAGGACGACACGGGTCTTGTAGCCAAAATTCTCGATGCCGAATGCCGTGAAGCGCTCAGGCGCGGGCCAGAGCATCTGTGCGCTCACCAGATTTTCCGATCCATCCCATGAAATTTCAGGCGGCAGACCCACCTCGCCGGGCGAACGCCAATAGGCTTTCCAGCCCTCGGCCAGCTCGACATCCAGGCCAAGGGAAAGGGTTCTGGAGGTTTCCGCGACCCCATTTTCAACGGAGATGAGCCGGGCCGTGATTGTTGAATTCTCGTAGGTATCGCTCGATGCAGCAAAGCCCATGGAGGCCCAAAGGCAAGCCATGAGAAGGAAGAATAGGCGCAACGTGGTTCGCATCATCTTTTGGCTCGCTTCCACCCTTGTCCCGAGATCGAAATCCGAAGCACCTCTATGGCTGCATCTCCCGGTTGGTCAACTTTACAAACGGATACAATGTCGTTTGTGAAGCCATCCCGCTGCGAGAATAACGCGACGAAGTCCGCGTTCGTAGCAGGAAGGCCAATAGAAGCTTTTTTCTTCATTGAACATTTCAATCGCAACCGCGGCCTCCAACCTTCCAGCGCTGGAAATTGAAACCAAATGCGGATGACTTAGTTGAACGCTTAGCAATTGAGAGAAGGAAGAAGAGGTGTTGTCACATTAACGGT
>NZ_LNWY01000008.1 GCF_001681715.1 Tritonibacter mobilis | reverse complement strand
CGGCGTGCCGCTGATGGCATAGGTAACGGCTGTGGTCGTGCTGTTCCTGTCCGTCGCCGTTCCGAGCTACGTGACATCCAGCGTTGCGGTATTTGCGCCAGCATCGGTGGACGCGGATTGAGGACCGGGTGCAGTGATCACCGGCACTTCACCATCCGTCACGGTGACCGTAAAGCTCTGCTGCACCGCCGCATTGCCCGCCCCGTCAGAGGCATCCATCGTCACCGTGGTCACCCCAAGCGGAAAGGCATAAGCCCCGGAAAGAGGCGTGCCGCTGATGGCGTAGGTAATGGCTGGCGTCGTGCCGCTGTTGTCCGTGACCGACCCCAGTGACGTGACATCCAGCGTTGCGGTATTTGCGCCAGCATCGGTGGACGCGGATTGAGGACCGGGGGCTGTGATCACCGGCACTTCGCCATCCGTCACGGTGACCGTAAAGCTCTGCTGCACCGCCGCATTGCCCGCCCCGTCTGAGGCATCCATCGTCACCGTGGTCACCCCAAGCGGAAAGGCATAAGCCCCGGAAAGCGGCGTGCCGCTGATGGCATAGGTAATGGCTGGCGTGGTGCCGCTGTTGTCCGTGACCGACCCCAGTGACGTGACATCCAGCGTTGCGGTATTTGCGCCAGCATCGGTGGACGCGGATTGAGGACCGGGTGCAGTGATCACCGGCACTTCGCCATCCGTCACGGTGACCGTAAAGCTCTGCTGCACCGCCGCATTGCCCGCCCCGTCTGAGGCATCCATCGTCACTGTTGTTACCCCAATCGGAAAGGCATAAGCCCCGGCAAGAGGCGTGCCACCGATGGCATAGGTAATGGCTGGCGTGGTGCCGCTGTTGTCCGTGACCGACCCCAATGACGTGACATCCAGCATCGCCGTGTTTACGCCAGTATCGGTGGACGCAGATTGAGCACCGGGCGGCGTGATCACCGGCGACTCTGTGTCGGTGACGCTTATTGAGATATTTAGTGTACCTTCGGTATAGAACGGAGAAGACGCCGGCCCGGTCGCAACAGCATTGCAGGTTCCGACACCCACCATATTCAGTGTTAACCCAGACGCCGTACACACGCTGGATGTATTGCTGGCCAATGAGGGCGTCATCCCAGACGGTGTCACCAACGCCAGCGTGACGGAGCTGCCTTCAGCTGCCGTAGTAGGCGCGCTACCACTTGAGAAAGAAGGTGTGTTGGGAGTCGGATCGGCGGCAGACACGTGATAATTCAGCGTGACCGAGCTTCCCGTCGTGAGCGTAATGGTACCCGCTGCCGTCACCGTTGTGTCACCCGCTGTTGTTATATATGTACCAGTGCAGGTAATGGTCGAATTGAGACCAGTACTTGTGGGAGAACAGCTGAGCATCGGTCCGACACTATTGGATACACTCACTGCCGTAACCGCGGAGTTGTGGGTATTTATCGCCACCGTAAAGGTAATCGTCTGACCAGATCCGGAAAAATTGCTCGGTGAAGCTGTCTGGCTGGTAATGTATTGTGCCTGAGCAGGCGCGCAAAAAATGAACACGACCCACAGTGCTGCCAACTGGCTAACGCGCCAGAATGACTGAATAATCGACATTGAAAAATTCACTTTTTGTCCTCACCTGAAATCATGCAAGAGTGGCGTGTAGTTTGAGTTGAGCAGTAAAAGCCCCAGTGCCGCTTGCCTGATGATCGTGTTTCATTTTGTGCGTTGGCTCTCACCCATGATCGATCCGGCACGCTGCATTCGCACACAGCATTTGGTGGTCCTTGATTAGAGTGGTCGCGCGCAATGGTTTTGAGAGCAGTAGAGATCGGCTTGCGAACAGGGCCGCAAGCCTGCAGGCGCCCCAAGGCTCCACCTATCGAGATGCCTTGATCCCAAAACCGAGTATGAATCTTAATTCCGTCCAAACTGACAACCCTGCAAAGCAAATGAATCCGCCAAAAGCGGAAGCACAAACCAAACAGCCTGTTGTCTGCGCCGACACGGATCTCTCCGCGGGATCATCCCAAGGGTCAGCATCTATGTGGTGCGGCTAATCTTAACACCACGTCTTCTCAGACTGATATCAGAAAAGCCAAACAGCGTGGGCGATGTCAAAACTGTGGCATCAAAAATTTTCTGACAGTTTTCCGGAGCTGCATTTTTGCAACATGAAAGTTATTCAAAATAACCTGACCGAAAGCAGCCGCGGATTCAGCACGGAGTTAGGATGCGTTTACTTCCGTTTGATGGCGTCGTTCATAGACTGACAACTCAGCACCCAACATCCGCTATGGTGAAGGTTTTCTGACGCGGTGGTCTTCCCCCACTGAAGTCGTCCTCCGCTATGTTTAGGTAAACGAAGGACACACATGGTCAACAAGTGACCAAAGCCCGAAGAGATAGTGACGATGTTACGGCAGGTTGAGGTTCTGACGGGGCAAGGAATGCCGCGTCTGGGTGCGATCCGACAGATTGGCGTGACTGAACAGTCACCTATTACCGCTGGTGTGCAGGCGGATTGTTGATTGTCACTGAGAACTGACCCGGTATTTTCACCGAGATTTGACCCACCCTCAGTTCTGCGTCTTTGTTTATGACGCGGTCAATGTTGCGGTCTCCTTTCCTGTTTTCTTTGCAGCCTCAGCGCTGGCCTTAAAGCGGTAGCTGTCGTTGTCAGTTTCCAGGATGTGGCAGCGGTGCGTGAGCCGGTCGAGAAGCGCGGTTGGAGGATCAACAGATGGATCACGTTCGAGGTGCCCCGTATCACCCGCAAACTCAGGGCAAGATCCCTCTCGTGACATTGCTGCGCAATGCACTGCCGGGCAGTGGAGCGATGGCATCAGGCATTGAAGAACCGCATCTTGCTGGAAAACTACTACCTGCCCGGTGACCTCAGGCAACAGATTGATGCCTTTGTCGACCATTACAACCACCGGCGCTATCACGAGAGCCTACAAAACCTCACCCCGGCTGATGTCTACTTCGGTCGTTGCAAGACCATTCTGAAACGACGAAAAAGGATCAAACAGAAGACAATCGAAACCCGGCGCTCGCCTCACCGCAAATCCGCCGCATAATCAAAGCAACCAGATGAGCCAGGCCCTCTCTTAGATCACGCCGCCATCTGTCCCAAAATCCCTGACGACGGACACATTCGAGCAGGTCACACAACTAAGCTATCTTACGCCTGAGGTCTGGCAAGCAGCGCGGGTCTTTGGAGCGGACTCCGCGCGGCTTGCCGCGCAGAGCAACACCATGCAATCACATGCGCTGGTCCAATATTACCTCGACGGGTGGGACTATTGGTTTCGCTGAGGACTTGAGGCCGTTCCACCGCGTCATTCGAGAGAAACAGACCCTGAACCCCTTACCCCACAATAAGCTGTTTGAGCTGTAGCGCCTCGTATTCCAGTGCGGTCAGACGGAAATTCACCACGTCCCCGATGGTGATCATACCGACCAATTGTTCTTGCTCCAAAACGGGCATGTGCCGGAACCGGCCATCCGTCATGAGACGCAGAACCTCAACCACGGACTGATCCGGAGTCGCTGTGATAACGTCCGTCGACATCAACCCCTCGACTGTTTGCGGCAGCGTTTCACCCGGCGTATCCGCCAGACGTCGGACGATATCGCGCTCAGACAGAATCCCGACCAGTTCGCCTTGCGGGTTTTTGACCAAAAGCGCCCCGATCCCCTTGTCGCGCAGAACCTCCACGGCCTTTGCGACAGTATCTTGCGGATTGATCCAAAACAGATCACCGCTCTTGTTTGCAAGGACATCGCCAACGGTGGCACGGGCTGCAGACATGTTCGTATCAAGAGTTTGGCTGCTGGTCTTCTTGTCCGATGTCTCGGAACCGCGTGTTTTCGGAGTATATGAAGCAGGCATGGCGTTTCCTCTCTTTATCATCTTATACGGTATTACAATTCTCGCCTGAGTAAATGTGTTCCTACAAAGGAAACGAAATTGACCGAACTGACCCTCTCCCCAACAAGCGCCACCCTGCTGTTCGTGATCGCCTGTCTGGCAGGATATCGCTATCGCAGTGTCTGGAAAAACGAAGGGCCCCGCTTTCAGCTTTGGATATTTGGCCTCGTCGCAGCTGCCTGCCTGCTGTCACTGGGATTTGTGCCGCTGCAGGTGGGGTAGCTACACCACCGCTCAGCCGCGCAGATCGCACTGCGCGCACACCAAGGATTTGTTGTTCTTCAAATGACGCTCAGCGAGGTGTTGCGCTTGACGCCCACCGGGGAAAGGACGCGCGGAAACAGGCGTGTAAGAACACTGCTGTAACTCTGGAAACAGCATATAAATCTCGGCAAGCGCTTCTGCTCCGACGGATCTGAGGGCCTCCGGGCCGGGAAACAGGGATTCTGTTTCTGCCCCATTTGCCACCACAACCTCATGCCGATCACAAAGAAAGTGGTAGTAATGCGCGCCAGAGAGGTCGCTGGCAATTTCGATCCCCTTCAGTGCAAGCAGCTTCTTTGCGGCGACCATCACCTCGCCCACGCCAAACATGTTTTGCACAACTCTGGAACGCAGCAATACCCTATGCTGCGGAGAGACAATCAAATCCGTTGCGGGCAGTCGAAAACCAAGCGCGCCTGCCGTGATGCGGATTGGTCGCAAATTGGGTGCCTTCTCCAGATCTGCCGCTCCGATATTTCGGGATCCAATCCAGCGGATCGGTTGTGCACCTCGATCCTTGGTCAAAACAAAGTCGCCAATCTGCAATTGTTCGATCGGCACGGCCCCTCGCGGCGTGTCGATCATGGTGCCCTTTAGGAAGCAGGGGACGCCAGTTGTGCCATTGCTGCGAATGCTCAGTGTACCGACGGCCTCGCCAGCGGTGTTATAGACCTCATAGGACAAATCGTTGAAAGCAGGATCTTCGACGCTGTCATCTTGTGCATTGCTGACAAGCCGCAGCTCCCACCCTTCTGGGATGATAACGGTGGTCTCATCGATTTCACCGTCAGCGGGTTGCGAGTCGACGGTAATAGCACCGCGAAAGCCAGAGCTAATATTCACCGTTACAGTGTCATCGGACCCGTTCTGGCCTACGTTTTTGTAAAACGAGCCAAAACTATCCGCATTTATCACATAATCAGCCATGAGACCTATTGAGCCTAAGTTCTTTTGCCCAACCCGGCGGTACGCAATACGCTAAAAACGAGCGAGATCCGCTTTCTACCAAAAGGATATGTACGGCATACTAACAAACGTGGCACTGCCACGCCAAATTGGCGAAAGCTGCGCACCCGTTAAATGCGACCTGCTCAAGTGTCCAGATGGTCGAAACGACAACGCGCGAAACTACGCTCGCCTCGTGAAAGGTCGGCTCTGCACGGTCAGGCCAACCCCATGCATATTTCGCAGATCATGCCCCCAAAGTGCTATCGCTATTAGACTTTTAATGAACGCTCCAAAATCCACCGGTCGCGAGGCAACGCACCGGTATAGGGCCGCCTCGTCGGCGAACCCTCGCCGAGGGTACAATCAAAGAGAGAACAGCTTGGGTTGATCGAACGAATGGTTCATGTATTCCTGACACCTATAGACAGCGATTTTTGTACCCATGAGTTTTCGAAGCAACCTACCCGGCCAATCGGCTGACACAGCACTTAGCAATCTGGTCCGCGACCGAGGCCCGTTAAAGAACGCGGTGGATGTCCGATCACAAGAAATTGCCTTTCATGAAGGCAAAGTGGTTCCGCTGCTTCTCGACTTCTGGGACAACTACGGAGTCGGGGATCTTGCCGATGGTCGGCTGCGTCTGTGTGTTCCGGCCGAGCTGCGTGAAGCCACCAATGCGATTTTCCAAGGCGATCCGGACTTTAGTGATGAATTCGGTGTGCCAAATGTTCATGCAGTTGCACATACCGCGTTTGGGGATCTCTTCTTGTGGAGCGAACAGCACTGGATCGTGCATGTAAATATCGTGCTCGGTCTGATTGAAGCCCCTTTCTTCCATCGTCCGGAGATGAAGTCACACCCCGACACCGTGGCGCTGGAACTGCTTCTGCAAGCAGAGGGGCTTATTCTCGACATGACGGACGAGAACCAGCAACCCATGTATGAGCGCGCAAAAGAGGCCTTCGATCCACTGCCACGCATGGTGATCTACGCGCCGGGCGAAGCGATCACTGCAGATCCTCACCCACGTTTTGATGCACTATATGCCGCGCATTATCCGGAGTGGTTGCTGGATCGCGCGCAAAGCAAGGTTTGGTATCTGTCTGATTTGGCGACAGGTCGGCCCAACATCCGCACTATAGGAGCACCCAAATGACAAAGGTTTGGGCCGCGCTGATGGCAATGTTGGCCCTGACCGGGTGCTGGAAAGAGGCCCCGACACAGGCCAACCTGTCCATGACCAGCTATTCCTACTCTCCTGTCTTGGTGACGGAGGCGAAGGTTGAGGGATTGAAAATTCCGTTTAATACCACGGTTGTGGCGGGCGAGGCGGAAGACGCAAATATACCACGCGACCTTGGAGCTTATATGTTGAGCTGGTCAGCAGGTAACAAAGATACCGTCGCTGTGTCGGCCAAATGGGTCGAGTTGCTGACTGACCGCGCATGGGAAGCGTCGCTGGAAGTTTCGCCAGATGACCTTCTGCGAAATTCCCTCAATACCGCTTCGATAACGCTCATATTCGGACCAAATGGGCAGTTTGTGGCAGGGACCGACCCTTCGGACACAGGCTCTGGCAAGGATCTCGCGTCCGAATGCGGTACACGCACCCCCACGCAAGATCGAGATATCTCTGCCGAGGTCGATGCACACGCGCTATTGGCCGAAGCGCTTCGTTTTGATTACCCACCCGTCCCAGATCAGACCACCTGCCCGGAGCCTGCATCATGAGCTTGACCGAGAGCGCATCACAACAATCTCAAGGCCTCAACCGATCTGCCGGGAATATCGCGCAGACCTGCCCGGCGGTCACACTCGAAATCGGGGTGTTTTTTGATGGCACCGGTAACAACGCGGCAAACGTCCGGGGACCTTCAAGTGACTATTCGGACAGTTATAACTCGTCGCTCACAAACGTCGTGCTGCTCAATGACCTTTACCAATATTCCTCTCGTTACTGGACCCGCAACTCTTGCGGTTATGCCATCAAGCGCGATCGAATTTACATGGAAGGCATTGGCACCACTGCTGGCGAAGCTGACTGGAACCCACGAAACAAAACTGGCGCAGCGGTGGGCATGGGCCCAACCGGTGTAGAAGCCCGTGTTTTTGACGCCTGTGTCGAGGTCGGCAATCGCGTGAGACGATTAAGCCCCGGTGTGGAGCCGACTGAGGTCGTGCTGGACGTGTTTGGCTTTAGTCGAGGCGCGGCGGCAGCGCGCTACTTCGTCAATTGCTTTCGTCAGGGTTTCATCGAATATGACGCGCTGGACTATTCTCTGCTGCGTGGCGTTCATGTCGATCATAATCGCGCCTCCCTCCCCGCAGGGCGCAATGTACGCATTCGGTTCGTTGGAATTTTCGACACGGTTGCAGCCGTCGGGCTTGGCACCAATGACGACAACGGCCCCGTAAACGTCCATATGTCCACTGCCCAGGCTGATGGCATTATGCACCTCGTGGCAGAAAACGAATATCGAGAGAATTTCCGCCTCAATCATAACACACCCGGAGGGGGGCCATATAAATCCTGCACAGGCGCGCATTCGGACATCGGTGGCGGTTACGCGGGCACCGGCAGTGAAGCGCTGGTGGAGAAAGCAAGAACCAGAACCTTTCATAGCCGTGCAGATGCCGAGGCAGCACGTGCTGCGGATGTCGCCGAAGCCGCTGCGGCGCGAGACTCGCTCGAGAGTTTCTATGTTAGCGAAGGCTGGATTGATCGAGGCGACCCGCGTGGCGGCCTGATTAACGAGCCGGGTCCGATCAGAGAAACACCCGCTCGGGGCCTTGCCGGTTTCGTGGCGAATATTTACAGCTATACCACCGCTGCGCGCCTCGACAGACCGTGGGTTCAGCTCGGCCTGTCCCGTATCCCACTTGCGATGATGTACGACGCGGCCGTTGCAGGCGGCGTTCCATTGGGCGATCTGCCAACCAGTGGCGAATATGCCATCCCAGGAGACCTGCAAACCTTAGCTCAAACCATGCGATCCGGCGGAACACCCTCTGCTGATATGCGACGCGTCGCCTTGCGCGATTTTGGGCATATGTCGTCAAACTTCGACAAGATCGGCATGTCGCCAGAACCGGGCTTTGAGCGTTCAATCGACTGGAATGACGCCGGTCAGGCCAAATGATTTGATCACTCGGCCTCGTGCGCGATCATCTCGTCTTTGACTTGGGCAAACCGCCATTCGGCGGGTTTCTCCATACGCCCCATGATCTGAAGCACTGACTTTGCGTCCTTTTGCTGTTCAAACGTGGGGCCGTATTGAACCTCCCAGACGCAGAGCAAATACAGCATATCCAGCTGCGTAAAACCGTATCCAATCATCCGCCGCATGGTCGCATCACATAGCATGAGCAACTGATCTCGGTCCGGCAGGTCTATTTCAAACGGTGTGTCTCTTAGTTTATCCGCAATCAGCCCTACATCACGTCGCCACTGTAAATGCGAAAAGATCTCTAAATCTGCCTGATCAAGCCGAAAGCTGCCGCGCTCAGCTGTCACGTGTTTGAGCTCGCGATTGGGCGTACAACGGACCAGAGAGTTTGCGCCATCCAACGCATGCACTGGAAACCACATCGCCATGAGTGGCTCCGACATATCATGAGGATGAAACCAACGCGCCGCTTTTGGCGCACGAGTATCAAGTCCAGAGAAATACGCCTCGGCACATACAGGCTCCCAGAAACGGAAAAAATACGCCCGTTCGTGCGCGTCCAGCACCCGCATAAAACGCCGCAAATGCGTCCGCAGCTGCGAGAGCGAGAGCGACGTTTGCACAAAAATCCCAGCTTGCGCCGCCCAGAACGCACCGGCTTTGACCGTTCCATCCTCTGATGTGGTCAGCAATGCGCGCAGCAGGTCAGACTCTTTTGGCAACCTGACCAGATAGGGGGCCGCATCGCCCGCGGCACTCGCCAGTTCCCCGGAAAACAGGCTCACATGCTCAAGACCTTCCGCCTCCAACAATACAGGGAGGCTTTCAAGACAGCTGGCATCCAAGACCGCAAAGATTGCACCATCTGGGGACAAGAAATCATCAGGAAGAACCTCCTGAGGTGTCACCGCTTGACCGATCTTTTGGACGACCGGCAAGCCTTCATCAAAGCGCTTGATTTCTACCGCAGACACGGGCGAAGGGCCTTTTCCATTCACCGCATCAGCACCAATATTTTGCCAATAGTCCTCGTCTGCCATTGTCCCGGCACATCCCAAAATCATACAATAATTTTAAGGCACTATGAGCCTGCGGAGGGACAAATTCAAGGTAGAGTTGAAATAGGAATGCTCTGGTCACAACGCCGCAAACGATACCGCGAAAGGCCTCCTAACCGATCCCCAAAAGACAAACGCGGACCCGTTACAAGAACGAGGCCGCGTCAACTCAGTAATAAAAGACACTAGAGATATTGATCAGGGGGTCGGCTCTGACAAAAACTCAACGACCTTTCCCAGAAAACGCAGGCATTCCCCAAGTTGTTCAAGCTCGACAAACTCGTTGGGTTTATGCGCTTGCTCGATTGATCCCGGCCCTACGATGACGGATGGAATCCCACCGATTTGTTCGAAGACACCACCCTCTGAGCCATACGACACCTTACCGCCCCACGCGGGCATAAGATGCGCGTATCGATTAAACCCAGTGGTGTTACGAGCCTCTCCCATCGCTGGATACGAGAATATTTGCTCAAAACGAATACCTGTTCCGGGGATTTTCTCTTCCATGGGGCGCACGATATCGCAGGTGATGTCCGCCAGCAGGCTCTTCATATCCTGCTCGGGCTCCATCCCGCTGATAGAGCGTAATTCGAACGTAAATTCACAGCTGTCGGGCGTCACATTGGTTGCAACGCCACCCTGTACCATCGTCACCAGCATAGTGGCGTGCGCAACGGTAAAGTCCTGATCAAACGGGCCCTCCAGCTCATAGCGCTTGCCACATTCAGAGATGCGCTCCACCGCTTTGGAAGCGAATTCAATCGCGTTCACATGCTCAGGAGCAAAGGAAGAATGGCCAGCCGTTCCCGTCACATGAGCCCGCATGGCGATTTTGCCTTTTTGCCCAGTGATCAGCTTCATCATCGACGGCTCACCGATGATCGCAAACTCTGGTGGTACCGGCAATTGCTTCAGATACTCTGCAATCGCTGGCGCTCCCAGACAGCCCACTTCCTCATCATAGGAAAAGCACAGATAGACAGGACGCGACAGCTTGGCCGCCGCCAGCTGCGGTGCAACAGCCATTGCGCAGGCCGCGAACCCTTTCATATCGCAGGCCCCACGACCATAGAGCTTGCCGTCTCGGACCTCCGCCACGAAAGGGTTGCTCTGCCATTCCGGCTCCTCTGCGGGGACCACATCCGTGTGGCCCGACCAAACAACCCCGGCAGTGTCCTTTGGACCAAAGGCCGCGACAAGGTTGGCTTTGGCTCCGGTCTCATCCGGCAAAATCGTGATCCGCGCGCCCAAGTCACCGAGGTAATCCGCCATGTGATCAATGAGCGGGCGGTTGGGATTACGAGAGACCGTATCGAATGAGATCAGCTTTGCCAGATGCTCTGCAGCCTTTCCGGTCAGGTCATCAGATGCGAAGCTCATTTCGCTCAGGAGTGTCATTACGCGACTCGCCTTTCTTTTGATTTAGTAAATTCGCGGCGGATGGTTAGCCCAACGACAAAGATGATCAGCGCTGCGAAGACCCATGTGATCGGTGAAGAGAGCAACACCGCGGGATCACCACGCGAAATCGCCAATGCGCGGCGCAAGTTTTCTTCGATCATTGGCCCCAGGATAAACGCGATCAGGAAGGGTGCAGCGGGAATGTTCAGCAGGAACATTGCAAACCCCACAACTCCCATGACCAACAACACCGCCACGTCGAATGTGCTGGAGGCAATGGAGTAAATTCCAAAGATACAAAGCAGGAGCACCAAGGGTGTCAGCAATGTCTGTGGAATATGCGCCACCTTGGAGAACATGCGCATGGTGATTTTTCCTGCGAACAGCAAAAGCACCGAAGACACCAGCATACCAATCAATAGCATGTAGATCTCATGCATGTTGGTCTGAAACAGCAGTGGACCGGGTGTCAGGCCTTGGATCATGAATGCGCCAAGCATCACACCGGTGATCACATCACCCGGCACGCCAAGCGCCAGCAAAGGGATCATCGTTGCACCACATGCGCCATTGTTGGCGGATTCCGATGCGGCGATCCCTTCTAATTCACCTTTGCCGAAATTGCTGCCGTTCTTTGAGCTGCGTTGGGCTTCGCCATAGGAGAAGAACGCCGCAGATGATGGGCCGATGCCCGGAATAGCACCAAGAATAGACCCGATCACGGACCCTTTCAGGATACTGCGCAGCGACCCCATGAACTCTTCTCGGGTGACATGTTGTGCGCCGAGTGCAGCAGCCTCTTCAGTTTTGCTGGCGCGCATCACCACCAGTTTAATCAATTCAGGCAACGCAAAGAGACCGATCAAGACGGGCGCAATTGAAAGACCCGCCTGCATGTCAGGTACAAAGGCAAACCGGAAGGAACCGTACATGTCCTCGCCCACCGTCGCCAGCAACAGCCCAAGAGATGCCGAGACCATCCCCAAGAGCAGCGAATTCCCGGAAACCCCTGCAACAGTGGTTAATGCAAAGAGCATCAGCATGAAGAACTCGGGCGGCCCGATATGGAGCGCCAGCAGCGCCAAAGGTGCCGCAAAGAAAATCAGCGACATGTTCGACAAGAAATCGCCGATCACCGAAGAATAAAGCGCCATGTTCAGGGCTTTGCCTGCCTTGCCCTGTTGCGCAAGCGGGTAGCCATCAAGGGCCGTACACGCCGCCGAGGCGGTGCCAGGCGTCTTGATCAGGATGGCTGAAACCGACCCGCCGTAGGTAGACCCTTTATACAAGGCAACCAGCAGAAGGATCGACGGCACCGGATCCATGTAAAAGGTAAACGGCAGCGCCAGCGTCACCGCCATCGTCCCCGTCATGCCGGGGATAGCCCCGACGATCACACCGCCCCAGATGCCAGCGACCATGATCAGAAGGTTCTGCAACGTGGCAACAGCCACCAGTGCAGCGAGAATCTCGTTTAGCATCAGTATCTCCGATCAGAAACCGAGCATCTTGGTGAGTTCACCCTTGGGGAACTGCGTACCAAGCGCGGAGTGAAAGAACATCAACAGCAGTATCGGCGCACCGATGGATAGGAGTGCAATCCAGACCCGGTAACTGCGTTCTCCGGTCATCAAGACAATGGAGAAGGTCAAAAGCATCGTCGCGACCAGGAATCCGACGTAAGGCATCACGACGAAGAACAACACAAAGGCCAGCAGCAAGCCCGCAAACCGAAATCCCATGCGAGCAAGTGAACTGCCGTCTGTGTCGATGGGTTCCTCTGCGTCCTCATTGCCCTGTCGCGCAACAATCAACGCCAAAACGCCAAGCACGATACCAACCACGGAAACGGTCCACGGCCACATGTCAGGCGGTGGCGCAAACCCCGGGATAAAGGCGGGACGTGGCACAAATACGGGCACAAGATAGAAGGCACTGAGCGCAAAGAACGCGACAACCAACAGCCCCCGCAAAACGGGCTTCGTCATGGCAATGCTCCTGAAGATGTAGGGATCTCGTTTGAGGTGGCCCCAGCCACAACGGCTGGGCCTATGAGCGGCAGGTGGATGCCAGAGCACCCACCTGCAACAGGCTTAGTTCGGCAGATAGCCAAAGTCTTTGGCAAGGCCATTGAACAGTTCGTACTGGCTCTTTGCGTAGTCAGTCATATCGACAGTTCCAATGGTCGAGATCGAGCCGCGACGGGACGCAAGCTCCAGCCATTTTTCATCCGTCGCGACTTGGCCCAGAACCTCCTGCCATTTGGCGAGTACCTCTTCAGGCAGGTCTTTGGGGGCATAAAGCGCACTCCAGCCGGTGATCTGACCGGCTTTTTCGTAACCAAGCTCTTGGGCGGTCGCGACCTCCGGCAGGCTTTCTACGCGCTTCGGTGCAAAAACCATCAGCGCTTTCATGTCGCCACTCTCGATATGGGGCATCAGCGAACCCGCAGCCATGGCCACAAAGTCTACATGCCCACCCAAGAGCGCGGTCGCAAGCGCACCGCCACCTTTGTATGGCACCAGCGTGGCAGCTGTGAGGGGGTCCAGATCATTATCGGCCAAGAGCGCCTGCGTGGTGAAACCATCAATCGCAGTTGCACCGGACGCGGCATAAGTCATAGCGCCGTTGCTGTCTTTGATCGTTGTGACCAGATCCTCGACGTTTTCATAAGGCGCATCGCTGCGCACGGCCAAAATCATTGGCGTCGCCTCGAGCGCGCCTACAAATGTGTAAGCATCCCACGGAACTGCGGAATCAGGCGTCACGGCAGGAGAGAGCGCCATGCCAACCCGCGCGAGCAGCAGCGTATAGCCGTCCGCATCGGCCTCGGAAACGAAACGCGCGCCGTTCATACCACCTGCGCCGGGTTTGTTCATCACGGTGACAGGCTGTTCCAGAAAAGGCTGCGCGGTTTCTGCCAGTGCACGACCAGCAAGATCGGATGCGCCGCCCGGTCCGTAAGGCACCACAAGCGTCACCGCCTGCTCAGGATAAGACTGAGCCAGCGCGGCTCCGCTTGCTGCCACCACTGCAAATGCAATCGATCCGATTAGTTTTTTCATGAGTACCTCACGTTTCGTCCGGGTTTCCGGAGCTGTTGGATGGCACCAACATTCACAGTATGCGAAATTTGACAATAGAGGCGTATTAGTTGCATAAACTGCATACTGAGGGGGCGATTTATGTTCAAGACACGGGAATTAAAGGCCTTTGACGCCTATATGCGGCTGGGTGGCGTGAAGCTGGCGGCGGAACAATTGGATACAAGTCAGCCAATGGTGAGCCGCTTGCTGTCCTCATTAGAGGAAAAAACAGGATTCGAACTGTTCCAACGCAAGCGAAACCGGCTCGCTCCGACGGCAGAGGCCTTTCGGTTTCATCAAACTGTGGTGCGACATTTGGCCGGGCTTCGCAATCTGGAGCAAGAGGCCAACGCCATCGCGAGCGGTCAGGTTGGGCATCTCGTGATCGCGGCGCAACCGGTGTTTTGCGATACATTCTTGCTTGATGCACTGGCGCAGTTTCGGAAAACTCATCCTGAGGCCACTGTACAAATCGCTGATGTCGGAATGGAGGAAATGCTGCGTATGATCAGCGAACAGCGCTGTGATCTGGCGTTTGGCATTACCCTCAACGCTGAGGCATTTGGCGGTGATGCACTCTCTTTGGCCCATTGTGAGGCTCAGTGCATTCTTCCCAAAGGCCATTCGTTAGGAGAAGTGGAAGAGATCCCCCTTCCCCGCTTACGCCGGGAAATGTTCATTGATCTTGCACAAGGCAGCCCGCTGCGACGCCGCATCGATCACATGATGGACACCATTCAGGTTCATCGCACGATTGCTGCTGAACTGCGTACGATTCACGGTATTGTCCGTCTCGTGGAACGTGGTGAAGGTGTCGCAATTGTCGATCCCGTCGCCCGGCAACTCCTTGATCTGGAAAAGGTTTCCATCCACCGCCTGATCCCTGCAATCACGTGGGACATTGCGCAGTTCATCCCCCATGAGCGTCCGCTCAGCACCGTTGGACAAGCCTTTGCAGCAGCGGTCGCGCATGAAATCGACAATCTGAAACGCGATGGTGTCGTGTCCTGAGCCTCTGCACCATGCTGGCGGTCACGGCTAAAGCGCGAACCCGCCAGCACTGAATTGCAGTGTCATGAGCCACCCATAATCATCCGGTAGCGAAGTTGGTCGAAAATCACCGCCAAGATCAGAAGCGCGCCCAGCAGAACCATTTGCATATAAGAGGAAATCTGCGCGAGGTTCATCCCGTTTTGCACAAGAACAATGAAGAACCCGCCCAAAACCACGTTTTCAACACGCCCGATACCACCCCGCAATGAGACTCCCGCGATAACACAGGCCGCAATCGACTCCAGCGTGATGGTACCACCCAGATTGGCCTCGCCACTTTCAACCCGCGCCGTCAGTAGCAACCCCGTCAACGATGCAATCAAGGCGCACCCGACGTAGGCCATCATCAGCGTGCGTTTCGTGTTAATCGCCGACAGATGCGCTGCTTTGATGTTGCCGCCAACGGCATAGACTTGTGTGCCAAGCGATGTACGTGACATAAATACCCACATCGCCACGATACAGAGCAGAGCAACAATCACCGGGACTGGAACGCCCCAAAGGCGACCAAACCCAAACACATCCGCAAACGCAAAAGGCAGACCCGAGACCGGCACGCCACCCGTAAGCAACAGCGCAGCACCACCAGCGAGAGAAGACGCCCCGAGTGTCATGATGAAGGGCGAGACATCGAAATAGGCGACACCAATGCCATTCAGCAACCCCACACAGGCCGCCGCAGCAAAACCTGCCAAAGCACCAAGCAGGATCACTAGAAAGATCGCATCCGGAAATATGCCAGCGAGCCAGACCATGACCGTTGCACTCACAACAGACGTAAGCGCAATCGCCGTCCCAACCGAGAGATCAAACCCGCCGGAGATCAGCACCAGCATCTGCCCGAGCGAAACCAGCACCAAATAGACCGACTGACGCATCACATTGACGAGGTTCTGGCCCGTCAGAAACTTGGGCGACAGCAGGGTGAAAACCACCAGCGCCCCAAGCAGAAAGAAGGGTAAGACCCCAACCCGGACGAATATTTTTCGGATCAATCCGGGAAAGCTGAATGGCATGGTGTCGGTGGTCATAGTGTGGCTCCGGTTTCATCGAAGAAGTATTTGAGGACAGTGTCCTCCGTCATGTCCTGCCCACTCAGCTCTGCCGAGATGCGGCCATGGGCGAGGACCAGAAGGCGGTGTGCGATATTCATCGCTTCGGGCAGATCAGAGGAGATGACGACAATCGCCTTACCGGCCTCAGCAAGCTGTTTGATCAACAGATAGAGCGCCGCACGGGTACCCATATCGACGCCTACGGTAGGCTCGTCAAAAATGAGCAGATCAGCCTCCTGACCAAAGCATTTGCCAAACAGCGCCTTTTGCTGATTGCCCCCTGAGAGTTGCGAGACAGGCTTATTCCGGTAGCCTGCGTGCAGCTCTACATGATCGGATATCTGATCAATTGAGCCGTTGACCGCTCGCCAGCGAACAAACGGGCTCCCGCCCTCATTCCGCATCCCCGACACGATATTCACAGCGAGGTTGTCTCGGGCGGTAGTGGCCAGATCAAGCCCTTCGGCCTTTCTGTCAGGTGACAAATAGTACATACCACCTTTGATGATATGGCGGGTGGTCGCGCCGGTAATATCGCGCCCCTTAAAGGTCACTGTGCCTGATTGAACTGGCGTTAACCCCATGACAGCACGGAACAGACGGGATTTCCCCGACCCGACCAACCCGGCGACTCCGAGCACCTCGCCCCTGCGAACTTGAAAACGCGCGTTTGAGATGCCCGGCGCATGAAGCCCTGCGACCTCCAGAAGTATCTCACCGGGATCATTGGTGATGCTGGGATAGATCTGATCAAAAGAGCGCCCCGTCATCATCTCGACAAGGGCATCGTCATTGGTATCGGCCATCGCGACCGTGCCGATGACCGCGCCATCCCGAAGAACTGTGACCCGTTCGGCGATCCGCGCAAATTCCTGAATACGGTGCGAGATATAGACAATGCCGACGCCACGCGCTTTCAGCTTCGTCACGAAATCAAACAGATGGTCGACCTCTCGATCTGTGAGCGATGCCGTCGGCTCATCCAAAATCAGCACCTTGAGGTCGCCGTGAAAGGCTTTGGTGATCTCAACCATCTGCTGCTGCGCCCGCGACAGACGTGCAACGATGGCAGACGGGTCTATGTCAAATCCCAACTCTTCAAGCATCTCTCGCGATCGCGCCCGCATGGCGCGGTGGTCCAGAAACGGGCCGCGCCGCAGTTCCCAGCCGAGGAAAATATTCTGGGCCACTGTCAGGGTCGGGATCAGCGAAAATTCCTGAAAGACTGTGTAGATACCTTTGGCCTGCGCTTGGGCGACACTGTCAAAACTCACAGTCTCACCGTCGAGCCGGATACTGCCTTTGGTTGGGGTATTCGCGCCTGCGAGCATCGAAATCAGCGTGGATTTCCCTGCGCCGTTTTCACCAAACAACACATGCACCTCGCCCGGCTCCAGATCGAAATCGACATGATCCAGTGCCACAACGCCGGGATATTGCTTCGTCAGGCCGCGTGTCTCGATCAGCTTGGACATCGCTACTTCCTTGTATATTGCAGGCCGGGCGGGGAGAAAGGTCCCGACCTGCAGTTGTCTTGCTTACTGAGTGACGCTGAAGACCGGAGAGAACCCATCTGGCGGCAAAATATTCCCGCGCGCCACGTCCTTCATGTTGTTCTGATCCACAACAAAGATCTTGGGGCCCACGTGTTTGAGGTAATCCTTGCCCTCAAGCACACGCACCGCCTGATCGATCGCAATGCGACCCTGAATAACCATCGAGTCCGCTGGCGCACCGGTGATGAATCCGCGTTGAATGCCGGTGTAGACGCCCGGTGTCATGTAAAACGCAAGAATGTCGACCTCACCTTTTAGACCCCGCTCGCGGATCACACCCTGTGCGGCCTCTGCTGTAACGGCCGTACCTGCGATGTACTTGATCTCCGGATTGGCCTGCAGCACGTCCTCGACCAGCTTGAGCTGCGCCTCTTTGCCGGTGTCGCCATAACGTGGTTCCAGCACGTTGACTGCGGAGCCTTCGACCGCCGCAAGAAAGCCCGTATTGGCAGCCTCAACCCAACCAGCACCTGCCGGTCCGGGGAACCAGCCCACAGTCACAGGGTCAGAACCTGCGGGGTGTTTTTCTGCAAGATATTTGCCGGTCTCAAACCCCATGGTGCGGAACGAGACCAGAGATTTGGCCGCAATATCGGTGGAAGACACGCCATTGATCACGTCAATCACAGGGATGCCTTGCCCCGCTACTTCACTGATGACGTTGTTCAAACCATCATATGAGATCGCACCAACGACGACCGCATCTGCACCGCTTGCCACGCAATCCTCGATCTGACTGATCTGAGAGTTGAGCTCGGTGTATCCTCCGGCTTCGACCACATTCAGATTGACGCCAAGACGCTCAGCCTCAGCCACAACGCCATAGTCGACTCCCAGCCAATATGCATCTTTCATATGGGGAAAGGAGACGCAGATATTCCACGGCTTCTCCGCAGCCGCCAGTGGTTCGTAGGTGACGTCCGACACCGTGCCACCTGCGGAAAACGCAGGCGTGACTTCTTCAGCGGGGTAGGGAAACCACGCCTCGTCGGCGAGGGCCGGAAGGGCCACCGACACCAGCAGCGCGGAGGCTGTATTCAGGAAAAGCTTCATCGTTCTGACTCCTTGTTGGTTCATCAGGTATTGGGCGAAGGGCATCGCCAGACTGATTTTAGGTGGAGACGGGCTCCGGGAGTTGTCAGGCGCTACAAGAGCGCCTGACGGATCTGCTCGATGGTCTCTTTTCGAACCTTTCGAGCGGAAAGCGCCTGATCCATATCAACGCGCTCAAATTTGACCGGGGCGTTGGGCTGCAACTGCCCGATCAGGTCCATATCGGCGGAAATCACGGCCCCCAGGGTAAAATACCCCCCACCGGAAACCGCATCGCGGTGTAGCACGATCGGCTCCAGGCCGCCGGGCACCTGAATGGAGCCGTAAGAATAGCAGCCATCCACGATATTGGAGGGGTCAGAGCCAGCCCCAAAGGGTTGCTCGCGCGCGACAAATTCCATCTGCTGCCCGCCCCGGAACCGATAACCCATCCGGTCCGCTTCTGGCGCAACAGTCCAGTCATCGTCAAAAAAGGCGTTCTGGCTCTTTTCCGTGAGGCGGTGCCAGTACAGACCGGGCAGAACCCGCAACACTGCAGGTTTCCCAGGACGGCGACGTAACGCTTGCGGAACACTGCGCCCGTCAGAACCTTCCATAGCCTTGCCCACCGGGATCACGTCCCCCGCAGCAACCGGACGCCCCTCAAAACCACCAAGCGCCCCAATGGCATAGGTTGAGCGCGATCCCAGAGCAGGAGGCGTGTCGATTCCGCCGGACACAGCGATGTAGATGCGCGCGCCCTCTTTCAGGAACCCAAAGGACAGCACTTGCCCAGCTTTTACTCTGAAACTCGTCCAAGTGTCGCGCGGCGCACCATCCAGCATCACAGGCAATTCTGCACCGGTCACGGCAACTGTCATATCCGCGCCAAATTTGACCTCTGGCCCCATAAAGACCGCTTCCAGACAGGCGGCCCCATCCTCATTCCCGACCAGCATATTGGCGGCAGTCAACGCCAGGCGATCCATCGCACCCCCCTCGGGGATACCAAGGTGGAAATAGCCCGGACGGCCCAGATCCTGAACGGTGGTTGCAAGTCCCGGTTTGACAATCTCAAGCGTCATTGAGCGCCTCCATCAGTTTGGCGTTGAAACCGGTCATGTCCTTATTGAAGGCATCAAGATCAAAGGCGACCTCTGCGATCTTGGGCGTGTAGCTGCCCTCTTCGACCTGCTGGGAGATCACATCATATTCCGCTCGGTCAATCGGCTTCCATTTGACGATATCTCCGGGGCGGAAGAAGACCATGAAGTCTTTGAGATAGCTAATCTTTTGCTCGGGATCGAAGATCGGCATCGGGGTAATCCCGAACATCTGATACCCGCCGGCACCGCGCACCGAATAGATACAGGAAAAACAGCCGCCATAGCCTACCGTCAGTTTTGGTGTATCTGTTCGCGGCCTCAGATACTTGGGCACTTCCAACTGCTTGTCACGTTCAACCAACTGATAAAGGAAGGGCAATCCCGACACGAACCCAACCATGGACACAAACCATGGTTGTGAATGATGCGCCTCAATGAACGCGGCAGCGCTGTCGTAACCATTGATCCGCGCGGCATAATCCAGATCAGTACCCGAAGGATCCTGATGACGCTCACGAAACCGCATCAGTGTTTCATGCGTCCAAGGATCTTCATAAAAAACCGGAATCTCGATAATCCGCGTGTCCAGACGTTTTTCCTGCGCCTGAGCCTCGCCTTCGAGCTCCTTGATCCGGGTCATCATCTCATCCGGAGCGATGACATCCGGGTCGAACCGAACCTCAAAGGAGGCATTCGCCGGGCAAATCTCGGTCACACCGGGGATGTCGGCTTCCCGCACCAGTTTTGACAGCGAGAGCGCGATAAAGAACGCATCAAGCGACATCTCATCGTCGACCTCGACATAAACATGTTCATCGCCCCCGTAGGTGTAGCGCGTTTTCATGCAGCATCTCCTTTCGCGGTGAGGTTCCCAGCTTCGAGCCAAGGTTCGAGCCATTGGGTGTGAAAGTCGCCCGCCCGCACATTCGGGTCGGCCGCCAGAGCAAGGTGCAGCGGCGCCGTAGTCTTGGTGCCTGCGATTTCCAATTCGGTGAGAGCATTCACCAGCTTGTCGATCGCCGCATCACGGGTTTCAGCATGCACAATGACCTTGCCCAAGAGAGAGTCATAGAAGGGCGGGATCTGATATCCCTCTGACAAGAAGTGATCAAAACGCACCCCCTCCCCTGATGGCATTTTCAAAGACGTCACCTGACCGGGCCAAGGCATAAAATCCATGTAGGGATCTTCTGCGCAGAGACGCACCTCAATGGAATGACCAGTGCGTGTAATTTCATCCTGCGTCATCGACAGCTTTGCCCCGCCGCAGACGTTGATCATCTCGGCAACCAGATCCACCCCGGTCAGCATTTCCGTTACCGGATGCTCAACCTGGATGCGGGTGTTCATCTCGATAAAGAAGAATTCGTTCGCGGCCTCGTCAAAAAGATATTCAAGCGTACCCGCCCCGCGATAGTTCACGGCTTTTGCAAGCGCGACAGCAGACGCGCAAAGCGCCTCGCGCGTCTTCTCATCCAGACAGGCCGCCCCGGCCTCTTCCCAGACTTTTTGGCGGCGGCGCTGCAACGAACACTCTCGCTCAAAACAATGAACAGCAGCCTCACCATCGCCAAGAATTTGCACCTCGATATGGCGCGGCGACAGGATGGCACGTTCGACATAAAGTCCGCCATCGCCAAAGGCGGCCTCGGCTTCGGCCTTGGCTTGCGGCGCGAGGGACTTCAGCTCTTCGACGGTTTTGGCAACACGGATGCCGCGTCCGCCGCCGCCCGCGGCGGCCTTGATCATCACTGGAAAGCCAATCTGTTCGGCAATGGAGACGGCCTCAGCGACACTCTCAACGCGCCCATCGGACCCCGGCACCACCGGCACGCCCGCAGCCTCGGCGGCTTGCCGGGCGGCAACCTTATCCCCCATCCGCTCGATGGTGTCGGCGGACGGGCCGACAAAAATGAGACCTGAGGCCTCTACCGCACGCACAAATGCCGGGCTTTCGGACAAGAACCCATAGCCGGGATGAATGGCATCAGCGCCCGTGGCTTTGGCCGCCTGCAGGATCGCATCGATGTTCAGATAGCTTTCCTTGGCAGGCGCGGGACCAATGGAGACCGCCTCATCCGCGAGTTTAACGGCCAACATGTCGCTATCGGCCTCGGAGTGAGCCTGAATGGAATGGATGCCGAGCGCCTGCGCGGCCCGAACGATCCGCACGGCAATTTCACCCCGGTTTGCAATAAATAGTCGCTGGATTGCCATGGCCTATTTCAACTCCGCCACGACATCACCCGCAGTGACGGGCGCTGCATTTTGAACGGCATATTTTTCAAATGTGCCCGGCTCTTCGGCGGTGACCTGAATGAAGGTTTTCATCACTTCGATCAGACCAATGACGTCACCCACAGCGACGGCATCTCCAGCAGATTTAAACGGAGGCTCTTCTGGCGAGGCCTGATGATAGAAAGTACCGGGCAGCGGAGATTGGATATTGGACATGTTGGTATCCCTGTTGTTATCTTTTGTAGGTGCGGTTCAGGCCGCTTGGATCACCGCCGAGGACGGCGCGATCGTGATGTTGTTTGCGGTCAATTCGCGACGGATTGCGCGACCGATTTCAACGGCACCGGGCGTGTCTGAGTGAAAGCAGATCGATTCAAACTCGATATCGATATCGCTGCCATCGACCGTGGTCACCTTCCCCTCAAGACAGGCCCGCAGGCATTTCTGCGCGATCGCATCCGGGCTGAGCCGCCCCACCTTACGGGTGAAGACGATGGAACCATCCTTGCCGTAATCGCGATCTGCATAGAACTCGCGCACCACCGGATGGCCTAGGCGTTTGGCGATGGCATAGGTCTTTGAGATATCCATACAGTAGACGATCAAATCCCCGCTGATGGCCGCGAGGCTTTCGATCATCAACCGGGACAGCTCCTCATTGCGCGCAGCCTCCATGTAGAGCGCGCCATGCGGTTTTACATGTTGCAGGCGGATGCCATGGCGACGCCCAAACTCGCGCACCGCGCCGACCTGATAGATGATATCATTGACCAGTTCCTCAGGCGTGGTGTCGATGTATCGACGGCCAAACCCCTGCAGGTCGCGGTAACCCGGATGTGCCCCGAGACCGACACCGTAATGATTGGCCAGCTTAATCACCCGATCCATCGAATTTGGATCACCTGCATGAAAACCAGCAGCAATATTCGCGGATGAAATGAGCTCCATCAGCTGGTCATCAGGTGCTTCGCCCAGCACCCAGTGGCCAAAACCTTCACCCATGTCACAGTTGAGATCGACAATATTTCGCATCACACGCCCTTGGAATTTCTGATCCTTCGAGCATGCGGAGCCGCTCGCATTTTTGTAAAGTTCATTTATCAGAAACCGCATTATCGCAAAATCCGAACACACTAGCCTCGCGAAAATCCTGAATATTAGGCATGGTTAGCGCTTAGAGGCGGTGCGAGATCACTTTTTCCGCAACCAATGATTGCATTATCGGATATTTCGATAATATGGTTGCGGAGTTTCAGAAGGAGAGGAATAGTCGCGCCAAACTGTACGCCCCTCAGAGAGGACAAATCTATGAATCTGAGACAGCTAAAATACTTCCTCGCCACCGCCGAACTGGGTCAGGTCAGCCGTGCCGCGTCAGAGCTGTCGATTTCTCAATCCTCCGTCACCTCCGCCATAAGAGAACTGGAACAGAGCATGGGCACGACGCTGTTTAATCGCACAGCTCATGGCATGGATCTGACTCCAACCGGCCGCGATCTTCTAAGCGCTGCGCGCGACGTGATGGAGAAAGTGCAGATCGCGCAGGACATCGGGCAGAACCATTCCGATGTGACCGGCACCATCAATATCGCTGCCACCTATACGGTCTGCGGCTACTTCCTGCCCTACCATCTTGATCGGTTGAGCCATCGCTTTCCCAATCTGACGATCAATATCTCTGAGCTGAACCGCGAAAGTATCGAAGAGGGCCTGATTTCCAACCGGTTTGATGTCGCCGTGATCCTGACATCAAACACCTCCAATCCTGAACTGGCCACGCAAACCCTAATGCGTTCACACCGCCGTTTGTGGGTGCCGCAGAACCACACGCTGGCCGGGCGCGAATTTGCTACGTTCGAGGAAGTGGCAGAACACGACTACATCATGCTGACGGTGGACGAAGCCGCCAATACGTCGATGAAGTACTGGGGGCCGACTGGACTGGTGCCGCGTGTACGCATGCGCACGTCCTCGACCGAAGCTGTACGGTCCATGGTCGCCAATGGGCTTGGGGTTACGATCCTGTCCGATATGGTCTACCGACCGTGGTCTCTGGAAGGGCGCCGTATCTCGACGCTGGTGATGGACCGTGAGATCCCCTCCATGGATGTGGGCCTTGCATGGCGGCGCAATCAGGACATGCCCAATGCAGCCCGCCACTTCGTCGATTATTTCCGCAACGCCTATTTGTCGCCGCAGATGGCACACACAGCTTGGCGCGGCTAAAATGTTGGCGGGGTGCAGGCGCTGACCAGAACGCATTTCTCAGGCCCGATCTGACGAAATCTATGCGGGGCGCGGCTGTCAAAATAGTAGGCATCTCCGGGTCCTAGAATTTTGCGCTCGGCCCCAACCGTGATTTCCACCCGACCGGACAGCACGATCCCGCCTTCCTCACCTTCGTGACCATACATGACACGACCAGTATCAGCGCCGATCTCGTAGGTCTCATAGAGGATCATCATCTGACGCCCAAAGAGGTTTGCACCCACTTGTTTCAAGGAAAGCTTCCCCTTGCCGATCTCCGTCAGGTCCTCAGCCGCATAAAAACTGGTTTTTTCCAGCTCCGGTTCAAAGGCAAAAAACTCTGACAGGCTGATCGGAATCCCATCCAGAATTCGCCTGAGCGCACCAACGGATGGGTTCATCTTACCCGATTCAATCAGCGAGATCGTGGAGTTCGGCACGCCGGTTTTCTTTGCCAACGCCCGTTGTGACACACCGCTCTGTTCACGCACGGCGCGCAGACGCTGTCCCAGTTCGTAGTCTTCAGAGTTTGCGTTTGTGTTGTTCAATATTGACAAACTCCTGATATCTGACCCAGTAAAAACAGTATGTTATTATAAATAAGAAACAAACTATCGCGCAAAACTCAACGCCATATCCTGCTGTGCATCTCAACAACCCGGCCGATGCGCCACTCACACAGGACTGATCAGATGCTCAATGCCGAAATTTCCCGCCGTCGCGACGCCGCTATATCCCGGGGTGTCGGCATGCAAACGCAGGTCTATGTCTCCCGTGCGAGCGGTGCAGAAGTCTGGGATGTGGAAGGACGCCGCTATATTGATTTCGCGGCTGGAATTGCCGTTGTGAATACCGGCCATTGTCACCCCAAGGTGATGGAGGCCGTGCGCGCACAAAGCGAGGCATTTACCCACACTTGCCACCAGGTCCTGCCATATGAAAACTACATTCGGCTGGCCGAACGCCTGAACGACAAGGTGCCGGGCAACTTTGACAAAAAGACCGTTTTTGTCACCACCGGAGCCGAAGCCGTCGAGAACGCGATCAAAATCGCGCGTGCCGCAACCGGACGATCTGCCGTCATCGCCTTTGGCGGCGGATTCCACGGTCGCACCTTCATGGGAATGAGCCTCACCGGCAAGGTTGCACCCTATAAGAAAGGGTTCGGTGCGATGATGCCCGATGTCTTTCACGTCCCCTTCCCTGCCGATCTTCATGGGATCTCAACATCCGATGCCCTGACGGCGATCGAGAAGCTGTTTAAAGCAGACCTCGATCCTGATCGCGTCGCCGCAATTATTCTGGAGCCGGTTCAGGGTGAGGGTGGATTTTATCCCGCACCGACTGAGCTGATGCGCGGATTGCGCGAACTTTGCGACTCCCATGGCATTTTGTTGATCGCAGATGAGGTCCAGACCGGGTTTGCCCGCACCGGACATCTCTTTGCGATGGAAGGCTATGATGTGGCTGCGGACATCACCACAATGGCAAAGGGTCTTGCCGGTGGTCTGCCACTTGCAGCTGTGACCGGACGCGCTGAAATCATGGACGCCGCCGCACCCGGCGGCTTGGGTGGCACCTATGGCGGCAACCCTTTGGGCATTGCCGAAGCGCATGCGGTCTTGGATGTCATCGAAGAAGAAGACCTGTGTGGCAGGGCAAATGAACTCGGTTCGCGGCTCAAGCAACGTCTCAGCGCGATCCGCGAAACAGTACCCGAAATCGCTGACATACGCGGCCCCGGTTTCATGGTTGCGGCAGAGTTTTATTCGGCGGATGGATCTGTACCGAACCCGGATATGGCCAATGCAATCCGTACCGAGGCCCTGAACCGGGGGCTGGTTTTGCTGACCTGCGGTGTCTACGGCAACGTAATCCGTTTCCTCGCTCCGCTCACCATTCCCGATGGCGTGTTTTCTGAGGCTCTCGACATTCTCGAGGCATCAATCTCTGCCGTGAAGGGAGCCTGAAATGACCGACCTATTGTCTGTTTGGTTAAAAACCCCAAGCCTGCTGGAGACCCGCGCTTATGTGAACGGCCAGTGGATAGAAAGCGGTAGAAAGTTCGATGTTACCGATCCAGCCACCGGTCGACTGGTGGCGCAGGTCTCAGATTTCGACGTCGCAACGACCGCAAACGCAATTGATGCTGCCCAGGCTGCTGGCCCTGCATGGGCGGCTCTCACCGGCAAGGAACGCAGCACGATTTTGCGGCGTTGGCACGATCTGCTCATTGAAAATGCCGACGACCTTGCCACCATTCTCACCGCTGAAATGGGTAAACCATGGGCGGAGGCACGCGGCGAGATCCTATATGGGGCGTCCTTTATCGAATGGTTCGCAGAAGAGGCCAAACGGGTCTACGGCGACGTGATCCCCGGCCATCAGCGTGACAAGCGCATTATGGTTCTGAAACAGCCCGTGGGCGTTGTCGGCTCCATCACGCCTTGGAACTTTCCAAACGCGATGATCGCGCGCAAGGTTGCGCCGGCTCTGGCTGCAGGCTGCACCTTTGTTGCGCGCCCAGCCGAATTGACCCCGCTGTCGGCGCTCGCCATGGCTGTTTTGGCAGAACGGGCGGGTGTGCCCGCTGGCGTGTTCAACGTCATCCCCTCCACCGATGCATCCGGCGTGGGGCAAGAACTTTGCACAAACCCAAAGGTGCGCAAGATTACCTTTACCGGTTCCACGCGCGTCGGGCGCATTCTGATGGAACAGGCTGCCGGTACGATCAAAAAAATGTCGTTAGAGCTGGGCGGAAACGCACCCTTTATTGTGTTTGATGACGCCGATCTTGATCAGGCAATTGAGGGGGCCATGATTGCGAAGTTCCGAAACAACGGCCAAACTTGCGTCTGCGCAAACCGTATTTATGTGCAAGACAGCGTCTATGATGCCTTTGCTGCCAAGCTCGCCGACAAGGTTCAGACCCTTCAGGTCGGTAATGGCTTTGATCAGGATGTGACCACGGGCCCGCTGATAAATGATGCAGCCCTGCGCAAAGTAGAGGCTCATATCTCTGATGCAGTGGGGAAAGGCGCAAAGATCCTCACCGGCGGCGCACGTTCCGATCTGGGTGGTACGTTCTTTACACCAACCGTGCTGCGCGATGTGAACCAGCATATGGTGGTATGCCATGAGGAAACTTTTGGCCCGCTAGCAGCCTTGGTTCGCTTTGAAACAGAAGACGAAGTGATCGCGATGGCCAACGACAGCGACTTTGGACTGGCAGCCTATTTCTACGCGCGCGATCTGAGCCGCGTCTGGCGCGTGGCCGAAGCATTGGAAAGCGGCATGGTCGGGATCAATACTGGCCTTATCTCTACCGAGGTCGCTCCTTTCGGTGGCATCAAACAGTCCGGGCTTGGGCGCGAAGGGTCCAAATATGGCATCGAGGATTTTCTAGAGATCAAGAACATCTGCCTCGGTGGCATGGCCTAAGGCGTACCTACATACGCCGGGATGCCCACTTAAAGTAGGCTTCTCGTGGTGCCTATTTGGCCCAACAAACTCTGGCGCGTTCGCTTCCAAGCTGCCTCATACGTGGCTTGGTAAAGCGCCTGCATCAGGCCAGCAGCCTTCGTTCAACAGGTGGCAGGCTGTCCTGTCACGCGATTGCATCACTTCCCTCATCTTCTGGGAGCGGGGGCTACACAAGATGAGAGCCACGATCTAACAAGGCGATACTTTTCACCCGCAACAGACAGGAGGGTAAGACATGACCGATACCATCAACACTTCCCTTCCGCTGGATCTGATGCGGCTCTGATCCCCACTCGGGTTTCCCACATTCGTATCGATCCATCTGCGACCCTCTCAGGTCGCTTTTACTTCTATGGAAAGATGAAAGATGGGCAATCCCATTTCTGGGGAACGAAGCGCTGCTGGCGCTCAGGTTTCCAAATTTTACAGCCACGCAACATGGATTGACGGGCGCTCTGAAGAACAACTCCAACAAGTGGCGGGCTGGCCCGGCATGAAAGCTGTCGCTGGCTTTCCTGATCTGCATCCAGGTCGCTACGGCCCGGTGGGGGCGGCCTTTTTGGCCGACCGGATTTGGCCTCAACTTGTTGGGCCAGATATCGGCTGTGGCATGGCACTGTTTCGCCTCGATCTGCCCAGGCGTCGCCTGAAACATGGACGCTTCATGGGCAGTTGCAGCGTGGTGAACCACATCGAGTTTTTGAGGGTCGCCATTTCAAAGAGGTAAAATGAACTACTCGGGGTGGCTCGGTGCCGCCCCTTTCTCCCTTAATTGGGCAAACCCAAAAGAAGCAGGCACGCCGCCCGCACAAAATCACGTCCCCCATAAGAGACCCGGATTTCTCCAAAGAGGTCCTCACCTCTCCTTTGCCGCAGCGAAAACAGACCTGCCAGATCACTGGCGCAGTTTTCAAACCGATAAAGGATTACCAAATGTCTGATTATACCGCCGCCGAATTGCAGGAAATGGAAGCTGAGTTTTCGGCTATGGATGCCGAATTCGCAGGCCTCGGCCTTGAGGAGATGGACAGCGAGTTTGGCGAGGCTTTTGCCGAACTGGACGCGGAACTGGATGCTGCAGGGATCAGCCTGCTGGATGTCGAGGCGACGTCGATCAGTGAAATGGCCGACAATGACTATGATGCACAGTTCATTGGCCGGTTTCTGCGGAACAAAGCAAAAAAGCTGATCGCCACCGTCGTCCGTCTGGTCAAGCGTTACGGCAAATGCGCCAAATGCGCCCCCAAAGTTCTGGCGGCTGTGAAGTATTTCAAAGCAAAGAAATACGCCTCCGCAATCCGTGCAGCCTATGACGCCTATCGCTGCATCCGGGCTTGCACAAAGAAGTAACACCCGCCCGCGAGACCATGCATCTCCTCCCTCATGGTCTCGCGACCCCATTGGCCGGGTCTGCAACAGTGTCCGGCACGCCCAACAGGAGCCCCCAATGACACGCCCTATCATCCCCAGCGATCAAGAGATAATTGATGCATTCCTCGCGGAACATGAGGCCACTGAAATTGTGGCCGAACCGCTGTCAAATGACGCGTCCATCGACAGGTTGATCGCTCAACTCGAGGCCAGCTTTGCAACCGTCACAGAACTGACCAAACCCACCCGTACCAACGAAGAAAATCTACGCCACGCAGTGCGCGACCTTGCCAGCCGTCTCGAAGAGATCGCCACCGATCTGGCGCTGATCAATCAGCAACTCAACGCGTGAAGGATAAGACAATGCATGAGGTCACATCCCGCAAAGATCGCAAGCCTACCCGCCGTTTCATCATCGGCAAACCGGCAAGCCAACCCGCTCACCTGCAAGAAGTGGATCTTGAAGCACTGGGAGCGGAACTCGCACAGCGCCAAGAGAAAATCGCCGCCCAAACCGTGGATGGTGCGCCAGCTGCACCGATGGCTTTTAAAGCGATGCGCGACCCGGACAGTCAAAAAATCCATACTCTGCAAGTCGAACTGACCGACGCACACGCAGATGAGTTGCGCACCCGTCATGGCGAGGCCCTGATCATCGAAGAAGATCATGATCTTGAAATGTTCACCCTCAGCCCCGGCATTGATGCATTTGAAATGAGCATGGCCCGTGAGCTATCCACGCAAAGCGACGAGTTGAAAGTCACTTTGAAAGTGGTGGACGAAAACGACACGCCGCTGCCCAAGGTGCAGGTCGATCTCGCCGGTGATTTATGGTCAGATCGGCAAGTGACCAATACCCAAGGCAAAGTGACGCTTAAGCTGTTTGGCGAAACGCTGGACAGTCTGACCCAACTGCGCCTGAAACCTGCCAATGGCTATTGGAGCCGCGTGATCAAGGCCCCGTCGCTGGCAGCACAGAATAACGTCGTACGGCTCACCGCATTGCCGGTCTCACTTGAAGGGCCACAGGCCAACATGTGGGGCAATGAGACCATTGGCAATGTCGCAATGCCCCAAGGTGAGAGGGTGCGCGTTGCCGTGATCGACAGTGGCTTTGCTGATGGGCACCCTGATGTCGTTGCCGCCGGTGGCCGCGGGTTTGCCGAAGATGGTGATCCGGAAGAAGATTGGAAAACCGACGACAGCGGCCATGGCACCCATGTGACTGGCACCATTGGTGCGCTCAACAATGCCATCGGAATGCGCGGCGTTGCAGACAAGGTCGATATCTTTGCTTTGCGCGTTTTTCCGGGGGCCAGTATCTCTAAGCTCATGGCAGCGATCGACACCGCAATCCAACTGCAGGTCGACATCGTCAATATGTCCCTTGGCGGCCCCAATCCCAGCACGCTTTTGCAACAACGTATGCAGGCCGCGCGGCAAGCGGGAATCCTATTGGTAGCCGCTGCCGGGAATAACGCAGGCCCCGTGATGTATCCTGCCGCCTACCCGGAGGTCATGGCCGTTGCTGCCATCGGCAAACTGGGAACCTTTCCCGAAGACAGTTTCCACGCCCGCCACATTACCCCGCAAGTCAGCGCCGACGGCACCTATTTTGCGGCGGGATTCACCTGCCGGGGCCCAGAGATCAATGTTTGCGGTCCGGGGGTTGCAATTATCTCAACTGTGCCCGGCGATGCCTACGTTTCAAATGACGGCACATCCATGGCTTCGCCTCATATCGCAGGTGTTGCGGCCGTCCTTTTGGCTCAAAATCCTCAGATCCAGGCGATGCCGCGCAGCGACGCCCGTTCGCAGTCGCTGTTTCAAGCTGTGCTGGATGCTGCCCACCCTCTCGGTCTACCCGCAGACTTCGAGGGAAGCGGACTGCCCCTTCTCACTGGGAATGCCCCCCCCATGCCGCAGCCGGGTGAGGGCGAAATCCCGTCCAAACCGCCTATGGACGGCCTAGATACGGTGGCTGACCTGATCCAAAAAGCACTGGACGCGGCAAAATTAATTCGTGAACAGGCCTGATGCATTACCTCAAGGCCACGGGCAACCACACTCCGCATGGCTCATCCATGCGGAGATTTCGTGGCTTTCTTCGTCGCAGACGATAAAGGGCTTCGCCCCTCTTGGCCTATGGCCAATTCACCCGAGGATATTTGCCGTTAGAAGAGATTAGAGGCAGCACGTTTCTTCTAACTCCAAATATCCCGGAGCACGAGGCAGAGCCTCGCCTCGCCGCTGCGATCTCAGCATATACCGGATGGCTCACGCACAGTGCAACGTCGCCTGTTCCACTTGCATCACTCCCGCCTGAACCGCTGAAACCGCCAGTGCTGTGCGGTTCGCAGCACCAGTTTTTTGCATAATTGATTTCACATCGCTCTTCACTGTCGTGAGCGGTACACTCAGCACGCGGGCAATCTCTTTATTGGGTGCCCCGCGCAACAACTGCCCCAATACCTGTGTTTCACGTTGGGTCAAACCCGTCTTGATCGACCGAAAATTCGCCAGTGGACGGGTACTTTGGACAAGCCGGTGCAGAACATCAGCTGCCCCATCAGGAAGGACACGCTGACCTTCTGCCACCAGTCGCACATATTGCGGAAACGTCGAAAGCGGCGCGCTAGACTGAACGCATCCGACAGGCCCGCTCGCAAATATTCGTGCCAACTGCGCCGCATCGAAGCCCGGCACCACCAACATGGATCGCAATCGCGGTTGATCTTGATGCAGCTTCGCTAACGCCCCAAATGTCACTTCGGACAATCCTTCCCCCACATCCATCACAAGAACATCGGCGGTGCCGACCGCATTGCCCCTGCATTTGCACAGCGTTAGAAAGCTCTCGGTCGAGATGGAGAAGCGAATGCCATCTTGCTCCAATACGGCGCCCAAAGCAGATGTGAAAAACGAATTTCGAGACACTAATAAAACTTTCATGGTGTGATCCCCGCAGAAAATCGAAATCTTTAAAACGCGTCCATGATGGCGGAGCCGCGTTAGCTCGCCGTGAAGCTTACCCAGCGTAAGCTTCACGCATCATGCGAGGGAATTACTCCGTACGATCAAGGAATTGGCGGTAACATGCGCGCACTGCTTCGCATCGTCTGCAGAGTGTCTGCATCAGCGCCTAACGCTCTAGGCTCCAATACGTTAACGCTTCACTAACGCCAGCCTTGGCAGGGTGATTCCTGCATTTGGGCGGGAAGTGGAAAATGCTTTTGAACACGAAACCATTGGAATACGCCTTAAACGTAAACGGAAAGTCGTCCTTTTCACAGCCTAGCCTTTCCTCAACAGGTGGGGCCTGCGCCGCGATCACAAGGACGCACACTAGTCCCTCTTCTCTTCCAAATGCACCAGATTCTCCACATACTCGGTCTATGCCGACGCCAACACAAATCGTAGCTAAGCTTTTTGTGATCGGCCCCCTCCGATTGAGTGATGGGGCCGGGAACACGGTGACGCCGCGCAGTAAAAAGGCCTGCGCGCTTTTGGCTCTGTTGGCATTGGCACCACGGTGTCAGCGCACGCGTGTGTGGCTGCGCGACAAACTCTGGAGCGAAAGCTGCGAGCGAAAATCCTCGACAAGCCTGCGTCAACTTCTGTTCGAACTGCGCCGTGATCTAGGTGGGCTTTTTGATGCGATGTTCGAAGTGGACCGGCATGCCATCATGCTCCGGCGCGATGCAGTCTGGATCGACATACGCAATATCGAAACGGACATTAACACGTTCACGGCCCTCAGAGTAACGGCTGAAACCGATCTTCTTGAAGGGATTGACGTGGCGGATGAAGAGTTCGAGGACTGGTTGCTGCTGGAACGTCAAGCTTGGCGCAATCGCGCAGCAGATCTCTTTGAACAAGTCGCGCAACTGCCTCACACCGCCCTACCGCCTGAACAACCCTCGGTCGCAGCCTTCAGTGAAACGGCCCCCGAGGCCCGTCTTTGCGTTGGCGTCATGCCGAACATACAGCAAGGGTGTGGTGCCGACACAGCGTTTATCGCCGATCACCTCGTTGAGGGGATTGTCCAAAACCTCAGAGAGTTGCATCCGCTCGACATTTACGACCTGCGCGACTCAAGTGGCCCATCCGATGGGCTGCTCAGCGCTGGCAACACCGATTATCTGCTGCGCGTGCGGGCACTTCAAATCCGTCATTCTCTGACACTCACGTTCTTCTTTTACTCAGCCAAAAACATGGCTTTGGAGTGGAGCCAGTCCATTCAGACCAGCGTTAATGAGGCGCTGACGTATGACAGTTACGTGCTTGCGGGTTTCATCAATCAGAATGTCGACCGCATTTCGCGGCATTTCGAACGACGCCTGAAATCAGATTTCACGGAACAACCCAAGCCCATGGTCGCCGCCATGTCGGCGCTGAACATGATGTTTCGACTTGACGATCGCGCTTTGGAAAACGCCGAGGCCATGTTGCGTGATCATGCCGATAAGACCTCATCGGGTCTGTTCGATGCCATGCGCGCCTATGCGACCAGCTTCAAAGTGGGCGAGAACCTTGGCGTGCTTGGTCCTCGCGATGTGAATGCCACGGACGCGCTGGCCCGCGGCGCACTGAGCGGCAACCCGTTTAATTCAATTTCACTGGCCTGTTTGGCACATGCAATGGGTTATGTGTTTCATGAACACGGGCTCGCCAGCGACCTGCTGGAAAAGGCATTGAGGCTCAACCCGAACCAGGCATTTGTGTGGGATCATTACGCGCTGAACCGGATGTATGTTGGTGATTTCGAAGCCGCGCATAAGGCGGCCGAGCGTGCAGTCTACTTGGGCAGCTTCAGCCCGCTGAGCTACAGCTACGACACCACACTCGCGATGACCTCGACCATGCTGGGTCGGAACCAACTGGCCATCGCATCGAGTCGCAATGCACTGCGCAAACAACCCAAATTTGCGGCTGCCATGCGATATCTGCTCGTAAATCTCTCAAGACTGGACCGAGAAGACGAAGCGCGTAGCACTTACGAAACGCTCCTTCTACGCGACCCCGATTTCGCCGATCCAGAAGTTCAAAAAGCTCGTTTTCGCCTTGTTCAAAAAGGCACTGAAACAGACCTGATTTCAACGATCAAGAAGTTTACTTAAAGGGAGACACCATTGAGTATTCAGGATATTTTAACCCAGCACCGGTTCACCGTGACCTCCACGGGCCTGCGCCTTGACGATCAGGCCGAAGCGCCGGTCGACAACCCTGACGCCGCAGCGATCGCAGGCGCGACCCTGTCGCTGTTATCATTAAATCGCAATAGAAACAGAAATCGCAACAGGAACCGCAACCGCAACAGATCTCTGAACAACGCCGCCGGTGCCGCGCTGCAAGAACCGTGGAAAGAACGTGAACTTCTGCATGATCTACGGTCAGAGTGGCAGGATTTGCCTTTGCCTTTGCCACCCAATGCCGAAGGGTTACGCCGACATGCTCTTGATCTTCTGGTCAAACAAGCCCTGCGTACCACTCCCCAAGAGTCCGGGCGCGAAGCAGAGATTCTCCGCGAGGCCAATATCGAACTTTCGGGCTATCTGCGCCCTTTGGGTATTGAGGAACTGGGGGGGTATGACGCCACCGAAGGGCTTTTCTACCTTATCCTCGCCCTAACCGATGAAATCGGATTGCGCTACAAGGACCGCTATAACGTGTTACGCCCCAATCAGATCGAGCCGCGTCTGCGCCCGCTTCTGCCCAATCCGCCGCATCAATCCTATCCGTCAAACCATTCCTTCCAGTCATTTTCGATCGCGTTTTTGTTCTCTCGGATCTTGCCAGAACATCCTGCAAGTTCTGAGCTATTCAACAGCGCCCGACGCATTGCGGAAAATCGTGAATGGGCCGGACTGCATTATGCCTGCGATACGCAGGCCGGATATCAATTGGCTCGTATGATCGCGCCGGTGCTTGAAAAAGTCTGCAAGAAGCAAATGCTCGCAGCCCAAGCGGAGTGGCTCTAATGGGACAAACTGAAACCGATCTGACCGTCACCGGGCAGGAAAACTATCCGCACTATGACGCGCTGTGGCACTTGAAAACACTGGGTGTTCTGGATGCCCGGAACGCGCCCCTCGGTTGGACACCGACACCGCCTCAGAAACCGACGCGTGTGGCGGTGATTGACACATCTGTCGCACCAGAGCACCCCAACCTGAAGAACACGATCAACACAGCGCTTTCAATCGACTTCTTTTCTGCACGCCTTGGCTCTTTTCCCTATCGTGGCGCGCTGGATACGCTCGATTTGGACTGGGACACCAACATCGCTGATGGGTTACCACATTCTGTACGCCTGCTAACCGAGTTCACCGACAGGCTATCCAACGGAAGCGCGGCCCATAACAATAGGGTTCAGCCCTGCACGCTACCCGATTTTTCGGGTCACGGAACCTGTATTGCTGGTCTTGTCGGCGCCCGTCCCTGCATCACCGAAAAACGCCTTGCGTCCGGCGAGACTGAGCCGCTCGCTCTGCCCTATTCCGGTGTCGATCCGATGTGCGAAATTGTCCAGATCTCCACCAATTTTGATCCCGAACCAGAGGGCATGATCCTTGCCTTTTTATATGCGGAACTCATTCAGGCCGATGTGATCCTGCTGCCGCGCACGATCTCAGACCCCAGTCGGGTAGTACCGGAACTGGGTGATGTGATGCTGGGCAGTCACAACATCAAGGATCTAGTTCGGCAGGTGGCTGCTTCTCCGGTCCATGACGACATGTGGAGCGAACTGGCGGAACTCATTGTTAATATCTCACAAAACAGGCCGATCGTCTGCGCCGCTGGCAACGCCAATGAAGAAGGCGCGATCTACCCTGCCAATCTGGCCACCGAACACAATGGCATCATCTCGGTCGGGGCGATCAACGCCAAAGGCTTTCTCAGCAGCTATTCCGGGCGTCAGGGTATCACCGTATTCGCCCCCAGCAACGATGCCGAGGCCTTCGATGCCAGTCAGGTGCGTCTTGACGAACGGAATCCCGAATACGACCCCATCGGAGTGCCCCCAAGCACCGACAATGACAAGTTCTCAAGCTTTGACGTGATCAGCACCGACGTCCCCGGCCCCGCAGGGTATTCCGGCAGCCCGTTTGCCGGTGCGTCATTGGATGGCTCCTTGCGCGAGTACGGATCCTATTTCAGCCGGTTCGGGGGAACGTCTGCGGCCTCCGCGTTGGTGGCCGGCTTCATATCGCTGGGGCGTTCTGTTGGCGATTGTCCCGCAGACTCCGGAAGCGCAGCAAAATCCTGGCTTCTGGCCAAAAGCCATCCGCAGTCCGACGGCGATATTCCTTTAAACGTGCCATGCTGGTCTGGAAGTCCTCAGTTCCCTGATACATAATACAAAATCTAAGACGAGGCGCAGGGGACACTCCTCTGAGTGACCTGCCACTGAATTTTCATCCAGCCGCGACCGGAGCCCGGTTGGTATTTACGCAGGTTAAGAAATCGCCCGACGCGCGGAGCTTTCATCTCGCGCAGCGGGGTGGGCGATTGCGATGGTGAGGGCCAGCGCGTAGCCAGCCGGGGTCTGGTAATCCACGGCCGAATGCGATCGCTCTGTGTTGTAGTCGGCGGCCCAGTCAGCGATCACAACACGCGCGCGAGCCGAGTTGCAGAACATGGTCCCATTGAGCAGCTCATCGCGCATCCGACCATTGGAACTCTCGACGAAGCCGTTCTGCATCGGCTTGCTTGGCGCGATGTAATGCCATTCGATCTTCTTTTCGGAGCACCATCGCAGAATTATCCGTCGTCACGGGCATCGACATGGATCCTCATCTGGGCATTGATACGACCTGCCATCTCCTCACTCACGCCCATGGAAGCGAGGCGGGGCTTGCCCGATCTCTTCGGGCTTAGGGCGCTTGTTGGCCATCTGTTTCCTCCGTTTTCCTAAACATAGCGGAGGACCACTTCAGTGGGGGAAGACCACGAAGGCTGCGTCAAGTTTGCAGCCCGCCTCGATCTTTAGCAGTTCTTCTTGTTGATGGGTGGCGCGGCAGTCACCCACCACCAAGACGCACAGCGCATGAGGGCACTGGTGGTCGAGCGAGACAGGCTTGCGATGCAGCTTGAAGACGTTGCCCGAAAAGCCACCGAGCAGGCAGAGCAGATCCTGTCACTCAATGCAGAACTAGGAAAATTCCATGGCTGAGCAGTCAAATATCGAATGGACAGATCACACGTTCAACTCATGGGGAGGATGCCAGAAAATCGCGCCGGAACGGGCGCGCCTGACTCTGTGCGCTGACCGAAGTGCAAACTGCTGACAAAAAGCCCGCCACCCGCGAGTTTGCCAGATGGAAAAAGGAACGCCCCCACGCAAAATCTGTGCGTGACCATCCCAGAAACTGTGATTGAGGCCCGATCCGCAGCCGTTATCACCCCAGAAATTGGGGCGCTATCCGGGAAAATCGTTTGTTTCCTCTACCCAAAATTTGGGGGCATTTATAGATATAGCCATGGGCAGAAGGTTCTTCAGAGCGGTTTACTCACATTCCAATGACGGCTGACGGAAACCATCAACGATATAGTCCCGCCCCTGCCTCACAGCCGTAAGCGTGTAAACGCAGTCATTGGAATAGGGAACGTATGTTGTTGTGGAGCCAAGAACGGTTGCAGATCCTCCCGCCCCATAAATCGTGGCGGATGTTGGCGACGTCGTGGGAAACATCCCGCTATTGGTCCTTTTCCATTGGAAAGCTCGGCGACCGTCCGACAGGTCAAGCGTATGCGAGGGGGGGCCGTAATCCAGAATAGCTTCCGAAATCGGTTTCCCCACGTATCCTTGCATAACTTGGCTCGCGCATCCGGCGAGAAACAATACGGATAGAAGTAACAGGCGCATTGAGTAGAATCCTTTCAAGCAATCTCCCTATTCATTTCGAAAGAGAGAGGCAGGTCAATGGTCACTCACGGTCGCCACACTCGCAACCCATTCTCAGCAAAGGACGCGACCGATAGCTTGCGGGCGCTGGATATCCGGCGCTGGGCACGCGATGGACTGTTGCGGCCTGCAACCCGGTTTCATTGGCAGTGGAGGGTTGGCGAGGAAGTAACTGCGTCCATTGAAGTGCAGATCGAAACACGTCACACCTTGCGCCTGATCTATCGCAGCCGATCACCCGGCACAGAGTTTAGGGGCTTTGATTACGCAGTCTTGATGGATTGGACCTCTTGCCAGTTCGGAGGCGAACGCCCTTGGTTCCGTTGCCCAGCAAAAGGTTGTGGAAGCCGCGCAGCCAAGCTGTATGGGGGCGCTGTATTCGCATGTCGGCGTTGCTTACCCTTCTCAGCAAGAAGATGCCCCTGATCGCGCAGCGCGGCGTTGCGAGCGACTGCGGGCGCGCCTTGGTTGGCATGGTGGAATTTTTGACTTCCCGGAGGGCAAACCCAAAGGGATGCACTGGCGAACCTATGAGCGCTTGCGGCGCGGCGCAGATGATGCCGCGCGGGAAGCCTGCGCTTTGTTCTTGGAGTGCTATGGACACGACCCCGCGACTAGACGCTTGATTTCGAGCATGACGGATTTTGACGACGTAGCAATACGTGAAAGGGGGACTTAAAGGGAGACTAGACGAGCATCACCTGAAAGTACCTGATATTTTTCATGTAGTTAAGATGGCGCAATGGTGCCCCCACACGGACTCGAACCGCGGACCTACTGATTCATACCACTACGACTTTCGCCGCCACGCATATGGCGCTTTGTGGTCTGGACTTTCTCTTCACCATGACCCCGAAAGGCTTTAGGTGGGTGCCGTCAAGTCTCTACACGTTCAATCCAAGTCGCCTCGGAAAGCTTCGCTCGGGATTGCCAACAGCCGAAGCTGCTAAGGTTTCCCCGAATTTGACACCAGTTCACCTCAACGTTTCCATCGAGGGCTGCAACTTGCCTCAGAATTGAGCCTGAGACGACGCTACAAATCAGTTGCTCTACCAGCTGAGCTATAGGGGCACAAACACTACACTTTTTCTCACATTCAGTGACCAACCAAAGGTTACAGCCAGCTAAAACGCAAGTAGCGAGAACGTCGTCCTCGCCGTGCAGAGCGTTTATCGCGACAGGATTTAAAAGACAAGATCGTTTCTTGCCAAATGTGTTGAGTTTTTTTGCCCGTCATGAAGGTGGGGCATAACCTTAGGTTTCACCGGTCGCATGGACAGTTGCCTTCGTTTACTTGATCTGGTCCTGAGCCTGCATGGACAGCTCATTCAGCTCTGCGTCATCGCTTTCAACGCCCGCTTTTAGATCAGAAAGCACAGAAGCTGCATATTCTGCATAGGGCCCAATCCAGCGCGTCTGCAGATCGTGGATGGGCAGTGCGTCAAAGTGGTTCCACCTCTCTCTTCCGCGTCGCTCGACGACGACCAACCCAGCTCTTTCCAGTACGCGCAAGTGCTGCATCACAGTGCACCGATCAAGTTCATGCATCGCCTCGCACAAGTGACCTGTCGTTTGCGGTCCTGACCTCAACAGGTCAAGGAGCCGCCGTCTCACTCTGTGCCCAAGTGCTTTGAACAAAGCATCGTATTGGTCTTCTATTGACATGTTATAATTTTATAACATTAATTGTGTGAAGAAAAGGGAGGAATACCCAATGGAACCAAAATTCACCGTCGCTGGACGTATTTCCAAACCTGTCGAAGAGGTTTTCAAAGCTGTGGTCGAACCGGGTCAGCTTACGCAGTACTTTGCGACGGGTGGTGCGTCAGGGAGGCTGGAGGCCGGTGTAGAAGTCGCGTGGAATTTCCATGAAAGCACTGGCGCATGCCCTGTACTGGTTCAGGAGGTCGTGCCCAACCGCAAGATTGTCCTACAGTGGGAGCCGGAAAAAGACTCCGCAACATGGACGACAGTTACTATGGAATTTCAACCGCTTGATGATGGTCGGACATTGGTTCGGATCACTGAATTTGGTTGGCCTTCAACGCCTGACGGTCTGTCCTCGTCTTTTGTAAACTGCGAAGGATGGACAGGCATGATCTGCGCGATGAAGGCATGGCTTGAGCACGGTATCAACCTGAGAGAAGGTTTCTACAAGTAACCACATTTTTCCCGGTCAGACGAACGAAGTCACGCGGTCGCTAACGCGCAGCGTTGGATTGCGGCGAGTTCATGAGACTGCTCCAAGCCTCATACTGCGACAGGTAGATTCTACCGTTCAACTCCTCGACAAAGTGCGAACGTTGCAATCGATCCATCACTGGCCCCTTCACCTCGGACAAATGCAGCCCCACTCCCATGTCTTTCAGGCGATGATTGATGGCTTCCAAGCTTTCGAGAGCGGAATAATCGACCACATTCACTGCAGAGAACATCAATACCACGTGTTTGATGGCGCAGCCCTCGGTGACTCGCTTCTGGATCAGATCCTCTAGGAAGCGCGCGTTCACAAAATAGAGGCTCTCATCCACCCGCAGCGATACAAGTGTAGGGTCGGTTTCGACGTCGTGACGGTCAATGTTGCGAAAATGTTGCGTGCCGGGGACCAAGCCAACTTCTGCGACATGCGGACGCGAGGTTTTGTAAAGGTGCAAAACAATGGAGGTCAACACACCTGCTGCAACACCGATTTCGACCCCGAATGTCAGCGTCAGCAGGATCGTTGCCGCCACAGCCACAAAATCCGCGTGAGAATAATTCCACGTCTTTTTCAGGATCGAGAGATCGACGAGACTTAGAACAGCGACGATGATCGTCGCGGCGAGCGTTGCGTTGGGTAGAAAATGCACCAACGGGGTAAGTGCAACGGCAGCGATCGCGAGGCCGATCGCGGTGAATGCCCCCGCTGCAGGCGTTTCAGCGCCAGCGTCAAAGTTCACAACCGAGCGCGCAAAACCACCCGTGACAGGATAGCCGCCTGTAAAAGCGGCTCCAAGGTTTGCCGCGCCCAGCCCTATCAACTCCTTATCTGGGTCTATGCGCTGACGTTTCTTTGCTGCGAGCGTCTGAGCGACCGAAACGGATTCAACAAATCCAATGATGGAAATGAGGATCGCAGGGATCAAGAGCGCGCTGAGCAGATCAGGCGAGAGGCCAGGCCATGTGAGTGGGGGTAGGCTTTGCGGAACTTCTCCAACGATTTTCACTCCTCGATCCGCGAGATCAAAGATCCATACCACCAGGGTTGTGGTCACGACAGCGGCTACCGGACCAGCTTTGGTCAGGATGTCGGCCAGCAACGTAGGGGTTCCGACCCGCAGCAATGTTGGTTTCAGATTTTTACGTACCCAAAACAGAAAAACCGTTCCGGTGACACCAATAGAAACCGTGATCCAGTTGATATCCCCGACATGCGTTAGGATCGAATAGAGCATCTCTGGCAATGTATGCCCACCCGCATTGATGCCTAGGATATGTTTGATCTGACTGGTTGCGATCAACACACCAGAGGCCGTGATAAACCCTGCAATGACCGGATGGCTCAGGAAATTGGCCAGAAACCCAAGCCTGAAGACGCCCATCAGCACCAAAAAGCTACCTGAAAGGAAGGCAAGCGTGAGCGCTGCGACTGCGTATCCTATTGTCCCTTGTTCAGCGACCTGCCCCACCGCTGAAGCCGTCAATAAAGAGACCACAGCGACCGGGCCGACAGCCAATGCGCGGCTAGTTCCAAACACCGCGTAAAGAATGATGGGAGCGATAGAGGCATAAATCCCGGCTTCCGGCGGCAATCCGGCCAACAAGGCGTAAGCAAGCGACTGCGGGATCAACATGATCGTTACGATCACGGCCGCAATCAAATCATTGGAGAGCGCCGATTTGTTATAGGTCCGACCCCATTCGAGGATTGGGAAGTACTGACGCAAACTGTGCATCTTTAATTTACTGTCCTTTCGCAGCCTTCCGCGTCTCGTGAACTGAGGCACAGCTGGTTTGGATGGGGGGCAGGGATTATTGCGTTTTGCGCGCCATCCCTGATCGCGTGATCGCGTGTCTATTCGGCAGCGGCCTTCAGATTTTCCGGCTTAGCCATCCACTCTTTACCTTTCAACATGGCTTGCCAATAAATTGGCGGGAGCATCTTTTCCTTGAGAAACCATGCTGCACGGGTTGGTTTAGTGCCATCCAAAAGCCACCTTGGAAACGAGGGATTCAACACACCGCCATACCCAAACTCTGCCAGCACAATCTTGCCGCGCTCAACGGTCAGCGGGCATGAGCCATAGCCGTCATACTGAGCCACAGCAGATCCTCCGGCAATGTCGGCGACAATGTTCTCGGCCACGGTCGGCGCCTGTTTGCGCGCCGCAGCGGCTGTTTTGGCGTTTGGCGCGTTCATCACATCTCCCAGAGACCAGATGTTATCGAACTGAGCGTGACGCAATGTTGCCTGATCCACATCGACCCAGCCAGCCGCATCCGCAAGCGGCGAAACCCGAATGAAATCGGGTGCGACCTGCGGCGGGCAAACATGCAGCATGTCAAACTCTACGTTGATCTCGCGGGAATCTGAACCCGGTTGCGATAACTTGAAAGTTGCTGTTTTTGCAGGTCCATCTACGGCAATCAGAGTGTGGAAAAAGTTCAGCGTTGCGTTGTATTTCTCGACGTATTTCATCAGGGCGGGAACGTAGTCCTTCACACCAAACAACACTCCCCCTGCGTTCATAAACTGGATGTCGATGTCCTTGCCGACACCTCGGCGGAACCAAGCATCGCCAGACAGATACATCGCTTTTTGTGGCGCACCTGCGCATTTGATTGGCATTGGCGGCTGTGTAAAAACCGCCCTGCCCCGCGTCATCTCTTGCACCAGTTGCCAAGTATATGGGGCAAGGTCGTAGCGGTAGTTTGATGTTACGCCATTGCGCCCCAAGGTTTCTTCGAGGCCTTCAACCTGCCCCCAATCGAGCTTAAGGCCCGGACAGACGACGAGGCGGCCATACTTCACCACCCGGCACCCGTCCAAGATGACCGCATTGTTCTGGGGTTCAAAGGCGGCAACTGCGGCCTTGATCCACGTCACATCGCGGGGAATGAGGCTGCCCATGGTTTTGGCGGTTTGGCTCGCACTGAAAATTCCACCGCCCACCATCGTCCAACCGGGCTGATAGTAATGGATATCTGCGGGATCAATCACTGCAATCGAGAGATTTGACTTGCGCGCTTTCAGGCTCGCTGCGACCGAGATGCCGGCAGCGCCGGCGCCAACGATGACCACATCAAATTTTGCGTCTCCGGTATCGGTCGGCGTTCGGCCTCCATTGGCGATACGCCGCGCAACCCCGCTCATATCAAACCCAGCCGCCTTGGTTGCCGTAAGAATTTCGGACATTGGGCGCGTCTGTGCTTCGCTGAGCGACCAGAGAGTCGCTGAGCGGGTGCCACTGCGGCAATAGGCTAAAAGCGGGCGGGGCGACTCTTCTAAGGCGTCACGAAACGCGGCGACATCCTCATCTGTAACCATGCCGGACTGGACAGGCAGGTAGCGCGCTTCAATTCCAGCAAGCTTTGCTACGGCATCGATTTCTTCAAACGAAGGCTGATCTGCCCCTTCTCCATCAGGCCGGTTGCAAATGATTGCGCGAAACCCTTTGGCCTTGATCTCGGCCACATCCTTTTTCGTGACCTGCGGGCTTACCGTGATTTTGGATGAAATCTCTCTGAGTTCCATGAATTCCTCCCGGGCAGATTGTTACAGACCGTTGACGGGTACCTTGAGCATTGGGCGCCCATCCTTATCGGTTGGTACTTCACCAGCGCGCATATTCACCTGCAGGGACGGAATGATGAGTTTCGGCATATCAAGCTGGGCATCCCGTTCAGTGCGAAACTTGACGAATTCCTCCTTCGTCTTGCCACCGCCGACATGGATGTTGTGCTCTTTTTCTTCGCCTACGGTGGTTTCCCAAGCGATATCGCGACCATTGGGGCCATAGTCGTGACACATAAAGAGGCGCATCTCATCAGGTAGCCTGAGCACTTTTTGAATACTGTCATAAAGCGTTCCGGCGTCGCCTCCCGGGAAATCGGCGCGTGCGGAACCGCCATCAGGCATAAAGAGCGTATCACCGACAAAAGCCGCATTCCCCACCACATGGACCATGCATGCGGGTGTGTGGCCCGGCGTATACATCGCAAATGCCTGCATAGTGCCGATTGTATAGGTGTCGCCATCCTCAAGGAGGCGATCAAACTGCGAACCGTCTCGCTGAAACTCGGTTCCTTCGTTAAAGATCTTGCCGAAGGTATCCTGCACGACCATGATCTTTGAACCAATTCCGATTTTGCCACCCAACTTGTCTTGAATGTATGGCGCGGCGGAAAGATGGTCTGCATGCACATGGGTCTCGATGATCCATTCGAGTTGCAGGCCCTGAGATTGGATTTGATGGATCAGTTCATCCGCATGATCGTAAGTGATACGCCCGGCGGCATAGTCGATGTCCATCACACTATCGATGATTGCGCAGGCATTTGAGGCTGGATCTTTTACGATGTAGCTGATGGTATTGGTGGCGTCGTCAAAGAAGGACTGAACCTCAGGTTTGACATCCATATTCACGGGATAAGTGGTCATTTGGCCTCCTCCGGGCATTGTGTCGCGTTACGATGTGGCCTTTAGCGGCAAATTGGACAGCAGGCGGCGCAGGAAGAAACCGCCGACGACAGCGCATAAAAACAGCGCAACTTCCCAACGGCCTGTTCCAAGGGCGGGAATGGCTGCACCGGGGCAAAATCCTGCAATGCCCCAGCCGATACCAAAAAGCGCCGAGCCACCAATCAGCTTCGCATCGATCAGTGTTGATGTGGGGATCTGAAAGCGATCCGAAAAGAGGGGCGTGTCGCGCTTCCACACCAGCCGGTAGCCAAGAAAAGTCACCGTCAGAGCGCCCGCCATCACAAAGGCCAGACTGGGATCCCAACTCCCCATCACATCAAAGAAATTCAGCACCTTGGCAGGATTCATCATGCCAGAGAGCGCGATCCCGATCCCAAAGACGAGCCCGGTAAGAACCGTGTAAATCAGTTGCATAGGTTCAGCCTCCGAACGCGTGTCGTATCAGGTAAACCGTGATGGCAGCCGTCGCCATAAATGTCGGCACCGCCACAATGGAACGCAGAGAGAGGCGGGACAATCCGCATATGCCATGCCCCGATGTGCAGCCAGAGCCAAGACTTGCACCTAATCCCACGATGAGACCGCCAACCACGATCATGATCGGGCTTGAGGGGACTGAGATCTCAGGCATCGTGCCCGTCACGACAAAAATTGCGCCCGGCGCAATCAACATGCCAGCAATCAAAGCAACACGCCATGTGGCCTCTTGGCGCGAGGTCACGAACACTGCACCAGACAATATCCCCGTCGCCCCCAAAATGCGCCCAAGTCCAAGCATGAGCAGTACCACAGCCAGCCCGACTAAAGCCCCGCCGCCGAAAGACATCAAAGGTGTAAAGGCCGTTTCCATCAATTATCTCCTGCAGGTTTTCACGCCGAGGATCGAATAGATCGGGCACACCCTGAGCGCGGCGACCAACAGCATCACGACGCCTATTGCTGCAGCGCCATATTTGGCGAGAACGCTATCGAAAAACGGCATCCCACTCAGAAATGCGAGGTATAATAGCGCGAGACCGAGCGCGATGCGCAGCAGGCGATCAAGTGTTCCGACATTGGGCGCCATAACGTCCTCCAAACTGAATTCGATTGGACAAGAGGTACAGGACGGGCTTGGGCGGTTCAGTGATATTGTCACTTAAGCGCGATTTTCATGCTGCAAGCTCAATCGCTATCCGCAAGCCCCCGCAGTGCTGGTTTGTTGGTGATGGTGATCCGCCCCCGAGATTGCGCGATCAACTCGCGCTTTTGGAAATCATGTAACACGCGCGAGATCACCTCGCGTGCTGTACCCAACTCGCTGGCGATCTGCTGGTGCGTTGCGGCGATCTCTTTGTCGCCACCTGCAAGTGTCAGAAGTCGATCCGCGAGGCGCACATCAATCCGACCAAAGGCCACATCATCCACCACGCGCAGCAAATCAATCAGCCTGCGTGAATAGGCTGCGAAAACAAACGAGCGGAACGCGGGCTCCTCTGCCACCAATCTGTCAAAGGCCAACTTGGGCAACACAATAACGGTGATATCACTCTCTGCGACGCCTTCGGCATTATAAGCCTCTTCGGTCAGCATACAGGCGGTTGTCAGCACACAGCTTTCCCCGGCATCGACCCGATAAAGCACAATATCGCGGCCATTGTCAGACGTCTGAGAAACGCGAATGGTGCCGTCAAACAGGAACAATAAACTGTCGGGCAGGTTTTCCGGGCCAAAGACCTGCTGTCCTTTTGCGTAGTGCCGAATCTGTGCGACGTTAAGCAGGCGGTCGCGGACCAGACGCGGCAATGCCTTCGTGCCCTGAAATTTCTCTGTCCAGTCACCTATGGCCATAAACCCCTCCCTAAATGCGACAAAGCCGCCCAACAGCCGCGCCAATTGACGCAGCGATCATGCGGCAAGTTGAAGCGATTACAGAGTATTACGAGGACGCCCCCCATAGTTCGCTTGCTCTCGTCGCTCAAATTTCTATTTGCGATGTAGGTTATGTGCAACTTCGGTGACCTTGTCACTGACCCGGTGAGCCGCGAGCCGCTAGGCAATCACCAGCCGCACTTGCCCATCGCGGATATCGAGGACCGAGCGAAAAGGACCGACATCATGCTCGACAGTTTCAGTGCAGAGACATTGGCACGCATACAGTTCGCTTTCACCGTTTCATTTCATATCATCTTCCCCGCGTTCTCCATCGGGCTTGCCAGTTTTCTGGCGGTTTTGAACGGGTTATGGATGAAAACCCGAGATCAAACCTATCTGACACTGTTCAACTACTGGAAAAAGATCTTTGCCGTGGCCTTTGGGATGGGGGTCGTGTCGGGGATTGTAATGTCATATCAGTTTGGCACCAATTGGTCGGTTTTTTCCGACAAGGCCGGACCGGTTGTGGGCCCCCTCATGGCCTATGAAGTCCTGTCGGCCTTCTTTCTGGAGGCGGGTTTCCTCGGCATCATGCTGTTCGGGCGAGAGCGCGTGGGCGAGAAGCTCCATATGTTTGCAACCGCCATGGTCGCCTTTGGTACGTTGATGTCGGCCACATGGATCCTGAGCGTAAACAGCTGGATGCAGACCCCAGCAGGGTTTTCGATTGCCGAGAACGGGCAATTCATTCCCGAGGACTGGTGGCAGATCGTCTTCAACCCCTCCTTCCCCTACCGTTTGGTGCATATGGTTCTGGCGGCCTTTCTGACGACATCGCTGGTGGTTGGGGCAGTGGGGGCGCTGCATCTGCTACGCGATCGCAGCGATCAGGAAGCGCGGCGTATGTTTTCCATGGCCATGTGGATGGCGGCGATTGTCACACCGCTGCAAATCTATGCGGGCGACATGCATGGGCTCAATACCCTTGAGTACCAGCCCGCAAAAGTCATGGCGATGGAAGGCCACTACGAGAGCCACCCGGACGGTGCGCCGCTCATTTTGTTCGGCATTGTAAATCAGGCTGAACGACAGATTGATTACGCGCTCGAAATCCCAAAACTAAGCTCTCTCATCCTCAAGCATTCGCTGAACGCGCCACTTGATGGTCTGGACACGATCCCCGACGATGAAGAGCCGCCCGTCGCCATTGTGTTCTACAGCTTCCGGGTGATGGTCGGGCTTGGCTTTGCGATGCTCGGGCTGGGCCTCTGGAGCCTTTGGGCCCGCTATCGCGGCACATTGTTCACAACACCTTGGCTGCACCGCGCAGCAATCTTGATGGGTCCGACCGGCTTTATTGCGGTTCTGGCAGGATGGATCACCACAGAAGTTGGGCGACAACCTTATACCGTCTACGGCCTCCTGCGAACGAGCGATAGTCTTGCGCCCGTCGCGGCCCCAGCCGTTGCGACCTCACTCGTTGCCTTCATTATTGTCTACTTCTTCGTCTTTGGTGCGGGCACATACTACCTGCTGCGTATGATGAACAAACGCCCGGCAACACCACGCCTTGGTCTTAGAGACGGTCCAATCCGCACTGCCGGGATCACACCGGCGCAACAGATCGAAGAAGACTTCATCCCCGGCGAAAAGGACACTGCTCAATGATATTCGATCTTGCGTTCATCTGGGCGGGGCTCATTGCTTTTGCAGTCCTGACCTATGTCATCCTTGACGGGTTCGATCTTGGTATCGGTATCTTGTTCCCTTTTGGGAAATCCGAACAAGACCGAGACCTGATGATGAATTCTGTCGCACCGGTTTGGGACGGTAACGAGACATGGCTGGTTCTTGGTGGTGGTGGTCTGTTTGCGGTCTTTCCACTCGCCTATGCCATCGTGATGCCGGCTCTCTACATGCCGATCATACTCATGCTCTTGGCGTTGGTGTTTCGCGGCGTCTCCTTTGAATATCGCTGGCGCACTCAGAACAAACGCCTATGGGATATCGCTTTCTTCGGCGGGTCGTTTGTCGCGGCCCTATGTCAGGGTATCGCGCTGGGCGCATTGGTGCAGGGGATCGAAATCGACGGGCGCGCCTATGCAGGTGGCTGGTTCGATTGGCTCACGCCGTTTTCCGTGCTGACCGGATTTGCCGTTGTGATCGGCTACGCCTTGCTTGGCGCGACGTGGCTTGTGCTCAAGACGGAGCATGACATTCAAATGCAAATGCGAGGCTATGCATGGTGGCTTGGCGCTGCAACGCTCGGCCTCATCGGTCTCGTCAGTCTTCTGACCCCGTTTCAGGAGCCAGAGTACTTTCAGCGCTGGTTCAATCTTCCCGGCAGCCTATTTTCCATGATCGTACCCTTGTTGATGCTGGGCCTGACCTGGGCCTTCTTTCGAGGGCTGAACGATGGCAAGGATGCGCAGCCGTTTTGGGCCGCACTTGGGTTCTTTGTGGTGAGCTATATCGGCATCGGCATCAGCTTCTATCCGATGATGGTCCCGCCCTCCCTGACCATCTGGGAGGCGTCCGCCCCTGATGCGAGCCTTGCCTTTACGCTGGTCGGAGCCGCGATCCTCATCCCCATCATTTTGGGCTATACAGCCTACGCCTACTGGGTATTTCGCGGCAAGATGGATCCGTCAGAGGGCTATCACTGATGAAGCTAAAATGGGTTTGGTTTATCGGCCTCTGGATTGTCAGCGTCGCAATCCTCGGGGTGGTCGCAATGCTTATTCGTGCGATGATCCTATGAATGCGGTGTGAGTGCTGTGCCTACCCATGTGGCGCAGCACTCACCATAACCAAGCTAGCGGCTTTCGATTGTCGCTAGCCTTGCAGCCACACTCTGCAATTCTGTAAATGCATCGAACCGCTGCTGATGCTGAGCTGCATAGCTGCTGTTTGGTGTTGCCCGACGGGCGACCCGTGACATATTCGGCATCGCATCCGTCAACGCGCCGTATCGCCCCGCCGCAACGGCCGCCAGCATGGCCGATCCCAACAGTACCGGTTCTGTGCTCTCTGTGACCTCAACCGGCAAGCCCGTGGCATCAGCCAAAACCTGACAAGACAGCGGATGTGTACCTGCACCCCCGGAGACGGACAAAGCCCGCACCGTTATGCCCTGCCCGGCCTGTGCCTGCAGAATTTGACGTAACCCGTAAGCAAGGCCGCATAATCCAGCCAAATAGAGCGCCACAAGACTGTCGATACCTTGTTGCAATCCCAGACCTGCTACCACTGCACGGCGTTTGGGATCAGCAAATGGCGCGCGGTTACCCAAGTACTCGGGCACCACATGCAACCCATGGGCCAGTCCAACCGCCTCGCTAGGGTGTGCAACCTTGTTGAGTGCCTGATCTGCGAGCCATTGTGTCAGGCCCATACCACATTCTGCCGCCAGTTGCGCGGCTTCGGCACTTGCAGGATGCGATGCGGTGAGTTGATCCAAGGCCGCGCCCGCTGCAGACTGGCCGCCCTCATTGAGCCAAAGCCCCGGCACCATCGCGGACCGATATGGCCCCCAAACACCGGGGACAAAATGTGCAACAGTGCTGGACGTCATCGTGCAGGACGACGTGCCAAAGACGTAGGCCATTGTCTGGCATGCCGCATCCGATGCGCCACTGGCCCCAACGGTCCCCACACCACCCGCATGTGCATCAATCAGCCCTGCAGCCACCGCGACACCTGCCCTCAAGCCCATCTCTGCTGCCGCTTGCTGTGTCAGGCCCTTCCCCAGAGAGGTCCCGGCTGGGACAACTCGGGGTCCGATCCGGGCGAACTCCTGATCAACCAGATCACCTAATCCTATGCTATGAAAATATCCGGCATCCCAACGATCTTCATGGGCGAGATATGTCCACTTGCAGGTCACGGTACAAATCGAGCGCTCCAATGCACCGCTGGCTTTCCACGTCAGAAAATCCGTCAGATCAAAGAAATGAGCAGCGGATGAATAAACCTCGGGCAGGTTTTCACGTAACCAGAGCAACTTGGGCGTTTGCATCTCGGGCGAGATCGTGCCGCCCACATAATCCAACACAGAATGGCCGTTCGCGTTGATCCGTTCCGCCTGCGTGCGGGCACGGTGATCAGACCAGACGATAATATCTCGCTCCGGATGGTTTGGGTCACCCACTCCGGATGTCGCGCCCTGCACCACCAGTGAGCAGGTGGCGTCAAATCCAATGCCAACGATCAAATCAGGATCGACTTCTGCCCCGGCCACTGCCTCGCGCACACTCGCGCAGACCGAGCGCCAGACCTGAGCGCTGGATTGTTCAAAATGCCCAGTATCAGAGCGATGCATTTCTAATGCGGTCTTCGCACTGCTGATCAAATGCCCCCGGTTGTCAAATACACCTGCCCGGGCCGATCCGGTGCCCACGTCCACGCCGAGAAAATACTGCATAGTATCGCTCATGCTGGTGTCTCCTGTCGCAATATAAGATCCGCCACCCGGCTCTTCGCGATCACTTCTCGACCGTTGGGCAGATCGTTAGCTTCAAGCTTGTGGAGTATTTGTTCTTCGGTCAGTTGATAGTGCAGCCACCGCTGCCGCAACCGCGCGGCTAGCACGGGTTCGGGCACATCAATCAGGACAGTTTTGTCGAACCGTGGCTGCAGGCGATCCCATGGAGACTGCGCGAGGAGAAGATAGTTGCCTTCGATGATAATCAGCCGGGCCTTGCGATCAATCAGGCGTGCTGATCCGCGTGAAATTTCCAGATCCCGATCGAACACCGGCACGGCCACCGTATCTTCATGATCGTCCTGAAGTCTTTGTAAGACCGAAAGCAGTCCGCCCACGTCAAATGTATCTGGCGCGCCCTTCCATGGCCGACGCCCCTTGGTTTCCAGAATGGCATCGTCAAAGTGGAAACCATCCATGGGGAGCACCGCGCTTTCACCGGGGCGGCGCGCCTCTAACCATCTGTGGAGGGTCTCCGCTGTGGTGCTTTTGCCAGAACCCGGTGCTCCGGCAATTGCCAGAAACCGCCGTCCGGGTGCGTCCATCAGCGTGAGAGCCTCCGCAAAGAGACCCTCCATGTCGATCACACGTGACATCAGATCAGTCGGTATTGCGCAGCCTTGTTGCGCAGAAACGGAAGACCTTTGGACATCACCTCATCATGGTCACGCGCCACCGGGCGCCAAACGGCCAGACCAAAGCCCACCTCAGGCGGCATATTGATAAAGCTCTCCATTGCTAGCCCGCCCTTGAAATCAATCGCTTTCAAGGTGGCGAAGATTTCGTCCCAGTCGCAGCACCCCTCACCCGGTGTGCCACGGTCACTTTCGGACAGGTGGATGTAACGCAGATAGTCGCGTGCATCGAGGATACCGTTGGCGGCACCTTTTTCCTCGATGTTCATGTGATAGGTGTCGAGGTGGATGAAGATATTGTCGGACCCTACGCGCTCAATCATGTCACGGGCCTGCCAACCGGTATTGATCAGGTGGTTCTCGTAACGGTTCACCGGCTCAATACCAAATAGCAAACCCACCGATTTCGCATAAGCCGCCGCGGCCTCAAGGACGCGCGCAACGTTGTCGTATTCTCCTTCGGTTGGATAGGTGCCGGTGCGCTGCCCGATCCCACCAAACGTCACACCGGAGAGAGCCTCTGCGCCGCAGGCCTTGGTTTTATCGATCGCGAGTTTCAGATAGGTGATCGCGCCCTCCGGGTTGACCGAAGCCCAGTATTGTTCTGGCAAACCCAAAGAGCAAACCGCCCGCAATCCGCTGCGCTCAAGCAGGGCCGCAGTATGGGTCGTGTCGACCTCAGCGGGGCGGAGCATCGGGATTTCGATGAAATCGACCCCATAGGCTTGTGCTCCGGTCACGGCGCGCTCTGCGCCTTCGCGATCCCAATTCATCGTCCACATGCTGGTATGTACGCCAAAGCCTTGCATTATTTATCCTTTCCGGAGAATACGTCGATTAACCGCCGCAGGCGGCCGGATCGCAGAACCATGACGGCGATCAGAAACAGGCCCCATACGGCCGTTGCGAGATGTTGATTAGCGCCAATCAGATTGAGGCCCGAAGACAGCACCTGCAGGATCACCAGCGCGATGATGACGGGGGCAACGCGGCCATGCCCGCCAAAGGGATCAATCCCGCCGAGGAAGCACGCCAGCACCGTGATCAGCAGCATGGCCTCACCGTGACCCACGCGCACCGAATTGAACCGCGCCGCCATCAGGATGCCCGCTATCGCGCATAGCACCCCAGACAGCATGTAGATCAGCACCAGCGTGCGCTTGGCATTGAGGCCGGCATACTCCGCTGCCCGCATGTTCGAGCCGGTCATATAGACCGAAAACCCATGTGGCGTGCGGCGTAGCAATACATGCCATCCAAGCGCGATCAGGCCAAACAGGATCAGCGGCACGGGAATACCGATCAGGGAGCCATGACCCAGAACACGCATGTAGTCAGGAAAGCCGGAAATGTCGCCGCCCCGGGTCAGGAACTCGCCCAGCCCCCGCAGAAAGATCATCATCGCAAGCGACACAAGGATCGGATGTGCGCCCACATAAGCGACCACCGCCCCCATCGCAGCGCCCGCCAGTGCGCCGACCAGCAAGGCCAGCGCGCAACCGAGTATAAAGGCCCCGATGCCCGCTTCGGCCCCGCCGAACTGCATGATGGTCCATGCCAGCGTCAGCCCGCAAATATTCGCGGTAAACACGATGGCGAGGTTTAGGCCCCCCGACAGGATTGGCGCCAGCATCGCAAGGGTCAGCAGGCCCAGGAGCGGCATCTGAAATCCCATCGACCCAAGGTTCGCACCCGTCAAGAACCTCGGAGAGGCCAGCGAGAAGAGCAACACCAGCAGGCCCAGCATTGCCAGCAGCCCGAGGTTTTCACCATGAGGACCGGTTTTGATCCGGGACATGCGTGACAACAGCGCGGTCATGAGCGAGCCTCCTTGCGACGTGGCCGCAGCGACAGATCGATATTGGATGTTGAAATGGCGATCAGGATGGCGGCGCCGATAATCATCTGGAAGGCAAAGGGCGAGACCCCGAGCAAGTTCAGCCCGTTTTGCGTGATGGCGACAAACATGACGCCGAGGATGCAGCCCAAAATGGTCCCCTTGCCGCCGCCCAGCCGAGCGCCCCCTAGAACAACCGCAGCCAAGACCTCCAACTCGCGCCCATACAGCGCATTGGGCACCACCTCCTTTACGATATTGACCTGACAGAGACCGGCGATGCCCGCCATCAACCCCATCCAGCCAAAGGCGACCCCCTGCATCACAGCGATATTGACGCCGGCACGGCGCGCACCTTCGGGATTGTCGCCGAATGCATAGAGCTGACGGCCAATATTGCTGCGCTGGATCAAGGCCCAGGTGGCGATCACGCAGCCGATCATCACCGCGACCGACAGTGTCAACTCCGACCAAATGCCTTGCGCATTTTCATACTCGAAGATGAAGATACGCGCGGTCCACCAATCGGGCAGATCGTAGATGTTGCGTCCACCGCTGAAGAACATCAGCAGGCCGAAGAAGGCGTTGAATGTGGCGATGGTCACCACAATCGAGATGATGCGGAAACCGTGGATCAGCCACGCATTGAGCAGCCCAAGCAGGATGCCGAGTGAGCCGCAAAACAGGAACCCCAGCAACCAGTTGCCGCCGCCGACACTGATCAACAGCTTGGCGGCGATGTACTGCACCACCGAAGAGGCCACCGCAAAAGAGATATCAATCCCGCCTGCAATCAACACCACCAGCAGCCCAACCGCCCAGATCAGGTTGACGGCACTGTTGTTCAGGAGCGAGGTCAGGTTGGGCAAGGTGGCAAATTGCGGCGCGGCCACGGCTAGCGCGATACAGATGAGCGCCAGCACCACGGCCAGCCGAAGCTCGATCTTATAGGGTCGCAAGAGATCACGCATAGATCCGCTCCTCAAGTTGGGGGACAGTGATGTCACGCGGGTCATAGGTCTGACGAATGCGGCCATCCGCCATGTGCAGGATGCGGTCGGAATGATACATGACCTCGGTGACCTCATCCGAGATCAACAGGATCGCCAGCCCCTCTTCCGCCAAGGTGCGAACGATGCGGAAAATGCCCGCACGCGCGCCGACATCGACCCCCACGGTGGGGCTGTCGAGGATCAACAGGCGCGGTTCCGTGGCCAGCCATTTGGCCAGCACCACCTTTTGCTGATTGCCGCCGGACAGGGTTGAGATCGCATCCTCGGGCGAACCAATCTTGACGCCCAATTCACGGATCCAGTGATTGACAGTCGCCGCTTTGTCGCGATCCGAGATCAGTCCGGTTGCAGTGGTCAGTTTTTGCAAAATCGAAATCACCGTATTGTCGGCAATCGATTGTTTCTGAAGAAGACCAAGCGACAGGCGATCTTCGGAAACATACGCAAGCCCGCGCTTGATTGCGTCGCGGATACTGCCGGGCCGGTATGATGCTCCTTCCAGCCGCATCTCTCCCGTATCAGCGGGGCGCAGCCCCATCATCACATGGGCCAGCTCGGTTCGCCCGGCGCCGATCAGCCCGGTCAGCCCGAGGACCTCGCCCGCACGAATGTCAAAAGACACATCGGCAAATTCACCCTGACGCGACAGGCCCTTGGCCTCGAATACAACATCTGCGTCAGGCAGATCCCGCGCGACCACCTCGTGCTCGATCAGATGCCCGGTCATCAGCTCCCCTAGTCGAGCCTGCGTCATCCCTTCGGTCGGATACACTCCGACCAGATTGCCATCCCGGACCACCGTGACCCGTTCTGCAATATCAAGCACCTCTGCCAAACGGTGACTGACAAACACAATGGCGACCCCGGCGGCAGAGAGTTTGCGCACAATGTCCAGCAAGCGGTCGGTTTCGGATTGGGTCAAAGACGCTGTTGGTTCATCCATGAAAATGAGCCGCGCGTCGTTCATCAACGCCCGCGCAATCGCCACCACCTGTCGTTGCGCAATCGGCAGATCGTTGAGCGGCGCAGCCAGATCCATGGTCACGCCCAGACGGGACAGAACCTCGCCGGATCTTTCAACCATCTCGCGATAGCGCACCGACTGGGGGCGCAGACCAACCAGATCGTCAAAGGCAATGTTCTCCGCCACGCTCATATGTGGAAACAGTGCGAGATCCTGCCAGATCACCGACACGCCGCGCTGACGGGCTTGCACCGGCGTGATCCGGTCAACAGCCTCGCCGAAAAGCTCGATCAACCCTGCCTGTTCGGGTTGATGCACCCCTGTTACCACTTTGATAAGGGTCGATTTTCCGCAGCCGTTCTCGCCCGCGAGACAATGCACCTCGCCCGCGCGTACTTCAAAATCGACCTGATTCAGTGCCTGCACCCCGCCAAAGGCCTTGGAGACCTTATGCAGTCGCAGCGCAAATTGTTCTGCCGGAGCAGGTGTCATGGATCACCTCTGTTTACTGGTGGTAGATGAGGGCAAGACCGTGCCTGTGCCCTCATCCGCCGGATGGTCAGGCGCTCAGAGCCCTTTTTCGGCCAGATCGTCCACCGTCTCGGCGTTGATCTCCAAGAGGTTGTCGGTGATGATATCTCGGCCTTCGACATCTGGTTCGACCACGCCGAGCCCCGGAATATCGGTGCCGGACTCGATTTTCTCACCCTTCACCAGCATCTCGCCGAGAGTGACAAATACCTCGCCTGCCTGCGCCGGGTTCCACATATAGCCACCAGTCAGCACGCCCGAGTGGATCATTTTGCGACCCTGCCCGGGCGAGAATGGTCCCATGACCTGAATTTCACCGGTCTTGCGGCGTTCCTCCACCGCGCGGCCAGCCCCGATCGGTCCCTGGCTGCCAAATGCGAGAAAGCCCTTGAGGTCCGGATTTGCAGCGATCAGGTCCAACGCAGTCGAGCGGCTGTCATCGACATTCTCAGCGACTCCATACCGGTCGCCAACGATTTTGAGATCCGGACGGTTCTCATCCATCCACGCAATTGCCGCATCAGCCCATGCATTGTGCAGCGGCACGGTCAGAGAACCCACATAGACCGCATAGCTGCCGCCCTCTTCGGTTTTGTCAGACAGCAGTTTGGCATGCGCCTCGCCAAAGCCCTCGGCCGAGGCCAGTTCGAAATTCCAGTCAACATTCTCAAGGCCTGGCCCTTCGTGCGAGATCACGATGATACCGGCATCGCGCGCTTTCTTGAGCACCGGCTCCAATGCGGCTTCGTCATTCGGGACCACGCCAATCACGTCGACACCTTTTGCGATCAGATCTTCGATCGCCTGCACCTGCAAAGCCGGGTCAGCGGAGACAGGGCCGATCATTTCTGCATCGACACCCAGTTCGGCGGCGCGGCGCGCGATCCCGTCTTCCATGGCGTTAAACCACGGGATACCGCCAATTTTGACGACAATCCCCATGGAAGTCTCGGCAACCGCAGTGCTCGCCATTCCAACGGTCAACGCCAATGCGCTGACCAGTCCGGTCAATCTCTTCATATCTTCCTCCCTTGCGCAGGCCAATCCCGCGTCTCCTGTCGTGCAACTACGCTCGCACTTGCACAACCGATTGTGCAACCAGTGCTAAAAAAAGCCACTCGCCTCCTCAGCGATCATGGCTTACAGCGATTCTGCGCTGCACAATCGATGTTGCACAGTAACACGAAAGCAGGACAAACTGTCAACGGCTGTTCACATCCGATAGTCAGTTGCGCATTTGTCGCATATGTCATGGTCATGACGGACACGCAGAAAAAGACGATCTACGACATTGCCAAACGCGCGGGCGCTTCGCCTTCGACGGTGAGTGCGGCGCTGAATGGTACGTGGAAAAAACGCCGCATCGCGCAGGCAACCGCTGAGCGCATTATCGAGATTGCCCGCGAACATGGATATTCTGCGAACCTACAGGCACGCGCCCTTCGCACATCCCGTTCGGGGTTGGTCGCTTTGTTGATGCCAGAATATAATCGGTTCTTCTCCAATATCGCACAGACGTTTTCCCAAGAAGTCCGTGCTCGCAATCAATGCCCGGTCATTATTTCCACTGGACGCGACCCCGATGAGGAACGGTCGACCGTGGCAGACCTGACCTCTTGGTCGATCGATGCGATTTTCTTTGTTGGTACTGTTGCCCCCGACGATTTGAGCCATCAATGCCGTGCAGCGGGCATTCCACATGTCTTTGTTGACCAACCCTGCGCGATTGCGCCCTCTGTGGTTACAGACAGCCGCACCGGCGCGCGCATTCTGACCCGAGAAATTATCGCCTCGATGACCAAACGCGGGAGGAGCTTCGGCGATGACCCGCGCGAGACAGTCTATTTTGTAGGCGGCGATAGAACGCTGCCCTCGACCAAGAACCGTGTCGACGGCTTTAGCGAAGAGATGTACGCGCAAGTAGGCCAGATATCAGCAAAGCAGATCTTGGCTTCTACCTATGATTTGGAGGCCGCAACACGCACGATCACGGAGCTTTACGCACAGTTGGGGGGGCTACCCGCAGGTTTGTTCATCAACTCAGACTCGGTCTTCGAGGGTACTCTCAGGTTTTTGGCGACTCTACCTGAACACGAATTGTCCGCCTGCTCATTTGGTTGTTTTGACTATGAGCCCTTTGGTCAGCTGCTCAGGTTTCCTGTTCACATGATGCGTCAGCGCCATAAAATGCTGGTTCAACGTGCATTCGCACTTCTCGAAAATGAGACCCCTCCTGTGATCGAATACGTGCAGCCCGAACTCTACCGCGCGGCGGATTAGAGCCTTAGAAGGCATGCCGCGCGAACCTGCCCGCATGATCGTCATATGCCCCGGCCAACCGGGCGGGTTACACAAGTCTTCCGGCGGCAACTCCGCGTTGTGGCTCAAGACCTTGCGTGCAAACCGGATCGCTGCTGTTCAAAAGGTACCTGCAGGCAACCGCAGTGGGATGTTTTGACATGCCGCACTGCGATTACCCTGCCGAAATTCATCCCTTATCCTTTGTTGGCGGCCGCTAGACTGCGTTCGTAATCTTGCCCCGGAATAGCCTCTAGGAGACTGCTGGTATAAGCGGTGTCGGGATCGTGCAGCACCTTATTGACAGGCCCGGCTTCGACGATCTGCCCTTTTTGCATCACGATAATACGGTCACAAATACGTGCCGCTACGCGTAAATCGTGAGTGATGAATAGCATCGACAGATGCAATCGCTCCTTCAGTTCAGCCAGCAAATCCAACACCTGCGCCTGAATAGATACATCAAGCGCCGAGACGGCCTCATCCGCGATAATGATCGCAGGCTCCAGTGCAAGTGCGCGTGCGATGCCTATTCGTTGTCGTTGGCCACCGGAGAACTCATGCGGGAAACGCTTCATCGCGGTTTCATCCAAACCGACCAATTCGAGTAACTCTCGGGCTTTGGCCTTCGCTTCTTTGTCGGGCATACCATAGGCGATCATGCCTTCCGTAAGGATCCGTGAAACACGCGCACGAGGATTAAGCGATGAAAACGGATCTTGGAAGATCATTTGCAGTTTGCGTCGCTGTGCGTGCAATTCAGCGCCAGACATATGGGCAATATCGACGCCGTCCATCAACACCCGCCCCCCGTCAGGATGAAGCAGGCGCACCAGGCACCGACCGACGGTTGATTTGCCCGACCCAGATTCTCCAACGATGCCAATGGTCTCGCCCGCGTAGAGATCGAAGCTCACATCTTGCACGGCCTTCACGACCCGGCGCTTGCCAAACAACGTGCCAGAGCCGGTCGAGAAGGTCTTTTGCAAACCTTCGACCTTGAGCAAAGGCGCGCGCTCGACCTCTTCGACGGGTTCTGTTTTGGTCAGCCGCGGGATCGCGTCGATCAATGCACGGGTGTAGGGGTGTTGCGGGTTCAACAACACATCCGGCGCACGACCGGCTTCAACAATCTCGCCCTTTTTCATGACGATCACCCGGTCGGCGATATCCGCCACCACGCCAAAATCATGGGTGATAAAGATTACAGCCATGCCACGCTTTTTCCGCAGATCCTCGATCAGCGCAAGAATTTGCGCCTGTGTTGTCACATCAAGCGCAGTGGTCGGTTCATCTGCGATCAGGATGTCCGGTTCCAGTGCCAATGCCATGGCGATCATAACCCGTTGCCTTTGCCCGCCGGATAGCTGGAAAGGATAGGCTCTGATCGCCGCTTCCGGATCTGGGATACCGACTTCATCCAGCAGTTTGAGGGCCCGTGCGCGCCGTTCGGCACCCGTCAGCGCGCCGTGGGCCTCAAACACTTCGGAAATCTGAGCCCCGACACGCATGAGGGGGTTAAGCGCGCTGAGTGGCTCCTGAAAGATCATCGAGATGCGACTGCCGCGCAGCTTCAGCAACTCGTTTTCCGACAAATCAAGGATCGACTGGCCGTCAAAAGTGATGCTGCCACTATCTGGCTCGACACCTTGCGGTAACAAACCCATGACAGCATTGGCGGACATGGACTTTCCCGATCCGCTTTCTCCAACGATGCAGAGAATTTCACCAGAGGCGAGATCAAAATTGATGTTTTTGGCCGCGTAAAGCCGATCCGCTCCGAGTGGCAAGGCGATAGAGAGGTCACGTATGCTGAGCAGGGTCATTCGGATTTCCTCGTCAAGCGTGGGTTCAACGCATCATTCAGGCCCTCGCCGATCAAGTTCAGCGCCAGCACGGTCAAGAGGATCGCCATCCCCGGCAGGAACGACAGCCACCACGCGGTGCGGATCACGGTGCGCGCCGCACCGATCATATAGCCCCATGACATGATGTTCGGATCACCCAGACCAAGGAAAGAAAGCGAGCTTTCCAAGAGGATCGCCTGTGCGACCATAAGCGACGCGAGCACAATGATCGGCGGCAGCGCATTTGGCAGGATGTGGCGGAGGATGATTTGCAGATTGCCGAGGCCAGAAAGGCTGGCTGCTTCCACAAACTCACGGGTTCTGAGCGACAAAACCTCGCCCCGTACAAGCCGCGCCACAGGCGGCCATGACACGATAGAAATTGCGATGATCACAAAGGTCAGGCTGGGCTGAAAGATTGCCAATAGCACAATCGCCAAAGCAAAACTCGGAATTGTTTGAAAAAACTCCGTAAATCGCATCAGCGCATCATCTGTACGCCCGGCGAAATATCCCGCTGCCGCGCCGACAGGAACGCCGATTGCAAGTGCAACGATTGTGGAAACTAAGCCCACCAAGAGGCTGACATAGGCCCCATGAGCGAGGCCCGACAGCACATTGCGACCAAGCGCATCGGTGCCCAGTGGCAACCCATCCTGAGTAAACGGTGGCAGGAACGGACGTTGCACCATTTTCCACGGACTTTGTGGAAAGAGGAAAGGTGCGAGAATGGCTGTCGCGATAACAAGTGTCAGGATTACCAGACCGATCACCGCGCCTCGATTATAGCTGAAACGTGTCCAAAAGCTCTTCATGTTGTCAGCCTTATCCGCGGATCAACAATGACATAGATGACATCCGTGATCAGATTGAACAGCAGTACCATGGCCGCTGAGATGTAAAAGACGCCAAGGATGACGTTGTAATCCCGTTGGTTTATGGCTTCGAACATCAGCCGCCCGATGCCAGGCCATGCAAAAACGGTCTCAGTTAGAATTGCTCCGCCGAAAATTTGCCCGGCTTGTAGGCCAGCGAGTGTAATGACCGGTAAAAGTGCGTTTCTCAGAATGTGCCGTCGCTGGATCACGCCACGAGACAACCCTTTGGCACGTGCTGTCTTCACAAAATCCAACCGCGAAACTTCGAGCATCGAAGCGCGTGTCATGCGCATGTAAATCGCAGTAAAAAACAGCCCCAGTGTGGACGCTGGCAGCACCAGGTGTTTGGCGACGTCGAGCACATGAGCCAGTCCCGTGTAACCCGCGCCGATTGTGGAGTAGCCAAATCCCGGCAACCATTCGAGCCAAACGGAAAACACGAGTGTCGCCATCAGCGCCACCCAGAACAGAGGGGTTGCATAAAACAGGAGCGCAAAGGTGGAAATGATCGTATCTCCCCACCGTCCTTGCCGAGCTGAGGCCGCCACACCCGCGGCGACACCCAGCACCAGCGACAGCACAAATGCGACGCCCGTCAGCAATAGCGTTGCAGGCAAGCGGTCCCCAATCATTTCGGCGACCGGCATCTGCTGGCGGAAGGAATACCCCAGATCGAGTTGCACCGCGCCTTTGATATAAAGCCACAACTGGACATAAAGGGGTTGGTCCAGTCCAAAATTGGCACGCAGGTCTGCAAGGAATTTTTCGTCTGCTGCTCCGGCTTCACCGGCCATCACAGCCGCAGGATCACCCGGCGCCGCATGGATCAGCAAGAAATTGAAGACAAGAATGGCCAGCAGAATAAAGACTGCCTTGATCAACCTGCCCAAAATGAAACGTATCACACTATCCGCCCCGTTTGGTTCCGAGAAGTGTCCGGGCCGCCAAAACGGCCCAGACCTTGAGCGTTTTCGCTCTTGTTACTTGTCGATCCAGACGTCACGGAACCCGTCATTCACACCAAACGCAGTGTTGACGGGGTTCTTCACATCACAGCGGTAGATCGTGGGGAAACCCAGTTCCAGCAGCCAGATATTTGGCACATCTTCAACGATCTTATCTTGGATCGTTTTGTAGGCGGCCATGCGGTCATCGGGGCTGGCCATCAGCGCAGCGGCGTCAAACAGTTTGTCCGTCTCGGGGTTTTGGTAATCCGCCACGTTATTCCATGGCGAGCCGGGGGCAGCATTGTCGCCCATATAGGTCCGCGAAACGCCCAGTGCCGGATCGCCATATTGGTAGAGATAGGTAAAAGCGAGATCGAAATCACGATCCGCAACCTTCTGGTTCCAACCCGCTACGTCAGAAGGCACGATCTCGGTTGTCATACCGATTTCACTGAGGTTCTGTTTGACCGCCTCGGCCCAACGCTGCCATGTCTCGCCGTAGGGCAGGCCCAGAATGCGGATGGTTTCCCCGTTGTAGCTGCTTTCAGCAAGCAGAGCTTTGGCCTGATCGGGGTCATACGAAATGTCTGGCGTATCGCCATCGTAAAACCGGGTGGAGGAGGAGAGTGGGCCGGTCGCAACCTTGCCAAGGCCATTCCACAGAGCATCCTTGGCAAACTCACGATCGATGCCGTGCATAATGGCCTTGCGCACCTTCACATCATCGAGCGGCTTATTGTCATTATTGACCCACATCCATGACAGCGGACCAAAATACTCCCACCCTTTGTCGGTGATGCAGGTATTGTCCATCGCTTGAATCCGCGCCACGTCAAAATTTTCGACAGAACCGCCCGGCAGAACATCCACCTTACCGGTTTCATAGGCCACCGCACGCGAGGCGGCGTCTGGGATCACGTGATAGTAGACTTCATCCACATAGGGTTTCCCCTCCATGTAGTAGTCTTCGTTTTTCACGAGATGGATAAAGCTGCCCTTCTCCCATTTGTCGAACTTAAAAGGACCGGTGCCAATCGGCGTGTTGTTTGCCGGGTTATTGGCAAAATCCGTCCCTTCATAGATGTGCTTGGGGATCATGGGCGCGGTGCCCGCCTCAAAAATACCGATAAACGGGCCGAAAGGTTGCTTCAGCTTGAACACAACCGTGTAGTCATCCGGTGTCTCGATACTCTCGACGTGCTCCATATAGGTGCGCATGCGCGAGTGCGTCTCGCGCAGGAACTTATCCATGGAAAATTCGACATCGGCCGAGGTGAACGGTTCTCCATCATGAAAGACCACGCCCTTGCGCAATTTGAAGGTATAGGTCTTGCCGTCTTCTGAAATCTCCCACGACTCCGCCAATTGGCCCTCAGGCTTCAGGTCAAAATCATAGCGCAAGAGGCTCTCATAAATGTCGCCCCCGACCATCTGCGTCGGCCCGTTCTGCACAAGGCCGATCATGAGGCTGGGCGGCTCTGGCTGGATTACGACATTTAGCGTGCCCCCCGCCTTGGGTGTGCCATCTTGCGCGGCGAGCGGCCCGGCGAGCGCCAGCGCTAAAACGGCTGCGGTCAATTTTGTAGTTTTAAACATGTCTTTCCCCATTGGCTCATGTTGAATCTATTCCGCGAGCACGTTCGATCTGGCGCCGATTTGCGCGTTCGCTAGTCACTAGACCTGCGCTGTGCAGGGTTTGGATGTCTCAATCGTTGGTCGTGAATGACTCAATGTATCTGATGATCCCCTCCTTTGCGTCATCGATGTCCGCACGCATTGCAGCAGCCGCGGCGGCAGGGTCGCGATTCTCGCAGGCTGCAACAATTGTTTGATGATGTCGAACCAAGGCGACCTGTTCACGGGCGTAGTACCCGGCAATCAATGGCCCCATTCGCAACCAAAGCCTGCTGAGGATGGCCAAAAGAATGGGCATATCGGCCCCTTCGACCAATGCAAAATGGAACTCCTGATTGTACTTCACAGCCTGAGACCAGCGCCCGGCTTTTGCAGCTGCCTCATTTTTCTCAACGATCTGATTTAGGCGGCGAATTTCCTTCGGACCCACCATCTCGGCAGCGCGGCTTGCGGCAAAGCCTTCCAACTCTCGCCGAATGCTCGCGATTTCAAGATACTGAGCCTTGGTCGGCACCGGCACACGGACATCGCGCATGCTCCGTTGCTCCAGCGCCTCATCTCGCAACAGTCGCTGCACCGCATCCCGAACCGGAGTCGAACTGGTCCCCAGACGCTCCGCGAGTCCCCGAATTGTCACCTTTTCATTAGGACGCAGCTTGCCACTGACCAAGTCCTGACTAAGCCGCTGATAGATGGCGTCACCCAATGATACTTGATTGATTTCGGCCATCGTGCCCTCTTCTTGGTTGACCAATTCATGGTCTATTTTGATGCATGATGCATCATTTTTGTTGAGTTGGCAAATTTGAACTGCAATGCTCTGGCACAACACTATTGGTCCACAGGGAATATGATGAGAGTCTTTTTTGACGAACGCCAGCTGCGCCATGCGCCGACTCATTACTTTCGGCGCGGGGCGGCGATGCCGCATCAAGAACAGCCCGAACGTGCTGAAATTCTACGCGATATGTTGATCGGCGAAGGGTTCGAAATCACCAAGCCACAGGACCATGGGCTGGACCCGATCAAGGCGGTTCACAATCCAGACTATGTCGATTTCCTGCCCACCGCCCACGCCCGTTTTGTTGAAAGCGCGGGGTCAGAGGCACTGGCGATTCCCACGATGCACCCCGGTGTGCGACGTGGCAAAGTGCCAAAGGATATTCATGGTCAATTGGGCTGGTGGATGACTGATACATCGACTCCCTTGACCGAAGGCACATGGGACGCCGCCTATTGGTCGGCGCAAACGGCAGTGCAAACCGCTGAAACCATCGCGTCAGGGGAGCGCGCGGCCTATGCCCTCTGCCGTCCGCCGGGCCATCACGCGATGCGCGATTGTGCCAACGGATTTTGCTTTTTCAACAATGCCGCGATCGCCGCGCATCACCTGACGCGAACCTACACTAAGGTCGCGCTGATTGACGTGGATGTGCATACCGGGAATGGCTCTCTCGATATTTTTTATGAACGCGGCGACGTTTTCTTTTGCTCTCTGCATCCAGATCCCGCGACCTATCCGACATTCTTCCTTGGTCATGCGGATGAAACGGGCGAAGGGGACGGGGCTGGAAAATCGCTGAACCTGCTGCTTGAACAAGGCGCGAGCCAAGAAGATGTGTTGGCCACGCTTGACACAGGGCTCTCGGCGATACGCGACTTTGGTGCAGAGGCGTTGGTTGTTTCGCTTGGCTTTGACATGGCGGTTGATGACCCGCTTGCCGCCGTCTCGGTCTATCCAGAAGGCTTTGCCGAAATGGCACGACGGTTGGCAGCGCTCAACCTTCCGACAGCTCTCATTCAGGAGGGCGGTTACCTTGGACCCTCGCTGGCCGACAACGCCAGATCTTTTCTCACAGCATTCCGCGAGGCCAGTTCATGAGCAAGACACCTGAGACAATGAACGGCGCCGAGAGCGTTGTTCGAAGCCTGCATGCGGGTGGGGTCGATGTCTGTTTCGCCAATCCCGGCACGTCCGAGATGCAATTCGTCGACGCATTGGACCGAACCAAACTGATGCGCTGTGTGCTTGGGCTTTTTGAGGGCGTGGTAACAGGGGCTGCCGATGGGTATGCGCGCATGGCCCAGAAACCGGCCGTAACCTTGCTGCATCTTGCGCCCGGTTTCGCCAATGCGGCCGCCAATCTGCACAATGCCCGCAAAGCGCGCGTGCCGATGCTGAACCTCGTAGGCGATCATGCGTTGCGCCATCAAAAATACGACGCGCCACTGTCTGCAGATGTTGAGGGCGCGTGCGCGCCATTCAGTGACTGGGTGCGCTCGGGCCGCGATGCAGGCAGTTTTGCAGCCGACGCGATGACCGCTTTGGCCGTGGCACAAAGCAAGCCTGGAAAGATTGCCTCGCTCATTGCACCTGCAGACATTGGTTGGGATGCAGGCGGCAAGATGGCAACTGTTGTTGCCCCACACGCCGCGGGCCCGCTTGACGAACGCGCGCTCGATGCTGCGATCAGGGCGCTCGAAAGCGGCGAGAAAACCGTTTTACTTGTGGGCAGTTCGGTGTTGGAGAACCCGGATGCCATGGCCGTATTGCATGGCATCGCGGCAAAGACCGGGGCGGATATCCTCGCGCCCACATCAAACCGCCGTATAGAGCGCGGTCACGGGCATTTTGCGATCAATAAAATCCCCTATCCGATCAATGCCGCGCTCGAATGCCTCGCGCCCTACAGACGCGCAATCCTGATCGAGACCCCACCGCCGGTGGCGTTTTTTGCCTACCCCGGCAGACCAAGTCTGCTTCTGCCAACAGACTGCCACACTGTCACACTGGCTGCCGTTGACGGCGATGGTCCCGCCGCCTTGGCGGCCCTGGCCGATTGCATCGGAGCCAAAGCCGCCACACCGCATGACTCTGAAAGACCCGCACGACCGCAAGCCGGGGCAATAACCTTGCAGAACCTCGGCGCGGCTCTCGCGCATGCGTTGCCGGAAAATGCCATCGTGGTTGATGAGGCGGTATCATCTGGCGGGGCCACCTTCCCTGCGGGAGACAGCGCCGCGCCCAACACATGGCTAGCGCTTACTGGCGGGTCGATCGGTATCGGCATACCGCTCTCTGCCGGGGCTGCCATTGCCTGCCCGGATCGTCCGGTGATCACGCTTCAGGCGGATGGGTCAGCGATGTACACTATTCAGGCGCTTTGGACGCAAGCGCGAGAAAACTCCAACGTCACCACGGTCATTCTCGCCAATCAGTCATATGAAATTTTGAAGGGCGAGCTGCACAATGTCGGCGCGCAACCCGGTCCCGATGCCTTGAGCATGCTGAACCTCGACCGCCCACAGTTGGATTTCGTGGCACTTGCCAAAGGGATGGGGGTTCCCGGCATACGCGTCGAAGACATAACCGATCTGATGCGCACCATTGAGGATGCAGCGAAAGAACCCGGCCCCTTCCTCATCGAAGCGATGCTCTAATCCCTGAAAGGAAACGACATGTCCCTCGATCCAGACCTCAAAGCGCGCATCCTTCAGGCGGTTGACGACGGGTTCGCAGACCAAATCAGCTATACGCAACAATTGGTGCAAATCCCATCGTTGCGCGGCCACGAGCATGCAATCCAGGATCTTCTGTTTCGCACCTTACAAAATCGTGGCTATGCGATGGACCGTTTCAAGATGGACCGTGCTGCAATCGAGGCGCATCCGGGCGGTTCGAAATACTCAGACGACCACTCCGACGCCCCAATCGTGGTGGGAATCCACCGTCCAGCCAAAGAGGTTGGTCGCTCATTGATCCTTCAATCTCATCTCGATGTGGTGCCGGAGGGGCTGCACGATATGTGGGATAACCCGCCCTTCTCCGCCAGAATTGAAGGAGACTGGATGTATGGCCGGGGCGCGGGCGATATGAAGGCGGGGGCAGCGGCAAATATTTTTGCACTGGATGCGCTGCGCCGGATCGGGCTGCAACCGGCTGCAACGGTTTACATACAATCTGTGGTGGAGGAAGAATCCACCGGCAACGGTGCTTTGCAGACCTTTTTACAGGGCTACACCGCTGATGCAGTGCTGATCCCAGAGCCGGAAGAGGAAATGCTGGTGCGTGCCAATACCGGCGTCATCTGGTTTCAGGTGCAGGTGCGTGGCGTCCCTGTGCATGTGCGTGAAATGGGCGAAGGCGCAAATGCGATTGATGCGGCCACCCGCGTCATCACAGCCCTGCGCGCCATGGAGGAGGATTGGAACGCCGAGAAAGGAAACCATCCCCATTTCGAGGAGGAAGCACATCCGATCAACCTCAATATAGGCAAGATTGAAGGTGGCGATTGGGCCTCTTCGGTGCCGTCGTGGTGCAACATCGATTGCCGTGTTTCCATCTACCCCGGCCGCAGTGCAGAAGACGCCGCACGCGAAATCACCGAACGGGTCAAAGCCTTCGCCCAGACCGATGGTTTCTTGTCCAACAATCCGCCAAAGATCGTCTTTAACGGCTTTCATGCCGAAGGCTACGTGCTGGAGCTGGGCAGCGAGGCCGAAGCGGTGTTGGAACGCGCCCACGAGAGCGCCATCGGCGCACCGCTTCAATCCTTTATGACAGCCGGTTATCTCGATACGCGGGTATATGCGCTCTATAACAAGATCCCGGCGCTCTGCTACGGACCGAAGTCGCGCAATATTCACGGGATAAATGAATCCGTCAGCCTCAGTTCGATCAAGAAAATCACCCAAGCCATGGCACTGTTTATCGCCGAATGGTGTGGGACTGAGGACATCACCCCATGAGCGATGCGGGGTTAATCCCACGAAACGGTCTCCCCCCTTTTCTGAGCGGAGTGCTGCTCGAAGAGGCCAGCCCTAAAACGGATTTGCTGGCGCAGGATCCCCCCGCTTTTGATTGCGCGCTTGCAGCAGAAACCGCCTTGCGGTGTTATGGCCTGTCAGGCGCGATCAAACCGTTATCGGCGGAAAAAGACGCCAACTTCCTGATTACCCTGCCAACAGGCGAACGGGCGCTCCTGAAGATCACCAATGCTGCCGAAGCGCGCACGGTAACAGATATGCAGACTGCGGCGCTGATGCATCTTGCCGCAACCGATCCCACCCTGCCCGTACAACGGATCTGCGCCAGCCTGAACGGCAAAGCTGCGGAGATTGTCACGGCATCTGACGGTCAAAGCCACGTTGTGCGGCTGATGTCTTATCTGGAAGGAACGACCCTCAGTCATGCAACGCCCGGCCCCAACCTTTACCCTGCATTGGGAAACTTCCATGCGCGCGTAACTCGTGGTTTGCGTAGCTTTTTTCACGCCGGCGGAAATCATTTCCTGCAATGGGACATCAAACGGGCGCACCATTTACGTCCACTTTTGACGGATATGCAGGACATCAACCTGCGCGCTCAATTGGAGCGCACGCTTGATCACTTTGAGGCTGAAATCGCGCCATTGCTGCCGCGTCTCAGAGCGCAGATCGTGCATAATGATTTTAATCCGCACAATATTTTGGTCGATGCTCCCCATGCCACCTACCCCGTTGGGCTGATTGATTTTGGGGATATGGTGCACACGCCGATTGCATGCGATCTTGCCGTGGCCTGCTCCTATCAGATCGGAAGTGGAACCGATCCGCTGCGTGCGATCTGCGAGATGGTGGCAGGCTATACGAACTGCCTCCAGCTAGAGCCTGATGAAATCGCACTTTTGCCAAGCCTCATTCGCCTGCGCCATACCACAACGCTTGCTATCGGTGCGTCGCGCGCGCGCCGGTATCCAGCTAATGCGCCGTACATTCTACGCAATGCTGACGCCGCGCAGCGTGGGCTTGCCACGCTTGACCAAATTGGTGACGCAACCGTGATCAACGCCCTGAAACGCGCGGCGGCAATATAGAGTGACCCATGACCATGATAAACGCCTATGACAGTGCTCGGGCGAGCGCGCTCGACGCAACCGACAAGGCCCTGATCGACCGCCGGACCAAGGCGCTTGGTCCAGCTTACCGGCTCTTTTACGATCAGCCGCTGCATATCCAGCGCAGTGAAGGGGTCTGGCTTTGGGACAAGGACGGACGCCGATATCTGGATGCGTATAACAACGTCGCATCTGTCGGTCATTGCCATCCCCATGTGGTGGAGGCAATTTCCAACCAGCTCAGCACCTTGAACACCCACACCCGTTATCTGCATGAAGGCGTTGTGAACTATGCTGAGCGTCTATTGGCAACAATGCCTGACCCACTTGGGCATGTCATGTTCACCTGCACCGGGTCTGAGGCAAACGATATCGCCCTGCGTATTGCACGAAGTTATACCCGGCGGCAGGGCGTGATCGTTACCCGTCTTGCCTATCACGGGCTGACCGAAGCGGTTGCCGAACTTTCCCCCTCGTTAGGGGAATTCACCCCACGCAGTTCCCGCATCCGCCTGATTGATGCCCCGGATACGTTACGTATCCCTGCAGCCGAACAAGGTCCCAAACTCGCAACCGATCTGGCACACGCGATTGCGCAGATGCGTGCCGATGGGATTGAGCCTGCCGCATTCATTGTCGACACGATCTTTTCTAGCGACGGTTTGCACCCTGATCCGGCGGGTTTTCTGCAACCGGCAGTCGATCTGATTCGCGCCGAGGGCGGGCTTTTTATCGCCGACGAAGTGCAGCCCGGCTTTGCCCGTACAGGAGATACGTTCTGGGGATTTCAACGCCATGGGGTCGTGCCCGACATGGTCACTATGGGCAAACCTATGGGCAATGGTTTCCCACTTTCGGGAGCTGCGATGCGGCCCGAACTCGTTCAGGAGTTTGGAGAGAAAGCGCGTTATTTCAACACCTTTGGCGGAAACCCTGTCGCTGCAGCCGCGGGAATGGCAGTGCTTGATGTGATCGCGGAGGAAGGTTTGCAAGCCAACGCCGCTAAAGTAGGCGCATTCCTCAAGGCGGGTTTGCAGCATATCGCGACCCGATACCCGAAGATCGGTCATGTTCGAGGCGCTGGATTGTTTCTCGCGGTCGAATGCATCACCTCGCACGAGACGCATAGACCTGATGCAACGCTTGCGCATTTTGTAGTCAATCACTTGCGCGAAAACGGTGTTCTCATAAGCGCGACAGGCCCGGGAGCTAATATTCTCAAAATCCGCCCGCCACTTGCCTTGCAGCAGACCGAAGCACAACTTTTCTTGGATGCCATTGAGGCCGCGTTCGCAGCTGCAACTCAGCGATGAGCATTCTTGTGGGGGGGGAACTGCGCTACTCGCGCCGAGGCGCAAATTCAAAGTGCCTTCCGGTCCTCGATTTCATCGTTAAAGCGATCGAGTTCGCGCTCATCTTCTGGAAGGCCTTCCCGAGAGAGCAAGACTGCAACCTTTCGCAACCCGGGTACATGGCTGCAGATTACCAGCATCATGACCATGATCGGAACCGACAGAAACATGCCAGGTACGCCCCAGACGGCTCCCCAGAATGCAAGGCTCAAGATGATCCCAAAAGAAGACAAACGCAGCGCGCGGCCCATTAGCAAAGGGTCGATCACATTGCCATTCACAAACTGAATCAGCCCCGTGATCAAGAACAGCAAGGCGGTCGAGGTGGGTTCTCCGGTTTCAACGAACCCAACCAACGCCACCATCCCCGTCGCAACAATGGAGCCAATGTTGGGGATGTAATTCAGTATGAAGGTCAAGATGCCCAGAGACAGTGCCAATTCGATGCCAAAGAATGACGCGACTGCATACACCATTACGCCAGTGATCACACTCACGGCGGTTTTGACGAGTAGGTAGTAGTTCACGCGGTGAATGATCGAGGTAATGATCTTGTTCGCACGTTCGGCCTGAGCCTCATCACCGAAGAAATTCGACATTTTGGTGCTAAACCAAATGCGCTCCGCAAACAAAAAACCAACAAATAGAATAACCAGAACTGTGCCCTGCATCAGGTTGCCAGCTTGCCCGGCAACGGTGCGTACATAGCTCGACAATTCGACACTGTTCAACGAGTTGAGCACAGCCCGTTCCACGTCTTCACCCATCCATGCAAAAAGAGAGGCCACCGCAGATGGCGCGCGTTCCGCATAAGACAGCGTCGTACTCAGCACTGTATTAAGTTGCGCCAAAAGGATCGACGACAACAACAGCAATGCGGTGGAAATGAGCAATAACGCCGCAACCGATGCAAGCCAGTTTGGCACACCTAGTCGCCCAATGCGCTGACGTGCGATCAGGCGGATCACATCTGAGGTGAGCGAAAATAAGATAATCGCAACAGCCAATGAAATAAGAAGAAAACGTGCCTGAACCAGCAAGAACAAGACCACAGCAAACGCGATAATGATCAGCGCAACCGTACGCAGCCGAGCATGGCTTTCGACTTCATCCAAAAACCCTGACATCTTGTTGCTATCTTTCGACATGATCCCGCTTTCTTGCCTGATGGGACTATGGACTTCTCGGCGAGATGACACAATTCGATCAGCGAATGCAAATACGACGTCACCTCCAGTGGTTTCACCCCTCAAAGGGCACAGTATGATCGGCCAGATGGGATCAGGGGTGATACCACGTAGATGACGAATGCGATGACGGATTGGAAGATATCAGGGTGCTTTTAGGCGCGAAGCACAGTCTTTTGCCTAATACGCAGGCACGCCATCTAGGCGTCGCTCAACCAGAAGAGATCAAGCGTGTACAGACCCCTGCCCGCCTCCATACGCAAATCAATGGATACCTGAGCCTAGAGTTCGACCGCATCATCTGCCAACGGCCCGCCTGGGTCGAGAAGATACCGCTCTGGCAGCCACGGGTTGAGGTTAAGCGCCTCTTGGAGGGTCGCTCTTGCCTCATCAAGGCGCGACAACCCCAGAAGCGATAATGCCCGGCCACTTAGGGCAGCGACATGCTGTGGAGACAACTCCAAGGCGCGGTTCAGATCGCGTAGCGCGGCGGCAAAATCGCGGCGCAGATAATGCACAAAAGCACGTTGGTTATAGCCCTCGGCATATTCCGGGCAATAATCGATCAGCCGATCAAAATCCGATAACGCCCCCAGAAAGTCATAGGCGGAGCGACGTGTCATTCCGCGATCCAGAATTTCTTGCGCGCGGGCGTCGGGCGCATCCGCCCAAAACTCCCAAAGCTGATTGCCGAGGCGCTGTGCCTCAGCTTCACTCTCCGCCGCCTGAACGTCTGCCAATAGTGCTGCAATCGATGCGGAGTGGTCCGGTGCTTCCGGGCATCCCTGCGCGAAGGCCGTACTGGATAGGGCAAAAGTAAAAACAGTGGGCAACACGACACGCATAAACATGTTATATAGGTGGTGCTCATGCGACCGCAGGCAAGTCACATTTGCGCGTCAGATCGGTCCGAGGCCCGCGTCGTCCTTTACCGCTTGCATCGACATGTAGGTCGAAGTGGAAGAAACATGCGGCAGGGAGGAGATCTTCTCACCCAGAACTGCGCGGAAATCTGACATGGATCGGCAGCGAACTTTCAGCAGATAGTCAAAATGTGAGGCCAGCATATGAACCTCTTCGATTTCGGCCACTTGCACCACCGCAGCGTTGAACGACGCCAGCGCCGCCTCGCGCGTGTCGGTGAGTTTCACCTCAACGAACGCCACGTGATCAAGCCCCAGCCGGATCGGATCAATCATGGCGCGGTAGCCCTGAATGATCCCTTCCGTCTCCAGCCGCTTCAACCGTGCCTGCGTGGGCGATTTCGACAGGCCGATAGCGCGGGCCAAGTCAGATACGGAACTGCGGCCATTGTGGCTCAACTCGCGCAGAATCGCCTGATCGAACCGGTCCAATCCGGGAAAGCGCGATTGCATCAAAAACCCTCCGCAAATAAACGCATTTGTCCTGTACTATCGCAACAATCAGGACAAATGACCAGTGAGGACAGGATAAAAGGGGAAAAATCTCTGACCAAGGGGAACAGAAATGACTCGTGATATGCGCTTGCGCGACCGGATTGATGCCGGAACCTATGTGGACCAGGCCAACATGCGCGACGCGCTGGTGGCACAGGCTGCTCTTTCCGAGGCGGATCGCTCTGCCATCTGCGCCTCCGCCACCCAATTGGTGACGGACATTCGCGGCCATTCCTCGCCCGGCTTGATGGAGGTCTTCCTCGCTGAATATGGCCTGTCGACCGACGAAGGCGTGGCACTGATGTGTCTGGCCGAGGCGCTGCTGCGGGTACCGGATGCGGATACCATTGACGCACTTATCGAGGATAAAATCGCCCCCTCGGACTGGGGCAAACATATGGGAAAATCGACCTCTTCGCTGGTCAATGCCTCCACTTGGGCGCTCATGCTGACCGGCAAAGTACTGGACGAGGAAAAAAGCCCCGTCGGTGCCCTGCGCGGCGCGATCAAACGTCTGGGTGAGCCGGTCATCCGCACCGCCGTTGGTCGCGCGATGAAGGAGATGGGACGCCAGTTCGTATTGGGCGAGACCATCGAGAGCGCGATGAAGCGCGCTTCCGGGATGGAAGCCAAAGGCTATACCTATTCTTATGACATGCTGGGCGAGGCTGCGCGGACCGAAGCCGATGCATCGCGCTATCACCTTGCCTACTCCCGCGCGATCTCAGCTATTGCCAGTGCTTGCACAAGCAGCGACATCCGCGAAAACCCCGGCATCTCAGTCAAGCTTTCGGCGCTGCACCCGCGCTACGAGATCGCCAAAGAAGCCTCGGTCAAGCAACAACTGGTGCCGCGCCTGAAGGCACTGGCGCTGTTGGCCAAGGCTGCAAAAATGGGTCTCAACATCGACGCCGAGGAGGCCGACCGCCTGTCGATCTCGCTCGAAGTGATCGAGGAGGTGATCTCTGATCCAGCACTCAAGGGCTGGGACGGCTTTGGTGTTGTCGTTCAAGCCTATGGTCCACGCACCGGGCTGGCGATTGATGCGCTCTACGAGATGGCGGAAAAATACGACCGCCGCTTCATGGTGCGTCTGGTGAAAGGGGCCTATTGGGACACCGAGATCAAACGCGCTCAGGTTGAGGGGATGGACGGCTTTCCGGTCTTCACCTCCAAGGCGCTCACGGATGTGTCCTATATCGCCAATGCGCGCAAACTCCTGTCGCGCACAGATCGGATCTACCCGCAGTTTGCCACCCACAATGCTCACACCGTCAGCGCCATTTTGCACATGGCCGAGGACGGTCAGGCCTATGAGTTCCAGCGCCTGCACGGCATGGGTGAGACCCTGCACCAGATGGTGATGGACAAGAACAAAACCCGCTGCCGCATCTACGCGCCGGTTGGGGCGCACCGCGATCTGCTCGCCTATTTGGTGCGGCGTCTTCTGGAAAACGGCGCCAACTCCTCCTTCGTGAACCAGATCGTGGACGAAGACGTGCCGCCAAGCGAGGTTGCAGCGGATCCTTTCCTGCAGGTGGACGACCTGTCGACGGATATTCCCACCGGCCCGAACCTGTTCCAGCCGGAACGGACCAACTCCAAAGGGTTCGATCTGCGTCACGCGCCAACTTTGGCCGCGATCGAACAAGCCCGCGCCCCTTTCCGCGATGCCACATGGGACGCGGTGCCACTGATCGCGGGCGAGGCAACGCCTGAAACCCGCGTTGCGGTCACTAACCCCAGCGATCTCAGCGAAATCGGTTCCGTCGCCCAATCCAGCGCCGAGGATGTGGAACTTGCCCTTGCCTCCGCCAATATTTGGGACGCTCCAGCAAAGGTGCGCGCGGCGGCGCTCAACAAAGCGGCCGACCTCTATGAAGCCAATTTTGGCGAGTTGTTCGCGCTTCTGGCCCGTGAAGCAGGCAAAACCCAGATGGACGCTGTGGCGGAACTGCGCGAGGCGGTGGATTTCCTTCGCTATTACGCTTCCCGCATCCCCAATGCTGCACCTGCAGGGATCTTTACCTGCATTTCGCCGTGGAACTTCCCACTGGCGATCTTCACCGGACAGGTGTCGGCGGCGCTCGCTGCAGGCAACGCTGTGCTGGCCAAACCTGCCGATCAAACTCCGTTGGTGGCCTTCCGAGCGGTTGAGCTGATGCACGAGGCAGGTGTTCCGCGCGAAGTGCTGCAGTTCCTGCCCGGTCGTGGCTCCAAGGTTGGTGCGGCGATCACCGGTGATGCGCGTGTAGGTGGTGTGGCCTTCACCGGCTCTACCGCGACGGCCATGCGCATCCGTTCGGCCATGGCTGAGCATTGCGCGCCCGGCACGCCCCTGATCGCCGAAACCGGTGGTCTGAACGCGATGATCGTGGACTCTACCGCACTGCCGGAACAGGCCGTGCAAGCCGTGGTCGAGAGCGCGTTTCAGTCTGCGGGCCAGCGCTGCTCGGCGCTGCGTTGCCTCTACCTGCAAGAGGACGTCGCCGAAGATGTGCTGACCATGCTCAAGGGCGCAATGGAAGTGCTGGATCTTGACGATCCATGGCATCTGTCCACCGACAGTGGCCCGGTTATCGACGAAGGTTCGCGCGCAAAAATCCTCGCCCACATTGACCAGGCCCGCACTGAAGGCCGCGTGCTCAAGGAAATGCAGGCCCCGCAGGGAGGGACATTTGTTGGCCCGACGATGATCTCGATCGGCGGGATCAGTGATCTCAAAGAAGAGATCTTTGGTCCGGTACTACATGTGGCAACCTTCAAGTCGCGCGAACTTGATGACGTGATCGATGCCATCAACGTCACTGGTTATGGGCTGACCTTTGGTCTGCAAACCCGGATTGATGACCGCGTGCAGCACGTGTGTGACCGTATCCACGCGGGCAACATCTATGTGAACCGCAACCAGATCGGCGCAATCGTTGGCAGCCAACCCTTTGGCGGCGAGGGCCTTTCCGGCACCGGACCCAAGGCGGGTGGCCCCAACTATCTGGCCCGGTTCTGCGCCCCGGATCGCCGCCAGAGCACTGCTGTTTGGGATCAGACCATGGGCGAAATCCCCGGCGAGAGCGGCCAGCCCGGACGCCCGGAAACCACCTCCCTGCCCGGCCCTACAGGTGAATCGAACCGTCTGACGGTTTCGGCGCGGGCGCCTCTGTTGTGCATGGGCCCCGGCAAGGATGCCGTTACCGAACAGGCCAAAATGGTCACGGATCTCGGTGGAACCGCGATTAAGGCCAACGGAATGGTAGATCTGCATCGTCTCCAGCATCTCGACGGGATCTCCGGCGTGTTGTGGTGGGGCGATGAGGCCACCGGTCGCGAAATCGAACAAAGCCTCGCCAAACGTGACGGACCGATTGTCCCGCTCATCCCCGGAGCCCCGGACCGCGCACGCGTCCTCGCGGAACGTCACGTCTGCGTCGATACCACCGCCGCCGGTGGTAACGCGGCCCTTCTGGGCGGCAACGGCTAACGCTCACCTCGAACAATCCTCGCCGCCCATCCTTGGGGCGGGCGGCGAGGCCTTTTTAGACATAAGTTTCCCGTGGACCTAAGGTCACCTCAGTCGCACACTTCAGATCAGGCGAGACATATCGCCCAAACCTGCCATTTCGCTTGACCTCCCCGCGTCAACGGCTCAGCGTCAGCGCATGTTTCCTCTACGCGACCACAACCCATCTGGCCGAACGCCCTATGTCGTCTATCTGCTGATGGCGGCCAATATTCTTGGCTATCTTTGGTATTCCACGAGCTTCCCCACCGACCGCAGTATGGCGTTGTTCTACGCCACTTTCGCTGCTGTCCCGCGCGAGATCATGATGGGGGACGCACCGCTCACCTTGCTCACTTCCATGTTCATTCATGGCGGTATTATGCATCTGGCCGGCAATATGCTGTTTTTGTGGATCTTCGGCGACAATATGGAAGACGAGATGGGCCATCTACCCTTCTTGTTGTTCTATCTCGTCTCAGGCGTCGGCGCGACGCTCGTACATGTGATGTCTGCACCAATGTCCAATGTCCCTTTAGTCGGAGCATCTGGTGCGATCGCGGGCGTTATGGGGGGCTATCTCTTGATGTTCCCAAAGGCGCGCGTCGATATATTGATCATTCTGATCATCTTCTTTCGCATCATTCCCATACCCGCCTTCATCATGCTCGGGCTTTGGCTTGCAATGCAGTTTTTTGGTGGCCTCAATGCCGATCCGAACCTTGGTGGTGTCGCATACTGGGCACATGCTGGCGGCTTCTTCATCGGACTGGCACTTACGGTTCCGCTCTGGCTCAAACGCGGCGGGCCCAGATACTGGTCTCGCACCCATGGCCAGCCCCCTCACCCGGAAACCACCTATAGTGCAAGCCGCATCCCACGGGTGGCCAGAAATCTTCCACGTCGCCCCAGTGGACCATGGGGCAAATAACATAACTTCTGCCAAAGGAGGCGTACATGGAACACCACACCGCCAGCTGCCACTGTGGCGCGGTCGAGATCACTGCCGCTTTTCCACAGGGCCTCGCCTCTGCAAGCCGTTGTGATTGTTCCTTCTGCCTGCGCAGGGGTGCGGCAGCCGTCACCGCCCATGCAGACTCTGTCGAACTCTTGCGCGGAGGCGACAATCTGAGCCTCTACACTTGGGGCACACACACTGCGAAACATTATTTTTGCAAAACCTGCGGCATATACGTCTACCACCAACGCCGCTCAAACCCGTCCGAATGCGGAGTAAACCTCGGCTGTATCGACGCGGGCAATCCGCGCACCCATGCGCAAACATACGGCGAAATTCCTTGGAATGACGGGGTTAACCACCCTTCAGACCGCACAACCGATTAGTGCAGCCCTGCGTTTTCACCTTTTGCAAATACCTCCGCCGGAGGCATCCGACAGGAGACACGAACGATGCGCCTCTGGTGCAGCAAAAGCACCTGCGTTCAACGAGAAACACCCCGCTGCGGTATGACGCAACTGGGGTGTCTTCAAACTCTGTCGCCACCTTAAGGCAGCCAAGCAGCCTTATCAGCCGCGGATCACCTTGGTGAAGTTCTCAAAGATCGGCTCGTTGGCGCAAATCACGTCACCGCTCTCGATGATTGACTCATCGGCGTCCAAAGCTTCGCACAGACCACCCGCCTCTTTGACGATGATGATCCCAGCCGCCAAATCCCAAGCGTTGAGGCGGCGTTCCCAGAATCCCTCGTAACGACCCGCAGCCACATAGGCCATATCAAGCGCCGCCGCCCCCCAGCGCCGCACCCCGGCACAGGCAGGCATCAGACGCGCCAGATCATGCAGAGTTTCCGGCAGGTCTGCACGACCTGCAAAGGGCAGACCAGTAGCAAAAATCGACTCGATCATGCGATGACGGGCAGAGACGCGAATGCGGGTCTCATTCATCCAAGCGCCTGCGCCTTTTTCGGCAAAGAACATCTCGTCTTTGGCGGCGTCATAAATCACCCCTGCAACGATCTTGCCTTTATGTTCCAGCGCGATGGAGACTGCCCAATGGGGCAGACCGTGCAAAAAGTTGGTGGTGCCATCCAAGGGGTCCACGATCCAACGACGCGTTGGATCTTCGCCGGGGGTTTCGCCCCCCTCTTCAGCAAGCCAGCCATAGGTGGGACGCGCGCCCATCAGCTCGTCTTTGAGGATCTTCTCGGCGGCGATATCCGCGCGGCTCACAAAATCTCCGGCCCCCTTGGTGGAGACCTGCAGGTTTTCCACTTCGCGGAAATCCTTCACCAGGGAACGGCCTGCCTTGCGAGCGGCCTTGATCATCACGTTGAGATTTGCGCTACCAATCATTGTACGAGCTGTCCTTGCGGGGGAGATGTCGGTCAAAGGGTGCCCATACACGGGCTGGCCGCAGTTGCCAAGAGGCCAAGCCCTGTTGCGAGGAAGTTTCAGCCATGCACTGGGCGCATAAGAACGACGGCGACAATGCGCCCCCGCATCTAAAACATCGTTCTTACAGGCCCAATAGCAGGCGGGTCTATTGCTGTTGCAGCTTGCGTGCTTCGACACGTGCGAGCCGGATCAGCTCTTGCATAAAAGGCTTGCTCTCATCATCGCTGCGAATGGCTGCATAAAGCCTGCGGGTAATGCCCTCTTTGGTCAGCGGGCGCGTGACGTAATCCGAGGAATATTTCACCTCACGCACCACCCAGTCCGGCAGCACCGAAACACCGCGATTGGAGGCCACGAGCAAGAGGATCACCGCCGTCAGCTCGACCTTGCGAATACTTGCAGGCTCCACCCCGGCCGGAATCAGAAGCTGGCTGAACACATCAAGGCGCGTGCGCTCCACAGGATAGGTAATGAGCGTTTGACCGCGAAAATCTTCTGCCTCCACATAGGGTTTGCAGGCAAGCGCATGCTGGGCAGAGGCCACAAACACCGGATTGTAATCAAAAAGCTCAATAAAGGTGACACCGGACATGTCCTCGGGGTCGGATGTGACCACCAGATCCACCTCCTCGCGCATCAACGCAGGCATCGCCTCAAAGGCCAAACCGGGACGGATGTCCACATCCACATCGCCCCAGCTTTTGCGAAACCCCTCAAGCACCGGAAACAACCATTCAAAACAGGCGTGACATTCAATGGCGATATGAAGCCGCCCCGCCTCGCCGTCACGCAGGGCAGAGAATTCTGCCTGTGCCGCTTCGACCTGTGGCAAGACCTGTTCCGCCAGCCGCAACAGGCGCAACCCCGCTGCCGAGAGTTTCATCGGCTTGGAACGGCGTAGAAACAACTCTACCCCGGCCTGTTCTTCCAGCCCTTTGATCTGATGGCTAAGCGCGCTTTGGGTGATGTTCAGCTGATCCGCAGCCCGCGCCAATCCTCCCGCCTCATGGATCGCCTTGATGGTGCGAAGGTGACGAAACTCGATATGCATACTTCGATCCGCCTCATGTTGTTCTTGAGAAATATGAGTTTGATTCACTGATAGCTCTCATGTGAAAAGGGGTCAAACCTGATGCGACACAAGTGACGCAAAACACGACATTCCGAGCGCACGACCAAGGGCGCTCCGCCTCCGAGGAGCCACGACAGTGACCACGCCAGAGATTTCCTTTGAATTCTTTCCGCCCAAAAACCTCGAAGCATCCTTCCGGCTTTGGGACACGGTGCAGTCTCTGGCACCGCTGGCACCGCGCTTTGTGTCCGTCACCTACGGTGCGGGCGGCACCACTCGCGAATTGACCCGCGATGCAGTGACGACGCTGCATAAGAACTCCGGCCTCAAGGTTGCGGCGCATTTGACCTGCGTGTCTGCAACGCGACAGGAAACCCTCGACATTGCGGATCAATACGCCGCGGCAGGCATCACGGATATTGTTGCGCTGCGTGGCGACCCGCCGAAAGAACAGGGCCGTTTCACCCCGACTGAGGATGGCTTTGGTTCTTCAGTGGAACTGATCGAAGCGCTGGCGGCCAAGGGTAAATTCAACCTGCGCGTCGGGGCCTACCCTGAGAGCCACCCCGAAGCTGCCAGCCAGCAGGCCAATGTGGAGTGGCTCAAGCGCAAACTGGACGCCGGAGCCGATGAGGCGCTGACGCAATTTTTCTTTGAGGCCGAGAGCTTCTTCCGCTTCCGCGATGCCTGCGCCAAGGCGGGCATTGACACCGATCGTATCACTCCCGGCATTCTGCCGATCGAGAACTGGAAAGGTGTGCGCCGCTTTGCCGAAGCCTGTGGCACAACCATTCCGGCGTGGCTCGACGAGGCCTTTGAGAAAGCACAGCGCGATGATCGTTGCGACCTACTGGCGACGGCACTTTGCAGTGAACTCTGCACTGAACTTCTGGATGGCGGCGTGAAGAAGCTGCATTTCTACACGTTGAATCGCCCGGAACTGACCCGCGATGTGTGCCATGCGCTTGGTGTAAAATCCAAAGCGCGCCTGCAGAACGTCGCGTAACACTTGTTGAGCCCATGGCGCCCTCCTAGCGTTTGCACAACGCAGACTGGAGGACGTCATGTCGGTTGCAAAATCCCCCACGGACCTGATGCCGCTCGCTGAGGTCGCGCAGATCTCTGGTCTTGATTTCATGACCGGCATCCTTGAGGGTCGCATGCCCGGCCCGCCGATTGGCGAAACACTTGGCTATCACCTGAAGAGCGTTGAGCCGGGCCGTGTCGTGTTTCGCGGCACACCCGAATTCAACGTCACCAACCCGATGGGCACCGTGCATGGCGGGTGGTACGGCACGCTATTGGATAGTGCCATGGCCTGCTCCGTGATGACCCGTGTACCGAAAGGTTCCGTCTACACAACGCTTGAACTCAAGATCAATATCTTACGCTCCATCCCACTTGGCATGACCATTGATTGCTGGGGCGAAATCGATCACGTGGGGCGCTCGACGGGTGTTGCTCATGGCGAAATCCGTGGGGTCGAGGATGGCAAGCTCTATGCGACGGGGTCGACCACCTGTATCGTGATGAAAGTTGCCCCGTGATCTAACGGTCCAATCCACCTCTCAGGGATCGTTCGCCGATTGGGCCAAGATCCAGTCGGAAATCATATCCAACGCCCCCGGTGCAAAGGCGTGCCGCCCCTCAAAGAAAAAGCGCAGCTTTGCATGCCACGGCCATTCATCAACCAATTGATAGTTATAGGGACCCGCCCGAAGTAACCCATGAGTGGCCTCCGGCCAAAGCTGGATTTGAGTGCCAGCAGCTCCATCTACTAATAGATCTTGGTAAGCCGCAGCATCTGCCTGCGCATCGACATTCAGATCTTTCGCCCCCCAAATCGCCAAGACAGGCAAGGTTTGCGCTGCCAGATCAGCACTGGCATCAACCGTGCGATTGATACGGATGAAGCGCCAGCGCGCCGGTGTCATATCCTCTGGCAAATCCGCAGGTGGGCGATCGGCGGAGAATAAAATCTCATCCTGTTTTGCCGCGTCACGCAGTCTCTGCTCGATCTCTTCAGTGCCGCGTCCTTCTCGCACTAGCCGCGTCCGGGTGTAATACTCGCCCTGCGCTTGCCACGAAACTGCTGGCCCAATCAGCACAAGGAAATCTGAGACTTCGGGCTCCAGTTGTGGCAACACCCAGCCTGCTTGCGAAAACCCCATTGCCCCAACTGGTATGTTTTCAAATCGTAAATCCAGCTCTGCCAGCGCCACGCGGGTTTCCATTGCACGGTCCGCCATCGACTGCATCAACCAATCCCCTGCAGACGCACCTATGCCCGGCTTATCCCACGCCGCTACCGCAATTCCGCGATCCAACAAAGTGTTGATTAAGGGCGCATACCCCCCGTTCGAGGTACGATCCTGCGGCCCGTCCCCGTGAACCAGCACAATCGCCGCACGCGGTGCATCATCGGGTAACCAGAGCGTGCCTGAAACCTCGCCCTGAAGCGTGCGAAATTGAAATGCAGTACTGTTACGCCACCCCAGATCATGATCCAGCAGACGCCAGAATACGAGTGCCGCCAGCAAACAGGCAACAACGCCTGCGGCGATGAAAATGTGTCTCTTCAATTGAATGCCGCCTTATAAAAATCCATATCTCTTTGGATTTAGGGAGGCATCATGACAAACTCAAACGGCGAGTCCGCAAAATATGTCATTGAATCGGGCCTGCGACCGGAACATCGCGCCCAAGCCGCGCGCGGGTATTGGCAGGCGTTTTCACGCAAATTGCGCTATCCGCTTGGACCAGAACAGAAGGCCATCACCTTTGTTGAGCGTGTTCTGCAGCCAGATCACGCAATCAGCGCCGTCTCTGCATCTGGTGACTTTCTCGGTGCGGCCGGCTTCAAAACCCCCAATGGCAGCTTTATCGGAGGCGAGTTCGATGATCTGCGTCAGGTCTATGGCCTGTTTGGAGCGGTTTGGCGTGGCCTGTTGGTCAGCACTCTGGAGCGCGCGTGCGAGAACGGAACCCTCTTGATGGATGGGATTTTTGTCGAACCCCGAGCGCGCGGCTTGGGTGTGGGCACGGCGCTCTTGCACGCGATCATGGGTCATGCCGCGCATTCTCAGCTACAACGGGTCCGTCTGGATGTCATCGACACCAATCCGCGGGCGCGCGCACTCTATGAGCGCGAGGGTTTTGTGGTCCAAGACGTGAAAAAACTCGGGCTGGCCGCGCCCATCTTTGGTTTTTCTACGGCGACCGAAATGATCAAGCAGGTCTGAAATTCGAACCTGCGCCAATCGCTCATCACAGACGGGTCTGACGCATAAACATATTCAGCCAATTCCCCGATTTCTTAGGTGAATCCCCCACCTGAACGCTGGGATGGATTTTTTCACTTGGATCTTGTCCAACTTTACGGCGACTGCGCATCAGGAAAATCTTGCCCCAACCCGACCACGTTCCCACCGAGGGCGCATCCGGATCAACCGGAAAACGCATGCGCCAATCGCGTGGTAGAGGCAGACCTGACATTTCCGCCCGCTCCAGCATCCAGACAAGAGGTATGTTCGCCAGTGGACGCGCCGCATCGTAATCCCCGAGCTGGCCACCCACATCGCCATGGGCTCCGCGAAACCAGACTTGTTCAAGCTGGCCAGAATAATCGGGCGTCGTTTTCCACAGCACAGGCGTATAGACGTCGCGCGTCTCGTTCAGCGCAAGCGCGTGATACCCCGCCTTCACATGAGAGCCGAGTTTGTGGTCATGAAAGGCGTGACGTACCTCGGACCATTGCCACAATAGCGGCAAACGGAAACCAAGCGCCTTGACTGTGTCCCATGCGCCGACCATTTCCACCTCAACCTCTGGGTGGCAATAGGCATCGCGAAAGGCGGCACGGATTTCTGTACCACTGCCCATCTGATAATGGCGATAGGCCGTGCGGATATGGCGCACCGTGGCAAACTCGGTCCGCACTAGCCCAACCGCGCCGAGCATCCCCGCCAGCGAGCGCACTGCATATGCGCCGCGCGAATAGCCCAGAAGGTAGATTTTATCACCGGGGCGATAGCGCGATGCTAGGTAGCCGTAAGCGCGGCGGATCTTGCGATTGATGCCACGCCCAATCATCACGTCTGCGGTTTTGTTCCACGCGCTCCATTGCACGCCCGCCTCATAGTAGACCGAAACCCGTGGCCCCATTTCCTTGCACAGGCGATAAGCCGTCCCGGCATGGGTTTCACGCCCCGGCTCCAGCGTCGACATAGTGCCGTCAAGGATGATCACATGACATTGCGGACCACGTTGAGCGGTCTCTGAGGATTGCGCGGACAGCAGCCGAGGCCGTCCGAACAATCCCAGAACTGATTTACTCAGCCGCTTGAGGAACATCCTTGATCAACTCCCATAGTTTGACCGGTGTGAACGGCATGTCCACCTGCCGGATGCCCTGATCCCAGAGCGCGTCCTGAACCGCATTGGCCACGGCCGCCAGCGCGCCAACGGTCCCTGCCTCGCCACAGCCCTTCATGCCCATAGGGTTCTGGGTGGAGGGCACAGGTTCGGACGTGAAGCCAACCCAAGGCATATCCTCAGCGCGGGGCATCGCGTAGTCCATGAACGTTGCCGTGAGCAACTGGCCATCGGCATCATAAACCACATGTTCAAGCATCGCCTGCCCGAGGCCCTGCGCGACCCCGCCATGAACCTGACCTTCGGCAAGCATCGGGTTGATCAGATTACCAAAATCATCGACCACCGTATAGCGGTCCACACGCGATTGTCCGGTCTCCGTGTCGATCACGACCTCCGCGAGGTGGGCACCATTGGGGAAAGATCGCCCCGGCAATGAAGCCTCCGCCTGATGGCGCAACAGGTCCGTGCGCCCCCTTTCACGTGCAAGATCAGCCGCTTCGAGCACCGTTGGTGTCAGGTTCGACCCCGGTGCGCGGAAGGTCTCACCATCAAAGTCGACAGCACTCTCTTCGACGCCCATTTCCTCCGCAAGGAAGGGTGTGAAGGCCGCCACCATCTTATCGACCGTGGCCAGGGTTGCATTGGCCTGCGTCGTGACAGACCGAGAGCCGCCCGTACCGCCGCCCTTGGCAATACGGTCACTGTCACCTTGGATGACCTCAATCGCACTGACAGGAATGCCGGTCTGGTCCGCAAGGAACTTGGCAAAGACAGTTTCGTGTCCTTGTCCGTTGCTTTGCGTGCCCACATAGATGTTCACCCGGCCGTCCTCCAGAAATTCGACGTCTGCGGTTTCTGAAGGATCGCCCAAAATACTTTCGATATAGTAACAAAGGCCCGCGCCCCGGTAACGTCCCTCTGCCGCATTCTTTGCGCGCCGGGTTTCAAATCCAGCCAGGTCGGCCTCTTGCACCAGCCGGTCGAGGACGAGATTAAAATCGCCGACGTCATAGGTTTCATCGGTGACGGTCTTGTAGGGAAATTTTTGAGGCGCGATGAAATTCCTGCGCCGCAGTTCCATCGGGTCAACACCGAGATCCCGCGCCGCGCGGTCCATTACCCGCTCCAGCACATAAATGGCCTCTGGTCGCCCCGCGCCGCGATAGGCATCGACCTGCGTTGTGTTGGTATAGATGCCATCGACCTCCAGCCACGCAGTCTGAATGTCGTAAACCCCAGCAAGTACGCGCGAAAACAGCTGCGTCTGGATCGGCTGACCAAAGTGGGAGTTATAAGCCCCAAGGTTACATTGCGTGTGGACACGGTAAGCCGTGATTTTCAGATTTTCATCAAAGGCCAATTCAGCCAGAGAGGTCAGATCTCGCCCGCCGTTGTCGCTCAGCATTGCTTCGGTACGATCCGACATCCAGCCAACTGGCCGATCAAGAACTCGCGCCGCATGCGCCACTGCAAAATATTCTGGATACGGCATTGCCTTCATGCCAAAGCCGCCGCCCACATCCGGCGTCACCACATGCACATTGTCTTCTGAGAGATGTAATTTCTTGGCCAGTTGCTCTTTCATGGCCCAGACACCTTGCCCGCCGTAGTGGAAATGCATCCGACCATCTTCCCAAGTGGCGTGGCAACCGCGTGGCTCCATCGAATTTACAATGATCCGGTTGTCGGCCACTTGCAGGCTCACTCTGTGGGCGGCCTGCGCAAAGGCAGCTTCTGTCGCCTCTCTATCGCCAAGACCCCAGTTGAAGGCGCGATTGTCCGACGCTTCCGGGTGGATCTGGGGTCCCCCCACTGTCAGGCCCAGTTTCACATCGAGATCATCATAGTCGAACTCGATCATCTCAGCCGCGTCACGGGCCTGTTCCATGGTCTCAGCGATGACCACCGCCACAGGCTCGCCGACGTAGCGCACACGATGACCCGCCAGCACGGGGCGCTCGGGAGCCGCGCCCTTGCTGCCGTCGATATTATTCACCACCACCCCGTCCAGATGGGCCTCAATACCGGCCTCAACCAGATCGGCCTGCGTGATCACCAGATGAACACCATCCGCCTCGCGCGCATCCTCGACGTTGAGTGTCGTGATCTCACCATGGGCGACGGGGCTGCGAAAGACAAAGGCCCGCAACGCGCCCTGTGGCATCGTATCTTCGATGTAGCGACCCTGACCTGTCAGCAAACGCTGATCTTCCACCCGTGCGAGCGGCTGACTTTTTCCAAATTTCTCGACGCGTTGGTTCATGAGATGGCTCCCTCTGCCTGCGCTCAGCTCAGGCGGAGCCTAATGCGCGAGACAGGCTTGTCCAGTGATCGCGTGACAATGCTGAGAGAAAATTCCAGCCGCTATCACTCGATACATGGTCACAGCGAACCTCGATGCGATGGTACTTGAGGTATTGCGCTGCGCGATGCGCATCGCGGTGGCGGGAGCAATTCCCTCGTGTATCAGCCAACAACACACCTAACGCCCAGAACAAGAAAGCCCCGGACCTCGTGTACCCGGTCAGGTTCGCGGGATACGCGTCAGACCTGACCGGGCACGAGTACCGGGACTTTCAAATGGAGGGGGGCGCAGTTGGGAGTGGTGAGTGGGGTGGGCTGCGTCCCTTGGCGACCTTTATTTCAAATAAGACTTAATAGCGGGTTATCGGCACACACCCAGCTTGCAAGATCTGCAAAGTTTTCCACGATGGTTCGACACTTTCCCTTTGAAGCGGCATTCGTTATTGGAGGACCAAATGCGGGCTTTGACCCACTATCTGAGATTTCAAGACGCGACGCACGGGGCATCTGACATGGCACTGGACAAGACCTTTAACGCAGCCGAGGCGGAGAGCCGCCTGTTTGACGCTTGGGAAAAGGCGGGCTGTTTTACCGCAAGCGCAAACGCCAAGCCCGGCGCGTCGACCTATTGCATCATGATCCCGCCCCCAAACGTCACCGGCGTCTTGCACATGGGTCATGCTTTCAACAATACATTGCAGGATATCCTGATCCGTTGGAAGCGTATGCAGGGCTTTGACACGCTATGGCAGCCCGGCACCGATCATGCAGGGATCGCCACGCAGATGGTGGTGGAGCGCAAGCTGGCGGAAACCCAGCAGCCTTCGCGTCGCGAACTGGGGCGCGAGAAGTTCTTGGAGAAAGTCTGGGAATGGAAAGAACAGTCCGGCGGCACCATCATCAACCAGCTCAAGCGCCTCGGCGCGTCGTGTGACTATGGTCGCACCGCCTTCACCATGGCGGGTGCGGCGGGCGACACCCGCACCGGGCATGAGAACTCGCCCAACTTCCACGATGCGGTCATCAAGGTCTTTGTGGAGATGTACAACAAGGGCCTGATCTACCGTGGCAAGCGGCTGGTCAACTGGGACCCGCATTTCGAGACTGCGATTTCCGACCTTGAGGTGGAAAATATCGAAGTCGCCGGCCACATGTGGCATTTTAAGTACCCGCTGGCGGGCGGCGCGACCTACACCTACGTCGAGAAAGACGAAGACGGCAACGTCACGCTTGAGGAAGAGCGTGACTATATCTCCATCGCCACCACCCGCCCCGAAACTATGCTGGGCGATGGCGCGGTTGCGGTGCACCCTTCGGACGAGCGCTATGCGCCTATCGTCGGCAAACTGGTGGAAATCCCGGTCGGCCCCAAGGAACACCGCCGCCTGATCCCGATCATCACCGATGAATACCCGGACAAGGACTTTGGCTCGGGTGCTGTGAAGATCACCGGCGCGCATGACTTCAATGACTATCAGGTCGCCAAACGCGGCGGTATTCCGATGTATCGCCTGATGGACATGAAGGGCGCGATGCGCGCCGATGGTGCCCCCTACGCCAATGAGGCCGCCAAAGCTCAGGCCCATGCCAAAGGTGCGGAGTTCACCGAGAACGAGGTGGATGCCATCAACCTCGTCCCCGATCACCTGCGCGGATTGGACCGCTTTGAGGCGCGCAAGCTGGTGGTGCAGGAAATCACCGACGAGGGCCTCGCGGTGATGCAGACCATCACCTCATTGGTGAAGGATGAGGACGGCAACGAAACCGAGGTCACGCAGATCGTGCCTTACGTCGAAAACAAGCCGATCATGCAGCCCTTTGGCGACCGCTCCAAGGTGGTGATTGAGCCGATGCTGACCGACCAATGGTTCGTCGACGCCGAAAAGGTTGTAGGCCCGGCACTGGATGCCGTGCGCAATGGCGATGTTAAGATCATGCCGGAGTCGGGCGAGAAGACCTATTTCCACTGGCTGGAAAACATCGAGCCCTGGTGCATCTCGCGCCAGCTCTGGTGGGGGCATCAGATCCCGGTCTGGTACGTCCCGGGTGAGGACGACTGGTATCCAATCTGTGCCGCGACCGAAGAGGAAGCGCTTGAAAAAGCCCGCCTGCAATCCGCCGAGGGCACCGAATTCCGCATTGTTGCAGATCAGCAGGAAGCGGTCGAAATCCTCGCCGAACAGCGCAAGCTGATGGATGTGCGCACCGAAGGCACCATCCGGAGCTTTGAGGGGCCGATGCAGGTGCCGATGTTCCGTGACCCCGACGTGCTGGACACTTGGTTCTCTTCCGGCCTCTGGCCGATCGGCACGCTGGGCTGGCCGGAATGGACCGAGGAGACGTCCAAGTATTTCCCGACCTCGACCCTAGTCACCGGTCAGGACATCCTGTTCTTCTGGGTTGCGCGCATGATGATGATGCAGCTGGCGGTGCTGGACGAAAACCTGCCGGTGCAGGAGCGCATCCCCTTTGACACCGTCTACCTGCATGGCCTCGTGCGCGATGCCAAGGGCAAGAAGATGTCGAAATCCACCGGCAATGTGGTCGACCCGCTGGAAATCATCGAGGAATACGGCGCCGACGCGCTGCGCTTCACCAATGCGGCGATGGCCTCTCTAGGTGGCGTGCTGAAACTGGATATGCAGCGCATCGCGGGCTATCGCAACTTCGGCACCAAGCTGTGGAACGCCGTGCGTTTTGCCGAGATGAACGAGGTCTTTGCCGACGCCGTGCCGCAGCTGACCGTCGACCAGCTCGCCCCCAGGGCCGCCGTCAACGCCTGGATCATCGGCGAAACTACCCGCGTGCGCGAGGCGGTGGACGAGGCTATGGAGGGTTTCCGCTTCAACGACGCGGCACAGGCGCTTTATGGCTTTGTCTGGGGCAAGGTCTGCGACTGGTATGTGGAGCTGTCAAAGCCGCTGCTGCAAGGCGATGATGCCAAGGCACAGGCCGAGACTCGCGCCACCATGCGTTGGGTGATGGATCAGTGCATGATCCTGTTGCACCCGATCATGCCCTTCATCACCGAGGAGCTTTGGGGCGCGACAGGCACGCGCGCCACGATGCTGGTGCATGCAGACTGGCCGACCTACACGGCCGCCGATCTGGTGAAGCCCGAGGCGGATGCGGAGATGAACTGGGTAATCTCGGTCATCGAGAACACCCGCTCTGCCCGCGCTCAGATGCATGTGCCCGCCGGGCTTTATGTGGATATGCTGGTCACCGATATCGACGACGCCGGTCAGGCCGCCTGGGACGCCAATGAGACGCTGATCAAACGCCTTGCGCGTATTGAGAACCTGAGCAAGGTCGAGACCGCGCCCAAGGGCTGCGTGTCGATTTCTGCGCCCGGTGCGTCCTTCCTGCTGCCGCTGGCCGACATCATCGACATCGACGGCGAAAAGGCACGGCTGGAGAAATCCCTCGGCAAGCTCGCAAAGGAACTCGGCGGTCTGCGTGGTCGATTGAACAACCCCAAATTTGTGGCCTCGGCCCCTGATGAGGTGGTTGAAGAGGCCCGCGAAAACCTTGCTGCACGCGAAGAGGAAGAAACCAAGCTCAAAGAGGCACTTGCCCGCCTTGCTGAAATCGGTTGATGCGGCTGTAGTCCGTTCAACAAAACGCCCGGACACTGGTTCCGGGCGTTTTGTTTTGTAACGTTATGCACCCAAGCTGCACACCGAGGGCCTTTCCCCGTGAAATTATCGACAATCGCCTATAGGTGGTGATTGCCAAAGCCCGTGTTCTGGTTCAGCTTGGAACGCGAAACGATAGAGGCCGGTCACCGGCCCGGAGAAGGTGGGGAAAGAACATGGCCAAGGGGTATTGGGTCGCACATGTCGATATTGACGACATGGAGCGCTACAAGGCGTATATTGATGCCAATGCAGTCCCTTTTCGCGAGTATGGTGCACGATTTCTGGTCCGAGGTGGGACGAAAGAAGTGCGCGAAGGACAGATGCGCGCGCGCACTGTTGTGATTGAGTTTGAGGACTTCACCACGGCCAAAGCCTGCTATGATAGCGTCGCTTACCAGCAGGCCAAGGCGCTCAGAGATCCGGTTTCGACCGGCGATATGGAAATAATCGAAGGCTACGACGGCTGACGCCGCCGAAGAGGAGTTTTTGATGCTGAAGAAGCTGTTTCAGGCCTTTCGCCCACCGCAAAGCCCGAACCTGCCCGATCCGGACGCAGAACTGGCGTTGGGGGCACTGTTGGTGCGGATTGCACAGTCCGACCGCGCCTATCTTGTGGAAGAGATCAGCCTGATCGACCGCATTCTGGCGCGCCTTTACGGCCACAACGCGCTTGAGGCCGCAAAGGTGCGCGCAACCTGTGAAAAACTGCATGCCGCCGCACCGGAGACGGATACATTTGGCCGCCTGATCCGCGAAACCACCGGCCTCGAAGAGCGTCTCGCGGCTTTGGATGCGCTGTGGGAAGTTGTGCTGGCGGACAATCGCGAGCACGAAGGCGAGATCGAAATCGTCAACGATGCCTGCAAGGCCATGGGCCTGTCGGTGATCGACAACAAACGTGCCCGCGCACGCGCACGCTCAAAATTGGACACGCAACCAGTGCCGCAGGGGGATGCATGATATTCAAGGATTTTCTGGATAAGCTGCTGGCCCCTGCCCCCGCGATCCTGCCAGACGAGGACGCGCGCCTTGCATTGACCGCATTGCTGGTACGCCTTGCGCGTTCGGATGAGAGTTATTCCGACACCGAGCGCGACCGAATTGATCGCATCCTGCGCAGCCGCTTCCAATTGGATTCTGGGGCCGCGCAAATCTTGCGGGAACAAGGCGAAGGGCTAGAGGCCGAGGCACCTGACACCGTACGCTTCACCCGCGCGATCAAAGACGCAGTCCCTTATGAGGACCGCACAGGGGTGGTGGAAACCCTTTGGCAGGTCGCCCTTGCAGATGGCAAACGTGACGCCGAAGAGGATGCCTTGATCCGCCTTGCCGCCAACCTTCTGGGCGTCAATGACGTCGACAGTGCAATGGCGCGCAAGCGGGCGGAGAGCCGCGCATGATCGCCCTACTGCCGATGTATGACCGCAAAGAGACGGCAGCAGCAAATGATGCGTTTTGGGCCGCCATTCGCGCAGAAATTGGACAAGGGCCCGAAGCTCTCACACGTGACATGGATCTTTGGCAGGCTTGGCGCTCGCCGGATTTGTTGTTGGCGCAGACCTGCGGGTTGCCCTATCGCGCTCGTCTTTATGGCGATGTCGAACTTGTGGGGACGCCTGATTATGGTCTGCCGGGGTGCCCCGAAGGACATTACAACAGCGTGATGATTGCCGATGCCGACCGCAAGGGCACTGCGTTGACGAAATTCGCCGGAAGCCGTTTTGCCTATAATGATCCGATATCGCAATCAGGCTGGGCTGCCGCGATGATGCGGATGCGCGCAGACGATATGTTGCCGGGCGAATTACTGGAAACAGGCAGTCATCAGGCCTCGGCCGAGGCCGTGGCGGAGGGGCGCGCAGATTTTGCCAGTATCGACGCGCTGACCTATCAGATGCTGCAAGACTATGAACCTGACCTGGTGTCGTCCCTATGCGAATTGGAACGCACCGAACCCACGCCAGCCCTGCCATTCATCACCGCGCTTTCGCAGGATGCAGGCGCGATCCTGTCTGCTTTGCAACGCGCACTGGATACGCTGGCGCCAGAGCACCGCGAAACCCTGCATCTGAAAAAAATCATCGCGACAACACCAAGTGACTACCTCGCGGTGCCAACCCCTCCGGGGCCAACCTTGGTGATGGACCGCCTTGCGCGCGCGCACTGAAATCCGCTGCGCGTCGGCGTACACCTCATCGGTGGGCATCAGGGGCAACTTTGCCCGTTCCGGCAGTTTCCGTAGCGAAATTGCCGTTTTGCCCCCTCTCGCACCCCCTTTGCGCATTGCAATCGACCGGAAAGTTGGTCCAATAGGGGCCACTTCACATAACAGCCGGACGATGTAACCTTGACCGACGAAACCCCTGTACTCGAAATCCGCGGATTGCATAAATCCTACGGCGACTTGGAAGTGATCAAAGGGGTGGATATCACCGCCAAGCGGGGCGATGTGGTGTCTCTGATCGGCTCGTCCGGTTCCGGCAAATCCACGCTTCTGCGCTGTTGCAACCTGCTCGAAGACAGTCAGCAGGGCGATATCCTGTTCAAAGGTGAGCCAATTTCGTGGCGCGGCAGTGGGATCACCCGCCAGCCCGCAGATCCCAAACAGGTGCTGCGCATCCGCACCAATCTGTCGATGGTGTTTCAGCAGTTCAACCTGTGGTCCCATATGACCATTCTGCAAAACGTGATGGAAGCACCGCTGACAGTGCTGAAGCGCGACCGTGCAGAGGTCGAAAAATCCGCCCGCAAGTATCTCGACCAAGTGGGAATCGGTGACAAATGTGACGTCTATCCTGCGCAGCTGTCCGGTGGCCAGCAACAGCGGGCCGCGATTGCGCGGGCGCTCTGCATGGAGCCCGAGGCGCTCTTGTTTGACGAGCCGACCTCTGCCCTTGACCCCGAGCTGGAGCAAGAGGTCGTGAAGGTCATCAAGGACCTCGCCAGCGAGGGCCGCACCATGCTTATCGTCACTCACGACATGCGTATGGCGGCTGATGTCTCTGATCATATTGTGTTCCTGCACAAGGGGCTGATCGAAGAAGAAGGCTGCCCTGACGAGATCTTTGGAAATACCCGCAGCGAACGGCTGCGGGCCTTCCTGTCGTCCACGCGACAGGCCCAATAACCAAAAACCAGACCAACACTATAACGGGAGTTACCACATGAAATCTCTGCTTCTTGCCTCTGCCGCTCTGGCACTGTCCGCAACCTTCGCAATGGCCGACACCATTCGCCTCGGCACCGAGGGCGGCTACCCTCCCTACAACTTCATCAACGATGCTGGTGAAGTTGACGGGTTCGAGCGCGAGCTGGGCGATGAGCTGTGCAAACGTGCCGAGCTGACCTGCGAGTGGGTCACCAACGACTGGGATTCGATCATTCCGAACCTGCTTTCGGGCAACTACGATGCCATCATCGCAGGCATGTCGATCACGGATGAGCGCAAAGAAGTTGTTGCGTTTACCGAAGGTTACACCCTACCCTCGCCCTCCGCTTATGCGGCGATGTCTGAAGGGCTCGACGTGAACGCAAGCGTTGTTGCAGCCCAGTCCGGCACCATTCAGGCCGCGCACGTGGCTGAATCCGGCGCAACCCTCGTTGAATTCCCGACCCCGGACGAAACCATTGCTGCCGTGAACTCCGGCGAAGTTGACGTGGTTATGGCCGACAAAGACTTCCTTGCGCCGATCGTTGAAGAAACCGATCTCGTCTTCCTTGGTGACGTCTATCTGGGCGGCGGCATCGGTATGGCGTTCCGTCAATCCGACGATGAACTGCGCGGCAAATTCGACGCAGCGATTGCATCAATGAAAGAAGACGGCACCCTCAACGAGATGCTCGACAAATGGGAGATCGAGGGCAAGTTCTGATCGCCCCGATCCCTAACTGAAACACGGGAGGGGGGCATCGGCCCCCTTTCCACTTTTGCCAGCGCAGCCCCTTTGCGCTAGCGCCCGCTCCCCATCAGAAGACGAGGCTCGCCATTTTTTCCTATTGCTCTGATCCGGCCACTCTGGAGGGCTTCCAGTGGCTGAGTTGCTATCTCACAACCGGCAAGCATTGGGCCTTTTACCTGTCTTTCGGGACGGTCCTATTGTTGCTGGCGATCACCGCGCCGCTGGCGCTCGCCTTCGGCTTCTTTGGTGCCAGCGCCGCCCGGTCACGTTTTCTGCCGCTGGCATGGTTCGGCAAGGGATATATCGCCATTGTGCGGGGCGTACCGGATATCGCCTTTTTCCTGTTTTTTGTCATCGCCTTGGACCAAGGGATCGAATGGCTCCGCCACAAGGTGAAATGCCCCGACTGGGACGAGCCGATCCGGCAGGGCAATGACTTCCTTGTGTGTCAGGTCGCCAAGATGCCGCTGAATACTGCGCCTCAGTGGATGCATGAAGTCTATGGGTTCAGCCTAGCGGTATTGACCTTTGCCATTGTGTTTGGCGCTTTTGCCGCAAACGTCCTGTTTGGCGCGATGCGTGCCGTGCCGCGCGCGCAGATCGAAACGGCTGAGGCTTATGGGATGACCACCCGTCAAACCTTCTGGCGTGTGCTTGTGCCGCAAATGTGGGTGTATGCGCTGCCGGGGCTTTCCAACCTCTGGATGGTCTTGATCAAGGCCACACCATTGTTGTTCCTGCTGGGTGTCGAAGACATCGTCTACTGGGCACGCGAATTGGGCGGCTCAAAAACCACGCGCTTTACGGACTATCCGCATGGCGACTGGCGCATGTGGTACTTCTTCGCGCTTCTGGTCTTCTATCTTGCCTTCACCAAAGTCTCTGAAATCGTACTGGCGCGCATTTCTCGCCGTCTGTCACATGGTCAGGCCACCTTGGCCGGAGAAGCACTGCGCAAGACGGAAGGAGCCTCCATATGAGCTGCTTTGAAACCTTTCAGGCCTATGCGCTACGCTCTCTGGGGTTTGGTGAACGGCTGTTGCCGCGCAGTGATTTCACCCTGTGCGACCAGTTCGTGCTGATCGGCTCCGGCCTGATCTGGAATGTCTACTTCGGCGTTATTGCAATCGTCACTGGGTTCTTCTTTGCCAATGCGCTTGCGGTGGCCAAAAACTCTCCGAAGCGCTGGCTACGGTCGCCTGCCAATGGGTTCATTTTTGTGTTCCGTGGCTCACCGCTGTTCATCCAGTTCTTCTTCGCCTACTTCGTGTTTCTGTCGCTCAAGAGTGTGTCGCCAATCTTTGATCCGCTCTCGGCCGCGTGGCTTGGTGCCTTGATCGTGTTGTTTCTCAACACCTCCGCTTATTCTGCCGAGATCTTCTATGGTGCGCTGCGCTCAATCCCCAAAGGGGATCTGGAGGCCGCCGATGCCTATGGGCTGTCCGGATGGAGCCGTTTCCGTCGGGTGATCTGGCCTACGATGATGCGGTTGGCGTGGCCGTCTTACACAAACGAGGCGATTTTCCTCTTTCATGCCACAACGCTGGTGTTCTTCTCGGGCTTTCCCGCGTGGCGACAGAAAGGGGATGCGCTCTATTACGCCAACTACTTCGCGGATAAGACCTTCAACCCCTTTGTGCCTTATCCAATTCTGGCGTTCTATTTCATCCTGCTGACACTGGTGATCATAGGACTGTTTGGCGTTATCAATACACGTCTCAACCGTCATATGCCGCAAGAATTGCGCCGCAAAATTCGCATACGCCCTCAGCTGATCCGCTAAAGATCACAGGGCACTATGACCAAGGCATCTGCCCCGCAGATCTGACGGCGGGGCAGAATTTTTATCAGCCTCGCGCTTTGGCGCGCACATATTGCCCCGGTGCCGAACCCAGAACAGGGTAGGATTTATGCGTCCCCGGTGCGCGAGCTTCCACTTGCTTGCCCGAGCGTTTCTTGAGCCATGCCTCCCAACGCGGCCACCATGACCCATCGTGAAAACCGGCCTCATCCATCCACGCATCCGCGTCCAGTTTCAGATCGTCGTTGACGTAATGGCCGTATTTGTTGCGGCTCACCGGATTAACGATACCCGCGATATGTCCGGACTGGCTGACGATAAAGTTCTTTGACCGCGACCCCATCTGCTGCACGCCACGATAGCATTGCTTCCACGCCGCGATATGATCCGTCTCGCAGGTGATCGCCATCAGCGGCACGTCGACGTCTCGCACATGCAGCGTGTGACCAAAGAGTTCGAACCCATCGGTCACAAACCGATTATCCTGACACAGCCCCCGCAAATACTGCACGGCCATCTTACCCGGCAGATTGGCACCATCGCCATTCCAAAAAAGCAGGTCGAACGCAGGCGGTGTTTCCCCCATCATGTAGCTTCGGATTGCCGGGCCATAGACCAAGTCATTGGCGCGCAAATAAGAAAACGTACGCGCCATGATGTAATGCGGCATGATGCCATCTTCGCCGATCTCAGCCTCAATCGCGTCGACAAAGTCATTTTGCAGGAAAGGTGTGAAATCCCCCTGATCCGAGAAATCCGTCAACGCCGTAAAGAAGGTTGCGGACTTCACCGACTTATCGCCACGTTGCTTCAAGAGCGACAAAGTCAGGCTGAGCGTGGTTCCCGCGATGCAGTAGCCAACGGCATTGACTTGCTTGGTACCGCAAATTTCCTTGGTAACCTCAATGGCTTTCAGGAATCCTTCCTCGATGTAATCTTCCATACCTACGTCGGCATAGTCGTGGTTCGGGTTGACCCATGACACGACAAAAAGACTGTAACCCTGATCCGTGATCCATTTGATCAGGCTGTTCTTCTCTTTCAAATCAAGAATATAGAACTTGTTGATCCAAGGTGGAAACAAAACGATCGGTGTTTCATGCACCGTCTGCGTGGTGGGGCTATATTGGATCAGTTCCATCATACGGTTGCGAAAGACCACCTCGCCGGGGGTGGTTGCGATATTGCGACCGATTTCAAAGGCCGTTTCATCCGCGAGACGTACGATCAATTCACCATCATTGGCCTCTAGGTCCGCGACGAGGTTTTCCAACCCGTCGATCAAGGATTGCCCGTCGGTTTCCAGCGCTTTTTCCAACGCATCCGGGTTGGTCGCGAGGAAATTTGTGGGAGCCATCATGTTAATGATTTGGTCGGCAAAATATCCCAGCCGCTGCCGGTCAACGCGGTCCAGATCCTCGACCTCCTCGACGGCAGTGCGGATGGCTTCTGCATTGGTTAAATATTGATCACGCAGGAATTTGAAATAAGGGTTGGTCTCCCACATCGGGTTGGAGAAGCGGCGATCAGTCGACCTTGGGGGCTCTGCGGTTTGGGCTTCGATCTCATCAGATTTCAACGCGTTGGCCATGATTTGCTGGGCCTCGGCGAAATTCTGAACCGACTTGCCCCAATACTGCACCTGCTGTTCCAGCAACCGTGTGGGATTTTGCGCCATCGCCGCCCAATAGGAGGATGCTGCACGCGCGAAAAGTTCTTGATTCGGAGCGTCCAAACCGGGGTTGTGGGTCTTCTTCTGCGCCAAAACATCCATCAAACGCTTCGACAGTTGCTCCACCCGCACCAGATTTTCCTTAAGTTGGTCAATCTGTTCCGCGGATGGTGCGTCTATATCCCTGTGCGTTGTTGTCATCTTAAGGAAACCCTTTTAATCTTTCTGCTGTGCAGAATACTTGTCCAGCCATTCTACGGCAAAGCGGCGAAAGGTCCGAATCCCCCGACTTGAGTCGGCAAAGATGAACCCAAACCGCGGCACGAAAAGCACCGCCAAGGAGACGCACATGCGCTACATGATGTCCTATGACCTGATGGAGACGGTTCGTAACGCGAACCAGTGGTTTGGCGCGACGGCGCTGTCCATGGCCTCCTACCCTGCCTTTGCGGCGCTCCCCAATCCAATGTTGAGCTGGATGGCCGCATGGGGGCAGGTCACAGAACGCAGTTTTGAGCGAATGGTAGCCAAGCCCGATTGGGGTATTCCAGCCACCACCCTGCCTGATGGTAAGGACCATTTGGTAGAAGTCGATACCGTTGTCGAAAAACCTTTTGGCGATCTCATTCATTTTCGGGTAACCGACCGCGCCGAGCAGCCGCGCAAGGTCTTGGTTGTTGCGCCGATGTCCGGCCATTACGCGACGCTCCTGCGCTCTACCGTCAAAAGCCTGATCGAGAACTGCGAAGTCTACGTGACAGACTGGCACAATGCCCGCGATATTCCGGTCTCTGCGGGCAAGTTCGATGTGGAGGATTACACGCTCTACCTCGTTGACTTCATGCGTGAACTTGGCCCCGATACCCATGTGGTCGCCGTCTGTCAGCCCGCACCGCTGACTCTCGCGGCCACGGCTTATCTGGCGGAAATCGACCCTAAGGCGCAGCCTTCGTCGCTGACACTGATCGGCGGTCCGGTCGATCCCGATGCAACGCCCACCGATGTTACCGACTTTGGCCACCGCGTCACCATGGGCCAACTCGAGCAAACCATGATCCAGCGTGTCGGTTTCAAATATAAGGGTGTGGGCCGTGCGGTTTATCCCGGCCTGCTGCAGCTGGCTTCATTCATGTCGATGAACATGGACCGCCATTCTAAGGCATTTTCGGAGCAGATCCTGCGCGTAAGCCGTGGTGAGGCCACTGATCACGATGCGCACAACCGTTTTTACGATGAATATCTCGCAGTGATGGATATGCCTGCGGAGTTTTATCTCTCAACCGTAGAGCGGGTGTTTAAGAACCGTGAAATCGCCAAGAACGAGTTCACTGTGCAAGGTCATAAGGTCGACATTGGCAAGATCACCGATGTCGCGGTCAAAACTGTTGAAGGGGCCAAGGACGATATATCTGCCCCCGGTCAGTGCATCGCCGCGCTTGATCTCTGTACCGGCCTGCCCGACTCGAAAAAGGCCAGCCATGTCGAACCGGATGCAGGGCACTATGGCATCTTTGCAGGTCGGTCCTGGCGCAACAACATTCGCCCGTTGGTGATTGACTTCATGGATGCAAACACCCGAAAGTCCTCGCGCAAACAGCCAAGTAAGACTGCAGCCAAATAAAGGAGCTTCCTATGCCCAGCACATCACCCGACGCTCTCGGTTTTTCATGTGCTTGTGGCAGCCTCTCCGGACATATTGATGCGGCTGCGGCAAAACAGGGGACACGCATAGTCTGCCACTGCGCGGACTGTCGCGCGGTTGAGCTTTATCATGGCGCGCCGGATCCAAAAGACAGCGGCGTGGACCTGCTACAACTGAACCCCGACATGGTCAAAATTGATCAGGGCGCAGAGCATTTACAGCTGCTGCAATTATCGCCAAGGGGGCTATATCGTTGGTACGCTGGGTGTTGCGGCACGCCTATGTTCAACAGCTTGCGCAAACCCCGGCTGCCTTTCATCGCTCTACGCAGTGCGCTTTTTGCAGAGCCTGATAGGCTTGGAAAAGTCGTGGCGCAAGCCTTCATTCCGCAGGCAGGCAAGCCCCCGCGCCATGATGGGGCCGCTCGGATGACCATGAAGCTCGCAAGCCGGATGATTTCTGCTTGGGTATCTGGACGCTGGCGACAGACACCCCTTTTTGACATCGAAAGCGGGTTGCCCGTGGCGCAGCCACTGGTCCTTTCAAAAGCAGAACGCAAGGCTCTGACACAAGAATCTTAAACCTAATATCAGGCGCTCGCACGGTATTCAGAGGTCAATTGCAGGACGTCTTCGGAAACTGGCTCCGAAGTAGCTGCGGTACTGTCCACTGCTGGAGTTTCCACAGCCACCGGACGCCGCCGGGACCGGCGGCTTGTCCAGACGGGTTCAGGTAGAGGATCAAGCGTTTCTTCGCACTTGGGCAGTAGCGCGTGTTCACCAACAATCCAGTTGTGCAAAATAGCCGACACCCGATCCGGTTGTTCCATCAAAGGCAGATGGCCAGCGTCCTCGATCATTTCGATCCGAGCATTTTTCATCAGTTCCGCAGTGAACAACTGCCGCTTCACCGGGATGATTTGGTCATGAACGCCACAGATCACCAATCCAGGCTGATCCGCCCGCATCAATGTGGCCTGTTGGTCCGACCGGCGCTGCAACATGCGACTTTGGGATACAAAAACATCCGCCCCAAGATCCTCTGCCATATCGGCAAGCTGCCCCATCACCTGATGCCGCAACGGTCCCGGTGCGAGTGCTGATGCCGGAATGACCTCTTCCATCACGCCGCGCAATCGCCCGGAACGGGCACGGATAATCCACGGTTCACGTTCTGCCGCTTTGGCCGGGGTTTCAGGCAGCGGCGTCGATCCGATCAGGCAAATCCCTGCTATGCGATCCGGCGCCTCCTGCAGCATTGCCATGGCGATCGAACCGCCAAGCCCCGCACCAACGACAGTAAACTTTTCGGGCATATGAACCAACAGCGAGGCGGCAACATCCTCGACCCTGTCAGCATTGAGAACCGGCGCAACCGTCACCGGCACATGCCGTGACAGTAATCGGATCTGGGGTTCCCAGACCCGTCCATCACTCATGAATCCCGGCACAACCACCAAAGGATGCGCCAACAACTGCGCTGGTTCAATCATATACATCTGCCCGTATTTCATGCGCCTATCTGTGACGCTTGGGTTCACTACACGTCCCAAAGTGCAGGGCAGCAAGGACTTTTTTATTTTGCGCAAAATTGGTTAAGGATGTGTGTCTTCCTCAATACCCAGCCCATCGAAACGCACCGTTCTCGGCAAGTGGTGAATAGGGGTTATGCGCTACTTCCCAGATATGCCCATCCGGCGCGCGGAAATATCCGATGGTGCCACCCCAAAACACAGCCCCTGCCTCACGCAGCACCGAGGCTCCCGCCGCACGCGCGCGTTCCATGAGCGCGGTAACGTCTTCGGCTTTGCGCACATTATGGCTCAGGGTCATGGCCCCAGTTCCGAGGTCCTCAACAGGCAGGTTCATATCCTCGGCCAGTTTCTCCAGCGGATAAAGCCCGATCGTCTGGGAAATCAGATCAAACGCAATGATGCCTTCTTCGCTCTCAACACGCTTCCAGCCCAGGCTTTCATAAAATTGCGCTGAGGCCTCCATATCACGCACCCCAAGCGTGATCAGGCTAATTCGTTGCTCCATTGTTCAATCCTCTCACATACAATTAACGTGCCTTCTTGCTACCCCATGCAGGAACAAAAAGCGAACACTTAATTCGCGTTGCCGCAGCAAACCTCCTCAACCGCTTTTTCAATAAGCGCCAAGCAGGCCTCATCGGAAAACCGATGATCCGCATCCTTTACCAACGTCAGTTGCATATCTTCGCAGGTCGCATGATCCAGCAGTCGCAATGCGGTCTCGGTAGAAACCGCCGTGTCTGCTGTCCCTTGCAGACAGCGCACAGGAAACGGTAAAATCAGATTGCTGCGCAACACGAGATTCTGGCGTCCGTTTTCCACCATCCGCTTGGTCACCACATAGGGTTCCATATAGTCGCTTGGCAACTCCACCCGACCATGGCGATCCAGCTCCGCCTTCTGCGCCGCACTGAAATTCGCCCAATAGCCATCCTCAGTGAAATCGGGTGCCGCCGCGATGGTCACCATCCCCTTGATCCGCGCTGCCCGCGCCTTGGCTAGCAAGAGTGCCTGCCAACCGCCCATAGAGGAGCCAACCGGCACGATGTCACCCTCGGTTAACGCATCCACCGCCGCCAGCGTGTCTGCGTGCCAATCGCCGATGCAGCCCTCCTCAAACTGGCCTGAGCTCTCGCCATGCCCGGAGTAGTCAAACCGCAGGAACGCCTGGCCGCGCGCCTTGGCCCAATCCTCCAGAAACAACGCCTTGGTGCCCTCCATGTCGGATTTCAATCCGCCTAAAAACACCACGCAGGGCCCCTGCCCTTCGGTCTTGTGATAGGCAATACGTCGTCCTTCAGCGGTGTCCAGATACTGCGGCGCCATTTGCATTCTCCCTAAAGCCTTCGTCGTCCCCACATGCCACGGCGCTGCAAGATTCGCCAATTCCTCACCACTTCTAACGCGAAATATCCCGGGGAGCGCGAGGGGCAGCGCCCCTCGCCCACACTGTCAGCAATTTTCCAACCGACACCTTGACCTTGCCCGCCCCCTCGGCCAAACAGCAAACACGCATATAACCCGCAACCGGGCGTTCAGTGGGCGCCAAACCGACGAGGAGAGCCAGCATATGGCCCAGATTTCCCTCACATTCCCCGATGGCAACGCACGATCCTACGACGCCGGCATCACGCTTGCAGAGGTCGCGGCCGACATCTCCACCTCGCTTGCCAAAAAAGCGATCTCCGCAACCGTGGACGGTCAGCACTGGGACCTGCAATGGCCCGTGACCAAGGATGCCGCCATCGCCATCCACACCATGAAGGACGAGGCGCAGGCCAATGAGCTGATCCGTCACGACCTCGCCCACATCATGGCGCGCGCGGTGCAGGAGATCTGGCCCGACACCAAGGTCACCATCGGTCCGGTCATTGAAAATGGCTGGTACTACGATTTCGACCGCGCCGAGCCGTTCACGCCCGAAGATCTCGGCACCATCGAAAAGAAGATGAAAGAGATCATCAACAAGCGCGAGCCGGTGACCACAGAGGTCTGGGACCGCGCACGTGCGGTGCAATATTACACCGACAACAACGAGCCCTATAAGGTCGAGCTGATCGACGCCATTCCCGGCGACGAGCCTTTGCGCATGTACTGGCACGGCGACTGGCAGGACCTCTGTCGCGGCCCGCACCTGCAGCACACCGGCCAGGTGCCCGGCGATGCTTTTAAGCTGATGTCCATTGCGGGTGCCTATTGGCGCGGCGACAGTGATCGCGCCATGCTGCAACGCATCTACGGCGTCGCCTTCACCGGCAAGGAAAAGCTCAAGGCGCATCTGACCATGCTGGAAGAGGCCGCCAAGCGCGACCACCGCAAGCTGGGCCGCGAGATGAACCTGTTTCACATGCAGGAAGAGGCCCCCGGTCAGATCTTCTGGCACCCTAATGGCTGGAAAATCTACACCACCTTGCAGGACTACATGCGCCGGATGCAGGACCGCGACGGCTATGTCGAGGTCAACACGCCGCAGGTGGTCGACCGCAAACTCTGGGAGGCTTCAGGCCACTGGGACAAATACCAGGAAAACATGTTCATCGTTGAGGTCGACGAGGACCACGCCCGTGAAAAGGCGGTGAACGCGCTAAAGCCGATGAACTGCCCCTGCCACGTTCAGGTCTTTAACCAGGGTCTGAAATCCTACCGCGACCTGCCCCTGCGCATGGCCGAGTTCGGCTCCTGCGCGCGCTATGAACCCTCGGGCGCGCTGCACGGCATCATGCGGGTGCGCGGCTTTACCCAGGACGATGGCCATATCTTCTGCGCCGAGGATCAGATCGAATCCGAGACCGCAAAATTCATCGCCTTCCTGTCCAAGGTCTATGCCGATCTCGGCTTTCACGACTGGACCATCAAACTGTCGACCCGCCCCGAAAAGCGCATCGGCAGCGACGAGAGCTGGGATCTGGTCGAAAAGGCGCTGGGGGATGCCTGCAAGGCCGCCGGCTACGAGTATGAGCTGCTGGAAGGCGAAGGCGCCTTTTATGGTCCGAAGCTGGAATTCACCCTGACCGACGCCATCGGCCGCAACTGGCAATGCGGCACCCTGCAGGTGGATCCCAACCTGCCGGAACGCCTGGATGCGAATTTCATCGGTCAGGACGGCAGCAAGCACCACCCCTTCATGCTGCACCGCGCCACATTGGGCTCCTTCGAACGTTTCATCGGCATCTTGATCGAGGAACACGCAGGCAAACTGCCGTTCTGGCTCGCACCGCGTCAGGTTGTTGTCGCGTCGATTACGTCGGAGGCCGATGACTATGTGAACGAGGTGGTCGCAACCCTGCGCGCCGCAGGCGTGCGGGCTGAGGCCGACATCCGCAATGAGAAGATCAACTACAAGGTTCGCGAACACTCCGTGGGCAAGGTGCCGGTCATTCTCGCCGTTGGCCACCGCGAGGTCGAGGAGCGCACGGTATCGGTGCGCCGCCTTGGCGAAAAGCAAACCAAGGTTGAAAGCCTCACAAATGTTACAGAAGAGCTCGCAAAGGCCGCGACGCCGCCGGATCTTCTGTAACAATTCTCGATATTCCTGCAATGAACGGCCCCCAATCGGGGGCCGTTTTGTTACAACCAGCCTAAAACCAAGGGAATATACGGTTCAACTGTGGCCGTTCTCTAACATCGACTGACGCAGGCGTGAGCCACGTGCTCGTGAGTTTGTTTACGCATCAATCCCCGGTTAGTGTGTTCTTGTCACTAAAGACGACGCATATCACTTCAGGAGGACACGCGTATGTCGACCACTAAGAAAACCCTTGCTGTTGCTGGCGCTGTTGCCGCAGCGCTGACCGCAGTTACTGCTCCGCATGCATCCGCACAGGCCAAAGAAAAATGCTACGGCGTCTCTCTTGCAGGCGACAATGACTGCGCCGCCGGTCCCGGCACGACCTGCGCAGGTACTTCGACCGTTGATTATCAAGGCAACGCATGGACCCTCGTTGATGCAGGCACCTGCGCCGATATGGATCTGCCTGCAATGGCAGACGGCACGGCGCGCAACGGCTCTCTGGAGCCGCTGGAGCGCGACCTGCCCGCATAATCCACTGCGATACTTTTCCGTGGGGGCGCACAATCGCGCCCTCGCGACCTGCTCCGTGTTGATTGACACGACTGTCTCTCTCCCTTCGCTTCATCGAAAAGAGGTGCGCCATGCCCGCACGTTCAGAGCATTCTCACCTGCCGAACGCCGCAGGTGTCGGTTATAAACCTCAGCATTTTCAGTCAATCATGGAAAATGCGGGCACGGTCGAGTGGCTGGAAATTCATGCGGAAAACTACATGGGCGACGGCGGTCGTCCCTTGGCGCAGTTGCGCCACCTGTCCGAGCGCTTTCCAATTTCGGTGCATGGTGTGGGTCTGTCGATCGGTGGCGAAGGTCCCCTTGACCCCGATCACCTCGCCCGGCTGAAACACCTTGTCGACTGGTTGAAACCTGCGAGCTTTTCCGAGCATCTGGCATGGTCCACCCATGATACTCATTTCTACAACGACCTGCTGCCGTTGCCTTACACGGATAGCACGCTCACGCGCGTCTGTGATCACATCAATCAGGTACAAGACCTGTTGGGACGGCAGATGCTGCTGGAGAACCCATCAAGCTACCTCGCCTTTGCTGAGAGTACTTGGGCAGAACCAGCATTCCTGAATGAGATTGCAAAGCGCACCGGCTGCGGGTTGCTCTTGGATGTGAACAACGTCTTTGTCTCGGCCACCAATCTTGGGTATCGGCCACAGGAATATATTGACGCCTATCCGATTGATCTGGTTGGTGAAATTCACTTGGGCGGGCATGACGAAGACGAAGACGACCATGGCCGCCCGCTGCTGATCGACAGCCACGGCGCAGAAGTGGTAGATCCGGTCTGGTCGCTGCTGGCCTATACGCTGGTGCGCTCGGGGCCCAAACCAACACTGGTGGAATGGGACACCGATGTGCCTGATTGGCCAGTGCTGGAAGCCGAGGCCGCCCGCGCCGCGAGTGCCCTGCACGCAGTCAAAGTGGCGGCCTGATGTCACGCGAAGAGCAATTCACCCGCGCCATTCTGGATGCGCGCCTGCCCGTCCCTGAGGGGCTGCTGGATGGCGTCGCGCGGCCCGCGGGGCGTCGTTTTAGCGTCTATCGCAACAATGTCGCCGTCTCCCTTACCGAGGCTTTGCATCAGGGGTTTCCTGTCATCGCGAAGCTTCTGGGACAACAGAACATGGACGGTCTGGCCGCAATGTATCTGCGCGCCCATCCTCCGTCCTCACCGTTGATGATGCATTACGGCGCGGGCTTTCCCGAATTTTTGGAAAACCTCGAACAGCTCTCTCACCTGGGTTATCTGGGCGATGTGGCGCGATTGGAACTTGCCCTACGCTGCAGCTACCATGCGGGTGACGCCACACCGTTGGACCCTGCGCGCCTTAGCGCGATGGCTCCACAAGATTTGATGCGTTGCCGTCTGCACTTTGCACCCGCGATGGGCCTGATGCGCTCGGATTGGCCGATTTTCTCCATCTGGCGCTATAACACCGAGCCAAACGCGCCGAAGCCGCAGGCAGGCGCCGAAGACCTATTGATCACCCGACCCGATTTTGACCCCATTCCGCAACTGCTTCCCAAAGGCAGTGCGGTCTGGATTGCCGCGCTTCAGGCAGGCGAGACACTCGGAGATGCAACCGATGCCGCTACAAATGAATTTCCTGATTTCGACCTCAGCGCCCCCTTGGCGCTCCTGATCGAGGGCTTGGCCCTCACCGACCTCTCGCAATAGGACTTCCCATGACCGCGTTGATTTCACTGCATAACGCCGCGTTCAACCTGATTGAGCGCGCGGGCAATTGGCTGATGCCGCTGTTTGCCCGTTTCACCTTTGCAGCTGTTTTGCTGCTTTATTACTGGAACTCCGGCCTGACCAAGCTGGGAGACGGGATCTTCGGCCTGTTCTCCCCTTCAATCGGAGCCTACAGCCAGATTTTCCCGAAACAACTCGAAGCCGCTGGCTACGACGTGTCGCAGTTCGGTGTCTTTCATTGGTTGGTGGTGATGGCTGGCACTTACGCAGAATTCTTGCTGCCGCTGCTGATCGTGATCGGGCTTGCTACGCGTCTCGCCGCTCTTGGCATGATCGGTTTTGTGGTGGTGCAGTCTCTCACCGATGTTTACGGGCACGGCGCAACGGACACCAAAACACTGGGTGCATGGTTTGATCGCTTTTCTGACAGCGTCATAATGGATCAACGGCTGTTGTGGGTCTTTGTGCTGGTGTTTCTGGTCGTAAAAGGTGCAGGCGCGCTATCGGTTGATGCCCTCTTGCGTCACCGCCACGCCGCAACCCAGGCCTGAGGTAGCATCCCTTCTCCTTAGAAACGGCGCGTCTGAACCGACCAAACGCGCCGTCTTTCTATCTAAAGTAGGGCTTCTCAGGCCACGCCGAGCGCTGATTTTACCTCAGCGTTCCAACCAAGAAAGAGCCGCCCCTCAGCTTCAATCAGCGGGCGTTTCATCAGACTCGGATGCTCTGCCACCAGCTCCAGTGGGGGTCTTGCACGCTCTTCGTCGCTCAAGCCACGCCACGTGGTCGAGCGGGTGTTAAGCAATGTGTCTGGAAATTGAGCATACGCTTGCTCCATCACATCTGCCGGAACTCCATCTTTGCGGACATCCACAAAATCAGCCGCAGGCAACGATTTCAATGCCTTGCGACATGTGTCGCATGTTTTCAGACCATAGAGCTTCACTTCAGCTTTCCCTTGCGCATGAAAGTTTCACACAATTTACGGTAGAGTCCCACCGATTTCCTTTGATTTTTCAAAACCCCGTGCCACACTAAAACGGGCCTGCGTTAACCAAGGGCTTGGATCACCTGGGCTTGGGCGTCGTTTGTTCGCCTCGGGACGGGAGATTGAAAGGTACTTTGAGCATGCTCAAAGTGAAGTGCAAGTGAGAAGGAGACACGGGACATGCCAACTGGCACCGTGAAATGGTTCAACACCACCAAGGGCTATGGTTTTATTGAACCCGATGAGGGCGGCAAGGACGTGTTTGTCCATATTTCCGCCGTCGAACGCTCTGGCCTGACCGGCCTGGCTGACAACCAAAAAGTGGGATATGAGCTGAGCGAAGGCCGAGATGGCCGACAAATGGCCGGCGATATTCGCCCGCTTTAAGGCCCCTCCCCCATAAAGATCTCTGCGTCCGACCCACGCTTCTGTGGCTTGGGCGCAGTTTTTATATTCCACAATCTCAAATCCGGCGCGCAGATTTCATGCCGTGGGTCAGTTCGGCTTGCGCAGGTACTCCGTCAGGACGCAGGCTGGCGTTTCCGTTCTCAATGGCAGACGCGCACCGATACGCCATTGGCTTTCGTCAAATGACGGAAAGAAGGCATCTGCATCAGAAATATCAAGCGCGACTTCAGTTATCATTAACCGATCCGCGATTTCCAGCATGCCTTTATAGATCCCTGCCCCACCAATCCCATAGATACGCGCATAGCCCTCGCACCGCGCTAAGGCAACGGCGTCCTCGATCGTTTTCACTACGGTTTCAGCCGCATCCGGGTTTGAGGACACAACAATATTCAGCCGGTTTTTCAGGGGCTTTACGGGTAAGCTGTCCCAAGTGTTGCGCCCCATAATAATAGCCCCGCCCAGCGTTTCGCGCTGAAAGGCTTTCATATCTTCGGGCGCGTGCCACGGGATATCGTTGTCCTTGCCGATGGCCCCGTTTCGAGCCCGAGCGACGATAAGTGTGATCATAAAAGTGCCTGCATGTATCTGGAGCGATCAAACCGCGACGGGCGCTTTGATGGTGGGATCAGGATCATAGCCGATGACTTCAAAATCCTCGTATTTGAAATCAAAGAGTGATGTCACATTCCGCGCGATGCGAATTTGTGGCAGCTGTTTCGGGGTACGGGACAGTTGCAGCTTCACTTGTTCCATGTGGTTTGAGTAAATATGCGCATCCCCCATGGTGTGCACAAATGTCCCAATCTCATAGCCGGTTACATGCGCAAGCATTTGCAAAAGCAGCGCATAAGACGCGATGTTGAACGGCACACCAAGGAACATGTCCGCGGAGCGTTGATAAAGCTGCAGATGCATTTTTCCGCCCAATACGCGTACCTGCCAGAGGCTATGACAGGGCGGCAGCGCCATATCGGGAACATCGGCCGGGTTCCATGCGGTCACAATCAGGCGGCGGCTGTCGGGGCTATTGCGGATCATTTTCACCAGATCGCTGATCTGATCCACCGTGCCTGCACGATATAGCGGCTCATCTCCCAAAGTGCCCTCTGCCAGTTCAAGTCGCGGAAACTTGCGCCACTGGTAACCATAAACCGGCCCAAGGTCGCCATTTTCATCCGCCCACTCGTCCCAGATCGAAACACCATTGTCTTTCAGGTATTTGATGTTGGTATCGCCGGACAAAAACCACAGAAGCTCGTGAATGATAGAGCGCAGGTGCAGCTTTTTTGTGGTGACCAGCGGGAAGCCATCGGCAAGATCATACCGCTGTTGCATGCCGAAACACGACAGGGTGCCCGTACCGGTGCGGTCCGTCGTCTCGACCCCGTGGTCAAGGATATGCTGCAAGGCGTCGTGATATTGCTGCATGGCGCGGGCCTCCTCTTTGCCCTCCGGTGATACCGTGCGAACTGGACAGTTCCAAGCAATTTACCCCGCCACCCTCGACATTCCAGCCTCAGAACTTAGGTTGACCCACGACACCGTATTATTTTGGCTGCTGGAAAAAAGGACGTCCTATGCCGCTCAAGTATCTGCACACCATGGTCCGAGTAAAAGATCTCGAAAAATCCATGGCTTTTTATGAACTTCTGGGTTTGAAGGAAATTCGCCGCCACGACAGTGAAGGCGGACGTTTTTCGCTGATCTTCATGGCACCTCCAGGTCAGGAAGAAGCTCCTATTGAATTGACGTGGAACTGGGATGGCGATGATGAACTGCCCTCAGACAGCCGTCACTTTGGCCATCTCGCCTATGAGGTCGATAATATCTATGAGATGTGCCAGCACCTGATGGACAATGGCGTCACCATCAACCGCCCGCCGCGCGATGGGCGTATGGCTTTTGTCCGCTCCCCTGACAATATCTCAATCGAGTTGCTGCAGGCAGGAGAGGCGCTTGCCGCTGCCGAGCCATGGGCGAGTATGGAAAACACCGGTCACTGGTGAGGTGCGCCGCCTATTGAGATATTCGGCTGATCGCACTTTCGAGGTACGGCACGAGATCGCTGAGTTCTTTTCTAAACCGATGTAAAAACAGCCCGGATCTGGCTCATGCCAGTCCGGGCTGATTGACAGCTTTCGCTGAAAGACCTGATTTGTCCGCGACAAATATCACGGACCGCCCGGTTCAAATTACGCTCGCGAGAAAAGAGAGCGCAACTTCAGTAACAGTATTGCAGCACCATTCCTGCACTGGTCGGGTGTCCCATGGGGTCACCGTCGCAGCATACCCGAAACAATGGGTAGCAACGTATTACATTCTCAACTGACAGATTGCCGAATTCTCCGGCTTCGGCAGTACCTCGGTTGCTTCTGCAACCGCCCTCATCTTACCATTTGAACCGTATTACGGCGTTTGGCTTGACCAGGTTGACAGATTTACCTTCTGATTTAATCCAATTGGCTGTTTTCGGTAGAGCCGAGACTGGCAAAAGGAGCAGACGTAAAGCTGTCTTATGTGTTCCACGAACCTTGCGGCCCGAAAAACGGTTTTTAATAGATGTAGCGAATCTGGTCAGACCAGTACCGCTCCATACGCTTGAGGGAACCGGTGATATCCTCGATCCCTTCGGCGCTGATTACACCTTTGTTTTCCAGACCCTCAGCATGACGCGAAAACAGCGACGCAACGATGTCGCGAATTTCACGACCACGGGGGGTCAGACGAACGCGAACCGACCGGCGGTCGATTTCGCAGCGTTGATGGTGCATATAGCCCATCTCCACCAGTTTCTTCAGGTTATAGCTGACGTTGCTACCCTGATAGTAGCCACGGGTTTTGAGTTCCCCCGCAGTCACTTCATTGTCGCCGATGTTAAACAGCAACAGAGCCTGCACCGCGTTGATGTCAAGGACACCCACGCGTTCAAACTCGTCCTTGATTACATCCAACAACAAGCGGTGCAGACGCTCCACCAGTGCAAGTGCATCAAGATAACCAGTCATGAACCCTTTGCGGTCTAGCTGGCTGATTGGTCGTTCCATACTCATTCAGCATCTCCGAATCGAAATTGCTTCATGACAAATGTGACTGGAATTTCCTGAAAATGCGTTAAACCGGATTTCTCTTTTATTTTTGGTATGTTCTAGAGATTTTATCAATGAGAGCGTTAAACCGTTCCGGTGCCGGTGCCTGACCCGTTACCCATTGGTAAAGATCCTGATCGTTTTCCCGCAAAAGGTGATCGTACTCACCCAATTGCGCGTCGGTCATTTCAGCCAGATTCGCAGCGGCAAAACCAGACAGCAAGATATCCATCTCTTTAATGCCGCGTCTCATGGAGCGCATCGTCAAGCGTTTGATGCGGATTTCACGGCTCTCTTCCAGATCAGCCTGCGCCTCGATCATTCTGCAGACTCCTGCGTGGCGACGAGACGCCGCAACGTCTTTTCAAGACGTCCGGCACGTTCAGCCTGTTGGCGCAAGTCTTCGCGCAAGCTACGCAATTCTCGTGCAATTGCAGCCATATCTTCCCCAAGCGTATCCTCGCTCGGTGCCGAAAGATCATCGCCCTCACCAGTCAAAAGCCAGCTCATCGACACATTCAACAGGCCAGACAGCATCGAGAGCTTATTGGCGCGTGGTTCAGACAGATCCTGCTCCCAACCGATCAGGGTGGTTTTCTTCACACCCATGCGGCGAGCCAGCTGCCCTTGGGTCATTCCTGCACTTTCGCGTGCGGCAGCAACGCGATCGCCAAAAGTCGCAGCATCGGGGCCATACCAGTCATTCATAATGTCGGTCATGCGGTCTCTCCTAAGTGGACGACTTGATTGCCGTTTGGCGCCACCCTAAGAGTTTTGAAGATGACATTCAAACCGAGGTCCGACATGTCCATTCTCTCTGCGACACTTTCCCGCGTGAAGCCTTCTCCGACCATTGCCGTCACCAACAAAGCGCGCGAATTGAAGGCGGCGGGGTGTGATGTGATCGGCCTTGGCGCGGGTGAACCCGATTTTGACACACCACAATCGATCAAAGACGCAGCAGCGCGGGCCATCGCAGAGGGGAAAACCAAGTACACAGCCGTCGACGGTATCCCGGAATTAAAGCAAGCCATCTGCGAGAAGTTCAAGCGTGACAATGGTCTCGAGTATCGCCCCGAGCAGGTCACCGTGAACTCGGGTGGTAAGCAGACGCTCTATAATGCATTGATGGCGACGCTAAATCCGGGGGATGAGGTCATCATCCCCGCGCCTTATTGGGTGAGCTATCCCGATATGGTTCTTCTCGCCGGGGGCACGCCCGTCGCGGTCGAGGCCAGCCTTGAGACCAATTTCAAGCTGACGCCAGATCAGCTCGACGCTGCAATCACTGATAAGACCAAGTGGTTCATCTTTAATTCTCCGTCCAATCCAACCGGTGCCGGCTATTCTCGTACCGAACTGAAGGCGCTGACGGATGTGCTGATGCGCCATCCGCATGTCTGGGTGATGACCGACGATATGTATGAGCATCTTGCGTATGACGACTTTGAGTTCTGCACCCCGGCGCAAGTGGAACCCGGCCTTTTTGATCGGACGCTCACTTGCAACGGTGTCTCTAAGGCCTACGCAATGACGGGCTGGCGGATTGGCTATGCTGCAGGACCAGAGGCGTTGATTGCAGCCATGCGTAAGGTGCAGTCGCAATCCACGTCAAATCCCTGTTCCGTCAGCCAATATGCTGCGCTGGAAGCATTGACGGGTCCGCAGGATTTCCTTGAAAGCAACAACGAGATATTTGTACGCCGCCGCAATCTTGTGGTGTCGATGTTGTCTGAGATCGAAGGGCTCACCTGCCCAGTGCCGGAGGGGGCGTTTTACGTCTATCCTTCCATTGCTGGCCTTATCGGCAAGACGACCCCAAAGGGCGTGGTCATCAATACCGACGAGGATTTTGCAAGCGCCCTCTTGGAAGAGGCGGATGTCGCGGTGGTCTTTGGCGCAGCTTTTGGCCTGTCACCAAATTTCCGCGTAAGCTACGCAACCTCTGACGAGGCGCTCAAAGAAGCCTGCAGCCGCATTCAACGGTTCTGTGCTGCACTGAACTGATTTTGCGCAGACCGAGTGCTGCGTGGCAGCGCTCGGTTGCGCGGGCTATTCCTCAAATTTTGAACCATATGAGGTTTTGCGCTGCGCTTCGCGCATCGCGGCGCGGCCCCCGCCCGGCCCAACCGGGCCAATGTCGCTTACCCTTAGGTAAGGGACATGCATGGGCGGGAGCTCGCCCGAACAAGAGGCGCTCAAAAACCATTCCTCTTTTCGATTCTTAGCCCCCTTTGCCCTAGAGCTCGGGCCTGATACGCTGAACCGACTGTCCAATCTCTTTCAGGGTTTTCATGACAACTGCCTTACCCGACTACTATTTTCGCATACGCGAGAACGGCGCAATCGTGTTCCGTCTCGACACCGAGAACCGCAATCGTCGTATTGAAATGGATCAAATCGCGGTGGTGAATCTCAGGAAGGGCGAGATAAAGCCCCACGGCGACACTGTCCTGAGCGTTGAAGATGAAGCCGCGATTGAGGCATGGGTCATTGAACGCACAGAACTGCTGCTTCATCGGGAGGTTGATGACATTCTGCGCACGGTGGACCACCTCAACCTGACCACTCAGTGGGCGCAATCACGGGCCAGCGACGATCAACTTGAAGCGGTGACCGACACGCTGCTTCTCGCGATGCATGATCTGCGCAATGTGCTGGTGCGCAAAAAAGCCGATCGTCTGGAACAGGATCGATAACCCTGCCGCACACGATCGGCCTTTTATGAAAGACGGACGTAATACGCTGAGCGGCCTAGCACGCGTTAGGCGGAGCCAGCCATTGCATCGCTCGGCGGTACATTCCCCGGTGGAGGGGTTTGAACGCGCCGTAATGCGTGGAGCCAAAAACGCAGCAATAGCAGAACACCCGCCGTGCTGAGGCCGAGGATCAGCCCGATCCAGACACCGACCCCACCCATTTCCGTGCGGAATCCGAGGATGTAGGAGGTCGGAACCCCTACCGCCCAGTAGCTGAGTGCTGCCATCACCATTGGCACGCCTGTATCCAGCAACCCGCGCAACAGCCCCAGCGCAATCGCCTGCATGCCATCCATCAGCTGAAACAGCCCAGCCATGGCCAAGAGAGACACACCAATTGCGAGGATCTCAGGTTTTTGTGGATCATCGGGATCAAGGAACAGCAGGATCAGAGGTTCCGGCGCAAGAAAGAACACCAGCGCTGTTGCCACCGCGATCACTAGAGAGGCCACCGTTACAACAATTGCTCCGCGTACCATATGCGCTTTATCCCCACGGCCCAACGCATTGCCCACACGAATGGTCGCCGCATTGGAGAGCCCAAGATGTGCCATGAATGTAAGACCAGCGACTGAGACCGCGATGCCATGCGCGGCCAGTGGCACGGTGCCGAGCCACCCCATCATCAGGGCAGAAGCGGAGAACAAGCTGACTTCGCACAGAGTTGTCAAACCGATGGGGAGACCATGGCGCACAATCTCACGCATCATCTCCCAGTCAGGGCGCTGCAGATTGCGCAGCAGGTCATGTTCCGGCAACCGCCACAGGGCGTAGGCCACCACAGCAACAACCGAAACGGATTGTGTCGCCAATGAAGCAAGTGCTGCACCTTGCAGGCCCATCTCCGGCAAGCCGAGATGACCAAAGATCAGCACGTAGTTCACGATTGCATTGACCACCGCAGCCATCACCGTGATCCAAAGCACCACCTGCGTGCGTTCCAGTCCCGCCAGATAGGATTTCAGCACCATCACCAATAGTGCTGGAAAAATCCCCCACCCCGCGATCCGCAGATAGGTACCAGCATCCGCAGCAACCTGTGCTTCTTGTCCTGCCGCCAGAAGGATCGCTTCCGAATACCACATCAAGGGCATCGACAGCACGCCATAGACCACTGACAACCACAGCCCCATACGGGTGGAGCGGCGAATACGGCGATGATCATCCGTCGCCACGGCAGAGGCGACCATCGGCATCACAGCAAAGGCGAAACCAGAACCAAGGATAAACCATACAAAGAAAAACGACTGCGCCAGCGTCACCGCCGCCAACTCATTCACACCATACCAACCCAGCATGACGGTGTCGGTCAAACCAATGGCAAACTGCGCCAAATGGCCACCAATCAGCGGCAGGCCAAGGATCGACAGCGCGCGAACATGCCCGCCGTAGCTCATCTGATCTGCAGGTTGTGTACTTGCCATTGTATCGGCCTCCTTCATGAGACACAGCCATTAGGACGCGTGCCCTGTATCGACAAGACAGCTTTTCGTACCGATACAATTGCACAAAGATCAGGCAGTCTGAAAACCGGCGAGAGCCCGCCTATAGCGGCTGCTCAGCGGTTCTGTCCGTTTAGAACAGGTCAGATGCTCCGCAATAGGAGCTGCAAACAAAGCGCCAAGACCAAGCCACCGGCACAGACCTCCAGGGCTGCAGCAATGCGCGCGCCTCCGGTGCCATCTCCTGACATCATACGCGCCAATAGTCCGCCCCGAACTCCCGCCGCCAGAAGCGCCACACAGAGAGTCACACTGGCGGTGCCGAGCCCCATGGCAAAAGCGCCTGCCACACCAGCCACAAGCACGTCGAGCCGCCACGTCAAAAGCAAAAAAAAGACGGCACCCGTACAGGGACGTGCCGCGATACTGAAGATGATCGCCGCCGCCTCGCGCCATGATCTGAGGTTCTCGGCCTCGCTCAGCGTCGGACCATGGCGATGACCGCAGCTGGAGCAGACCTCACCCGGACCATGATCATGGTGGTGTTCCGCATGAGTGTGATGATGATCGTGATGCCCATGATCGCCATGGTGGTCATGGCTGTGCCGCCGCGCATCCCAGAGCCGCCAGCCGCGCCGCAACCCCCGTAACAGCAGATACAGTCCCAATAGCGCCATCAACCCGTATGAGACCGGCGCCAAGAGGTTTTCAGCTGTCGCAGTCAGCCGTTCGCGCCCCCAGTCAAACATCCACACACCAGCCAAAACCAGCAGTACCGCAGTTGCGGCCTGCGCCAGTGACGACGCCACTGCAAGCGCCGACAAACGCCATAGTGTCACCGCACGCCCCAGACCATACCCACCGATCACGAGCTTGCCGTGGCCCGGACCTGCAGCATGAAAGAAACCATAGGCGAAACACACGCCCATCAGGCCCCACCATGCCCCGGGTTGGCCACCTTTGAGCGCCCGCAGGCCCCGCGCCATCGCGTTCTGAGCCTCCCGCTGCGCCTCAGCAGCCGCGCGCAAAACCTGATCCGCACCGCCCAATCCCCAGAGCCAAATCGCCAGCACAGCAACGGCAATCAGCGTGATCGCTGCGATAATTCCCGGCAGGTGGCGTGTCATTTTTTCAGCTCTCGCAATCCAGTGAAACCACTGCAGCAAAAGCCGAGCCGACCTCAGGGAAAGCATCCTCGGCCTGTTGCGTTGGCATCGCATAGAGCAGCTCTTCGACAAGCGTATAGGCCTGATCGAGATTGGGCGGCGTGATCGACGCCGAACATGGTCCGGTGACTTCGACCCCTTGGCTCAGATCATATGCGGTATAATATGTCGGATCATACATCCGTGCGGTCACGCCTTCAGCCTTCACCGGTGTCTCTTCGATGACCAACCGCCGATGACGGGTGATGATGACCCCGTCACGCACTTCAGTGCTCAAATGCTCCGGCGCACCCAGATGGAGGTTAAGATCCTGTTGGCTTAGGTAAAGATCGCCCTCGAACCCCTCGACCCAGTTCAAATCAAACCCTTTGAGCCGCTCAAGCTCTGCCGGGGTCAACTCACCATCCAGATCACTGTCGAGCATCATATCTTCAAAGACCAGAAGCGTGTAGAAATCGTCGTAGACCCACGTCACCTCGGCGGCTTGCACTATGCCTTCAGCGTCCACCTCAAGCTTCAGGCCGCTATCAACAAAAATATGCGGATGCGCCAACACCGGCAGTGGGGCGATAAGTGCAAGTAAAGTGGCGACAGGCTTCAGCATATCCGGACCCTAGCCAAGGCTCTGCCGCCGCTCAAGAGAACAAAACGCCGTGTTCCAAAGCTGTGCCAATTTCCGCCATCTGGATCTTGGTTTTCCCTATTGATGCCCCCAATCTTGCGGGTCATCACCATTGCCGGGACTAAGCCCCAGAACATCCCCCTTAGTGGAGCAACCAAGGCCCAGCACCGTGCGATTGGCATAGGCAAAATAGGCCACAACCTGATTGATCTCGAGAATTTCGCCATCGCCCAATCCAGCGTCACGGAGCGGTCGCAGATCTGCCTCGTCCATATCGGCGGGTTGTTCTGTGAGCTTGCGCGCATAATTCATCGCCGCTCTTTCGCTTGCTCTTACGGGCAAGGTCTTCATGTCCTGCGCCTCAATAGCCGCCCGGATCGCCTCTGCGCGTGTATCGTCCTGCATCAATCGTCTCAGACCTTGGTAATGATGTTCAACGCAGTATTCGCACCCGTTCAGTGAAGACACCCAAACGCCGATCATTTCCAGCACCCATTTGGGCAGCGCATTCCCGCTGTGGTGCAAGACGTTTTTATAGAGCGCCATATGCCCTTCCATCGAATGAGGCCGCAAGGAATGTGCCATCATGATATTGTCGACATTTCCATCCGGGCCGCTCACGCGATCATAAAGCTTGCGTAATTTTCCAGTTGCCTCGTTAAACGCAACAGTCTCGATCCAAGCCATCGTGTCCCCCATGCATACTGCAATTATGCTATTACGATCACGAGGTATTTCAATTGTTAAGGGCCTTCCAAATTGTAGAGTTTTTGTGAGCACAAGGCCAATATCGCCACGTATACACCGGTTTGCCGCCAACCTTGGCCATCAACCTCACATTCTCTTTGAATCATCCGCCACGGCTACCCGTACCTGAAGGAGAGATGGATCTTATGAGACAGCCCCCTGTTCAAAGCCTGCGACCGTGATCCTATCGTCAGCGGTCACAAATGCCCTTCTCTCCCTTATCCACAAGGGCACGCTGGCCTCTTCCCCCGCCGGACCACATGCGTCATAATGAACGACAATCAAACCCAACGATAAGAGCAGCGACCCGCACATGGCCGACGATCTCCTGAGCCCGTCCTCGTCTGACACCTATGACGCCTCCTCCATCGAAGTCCTCGAGGGCCTCGAACCTGTGCGTCAACGCCCCGGTATGTATATCGGCGGCACCGACGAGCGCGCGCTGCATCATATGGTTGCCGAAATCCTCGATAACTCGATGGACGAGGCCGTCGCAGGTCATGCCAACCGGATTGAGGTCGAACTGCACGAGGATTACTCGCTCACCGTACGCGACAACGGGCGTGGCATCCCGATCGACCCGCACCCAAAGTTTCCCGACAAATCCGCGCTGGAGGTGATCCTCTGTACGCTGCACGCAGGCGGTAAATTCTCCGGCAAGGCCTATCAGACCTCGGGCGGTCTGCATGGTGTGGGGTCTTCCGTTGTGAATGCACTGTCGGACTCGCTGGTGGTTCAGGTTGCCAAAAACAAGGAGTTGTTTGAGCAGCGATTTTCACGCGGCAAACCCTTGGGCGGTGTGGAAAAGATCGGTGCGGCCCCCAACCGGCGCGGCACCACCGTGACTTTTCATGCGGATGAGGAGATCTTTGGCTCTCACCGTTTCAAACCCGCGCGCTTGTTCAAACTGGTGCGTTCCAAGGCTTATCTGTTCTCGGGCGTCGAAATCCGCTGGAAATCTGCCATCACGGATGGGGAAACGCCACAAGAGGCCACCTTCCATTTTCCCGGCGGTCTGCGCGACTACCTGACTGAAGTATTGGGAAAATCCTCTGTCTATGCCGATGCACCTTTTGCGGGCAAAGTCGAATTCCGCGAAAAATTTGGCGAGCCGGGTTATGTGGAATGGGCGATCAACTGGACGCCCTCGCGCGATGGTTTCACCCAGAGCTACTGTAACACCGTCCCCACACCCGAGGGCGGCACCCATGTCGCCGGTTTTTGGGCCGCAATCCTCAAGGGGATCAAGGCTTACGGCGAATTGGTCGGCAACAAGAAGGCCGCCCAGATCACCCGCGACGACCTGATGGCGGGAGGCTGCGCACTGGTGTCGTGCTTTATTGCTGATCCCGCATTCGTCGGCCAGACCAAGGATCGCCTCTCCACCGAGGGCGCGGCCAAAATGGTCGAAAACTCCGTGCGTGACCACTTCGACAACTGGCTTGCCGCCGATACCAAATCCGCCGGCGCCATCCTCGATTTTCTGATCCTGCGCGCCGAGGAACGCCTGCGCCGCAAACAGGAAAAAGAGACCCAGCGCAAATCAGCCACCAAGAAGCTGCGCCTGCCCGGAAAGCTCACCGATTGTACCTCCAAGGATCGCGCCGGCACTGAATTGTTCATTGTCGAGGGCGACTCGGCGGGCGGGTCCGGCAAAGGGGCGCGCCACCGTGAATATCAGGCGCTCTTGCCCCTCAAGGGTAAGATCCTGAACGTGCTTGGTGCAGCTTCAGGCAAGCTCACGTCAAACGCCGAAATCCGCGATCTCTGCGAGGCACTGGGCGTGGGACTCGGCACCAAGTTCAACCTCGACGATCTGCGCTATGACAAGATCATCATCATGACCGATGCGGATGTCGACGGCGCCCATATCGCCTCGTTGCTGATGACCTTTTTCTTTACCCAGATGCGCCCGCTTATTGACGGCGGCCACCTCTATCTGGCCTGCCCGCCCCTGTTCCGCCTGACCCAAGGCGCTAAGCGTGTTTATTGCCTCGACGAAGCCGAGCGCGACATGTGGCTGGAGAAGGGTCTGGGCGGCAAAGGCAAGATCGACGTGAGCCGTTTCAAGGGTCTTGGTGAGATGGACGCCAAGGACTTGAAAGAGACCACCATGGACCCCAAAACCCGAAAATTGATCCGGGTCACCATCGACGAGGACGAACCCGGCGAGACCGGCGATCTGGTCGAGCGTCTGATGGGCAAGAAACCCGAACTGCGCTTCCAGTACATTCAGGAGAACGCGAAGTTCGTCGAAGAGCTGGATGTTTGAGGTACATTAAACGCCAATCATAGACCTTTTCTAGCGAAGGGGCTTTGATGATGTAACCGCCCCTCCCATGGCATCAATGTGTCAAGGTGGGTCTGCAACGATCCACATAGGAGAGCGGTCATGTCGGAGATTATCACCGTCGGGCTCGAACAACTCGCTCCACAGGAAGTGAGAAGTCGATTTCAATACCCAGTCCTTCGCGGTTGAAGTCGTTCAGAACGTTCAGGAGGCGGAATTGCCGTTCATGCCCAAGCCTGCCAGCCATGAAGTCGATGGACCAGACCTAATCCGGGGGATCGATTGTAGCGATGACGGCACGGCTCATTCATCCGGCTTTTCCCGTTTCAAACGCTTGCGCGGCTTAATCCTGAGGTTCAGCTCCAGCTTACGGTCGCATTTCTGTTTCCAGCCGTGCCCTTGGACATTTTGCAGGTACAGAGAACACAGGTCGAAACTCAGGGCAAGATCCCTCTCGTGACATTGCTGCGCAATGCACTGCCGGGCAGTGGAGCGATGGCATCAGGCCTTGAAGAACCGCATCTTGCTGGAAAACTACTGCCTGCCCGGTGACCTCAAGCAACAGATTGATGCCTTTGTCGACCATTACAACCACCGGCGCTATCACGAGAGCCTACAAAACCTCACCCCGGCTGATGTCTACTTCGGTCGTGGCAAGACCATTCTGAAACGACGAAAAAGGATCAAACAGAAGACAATCGAAACCCGGCGCTTGCCTCACCGCAAATCCGCCGCATAATCAAAGCAACCAGATGAGCCAGACCCTCTCTTAGGTCACGCCGCCATCTGTCCCAAAATCCCTGACGACGGACACCAAAATTACGCTACCGCTACCGACGCTACTGTAGAGCACAATACACTGTAGCAGGGACGCGCCCCAATAGCCGCCCAGCAAAACCGCGATCACACCAGAAATCATTCCTACGAATAGAACTCCCAATGTTCCTTCTCCCTTCATTGTGCCTAGACGCCGCAAGCTTGAGCAGCGAGCACTCACACAAATCCTACAATGCTGATGGTGAGAACCGGACAGGCTGCCTGATATTCCAGATGTCGTTTTCAGTAATCGAGGACCGGACACATACGCATCCGGTCCTAACTGACAGGAAACGCCTTTAGAGCAACCCACCTTCATCACTTCCGGTGAGGCCAGCCAGCAAGTCATCCCCAAGCAAGCCATCGGTCACACCAGCCAGCGGGTTACCATCGCCGAGGAGACCTCCAACAAGGCCATTTTCACCAAGCACCGTGTCAACTAGATCGTCAACAAGACCATCCTCGCCAAGCACGCCATCCACGACACCGTCCTCACCGAGAATACTTGCGAGGAGACTGTCAGAGTCGCCTAGCAACCCATCGGTCACGCCGCCCAGCGGTTTTCCTTCGCCGAGCAGTCCACCGATGAGGCCATCATCACCAAGAGCACCGCCAACAAGGCCGTCCTCGCCAAGGACACTATCAACAAGCCCCTCTTCGCCAAGCACACCGCCAAGAAGTCCGCCTGCATCACCCAGCAGCCCATCCGTCACGCCATCCAGCGGGTTCCCCTCGCCAAGAAGGTTTCCGATGAGGCCATCTTCACCGCCGAGCAAGCCGCCCACGAGGCCATCCTCGCCCAGAACCGTGTCAACCAC
>NZ_LNWY01000007.1 GCF_001681715.1 Tritonibacter mobilis | reverse complement strand
CGGCGAGCGACAGGGGTGGGGGGGGGGGGGGGGTCCCCCCCCCCCCCCCCCGGAACACAAAAACCGCCGATCCCGACCCCGTGCCCGTGACGACATCTGCGCCCGAGCCAACACGTCCTGCAATTTCTGCCGATGGCCGTGTCCTTGCCTCGCCCAAGGCCCGGCGGTTGGCACTGGAGCAGGGTCTGGATCTGGCATGTCTGGTTGAGGCCGGCCATCCGCAGCCCTATCACGTCGCCGACCTTGGGCTGCTGAGGTCGCTGTCCACCCAAACGCCCGAGGCAGCCGCCAGTGCGCGCCGTCTGACGGCGGCTCTGGCGCAGGAGGGGTTCTCTGAATTTTCCGCTTGGGCGCAAGAGGCTGCGGGCCTCGGCGATGCGGCGGCATTGCTTGCCGGCTTTGGTGGGGCGAGCCTTGGACGCGCGGCCATTGTCGCGGTGGAGACCCTGAGCGCGCAGCGCCTCTATCAGGTGCCGCTAGGGCCCTTGGGGGATGTCACCGAGGCCGACCCCGGCAGCCCGCCGGATCTCTGCCTGCGCGATCTGCGCCTGAGCCGGATCAGTTGTGTGGAACTTGGCCCCGAGAACTGCCCCACGCTGACGCTCTGTGCGGAGGGGGCCGGGCTGGTGGTGACGCTGGAATGCGCCGCCCGCAGCCTCTCGGCGCGCGAGGCCGTCACCCTTCTTTCCAATTTTGCAGCGCGGATGGAACAGCCCGTCCGCCACCTGCTCTGAGCCATGGAGATTGTCATGGAATTCACCGATCTTTATATCAACGGCACTTGGGTGCCCGGCGCGGAAAAGGCACGGTTTGACGTGGTGAACCCCGCCACCGAAGAGGTGATCGCCTCCGTTGCCTCCGCCGAAATTAGCGATGCCGATGCCGCATTGGACGCGGCTGCGGCTGCGATGAAGGACTGGGCGGCGCGCACCCCGCGCCAGCGCTCCGAAGTGCTGCGCAAAGCTTGGGAGCTGATGAGTGCCCGGCTGGAAGAATTTGCCCAGTACATCACGCTGGAAAACGGCAAGGCCCGCGCCGATGCCATGGGCGAGGCCACCTATGCGGCAGAGTTTTTCCGCTGGTTTTCCGAGGAAGCCGTGCGCGCCGACGGGATGCTCACCCATGCGCCCGCCTCGGGTGCGCGCATCATGGTGCAGCACAAACCGGCGGGGCTGGCGGTTCTGGTCACGCCTTGGAATTACCCCGCCGCCATGGGCACCCGCAAGATCGCGCCCGCTTTGGCGGCGGGCTGCGCGGTGATTATCAAACCGGCCTCCGAGACGCCGCTGACGATGCTGGCCCTGATGCCCTTGCTCGAAGAGGCAGGCGTGCCGCCGGGGCTGGTGAATGTGCTGCCCTCCAAACGCACGGGCGCGCTGGTCGATCACATGTTGCATGATCCGCGCGTGCGGGTGGTGTCCTTTACCGGTTCCACCGGGGTGGGGCGCAAGCTGTTGCACGCTGCCGCCGATCAGGTGCTGAAACCGGCGATGGAGCTGGGCGGCAACGCGCCCCTGATCGTGTTCGACGATGCCGATCTGGATGTGGCTGTCGAGGGCGCAATGCTTGCTAAGATGCGTAATCTGGGCGAGGCCTGCACCGCCGCAAACCGCATCTATGTGCATGAGGCCGTGGTGGAGGAATTCACCCGAAGGTTCTCGGCCGCCATGGGCGCGCTCACCGTCGGGAACGGTACAGACCCAAGCGTCGATGTCGGCCCACTGGTGAACGCCGACACCCGTGACAAGGTGGCAGAGTTCGTGGCTGACGCGGTGGCCAAGGGCGCCAAGATCGAGATCGGCGGCACCCAGCCCGAGGGGCCGGGGTACTTCTACCCGCCCACTGTGCTCTCGAATGTGCCGGAGGCTGCCGACTGCGTGCATGACGAGATCTTTGGCCCAGTGGCGGCGATCCAGACGTTTTCCGACCAAGACGACGTGATACGGCGCGCCAATGACACCGAATACGGTCTGGTGGCCTATGTCTTCTCCGAGGACATGAAGCGCGCGCTACAGGTCTGCGAGCGGCTGGACTACGGCATGGTGGGGCTCAATCGCGGGCTGGTCAGCGACCCGGCGGCTCCCTTTGGCGGGGTCAAACAATCCGGTCTGGGCCGTGAAGGCGGGCATGAGGGGATGCTCGAATTTATGGAAACCCAGTATATTTCGGCCAGCTGGTAGGGGGCGCTTATGTCAGACGTCATCGCATCCCCCTCGGTCCGCGCATTGGCGCGCGAAAAGGGCGTGGATATTGAACAACTGGCCGCAAATCTGGGCCGTCAGACCATCGCGCGCGAGGATCTCGAGGGCGGCGCCTCCGCTGCCCCGGCTGGCGATACCTCTTATTGGGAGGTCGATCACAGCGCCTATGGTCCCATCACGCAAGAACCCATGAGCCGCTTTGGCCAGATCGCGGCGGCCAATCTTGCGGCGGCCAATGCGCTGATTCCGCAGGTCACACATCACGACCGCGCCGATATGACCGCGATCGAGGCGCTGCGCCGGGACCTCAAGGCGGAGACACAGGCGCAGGGGGTCAAGCTCACGGCGCTGACGTTTCACGTCAAGGCGCTGGCGCGTGCGCTGCGGGAATTCCCCCGCTTCAACGCGTCACTCAGCGCGGATGGCAAGACCTTGATCCTAAAGGACTATGTCCATATCGGCATCGCCGTCGATACCGCGCATGGGCTGATGGTGCCGGTGATCCGTGATGCCGACCAAAAGGGGCTGTTGCAGATCGGGGCAGAGATCCGTGATCTCGCTAGCCGTGCGCAAAACCGCAAGATCGGCCCGGACGAGATGGGCGGCGCGTCGATGTCGATCTCCAATCTGGGCGGCATCGGTGGCATTGGCTTTACGCCGATTGTGAACCCGCCGGAGCTGGCGATCCTCGGCATCACCCGCACCGAAACCGTGACCGTCTGGGACGGCGACACGCCGCGCCCGGTGCCGATGGTGCCCTTGGACCTGAGCTACGATCACCGGGTCATCAACGGTGCGGATGCGGCGCGGTTCCTGTCCTATTTTGCAGGACTATTGAGCGATCCGCGCCGGATGATGGTCTAATCCCTTGCCCTTGGGGGGATATAGACACCCGCCGCGCCTGTCACGATGCGGGCGCGGAGGGGTGTTCAGGCACCGTTATCAGACACCGTTAAAGGTCACTTGTGACAGGATCGTATCCACGTCCAGCTCTACCGCCTCGCGCGGCATATCGCGGGGGAAGTTGAGCCGCACCGCTGCGCGTCGCCCTTCGAGCGTGAAATGTGCGGCCCGTCCGTCAAAGTCGATCACCGACTGACCGGTTCTGATCGACACCCGCTCAAAGGAGCCTTTGATGTCGGCGGCGAGGTTGCTCAGGCCGATCTCAAGGTTCAATCCCTCAGGCAGCGACAAGGTAACATCCGGGTCACACCAAAAGCCGATCCGCATCGGTCCTTTTTCCACCGATATCTGCAATTGATCCCCGTCGGCCTGCACTGAGGACGTCAGCGGGCAGCCGATATTATCCTCCGTGATCAGCAGAGCCTCGCGCGTGGTTCCCTCATGGGTGGTGAGCTTGAGCGCGGTGCCGTCGCCATGCAAAACAACCGTCCGAATGGCATCCTTGAGCGCGATGGTCTGGCTGTCTTCGGCCTGAACCAGTCGCGGCGCGGCGCTCAACACGACCAAAGCAGCGCTGAGGGCGGCGAGTGTGATCTTGGTTTTGCGTTTCATGTCCGATGTTCCTTTGCGGGGGCCTTGGGGCCCATTGTCGCCTGCATCGGACATAGCGGCTCAGGTCTGTGGCGCGCGACCTGATCCACGAATGAGGACGTCCCGAAACGGGAATCCGGTCGTGGTCTTGGGTTTTCAGGTCTCGGACACCTGTTCTCGGACCCGCACCGAATCCACATGAGGGCGGTGCTCGGAGGCGCTGCAGGCGCGGCTGCGCCATTCGCTGGGATTAAGGCCCGTGACGCGCTGGAATTCGCGATTGAAGTTCGATTTGGTGGTGAACCCCACCGCAAAGATCACTTCGGTCACGGGCATATCGGTTTCCTCAAGGATGCGGCAGGCATCCCGAATGCGAAACGTATTGACGTATTTGGGCACGTTCATCGCCCGCAACGTATTCACCGCGCTGGAGACCTGACGGGCGGGCACACGGATCTTGCGCGCGATTTCGTTCAACGACAGGCTCTCGTTGCGATAGAGGTGATTGGTCTCCATCTCCTGATCCAGCTTGGCAAGGATGCTTTCCGCGCTGGTTTCATCCTCGGCGCTGTTGGGTTGCGCCTGCGGTGTGGCGGGCTGCGGGCGCGGCGGCGCGGCGGTGCCATCGTGACGGGTGAAGAACACCACGATCAGCGCCAGCAGGAAGGTGAGGTTCGAATATCCCACCAATGCCGGTGAGATCTGGCTGTCATTGAGCCGGATATCAAGCGCGACCATCACATCAACGCCCGCCGAGATCAGCAGAATGGTGCCCGCCACCATATAGGCGCGTTGGGTTGGGATCAGGCTTTGCAAGGGGCGGCTTGCCATCCAGTCGAGGTCGAGATTCATCCCCGACCAGATCAGATGACCGCCAAACAACAGATAGGCCATGATCGAGAGCGCATCGACAATATCGTCATTGCCCAGCAAAAACGCAGCGCTGGTGGTCCCGATGAGCGCGGCGATGCCGCCAAAAATCGCCACCCGACTGTAGCGCCCGGTGCGCCCCGCCAGTTCATTGAGCGACAGCCATGTAAGCGGCGGCAGCGCGATCGCCAGCGAAATCAGCGGCAGCTTTGGCATATCCTGCAGCCCCCAAGACACCCCCAGCAATACTGATTGCAGCGCAAAGCCCGTCACGGTCAGCAGGACAACCCAGTCAAGACCGCGCCCAATATAGCGCGCAAGCTGGATGATCACGAAGATCAGGAAAAAGGCAGTCAGGAACGGGAGGGGGAAAAACAGCAAGGCCTCTGGTCTCCGGTCATTGAGGGCAGGCGTCCGAGTGCCGGGATGTTGTCCGGTGCAACGGCGGGCAAAACGGATATACGCTGTGCAGGCAGGCCGCGAAACATGCGCGGCCATGCGGGGGTGTCGGGCTCTGCGGTGCCATGTCCATGTCAGGCCGCCCTTTCCATATTGACGCGCATATCCAAAACCCGATGTTCAATTTTTACAGGCTGGGTGGAGCATACCACTAGAGCGCTATCAAAATTATTACATACTTCCTTATAGGAGAGTTGAACCCCGCTTGGGAACCCCGGCGCGCTGCAAAGCAGCCGAAGGGCGAAAGGATCTATGGCAAACCCGGCGAGAGGACAGGCCAGACCACGTCCGTCTGCCTTGATGTAGGCCTCTTTCAAGACCCAAAGCCGGGAAAACCCGGCGTCAAACGCTGCCGCGGGCAGGGGCAGCAGCAGATCGCGCTCTGCCGGGGCGAACAGCCGCTCCACCAGGCGGCGCGCTTTGGGGCGCGGGCGGCGCTGTTCCAGATCGACCCCCAGCCGTGCAGTGGGACACAGGGCAATCATTGCTGCCTCGCCGGAATGGCTGAGGCTGAAATGTGGCGCGCCTTGATGCGCCAGAACCGGACGGCCGTGGCGCTCGCTCTGGATCGAAAGCTGTTCTGGCCGCGCGCCTATGGCGGCCCCGAGAATTCGGCGCAAGGCCGCATGGGCGGCGATATATTGCACCCGGCGGGCGGGCTCGGGCAGGGCATCGGCGCGCGTTTTTTCGGCGGCATCGAGGATTTCATAGTCCTGCGCGCCCACATCCTTGGGCAAGTGGACGTGCCAGCAGGTCACGCGATCCGGTGTGTGTGGCGCGGGCCGGGTCATAGGCCGCTGGCCATGCTGCGCCCGATGAGATCCAACAGGATCTCGCTGGTGCCACCCCAGATCGACTGCACTGAGGCATCCAGCAGATCTTGGCTGGCGCGCGCGCCAGTTTCACCGCTGATCCCGCCCGCACCGCGAAGCTGAACCCCAAGGGCGGCCAGTTTTTTCAAGGTCGCAGTGGTGCGCAGCTTGGCGATACAGGCTTGTTTGGGATCAAAGCGCCCCTCCTGCACCAAGGGGATACATTGGTCGATAAAACTGCGATTGACTGCGCAGTCGCTATAAAGCTCTGCCAGAGAGAACCGGGGGTTTTGATGATCCAGCACGCTGCCATTGGGGGTATGGCGGGCATCACAATCGCGGATCAGATCCTGCAAGAGCCGTTCAGAGCAGGCCTGCGCGTAGATCGCCAGCACCAGCCGTTCCACACCGAGAAAGCTCATGAGGTAGACAAACCCCATGCCCTCGCCACCCAGAACATTGCTGCGCGGCACCACGCAATCGGTGAGGGTGATCTGGCCTGTATCCAGCGCGGCCATACCGGTTTTTTCAATCGCCTCTTGATGCACTCCGGGGCGTTCGGTTTCGACCAGTATGAGGCTCAGGCCCGGTTGATCCCCGATGCTGCCGCGCTCGCTTTTGGCTGCAACGATGACCACGTCCGCCACCGATCCGTTAGAGATATGGGTCTTGCAGCCGTTCAGTACGAGGCTGTCACCGCTGCTGCGCGCGGTGGTGGTCATGGTGGACAGCGCACTGCCGCCCTGTGGTTCGGTCAGCGCCAGCGCCGCCAGAACCTCGCCCTGAGCGATCCCCGGCAACAGCCGCATTTTCTGCGCCTCGGTGCCAAGCCGCAGGATGAAGGGCGCGACGATATCGCTCTGCAGGCAGGTGAACAGCCCGTGGACCCGGTGGCGGGCCAGCTCCTCGATGATGATGGCACTGTCGCGAAAATCCCGGCCTGCGCCGCCATATGCTGGTGGCAGAGCGCGCGCCAGCAACCCAGCCGCCCCCGCCTGTGCCCAAGCCGCGCGCGGTGTTTTTCGCGCCGCGACCCAGGCATCGTGATGCGGGGTGATTTCGGCGCTCAGAAAGGCTGCCACCTCCGCGCGCCAAGCGTCGTGTTCAGGATCAAAGAGGGTACGCGCAAACATCTTAAGCCTCGCCGTCAGGAGTGCGTGAGAGAGGCAGGGTGCAAAACTTCGGCCCCGCCCAGTTTCACCGCGCGCAGGCTGTGCTGCAATTCCTCTTCGCTGCTGGGGACATCGAGGATCAGCGCGGTGTATCCCAATGCGCGGTACCGCCCGACATAGGCGGCCACCTCGCCGTAGCTGCCCACCAGATAGGGGCAGAAGGTTTTGTAATTGCGCAGCGGAAACAACCAGTACGCGCCATCACGGGCCTCGTGCAGATCCTCGGCTTTTTGCGAGATTTCCTGATGCCAGATGCTATCGGTCGCGCCGCGCGCCATTTTATGCGCGAGTTGACCGCGCCGATCCTCGGGAAAGCGGCTGCGCGCCTCGCGCCATGCCTCATCGGCGGTTTCGCGGGCAATCACGCCGAACCTCAGGCCAATCTGTCCCGCGCCGGGCAGGGGCGCTAGTGGTTCCAGATCCTGCGGTGGTTTGGTATAGCTGAGGCGCGTGGCTTCCAGTGTTGCCGCCGCCGCCGCGCAGGCATCCGATGCCCCCGACAAAAACAGATCCGGCATCAGTTCCGGCGGCAGGGCGGGCGACAGCCGCAGGTTGGCCACCTGATAATAAGTACCGCTGAATGTGACCGTCTCTCCGCGCAGCAGGGCCTGCATGATCTGGGTGTATTCCACCAGCCGATCATATCTTGCGTCATGCTCTGTGGCGTCGCCCAGTTGCTCTAGGTCTTTCACAAAGCCCCCGGCCACCATGTTGAGCGCCATTTTACGACCGTAAAGAAAGGCGAGGGAGGACACCTTTCGCGCGGCGGCCAGGGGAGACATATAAAGCGGCTGCACCGCCACCAGCGGTTTGAAACGCCGTGTGCGCTCCATCACCGCCTGTGCCACGGTCCACGGATCCATCAGGCTGTTGTCGGTATAGATCAGCATGCCCTCGACGCCGGCCGCCTCGTTCCACTGCGCGAGGGTGCCGACGGCCTCCAGATAAGTTCCGGGGGCAAATTGGACGGAAGGCGGGGCGGTGGTGAGCAGCTTCATCTTGGTGTTCCTTTTGAGTGAGGAGGGGCAGGGGCCGCGCTAGACCGGTTCCGTGCAAAGCGCGTCGAGCTTTTCTGGCGCATCCAGCAGGTGCAGGACGCGATCGATCTGACCGCGCAATCCCGGACGCAGAACCGAGGCTGAGAACGCCAGCCTCAGACGCTCGGCAAAATGATCGCAATCCGCATCCTCATGCTGGCGCATCTGTGCGTAGGCACGGTCCACCGCGCCACCGATCTTCCACGCCCAATCTGCGGGGCGATGGGCCGCCGTCAGGTAGGATGTCTGCTGCACTGCAGGCGCAGTGTGATCTGAGAGTGCTTGTTGCAACGCCACGGCCTGCAAGGCGGCGACGCTCATCCCTTGGCCATAAAGCGGGTTGAAGGTGGCGATGGTGTCACCAATGGGAAAATACCCAAGCGGCAAGGCCGAGGCCTTGCGGTCAAAGCGGCGAAAGCGCACGGATTTGATCGCAAAACCACGCAGTTGCGACAGCATGCGGGCGGATGCGAGACTGTCGGCAAGCTCCGGCCCGGCAATGGCAAGCGCGCGCTGGCGAAACCCATCTTCGTTGCGGGGCATCGAGGCCCCAAAGCGCCCGATCAGCGTCATCACCCAACGATCCCCCTCGATGGGGGCCATCACCAGCCCCTGCGTGGCGGGGGCTTGCGCGGGACGCAGCCACGCGCTTGGCGGGTTGGCACGGGTCTGTGCAGGTCTGGCGAAAAAGGCGCTGGTGTAGCGGATATCGGGGTGGCGGGTCATCTCTGGCGGGAGTTGCAGACCGGCGGCTTCAAACCACTTAAGACTGTCTCCGGCACGACCGGAGGCATCGACCACGATGTCCGCGTCCAACTGGCGGCGCTGCCCGGTGCTATCATCAAGGCTCACACCAATAAGGCGCGGCGCGCGGGTTTCGTCCCCTGCGGCAAGCATCAGGCCACGCACCCGTGCCGTTTGCACCAGCAGATGCGGCAGCGCCAGCACCCGGCACCGCAATACATGTTCAAGCAGTGGTCGGCTCTGGCTGAGCACCACCGGGCCTGTGTCCTCGGGCGCGCACCATTCATGACCATCGTGGCTGCGCCATTGGGAGCGCACCCGCAGCGGCAGGCTGCCAGCGTTTTGCAGGGCCGCGCCAAGTCCGGGCATCAACTGTTCCAACGCCTGCCGCCCACTGTCGAGCAGCGCATGCACATGCGGGGCCTGCGGCGTGTGGCGTCGGATCATTGGCTCGGTAGGCATTGGCTCCTGCTCGATCAGGGTGATCGATGCCACATGCGGCGCAATTGCGCTGCAGGCCGCAAGCCCTGCGACACCACCCCCGATCACCACCGCGCGCAGGCCGCCTTGGGGCGTTGAACGCGGTGGCTGGGCAGAGGATTGTGGCGAGACCATTGCGTTACGCTCGCCCGGTCATCGCGGCGCGCAGCGGCACCCGAGTGGCACGCAGGGCGGGAAGGCCGCCGCCAATCGCACCAATCCCGAGGGCCAGCACCACCGCGCTCAGCGCTTGGGGCCATGACAGTGCCAGTTGGAAGGCCAGCTGCGCATTGGCGCCGCTCTTGGTCGAGGCACTCCAGCCGTCCAGACCGATCCATGCCAGCGCTACGCCAATGGCGCAGCCAATCAAGGTAAGCGCCAGCGCCTCCACCAAAGTGGCAACAAACGCAGCACTGCGGCTAAAGCCAAGGGCGCGCACAGTGGCGATCTCAACCATGCGATCCGACACCGAACTATACATGGTGGTCATCGCCCCCACGGCAGCGCCAATCGCCATGACGATTGCAAGCGGCCAGCCAAGGAACAGGATGATCCGGCTGATGTCGCTGGCCTGCGCGGCGTAAAACGCCTGTTCGGTCTGCGCCAGAAGGCCGAGGTCAAGATCCTCGACATAGGCACTGAACTGCGCGAAGGCGGCCGGATCTTCCAGACGCACCCTGAGGGATTGGATTTGATTGGGGCGATTGAACTGCGCCTGCACCAGACCGGCATCCGCCAGAAGTTCGCTTTCAAAGACGCTGCCACCGGCGGTGAAATGGCCAACAACCTTCCACTGCGAACGCCCAAATGAGATGGTGTCGCCAAGGTTCAGATCGTTGTATTTCGCCGCCAGACGCGCGCCGACCACGATCTCATCCGTGCCGGGTGTCATCATTCGCCCGGCGCTGATGGCCAGCTTTGGACGCAGGGCGAGGCCGGTGGCCGTCACGCCGCGCAACGACAGGGTTTCGTTCTTGCCACTGTCCTGGGCTACCGCATCTACCGGCACCACCAGCTCGCGCGAAATGAGCGGCGCACCCTCGGCGGTTCTGGCAATGCCCGGTGCTTCCTCGATGAGGTGGGCTTGTTGTGTGCCAATGCGGCTCAGGGCTTCGCTGAAGGCCCCCCGGCTCAGCACCATCGCCACATCGGCAGATCCGGTCGAAGAGAGGGTTTTGCGAAAGCCATTGGCCATGGCGAGGAACCCAAGCAGCACCAGCACGACCAATGTGACAGACAGCACCATCGAGAGCGAAATCCACGCCCGACGCGGCAAGCTGCGCAGGTTTGCGCCCGAAAGTGCGAGGGATTGACGGATAAAACCGAACATTGGGATCACCTGTGTTTGAGAGCTGCCGCAATGGGCAGGCGAAGAGCGTTGATCGACGGCAGCGCACCGCAGGCAAGGGCAAAACCCACCGCCAGTGCCACCGCCGTGGCGATCACGCGCGGGGTCAGATAAAGGCCGGGCACAACGCTTTGCAGGGCGTCCGCCAGCACCGGGATCACCGCGGCTGTTAGGCTCAGTCCGAGGCATAGCCCCAGCGCAAAGAGCACCAGTGTCTCTGCCAGAACGATGCGCATGATACGCCCGCCGGAAAAGCCCAGAACCTTGAGCACGCCGATTTCCAGTGTGCGTTCGCGGATTGCAAAGATCATCGTATTGGCGACGATCATCAGGATGGTGGCAAAAGCGACGCCCACAATCAGCCGCACCAAGAGCGCGATATTGGCGAATTGCTCCAGAAAGGCGGACATGAAGGCGGTTTCAGACTGTGTGCGGGTCTGCGCGCCCGAATTGGCATATAGCGCGTCGATTTCGCGGGCCAGGGCCTCGGTATCGGTGCCCGGTTTGGGCTGGATGCCAAACAGATCCACCCGGTTCTTATTGCGCATCACGGCGGCGTGGAAGTAATCCGCCCGTGCAAGCAGGAAACTGGTGTCGGTGGTCACCTCTGCCCCGTCAAAGACGCCTGCAATGGTAAAGCGCCAGTTGCGATCTCCCCCCTCGCGGGCATGCATGAAACTTGTCAGCGTCACCGTGTCGCCGGTGCTCCACCCCATGCGTGCCGCCAAAGTACGCCCCACCAGAATGGCCGTGCGATCCGCATCCGCGGCACGTAGCATCTCGGGGTCAAAGGCATAGGCATCCGCATAGACCCGCGCGTAGCTTTCAAGGTCAACCGCATTGGCGCCGACGATATTGCGTTCATTGCCCACAAAGGCGCGCAGGCGGGTGATATGTGTGACATCGGACACCCCGTTCAGGGCTTCGATTTCAGGCAGGTAGGACAGGGGCAGGGTCTCATTGCCGCCCACCTTGGAGGCCACCACCAGACGGGAGGTCTGTGAGCTTGCCCCTTCAAACCCCTGCCGGAAACTGGACAACACGCCAAAGATGAAGAACGCGACACCAATACAGAGGATCAACAGGATACTGCGCAACAGCTTGCGCGTCAGGTTCTGTCGGATCAGCAAAGAGGGGCTCAGGCGCATTGCGCGATCTCCTCAGAGACAAACCGACCCTTGTCGAGAATGACCGTACGCTTGGCGACGCGGGTGGAGCTTTCGTCATGGGTGACCATGATGATGGTCTTGCCGAGTTTGGTGTTCAAAAGCTGCAACAGCTCGAGAATTTCATCGGCAGATTTGCGATCCAGATCACCGGTGGGCTCGTCGCAGAGCAGGATGCGCGGATCGCTGGCAATGGCGCGGGCAATGCCGACGCGCTGCTGCTGACCGCCCGACAGAAGCGAGGGCAAATGGTCGTGGCGATCTGCAAGCCCCACAATGTCGAGGATGGTATGCACCCGCTCGCGCCGCTCGGACGCGCTGAGATCGGTGAGCAACAAGGGCAGTTCCACGTTCTGCGCCGCGCTCAGCATCGGCATCAGGTTGTAGAACTGAAACACAAAGCCGATCACTTCGGAGCGCCAGCGCGTCAGGGCGCGGGTGCTCATCTTGTCGAGCATGGTGCCCCCGATGCTGACATGACCGCCATCGACGGTATCAATGCCGCCGATCAGGTTCAAAATGGTCGACTTCCCCGACCCCGACGGCCCCATAATGGCGAGGAAATCACCATCCGGAATGGTCATGGTCAGATCTTCAAAGATCGGAATGCGGGATTTACCGAGCGGGTAGCTTTTGTAAACGCCGGTCAGCTCGATGTCGTATGAAACAGGGGTCATGGGTTATTCGCTCCCGTTGAGGCGGAGTTGGGCCAACGCCCGGTCCGTGAGGTTGATAAAAGTTGCTTTGGCAGACATATTGGGACGCACGCCGATCAGATCCTCGGCATCCAGCCGCAGGCGGACACGGATGGTCGCCTTCTCGCGCGAGGCACGCGGGTCGATCACGCTGACTTGCGCCGAAAAACTGCGATCCGGAAAGGCATCGAGACGCACATCGGCCATCTGATCGATCTGGATCTCGGCGATATTGCGTTCTGCGACATCCACATCGACATAGAGGTGGCTGACATCCATCAGCTCCATCAGACCTGCCTCATCGGCGCCGCCGTTGGTGCCAGAGGACACCATCATGCCCGGTGCTGCGGGCAAGTCGACAACCACCGCATCAAAGGGTGCGCGCAGAGTGTGTTTTTCCAGATCCCGCTCGGCGCGCTGTAAGGTCAGACGGGCCGTTTCCACCTGGCTTTGGGCGATGGCGATGCTGTTGGTCAGCACCGCAAGATTGAGCCGGGCATCTTCCAGTTCGGCCCGCCGTCCAACACCGCGCGCTTCCAGCGTTTCAAGGCGCTGCAGCGGGGCGGCAGCGGCGGCATGATCGGCGCGGGCACTGCGCAGTCGCGCTTGTGCGAGGCGAAAGGCCTCATGTGCCAGACCAACCGCCAGTTCCGCATCGCTTTGTTCCAGTCGCAACACCGGGTCCCCGGCCTTCAGGCGCGCGCCAACCTTGACGTCGACCTGTTCGACCTGACCGCCGATATCCGACATCAGCACAACCGAGGTCGGAGCAACCACAAAGCCCGAGCCAATCACGCGCGGACCAGTGGAGGCGATGGGCTGTGCAACCTCTGGGGTAGCAGGCGTAGTCTCTGCCAACACCGTTGTTTCAGCAGATGCGGCAGGTTGTGTTGTCACTTGTGATCCATCTGCCGGGCGCTCTTGGCTGGCAAACACACCGCTTGCGGTGTCCCAAAGGCGGGTGGCTTTGGTGATTGCGGGGGCCGTAAATGAGGGCGCACGGTCAGGAAATGCCAAGGTCAGCGCAACAACACCTGCCACCCCAAGCAGCAGCAGCCCCCCGACACGCCGCCAGATGCGGCGGGGGGGGGTGGCTTTTGGCTGGTTGGGGACAGTGCTGAGCGCGGGCTGGCCATGGGCAGTTGCCTTAACGCTGCCTCTGTCGATGGACAGGGAGCGCAACCGGGTTTCAAGATCTTCGGACACAGACATCTGGAACTCTCTCCTCGGGCGGGCATGTGCCTTATGCGGGTTTCAACGCGGTCAGACGTGTGATTCACACCGCAACAGTGGGCTTGGTGTTGATCTTGGCGATTGCAGCGCCAGCGCGAGACCTAAATCACAAAGTAGGACGTCCGAATTGATGAAGGCGTATAATTATCAAGGGCTTGTCGTAAAATTGAACGTGACTTTGCACTGATATAGCCCCCGTCACGCATTATGTGTGCTCCGGGATCGGTGCGTTCAGTTGCGCCAGAAGCGCTTGAGAATCGACCTTGCCATTGACCGTGACCGGCAGCCGTTCCATCAGGCGAATGTCGCGTGGGATCATGGTCTGAGGCAGTCGTGTGGCCAGCGCTTGGGCGCAGCTTGTGGCCGTCAGATGCGCGCCGGATGCGGGTTGCACGAACAGCACGATATCGCGCAGCTGGCCATCTTCGCGCACCGGCAGGCAGGCTGCATTGTGAACCAGATCAAGACCATGCGCCGCGCGTTCGATCTCGTCCAGCTCAATGCGGTTTCCGTTCCATTTCACCTGTCGGTCGGCACGCCCCAGAAGAAACAGATGACCTGCCGCATCCACATAGCCTAGATCACCGGTCCGGTAACATTGCGCCCCGTCCCGCATCGAGAACGCGCGGTTGGCGGGATGATCTGCGGGGATGTAACCGCTGACAATCTGCGGCCCGCTCAGTTCAACCTCACCGGGAGTGCCGCGCGGGACATCATGGCCGTTGTTGTCGATGATCCGCATGACATTCTGTGCAAGCGCCGGGCCAAGTGGCAGCACCTCATGGCGTTTCAGGTCGCCTTCGGTAAGGCAATGCACATGGCTCATGCAGGTGCCCTCCGAGGGGCCATAGGCATGGCGCACTTCGGCCTTTGGAAAACGGCGGCGCAGCTCTTTGATCAGGCTGGGCTGCACGGCCTCGCCGCCAACAAAGAAACAGCGCAATTCCGGCAGGGTCTCGGCGCTAAAGGTCGGGTCGGTGCACATCAACTGCAACAGCGAGGGCGTCGAGAACCACGAACGCACCGCCACCCGATCGCGCTGACCGCTCAGCGCATCCATGTTCTTGCGCGGCATGATGTTGTAGCGGTGGTTCAGCATCACCACCGGCCGCCCAAGCGCGAGCACCGGCCACAGATCGAGCATCCCCATATCAAAGGCCAGGCTGGCATGGTTGACATGACCGCTCTGCCATGCGGCAAGGGTTTGACCCGCGATGGCCTGCAACATCTCTCCATACCACGCAAAAAAGGCGCTAAAATTGTCGCGCCGGATGGGCACGCCTTTGGGATCGCCCGTGCTGCCTGATGTGAAAATCACATATAGAAGCGTCTTGGGGTCCACATCGCACACCGCATCCTGTGCCAAACTCTGCGCCCGGCCTGCTGAGATCGGATGGGAGTGAACCGCTGCGTCGACGTCGGGCGCGTGCCCTGCATGCAGCAGCAATTGCGCACCGCTCACCCGCAGCATCCGCGCAATCCGATCCGGCGGGTTTGACCGATCCGCAAACACAAATCCGCGGCCGTCAAACATACACGCCAACATGGCGGCAACCACGCTGGGTTCCTTATGGCCATGTACCATCACCAGATCCGAGGCGGGATGCGCCCGCAGCCATGTCAGAACCGCCTGCACCTGCGCGCCCAACGCGCCAAAGGAGGTGACGTGGCCATCACTGACCAGCGCGGGTCGATCCGGGTGCTGCCAGATGTGGGTTGCGATATCGCGCAGGAAACGCTCTGTCATGGGATCCTCCCTGTTGAGGCTGAGGCCGCCGGAAGCGGCGATAAACACAGGCAAAACCGGGTCTGCCTGTGCGCATGCGCATCAGAGTGCGAGGGTGGCGGCTTCTGTGTTGGCCGTGCGGTAGTGAAAGGACACTGGCACGGCCCCGCGCGGCGCCAGGGTGGAGCGCAGGATCGGGCGCAGATTGCCGCGCTTGCAGTCCGGCGCCAGTTCGATCCGATATTCCGCCACCACCGCACGCACCGCGACTGACAACTGATGTTGCAGGAATTGCGTGCGATTGCGCACCCGTGGTCCAATCCCAAAGGGCAGATAGCTGCTGCGGTCCTCGGGCGGTGTCATAAAGCGCTGTCCGTCAAATCGGTTGGGGGCCTCCCAATAGCGCGCATCGCGATGCACCAGCCACGGCGCAAAGAGGATCGTGGTGCGCGGTTCTACCCGGTAGCCTTGCACCTCCATTTCCTTGCTGGTGATGCGGTAGATAAAGGGCAGTTCCGGATAAAGCCGCTGTGCCTCTTGAATCACCGAGTAGCACAGGGGCGTCTCAGGATCGGGCGCGTTGTAAAGATCGGCGCAGCCTGCAACCTCTTGCGCCATCTCAGCCACAAGATCCGGGTTTTGCGCCAAATGGCTGAGAGTCCAAAGCAGCCCCAGCCCGTCTATATTGAGCTTTTCCAACAGCAGGCGTCCCAGCGTCGGGCGCAGGAAATCGACCCGCTCTGCCTCGGTCAGTGTGGCGGGCAGACAGCGGTTCATCGAGGCCAGGACATTGGGTGCATCGGCGCTGTTCTGGGCCAGCCCGGCGCGCACCGCCCGATCCAGAAACCCTCGCGCCGCCTGAAATTCTGCCAGCGCTTCGGGCGTCGCGGTGGCTTCGGCGTCCTGCGTGCTCATGGCGAAATAGAACTGCTCGATCTGCATCAGCCCTTCGACCATCTCCGGGTCGGGCAGGGCCTGACCAAATAGCGCCGGGCACAGCGCCCGCACCGCCCAAAGCGAGCAGATCGGGCGCAAATCCACCGGGGCCTCTGCGTTGAGGGCAAGGTTGCGCACCAAGGCTTGTGTGGCATCGATCAGGCTCTGATGTGCCCAGCCGTCCCACTGCGCGTTGACCTCAGCCAGCCCGCTGCGGCTGGCATCCCAGATGGCGGCATTCTCGGGCCGCTCTAGCGCGTCTCCGATCAGGATACGGGTGGTGCCTGCATTGCTGGCGATATCGCCCAGCTCGGTCTGGAACTGGCCCTGATGGTTCTTCCAGTACCGGATGCTGTCAGTGCCCGCCATCAACAGCATCTGCCGCGTGTCGCTGGCGCGGATCATCACCACATCACCATGTTTTCGCATTGCGGTTTCGGCCACTTTGAGCAGACCGAGGTTTTGGTGAAATTCGGAACTTGCATCGAATACAGGGATCTGCGGGTCGGTCATGAGACGTCCTCTCAGCTTAGCGTTTCAGTGCCGGAATGGCTGTGGACATGGCGGTGGTTTGCGGTTTTTGCCGCCTCTGCCAGCCATGCCCGGTCGATTTTGGAATTTCGGTTCAGCCCGCTCTCAAAACCTGCGTACCAAAAGCGGGGCACCAGATAGGGGGGCAGGTCGCGGGCCATTTGTTCCGCCAGCGCCTGCAATGCCGTCGCGGTGTGCTGACCAAAGACATAGGCGTTGAGCGCCCGCGGCTCGCCCCGCAGCACATAAGGCTCTACCACCGCGTCCTCGATACCGGGCTGGCGGCGGATGTGGGCCTCGATGTCATCAAGGTCGATGCGCACGCCCTGCACCTTGATTTCGCGGTCGATCCGCCCCTCAAAATACCAAAGCCCCTCGGGCGTGCAGCGGCCCCTGTCACCCGTGCGATAGCACTTGGGACGCGGAAAGGCGGCGGCCTGTTTTTCAGGCAGGTTCAGATAGCCAAGCCCGACCGACGCGCCCTGAATTTCGATCTCGCCGTGTCCTGGGTCGGGCGTGGCCACAAGCGTTGTGCCGCTGCGGGCATAGCCAATCGGCAGATCCTGGGGCGCATCGAGATGGGCGCGGGTGATCTCCAGCGAGGTGACCGCAACCGTGCATTCCGTTGGCCCGTAGGTGTTGATCACCCGACAGTTGGGAAACCGTTCAAACAGCGCCTCGACCACTTGCTTGCTCAGCGCCTCGCCGCAGAACAGAAATGTCCGAAGCGCAGGCAGCCGCTCGCCGTTAAAGCGGCGGTTGCGCAGCATCAGCCGCGTGATCGACGGCGTTGAAACCCAAAGCCCAACGCCATCCGCCTGCAAGCGCTCAATATAAGCGGTGGAATTGGCAAAATCTGCGTGATTGAGCGCGGTAATCGGGCAGCATCGCTGCCATGCGCTCCAGAGTTCAAACAAGGATACATCAAAGCAGTGGCGGATATTGCCGCTGACTGCTGCAAAGGGCGCATCCTTCAGAAGTGCTTGCTGCCACAGGATAAAATCGGCCAGATTGCCATAGCTCACCTGAATGCCCTTCGGCTGACCAAGGGTGCCCGAGGAAAACATGATATAGGCCACATCCTCTGACGTAACCGGTGGCGCTGTGATGGCCTCTGCGGCAGGCATCAGGGACGGGTCCACACCCCATATGGGCAATTCTAGGTCCTGCAGCGCCCCCGATACATGGGTGAAATCCGCAGGATCGCCCTCTGCCACCAGCACCGCGCAGGCATCACATCCTTGTACGATCTGGCGCAGCCGCTCGGGAGGGGTGTCGCGCTCCGTGGGCACCAAGGGGCGTCCGGCCAGCAGACAGGCCCAATAGGCGATCATGTAGCGCGGGTCTTTATGTCCCCAGATCAGCACGGGCCGGGGGGTAGCTCCGCTGGGCAGGGTCTGCAACCTTTCAGCCAGCGCCAGCGCGCCGTGATAGAGCGTATCAAAGCTCAGACTTGCGGTTGCAGTGCGATAGGCATCCCCCAAATTGCCACGAAATCCGCGATGGATTTCGCGCAATAGCGCCTGCGGATCTCGCTGCCCTGATGTCATGCCGGGACGTCCTCTTTCATAAAAGAGGCGATCAGGGCCGAGAGGCTCTGGACGGTGGAGAACTGCTCCGGGCGCAGCTCGGAAGGGTCGATTTCCAGCGCAGGCAGACGCTCTTCGAGCGCCATGAACAGCTCCAGCAGCAGGCCACTGTCCAGACCAAGGTCGTCCTCAATACGGGTGTCGGGAGTGATGGAGCTGCCGTCGTCCATGTCGAGAAGCTCGACGATGGCGTCAATGATCTGGGTGTCGATATGCGAGGTCATAACTCTGTCCTTTCGGGTTTGATAAGCGACGGGCGGCGTTATTCGGCTGCTGTCAGGTCTTTGCTGTGGGGGGCTTTGGCTGCGGGGCGGGGGGCGGCGGCAATCGCCTGCAACGCGGCGCGGTCGAGCTTGCCATTCTGGGTGCGGGGCATCTGGTCATGGATCAGGATGCGCGCAGGCACCGCGTGACTGTCGAGGCGGCTTTTACACCACTGAATGAGGTCCTGATCGCTGCTGGTTGTGGTGCCGGTTTGGGTCAGCGTCACATGCGCGTGGCAGACCTGCCCATGCACCGGGTGCGATGCACCGAGCACGCAGACTTCCGCCACTTCGGGGTGTGCGATCAATGCGGCTTCGACCTCTGAGGGGGCCACTTTTTCGCCGGCGATTTTCAAAATGTCGTCGCTGCGCCCCACAAAATAGAGATACCCCGCATCGTCCAGACGGCAGGTATCACCGGTATAAAGCACCTGCTCACCGGGGAAGGGGCCGGGGCGCAGGCGTTTGGCGGTGGCGTCCGGGTTGTTCCAATACCCTTTCATCACCGTGCTGCCCCGAATGACCAGCTCTCCGGTGGCGCTGTGGCGGTGCATCTCACCGGCGGCGTCCACCACCCACATCTCAGTGTTGGGGATGGCAAGCCCGACGCTGCTGCGCCGTTTGCCGAGCTGCTCTGGCGGCAGATAGGTGCAGCGGTGGCACTCGGTCAGCCCATACATGGAAAACACGGTCGCCTGCGGCAGCGCAGCCTCCAGCTGGTCGATCAACTCCACATGCAGCGCCGCTGCGGTTGAGGACACCAGCCGCACCGCACTGAGATCGAACCGCTCGGCCCAGGGCGCAATCAGCGGCACCATCGTCGGCACCACCGGAAACACTGTCGCGCGGCTTTGGGCCAGATGTTTGAGACCAAAGAGCGGCTGCGCAAACCCCGGCTCTGCATAGACTTCCGCCCCACATAGCGCGGCCATGGTGATCTGATGCAGCCCGTAATCAAAGGTCATCGGCACCGCGCAAAAGATCCGGTCCCCTGCGCTATAGCCAAGATAGCTCGCCACGGATCGCGCCGCGCTGGTCATATTGAGATGCGACAGCATCACACCCTTAGGGGTGCCCGTGGACCCGGAGGTGTAAATCAATGTCGCCAGATCCTGATCTATCACCTGTGGTGCAGGCAGGGTCTCGACCACCTCCCCCGCCTGCGCCGCCGCAATGCAGGTGACAAGCGCGTCACTCAGCAGCGGCGTGGCCTGACCTGTTTGTGCCAATGCGGCGCGCAATGTGTCTGCGCTATTGGGATCGCCGATCACCGCGGCCGGGGCGCAATCCTTCAGGACAAAGGCCAGTTTTGCCACCGGGGTACCCGGGTTGAGCGGCACCGCCACGGCGCCGCAGGCCACAATGCCCCAATAGGCAACCACAAAGCCCACCGAATTTGGACAGGACAACAGAACCCGATCACCGGGGCTCACCCCACAGGCGCGCAATGTGCGTGCGATGCGCGCGGCGGCCATGAGCAGCGCCTGATAACTCAGCGCATGATGCGCATCGCGCACGGCCGGTGCCTCGGGGCGCGTCTCTGCTGCCTTGGCGAGAAAATCGATCAGGAGAGAATGAGTTGCGAACATGGGTGATGCTCCTTCGCTGTCGGGGCAGGCTTACTCTGGGCGGTTGAGGAGGCGGTCGCGGTCTGGGTGATCATGCAGGCCCCGGCATAGCCCCCCATCCCGATCGACAGGATCGCGCAGGACTGGCCTGCGCTCAGGGCGGGGCGCTCCTGTTCCAGCAGCAAAAACGGATCGCTGGTGTAGCAATGCCCGATGTCCGGCAAGAGCCCCAGCCGCAGGCGGCTTTGCGGCAGGCCGGTCTCGCGGCAAAACATCTGCCATGCGAGCCGGTTCACATTATGCGGCAACAGCGCACAATCGCCCTGCCAGTCAAATCCAATTCGGGCCAGCGACTGGCTGACGATCCCGCCATGCGCGGCAAAGAAATCCCCCATCTCTGTCGCGGTGCCAGCGCGACCGCGGGCAAAGCGCGGGTGGGTACACATGGCCACATCACCCACCTGCAGCCCGCCCGGCATCTGATCGAGGATCATACCGCAGAAGGCATCCCCCATCAGGGTGCAGCCGGGGACGTAGCGATCTCCTAGCGGCAGGCCAATATGGCTGTCACCGCCCAGCACCGCAACCGCATGCGCGAGCCCTGCGTTCAGCAGTGTGCGCGCCAGATCCAGCGCCCAGAACAGCCCACCACAGTTGTACTGGTCGACCTCGTAGCGGCGCGTGATCTCGGCCAGCACCGGTTGATTGGCGCATAGCACCTGCACCGGAGACTGCCCCGCCGCATATTGTAACGGTTGGCCATGCACATAGATCAGCGCATCCGGGCGCGGCCCGGTGTGGCTTGCGGTCAGTTTTTGCAGCACCTGATCGAACTGCTGTGAGAGCGTCTCTCCCTCGGGTACCGCTGCCACATGATCGAGCCCGAACATACGTTCAAAGACCCGCGCCTCTACGGGGCTGCCACCGGCGGCACGGATGATGTCCTCTGCACTTAGCCGCGCGGCGGGGATATGGCTGACGAGGCTGGCCAGTCGCATTATGCGCTCCCGTCGTCTTGGGCCAAGCTAACAACGCAGACTTCGCGGTCCTGACGTGTCAGCAACAGGCAGTTGCCCGGCTCTGGCAGGGACATCAGGCTGCGCAACGGGGCGGCGCACATCTGGCTGGGCTGGGTCGGGCACCACCCGGCAAATCCTTCGCCAAGCCCTTCCAGCCCGTTATCCGCAATCAAAACCGTGGCTTCGGGCGTCAGGCCGAGGTCGCGACAGGTGGCATCCACCACCGCAGGCAGATCGCCGCTCTCGACGTTGATGTGGCGGCGATACCCGCAGTAGCGCAGTCCCGGCCCGGTGCCGGTTTCCAGCACCATCAGGCTGGCAGAGTTTTCCGGCTGCAGCGCCGCGACCGTATCGGACTGATAAAGCAGGTGCTTTTGATCCATGGTCATCACCAGCGCCCGCCGCCCTTGCCGCCGCAGGTAACGCGCCGCGCAATCCATGGCGAACAAGGGTGCCGACAGGCCGCGATCCGAGATGGCAAAGCCAAACCCATCGGCAATCCCCAACCGATGCAGCGCAAAATTTGTGACAGAGGTGCCCAGATGCAGATCCGGCATCCAATGGGCCAACAACACGAGATCTATATCGTCCAGCGCATCGTTTTGCTGCAACTGCTCCAGCAGCGCCCCCGCCATCGCCGCAAAGGACGCTCGATCCGGGGCGGCCAGCCAATTGGCGACATTGCTTTGCCGGGCGCTGTCATACTCCTGACCGTTGGAGCGAAAGAAGCGCGCGTTGAAATCTTCCCAATAGGCGTGCTGGTCTGCGGCGTCCTCAACCGGCTCTTCCAGCCCACCAAAACTGCCACCAACGAGGTTTTTGGGATCGAGCCGCAGGGTCATGACGCCACCCCTGCCACATAGGCGCGATAGGCGTTCAGCACATGAATGTTGGACGTGCCTTCCATATACTCAAACCCCTTGGCGTCGCGCATCTTGCGGCGCAGCAACGGGTCGGTCAGCATCACCGCCGGGGCATCGCGCGGGATACGGGCCACAAGTGCGTCGCTAAAGGCCACAGCCTGATATTTGATCTCGCTGATACGGTGCCCTTTGGCCTGACCGCGCATCCCGTCGGCGCAGACATCTGCCAGCGCTGCAATCAGGGCGGCGTGGCTGCGGAACTCGCTGGTAAAGGCGTTTGCCTGCCCATGCCGGGCCAGTCGCTCCAACATACCGCGCGCATTGCCAAGCGCCAAGGCAGCGACCGCCGGACGGTAGCGTTCAAACACACCGTTGATCGCCATGAACCCATCGCGCAGCGAGGGCCGCTCCGATTGTGCCGCGACAAGATCTTCCTGCGCCACGGGCACATCCCGCATATCGATGCGGCACAGATCTGCCCCCGACATCCCCGTGGTGGGCAGGCGGGTAATCGTCAGATGCGCGCGTACCCGATCGGGCTCTACCAGCACCAGCGCGCGGCGACCGCTGTCCTCGAATTTAGCAAAAACAATCCCGATCTGAGCGCGCGCGACATTGCCAATCAGCATCTTGCTGCCGCTCAGCACATAGCCCGTGTCGGTCAGGCGCAGCACCGCGCTGCCCGCCGAGGCATCCGATCCCACTTCCGGTTCGGTCACCGCAAAGAATGTGCCCTGTGGCCCGCTGCGATATGCGCCAAAGAAGCGCTCTTTTTGTGCGGGCGAGCCCACCGCATCCAGCGCGCCGCCCGCAAGCGACGGCCCCTGAAGCGCCAGGATAGATCCCGCGTCAAACCGCGCCAGTCGCTCCACCAGCGCCACGTGCAGATCATGGGGGCAGTGCTCCAGACCAAGGCCGCTTTCTGCAAGCGGGAAGCCATTGTACTCCGCCGGGACGCCAATCATGGTCAGGGCCCGTACCATCGGGTCGGCCCAGAGGTCGCGCCAAGCGTCGGGATCCTGGGCCAATTTGCCGCCCGTGGTTTCAAACAGGGGGCGCACCGCTTCCAGCCGCTCCAGTGCAGGATGATCGAAGGGGGCGGGCAGGGCCGCCTCGGTCACCGCCGGGCGCATGGAGATCTGGCGCGGCATCTGCTCGTCAAGAAAGGCCTGCACCTGCGCGCGTTCGCGCACCACCGTTGCGGTGCCTTCGTCGATCATGATTTCAGCAGGCGCGCCAAATCCCAGAAAATTCACCGGTGAAGCCGTCGCGCCATAAGCGCCGGATTGGTGAATACAGATCAGATCCCCGGGCGCAGGCGTAGCAAGGGAGACGTCCTTGGCGATCACATCCATGGGCGTACACAGCGGGCCGGTGACGCTCCATGGTGACGCCTCAGCCGCAGAGGATTGGCGCGCGGGATGTGGCACCAGCGACACCGGGAAATTGCGGCGCATGAACCCCTGTCCCGCCGCCGCGCTATGCAGGTTTGAGCCGCCATCACAGACCGCGAAATTCTCGCCCTTGCTGGCTTTGACCTGCCGCACCGAGGTGACAAAGCGCCCGGCCTCGGCCACCATGTAGCGGCCCAGTTCAATGGCGATGGCGGTTTCCGGGTGGGTCTCGCAGAACCCCCGCAGCAGCGGTCGCATCGCCTCGCCAAGGGCGGCGAGATCCAGCGGGGTTTCATCCTCATAATAGGGCACACCGTATCCGCCACCGATGTCGATAAACGCCATTGGTTCCGGCAGAGTCTGCGCCACCCGCGCGGCCAGCTCCAGAATGCCACGGGTGTTTTCCACGATGGTTTCATGGGCCAGAATGCGGGTGCCCATATAGACATGCAGCCCCGCCAGCCGCAGATGATCAAGCGCTGCAACACGCGCCAGCGCGCTCTCCATGGCGGTTTCATCGATGCCAAATTGGGTCGGCCGTCCGCTCATATTGAGGCGCGCACCGCTCACCTTGAAATTTGGATTGATCCGGAGCGCAATCGGCTGGCAACGTCCAGCTTTGGCGGCAATCCGGTCGATCTGGTCAAGCTCCGTAAGGGATTCCACCACGATCGCCTTGATCCCCAGTGAAACCGCGCGTTCCAGATCCGCTTCGGCTTTGCCGGGGCCGACCATCAGGATACGCTCCGCCGGAGCGCCCGCCGCCACAGCGGTTTCCAACTCCAGCCGAGAGCTGACCTCGGCACCCGCGCCCTGCGCCACCAAAAGCCCGACAAGGCTGAGATTGGGGTTGGCCTTGAGCGAATAAAAGAACCCGGCATCCGGCAGGCTGCGGGTCAGCGCGCGATACCGCGCCCGCACCAAGGCGGCGTCATAGACATAAAACGGCGTTCCAACGCGCTCGGCCAGCCCATGGAGCTGTGCTGCCTCCTGCGGCATGATCTCAAACTCAGCCATCGTCACACCGCAACATCTTGGGGTTTGCGCCCGAGGATGAACCCAGACAAGGAAGCGATACTGTCGAATACCCCGGCGCCCCCTTCGAAACTTTCCATGAAATCAAAGCTTTCCATGCCAGTTCGATCTGAAAGCGCGACGATGAACTGAACCAGCTCAATCGAGTTCAGCAGCCCGCCAGTGCCAAACAGCGCATCACCCGAGCGCGCCCGGTCGATCCGCTGCGGTCCAAGGCCGATGTCACTCAGGCTGGCAAAAATGGTGTCTGTCATATCGGTCATCCGGAAACTCCATTTGTCGGAAAGGGGAGGGGCAGCGGCACATCCGTTACCCGCAAGAGCGCACAGGACGCGGTCGCACCGAGACCAATGCTGAACAACAGCACCTCATCGCCGGGCTGCAGCACTCCGTCCTGCGCCCCGCGCCAAAGGTTGAGAAAAGGATCAACGCCAAAACAGTGGCCATAACAGCCGATGGTCGACAGGCGTAGTTGCGCCTTATCGAGCCCGGCGTCCTCGGCCACCTGATACCAAGAGGGCGCATTGACGTTATGAGGCATGATCCAGCGCAGGCTCTGCGCGGTGCGGTCAAAATGCGCCAGCGCGTCGCGCAGGGTGCTGCTGGCGAGGTGCAGATAGGCACTGTCGAACCCTTCTAGATAATTCTCGCCGCGCAGGCCGGTGTTCTTCCAAAACTGCGGTGCGTGGCGCACGAAAGTATCGACGACTTCGAACGGGCCGGGGGCATGTCCAACCAGCACGGCCGCCGCCGCTTCGCCCATGATGGTGGTGTTTTCGATCACCCGGATGGCGGGGTGGAAGGCTTTCTCGCCAATCAGGATCAGCCCCAGATCCCCGGGATCGAGCAAGTGATCCAGCAGGCCCAACATGCTCAGACCGGTGGCGCAGTGGTTCATGGTGGCGCTGAACACTTCCACACCTTCGGATGCAAAACCCGCAAGGCACGCAGGGCTTTGCGCCAGCGCGCTGCTTTGCCCAAACACATGGGTGGTCAGCAGTGTGTGACAGTGGACCGCGTGACTCAGGGCGGCGCGGTGATGGGGGTTGCGCGCCATCAGCCCGTCGGTGGCACGCGACAAGAGCGCATCCAGCGGCTCGTTATGGTCACAGTGAAAGGTCTCAAAGCCGAAAAAGCGATCAAACATGCGGATCTGGTTGCGGCTTAGCGACAGATCCTCGGCCAGATCGACCAGTTTCTCTTGTCGCGCGGGGAATACCACGGAGAGGTCAATAAGGTTCAGCATGGCTGCCCTCCCGCAATCGGCTCCAGCGGTCTTTGTGACCTCCGGGGAGCAGGGCGGACGGTGGGACGGGCGGCGCGCGGCAAGGCAAACCCCGCCACCGCGTCAAACAGGCGTGGATCTTCAAGGATCGTATGGTGGTTACAGCCATCCAGCAGCGTTGACGCCGCCGCCGGGACGACCGCGCGGATCGCGTCGGCCTCGCTTGCCCGCACCTGCCAGTCGCGACGGGCGTGGATCACCTGCATCCACGCGCCCATATGGGCATAAAGCTCCGGTCCGACTTTGGCAGGCGCGCGTCCATCGCGTTGTTCGACATAAGACAAAAGCGCCGTGTTCAGGGCTTTGGGTGCGCCGATGCGAAACAGATAGGCCCGCAAAAGCGTTTCGAGCGAGAAAGGCGCGCAGATTGTCACCAGCCGCGCCCGTCCCAGACCGGCCTCCAGCGCCAGCGCCGCGATCAGGCCACCGGCGGAATGTCCGATCACGGTTGTGATGTTCTCGCTGCGATATTGCGCGGACAGGATGCGGGCCTTGGCGCCAAAGCTCATGGGGCGCGCGGGGTTGCGCCCTTCGCCAGGCAAATCCGGCAGGATCACCCGCGCGCCCCGTGCCGCCAGATCCAAGGCCAGCGGCAGCATCATATCGCTGCGCGCGTTCCAGCCGTGCAACAGCAGCACCCGTGGCCCATCCACGGGCCCAAAACGCTGCTCCGCAAGGCCGCCTGTCTCATAGGTGCTGCGCATCTGCGGCGCGGCTCCGGGCACCATGCGCTCAAAGCGATGCAGCGCCAGCCATGCGCCCCAGCGCGGATTGAGCGCCGTCAGGCCGCTCAACTCGTGCCGCCGCATGCGCCCCCGAATGGCGCGAAAGGCAAACAACGGTCCCGCCGGGGTGGGGCGCCCCGTTGCCCGGCGCAACAGCGCCCAGGCACAGAGGCCGGGATAGGCCAGCTCAAACAGCATCGGCGCGCCCCAGTTTGCGCAGAAGCAGCAGGAACTGCACCGCAAAGAGGCCAAAGCCCAGGGCGGCAGCGGCAACCAGGATGTCGAGGATCAGGCCCATTCCGGCCCCCTGCATCATCGCCCAAACCACCCCCGCACAGGTGCCCGCCTCAATGAGGAAGGTAATCACCAGCACCTGAACCCCACGGCCAAGCTGCTCTAGGATCACCTGCAGCATGGCGGAGCCCGAGACCAGAAAGAAGGTAACCAGCAATGCCGCAAACATCTCGTCGGTGGCCTGACGCAGCGCTTCGGCCTGCGCGGGCACCAAGAGATCCAGCGCGCCGCCCCACTGGGGCAACAACGCCGTCACTGCCGCGTAAAGGCTGAGCATAAACGGCACGCCGATCACCAGATAGCGCAGCCGCTGCGCGGTCTGTCCTTCCTCGGCCAGTTGGTTGACGAGGATCGCAATGGCCGAGCCGATGGCGATGGCCGGGATCATAAAGGCGATGCGATAGCGCAGCACCACAAAGAAGGCAGAGGCGCTGTCCTCACCGATTTTGGCAAGGATTGGAAACACCACCGAGGCGCTGACAAAGCCCACCACGATCGAGCTGAACACCGGGATGCCAACCCCGATCTGCAATTGGCGCATGCGGATACGAAACGGCTCTTCCGGGCTGTCATCGCCGCTGCGCACTTCGCGGTGCAACAGCCAGGCAATGACCGGCAGCATCAGCACCGGCCCCACAAGGTTGCCGACCAGAACCGCCTCAAACCCCCAGCCGTAGTTCGACACCAGCACGTAGGTGGTGCTCAGATCGAGGGCGACCAGCCCCATGAAGGGCAAAAGGCCCAGCAGCACTTTGCCCTGTCCGCGCATCGCGCCGTAAAAGATGTCAAAGACCACAAAGGGCACCAGCGACAGCATGAACAGGGGGAAATGATCCAGGATCACGCGCAGTTCCGCGTCCTCGACCGTCAGCATCTGCGCGGCCGCGTAACCAAGTGCGGCGACCACTGCAAACAACAGCACGCCATTGCGACACAGACGATACACCGCACGCTGGGTGCCCCGGCGGGGCCAGTTGTGGCGTGAACGGGCGCTGAACACCTGCGCGGTGATCGCCAAACCTTCCATGATGGCCAGCGCAAGGATGAAGCTCGGTTGCAGCAGCGACAGCGTGGCCAGCGCGCCAGTGTCCGGCACCCGCGCCAGCAGGGCCACTTTGCCCAAATTCAGCGTCGAGGTCGCCGCTGCACCCACCGCAAACGGCAGAGCAAGCAGCAGAATGCGCGACAGCGTATGCCAGACCGACGGTCTGGGCCCGTCAAGAAGCGCGTCGGCGGTGGTATTGGCAGTTTGCATCATAGGCTCCTGATCGGCGTGGCGGCAAAAGTGCCGGACATGGGCGCGTGGCGCGCCGCAAAGGCGCTGGCACGGTCTCGGGTGGCCAGCAGCGCAAATCGCAGCGGGCGGCTGCGCTCCGGGCGCATGCTCAGACGTTCCGTGGGATCGCGCAGCACCAGCGACAGGCTGCTGTTGGCTGTCAGGGCACGCGCCAGCACCATGGCGTCGCGCAAAGACCGGCGGCATTCGACCCGCAGCGCATGCACAGCGCCATGGTGATCGAGCGTCTGCAGCAGATGTTGCAGCACCGGACTGCGGGTGTCGGGCTGATGCCCGCAATGCAGGTAGACCAGCAGGGGCGTGTCGGTCTCGGCGCAGAGCCGCTGCCAGTCCTCGCGCAAGCGCTGCGCATGAAGGTCCGGACCAGATCCCGCCCCTTGAAACAAATGCGCCACCGCCCCGGTCGGCCCCGTGGCCGCGCTGTGCAGGCGGTGCCAGGCCTCCAACCGCGCGGGGCGGCAGGGGTCAGTCGGGGCGGCGTCCGCGGCGTCGCAGGAAAACAGCAGCGGGCGGGCGCTGGGGCGATCCGGCAGCGATCCCGCCGCAAGCAGCTGTACCTCAGAGTGGTGGGAGCGGCTCATCATCGGATCACACTCCGGTGCCCTGCTGGCTGGCCAATGTCGCGCGGATCAGCACCGACAGATATTCCAGCCCATGCACTGCCGCGTCTCGCAGCCCGTGCCCGCCCATCAGTTTGGCGCAATGCAGCAGATGGGTGTCGATTGCGTTATGCAGCCGCCCCGGCGAGTCGACGATGCCCTCGCTGCCCACAACGGCCAATTCCCGGCGCAACTGGCTGAGGAACGCGCTGGTGTCCGAGAACCGCGCCTTGACCAACTGGTGATGCAAGGTCTTCTGACCGAGGCTTTCACGATCCTGCAGATGCACAAACGCCAGATCCATGGTCCGCGCCAGCAAGCCCGCCCTTAGCGCCACGACCAATGTGTGCACCTGTGGCGGTATCGCCTGTGGCGCGCGCGGCTTCAGCTGCGACAGCACCAGATCAAAGCAGGCGATGCCCGGCTCCTGTTCGGTGTCGCGGATCACGACCTCAACCGGCGTATTCGACAGCGCCACCAGCGGCGCGCCCGAGCGATGCACCGCATGACAGGCACCCGCCAAAAAGCCATCCCGCCCGGTGGCCAGCAAACAGGTCGCCTGCAATGCCTGCGCGGGATGCGCCTTGCGCGCGGTTTCAAACACCTGCTCCACAGGTGATCCGGCGACCCGATCAAGCATGCGCCTGCTCCGCGCGGGCAAGGCTTGCCTCCACATGCTGGACCAGATTTTCCATGGTGTTGAACCCGGCCTGACCGATGGTTTCAGGATCAAACCGCAGCCCCGGCAGCTTGTCTTCTAGCCCCAGCAGGAACTGCACGAACATATAGCTGTCGAGATCGAAATCCCGGTCGAACCGCATCTCGGGGCGCAGATCTGTAACGGGGCGCTCCAGAACCTCAGTGAGAACCTCGGCGATGGCTGTGGAAATGGTGGTGTTCATAAAAGGCTTCCTTGTATTTCGGCAAAGGGTTGGATCACAGGATCAGACGGTTTCGGGGACAGCGGATCGCTCCAGCAGGCAGGTTGCAAAGGTCACGCCAGTGCCCGCCGCCAGCAGCAGCACCTGCTGCGCGGGCCGGCGCGATTGCACAAAGGCGTCGAGGTTGAGAAAGGGGTCCGAACAATAGGCGTGACCGATCTGCGTCACATCGCCCGCATGGTGTTGCTCTTCCCAGCCGAACTCCCGGATCAAGGCATCGGTCAGCGGGCGGTTCAGGTTATGCGGAATAAACACCAACTCCGGGTCGAGAGCCGCGGCATGTTGTTCAAGGAAACCGGCGATAAAACGGGTGAGTTCTGGCGCATAGACCTCTTGCAGGGCGCTGCGGTCCTGCGGGTCCATCGCCTCGGGGTTGATATGAAACCGGGGCAGGTGCCGCACGTCGGTTGCACGAACCCGCCATGATCCCGGCCCACCGTTCAAAACCGCCGCCACTGGCACTTCTGCCAAGAGCCCCACGGTCAGGCGGGCCACCGAGGGGTGAAACGCTTTCTCGCCGGTCAGCACAATCACCGGCGCGGTGGTGCCGCAGGACTGAATGAAATGCAGACAAACCAGCGCCGAGGCGCAGCTTGTCATCGACAGCGCATGCACTTCCCACTGCGCCAAACCCGCAGCATCGGCCAAGCGCCGCAGCCAGTTCTGATCGCTCTGCGTGTTATGGGTCTGGGTCTTGCAATAGACCAAAACCCCCGGTGTCCGTCCCTGATCTGGCAGGCTGGCGACGGCCTTTTGCAGCACCGACCTAAGCATATGCGTCTGGTCACTATTTTGACGCAGCACCGATTGTAATCCGAAAAACCGATCATACATCTTGGCCGAGGCGGCGGTCAGCCCGTGGCTGCCACCCAGCTCTGCGACGGGGACTTTGCGACCACTGTCGTGGGACAGCGCGATGTGACACAGGCTTGTCATGGGGCCGTTCCTCTTTTCTGCCGCCAAAACATCTGGCGACCTCAAAAGCGCTACAACGGCGTAAAATCCGGGGCGTCCAATTTCGCGAAATAGGACGCGCTAGATTGCGAATTAGGACATGTGCCGCACCGGCGAAATTCGGCCTAGATCACGATAAGATCCTGCGATTCATGGTAAATTTTCGATGTATACTTTTCAGGTAAATCCCTGATTTTGTTGCCATCAAAAGAAGCAACATTGACCCGCCAGTCAGAATCCCGCGCAATCTGGACCTTCTGCATTCTGGCTCAAACCTGATTTCTGAGGTCCCGAATCCCGTTTTTTGGCCCTCGTATCCCGTCCTCAGACACCGCGAGCGCACTGTCCCTTTGGGGTTCTCTTTGGGGTTGGGTCAGGTGGCCGATCAGCGGTTCATTGAGCGATCAACAAACCGCTCGCAAGATCCGGCAGGTTTAAATTTACGAGAGCGGATTTTGCGCCAACTTGGGACAGGTATCAGGATCAACTGTCGATCCGTGGCGCTCCGGTCTTGCCGGTCTGTGGCGCGTCCGGGTCGGTCCAGCTCACGCGAAGGCTGACGGTGCAGCGCCCGTCGACCCGTTCTCCCTTCAGACGCAGGGTCATCAGGTCAGCGGTTTGCAGCACCAGTGTTTCGTCGTCATCGCCCAGCGACATTTCCCCCTTGGCAAAGCCTTTCGACAGCGCGGACAGCAGGGTCTTGATCGTCTTGGCGTCTTGCAGAGATTCGTGAGAAAAACGCTTGTCTGTGCTCATGCGAGGATCCTTGCAATGCGGTCAGTGGGCCGCCATGCGTTCCGGGGCGAAGTGCTTGGCGCGCGGGTGGTCTCGGCTTAAACCGATCACATCCCCCGACGGAAAGATCAAGGTTGCCCCGGCCCCAATGCCATCGAGCCCTTCGAGCGCCCGAGAGGCACGGTCCAGTGTGATGTCCGCCTCCAGATGCAGCAGGCCCCGCTTGGCCAGCAAACGCTGGCCTGCGTGGTTGTTCACATGGCCCTGCACCACCATGTGCAGCCCGGCGCGGTGGAGCACCTCGACGCCTGCCGCGGTCAGGGCGCAGTCGGAGGCGCGGTACTTCGTCCGCACGAGGTTCGCCAAGGGTCCAAAATAAAAGCCCAAGCTCGCCCCTTCGGCGGCACGCGCATAGGCCGCATTCACCGCCTCGACCCCATCGCGCACCAGCGCGCGCGCCATGTCATCACACAGGCCGGCGTGGACGAACAGCAGTGAGCCAGAGCGCGCGACCGCCTGCATCCGCTCAAAGAACCAGGCGTAATGCCCTTCGGGTTCCAAAAAGATATCGTGGCATTTCAACAGCGCCGCCAGCAGCTCCCGGTGGGTCATGCCGATGCGGGCGCGGTCGGTTTCAAATTTGGCGCGCTTTTCCTCGAGCTTGCGGATTTCCTTGGTGATGACCTTGGCGGGCAATTCAGGGCGCGCGGCTGTTGCAAATCGCGTCGACCAATCCTCACCCGGCATCAGACGAGCCTTGCACACAGCTTCTGGGGGCAGGGCGGCAATGTCCTCGGGCGTGACGAAGCGGGTCAGCACCTCGCGCAAGGCGGGCAGGATCTTGCGCCCCATGCGCACAAAGAGATGTTCGGTGAGCGCGCTGCGTTCCCCCCGCACCGACCCGATGGCCAGCCGCATCCGCAAGTCGTGGTTGCCCGCGAGGATCGTCACATCGGCCCCGGTGTCCAGCACATCGGCGATGGCGTCCAGCAGCGCGAGATTGCTCGGGCCCTTGTCCAGCGCATCGCCGCCCAGCACGATATGCGCGGTGCGACCAAACGGCGTCAGCCCTATCCGCCCCTTGCTGCGATGGATCACCCCGGCGGCGATGAGCGAACGCAGGAACCCCTCAGCATCCGCATGGGGGTCCGAGACAAAGACCACCGGACGATCCGGCCAATGCCAGCCGCCATGACTGCGCGCGCGCGACAGGCAATCCACCACGGGGGCTGCCGCAGCCTCATCCCAAGGTTCCAGCAAGCGCGGCAGATCCGCCATGCAGGCGTCGGTGTCGAGGATCGGGGGCAGCAGGACGTCCGTCGTGGTGAAGTTTCGAAGATCGTCCATGCCGGGGCCCCCATGTTGCTTACAGGGTCAATCCTTCGGCTCGGACTTTGGTTCCCTGATTTTCCACGCACCTGCCAAATACCGCCATGTACCATCCGTCTCATGACAGATCAGTGACGGTCGGGCATGAAACATCGAAAACCGCGCGATGTCGTCGCGAGACAGCAGCCCGAGGTGGTAACAGGCGTGGCGGAAAGACGCCCCATGGCCCACGTGGATCGTCACGCGGTCCGGCCGGCCACCGTGTTCCAGATGGGTCGCAACGCGTGCCCCGGCCATCATCAGGCTCTCGGCCCCTTCGAGCGGCAGGCAATAGTCGCTGTCGGACTTCCAGCCGTTGGGCGGGGCGTCGTGGCGCGGATCGGCCGCAAGCGCCTGTTCAATCTGCGCAACGCTCAGATTGGCGGCGGAACCCAGCCCGCGTTCGGCCAGAGCAGACGTCTCCTTCAGATCGGTAATTTCGTGTCCGAGGTCCCGTAAGGCGGCGATCAGCAGATCCGCTGTCTGCCATGCGCGCAACTGGTGCGAGCAAAACGCCACAGGCGCAAGCATCAGATCCTGTTCAACCAGCATGTCATGCAGGATCCGCGCGCCCGCCCGCGCTTGCTGAATGCCTTCATCGCTCAGCGCCCAAGGTTGGCGGGCCGAGGGCACGTCCGCCCACTGGTGGTAGGCCCCGTGGCGAAAAAAGGCATGATAGCTTTTAGGCATGAAACAGCGCCTTGCCCGCCGCAGCGATGGCGTCGAAGTCGATGCGCCCGGAGACTTCGCACACCCTCACCCCGTTGAGCGCCTCGATGTAAGGCGCGGGATCAGGACTGTTGCCGTTTGGCTCAAACGCGCCGGAGGCGTGCTGGTAGAAGGGGCCGGGGCTTTTCATGATGGCGCTCAGCAGGTCTGGTCGGTCGGCCAGTGTGACGGGCGTCACGCGGGTCTGCTGGTCGCTGTCGTGCGACCAGTTCAGCACCCAGAAATCGGTCAGCGGCCCATAAAGGCGCATCCGCCCCGACCCGTAGACCTCCGGCACGATCAAATCGTATTTTTCTTCCAGTTCCCAAAGGTCGGCGGGTGGCAGGGCGCGCAGCTCGGCCTTGCGTGCCTCAGAGAGCATGCCGTGCAGGCGCGGATTACCGAGGATCGTGCCGGGATTGATACGCGGATGCTTGGGGATGCCAAGTGCGCGCGCCGGGCCGCCTTGGATCAGCACCCGATCATTGGACAGGAACTGCGTGCCGGGCAGATCCATCATCCGCAGAATCGACGTGGACTTGCCGCCGCCCGACAGGCCGGAGATCGCCAGCGTGCGCGCGCCATCCGTCACCGCCGCCGCATGAGCCAGTTGCCAGCCCTGGCGCAGGCAGGCATTCAGTACCTGCGTGTTGATGAAGTTGATGACGGTGCTCTCATTATCGGCCAGCGCCCCCAGCGCAATGGCCACACCCGGCGCTTGCACGACGGTCACACCGCTGCGCACCTTGCGGATCAGCCGCGCAGCCCCAAGGTCGCACACCGCATCCTTGCGCCCGCTCTTGCCACCCTCGCGCTGCCAGTCGATCCAGTCGGGCTCCTGCGGAAGGCTCTGCCCCTCCAGCAGATGCACCGGCGCGCCGCCGCCGGGCGCGGTGATCGTCTCGCCGAAATAGGCGATCAGCCGGGCACGCAGCGGCTCTGGCGCGTGAACCGTCAGCGACACATGGCCCACAGACAGGCCAAAGGGCGCGTCGCCTGCCGCAGACAGGTCGAGATGAGCGAGAATGTCCGACAAGGTCATCGCGAAACCTCCGCCAATACGTGCGCCGCCACCAGCGCCGCCGCGTCGATGCCACAGCCTTTTTGCGCGCCGGAATAGCCGCCAAAGGCCGAAACCTCGAAAACGATTGGCCCCTCAGGCGTCAGCGCAATATCCACCGTGGTGAAGGTCAGGCCAAAGGGGGCCTGCGCCCGGCGGCCCAGCTCGATCAGCTCCGGCGACGGGTCAAAGGGCGCGTATTTGCCGCCCGAATGGATCGTGGTGTTCCACGCGCCGGACTGGCTGACGCGGGCGTAGGTGCAGATGTATTCACCGTTCAGAAAGACCATCCCGAGGTCTTCGCCCGACAGATCAGCCTTTTGCTGAACATACATCACCGGGTTGGCGGCCTTGAAGGCGGCGATCTGCGCATCGGCATCGGGGGCCTCGGCGTCCAGCAGCACCATGCCCCGCGCCTTGGTGGAAAACAGCGGCTTGAACACCGCCGCGCCAAAGCGGCCCAAGGCGCCACGAGCCGCGTCCACATCCTCAGTGATGACGGTCTTGGGCATCGGGATGCCAGCGTTGCGCAAGGTGACTGTGCAGGCGAGGCGATCCATCAGTCGGATGACGTTTTCGGCAGGGGAAAAGACCCGCACCCCAGCCGCCTCGACCACGCGCAGCATCTCAAGCCGGTCGAGCGCATCGGGGCTGTAGTCCTCTGCCACCTTCTTCAGCACCAGCCCGTCAAGCTGGCACAGATCCACCCCGTCACAAATCAGCTGCCCTTTTTCGAGGTCCAACATGGCCTTCCCCATGTCGATCACCTGACGGTATCCGCTACGCTCGGCAAAGGCGTCGGCCAGGGTCTCGGTGGACCATTTTCCGGGCGTGCCAATCACCCCGATGCGTTTAGTCATGAAAGAGGTCCTTCACGGGAAGTTTGAACCGCGCTTCGCGCCCCTCGGGCACAGCCAGCGCGGTCTCTAGGATATAGCGGGCGCGGAGCAGCATCCGTCGCGCGTGATCTTCGTCGACGACAAACCGCGTCGAACTGGCAAAGCTGCGCGCCAGCCCCAGCGCGAGACGATAGTGATACGTGCCGTCTTTCTGACGCCGGGCGAATTTCTCCGCCATCTGATGCATGGCGACGGCGACCCCACCGATGCGGGCGCGGGTGGCGCGGTCCAGCACCTGCAGGCGGTAATTCGACACCATGAACACCGACACATCCTGCACGTAATCCATGTAGCGCGAGCGGTGCAGGTCGATGAAGCGGATCTTGCCCGCGACCGGATCAAAGATCACATTGTCGAGGTTGAAATCACCGTGGATATAGACAGAGAACGGCGCAGTCAGCGCCGCCTCCCGCGTCTGCGCGCGTGCGATCAGCGTGGCCAGACCCGGCACCGTGGTCCCGTTGATCCCCTGCGCGCCGGGCACCAGACCGGGATGCAACCGCGTCACATCCTTCATCCGCTTGGCCAGCTGGTCCATCGCGCCCATCCGCGCCGGCTCGTCCGTCAGTGTGGTGCGCCAGATGTCGCGCACGGTCTTGTGCAGCGCGGACTGCGCCGTTGCCAGCGCCGCATCGCTGCCGCCCAATACGATATCCTCAAAGGTCTCGCCATCGAGGTGCTCGATCAGCAGCGCGGCGGACTGGCCGTTCTTTTCATAGGACAGGATTTCTGGCGCAAGGCCGGGATAGACCGAGTTCCAGCTTTTGACCCCAACGCGCTCTTCTTTCACTTTGCGCTTATCGCCGTCCTTGAACACCGCCGCCACCGAACGCCCCTTACGGTCGCGCATCTCGACACTGGAGATCGCCGAGCCGGAGCGGGTCTCGGCCAGCGGCTTCAGGCTGATCTCTTCATCGTCGTCGCGCGCCACGCCCGCCAGCACACTGCGCAGGGTGAAATAGCGTTCAAACTGCACAGTCTGGCCGATGTTGATCGACAAAAGCGCTTCTGAGATGGCCTCCAACGCCTCGCCCATGCGCGAGACCTCGTTCAGCGTGAGCAGCGCATAGGCGAGATCTTCGGTGTGTCTTGTCTCGGCCATGTCGCGGGTGTAGGTGCGAAACAGGCGGTCGTGGAATGTGGCGATCTCGCCGCGGGTCTGGCCGATTTTCACCGCCAGCTTGCTGTCCTGATTGTCGAGTGCGTCCTGCACGCGGGCGACCGTGCGGCGCACCAGCCGCAAAGGGGGCACATAGGTGTCGGCGCGCAGCAGCTTCACTTTGCGCGTACGCTCTGCCTGATCCACCCCGCGCCGACCGAGACGCGACAGCAGGTCGAGGTTGCGCGCGACCGCGTCGATACCCTGCAGGCGCAGCCGTCGCGCCTCGTTGGTCTTCTTGTGCAGCATCGCGGCAAGACAGGCTTTGCGCACCCGCCCGGCAAGGTTGCTCGAATAGCCTGCGCGCTGCATCAACTGCGCGGCGACCTCGCTGCGGGGGGCTTCGAAATAGGCAATGAGGCGCGAGAGCTGCCCGTCGAGTTCCACCAAGAGAAAAGACATATTCTCGGTGATGGCGTCGGGCTGGGTAGCGGATCGGGGCACGGCAAGCTGGCTCCTGAGCGCGGATGACAATGCTGCGCTATCAACATGAAACGCGGCGTGTTCAGGAGCTATATGCCCCAACACGCGGCACTTGCATAGAGGCCGTGGCAGACCGAAGGATGAAACACCCGCACCCCCTCTGTCCCAGCAAGGTCTACCGCTCGCATATCGCTGACTGCACCTGCGAACGCTGCAAGATAAGCACTTATAACATAATCAACATTACATCCATTTTGCGTATGCACAACGACCAACCGTCGCACCATCACCGGCCCCGTTGGCCATCCGCTCCACGGGTGCTAACGTGACGGGATCTTAATTCTGATTTTGTGTTTGCCATTGCCCTCGCGTCCTGATTTCAACCTCCTCATCACCCTTGATGCCCTGCTGAAAGAAGGCAGCGTACTGGGTGCTGCCAATCGCTTACAACTCAGCCCGTCCGCGATGAGCCGGGCACTGGCGCGGCTACGTGACACCACGGGCGATCCGTTGTTGGTGCGCACGGGCCGCAAACTGGTGCCGACCCCGCGTGCCCTTGAGTTGCGGGAGGTCACGGCCCAGCTTGTCGAGGACATTGAGGCGGCCCTCAGCCCCATGCATGACGTCGATCTGCAAACCGTCTCGCAGATTTTTACCCTGCGGAGCAGCGACGGTTTTGTGGAAACCTTCGGCCCCGCTCTGATTACACAGCTGGCCGCTGACGCACCGGGGGTCCGGTTGCGGTTTGTACAAAAAGAAGCCGACAATAATCGCCCGCTGCGGGACGGGAATGTCGATCTTGAGACGGGAGTCATCAGCGCCAAGACCGATCCAAATTTTCAAAGCCAGGCGCTCATGAAAGATCATTTTGTCTACGCGATGCGCGCAGACCACCCGCTCGCAGCGAGAGCGCTGACCACCGCACAATATGCAGAGTGCGAACATGTTGATGTGGCGCGACATACCGATGCGGACAATCAGCGTCGCGGCCCGATCCACAAGGCTTTGTCAGATCTGGGCCACAGCAGCAGTGCGAAGGTCGTGGTCGGCGGCTTTGCCGCTGCCTTATCGCTGGCGCGGTGTACCGATCTGGTGGCGACGGTCCCAGCCCTTCACACCCGCAACCTGCGCCGCGATATGGTGTGTGGCGCATTGCCCTTTGCGGTGCCCGGCATCACGGTTTCGATGTTATGGCATCCACGCTTTGATGCGGACCCGCTGCACCGCTGGATGCGTCTGACCCTGCGTGACATCTGTGCTCAGGCCAAGCTGACAGAACCCGATCTCGATCAGACATGACGTCAGGCGCATGTGTGGAGTGCAGATGACGCAACTTCTGAAAAGGCGAGAGAACCCGTAAGGATTGAGCCGCTCCCAAATTTGATTGGACGTGGCCCGATGACAAACCCCTCCCCCCCTTGCATTCAACTGGACCCGATTGGCTATTTGCGCACGGGATTTGAAACGCTGGCGGAGTGTCCGGCCTCTTTGATGGGCAATGATGGCACCAGTTATATTGAATTGCTCCCACATTACGCCGCCGGACTGCACAATATTCACCTCGCCTCGCATCTTATTGTGTTCTACTGGCTGCATCTGTCGAACCGTAAACCACATCTGGATGCCACGGGCTGCAACGGCAGCAAGCGCGGGGTGTTTGCCAGCCGCACGCCAAACCGCCCCAACCCGATTGCGATGAGTGTGACCCGACGGATCGCGCATGATCAGAACATACTTCAGGTGGAGGGACTGGATTGTATCGACGGCACCGCGGTGATCGATATCAAACCCTATGTGCCACAGCTTGATCATATCCCCGATGCAACCATCGGCTGGATACCCCCACATTCTGAGCCAGCCCTCAATCGCTAGCCCCATTTCCTGACGACATTTATTGGAGGACCTCATGGGACACCGATTGAGACCCATTTTGCGCGCGTTTGGCCTGTGCTTGGTTATGGCGACGCAAACCCCGCTGGCGATGGCAAACCCTGCCGAAACCAAACGACTGGTGATTTCCAACAGCAACACCGATTGGGGTCTGGCCACCCCCTATCTGCAAGCGCGCGGCGGGCTTGGCTACATGCTGACCCATTTTGTGTTCGACAACCTTGTGGGGCAGGATAAATCCGGCGCCTTGGCGCCTGAACTGGCCAGCAGCTGGCAGGTGTCTGAGGATGGCCTGCACGTAGAGCTCACGCTTGATCCACAGGCCCGCTGGCACGACGGAACCGATATCACCAGCGCCGATGTGGCCTTTACCTTTGAGTATATGGCGCAGCATCCGCACCCGTTTGTGTCGCTGGCAAATGTCAGCGCCATAGAGGCGCTGTCGCCTGATGATCTGCGCATTACGCTCAACGCACCTGACGCAGGCTTTGTCTCCAGCGTTTTGGTGGGCCTGCCGATCCTGCCACAGCATATTTATCGCGGGCAGGACAATCCGCGCAGCTTTTCGGACCCGCGCGCCATGATCGGCTCTGGCCCCTATCGGCTCAGCAACCATGAGCGCGCCAAGGGGCGTTATGTGTTTTCTGCGGTCGAAAATTACTATGGCGGCACGCAGAAATACGACGAAGTCCTGATTGCCAAACTGCAACCCGAGGCCGCCATTGAGGCCGCCGCCAAAGGTCAGGTGAACGTGATTTCAGATCTGCCCACTCGTCTGGTGGACTATGCCAAGCAGCATGATTTGCAGGTGGACATGTCTCCCGCAGGTCACCCGATCAAGCTGCGGTTCGATCACGCGGGGCTGTTCTCATCTGTGCAGCGACGGCAGGCGCTGGCCTTCATTCTGGACCGTCAGGCGCTGATCGACATCGCCTATCGTGGGGGCGCAACGCTCGCCAGCCTTGGCTATTTGCAGGACAATTCCGCTTGGTTCAACGCTGAGACCGTGCTGCAGTATAACCACGACCCGGACAAGGCCGCAGCCTTGTTGATGCGTTCAGGCTGGAGCCGTGATGAGGCGTCCGGGCGATGGGCTGAGAACGGCAGCCCCGTGACCTTGCGCCTGATCACCAGCGGACGAGAGCAGGCATTGGCGCAGGTGATCAAGGATCAGTTGGACGCATTTGGCCTCGATGTCTCGATCCGCGTGTTGGAACGCGGTGCTCTGCGCAAGATGAAACCGGGCGAGGATTACGATTTGATCCTTGCAGGTGGCAGCACCCTGGGCGATCCGGTCACCATTCTGGAACGGGTGTTTGGCACCCGCTGGAACAACGAACAATATCGGGGTGATGGCACGTTGCGCCAGCTGGCCGAGGCACAGGCGCGCGCACTGGACCCAGATAGGCGCGCGGCCCTTCTGGCGAAGTTTCAGCACCTTTACTCCAGAGAGTTGCCCGCGATTATGCTCCTGAATGTGTCTCGCACCATTGCGCATGATGCGGATAGCAAACCGTGGTTCTTTGACGACGGTCTCACCCTCGGCATTCCTGTCGCAACGCATAAGTACATGCTGCTAGAGGAATGAATGCGCGCACGCGAGGGCATGGTCCCATGCGGCCCAAAGCGGGCATTGGCATATCGCGTGGCAAGGCGGCGGCCCTGCTGCGCGGTTTGCTGCAACGCCTTGCGGTCTTTGTGTTCCTGCTGGTCTTGATGTCGGTGCTGCCCCGGTTATTGCCGGGGGACGCGTTGGATGTGCTGATGGATTCCGACGTTCAGCGCGACCTTCAGGAGAGCGAACGCAGCGCCTTGCGGGATCAATTGGGCCTTGGAGGCACCCTGATCGAACAGGTCGGCCGCGACCTCATGCGGCTGCTGCGCGGCGATTTTGGGTATTCACACCTGCACGGCGCGCCTGTCAGCCGCCTGCTGGCCGACGCCCTGCCATGGACCGCGCTATTGATCGCACTGGCAACACCCATTTTTCTGGGTGTCGGCGTGATCTTTGGCATCGAAGCAGGCCGCCGCCCCGGCGCGCGCCTTGACCGGATCATCACCACCGCGATGAGCTTGCTGGCCAGTGTGCCGCCCTTTGTGACGGCAATGGCGCTGCTTTTGTGTTTTGCGATCCTCTGGCCGATCCTGCCAACAGGCGGCGCAGAGCCGCTGTTTCCCGCAGAGGCCCCGTGGCCTCACGCCCGAGAGATCGCCCGCCACGCCCTTCTTCCTGCCTGTGCTTTGGCGCTGCATGAGGTGGTGCGCTATTTCTTTGTGGTGCGGGGCGAGGCGGCGGGGCTGTCGCGCCGGGCCTTTGTGATCAACGCCCGCAGCCGTGGCATCTCTGGGTGGCGCGAGCGGCGCGACTATTACGGGCGCAATCTGCTGCCAGTCATCTGCGCCCGGCTCAGTCAGTCGGTCGCAACGCTCTTTACGGCCAGCCTCTTTGTCGAGGTGATCTTCTCTTATCCCGGTGTCGGCTCGCTGACCTATCAGGCGGTGCTCGATCGCGACTATGCCCTGCTGCAAGGCGCAATTGCGGTGCTCGCGGCGCTGGTGCTGAGCCTGAACTGGATCTTTGATGCGCTGACCGACATATTGGCCCACCGAGGGTAGCGGATATGAGTGCCCCAACGCCCCGAATACCTCAAACGATAACGCGCTACAGACGGCAGGTGCTGGGTCTGTTTGCCGTGGTGATCCTGACGCTGTTGATCGCCGCATCGGACGCGCTGCTCCCAGCTTATGTGACCAGCACCGACACGTTGCAACCGCCCTCTGCGCGCCATTGGCTTGGCACCAACGACATTGGCCAAAGCGTGCTCACGGGCCTGCTGCGCGCAACCCCCGTGACGGTTGGGCTGGCGCTGCTGACGGCAGCGCTTGCGCTCTTGATTGGCCTCACCATGGCCGGACTGGCGGTTGTCTTTCCAAAAAAGGGCCGCGCGGTGGTGCTGCATCTGACTGATATGGCAGAGATTGTGCCCTCGATCCTGTTGCTCCTGCTAGTTGCAGCGTGGCACCAACCGGGCGCGGCTGAGATCATCCTGCTGATGGCGGTGCTGACATGGCATGACGATGTGCGGATTTTGCGCTCTGTCCTGCTGCGCGAGATAGGGCGCGAGAACATCCGCCTTGCGCGCCACATGGGGGCAAGCTGGCCGTATCTTCTGCTCCACCACATTCTGCCCGCAATCTTGCCCACGCTCACCGGCGTATATCTGCAAAATGTGGTGCAGGCGGTGATGCGCGTGGCCGGGTTGGCCTTTTTGGGACTAACGGCTGGCGATCTTTTGACGTGGGGGAGCATGTTGCAAGACGCGACCGGCTATCTACACACGCCTGCGTGGCAATGGCTGCTGTTACCGCCTGCGCTTTGTCTGACGGGGTTCTTGCTGGTGTTGACCACACTGGATCAACGCCAACAGCGCCACGCGCGGCTGAGACAAGGAGCAAACCCATGATCGAGCTGCGCAATCTCAGCCTTAGCGTGGGCGACACGGCCCTGTTGCAAGACATCAATCTCAGCGTCGCCACGGGCGAAACACTGGCGCTGCTTGGCCCGTCTGGTGCCGGGAAAAGCAGCCTCGCGCGCCTGTTGTTGCGGTTGTTAGAAGGCCAGCCCAGCCGCACCCTGCGCCACAAAGCGCGCCATCGCGGGTTTCACTGGTCGGGACAGGCGATTGTGGCGGGTACGGATGTGCTCAGCGCTTCTGTTGGACAAATGCGCCACCTTCGGGGCAACCAGATCGGGCTGATCACTCAAAGCCTGAGCGACGCGCTCAACCCGCAGCTTACCATGCGGGCGCATGTGGCCGAGGTGCTGGCGCTGCACCAGATCACCGACATCACCCCCGAACAGGTCTTTGCGACCTTCAATCTGCCGCCCGAACTGTTGGAACGCCGGCCCGCCTATCTCAGTGGTGGCGAGGTCCAGCGCGTCCTGATTGCCCTGTCATTGCTGCCAAAGCCAAAATGCCTGATCCTGGATGAACCCACCGCCGCGCTGGACCCGGCCAATCAGGCGCTGACGGTCAAGGCAATGGCGCATGGCCGCGCGCAACGGGCGCAGATCCTGATCACCCATGACCCCGCGCTGGCGCTGTCCGTCTGCGATCACATCGCCGTTCTGGATCAAGGCCGCATCGTTGAAACCGGTACGCCCCGCGACCTTCAGCAACAGCCGCAGCATCCCAAAAGCCGCGCAATGATACAGCAGCCACGTGACACTGCGCCGGGCACGGCAGCAGCGCCCTCAGGCCCCGATGTGCTGCGGGTGCATCAGCTCTCTCATAGCTATGGCGCGCGTCCGGTACTGCGCAACCTGAGCTTCAGCCTGCGCGCCGGGGAATGTCTGGCGGTGCTGGGTCCAAGCGGCTGCGGGAAATCCACGCTCGCCAGACTTGTCGCAGGGATGGAGCCGCTCCAATCCGGTCAGATCCTCTGGTCCGAGGCGACACGCCCTGCCCGCCCCAGCCCCCGTCCTTGTCCCGGCCCCTGCCCCTGCCAGATCGGCTATGTCTCGCAATTTCCGCACCGCGCATTGACCGCGCATTTTTCCGTCGCTCAGACCTTGGCCGAGGCCTTGAGCCTCTCGCAGGGTCGCCTGCGCTGGCTCCTGCGCCCCCGTCACAGCGATCCCGCAACGCTCACCGCGATATGCAACGCTTTGACCGCAGTATCACTCCCGACGGATGCCCCCTTCCTAGCGCGTCTCACACGGGATCTGTCGGGCGGCGAGGCGCAGCGGCTCTGCCTTGCGCGCGCGCTTTTGGTGCAACCTCAGGTGATCATTGCCGATGAACCCACCTCATCGCTGGATCAATGCGCGGCCGCTGAGGTCATCAAAACCCTAAGCGACCTCAAACAGCGCGCGGCCATATCCATCCTGCTGATTACCCATGCGCCAGCGGTGGCACAGGCGCTCGCCGATCAGCAACTGACCCTGCGACAGATCTCCCCGCCCCCTGCAGCAATGTTGCGCCGCGCCGATCAGGGTGCCAATGTGGAGCCGACCCCCTCGCTCATTCACGCGGCTTTTATGGGGGACAGACCAGTCAGAAGGGAAAGATCGTGAAGAGTAGAATTAGTGTAATCGGGGCCATTTTGCTTGGTCTGGGCGCCTGTGTCGATGGCGCAGGTACCGTAGGCGCGCTGCCCGAAGAGGTGGCGGCCCTTGCCGCACCCGCGCAGGATCTCACAACCGCCCGCCTGCAAGAGGCAGACGGCTGTTATTGGTATGTTCACCGTGGTCCGGTTGAAAGCACGCTCCTGCCCCTGCGCACGGCAAAGGGCAACCCGATCTGTGTGAGCCGCGCCGAGTAACCCCCGCGCGGCGTCCCCAATCAGGCCGAGGTCACGCTGTCCTCGGCCGAATACAGATGCGCCGTCGAGCCGATCGTCACATTCGGATAGAGGTCGATGATATGCGCCATCACCATCCGCACGCAGCCAGAGCTGGCCCGACCGCCAATTGAATTGGGATAGGGCGTGCCGTGAATGCGCAGATAGGTGTCACGGTTGCCTTCAAACAGATAGAGGGCACGTGATCCCAGCGCATTTTTCGGCCCCGGAGGCATCCCGTTGGCATATTGCTGATATGCCGCCGGATCGCGCTTGATCATCGCAGGTGTCGGCGTCCAATTGGGCCATTTCACCTTGCGACGAATGGCATAGACACCGGGTTCATAAAGATTGCCGCGCGCAATCGCCACGCCGTAGCGCATCGCAGTGCCGCCTTCCTCAATGTGGTAGAGGTAGCGCGCCACCGCATCCACATGGATATCGCCGGGCACCAAACCGTCATTGGCCTTAACCCGCTGCGGCAGAAACCGTGGATGGAACCCCCACGGGTTTGTGGTGGCCGCATCATACCCGGCTGGGGTCACCCGCTTGTCCCACGCGTTCATTTGTGCCGCACTGGGCCGCCCCGCCGCAAGCGCGGGATAGGCGGTCAGGGGGGCCGAAAACAATGCCGTAGAAGTGGCAATAAAATGGCGTCGAGTCAGCATCGGCAATCTCCATAACTTAGAATACGGCGTATCTTAGCGCAGTTTCAGCGTTTCAACGTATCACAATCTGCTCAGTTCCCTTCTCTGCGCGCGCATGTCGCGCACTTCAGCTCTCAATCACCTGCAAGGTCAGCTCCCGCGCAGAGCGACGCAGGATTGTGGCCAGAGGCTGTTCGGGGCCTTTGTCGTGATCACGCGGCAACAGCAGGCTGATGGTGCGGTTGGCGTCCTGCATCCGCAGCGGCATCACATGCACTTCGCTGCGGTGCACCGCCTGTCTGCGCGCAAAAAGGTCGGGCAGAATGCCGATGCCCGCGCCGGTCGCGGCCATTAAGACAATGGAATCAAGGCTGGTGCCCTCGTAGTCATCCGACACGATGCCGCCGCTGAGCCCCGCAATCCCGTATACAATCCGGGCCAGCCGGTGACCGGTGTCCAGCGTCAAAAGCCGCTGACCCTGCAACTGCTCCGGCCCGATGCCATCCCGGCGCGCCAACGGGTGATCGCGCGCCACGGCAACCCAGAGCGGCTCCAGAAACAGCGGGTGCTGGTGGGTGTTGGGATGATCCTCCGGTGTTGAAATAATCGCATCAAAACGCCCGTTGCGGATGCCCTCATCGAGGTTCAGTGTGTTTTCCTCGCGCACGATCACCCGCAGATCCGGCTCTTCTTGGTGAAGCGCCTTCATGGCCTGTGGCAAAAGATACGGCCCGATTGAGGGCAACACTCCAAGCCGCAACCGCCCGCCAAAGGCCACGTCGGATTGCATCACCCCGCGCAGGGTCTCCACCTCCGCAAGGATACGGCGGGCGCGGGTGATGAACTCCAGCCCCTTGGCGGTGGTCTGCACCCCGCCCCGTCCCCGTTCAAACAGCCGGATCTTCAGCTCCGCCTCCACTGCGGCGATCTGGTTCGACAGGCTCGGCTGGCTCACATGCATGGCCTCTGCCGCCAGACCAAAGCTGCCCAGCTGATGAACCGCGACGATATATTGCATCTGGCGCAGGGTGGGTCTCATTCATAGCCTCAAGATATGTATCTTACTTGTTCTTTGTATTTTAGCTATGCGAGCGTTTCAGGCAACAGGGGCCGAATTGAACATTCGGAGCCTCAGATGACGCAAATCTTCCATAGCCTGATCGGCAACCTCATGGTGCCCACAATCCTGTTCTTTGTGTTGGGGCTGATCGCGGCGGCAGTGCGCAGCGATCTGTCGATTCCCGAAGGCGCCGCCAAATTCATGTCGCTCTACCTGCTCCTTGCCATCGGGTTTAAGGGCGGTCACAGCCTTGCTCAACACGGGCTCAGCGCCGATGTCTTTGCCGCCCTCGGCGCCGGGTTGGTGCTGTCCTTTCTGCTGCCCTTTATCGCCTATGCGCTGCTGCGCAGCATAACGCGACTGAACCCGCTCAATGCGGCAGCGGTTGCGGGGCATTATGGTTCGATTTCCATTGTCACCTTCGTCGCCGCCTCCAGCCTGCTGGATCTGTCGGGGATTGCCTCTGATGGCTATATGGTCGCAGTCGCCGCCTCGATGGAGGTGCCCGCAATTCTGTCTGCACTGTGGATCGCGCATCGTTTCAGCGGCACCAAAGAGGCTGGCGCGGTGCCGATGCGTGACCTCTTTGCCAATGGCTCCGTGGTGCTGCTGACCGGCGCGTTTGTGATCGGAATGCTCACACAGGACAAAGGCATGGAGATGATCGCCCCCTTTGTGGTGACGCCCTTTACCGGCATCCTGTGTCTGTTTCTCTTGGATATGGGGCTGTCCGCAGGCCGCAGCCTGCTGCGCAATCGGCATCTGCTCAGCGCCGGGCTGTTTGCCTTCGGTCTGATGATGCCCATTGTCGGCGCGCTCTTGGCGATGGCGCTTGGCACGGCCATTGGGCTGCAGACCGGCAGCCTGTTCCTGCTGATGGTGCTCTCGGCGTCTGCCTCCTATATCGCGGTGCCCGCAGCGATGAAGATTGCCCTGCCACAGGCGGAATCCGGCATCTATCTGACGCTGTCGCTGGGGGTGACCTTTCCGTTCAACATCACGCTGGGCCTGCCGCTCTACCTCTGGCTGGCCGGATTGGTTTGATCGGTCCCGCCTGACCACGCTGCCCGCACAACGGGGCGGGGGAAAACTCATCCATCCCCGCCCCCGCGCCGTATCTCCTCCGACGGAGGTCAAAGGGGCATCGCGTGCATATCGTCTGGTTCAAAAGAGACCTGAGGGTCGCGGATCATCCCGCGCTGGCGGCAGCCAGTCAGCGCGGTCCGGTCCTGCCGCTCTATATTGTCGAACCGGAGCTATGGGCGCTGGCGGACAGCTCTGCCAGGCACTGGGCGTTTATCGCCGAAACCCTCAAGAGCCTGCGCGCGGATCTTGCCCGCCTTGGTCAGCCTCTGGTGGTGCGGGTGGGCGATGCGGTCTCGGTGCTGCGCGATATGGTCCAGCACTATGGCGCCACCGCCCTCTGGTCGCATGAGGAAACCGGTAACGCCTGGACCTATCAGCGCGATCTGCGCGTCGGCGCATGGTGCCGTGACAATGCGCTCCCTTGGACAGAGCTGCGCCAGAACGGTGTCCATCGCCGCCTGCGCTCGCGCGATGGCTGGGCCACAACATGGGACCGCTTTATGGCGGAACCTCTTGCAGAGGCCAGCGCCCTTGCCCCGCTTGATCTGGATCTCGGCACCATCCCGACCGCCCGCGCATTGCATCTGGCGCAGGACCCCTGCCCCGACCGTCAACCGGGCGGACGGGCGGTGGCGCAGTCTTGCTTGCGCTCCTTCCTCAACACGCGGGCAGAGCCCTACCGCTGGGCGATGTCCTCGCCGCTTCAGGGGGCGCGCGCCTGTTCACGCCTCTCGCCGCATCTGGCATGGGGCAGCCTGTCGCTGCGGGAGGTAACGCAGGCCACGTGGCAGCGCCAAAGCGACCCGGAATTGCCGCGCAACTGGCAGCAATCGCTGCGCTCTTTTATGGGGCGGCTGCACTGGCACTGCCACTTTATCCAAAAGCTCGAGGATGAGCCGCGCATCGAGCATGAAAACATGCACCGTGCCTATGACGGCCTGCGCCCCACCACCCCAGACAGCACCCGCCTGCACGCCTGGGCCGAGGGTGAAACCGGCCTGCCCTTTGTGGATGCCTGCATGCGCTGCCTCAACGCCACCGGTTGGCTCAACTTTCGGATGCGAGCCATGGTGATGTCGGTGGCGAGCTATCATCTCTGGCTTGATTGGCGCGCGCCCGGCCTTGTGCTGGCGCGTCGCTTTACCGATTACGAGCCGGGCATCCACTGGAGTCAAGTGCAAATGCAATCAGGCACCACCGGCATCAACACGCCGCGCATTTACAATCCGGTCAAACAGGGCAAGGACCAAGACCCCACCGGGGCGTTTACCCGCCGCTGGGTGCCGGAACTCGCGGCCATCCCCGACCACCACCTGCAAGAGCCATGGAAGGCTGAAAACGCCTCTGCGGTGCTGGGCAAGACCTATCCGCACCCCATCATCGATCACCTGAGTGCCGCCCGCGCGGCCCGCGATCAGATCTGGGCGGTGCGCCGCTCTGGCGGCTTCCGCCAAGAGGCCAAAGGCCTCCTTGCCAAACACGCCAGCCGCAAACCAATGCGCCGCAAAACCAAGGATACGCAACAGGGGGCACGGTCCGCTCCCAACCAGCTTAGCCTGCCGTTCGAGAGCTAGCCCCATGAAGATGCGCAAGAAATCCGATCTGCCCCGCAAGATCTGCGCCCATTGCCAGCGCCCGTTCACATGGCGGCGCAAATGGGCGAAGATCTGGGATGAGGTGCGCTATTGTTCCGAGCGCTGCAAACGTGCGCGCTAAATCCACAGCCCCGAAAACGTGACCAACAGCCCCAGCGCACAAAGCCCGACCGTGCCCAGCACGCCGCGCGCGCCAATCAGCCCGGCAGAAACCAGCGTCAGGCCGACGCCCATGCGCAGCAGCGCCAACAGCGCCCCCAGCGGATCATCGGCCAAGGTCAGGATCGCCGGGTTCGCCACCATCCCCAGCGGGATCAGATAGAGACCAACCCCCAGCGACATCGCCGTCAGCGCCACCTTGAGCCAGCTCTCGCCAATCATGCCCGCCGCAATGAACACCGCGCCACAGACCGGCGGCGTGATCGTCGACAACAGCGCAAACCAGAACACAAAGAGATGCGCCTGCAACGGCTCCAGCCCCAGTTTCGTCAGCGCAGGTCCCGCCACCGACACGCAGATCACATAGGCCGCCGTGGTCGGCACCTCCATGCCCAGCACCAGACAGGCCAGTGCCGTCAGCAGCAAGGACGGCCAGAGCAGCCCGCCGGAGCCTTGGATGATCAACGAGGTGATCTTGACCCCCAGCCCGGTGATCGACAGCACCCCGATGATGATCGATGCACACAAGATAATGGCTGCGATCATCGACACCTGCCGCGCCGCATTGAGCAGCGCCGCCAAGGCCCGGTCGCGGATCTGGCCCGGCTTAAACGTCATCTCGGCGTTGAACAGCAGCAGGATCGCCCCCGCCAGCACCGACAGCGCCGCCGCATACTCCGGTGTGAACCCGGCCCCGAACATTGCCCACAAAAGCACGCTGAACGGGACGAGAAAAAACAGCGAGGTCACGATCACATCGCGTCGTTTGGGGCGGTCTTCTTCGGGCACGCCCTTGAGGTCAAAGCGGCGGTTATAGGCATTGATACCAACCCAGACCGCGAGGAAATACAACAGCGCCGGCAGCACCGCCGCCGCCATGATCGCCGTGTAAGGCACGCCCGTCAGCTCTACCATCACGAAGGCCCCGGCCCCCATCAAGGGTGGCATGATCTGCCCGCCCGAGGAGGCCACCGCCTCCACCGCCGCCGCCAGTCGCTTGGGATAGCCGAGCCGCACCATCGCGGGCATGGTGATCGCCCCTGTTGAGGCCACATTGGCCGAGGCCGATCCCGAAATGGACCCAAAGAGCGCCGAGGAAATCACCGAGACCTTGGCCGCACCGCCCTTCAGCCGCCCCGCCGCCGCACCCGCGACATTCATAAACCCCTGCCCCGCTTCGCCCGCGTTCAGGACCGCGCCAAAGATCACAAAGATCGACACCACGCCCACCGACACACCCGTCAGCGAACCCCAGATGCCGCCTTCGGCAATGGTGAGCGTGCCGAGAAAGCTCTCCAATGGGGTGCCCGAATGGCCAAATTCACCCGGAATATGCTGCCCAAACAGCCCGTATAAAAGCGCCAGCGCCGCCACCACCGGCAGTGGCCAGCCAATCGCACGCCGCGCGGTCTCCAGCACCACAGCCAAGAGGATCACCGCAATGACCACCTGCCCGCGCCCCTCAAGAAAGCCGTATTGATCGCCCAAGGCATCCGCGTTGAGCGCCACCCAGATCGCCGCGCCCGTGCCCAGCACGGCCAGCACAACCCCCGAATAAAACCGCCCCTTTGCGGTGACACCAAAGACCAGCGCAAAGGGCAGGATAAACGCCATATGCAGGGGGCGGCTCACAAGGTTCGGCACGATCCCCGCAAACACAAGCGCGAGGTGATAGGCCACCAGCCCTGCGGCCAGCAGCAGCCAGAAGCCAGCCGCAAGGCGGCTTTTTGGTAAATGTGTCATCGGGGGGCCTTCAAAAGAAACAGCGCGCTGCAGGGATAGCGACCCCGAAGCGCGCTGGACAGTCGACTATTACTTTTGCGCGTCAGAGAGGGTGAAGCCTGCTTCCTCGTAGTAGCGCACCGCACCCGGATGCAGCGGCGTGGTGATATTGGCCATCAGCTCCTCGGTGACACCGTTCCACCACGCTGAGGTATCCGCCATTTCGGCCTTCTGTTCCCAATAGGTGCGGGTCAGTTGATAGGCGGTGTCCTCGTCCATCTTGGTGGTGGTGAAGGCCGCCACCGGCAGCGAGGTGGTGGTCACATCCTCGGTCTGGCCCGCATAGGTGCCCGCCGGGATCACCAGCTTGGTGCGCTTGGTCTCAGCCACCTGTTCGGGCGTCAGCGACACCAGCCGCACCGGGGTAGAGGCTGCGGCCTCAACCACATTCGGCGCCGGGAAGGACCCTGCGGTCACAAACGCCCCGATCTGGCCGTTCTTCAGCGCCGCCACCGCATTCGACAGTTCCGCATCCGCGATCTCGACCTTGTCGGCCAGACCAAAGAGGGTCAGGTATTTCTCGCCCTCGGTCGCACCAAAGGAGCCTTTGCCCAACAGGAGCGTCTGCCCCTCCAGATCGTCAAGCGAGGCGGCACCGCCTTCACCTGCCATCACAAAATGCATGGTCAGCGACGGGATCGGGAACAGCGCGCGGATTTCATCAAACTGCGGCGCGGATTTGCCATCAAACGGGCCTTTGCCCTTTTGTGCCAATGACACCAGCACCGGCGGCGTGGTGAAGACATAATCGCCACCGCGCGCGCGCACTTCCATGACGTTCTGCGTGGACCCTTGGCTTTCCTCGATGGTAACGATGATATCACCATTGGTGCCCGCTTTCATCGCCTCAGCCAGTTCGACCCCCATCTGGTAATAGGACGACCCGCTCTTGGCGGATTTATAGGTCACGCGGGTCTCGGCTTGGGCGGTGCCCGCGAGCATCACACCAGCCGCCAGCGTGGCTGAGAGTGTTTTGAAAAACTTGGTCATGGGTGGGTCCTCCGTTCCGGTCTGTGACAGCCCGGTCTTGGCATCATCTGCCGCTTTATCGTGCTGACCGCCGCCTCCGTGCGGTCTCGGCGACAGAGAACGCCGTGCGGCGGCTGGCGTCAACTGCAATATCAAGCGCCTAGCGCTCTCCCTTGCGATAAGGCTGCATCAAGGCCTGCGGCACACGCGCACTGCGCGACATGATGACCAGCGCCAGAATGGACAACAGATAGGGCATCATCAGGAAGATCTGATACGGCACCACCTGCCCAAGCACGTTCTGCAACCGCAGCTGATAGGCATCAAACAGCGCAAAGAGCAGCGCGCCCAGAATGGCACGGCCCGGTTTCCACGTGGAAAACACCACCAGCGCAATACAGATCCAGCCCCGCCCCTGCATCATGGTCGGAAAGAAGCTGTTAAAGGCCGAGAGCGTCAAAAACGCGCCGCCCACCGCCATCAGCGCACTGCCCGCCATCACCGCACCATAGCGCACCCGGATTGGATCGACGCCCTGCGCTTCGGCGGCATGGGGGTTTTCACCGGTGATCCGCACCGCCAGCCCCATCGGCGTACGGGCGAGGAAATACGCAAGGAAGATTGCAATGCCGATGGCCAGATAGGTGGGCGCGGTCTGACTAAACAGCGCAGGCCCCACAAAGGGCAGATCCGACAGCACCGGAATATCGAGCGGCTGAAATGGCTCTACCGTGGGCGGCGTGTTCTGTGCCGGTATCGCGATGCGAAAGATGTAGTAACTAAAGCTCGACGCAAAGAGGGTGATCCCCAGCCCCGTCACATGCTGCGACAACCCCAGCGTCACCGTCAGCCCCGCATGTAACAAACCAAACAGCGCGCCCGCCAGCGCTGCCACCAGCAGCCCGACCCACAGATCCGCGCCCTGAAACACCGCCAGCCAGCCGATCATCGCCCCAAAGGTCATGATGCCCTCGATGCCGAGATTGAGCACCCCTGCCCGCTCGCACAGAAGGGCTCCCAGCGTGCCAAAGATCAGCGGCGTTGCGATCCGCAGCACCGAGGACCACAGGCCAACCGTAAACAGGATGTCAAAGATATCAGTCATTTGCGAATCCTGTAGTTGGAGAAAAAGATCGCCACCAGCATCGTCAGCAGCGACAGCGACACCACCACATCCGCAATGAAACTGGGGATGCCAAAGCTGCGGCTCATGCTCTCTGCGCCGACAAACATCATCGCGGTAAAGATGGCGGCAAAGATCACGCCAATGGGATTAAGGCTCGCCAGCATCGCCACCACGATGCCCGTATAGCCAAAGGACGCCGACAGATCATTGGAGAGCTGCCCCTTGACGCCCATCACCTCGATGGCGCCCGCAAGCCCCGCCAGACCGCCCGACAGGCAGGCCACTTTGATCAGCGTCATCTGAAACGGCACGCCCGCAAATTTGGCGGCGGCGGGGTTGAACCCGGCGGCCTTGGCCTCCAGCCCAAAGACGGTAAAGGCATTGATGACATAGATCAGCACCGCCGCCGCAATCGCGATGATCAGCCCCAGATGCAGGCGTGTGCGCTCGATGATTTTGGGCAAGAGCCCCTCGTCGACAATCGGCACCGATTGCGGCCAGCCAAAGGCCAGCGGGTCTTTCATCGGGCCATCCAGCATCATCGACACAAACAACAGCACCACGAAATTCAGCAGAAGGGTCGTCACCACCTCGTCAACGCCAAAGCGCAGCCGCAGCCCCAGCGGGATCACCAGCATCACCATGCCGGCCAGCGCACCCGCCAGAAACAGCGCAGGGATCAGCGCAAAGGACGGCAGGCCCAGAAAGTTCTGAAAGCCAAATACCGTGGCCAGCAGCGCGCCCATATAAAACTGCCCCTCCGCGCCGATATTCCAGATCCGCGCGCGAAAGGCGACCGCCGCCGCCAGCCCGGTCACGATCAAGGGCGTGGCCCGTGTCAGGGTCTCGGTGATGGCAAACTTGGACCCAAAGGCCCCCACAAAAAGCGATTTATACGCCGCCAGCACCGGCACGCCCGCCAGTGCAATCAAAATTCCCGCCAGCGACAGCGCCGCCAGCACTGCCAGCATCGGAGCCACGATCAACAGCGCCTTTGGCTGGTTTTGCCTGCGTTCGATCCGCATCAGCGCATCCCTCCCCATTCCCCGGCCATCATCAGGCCAAGCTGGCGCGCATCCACGCCCTGTGCATCCACCGCCGGCGACAACTGCCCGGCGTGGATCGCCATGATCCGATCCGAGAGCGAGATCACCTCGTCGAGATCTTCTGACACCAGCAGCACCGCCGTGCCGCCCTTGCGCGCCGCAAGGATATCTTCGTGAATGGCGGCAATCGCGCCCTCATCCAGCCCGCGTGTCGGCTGCGCCGCCAACAGGAACACCGGGCGCTGCACGAGGCTGCGCCCCAGAATGAGCTTTTGCATATTGCCCCCCGACAGGAGGCTGATGCGGCTGTTTGGGGTGCCGCCGCGCACGTCAAAGCGTTCAATCAACGCCTGACAATAGGCCCGCGCCGGGGCCTTTCTCAGAAACCCTTGGCGTGAAAACCGCGGATCGCTGATCCGCTCCAGCACCGCGTTTTCCCACAAGGTCAGCTCTCCGACGGCACCTTGGGTGTTGCGATCCTCGGGCGTGCGGCCCACGTTCATGCCGCTCAGATCGCGCGGTGTCAGCTGCGCGACGGGGTGCCCGTCGATCTCAAATGCTCCACTGTCGGCCGGTACCACGCCCGCCACCAGATCACACAGCGCCGCCTGCCCGTTGCCAGAGACCCCCACAATCCCGAGCGTTTCTCCGGCGCGGATGTCAAAACTGATCCCGCTCAACCGCGTCACCGCTCCGGCCTGCACCACAACATCGCGCGCCCGGACCACCACCGCGCCCGGCGTGCTGGCCTCGCGCACCGGGCGTTCCACCCGGCGGCCCACCATCAGTTCGGCCAGCTCTTCTTTGCTGGTCTGCGAGGTGGCGCGCTCCGCGATCACCTTGCCCGCCCGCAGCACCACCACACGGTCAGCCCCCTTCATCACCTCATTGAGCTTGTGCGAAATAAAGATGATCGACAAACCGTCCTGTGCCATCACCCGCAGGGTCTGAAACAGCCCCTCCGCTTCCTGTTGCGTCAAAACACCTGTCGGCTCATCAAGGATCAGAATCCGCGCGTCATTATATAGCGCCTTCAGGATCTCCACCCGCTGCTGTTCGCCCACCGACAGATCGCCCACCCGCGCATCCGCATCGACGCTCAGGCCGAATTTCTGCTCCAGCGCTCTGAGCTTCTGACGGCCCTTGGCGGTGTCCGATTTCCACCCCAACAGCGGCTCGGTCCCGGTCATGACGTTTTCCAGCACCGTGAGGTTCTTGGCCAGCGAGAAATGCTGGTGCACCATGCCCACACCTGCTGCAATCGCCTCCTTGGGCTTGCCCTGCGCGATTTTGCTGCCGTTGATATAGACCTCGCCCTCGTCTGGCACGTAATGCCCAAAGAGGATGTTCATCAGCGTCGTCTTGCCCGCGCCGTTTTCCCCAAGCAGCGCCACCACCTCGCCCCGGTGCAGCGTGATGGAGATATTGTCATTCGCCGCAAAGGACCCGAACCGTTTGGTCACGGAATCCAGATGCAGCACAACGGGTTCAGACATGTCGGTGCCTCCTGAACATGTGCTGTAGGATGTCAGGCGCAGAGGGGGCCCTGCGCCTTGGGCAATGTGTTTGAAAAGCTCAGGCTGGCTCGTCGAAGTTGATATCGACCTCGAACTCACCCGCCTTGATGGCGGCGCGGACCTCTTCCATCGGGGCAATCGCGTCTTCTGGCACCATCGAGGCCACAAAGGAGATATCGTTGCCGCCCTCTTTCATGAGGCCAAAACGGGTGTAATCCTCGCCGCTGGACTTGCCCGCCGCGCGATCCGCAAGTGCCGCACCCAGGATCGGGCCAAAGTTCCAGATCGCATTGGAGAACACCGTCTCCGGGTAGCGCTCGGAATAATCCGTGAGCGAGCCCACCGCCTTGATGCCGCGCTCCTTGGCGGCGTCAGCGGTGCCGATGCGTTCGCCAAACAGGATATCCGCACCAGAATCGATCTGCGCCAGCCCCGCCTCGCGCGCCTTGGGCGGGTCAAAAAACGTACCGATAAAGTTGATCAGGTGTTTTGCATCCGGGCGCACCGCATCCACCCCTTGGCGAAAGCCGTTAATCAGCATGTTCACCTCGGGGATCGGGATTGCGCCCACCGCCCCAAACACCCCGGACTGGCTCATTTTACCGGCCAGCATGCCACACAGATAGGCGGCTTCATGGTTCCATGTGCCAAAGGTACCGAAATTGTCGCCCTGCGGCTTGCCGCTGGAGCCCATCACAAACCGTGTCTCCGGGTAGTCGCCCGCAACCTGCCGCGCCTCGCGCTCGACCGCATAGGCCTCGCCCACGATCACCTGCGCGCCCTGTTCGGCAAATTCCCGCATTGCACGGGCATAATCAGTCCCTGCAATCCCCTCGGAGAAGACATATTCAATCTCGCCGCGCTCTGCCGCTTCCAGCATCGCCACATGCAGACGCGAATTCCAAGCATTCTCAACGGGTGAGGCATGCACCCCCGCCACCTTGATCGGCGCTTGCGCCATGACCATCGGGGCTGGCAACAAAGAGGCCGCGCCCAAGGCCGCACCACTTTTCAGAATTGTTCTTCGATTGAGACCTGGCTTTTTCATGATTGTTCTCCTCCACAGATCATTTTTCGCTTGTGTCTATTCTGGTGATCATTCCCTCAGTTTGATCGCCCAGCCAGCGCAACCCTCCTCCGGTCCGCGCTGAATGACGATCATCGGCGTTGTTCGCCTTCTTTTTGACCGTTTGGTCAAATGTTATGCACATCAGAGACAAATAGGTGAAAAATTTTCTGTCTCTTTGCGTATGATTCACGCAACATTATTTCACAATTGACAGTTTGCGGTCATTCACCGGGACAATAGCTTGCCGGGTCCACCTGCGCGGGACGTCCCTTTAGCGAGAGCGTGGCAATCTTTGGCGGTGTCTCAGAGATCACCTTGCCGCCGCGCACAACGGCCAGCCGCGAGGGTTTCAACCGGATCGCCTCAATCGGGTCATAGGCCTGCAACAGCACCATATCCGCCTTATTGCCAACCGCCAGACCATAGCCCTCCAGCCCGAGGATCTTGGCCGGGTGCTCCGTTACCGCATCAAAGCACCAGCGCATATCCTCGCGCGACGACAATTGCCCCACATGCAGCCCCATGGAGGCCACCTCCAGCATGTCCGCCGCCCCTAGCGAATACCAAGGGTCCATCACGCAATCAGCACCAAAGGCCACATTCAGCCCGGCATCCCGAAGCTCGCGCACGCGGGTCTGACCCCGGCGTTTGGGATAGCTGTCATGGCGGCCCTGCAACATGATATTGATGAGCGGATTGGCGATCACCTGCATATCGGCCTCAGCCATCAGCGCGATCAGCTTGGACACAAAGTAATTGTCCATCGAATGCATCGAGGTCAGATGCGATCCCGTCACCCGCCCCTGCAACCCAAGCCGCTGGGTCTCATAGGCCAATGTCTCCACATGGCGTGACAGCGGATCATCGGATTCGTCACAATGCATATCGACCCGCAGGCCCCGCTCTGCCGCCACTTCGCACAGCCACGAAACCGAGCGCGCGCCATCCGCCATTGTGCGTTCAAAATGCGGGATGCCACCCACTACATCGACCCCCATATCGAGAGCCCGCAACAGGTGCTTGTCCGCCCCTTCGGCGCGAAACACCCCATCCTGCGGAAAGGCCACAAGCTGCAGATCGATATAGTCTTTGACGTTCTCGCGCACCTCCAGCATCGCCTCGACGGTCTTGAGATCCTCATCGCTCACATCCACATGGGTGCGGATGGCAAGAAGGCCCTGACTGACCGCCAGATCACAATAGCGCATCGCCCGCGCGACGATCTCATCAATGCTCTGGATCGGTTTGAGCTCCCCCCAAAGCGCAATCCCTTCCAGCAACGTGCCCGACGCATTCATCCGGGGACGTCCCAGCGACAGGGTGGCATCCAGATGGAAATGCGCATCCACAAAGGGCGGCGACACCAGCAGACCCTGCGCATCAATGACCCGCGCGGCCTCTGCCGTGATATTGGGCTCAAGCGCGGCAATGCGCCCGTCCCGACAGGCAATGTCGCACCCGCTGCGACCATCAGGCAGAGTCGCGTTCTGGATAATCAGGTCAAAACTCATGGTGGCTGTCCTCTCGTTGCCAGCTGCGTTGGGGGCTGGCTCTGCCAGTCTCTCCCCCGTCGCACCGGACCTTTGCCCGCAGCCTGCCAGCACTTTACCAATTGGTCAATTTTTCAAATGTCAGACGCCACGGGCTGCGTATGGCACCGCCCGCCCTGTTTGCGCTCAATTTGGAAATCTCACATCTCGTTCAACAGGCAGGCGGTATCGCCGTCAATAATCAGGGTCTTCACCAGACCGCTGTGCAGCAGCGCAAGCGTGGCTTCTGCCTTCTCAACGCCCCCGGACAGCAGCACACAATGTGATTGCCGCAGCGAGTCAAACCCGACCGCAAGGGTGCGGTGGTTGAGGTCATGATCGACCGGCAGACCGTCGGCGCCAAAGAAGATACCATTGGTGTCGCCAATCGCCCCGGCATCCCGCAGCGCGCTCAGTTCCGACGAAGAGATCATCCCGGACTGGCGCAACAGCGACTCATCCGTGAGTTCCCCGACCGAGATGATCGCAAGATCGGGCCGACGTGCCATATCGAGAACCGCGCTCACCGTGGTCTGCGCCAAAAGCGTGTCGCGATCCTCGGCGCTATTGGCAATAAACGGCACCGCCAGAAAGTAACCCTCCGCCCCCGTGGCACGGGCCAGCGCCTGCACCACTTCGAACGGATTAAACGCGCTATTGGCGGTTAAGGACCCCATCAGGCTGACAAAACGCGCCGAAGGTGCCCGCACACCGGCCATATTGCGGGTGATCTGATCGAGGGTCCGCCCCCATCCCGTGCCAATCACCGAGTCGGGTTGCCGCGCCAGTTGATCACGCAACAGCGCCGCCGCCAGCGATCCCACCGCCCGGCGCGGAAAATCCTTGAGATGGCCGGGCAATCTGCTGCCACGGGTCAGCCCCAATGGCGGCGAACAGATGCAGCGCTCTAGGTTGAACCGCGCCCGCAGCGCCTCTTCCACCTCCAACAGACCATTGCCCCGTGAATCGATCGAGATCGACACGATCCCCGCCTCTTTTGCGAGTTGAAGCAACTTGTTGACCCGCGCGCGAGTCATCCCAAGCCGGTTTGCCGTCTCCTCCTGATTGAGGCCGCCGACATAATAGAGCCAGGCTGCGCGGCTCATGATTTGCACATCATCAATATCTTTCATGCCCAGAGAATAACCTTTGTCTCTCGGCCTGACAATTGTACATCCACTTCATGAATTACAAATGTACTCATGCTTGACAAAAGTAATGTCGAGTCGCAGTATCCCCCTGTGCCAGCGGTGAGGAGGACCGCGATCACATCTATTCCAGGGAGGAACCAATGACCAAAATCGCCTTCAAACTCTCAACATGTGTCGCCGCAACCGCGCTCGCCGTGGGCGTTGCCGCCCCCCTTGCCGCGCAGGATGCGCTCAATATCGCGTGGGTGCATTCCAACGCCGCCGCCCAGTCCGAACAGCGCGTCAAAGCCGGTTTTGAGGACTGGCTTTCGGACAAAGGGTATGACTGGGACGTCAGTTTTCTGGACAGTCAGGGCTCTGGCGAGGCCACCGCCTCAAACCTTCAGGACGCGGTGTCGCGCGGGGTTGATGCCATCATCATCACCATGTCGGATTTGCGCGCCTCCAAAGCGGCCATTGATGTCGCGGTCGAGGCAGGCGTGCCGGTCTTTTCCGTCGACAGCGGCTATATCGACGGCGTTCAGGTGGATATCACCACCAACAACTGGGCCATGTCCGCAGATGTCTCGCCTTACCTGCTCGATCAACTGGGCGGCGCGGGCAATCTGATCTTCTTCCGCATGGCCGAACACCACGGCACCCGCAAACGCGGCGACGTGATGGAAAAAGTGCTGCAGGAATACGGCGACGTAAAGGTGCTGGCCGAACACAACATCGACTACACTGCTTTCTTTGAGGACACGACCTCAACCATGCAGGACTATGTCGCCCGCTTTGGCGAGGACATCGATGCGGTCTGGGCGCCATGGGACGAACCGGCGCAGGCCACCATCAACGTGATGAAGGCCGCAGGGCTTTCAGATGTCAAAGTCATCGGCATCGACGGCCACCCGCAGGCCGTGGCCGAGGTCTGCAAGCCCGACAGCATGATGATCGCCACCGTGAGCCAGCCGTTTGAGGGTATGGGCGCACAGATTGGCGACTGGATCACCGCCATCGTCGGCGAGGGCAAGGCGCGCGAGGACGTGATCCCCAGCGATATCGTCTACATGGACGCCCCCTTGGTGACCAAGCAAAACTGCAAAGACTTCATGTAACCCCTGTCTCCCCGGCGGCGGACCATGTGCCAGCAGGCTGCGTGGTCCGCCTTCAAACGGTCTTTTTGAAATCACCCGAAAGGAGGGGCACATGTCTGTGCATCTCTCTGATATCCTTATGGAGTTCCCGGGCACGCGGGCGCTGGACGAGGTCAATGTCGCCTTCCATTTCAACGAGGTGCATGGCCTCGTGGGCGAAAACGGCGCAGGCAAGAGCACCTTTGTGAACATCCTTGGCGGCTCGCTCCAGCCCACACGCGGCCGGATCACGGTTGCGGGCACCGACGTCACGCTCAGCAGCCCGCGCAGCGCGCTTGGGCATGGCATCGCCCATGTCAGCCAAGAAGGCAGCCTCGTGCCCTCGCTGACGGGCGCTGAAAACATCATGCTCGGGGTCGAACCCCGCCACACCGCCGGGATCATGCGCCGGGGTGCCCTGCGCTCCGAGGCCGAGCGGCTGCTGGCAACATGGTTTCCGGGGTTGGATCTTGATCTGCACCGCCCGGTTGGTGACTTGCCGATGGCAGACCGCAAGGTGATCGAGATCGTGCGCGCCCTGCGTGGCGACATTCGTCTATTGATCCTCGACGAGCCCACCGCAACGCTTGAGGCGCGCGAGAAAAAGCAGCTGTGGGGCATCATCAAACGTCTGCCCACCAAAGGCGTCGGAGTGGTGTTGATCTCGCATTTCCTCTCTGAGGTGGTGGAGCTGTCGGACCGGATCACCGTGCTGCGCGACGGCAAACATGTGGGCACGCTCGACCGCGCCGCCGCCAGCGAAGCGGTGCTGACCGATCTTATGCTGCGCCGCGAGGCCGGACAGCCAGAGGCCGAAACCGCCGCCCCCTCCACGCCTGCGGACCCCGCCACTGCCCCTGTTATCCTCGCGGTCGAGGATTGGGCCGTCGGCTCCGTCGAGATGGACGCATTTCACCTGCGCCGGGGCGAGATCGTCGGCCTGATCGGCCTGACGGGGGCCGGGCATTTTGGCTTTGCACGGTCTCTTTATGCCAGACAGGGTGTCGTGCGCGGTGAACTCTCTGTGGATGGCCAGCCGATCCGTGGCTCCGGCGTGCGTGTCATGCAGCGCGCCGGCGTGGCCTTGGTCCCGGATCACCGGATGGAAAACGCGCTCGCGGGCGATGGCACGGTGGTTGAAAACCTCACCATGGTGCATCCCGAATTTGCCGCCAAAAGCGGCATCCTGAACCGCAGCCTTGAGCGGCGCGAAGCGGACCGGGTGATTAAGCTCCTGAATGTCAAAACCCCAAACCAACGCCAGCTGATCCGCAACCTGTCTGGTGGCAACAAGCAAAAGGTCTCTATCGGCAAATGGCTCTATGGCGCAGAGGCCCGCTACAAGGTTCTGATCTTCATCGAGCCAGCCGAAGGCGTCGATATCGGCGCCAAAATGGAGATCTACGCCCATATGCGCCGCCTCGCCGCAGAAGGCGCCGCGATCCTCATTGCCTCGTCTGATCTGGGCGAAATCGCTCAGGTCTGCCACCGCGCCATTCCCTTTGTCCACGGTCGCCCCGGTGCAGACATTCATGCCCGGGACTTTTCCGAGGGCCAGTTCATCACAGCCATCACCGGAGATGCAGCATGACCAGCCAAACTGCACAGATATCTGCGTCCACACCCGCCTCCGCGCCCAAACCGGTCCGGTCGGATTTTGTTCAGCGCTACTCGACGCTGGGTGTTCTGATCTTGATGTTTTTGGGGTTCTCGCTGTTCGTCGACCGCTTTTTGACGCCGTTTAACCTCTCTAACATTCTGCAACAGATTGCGATCCTGACCATTGTGGGCTCGGGGCTGACCTTTGGCTTTGCGGCCAAGGAAATCGACCTCTCGGTGGGCTATACGGTGGGGCTTGCGGGCATTCTCGTGCCGCTCCTGCTGACCATGGGCTACCCGCTGGCGCTTGCACTTCTGGCGGGGTTGCTGGCCGGGATCATCGTCGGCCTCATCAATGGGGTGCTGATCACCAAGGTCGGTATTCCCTCGCTGATCGCAACCCTCGCCATGGGGTCCATCCTCTTTGGGGTCAACTTCCTGATGACCGGTGGACGCGCGATCTATGGCGGCTTGCCCGGCACCTATCTCGCCTTGGGTCAGGGCCGTCTGTTCGGCATCCCCAACCTTGCGTTCTTTATGGTCTGCGCCGTGGCCATCGCGTGGTTCGTGATGGAGCGCACAGTCTTTGGCCGCTACGTCTATGCGGTCGGCGGCAACCAGAAAGCGGCTGAGCTTTCGGGGGTGCGGATCACCTTTTACCGGATGGCGGCCTTGGTCCTTGTCTCGGTCTTTGCGGTGATCGCTGGCGCGCTTCTGGCCTCCCGTCTGGGGTCGGGACAGCCCAATGTGGGCGAACGCTACCTGCTCGACGGGCTGGCTACCGTATTTATCGGCATGACCATGTTCCGTCCGGGCACCGCAACCGTGCTGGGCACCTTTTGCGGCGCGCTCTTCATCGGGGTCATCAACAACGGCCTCAACCTGATCGGGATGGACACCTACATCCAGAACATCGTCAAAGGCATCATCATTCTGACCGCCGTGGCGATTGTCTCCCGCACGACCAAACTGAATTTGCTGTGAGGATGCAACTATGACGGCACCCATTGAAACCGCCGTGGCCGACCGGGCTGCCCGCTCCAACACGGAACTGCTCCCGCTTTATCGACAGATGCGCCGTGTCAGAACCTTCGAGGAACGGGTGGGCGAATTGTTCGTGCGCGGCCAGTCCGCAGGCTCCATGCTCCACCTGTCGATCGGCGAAGAAGCCGCCGCTGTCGGCGTTGCCTCCCTGATGCAGGAGGGCGACACCTTCACGACCCACCACCGCGGTCACGGGATCTTTCTCGCCCGTGGGGCTGATCCCAAACGTATGATGGCTGAAATCGGCGGCAAGGAAGAGGGCTATTGCCGGGGCAAAGGCGGCTCCATGCATATTGCCGATATGGGGCTCGGGCATCTGGGCGCAAACGCCATCGTGGGTGGCGGCATCCCTGCCGTGGTCGGCGCGGGTCTGGCCTCCAAACGCGCGGGCAAAGGGGCCATTTCGGTGGCGTTTTTTGGCGATGGCGCGATGCAGCAGGGCATCCTCTATGAGAGCATGAACATGGCCGCGCTCTGGGATTTGCCGGTGGTCTTTGTCTGCATCAACAACCAATACGGCATGGGCACCCGCATCGAACAGGCCACCAAGGGCCGCGCCCTGCATGAACGCGGTCTGGCCTTTGGTCTCAATGCCGAAACCGTGGATGGGCTGGATGTGCGCGAGGTGCGCGCCGCCGCCACCCGGGTGATTGATGCGGCGCGCGGCGGCACACCCGGATTTCTCGCCATAGAATGCTACCGTTTTTATGGCCACGCCCGGATGGACAAAAGCCCCTACCGCAGCGCCGAGGACGAGGAACAGGGCCGCGCCAAGGACCCGGTCCAATTCGCCCGCGCCGCCCTGATCGAAATGGGCGAGGCAGACAGCACACATCTCGACGCACTCGATCAGGAGATCGCAGCAGAGATGGATGCCACCATTGATTTCACCATCGCCGCCAGTGAGCCGCCACTGAACTCGATGTTCCGCGATGTCTACGCGCCCGGCGAACCCGAACCCGAGGCCGTGGCCGCGCGTATTGACCGAATTCTTGCAAGGGAGTGAGCACATGGTCCAGATGACATATAGGGATGCGCTCAAACAGGCGCTGCGCGATGCCATGACCGAGGACGACAGCGTTGTGGTGATCGGCGAAGAGGTCGGACGCTACGGCGGCGCTTATGGTGTCACCAAAGGACTCTATGAGGAATTTGGCGCCGCGCGGATGATCGACACGCCCATTTCAGAACCTGCCATCATCGGCGCTGCGGTGGGGGCCGCCATGTCCGGCCTGCGCCCCGTGGCCGAGCTGATGTATGTCGATTTTATCGGCATGACGATGGACCAGCTGGGCAATCAGGCCGCAAAGATCCGCTATATGTTCGGCGGTCAGATCGGCGTGCCGATGGTCCTGCGCACCCAAGGTGGCACGGGCCGGTCCGCAGGCGCGCAGCATTCGCAATCGCTTGAGGCTTACGTGCTGCACACCCCCGGCCTGCGCCTCGTGATGCCCGCAACCGTGTCGGACGCCTATCACCTGTTGCGCCAATCGCTGCGTCAGCCCGATCCGGTGGTGTTCATCGAACACAAGGCACTCTACACCCTGAAAGAAGAGGTCGACCTCTCGGCCCCACCCCCGGCATGGGGCAAGGCCGCCGTGCGCCGCACCGGCGACGATCTGGTGATCGTGACCTACTCGCGTCAGGTGCACCATGCGCTGAAGGCCGCAGAAGAGCTGTCCAAACAAGGACTTGAGGCAACAGTCATTGATCTGCGCTGCCTCAACCCGCTGGATTTCGATACCGTGCGCCAACATGTGGAACGCGTCGGGCGGGTGATGGTCGTCTCCGAAGGGGTCATGACCGCCGGTGTTGGCGCGGAACTCTCTGCGCGCATCCACGAGGAATGTTTCGACTTCCTCGCAGAACCGGTGATCCGGCTGTGCGGCGAGGACATCCCGATCTCCGTCTCGGTCGATCTGGAGGCCAACTCCGTGCCCACATCACAGGCGGTGCAACAGGTGGCCGCGCGACTGCTGGCAGAAAGGAGCGCAGCATGAGCACCGTCACCCTGACCATGCCCCGCCTTGGCGAGACCATGGAAGAAGGCACGGTCTCCGAATGGCGCATCACCGAGGGTCAGTCGTTTGAGCGCGGCGCGCCTTTGGTGGAGTTTGAGACCGACAAAACGGCGGTGGAATACCCGGCCCTTGGCTCCGGTCGCTTGGTAAAGATCCTCGTCAGCCCCGGCGCGCTGGTGCGCCTGGGAGAGCCGATTGCCGAAATCGATCTTGCGGGCGCGGAGGATTGGGTCAGCGCCACAGATGCTGACCCAGATACGGATGCGGATACAGCGCCCCCCACGGCGGGCAAGGTGGTGATCGACCTGCTGATGCCTCGCTTGGGTGAAACCATGGAAGAGGGCAAAATCATCAGCTGGATGGTGAAACTGGGCGAAGACTACGCCCGCGGCGCTTCCCTGCTGGAGGTCGAGACCGACAAAACCGTGGCTGAATTTCCCGCTCTGGTGTCCGGTCGCCTGGTGGAAACTCTTGTTGCACCGGGAGAGACCGTCAAGGTCGACACCCCCATCGCCCGCGTCGAAGTCGCACCTAAAGATGCAGGCGATATGCCCCCCGCCGCAGAGCCCGTGGCCTCTCCCGCAGCCGCCACCGCCAACACCCCCACGGCCCCCTCTCCGTCCGCGCCGCGCCCTGCCGGGGAGCGTCTGCGCGCCACCCCTCTGGCCCGCCGCGCCGCGCGCCGGGCCGGGCTGGATCTCAACAACATCCAAGGCACCGGGCGACGTGGCCGTATTGAGCTTATCGATGTGACCCGCAGCCAATCCGGCAGCACAGGTCGTCTGGCGGCCATGTCTTGGGGACCAGCCAATGGCACCCCTGCCCTGCTCGTGCACGGTTTTGGGGGCGACAGCGTCACTTTTGAACAGCTTGGTAAAATGCTTGGTCGCGCCGGGATCGCCGCGCGGGCGGTCGATCTGCCCGCCCATGGCAAGACGCCGCAAGAGGCGCAGACCTTTGACGATCTGGTCAATGCCCTGACCCAAGAGCTCGACCCCGCGCGTCCGGTGCATCTGGTGGGCCATTCGCTTGGGGCAGCCACCGCCATTGCCGCCACCGCTGCCACGCCCCAAGCGGTGCGCTCGCTTACGCTGATTGCGCCGGCAGGGCTCGGTCTCTGGATCAACGGTGCCTTCCTCACCGGCATGGCCGAAGCCACAAGCGCCGGGGCCATCGCCCATCTGCTGCGCAACCTCTCTGCGCGTGCCGCCGCCTTCTCGCCAGCCACCGTGGCGCAGATCCACGCCGATCTTGCGCGTGGACGTCTGACCGCACTGGCCTCGGATCTGAGCCATGGCGATCAGCAGCGGCTGAACCTGCGCGCCCCGCTCGCAGATCTGGCCCGGCAAATGCCAGTGCGGATTCTAACCGGATGCGAAGATGCGGTGCTCGACTGGCAGGATGCGCTCGATGTTGCGCCAGAGATCGCGCTCCACGTCTTTGCCCGCGCCGGACATATGCCGCATTGGGATGATCCCAAAGCCGCCGCCGCCATTATCGCCAAGGGGATCATCGATGACTGACACACCGCCGACCGAGGCCCTGAAGGCCGCAAAACTGCGCATGGGCGCTTTTGCCAAACAAGCACCCGACCTGATGAAAGGCTTTGCCGCCGTGTCATCCGCCGCCACCACGGCAGGCCACTTCAGCACCGCCGACCGCGAATTGATCGCCGTTGCAATCGCTGTTGCAACCCGCTGCGAAGATTGCATCCTCTATCATGTCGATGCGGCCAAACGCCATGCGGCCAGCGAGGAGGCGCTGGTTGCGGCCCTTGAGGTGGCCGTCGAAATGGGGGGCGGGCCCGCTGTCATGTACGCGGGCAAGGCATTGGAGGCCTACCGCACTCTCTAAAGGAACCCTGTCCATGATATGAGGAGGTTTCATGGCCTGTTTTTTGACTGCCGATGGTGGCACCGAAAGCCTGCGCGCCCGCGTCTACGATGCCGATGGCACCTGTCTCGGGACCAGCGCCGTGCCCTACAAAACCGATTTCAAACCGGGACGAGTAGAGCAAAACCCCGAGGACTGGTGGCAGACCTTCGTCAACGCTGCACAGGGCGCAATCCGCGCGGCTGGAGTCCCCGCCGACCAGATCACGGCGATCTGCTACGCGACGACCTGCTGCACGGTGGTCGCCCTTGATGAAAATGGCCGCGCGCTGCGCCCCGCGATCATGTGGATGGATGTGCGCGCCCATGACGAGGCGCAAGCCGTGCTCGACACCGCAGATCCCGCACTGGCGCTCAATGGCGGCGGCAAGGGGCCGGTCTCTGCCGAATGGATGATCCCAAAATCGCTCTGGCTCAAACGCAATGAGCCGGAGATTTTTGAAAAAGCCCATCGCATCTGCGAATATCAGGATTTCATCACCTATCGTCTGACCGGCGAATGGGCCGCCAGCCTCGATAATGCCGGGCTGCGCTGGCACTACCGCTCCCGCGAGGGGGGATGGGCCAGCAGCCTTCTGCAAAAACTGGGCATACCCGAGCTTGAGGAGAAATGGCCCAATCGTGTCGTCGCACCGGGGGATGTGGTTGGCACCCTCACGGCCGCCGCTGCCAACGAGCTGGGCCTGCCCGCATCGGTCAAAGTGGTGCAGGGGGGCGCGGATGCGCTGATCGGCATGATCGGCCTCGGGGTCCACCGCCCCGGCCAGCTTGCGATGATCACCGGCTCTTCGCATCTCCAGTTCGGCGTCACCGAAACCCCCATCCACGCGCAGGGCGTTTGGGGCAGCTATGCCGATATCGTCTACCCCGACCGCTGGATCGTCGAGGGCGGGCAAACCTCGACCGGCTCGATCCTCAACTGGCTGTCACGCCTCACCGGCGCACCGCTGGATTTCGAACGCCTGAACGCCAAAGCCGCAGCCCTGCCACCGGGGGCTGAGGGGCTGTTGGTGCAGGATCATTTTCAGGGCAACCGCACGCCGCACACCGATCCGCTGTCGCGCGGCGCTTTGGTCGGGCTGAACCTTGGCCATGAGTTGCACCATATTTTCCGCGCCACCATGGAAGGTATCGGCTTTGGCACCCGCGCCATTCTCGATGCCTTTGCGCAGGCGGGTTACACGGGCGAGGAAATCACCGTTGGCGGCGGGGCTACTGCCTCTGATCTGTGGTTGCAAATCCACGCCGATACCGCAGGCATCCCGGTGCGGGTGCCCGCCTCGCCCGATGCCCCCTCAACCGGCTCGGCGGTGCTTGCGGGCGTCGGCGCTGGCATTTTTGACACCATCGATGAGGGCATCGGCGTTATGGTCCACCCCGGACGCCTGATTGAGCCGCGCGCGGACAATACCCGCGCCTATGACGAGATCTACACACGCTACTGCGCACTCTATCCGGCGCTGAAACAGGTGCTGTCATGAGTTTGGCCACACAATTCAGCCTGCAGGGCCAGACCGCATTGGTGACCGGCGGGGCCAAGGGGATCGGTGCTGCCATTTCTCGCACGCTGACGCAGGCCGGTGCCACGGTGGTGATCGCCGATCTGGATAAAACCGCAGGCGAGGCCCTCGCCACCGCGCTTGGCGGACGCTTTGCGCCCCTTGATGTGACCGACTGGGACGCCTGCGCCGCGCTTGCGCGCCGCGAACACCCCGACGTGCTGGTGGCCAATGCCGGCATCGTTCACAACGCCCCGACCGCAACCGTGGACCCCGCCGACTGGCGGCGGGTGATCGACGTGAATTTGACGGGCGTGTTTCACAGTTTGCGCGCCTTTGGACCCGGCATGGCCCACCGCGGCAGCGGCGCATGTGTTGTGACCTCGTCGATCTGCGGCGAGGTGGCCGTCTGGCCGCAACCACAAGCCGCCTATAACGCCGCCAAGGCCGGGGTCAATTTGCTGGTCAAATCCACCGCTTTGGAATGGGCCAGCCAAGGGGTGCGCGTCAATGCGGTGGCACCCGGCTACACCGCCACCGAACTCACGCTGGCGGGTCGCTCCAAACCGGACTGGTTTGAGGTCTGGATGCAGCGCACTCCGATGGGGCGTCTGGGCGACCCACAAGAGATCGCCGACCCGGTCCTGTTCCTCGCCTCTCCCGCCGCCAGCTACATCACCGGCACCATCCTCACGGTGGATGGCGGCTATACCGCAGCTTAACAGGAGTTTCTCATGACCAAAGCAAGAACCGCGCTCGTGACAGGCGCCAGCCGCGGCATCGGCGCCGCCATCGCATTGGGCCTTGCGGCACGCGGCTATGATGTCGCGCTCAACGATATTGATCGACAAAAGACAGAACTGGAAGGCGTCGCCGGCCAAATCCGCGCCACAGGCCAGCGCGCGCTTTGCCTTTATGCCGATGTCTCCGACAAGGCGCAGGTCGAGGCCATGGTGGCGCAGGCCCGTGCAGACCTCGGCGAGATCGACGCCGTGGTCAACAATGCGGGCATTTTGATATCAGGCCCGGTTGATGGCCTGCCCGAACAGGTCTGGGATGCGGTGATGGACGTCAACGCCAAGGGCACCTTTATGGTGACGCAAGCGCTGCTGCCTTCGATGAAAGCCCGTGGGTATGGGCGGATCGTCAATATCGCCTCGATTGGCGGCAAACATGGTGCGCCCGAACAGGCGCATTATTCCGCATCCAAAGCCGCCGTCATGGGGTTTTCCCGCGTGTTGGCGCAAGAGGTCGGCCCGCTTGGCATCACAGTGAACTGCGTCTGTCCGGGGATCATCCTCACCGATATGGGCCGGGTCAATCTGGACGATCCCGAAACCCGCAGCGCATGGTCCGCCAAAACCGCAATGGCGCGGATCGGCGATCCCGAGGACGTGGTCGGCCCGGTGGCTTTCTTTGCCTCCGATGATGCCGCCTTTGTGACCGGTCAGACGCTCAATGTTGACGGCGGCATCGTGTTTTCCTGAGCCGTTCACAGCGTCAGCGCGGCCTCATTCCGCGCTGACGCGCTGCGGTGAAGTTTCGCCCGAAGGCGTCGGCACACTTGCAAAAAAGCGGCGCAACATCTCGTCTATCGGTGTGAACGCGACCCCAAGGCTGTCCCGGCGCGAAAAGTCATAAACTGTCGGCAATTTTGGCGCTGCGCCATTTGTCACCGGCAGGGCGCTTTGCGGCACATAATGGGCGATCTCCTGATAGATCCGCGCCCAGGTCCAACTGTCGCTCAGGGTGAAATAGCGCCCCACCACCTGCGCAGTCTCGCAGGCCTGCAAGGCGCAACCCGCCAGATCCTCGGGGCTGGTCAATGACATGGCACCATCCGGCACCTGTTGATGCCAACCCGGAATGCCGCGCACCAAACCAGCAAGAAAACTCAGCACATGGCCCTCCAGATGCCACGGCAACAAAGCGGGGGCCACCATCATGCTCGAAAGCAAAATCGTCAGACGAATGCCCCCCCGATCCGCCGCTTCCTGTGCGGCCTGCTCCATCGCGGTTTTCTGGGCCTGCATGTATTTGCCAGCAGCGCGCTGATCGGCCAGCGAGGACACATCACGCAATTCGTTCAGCACCGGCGGCGGCGGTACGGGCGCAGCGGAAGCGGTACTTGAACACAGAACAGCCGCCGCAACATCCGTGCGCGCCGCAATCTGCAGGATTTCGCGGCAGGCGATCTTGGCCGGCGCGACCACATCGCGCCACGCCCGCCCCGGCTCCAGTTCTGCTATCGCGCGCCCGTCTCGCCCGCTGCGCGGGGTTGGGAAACAGGCCAGAATGACCGCATCCGCGCCGACCAAGGGCGCAGCAAAGCTCTCGGGCCTTTCGGCATGGGCCTCAAACAGCCGGAGCCTGCCCGCGGCACCGGGAAACTCATATAACCGATGTGCCCGGTTTATATCGCGCGCTGTGGCATGCACATTGTGACCTCTGCGCAAGGCTTCACGCACCGCATAGGCCCCGGCCAGCCCCGTAGCACCAGCAATACAAATGGTCTTCTGCTCCGCCATGTTCAAATACCTCTTTCCCGAATAGGTCCAAATTCCAATGCCCCGAGCATAATTTAGGCGCATAAAAAAGAGGCATCGATTTTTCCGAACAACCCTCTCAGCAAGGCTGATTACAGACAACGCCCTGCTACAGCGTGCGCGCCGCGCTGCGCTGACCTCGGAAAAGCTGAAGCACGCCCTCCGATGAATCGATTGGAAATACGAGGCTGGATCACGCTCAATTCTGCCATCTGTGCATTTGAGTGGAGCGTGACATGGCCAATACCGCCGACGTTGAAACCGACCTGACCTCACGGCGCAAGGCCGCCGTTCAACGTGGCGTAGAACTGGCCTATGCCATTCAGTCCGGCGTGCCGGATGGTGCGCCCTTTTGCGCCTCGGCGGGCCCGGATCTGTCAGAACGTGCAGCACACGAAACCCCATACATGAGCCGCCACAGCACGCTCGCACAACAGATTGCCCAATGTCGCGGGGCCAGCGGCCAAAGCCTGCACAGTCTGAGCTTTGCCAAACGCGCGCAACTGCTGCGCCGGATGTACGACGGGCTGACCGCGCTGGCTAACAGCGAGCGGGCACGCCACGATCCCATTCTGGCCGACGCCGGGTTCCTGCAGGGGTTGTTGCGTATGAAACGGCTGGTGACACTGGCCTGCCGCGGCCTCCCTGACCAGAAAATGATCCTACGCGACCCCGCCCGCCCCTGCGCCCACGCGGGGACCGCCGCCCCCTGCCCCGATCGACAGGTGCGGATGCGACTGAAACAACCCGGCAGCGGGCTGGCCGCGCATGTGGTGGCCAATGACGCCTCCTTTCCCAATCTGATGGAACGGCTGAGCCTTGCGATCCTGTCCGGGCGCAGCGTGCTCATGTGCGTCTCGGACATCGCACAGCCTTCCGCCCTCGGCCTGTGCCGGTTGTTGCGCAGTACCGCTGCTCTCCCCGAGAGCCTGCTTCATGTGGTGCCGGTGATCGATGCCGAGACCCTCCTGCCGCATTTTCAACGCGGCGATATCGTCACCCTCTGCGCCAAGCCCGCGCATACCGCGACCTTTCACGCCCACCCAAAGGTGCTGGACGGCAGCCTGCGTCTCGGTGCCTGTCAGGCCAGCCATACCGCCCTGTTGCTGGCCCCCGAATACGACCCCGGTGCGCAGGAGTGGGAGCTGTTTCTCGAGGCGGTCGCCACCGTTCACCGCAACGCCTCTTTTGCAACCTGTGTGCTGGTGCCCGCCTCACTCGAAGAGCGCGCCACCGAACGTCTGCGCTCGGCTTTTGGAAAGATCGGCATCGGCCCGGCCTCCCTGTCCGCCGCCATGGAAAACACCCAAGCCCCCGCGCCGCAGATCTCTCTGGTGCCCTATAGCGACACCCATGGCGTGCTGGAGGTTCTGCGTCAGTTTCCCGGCCAGCGCAGCCTCACGGTCGTGTCGCGCCAGCACGGGTTTCTGGGTGAATTTGTCGCCAGCCTTGCGCCCTGTCTGGACCAAATCACCGTGTTCAATCCCGAAACCGCCAGCCCCGGACCGCAGGCGCCCGCCCCGGCAGAGGAGGACATCCTCTCGCTATTGGAATTCTACCTCGAAGAGAGTGAAATCACCGGCCCAGCCACCCTGCTGACCCAAGTCTCCGGGATCTGGATGGAGGGCGTGCCGGTGCGGGAAGGTGAACACCCGTTCCGCAAACCCCTGTCCCGCCTCCGGGTCGGAGATCATTTGCGCAGCGCCGACCGCATTGTCAGTGCCGAGGACGTCGAAGCGTTCGGCCATCTGACCGGCGATCTCTTCTATGCGCATATGGATGAAACCGCCGCGCGCAGCCATCCGTTCTTTGACGGGCGCGTGGCGCATGGTCAGTTCATCATGGCGCTGGCCAATGGCCTCTTTGTTGATCCTGAACCCGGCCCGGTGCTGGCCAATCTCGGGGCTAAGGACCTGCGGTTTTTTGCACCCGTCTATTTCGACACCGCGCTCTATGTCACCCTCACCTGCTGCTGCATCGGCCCTCTGAGCAAGGCCGGCGCAGCCGAGGTGCAATGGGCCTGTCAGGTCTTGCGCAGCGACGATGATACCCGTGTGGCGCAGTTTGATCTGCTGACCCTTGTTGCCAGCGAATGGCCCCAGCGCACGCAGGCGCGCCCCTGATGGATCTCACCTCTTTTCCATTTATTCGAAAGGATTTCTTATGACCTCAGCCCCCAAACCCCGCATTCTCATCGGCGCGTGCGGCTCGCTCGACCTGACCATGTTGCCGTTCTACCTGCGCGCCATCAAAGACAATATCGACTGCACGCTGAGCCTGATGCTCACGCCCACGGCTGTGAAATTCGTCAACACGGACACGCTGGCGCTGCTGGTCGATCGGCTGATCCATGGCGACCGGCCGGAAAACTGGCGCACCGACAAACCGGGACGGATCGCCGCCGAACACGATCTGCTCGCCGTGCTGCCGACAACCGCAAACACCCTGAGCGCCGTGGCCAATGGATCGTCACAGAACCGACTGACCACGGTGATCCTCGCAGCAGAATTCCCGGTGCTCTTCTTTCCAGTGATGGGGGGGCCAATGTGGGACAAGGCCTCGGTTCAGCGCAACGTCAGCCAAATTCGCGAAGATGGCTATGAGGTCTTTCAACCAGTCTGGCGTGAACACAACGACCCGCATATGCAAAAGATCCATGGCCACCATTCGCTGCCTGATCCCTCAGACGTGGTCGAAATCCTGCAAAGCCGTCTGCCTGTACAACACTGACCCTGCCTCAGACCCCATGAACACCAAAGCCGCCAAACGCCGGAATGCGTATGGCGGCTTTGCTCTTGCGGGCAACACGCAGGGGCCGCGCGGGTTATCCGGTAACATCGCGCAACTCTAGGCGCGCTTGCGGCAGTAGTTTTGCTTGCAGCCAGGCCGCCACATAAAGCCCCACCCCAAAGGACAGATGCGTCATCACGCTTTTGAGTTGGGCAAATGTCGGGTCGGGACGGTTGCTCGCCATAATCCCGGCGCCCATCGCGGGCTGCATGACAAAGAAGGGGAACACAATTGTGCCCAAACCAACAAGCAGAGCAAAAACCAACTGAGGTCGCCGCAGCTGACGCTGTCCACCAATCGCCACATAAAGCGCAGCAAAACTCACGCCCACCGCGTAATGCACGCCCCAGCCAAGTGCGGCTTCGCCTGTCACAGGGGCGGCGGCGCGGATGCTGTCATGCGCAAATACACCCTCTGGCATATGGCCGATCCAGCGGCCCACCATGGCAAAATTGCTTTGCGGGATCGCAAACAGCGCCTCTGCAATGATGGCCCAGATATCCATCACCAGAGTTGCGCCAACTCCGATCAGGAGCACACGAAAAAGGATCTGTGCAGGGGTCATGTTCATGGGGTCACTCTCTGTCACTTGTGAAATCAAAAGCTGTTTCAGCTCCTGACACATTGCAAAAAACGCCCGGCCTTCTCTTGGCCGGGCGCGGTACTCGTTACCAATTACTGCAGCACCATGGTGCTGTCGAAACCGTCACAGGCCTGTTGGGGGGCACTGCCACCGCTGAGCGGTTGCAAGGCCGTCTGCGCTACGTGATGGCCGATCTGATAGCCCAACATATCCCCCACCGCGTTCGACCGGCGATAATGGACCCCGCCGATCAGACGGGACTCAGATTCTTCTTCGGCAAACTGCTGCAGGCTGTCGTAGTCCTTGCTGATATTGGCCGCGCCCTCAAAACGGATCGGAAAGGGCGCGCTGCCAAATACCGAGGTCATCACCTCCAGCGCGGCGCTGCCGCTTGTGCAATGCTGGCAGGGGTACTCGGGATGCATCGGCGCCGGGATGCGCGACTCCCATTCCATACCCGCTTTCAGGTCCGGGTGACTGTAAGTTGTCCCCAACGCCTCCACGGCGGTTTGCGGGCGCCACAACGCATAGCTGTATTTCGCATTGAACCCGGCAATCAGCGCATCGCTCAGGGCGACATTCAACAGCGCCAGCATCCGGGTTTCTTCCAGAAGCGGCAGCGCGCAGGCCCGGCTGCTGTTGCGCGCCAACTGGTTCCACGCACCAGAGCCAGACCCCGCGTGCAGTTTGGCAATCTCGATCTCTTCTGCGGTGGCCGGGCTGTCCTTGCCCCCCCGTGTCACCACTTCCAGCAGCCCTTGTTTATACTGCGCGCTGTCCAGAGACGGCGGCGGCGGCACCCGGAAATGGCTGGCGGAGGTCAGCACAAATGGGGTCATATCTTTGATCTTTGGTGCGACCATCGCCCGATCAGAGGTCGGCTGATACACCCCTGCCTCGGCGGCACCGGGCGTATAGTCGAGTGAAAAGTCCGCACCATCCTGCGCCCGGACAGCCAAAACAGCCGCTGCCGCCGCCGCACCAATCCGACGCCCGGCCTCCAGACTTGCCGCATCCGTGGTCGCGGTAAAGTAAGAGCCCGCAAGCGCCTCCAGATCCTGCTGACGCTCCGGCAGCAACTCCTGCATCACCGAAAGCGCGGCTTGGGTTACCGCGGCCTGCGGCGAGGCGGAGTTGTCGATCTTGCCCGCATAGGCATAAGGCGCATAGACACCCTGCGTCGCGTTCGCAGCGTCGAACATCGCCAGATGCATAATGGTCAAGGAGCGCTGGCGCTGCGCCCCGGTCCATTTGGACTGCGTCATAAGTGCAGAGACACCATCTTGCAGATCCGACGCCAATTCCGCCTGCACAGAGGGGCTCAGGGCGATGGTAGCCAGCGCGGAGCAGGCCATAAGAGTTTTCATTTTCTTGAAGACGCGGGTCATAATCTCACCTCGAAAAGTCACTAATCCCAGCTCAGTGTGAAACGGGTTGCGCAGTCACACAAATCGAAACACCGGAGGGCAGACCCCGGCAAATCCGAAGCCTCGCGATTGCGCAATCAGCCCACTCAGATTTGGCCGAGCAGCGCCCACCAGAGGAAATCCAGCGGAACCAGCAGGCACAAGCTGATCGCAAACAAGGCCAGGCAGAAGCGGATCACCGCGCCCGCCCGCAGGTTGCCCGCTTGGATTGCGACCACCAGAGGCGGCGCTTGAAAGGGCAGGAACACATTTGAAAAAGCCAACACTTGCGTCATTAAAACAGTGGTGACCGTCAGGCCCGACGCCTGCGCCAAATCGCCTGCCATCGGGGTCATCACCGCCGGCACGCCCGGCAGGCTGGTTGCCATGGCCACCAATGTCGACATCCCCGTCAAAACCGAGAGGTTCCAGACCGGCGTCTGTGGCGACAGGTTGATCCAATCCGATGCAGCCGCGACCAAGGCCTCGCCCAGACCGGCATGGCCGATCAATGCCCCCAGCCCCATGATCCCCGCGACAAACAACAGCGCTCCATAGCTGAGGTCTTGATTGATACATTTGGGGCTGGTCAGCTTCAGGCTCGGCCACAGGCACACCAGCGCCGCCGCAAGCCCGATCCACGCAGGCGAAATCCCGTGCCATGCATCCATCAGCCACAGGATCAGACAGAGGGCCAGAATGGCGATCAGCAGCGCCTGCGCCCGGCTTACGGGTTCCGGGGTCTGCGGCGTGACATCGCCTCGCGCTGGCATGTGGTCCGGAAAAAACAGCAACGTCAGGCCAATGATGACCCCGGACTTTACCAGCCCAAGCACTGGAAAATGCAGCAAAAGGTAATCGAAATAGGAAAACTCCAGCCCGTATTGCGCTTCGCTCATCCCCACCAGGATCATATTGGGCGCGTTGGCGGGCAGGATCGTGAAGGCAGGCGCAAAGGTCGCAAAACACGCCGCCACCAATAGCCCCGTGCGCCCGTTGGACTGCGTGCCAAATCCCAGCTGCGCCGCCAGCGCGGAAATCACCGGCAACAGGATCATGATACGACCGATAGAAGACGGCACCAGAAACGCCAGCGCCACACTGCCCGCCACAATCCCCGCAAGCGTCCCCGCATAGGTCTGAAACGGCAACCGGGTCAGCAAGCGGGCCACCTGATTGTCCAGCTCGGTGAATTTGATCGCAGCCCCCAAAACAAGCCCCGCAAACAACAGCCAGAACGTCGATGTCTCAAACCCGGAAAACACCGTCTCCGGCGGGGCGATCTGCGTGATCATCGCAACCAGAAAAAACGCGAGCGCCGTCCAATACTCCGGCATCACAGCACTGGCCCAGAACCCCAGACACACCACGGCGATCGCCGCCACCGGTGCCAGTTCCGGGGTCAAATATCGATCCGCCCCGATCCACGCCAACAGCCCCAGCATGAAAATCACGAGGATCTTCCACGCCTTGGCAGAGAACGCCAGATAGGGCTTTCCAAATGAGAAACCGACCGAAGACAAGCTGGCCTGTTGTGCTTTCTTGCTCATGTCACTTCGAACCTATTGATGATGAAATTCATCAATCCTGTGTCGGTCCCGACGGTCGAAATCCAATCGATTTATCTGAAGTGAGGCCCCGGCAAAGCAAATAGCACGCCATATGCGTTCGTTATTTATTTGAAATAAAACAGAAAAAAGCCCTCCCACGACAGCCTGTCCGGGAGGGCCAGACGCGAATTCACACAAAGGTGTGGCCAAAGCAGTCCTGGGGAGCTCCGCTCAGGTCAATTCGCGCTGGAGGGTTCGCACCTCAGCCGACAACCGGTCGAGCATGGGATCTGCGATCCCCTGCTTGCTCAGATGCTCGGCGGTATTAAAGAGGTAGTCCACATTCGGTCCACGCTCTCCGGCAGCGGTGGCAATCATCTCGGCCTGCTGCGCCGGGGTGAAATCGCCATATTGCGCGTGGTCGCGATTGACCACATAGGTGAACGCCTGCACCACGCGCCCATCCTGCAATTGCAACGGCGCGCGGATTTCGCGGTAGGCCGGATTGAACAGCTCGCGCGCCCGGATCGACGCCATGACCGGCTCTTCTGCGGCCGGAGGGATCGCCAGCGCCAGCCCTTCGCAATAGCTGCCCTCTCCCGCATCGAGCGCCAGCACCAATCCCGGTTCGTCAAAGGTGCCGCGATAGCGCAGTGAACGCAGACAGAACCGTCGATACCACCCGTCCAGTCGCGCAACCACCTGCTCCTGCGGGTCAAAGCCCGGATCCCAGATCAGCGACCCATAGGCAAAGACCCAAGTGCAGTCCGCGCCGCCGCGCGGCTCAGTCGAGCTTTTCATAAGCGGCCACCAGACTGCTGTAGGGCGGCAGGAACAGCGCATGCACCGCATCGCCAATTTGAACCGGTTGGCGGATGTCATAATGCAGGTGGATCGGAATTTCACTCAGCCAGCCATTGCTGACGGTGCCGATGCGGTCGCCCTGTTTGACACGATCAAGCGGGTTCAGCGTGACGCTGTCCATATCGAGATGGATATAGCGATGCAGCGCGCCGTCGGGGGATTGCACCGTCACCGCAAAGCGCCCGATATGCGAGACCACCCCATCCGTGGCCGCCACTGTCCAATGCACCCCTTTTTCACAGGTTGCAGGTCTTAGATCCTGCCCCATATGTCCCCCTGCCCCGCACACCGCGAGATCCATCCGGCGGTATTCGCAAAAATTGTCCCGCCATGGATAGCTGTAGTTGGACGGATCACAGGAATCTCCCTCCGGTCCATTGCGTCCACCGATAAGCGCCGCAGATGAATTGGCGTAGGCAGGACCACTCTCCATCGGAAAGCGCATGTCCGGGAAAAAGACCATCGGGTCTGTCACCCCGACACCGCTCTCGGGCAAAAGATCACCCGGCGCTAGAAAACGCGGATCGGCCTGCGCCTGACTTGCGGCAACGCCGATCAACAGCATCGCGGTCAAAGACTTACATCGCATTGGCTTGTCCTTTCACAACAAAGAGGTGCTCAGCCAGCCCGCTGAGGTATTCAGGCTGCGTGCAGCGGGTGTCGGTGGTGGGTTCATCGCAGGTGATGCGCAAAGTGTAATAGGCCCCAAATTGCGCAAGGCTGTAGTCTGCCCCGGTGCCGATATTTTCCCAGGCTGCGGGCTCATGATGCAATGTCAGCGCATCTTTGGCCTGAACCACGGATTTTGATCCCGAAATGGAAATCTGAATGTCGCCTTGGGCGTAATAGGCTGCATAAGCGCTGCCCTGACTGACAAACCCCGGCGCCGAGAGGTTGGCCGCCTCTCCAAACAACATCACCGGCAGTGCGGTCGGCTCAGCGCTGGCGGGCAGCGCCAGAAAGGCAGATGTCACCGCTTCTTCTTGCGCGGCAGTCTGCGTGGCTGCGGCCTCAGCCGACGTCCAGTCGATACTGGCTTCGGTTATGGTCGCCTGCTCCGCCGCCGCCAGCATCATTGGGGCTGCGCTGACGATTGCAACGACCGCGGCGCGCTGCAAACTCTTCAAATCTCTCAACATGATTTACTCCAATTCAAAAACGAAACACAGCTTCAGGCTGTTTCCAAATCGCGCGCCGGTTCCACTGCCGCTTTGGCCGCAGGCCGGGCTTTGCGCATCATCTGGTTCATGATGTTGCGCCGGTGCATTTCCTCGGTGCCACCGACACTGCAAAAGGCCAAAGCGTCGCGCAGGAACGTCGAGACCTCGCCCTCGTGGTAGCCCCGGCTGCCATAAAGCTTGAGCAGATCAACCGCCCCGTCCGTGATCGCGCTGGCCCCGGCGAGTTTGGCAATCGAGCAGCTCATGACCGCCTCGGGGGCACCGCTCAACAATTGGTGCAACGCGCCATAGGAAACCCATTTTGCGCTATCCGCAGCGATGCGCATGTCGGTCAGCTTCTTTTGCACATACTGATGGTCGACAATTGGCTGGCCAAAGGTTTGGCGCGTCTTGGCATAGCTCAGCGCCTCGGCCAGCATCGGTTCACACAGGGTTGCAGCCACCAGCCCGTAGTACAGCCGCCCAAGCGACACAAACCGCACCAGATTGCGCAGACCTTCACCCGGCACACCCAGAATATGCCCGTAGTGCAGCGGCACATCCTCAAACGTCAGCTGCCCAGTGGGCAGGTCAAGATTGCCGAGTTTGCGATCCTGCGGCCCAATGGTGACGCCTTTGCTGTTTTGATCCACCAGCACCAGAGAAATCCCGTCACGGGCATGGCCTTCGAGTTTGCAGACCACCAGTGTGAAACTGGCCACCGGCGCATGGGCGATATTGTATTTGCGACCATTGAGCACAAATGTCTCGTTAGCGCGGGGGCTGAGAAAGGTCGAACTGGCCCGCACATCTGTTCCCGTGTCCGGGTCCGCAATCGCGGTGGCGCTCAACTCTCCGCGCAGGATACGCCGAAAATAATCCGACTTCTGCGCGGTGGTGCCAAACAGGTCCAGCGCATATGCCATCCCGGCCTGCGCAATCACCGACAACAACAGCCCCGGCGTGCGGATGGTCGAGGCCAGCCCCTCCAGCGCCGCCGTCACATCCCACCAATCCACGCCAGTGCCGCCAAAGTCCGTGGGCACCATCATCTGCCACAGCCCCGCACCGCCCAGCTGATCCCATGTCTGCTGATCAAAGGCGCGCCGTCCCAGCCGCAACTCATCGCGGTCGGTGCGGCTCCCCAGCGACGCAAACTCCGCCCGGATCGACAATTGCCTTGAGGTCCAACTCAAATCCATTCCCACTCTCCCTTGTTCTGATCAGGTGTCAGCCGGCCTCTTGAAAATTCGCAACGCGGGTGCGGAACTCTTCGGGGATCGGGTAGGTCGATTGCTTTTCGTAATCAAACATCACATGCACCGACTGCAGCTTTGCCACCACGCGCCCATTGGCACTGCCGAGGCGGATTTCATGCTCCATCTCGAAACTCTTGCCACCGAACTTGGACACCGTGCTCAGCACCACCACCGTATCGCCGTAATAGGCCTGGCTGATGTACTCGCAGGAGGTTTTCACCATGATATGCGGCAGCTTCTCGGATTTCGGCAGCTCCAGCAGCGCGTGCATGTACTCCAGATAGGCCGACTGCATATAGTCATAGTAAATCGGGCTGCTGATATGGCCCATGGAATCCGTGTCGCGGTAGCGAACTTCGATGCTGGTCTCAAAGGCGCGCTGTGTCATTGTGGGATACTCCTTGTATGATCTGATGCTTCAAAATCGATGTCGCGGCAGCGCGCGTGTTTCAGCGGGCCGTGAATGGTGAACCCCATCGGGACTTGACCAAAGGTCTGCACCACCTTCAGCCCGTGTTGCTCTGCGGCAGCCAGCGTGGTGATGCAGCCATCACCGCGCCCCGCCATCACTTCAGCGGCGGCATGGGCGTTGCTTGCCGCATAGATCCGCTGCATCTGCGCAGGCAGCAATTTCTCCGGTGCAGGATGGGTTTGACACAATGTCGGCATCCGGCCGCTCACCGAAGCCAGAACCATGTCATCCGTCTTCATGATAAAAACATCGAGCAGGCCAAGCTGCGCGATATGCTCGTAAATGATCGAATGCAGCTGCGGATAGGCAACAACGCTCAGCAGCACAGAACAGCCGCACGCCGCAACCTGTTCAGCCGCGCGCTCCATCGACTCATGCAGCGCCAACTCCGCTTTCTTGCATTTCAACGCCGCCCATTTCAGCGCTGCTTTTTCACAATTCGTACCAGCAGGCCCCAGCGTATGAACCTTGCGCACCCAATCATAGCTATCCGTGATATTTTCGCTGTGTTGGTCTTTTGGACCATCCATTAGTGCGACGTTCATTCAACAGTCCTCCAATGGCATCGTGAATTGACTGAAATACACTTTCAGACACGCAACCAATTAACTCGTTCATTTCATATTATTCGAAATTTCAATTCAGCTTGAAACGCATCGTGGCCTTGATTCACATATGAGCGAATGATGCTCGATGTCGCAATTCGGAAAACGTGAGGTCTGCTATCGGCTTTGGTGACAGGCCTTGGAACATTCAGATATTCCACAAAAAAGCGCGCCCAAATGGGGGCGCGCTTCGGGGCGTTGGGGCCTGACGCCAGCAGCGGTCAGCGCCCAGAATTTAGGCGGTGCTTAGTGTGGGGCCGGATTGCGGGCGGCCCCCTCAAACAGGTCCTGACACCGTGCAAACCAGGCCCGCACCGAATCACCCTCCTCCAGGACATCCCGCACCCCAACGACCCAGCACCACTGCAGAGCACTGAACGCCACATAGTCCGGCAGCAATGGCGTATCGCCATATATCCAAGGGTGATCGTTCAGAATTGCACGCAGGGGCGCCAGTCGCTCACGCAGGATTTTGCGCTGCTCTGGGGCCCCTTCTGCCATGGCTTCGATCGACATGCCGAATCGCTCTTCACGTTTAGCGCGAAAATACGCCTGATCTGATTCGTGCATGATGTTGTGCATGTTCATCACCGCGATGACCGCAAGCGGCGGGTGCAATTGCGTCAAACAATAGCTCTCCAAAAACCGCGCCATCCGCCGGGATCCTTCGCCATCAAACAGGCTTGGCGCATCGGGATAGGCCGTTTCCAGATATTCGCAGATTTCGAAACTATCGCCCAACACCCGATCCCCATCACGCAGCACTGGTACACTTTTAAAGGCCCCATTCTCAATTTCCCGAATGGTGGAAAAATCAACAGGTATAATTTTAAAATTAAGCTGCTTGTGATGCAATGCCATTATCACTTTCCAAACATGCGGAGAGTAATGAATGCCGTCTTTTCCACACAGACTATAAATCGTAACCATAGTGCCTCCGGAGATTGTGCAATTTGATGCATTACCGCTTGAATAAAAGCAGTGACAGGTAAATTTAGGATTCTGTTTATTCACGCCGCAGAACTCGTCTGCCGAAGATCACGCAAGTTGCAACATCGAGGGTGTCGCGCCCGAGGCGTCCGATTTCAAAAGATCCAGAACCAATTCATCAACTGCACGAATTGATGGGTCATCGCTGCGCGCCTCCAGATAGCCACACATAATCCGCGCGGTTTTGCGCACCCGGTGCAGCAGGTCGATGTCCTTGGGCGGCGGGAGGGTGTCGTCTGCATTCACATGCACCAGACCAATCCCTGCCCCGCTGGCAACCAACGTGCGGGTTACGGCCTCATCATCCACTTTGATGATCCGTTTCGGGCAGATATCGTGTTGTTCCATCAGCGCGTTGGCCCAGCGGCCACAGCAGCCGTCATGCGACGATACAATCCAGATCTGATCTGCCAGCTGCTGCCAGTCAAGCGGGTCAGACGTGCGGATGATCCCCGGCGGAGCCGCCAGATAAATGCCAAAACTCGCCACTTCAACGAGGGTCAAATCAGAGGTGTCGCTCTCGGTTTCTGTGAAAAACCCCATATCTAATGAGTTGTCCCGCAGCCCCTCGATCACCTGAGCAGAGCCGAGGTGTTTCAATTCAATCTCCAATTCAGGAAACCGCTCGGACACCAGATGAAGGAATGCGCTGACAAATCCGTTTCCCGAATGCCGCCCCGCGCCCAGCATAAACACCCCGGATACGCTGCCCTTAAGCCGCGACGCCTCCTGCATAAACTGCTTATGTCGGTCAACTAATGAAATCGCCTCGTCGAGCAAACGCTCGCCCTCTTGCGTGACGATCATGCCCCGCGACGTGCGCTCAAATAAGGCGATACCAAGCGTTGTTTCCAACCCTTTGATTTGCGCGCTCACCGACGGCTGACTGCGGCACAAAATGTCAGAGGCACGGGTGATGCTGCCATATTTAGCGACGGTGACGAAGACCCTTAGTTGTTGAATGTCCAAATCTACTCTCGCTCCTTTACAGAGAACTCGCAAAATACATAACGACGTTTTGGGAAAGGTCAGGATCTCTGGCTGTCGTGAGCGCGCAGCATATGATCTGCAAACGCGCCGGAAAACGGCTGGCAAAGCACCTTGGTATATACACCCTCAAACAACCTAGGGGTTGATCACTGAAAACGATTCTCCCATAGGTTATGCAGTATGCAGATTTAATCAACCCGTTTATTTATGAATTATTTCTGTCATTTAGCTGCCTTGTGCATAGTCTGGCACCGCCATTTGGGCAATCTCGTCACATCCCCAGAAATAGGCGAAGTCAAAGAACATCTTAGTTGAGATCAGGTCGGCACTTTGCGCGGATGCACAAGGGAGGGAGCAGCCCTAATATCAGGTAGCGGCCTCTGGTCTGCCGTTTCGCGACCCGCTGATCACAAGATAAACCAAATCAAAAAGGACACCAAAGCCATTCGTGCTCAACGTGCATTTTCAGCGCAAAGCTGCCCTATATTTGCGCTATGCGCCCGCCATCGGCTGGCTCCACCTTGAAACTGCCGCCAATACGGACACGTCAGCAAACCACTCATGCCGACCGCGCGGCCCGTTGACCTCATCCTCGCACCAAAGAGCCCGGACTGAGGCTCCGCGCGGCGCTACGAGTCCCCCTATCCCTTGTCGTGCCCCTGTTGCGTGACCCATATAGGTGGGGGTGATGTGGATAAATCGGCCAGAAAACCCTTGCACGAATCCCGCTCAACGGTAAATAGTCACGGAAAGATAACGACAAACGTCGATTTCCGTGAACACGGCGGCAGGCTGCAGAAAATGATCCGTATTAGGCTCTAATCCTGCACGCTCTTGCATCCGTCACACAGGATACGAGGGCAGAACGGCGATGGCAACGAACCAGTCTCCGGCAGCAGAGGCGCTGCATGAGGATCTCAACCAGCTTATTCGGGAGCATTCCGAATGGCTGGCCACCCAATTGCACAACCAGCGCGAAAGCCTGTTTCCCCCCGACGCCGCCAAGATGATGCGCAAGTTCACCTCTGGCGAGGCGGCGACCCTTCTGGGCGTCAATGACAGCTATCTGCGCAAGCTGCATCTGGATGGCAAAGGCCCCTCGCCCGAGCTGACACCGGGCAATCGGCGGCTTTATTCGGTGCAGGACATGCTGGATCTGCGCCATCTGCTTGAGAAAACCGCCCGCAAGCCCGGTGACTACCTGCCCGGACGTCGCGAGGGCGACCACATGCAGATCATCGGCGTGATGAACTTCAAAGGCGGCTCCGGCAAAACCACAACCTCCGCGCATCTGGCCCAACGGCTCGCCCTGCGTGGCTACCGGGTGCTGGCCATCGACCTCGACCCGCAAGCCTCGATGACCGCGCTACATGGTGTGCAGCCCGAGGTCGACCTGCAGGATGGCGGCACGCTTTATGATGCCATTCGCTATGATGACCCGGCCCCGATCGCCTCGGTGATCCGCAAGACCTATATCCCCAACCTCGACCTCATCCCCGGCAATCTGGAGCTGATGGAGTTCGAGCACGAAACCCCCCGCGCGCTGGCGCAGGGTCAGGCGGGGCTGTTCTTCTTCCGGGTCAAACAGGCGCTCGAACAGGTGGACGGCGACTATGATGTGGTGGTGATCGACTGCCCGCCGCAGCTTGGCTTTCTCACCATGTCCGCGCTTTCGGCTGCAACCGGCGTGCTTGTCACCATCCACCCGGAGATGCTCGACGTGATGTCGATGTCGCAATTCCTGCGCATGACCGCCGATCTGATGGATGTGATCGCCGAAAGCGGCGCCGACATGTCGCATGACTGGATGCGCTATGTGCTCACCCGTTATGAGCCCTCGGACGCGCCGCAAAACCGCATCGTGGCCTTCCTGCGCACCATGTATGGCGACAAGGTGCTCAATGCGCCGATGCTGAAATCCACCGCGATTTCCGATGCGGGCCTCACCAAACAGACCCTCTACGAGGTGGAGCGCTCCGCCTTCACCCGGTCCACCTATGACCGCGCCATCGAGAGCGTCAATGCGGTCAATGATGAGATTTCCGAACTGATCCAGCAGACCTGGGGACGCAAATGACCACCGGCAAGAAAAAACGCATGTCCATGCTCGACAGTCTCGCAGCAGCGGGAGGACCCTCCGCCACCGCCGGGGGGTCGATGATGTCGACCAATCGCGCCCTGCGCGCGGCGCGTGATGCGGTGGATTCCCATCATGTCTGGGAGCTTGATCCAGATGCGATCACCAACCTGCGGATCGAGGACCGCCTCGCCCCCGGTGACGTGGCCGATCTGATTGAATCCATTGAAACTTCTGGTCAGACCGTGCCGATCCTCGTGCGCCGTGATCCAAGTGATGCAGACCGCTATCTGCTGGTCTATGGCCGCCGCCGGCTGGAGGCGATCCGCCATTCAAACAAGGTCAGCAAGGTCCGCGCCCTTGTCGCCAGCATGGATGACGACAGCGCCGTGCGCGCCCAGATTACCGAGAATATGGCGCGCCGCGATCTGACATTCATCGAACGCGCGATCTTTGCGCGGGAGCTGATCGAATCCGGTTTCGGCAACCAGTCGCAGGTGGCCGAGGTGCTGACCGTGACCAAATCCTCCGTGTCGATGGCGATGGCCATTCTGGATGCGGTGGGCGTTGATCTGGCCCGCGCCATTGGTCCCGCCCCCAACATCGGCCGCCCCCGCTGGGATGATCTCGGCCGCGCATTGACGGAAACCGATGTGGACCCCGCGCAGCTGATTGCCGTCGCAGAACGGGTCCACACCGATGCCAGCATCGCCGTGATCGACGGGCGCGGCAACGACCCGCAAGAAACCTCCACCGCCGCCTTTGAGGCGGTGATGAAAGCCCTGCCCGCCTCCCCTACCCCGGCACGCACCGCCGCCAAGCCTGCGCGCAAAAAACCGCGCGCCTTGACGTTGGATGGGGAAAAAACCGGCAGCATTCGCCGCACCGCAAAGGGCGTGCAGATTGATCTGGCGGAGGGCGCATTTGCCGATTGGGTCGAGGCCGAGGCCCAGGACCTGATCGCAGACCTTCATGCCCGTTGGTTGCAACGGTCTGAAGACCAATAACAAAATAAGAGCAGAGTAAGGAAAGGAGGCACGAGCAGACAAAAGAAAAGGTCCCGCAAAGACATCGCTCCACGAGACCCTGACTTGTGTTTAGCAACTTCAAGCTAGTGTCAGGAGCCTAAAACTGCAAGTCAAATATGATTCGCAGAACGGGATTTCTTTGTCTTCGTGAATGAAACATGGGGTATCATCCTGTAACGCCTTTTGGGCGCACCGTTGATGCTGTTCTGATCCAACGTCAGAACCAGCTTCAGGCGGCAAGCGAGCGCATGCCTGCCGCATCATCTCAGCTGGAAGCTGCAAAACCGGTCAGCAAATGGAATGTCCTGCGCGATCTTGCGGTGGCGCGACATCATTTTGGCCTGAGCGACCGCGATCTCTCCGTGCTGCAAGCGCTGCTGAGTTTCTGGTCCGGCACCGAACTGCCCGCAGACCGCGCGCTTGTCATTCATCCGTCGAACCAGACCATCTGCGACCGGCTCAATGGCATGGCCAATTCCACCATGCGCCGCTATCTCGCCCGGCTGGTTGACGCAGGTTTGCTGTTGCGGCGCGACAGCCCCAACGGCAAGCGCTACGCCCGGCGCTACGGCGGCGAAAAGGTGGCCTATGGGTTTGACCTCTCGCCGCTGCGCCAACGCGCTCGCGAGATTGAAATGGCGGCAGAGGATGTGCGCGCCGAGGAATTTCGCCTGAAACGCCTGCGCGAGACCGTCAGCCTGATGCGCCGCGATCTGGCCGGGCTGGCGGAGTTTGGCCTCTCCCTGCGTCCGGACCTGCCGCTCTGGGATCGTCTTGGTGATCTGGCGGCTCTGTCCGCGCGTGCCCTGCGGCGCAAGCTGACCCTCGCGGACCTTGCGCAGATGGAGACCCAATTGCGCGTCGCTCTGGATGAGGCGCGCGACATTCTCGACCCGATGGAGCCTGTGGACAACCGCACTGATGCGCTCATTGAAACACCACAACTGAGCACCAAAGCCGCCGAAATTGAGCAGCACCATCAGAATTCACAGAAAGACTCTTTTGAATCTGAAAGCGAGGTGGGGACGGACAACCTCGCAGAGGTCAGCGCTTTGCCACAGATCGTGCAAGCTGAGAAAAAGCCACAAACCCGCACCGACACCCCCTGCCCTGCCAAGATCACTGCCGGTGGTTACCAAACGACAACGTCACCGAACGCCCCGGAAAGCAGCTCTACATCTGCACATGATAAGCTGCCAAACATGCCGCTATCTGTCACCCTTGCTGCCTGCACCAGCATCCAAAGCTATATCGATCATCCCATTCGTCACTGGCATGATCTAGTCAAAGCTGCGCATCACATCCGCCCGATGATGGGCATTTCCACCTCCGCCTGGGAGGAAGCTCTGAGTGTGATGGGTCCGGCAGAGGCCGCAGTGGTCCTTGCGTCAATGCTTGAACGCTTTGAAGAGATCAAAAATCCCGGTGGTTACTTGCGCCATCTCAGCGCGAAATCCACCGATGGCACGTTTTCCTGCGGCCCGATGGTCATGGCGCTGCTGCGCAAACACTGAGAAAGGAATGGAATGTTGGATTTCACCTTTGAGGAAAGTTCACAGCTGTGAACTTTTGGTGGGGATCACAAGGGCGGTTTGCTTAGCAAAGTTCACAGCTGTGAACTCTCACCAAGATCCACAATTATTGGACATACCGCGCACAAGAAGAGTAGGGCGCTTTGGTGGGAATTTTCGGGATAAAAGCGCCGCGATGAGGTCCGTTCGTGAAAGATCGCATCGCAGAACACTGAGAAAATGTAACGTGAAACGTCATCGAGGTCATCCTCATTCTCGCAAAACCCACCAAAGATGTTGCGGTTTTGTCAGCCCTTAGAACCTAAGAAAAAGAAAGGACATCATGCCGGATCTCGATGAAACCGCGGACAAGACGCTCCCGAGACTGCAAGATAGCTCACGGCGCCTGATGTAGAATTATCCTCCGACTCGCAACTGTCCCCTTTTACTATCCTGTGCTCATAAGATACGTATGCCCCATGTCATTTCGTCGCCTTCGTAAATCCTTGCGTTCGTTGATCGCTCAACGAAAGAGCCACTCCCTCCGGAAACGGGGGGAAGAGATCCTGCGTAAGACAGGAGAGGAGCCGATGGTCATCGTCATGGTTGATGGCGGCCTCTGCTCTGCGATCACGAAATACGTATTGGGTGAGTGTTTTCGAAAGCACTTCGGGATGGTCGTGAAGTACGATCTGACGTGGTTTGAGACAAACGGCAAAGACTGCGACAACAAAGGAAGCCGCCTGTTCACCTTGGCCACTTTGTTCCCGCACCTCGAGATGGAGGCCGCCACCCCGGAAGAGATCGCATTTTACAGGCAGTATTTCTATTACAACAACCCAACACCTTATGGGTATGACGCGCGCCTGTTTGATCATCCCAGACCGCTCTATTTCGATGGGTATGCCGAGAACTGGAAGTATGTTTCGGAAGTCGAAGACAAGGTCCTTTCTGAGCTTCGCTTTAAGGATCTGGACCTGAACACGGCCAACAAGGATGTGCTTGCAGACATTCATGAGGCGCCGGTCTCGATTGCGGTTCATGTGCGTCGCGGCGATTATGTCCGCCTTGGCATGGCGATGCTTGGCGAAGATTATTACACAACGGCCATCAAAAAAATCGTCACAGCGTCAGAAAAGAACGAAGCAAAGGTCTTCTTTTTCTCTGATGAAATCGATTGGGTCCGCACCCATCTGGCACCGGAACTGCCGCCGAACATTGAGTGGCGCTGCGTGGACGTGAACGATACTGAGGCCGGGCATTTGGACCTGTTTCTGATTTCACAATGCGACCATCAGGTGAGCTCTAATTCCAGCTTTGGTTACTGGGGTGGGTTGCTGAACGAGAACAGTGATAAAACGGTTATTGTGCCGATGCGCTGGCTCCCTGATCAGAAACGTGGGCCAGAACTTGCCGGATGTGATACGGCACATGATTACCCAGGTTTTGAAAAGCTGGAGAACTTCCCTGCAGGCTGAAATCGGAGTGCACCGACTTCGGTCTCACCGCTGTGTCACGACATCAAACACGATATTCTGCCCAGCAAGGCACATCTACCGTTTGGAGTCCTGTTCCACCATCGGGTTATCTCTGGTGAAACCTATCAGAAACACCCATAATCGCGTCCGTTACTGTGGTACTATTTCAAAGCTCTGAGGGCATTATGACTACATCGCCTGTCGCTCATGTGGCTGGGCCCCGATTGCGGCTAAGGCTCATCACCCCGGAGGATGCGCCCTATGTTCATGCCCTGCGCGTCAATCCGCTCTACAACCGGCATCTCTCTGCGGTAACTGGGACGGCAGAGGATCAGCGCCAGTGGATTGAACGCTACAAAGTCCAAGAGGCCCGGTGTCAGCAACTCTATTACGTGATCGAACGTCACGACGGCACGCGCTGCGGCGTGGTCCGTCTTTATGATATTGAGGACACGCAATTCACTTGGGGCAGCTGGATTCTCGATGCGAACAAACCACCCAAAGCGGCACTGGAAAGCGCGGTCTTGTCTTTTGGTATCGGCTTCGATCATCTGGGTCTGCTGGTGGCCAAGGTCGATGTCCGGGTGGAAAACACTCATGCAGAGGCCTTCTATCGTCGTCTTGGCATGATCGAGACCCATAGGACGGCGCAAGACATCTTCTTTGACTATCCACGCGAGTTGTTCGAAGAGACACGCTCCACCTACCTCCAACTACTCAAAGGGTGACCCTCTATGACACGAAATTCCACGCCCCAAGGCAGCGCTCGGATCATTGATCTTCCGCAAATCAGCGATCCGCGCGGCGACCTGACCTTCGTGGAAGGGGGCAACCATGTGCCGTTCGATATTGCCAGAGTGTATTATCTTTATAACGTGCCGGTTGATTCAGAACGGGGCGGGCATGCGCATCGTGATCTGGAACAGGTCATCTTTGCTCTGTCGGGCAGTTTCCGTATCTCGCTTGATGATGGGACCAACAAAACCGAGTTCTGGCTGCGCGACCCGCGCAAGGGGCTGTATGTCAACCGGATGATCTGGCGGGAAATGGATGCCTTCAGCCAGGGGGCCGTTTGCATGGTGCTTGCGTCGCACCCCTATGATGAGTCCGACTACTACAGAGACTATAACGAGTTCCAAGCGGCGCTGCGTGGAGAAGCAAAATGATCCCATTTCTTGATCTGGGCGCGGCCTATCGCGAGTTGAAACCGCAAATTGATGCCGCTGTGGCGCGCGTCCTTGAGAGTGGCTGGTATATTCTTGGCCCGGAGGTTGAGGCGTTCGAGGCGGAATGGGCTGCCTATTGCGATACCAAATGTGCCGTGGGACTCGCCAACGGTCTTGATGCGCTGACGCTTGCGTTGCGCGCGCTGGAGATTGGGCCGGGTGACGAAGTGATCGTGCCCTCAAACACCTATATCGCCACCTGGCTTGCTGTATCCAGCGTGGGCGCAACACCGGTTCCGGTCGAGCCGGACGCGGCCACCCATAATATCGACCCAAGCCTCATCGAGGCTGCCATCACCCCGCGCACCCGCGCGCTGTTGCCGGTTCACCTCTACGGTCAACCCGCCGACCTTGATCCCATCCTCGACATCGCACAGCGGCATGGCCTGCGGGTAATCGAAGACGCCGCGCAAGCGCATGGCGCAGCCTACAAAGGGCGTCGACTGGGCGGGCACGGTGATATCGTTTGCTGGAGTTTCTATCCGGGCAAGAACCTCGGTGCCTTGGGCGATGGTGGGGCGATCACCACCAATGATAGCGATCTGGCAGCGCGGGTTTCGATGCTGCGCAACTATGGCTCGCGCGAGAAATACGTCAACGAAGTTCCGGGCGTGAACTCGCGCCTTGATCCGGTGCAAGCTGCCGTTTTGAGGGTGAAGCTGAAGGTTCTGGACGACTGGACCGAACGGCGGCGCGCGATCGCGGCCATCTATCTGGAGGGATTGAAGGACAGCGGTTTGATCCTGCCTCATGTGCCAGAGTGGGTTGCGCCGGTTTGGCATCTGTTTGTTGTGCGCAGCACGGCGCGCGAGGAGCTGCAGGCGCAGCTGGTACAGGCCGAGATCGGTACGTTGATCCATTATCCAATTCCACCGCATATGCAGGATGCCTATGCGGATTTGGGCTTTGATGCCGAGGCGTTCCCGATTGCGCGCCGTCTTGCGCAAGAGGTGCTGAGCTTGCCAATGGGGCCGCAACTGGATACATCCGTCGTGAAAAATCAGATCGTACCGGAAATCCTGCGAAACGACTGACCACGGCATCGCCGCGCCGCCTGTCGCATTACCTGAATGCCACTCACTTGCCACGACCGAAAAGGGAAACCTGAGTGTCTCAACTGTGTTCTGTTCTATGCGTATCGTATAACCACGCGAAGTTCGCGGCCGCAGGGTTGCAATCCATCTATGAACAAACCTATCGGGACATTGAAATCATTGTTCTGGATGATGGCTCGCCCGACAATTCCGTCGAGGTGATTGAAGCGGCGCTCGCCCAAAGCCCGTTTCCGACAACGTTCATCAAGCAGGAAAACTCTGGTAATGTGCCGGCCAATTTCAATAAAGCACTTGCCGCGGCCTCTGGTGAATTTGTTACGATGGTGGCGTTGGACGACATATTGATGCCGGACTGCATCGCAAATGCGATTGACGTTCTGTCACAGGATCACAGCATCGTCTTTGCCGCAAACACTGGCCATTTCAGCATCGACGAAAACGGCAAGCGAATTTCGGAGGAGCTTCATCTTCCGCGTCCCGAAAACCACCCGAAAACCGCTCAGGATCTGATCGAACTGGAATTTAATTCCCTTGGGTCTTTCTACATTCAGGGGCAGGTGTTCCGGCGCGACGCCCTTTTGGCGGTTGGCGGCTTCGATGATACGATGACCGGCGACGATATTATTTTGCGCACACGGCTGTTTCAGCATATGGCCCGGCATCCCGAATTAAAGTTCGCTTTGGGCAACAACGTCGTGCTTTTGTACCGCAAGCACGGAGACAACCTTCACCGAAATACACTGCGGCAGGTAAAGACCATTGTGCAGTGGAAGGAAAAGTATTTCCCGGATCGTGCTTATCCGGACCTGTTTTACAAATGGATTGAAGGTCTGGTGAAGCAGAGCATCCAGCAGGACCGGCCCGATGATGTTCGGCTGGCATCTGATCTGAGTCCGCAGGTCGCGCAGTTTATTGAAGACCACAAGAAAACATGGAAATACCGTCGCCGTGTCACGAAGCGCAAGATCAAGAAACTGTTCGGGGCCTAGGCGCAGACCTCGTGGTGGGGCAGGGCGAGCCTGCAGAGGCAGCAAGTACAGACACTAAATCAAGGGGATACGAGGTGTGGGAGCTGCGGCGCAGAGGGCGCATTCTTTCTGTCATCGAAGACTCCGGTGCCGGGTGAAGTGAACGCCCTCTCGATCTGCATTTGACGATCCGTCCAGTATTAACACTTTCAACCCATGTTCGAACCGCACCAAAAGGCCTCCCCATGAAAAAAACGCCACTGTGGAAAGTAAAACGAGAGGTCAAGCGCCTGTTTCGTCAGTTGTTGGAACTACCTGGCGTTATTTATGAGTATTTGTTTCTGCGCGTGCTTTACGACTATAGAACGTCTCGGGAAATGAAAGTTCTTGAAGGCAGTAAATCAATCACCGGTGAGGTGGCGATTTACCTTGTTTATGCTCCAAAGGGGTTGCAGCCGTCGCATTTGGATATGCTGAAGGTTATGACTGCGGAAAATATAACGCCTATTGTGGTTTCTAATCTTCCGCTTGCGGATGCGGATCGTGAATTGTTGCTGAAACAATCCGGTTTGGTTATTGAACGTCCTAACATCGGGTATGACTTTGGCGGATATCGCGATGCGGTTATGCAGATCTCGTCGAAATTGAGCGATCTTGATCGACTGTATATTGTAAATGACTCCGTCTGGATGGTTGATACGCCGCAAAACTGGTTTGCCGAAGCCAGAGCTGCTGGGTGTGATTTTGTTGGTGCTACATCCAATTTCGGAATTAAAAGATACGACGCAGATGATTTTCGGAACCTGATTTGGTCACATTCTGTAAAACACCCTAATTTTCATTATGCGTCTTATGCGTTATCAATTGGCCAGAATATATTAAAAGACCCGAAGTTTCTCGCGTATTGGAAGAATTTCCGCATTTCCAACAATAAAACGCGCACTGTCCGGCGCGGTGAGATCGGTCTCACCCAATGGGTTCTTCAACACGGCTATAACCATTGTGCGACCTGTGATGTTGCGGAGCTCGACAAAGAGATCGCGGCGTTGGGCGATGTTGAACTTGATACCGTTGCACGGCATCTCGTCATTCTCGAAGATCTCAGGATACTTGGCATTCTGGACAAAGTTCTGGAGAGCGACCTGACATCGGAGACGGGGCGCCGGGATCGTCATCAAGTGATCTTGATGGCGGTGGCGCGCCAAGCCATCGGGTACGCCTTGCCCTATTTCACTTTGCGATATCGGAAATTCCAATTCATCAAAAAGTCGCCGCTTCGATTGTCACGACGCGGCGCTGAGGCGACACTGAAGATCATGTCTGACCTCGACGGGCCGATGGCGGAGCGGGCCTATGTGGAAGCAGAACAAATATTCAATCAACGCAAGGATCTGTAGCGCCTGCCGTATATAAGGGCCGTCTTGGAGTAGGCAGGGGAGGGAGGGCGCGGGTCTGGCGGGGTTAAACCAACTGCGCCGTTTCCGCAGGTGCGGGTGATGGGGCAGGGGCGCGGGCAAAGGCCAGTGCTTCGCTCAGCGGCAGCGCACCGGCGATATACCATCCCTGTATTTCGGTGACGCCGCAGGTTTTGGCAAATTCAAATTCGCTCCGCGTCTCAACACCTTCGGCCACAACCCGGTATCCGAGATCGCGGCACAACCGGGTGACGGTTTCATAGAGTTTGCGGCCTGTCTGTGTGTCGACCTTTGCCAGCAGACTTTTGTCGATCTTGATCTCATCCACCGGAAGCGTCGTCAGCCGGCCCAGATTTGAATAGCCCGCGCCAAAATCGTCGACCGAGAGACGAATGCCTGCGGCCAGCAATTTCTTGATGTTTTTTGTGATGCCAGAGCCACCGATAAAGCCGCGTTCGATGATCTCGAATACGACATTTTTGCCGGTAAACTGTTGGATGAGGTAATCGACAAATTCGCCGTCCGCAAAGGATTCTGGGTTGAGGTTGATGGAAAACATGAGGTCGCTGCCGAGAGTGTCGGCGCGGGACATGTCTTCGAGCACGCGGTCGCAGACCCATCTGTCGAGGATCACCGAAAACCCGGCCTTTTCCAGCGTATCCAGAAAATACGGCCCCTCCACCGTGCCGTCCTGCATTTGAATGCGCAGCAATGCCTCGATGCTGGTGCATATGTTGGCGCGAATGTCCAATTTAGGTTGGTAATGCAACACAAGATCGTTGCGGCGCAGATCCTCGACAACCTGTCTGGTTTCCCGGTGTGAGCGCAGGATAAAGCTCTGCGCGCCATAGAATTTCTGGGAGTAATCGCTGCCGATGGCATCGCCCAGATGCAGTTTTGCCCGCAGCGCTTCGCGCAGTTCGGTTGAGCTTTGTGTGCGGCTGTAGCGGCACACAAAGGGGGCGTAAATCGCTGTGGTCGTGGCGAGAAGAAACAGCTGAAACAGGACCATATAGCTGCTTCCGGTGAGCAGATATCCGTTGAGACCAACGGGTGCGACCCAGGGCACAGATGCGCCGCCAAATTCAAAGATGCCAAGTTTCAGAACGCCATAGGCGATGGTGAAATTGACGATGGGCGCAAGGAGAAAGGGGATAAGCAAAACCCGGTTCAGGATAATCGGTATCCCGAAAATGAGCACCTCGCTGATGTTGAACAGGGCGAAGGGTAGGCCGAGATAGGCCACGGCGCGCATGTATCTGTCCTTGGCCGTTAGCAAAATGGCCAGCGCCAGACCCAGAACGGAGCCCACGCCGCCCATGCCGATGAACACTTCCAGAAATTTCTGCCAGGTGAGGCCGGGAATGATGTCGCTTTGCAAATCGCCGCCGGTGATCATGGACATGACATTGGTGCCATGAAAACCGACGAACCAGATCAGATGCGCCAAGGTCGACCAGATCGCAACGCCAAGGGTGCCGGGGATTGTGTTCAGAACATATGCGATGCCTTGGGTCAGCGCCTCAACGAGGTGATACAGCGGATAGATCAGCGCTGCGCCAATGAGTATCGTGAGCGTCAGCGGGACAATCAGGGTGACAGGCTGAAAGACCGCCCCCTGCGCATGTTGGCGCGCGATGGAGCGCAGCAGCCGCGACATCGTCGCAAAGATCCGCAACATCAGGATCGGCAGGATCATTACAGTGAGCGAGGCGTTGAAGGACGTCTCTTGCGCACCATTGCCGACCAATTGTTGCGCCATGAGATAGGTGGTGAGGGCGAGGAGGACACCGCTGACCCGGTCCACCTCGAAAAAGCCGGACAGATAATAAGACAGGGCCGCGGTCAAGGCGAGCGGATAGATGAGCGCGGGGATCTTGCCTGCCTCAACCAGCAGGGTGTCCGGTATAAGGTATTGGTTCGGGAGGAAGATATTTAAGCCGTTGATCAGGACGATGATGATTGACGACAAGAGCGCGACCGGCAACAGGGACAAGAAGGCCTCCTGCACGCAGATGCGAAATTCGGAAACCCGGCGCGCGAAGAGAGTCATCGCGGTAATCCCTTTTTACTTATCCCTTTGGGGCGCTTGATCGCGGTAGCGCCGATGGCCCACCCGTGTCCAATGGGAGATACTATTCAAAAAACTAAACTCAGCGCATGGCTCGATCGGAGTGTGCGCAGTTCGCGCAAGGCTGGCAAGGGGGTTTCTGCAATCTCGCAAAGAGTGTGTTGGTTTTATCGGGTAATCTCATAGGTTGTGTTGCTGAGGTGCCGGAGTTACCTATCCGAGCGAAAAATCTCTTGATAGGCGGTCTCGATCTCTTTCTGCTCCGCGTCGGTCAGGGCTGCAAATTCATTGGCTCTGGCGCGGCGCGAGAGGGTTCCGTCGTTTTGCTGCAAAAAGCGAAACAACAGATCAATGGTGCGTTCGGGCATCTCGATCAGAGCCTCCACGCGGGCGCGAAAGGCGTCGTAGTTTTTCAGAAACGCGGTCTCGGCGGGGAGGTCTTCGTCAATCGTTTGTTGCACACAGGCATAGAGGAATTCTGCATGCGGGGTTGCATCGAAATAGCGGTAGAAATCGCCTGTCTCATTGAGGACGCGGATGTTGAATTTCTCGGTTGGCTCCCATGCGATCAGGGGCAACAGGCGGGTGGAATAGCTCTCCAGCACGGAGCGGTAGTCGTCGATCCGTTGCAGGATGGCGGCGGAGACCGGGAAGGTGACGCCCGGCGGGTTAAAGCCGCGCTCGGCGAGGACGTGGTGGATCAGGTAGCGGTGCAAGCGGCCATTGCCGTCCTCGAACGGGTGGATATAGACAAAACCAAAGGCGAGCACTGCCGCCGCGACCACGGGGTCGCTGTGCCGTGCAGCCCCCTGATCAAAGGCGATCATACCATCGGTCAGCGCGGGCAGGTCGTCGTGCCTTGCGCTGATGTGATCGGGCAGGGGCATACGGGTTTCGCGGTCATGATCCCCGACAAAGCCACCCTCGGCGCGAAAGCCCAGCCGGATAAAGCGGGCATCGCCAATGACAATCCGTTGCAGACGCAGCAATTCGTCCCGGTCCAGAGGCTGGCGGCCCGCTTCGCCAATGGCGCGCCCCCAGCGCTGGATACGGTCCTGTGGCGGGCGCTCGCCTTCGATGGCGTAGCTGGAGCGGGAGTCCTTGAGCAGCAAGAAGGCCGAGGTCCGGGCAAGGAGATCGCGGGGCACATCGGCCACCACCGCGCGGGCACGGGCGGGCAGATCCATGGCGATAAAGGTCTCCAGCGCGGGCGTGCGAAACACCAGCGGGCAAAACTCCGGGGTGCCGGGCAGGTTGTTTTTCACCCGGTAGCGCGGCGCGGTCTCTCCTTCAGTGGCAAATTGCTGCTCCGGGTCGATCACCGGGACATAGCGGCCACCCTCTGCGTCCGGCAGGTCCAGCGGCTCTGGCATGAGCCATTCATAGAGAAACCAGATGCGCCGGGCATAGCTGCCGGTGGGTTTGCGGCGGATGATGTCACTGATCGCGGCGGCGCCGGTGGTTTCAAACAGGCGTTTGAGCACGGCGAGATCGACCCCCTCGTATTTCAGGGCAAAGGTCAGATGACCGTCGAGATCGGCGCTTGGGGCGTGGCGCGGCGTCAGGATGCGCCATGCGTCATCCTCAAGGATGCGGTGGTGCTGGCCGGTGGCGCTGAGTTTGCGGGGCAGGGGGACCGCGAGCGCATAGGCGTCGATCAAGGCGCTATAGCCCGCTAAAGTCGCGGTCTCGGGCAGGCGGCGTTCCTGAAAAACGATCCTTGGTCCTGAAAATTGAATCTCATGAGTAGAGTTCATGAATTACGTTCCTTAGCGTGACGTGCGTGTCACTCAGCTGCTGCGGTCTGAATTTTGTTCCTCGTACATGAAAAATGTCTCCAAAGATACCAAATCCGCGAAAAACGATACCTCAGCGCGTGAAATACCGCTCAAAAGCCGCCGCCCTGCATGAACGTCTGAGCGGCGGGCAGGGGGCCGCCTGAAACCTGGGGCGGGGGGCGGCGCTATTGTTTTATGGCGGCACAGACCCAAGGTTGAAGGTCGATGACCCCGGCGCAGGGATGCTGCGCGCCGCTGTTGGAAAGGTCTGTCTTATGCTGAACGCATTGCTTGTTCTTGGGTATGCTGCCGTGCAGATCTGCGCGTTGGTTTTTGCGTTTCGGGCGATCCAGATCACGCGCACCTCGCAAGGGGCGGCGGCCTGGGTGGTGTTCCTTGTGGCGCTGCCGCTGGTTGCGGTGCCGGCCTATCTGTTCTTGGGAAGCTGGCGCATCGGCGGGTATGTGGTGGCGCGCCGCGAGGTCAAGGACGTGGCACATGCCATCCGCAGCCATGCCAAGCTGAACCGCCCAAATGAAAGCGCGCTGGACGATAGTATCCACGCCTTTGAGGCGATTGCGGGACTGCCGGTTGCTGCGGGCAACCATGTCTCATTGTTGATCGACGGTCCTGCGACCTTTGAGGCGATGTTTGCCGCGCTGGACCGGGCGCAGGACTACGTGCTGGTGCAGTTCTATATCGTCTCTGATGATGAGCTGGGCCGTGCTTTTCGTGACCGACTCATTGCCTGCGCCAAACGCGGGGTGCGGGTGCGGTTTTTGTTTGACCGGGTGGGCAGTCATAAGTTGCCCAAGACCTATCTGGAGGCCCTTGAGGAAGCGGGGGTCAAAACCATCAACGTACATGCGCAAACCGGCCCGCACAGCCGATTTCAGATCAACTTTCGCAACCACCGCAAAACGGTGGTGGTGGATGGCACATGTGGCTTTACCGGCGGGCTGAACGTGGGCGATGAGTATATGTCCCGCGATACGTATTTTGGCCATTGGCGCGACACCCATTGCCAGTTGGAAGGACCGATGGTGAGCCAGCTGCAACTGGTTTTTGCCGAGGATTGGTTCTGGGCCACGGGTGAGGATTTGCGCGACATGGTCAACTGGACCGCGCCGCAGATGCCGCAGAACACCAATGGCGTGATCGTGGCCACCGGACCTGCCGATCCGCATGAATACGGCGCGTTGTTCTTTTGTGCGGCGATCCATGCAGCGCGCAAGCGGCTGTGGATCGCGACGCCCTATATGGTGCCGGAAAACGATGTGCTTGCGGCCCTGAAACTGGCGGCGCTGCGCGGCGTGGAGGTGCGGCTCTTGGTGCCGGATAAGGTGGACCATTGGCTGCCGTGGCTGGCGGCCATGGCCTATTTCGACGAGCTGCGCGCGGTGGGCGTTGAAATCTGGCGCTATAACAAGGGGTTCATGCATCAAAAGGTGGTTTTGATCGACGATCAGATCGCAGCGGTTGGCACCGCGAACCTTGATAACCGGTCCTTCCGGCTGAATTTTGAATCGATGGCGGTGCTGTTTGACAGGGCGTTTGCGGGCGAGGTGACGCAGATGCTGGAGGCTGATTTCAAGGATGCGTTCCTTCTGGAACAAAGCCTTGGCGCGCGGCCGCTGTGGATCAGAATTTGCGCGCCGATTGCGCGCCTGTTTTCACCGCTGCTGTAAGGAGAGATATGCCCGACCAACTGAGAATAGCGAGCTATAACGTCCATAAGGCGGTGGGGGTGGATTATCGCAGAAGCCCCGAGCGTATTGCGCGGGTGATTGCGTCCCTGAAGGCCGATATCGTTGCCTTGCAGGAGGTGGACCGGCGGCTGGCCCCCCGGCCTGCGGTGCTGTCGGCCGCGTCAATCCTGCGCGAAAGCGGGCTGGTGCCGGTGGAGGTGGCCACCAATGATGTCAGTCTGGGTTGGCATGGTAACGCGCTTTTGGTGCGCGATACCATCACGGTGCGCGCGGTGGAGCGGCTGCTGTTGCCGGGGTTGGAGCCACGCGGCGCGGTATTGGCGGATCTGGAAACGCCGATTGGCCCGCTTACGGTGGTGGGGGCGCATCTGGGATTGCTGCGCAAATACCGCAGGCAGCAGCTGATGCAGATCGCCTCTGACATTGGGCCAGAGCGGCAGGCGCGTGCGGTGATCCTTGGGGATTTCAACGAATGGCGGCGCAAATTTGGGCTGGAGCCGCTATGGGAGGGCTATCACATCCTCAAGACGGGGCCGTCGTTTCACAGCGTTGCCCCCTCGGCCGCGCTGGATCGGATTGCGCTGGGGCAGGCGCTGCAGGCCAGTGACAGCGGCACCCTGCGCACCGCTCTGTCCAAACTGGCCTCGGACCATCTGCCGATTTATGCGGATATCACCAGTGTTTAGGCAGGCTCCTGGCGGGTCTTGGGCGCTGCGAGCCAAAACGGCGCATCGGGGCCGCCACATCCCGTGTCGCCCGGACCCTACCTGAGATCACCAGCGCGTCAGCCGGTAAAGGACTGGATGGTTTTGATCGCGCCGTTTAATTCCTCGCCCTTTTCGTCGCGCAAGGCGGCCTCGCGCAGGCGGGCGATCCATTGGGCGGCGTCATCGCGGCCATAGACAAGTTTTGCCGCCTCCATCACGCGGGAGAATTTCGACAGCCCCCGCACATGGGTGTCAGAGTATCCTTTGATGAGGCGGCGACAGGCCAAGAGCTCGGTCGCGGCGGCGGCGTCGGTTTTGGCCAGATCGAGGCAGGCGGTTTGCCATGCATCCAGATGGGCTTGTTCGATCGCGTGACGCAGGCTTTTGCGGCGGATGCGGCGCAAGCCCCCCAAGAGATAGAGCGTCACAAACCCCGACAAACGATGGGTCCGCACCCGGCGTCCCCGGTTGAGGCGGCGGTCGATCCACGCATTGAGGCGTGGGCGGGCCTCGAGCCAGCGGCCCAGACCGGCGGGCAGGAGCGAGACGATTTCCTCGCCACGGGGGTGGAAAAACTCGGTCAGATGCACAGGGCTTTGGCCGGATTTCATGTCCTGCGTGATGCGTTCAAACCGGGCGCGGCGGGTTTTGAGATCGGCCACGCGGATGATGTCATCGTAACACATCGCATTTGCGATATATTTAGAGGCGGCCTCTTGGAGTTCCGCGTTTTTGGGGTGCAGATCGTGAAACCGCCGCAGCCGGTCCAGATATTCGCGCCCATATTTAATGTCCTGAAATTCAACGGTTTTTTTCAGTCCCAGAACAGCCATAGGGGCGATGCTGCGCGCCTCTTCTTCGAGCGCGTGCCAGGCGTGAAGCTGCGGCTCCGGGCCTTTGGGTGTGGTCTGTGCGCGGGGCGTTGCGGCAGAGGGTTCGGGCGCGTTTGCGCCGGATTGCGCGCGTCGGAAAGCGGCATCAAAGGCGCGCAGGCTGGCCTCGATCCCTTTGCCGGAGGCGCGAATGGCGTCCTCAAAGGCGGCGCGCGGGAAGGGCAGGGCGCCAGAGCCTGCAAGTGCGCCAAAGAGCGAGGAGGAGATCACCGAGCCATTCTCGGTGGCCATGCGATCAAGGTCGAACATGATGAGCTGGTCCGAGGCGAGCCGGGCGGCCTCAAACACCTCGTCCGCGTTGGCGATGCCGTCACCGGGCACCATTTTTTCCGAGACCGCCAGCGCGCGGTGGGTCGAGGCAATGAGCGTGGTGCGATCCGGGGTGACAAAGCCGCGCATAATGGCGCGCCCGGCCTCCATCAGCTCGGCGGCGATCATAATGTCAACGTCGCCGCTGGTGGGCGCGAGCGAAAACACGGGCATGGTGTCGCCCATCGGGGCCATTTCGATATAGTAGATCGTGGCACCTGTGCGCTGCGCGACCCCGGCCACCGATGTGGCCTGCGCGGCATAGCCCTGCGCGCGGGCCACGCTCTCGATCCAGCCCGTGAGGACGCCGCCGCCCTGACCCCCGACGGCGAGGGTGGCGATCTTGATGATGCTCTGGAGTTTTTCGTCCGGGGTGCGGACGGGCAGGGTGGGGGCGTTCATTGCGGCACCTCCATAAAGGTCAGGCGGCGGGTCTCGCGACGGGTTTGCAGCCAAGTGATGACGCGCGTGGAGACTCCGTTCCACCAGCGTTCAAAGCCGCCGGGGTTATGCACCACATCGGCGCGGTAGAAGCTGGGGCAGAGCACGGCGGCATCCGCCACCTCGCCACAGTTGCCGCAGCCCACGCAGGTCTGGTCAATCGCCGCCACCGGGTCGTCGCGCAGCGGGTCATCGAGATGTTTCACCGACAGGGAGGGGCAGCCCGACAGGCGGATGCAGGCGTGATCGCCGGTGCAGATGTCCTCATCCACGCCAAAGCGTGGGATTTCCATGCGCTGGCCGTCCTTGATCGCCTTGTTGCGCAGCGGTTTTTCGCGGCGCTGGCGGTTCAACATACATTCCGAGGAGGCCACAATCACCTTTGGTCCGTCGTAATCGGTGGTGAGGGCCTCGCGGAACACATCGCGCATTCGGCCCACATCATAGGTGTGGTCGATGTGGCGAATCCACTCCACGCCGATCCCTTTGAGCGCCTTGGGGATCGGGTTGTTGGTGGATTTGGTCGGATTGTCGGCACGGCTAGAGAGGATGTCCTGCCCGCCGGTGGCGGCGGAGTAATAGTTGTCCACGATCACCGCGACGGAGTCGGATTTGTTGAACACCATATTGCCGATCGAAGACGACAGCCCGTTGTGCCAAAAGCCCCCATCGCCAATGATCGAGATGGCGCGCCGCTCGCCGCCGCCGTCAAAAGCCGCGTTGGAGGCAGGCCCCAGACCATAGCCCATGGTGGCCCCGCCGATTTCAAACGGCGGCAGCGCGGCAAAGAGATGACAGCCGATATCCGCGCTGATCTGATGTGTGCCAAGTTCTTCTTGTGCAAGCTTCAGCCCTGCAAAGATCGGCCGCTCCGGGCAGCCGGTGCAGAACCCGGGGGGGCGGATCGGAACGGTTTTGCTGAGGTCGGGGATTTCGGGCGGCGGCTGGTTTGGCGCGCGCATCTTATCCGGCAACAGCCCCGGCGCATTGAGACGCAAGAATTCCGAAATGCTGTCGAACATCACCTGACCGGTGTATTCGCCCGCCATTGGAAAGACGTCCTTGCCGTGGAGTTTGACCTTCAGGTCCGAGCGCAAAAAGATGGTGGAGAGCGACTGTTCGATAAACTCGGGCTGGCCTTCCTCGATCATCAGGACGGCTTTTTTACCAGCCGCAAAGCGCAGCACCTCACTGTCCACCAGCGGGTAGGTGACATTGAGGCAATAGAGCGGGATTTCGGTGTTGCCGTAGATATCCGCAAGGCCGAGGCGTTGCAGCGCGCGGATGACGCCGTTGTACATGCCGCCCTGACAGATGATGCCAAGCTCGCCCTCTTTGGGGCCGAAGAATTCATTCAGCCCTTTGTCGATGATGTGCTGTACCGCATTGGGCCAGCGCGTGTTGATCTTGTCCTGTTCGTGGGCAAAGGACATCGGCGGCAGCACCACCCGGTTCCAGTCCTTTTGCGGATTGCTGAGCGCGTCGCGCACCGTCAGCGCCGGGCGCTGGTTGTCGGAACATTCAAAGCTGCCGGTGACGTGGCAACTGCGGATGCGCACCATCAGCATCACGGGGGTGTTTGAGGCCTCGGAAAGCTCGAAACTGTCGCCGACGGATTTCACGATCGAGGGCAGGTTGGGGCGCGGGTCTATCAGCCAGAATTGCGATTTCATCGCAAAGGCGTGGCTGCGCTCCTGCATGATGGAGGAGCCTTCGCCGTAGTCCTCGCCCACGATCACCACCGCGCCGCCGGTCACCCCGGAGGACGACAGGTTGGCGAGCGCATCAGAGGCCACATTGACCCCGACCGAGCCTTTGAACGTCACCGCACCGCGGATCGGATAATGAACAGAGGCCGCGAGCATGGCAGCGGCGGCGGCCTCGGAGGCGTTGGCCTCAAAGCGCACATCCAATTCGCCCAACAGCTCCTGCGCATCTGCCAGAACATCCATCAGATGCGAAATCGGCGCGCCCTGATAGCCGCCGACATAGCCCACGCCATTCTCCAAAAGCGCCTTGGTCAGGGCCAGAATGCCTTCGCCGGTAAAGGTTTCGCCTGCACCTGCGCGCAGTTCCTCGACTTCTTTTTTGAATGACCGTTCTGCCATGGGGTCCCTTGCGACTTAATATTGCTGAGTGGCGTGGTATGCGGCGGCTGATTGGGGATCAGAAATCATGCACCCGAATGTTGCGGAGCATCTTTTGCAGCGTTGTTGTAAAAACCCGCCGCTCGTCGGTAGAGATGCCTTCGAACATCTGCGCCGTGGCCTCTGCCATGCGCGGCCAGATTTTTTCAAAGGTGCTGCGCCCGGCGGGGGTGATAAAGACGCGGGTGGCGCGGGCGTCCTCGATATCGGGTCGGCGTTCGACCAATGCGTCGGCCTCTAGCCCGTCGAGCGAGCGCGACAGGGTGGAATATTCGACCACCGCATAAACCGCGAGTTGGCCGATCAAAAGACCGTCGATCATCGCCAGCACCGCCAGCGCACGCATCTTTGGCGTGGTCAGGCCAAGCTCTGCCAGTTCTTCGCGCATCGACGCGTTGTAGCGTCCCATAATGCGGTTCATGAGGTAGGGCGCGAAATTCTCCAGCCCGATTTCCCCGAGTGTTTGTTGTTGTTCCTGTGGCTCCGTCATCCGCCCAATCGCTTTGCTGTGTTGTACCCCGAGCCGCCGCCCAGACCCGGTCCCGGATGGGTGGAGGCCCCGATGTGGTATAGGTTGGAAAATGATGTCGCCCCATTGCAGGAAGCGGGGAACGGACGAAAGGTGAAAAACTGATCAATGCCGCAGTGGCCGCCATAAGGGTCGCCGCCCACGAGGTTCATATTGAGCCGTTGCAGATCGGCGGGGGAATAGGCGCGGCGGGCCAGTTTGATGTCGTCAAAGTTTGCGATGTGGCGGGCAAGGATCGCCTCAATACGGTCGGCAAAGGCCTCTCGGGTGGCGTCGTCCCAATCCTTGCCGGTGATTTCCCCCTTGGCGTCGCCTTTGATCTGGCGCGGGGCGTCGGGGATCTGTAGCCACAGGATCGCCTTGCCCTCTGGACAGCGCGAGGGATCAAGCCGGTGGGGCTGGCCGACGCAGATGGTGGGGGTCTCGGGAAAGAGGCCGCGCTCGGCCTCATTGGCGGATTTGGACACGGAATCAATACCATCTGCGAGATGGATCAGCGCCACATTCTCAAGCCCCTCGGCCCGCCACACTGGGGGGTTCTCGAGGGCATAATGCAGTTGGAAATTGCCGCGCCCGTGGCGGAAATTCTGCGTCGCGTGCTGTTCGGGGGCAATTTCTGCGCCGTTCAACAGCCGCCCATAGAGTTGCGAAGGCGTGACGGAGGCCAGCACCGAGCCGGCCCAGATCGCCTCGCCATTCGCAAGGCGCACGCCACGGGCTTTGCCGTCCTGAGTGATGATCTCTGCCACATCCGCGCCTGTGCGCAATTCACCGCCGTGGGATTCAATGAGCGCGCGGAAGGCGGCGACCGCCTGGCCCGCGCCGCCTTTGACGATGGGGGCACCGGCGGCCTCCAGCGCGAAGGCGATGACCTTGCCCATTTGACCGGAATAGGTGCTTTCGGGCGTGAGGCCCGTGTGCAGCACCCATGGTGCCCAGAGGGCCTGAATGTCGGGGCTTTGATAGGCGGGCTCCAGCCATGCGCGGGCGGGGCGCAGCGCCTCGCCAAACCATGTTTTCAGCCCATTGAGGCCGCGTTTGCGGATTTGCGACAGCATCAGCCGGGCGGTGCGCCAACGCCAAAGTTCACCCCCAAGGAGCGAGAACAGAAACTCCGCATCCGCCTCGATGGCGCTCACGTCGCGGTCGTGCAGGTCGCCATCGCCTGCTGCAAGCGCGTTGAACTGCGCGATATTGGCGGCGCGGTCCATGCTGAGGATGGTGGCGCGCCCGTTGGGGCGCAACACGGCGGTGGGATGCGTGGTGTGACAGAGCTCAAACCCGTGCTGCGCCAGATCCGCCGCCAGCTCGCCATAGGCGGGCGAGGTCAGAAACAGCACAAACGTCGCGGCCATCACGTCATGATAAAAGCCGGGCAGGGTGGCCTCGGCGGTCATCATGCAGCCGCCCAGACGATCCTCACGCTCCAGCACCACCACCTTGCGCCCTTTGCGCGACAACAAGGCGGCGGCCACCAGAGCGTTGATCCCCGACCCGATTATGACGTGATCTGTCATGGTGTTAGCCCTTGGAAACCATCGCAAGGGCGCGGATCGGAGAGCCGGTGCCACGCTCGATTTTCAAGGGTGCTGCGATCAGGATCGCGCCTTTGGCGGGCAGCTTGTCGAGGTTGGCAAGGCTTGCCAGACCAAAGCAATTGTCGCGGTGCAACAGGTTGTGCGCGGGATAGGGCGGGTCCATCGCGCCCGCTTGGCCTGCGTCCGTGCCGATGCACTGGCTGCCCCAGCCGACGATCTTTTTCGACAAGAGATATTCGATGCAATCTGGCGTGGGGCCGGGGCTGTGGGGGCCGCTCTCATCGGCATTGAGGAATTTGGCCTCGTCGCCGGCGCGCTGGTCCCAGTCGGTGCGCATGACCACCCATTCGCCTGCGTTGATTTCGCCGTGCTCTGCCTCCCATGCTTTGACCAGATCGGCGGTCAGCAAAAAGTCCTCATCCGCGGCGCTTTCCTTGGAGCAGTCGATCACATTGACCGGTGCAATCAAGCGATTGACGTCGAGCGTGTCGGTAAACCCGTCGCTGTAATCCTTGCCGGTGACCCAGTGATGCGGCGCGTCGAAATGGGTGCCTGAGTGTTCGCCCAGAACCATCCAGTTCCACGCAAAAAACGGGCCGTCCTCGTCATATTCACTGATCTTGTGAATTTCGACTTTGGGTGTGTTTTTGGCAAAGTCTTCAGGCAGTTGCAGAATTGGGGTGTTGGGCCCCAAGACGCCCGTGCAATCGATGATTTCGACCGCGCCTGACGCCAGCATTTGCCCCAGATTGGCCAGTGTGTTTCCTGCGTTCATTGCATCCTCCCTTGCAAAGATCGACCCCGTAGGTGTGATTCAACGCTAGACAAATAAATTTGCATTTGCAAACAATATGCGTGAGGGAGGCCAGAAATGGACCAGAAAACGGATGCCGTGATCATTGGATCGGGGCTGAATAGTTTGGCGTGTGCCATGGTGCTGCAAAGCCGTGGATGGCGCGTTTTGATCTGTGAACAAGCGGCGGAGATTGGCGGCGCGGTGAAGACCGGGGCCTATACTGCAGAGGGGTTTCGGCACGACTGGGCCGCGATGAACCTGTCTTTATTCGCCGGATCACCGTTCTTTCAGCGCTTTCAGACAGAGCTGACGGCGGCGGGGTTGAGCTTCGTGCCCGCAGAGCGCTGCTTTGCCACCGCCTTTGGCGATGACACATGGCTGGGCATCACCAATGACCGTAGCCGCAATGCGAAGAATATTTCTGCATTTGCAAATAACGATGGGGAAGCCTGGGGGGCGCTCAGTGACCAGTTCCCGGCACGGGCCGAGCATATCTTTGCGCTGCTGGGAACCCCGTTTAAGTTCTGGCCCCTCGCCAAGATCCTGTGGCGTCTGTGGCGCAAGGAGGGCACGCGCGGCGCATTAGAACTGCTGCGGTTTTTGCTGTCGTCGCCGCGCAGCTGGCTGGGCGATACCTTTGAAAGCGCGCAGGTGAAATCGACGCTGGCCGCTTGGGGTATGCATCTGGATTTTGCCCCCGACATCGCCGGGGGGGCGGTGTTTCCCTATCTGGAAGCCATGGCCAATCAGAGCTTTGGCATGGTGATCGGCGAGGGCGGCGCGGATACGATCATCAAGGCGATGGTCGCCTGTATCGAGGATGCAGGCGGGCGAATTTGGACCAATGTGCCGGTCACGGATGTGCTGATCGAGGGCGGCAAGGCCACGGGCGTGCGTCTGGCTGATGGTCGCATCTGTCAGGCGCAGCGCGCGGTGATCGCCAATGTCGCCCCCAAACATCTGGCAAAGCTGATGGGCGAGGAGACCCCCGATTATCAGCAGAAACTGAAGAGATTCCGCCATGCGCCGGGGACGATGATGATCCATCTGGCGATGGAGGATCTGCCCGATTGGCGCGCGGACCCGGAATTGCGCCAGTTTGCCTATGTGCATCTGGCCCCCGACATGGACCAGATGGCGCGCACCTATCAGCAGGCGCAGGCGGGGCTATTGCCCGACGCACCTGTGGTGGTGGTGGGGCAGCCGACGGCGATTGATCCGAGCCGCGCGCCGGAGGGCAAACATGTGCTCTGGATGCAGGTGCGTATGGTGCCCGGCGACATCAAAGGCGATGCGGCGGGGCAGATCAGCGCGCGCGACTGGCAGGCGGCCGCCGCGCCGATGGCCAATCGCGCCCTTGATATTCTGGAGCGCTATGCGCCCGGCACACGGGCCAAGATCATCGCTCAGAAAGTGGTGACCCCGGACATGCTTGAGGCAGACAACCCCAATCTGGTTGGAGGAGACCAGATTTGCGGCTCGCACCATCTGTCGCAGCATTTCCTGTACCGCCCGATGTTTGGCCGCTCGGACGGAAGTACCCCCATTGAGGGCCTGTTTCACACAGGCGCTGCGGTCTGGCCCGGTGCAGGCACCGGGGCGGGCGCGGGGTTTCTACTCGGCCAAAAACTGGCGTCATAGGGAGGACAACATGACAACACTCAGCAAAAGGAGCTTGCTCAAGCTCGGCGCGGCATCGATTTCATTGGCAGCGGTGGGCTTGCCCGCCTTTGCCCAAAATATCGACGAATTGGTGATTGCCAATAACGTCTCATTGCCCAGTTGGGACCCGACCGTGGGGCTGTCGGCGGTGAACCCGACCTTGCAGGGCATGTATCAATCGGTATTTGACCTGTTCATCGCGCAGGACACGGATCTGTCGCAGGTGCCGGGGATCGTGACCGATTGGGGCTGGAACGACGACAAGAGCCAGATTTTCATGACCGTGCGCGAGGGCGTCAAATGGCATGATGGCACGGATCTGACGCCCGAGGATGTGGTCTGGAGCCTTGAGACCGCAGCCGACCCGGATGGCGGCAACCCGATCCAGTTTATCTGGTCCACGGTGGGCAATTTCCAGATCGATGGCCAGCGTATCACCGCGGATGTTTTGCGGTTTGAGCCGACGATTTTCAAATGGATGTCGTTCCTCACCGGCTATGTGCGGCCCAAAGCCTACATTGAGCGCGTTGGCGCCGAAGGGTTTGAGGCCGCGCCCATCGGCTCTGGCCCCTATATGGTCGAAAAATATGAGCGCAACGCCTTTGTGCGACTCAAGGCCTTTGGCGATTATTGGGGGCCGAAGCCCGAATTTGAGAGTGTCACCATCAAATTTGTGACCGACGCGGCGGCGCGGGTGGCAGAGGTGGAATCTGGCAACGCCCATGTCACGCTGGAGATGCCTTACGAGGAATTTGATCGCCTGAAGGCGGGCAAACTCGAGGGCGTGGCGCATCCCGTCTCTGACATCGCGATGATTTTCTTTAACGATATCGAGGTGATGGCAGACCCCAACGTGCGCAAGGCGGCGGTGATGGCGGTGGACAAACAGGCCATCGTGGACCGGCTCTTGTCGGGGTACGGCGTGCCGATTGATACGCTGCAAACGCCGGAATATGCGGCTTATGACGCGTCGATTACCACGCCCTATGATCCCGACGGGGCCAAGGCGCTGCTGGCGAAATCGGGCTATGGGCCGGACAACCCGGTAAAGTTCAAGATCCAGACCACCCGTGGCTTCAAGCCCAAGGATTACGAGATCATTCAGGCGATCGTGGGTCTGTGGCGTCGGGTCGGGATTGAGGCCGAGATCGAGGTCTATGAGGTCGCCAAACATTACGAGCTGCGCGCCACAGACCAGCTGGCCCCGGCGGCGTTTTATAACTGGGGCAACTCCATTGGCGATCCGACCACATCGACCGGATTTGCCATGTTCGGCCCCTCGCCGCATTCGGTCTGGGACGGCGAAGACCTCGCGGCAATGATCGGCCCGCTCTGGGGCGAAGCGGATGAGACCAAGCGCATCGAAGGCTGGAAAGCGGTGGATCGCAAGATCGCCGAGGATGCGCTGGTGTTGCCGCTGTTCCAATATGTGCAGCCGATCCTGCATGCGCCGGGCGTCAAGGTGGTGCCGCATACCTCGGGTGCCTTGCTGCCCGCGCTGATGACGCGCGGATAAGGACGGTGGGCAGCCCGGCAGATGGGCTGCCCCTCATACATATATGCCAGTCAGAGCCCTTCTCACCCGCCTTCTTTCCATGCTGATCACGCTGTTTGGCGTGGCGGTCATTGTATTCTTTGTGATCCGGGTGGTGCCCGGAAACCCCATCGCCATGATGCTGCCCCCCGGCGCGGGCGAGGAAGATATCGCACGCCTCAAGGCGCTCTATGGGTTTGATAAATCCCTGCCCGAGCAATTTGTGATCTGGGTCGCAGGTGTGCTGCAGGGGGATTTTGGAACCTCGATCAGCACCCGCCAGCCGGTTCTGTCGCTGGTGCTGGGGCGTCTGCCCGCCACTATTGAACTGGCGGTGATGGCGCTGGTGATCGCCATTGTGATCGGCAGTGTGCTGGCCCTGACGGGCACGCGACACCGGGGCACGCGCACGGAAGGTGCGATTGATGTCACCAACGGCATGGCGCTCTCGGTGCCGGATTTCCTGTGGGGGCTATTGCTGATCCTGCTCTTTGGGGTGCTCTGGCCGGTGTTTCACATCTCTGGCCGGGTTTCCCCTGCGCTGGATCTGCCGTTTGCCACCAACTTTTACCTCTTTGAGAGCGTGCTGCGGCTTCGGTTTGATATCTGGCTTGATCTGGTGAGCCACATGTTCATGCCCGCGCTGGCGCTGGCCATTCCGCTCGCGGCGATCATTGCACAGCTGCTGAAGCAATCGCTCAAGGAAACCATGCATCTGGATTACGTGACGCTGGCGCGCACGCATGGGTACGGCGAAAATCGGGTGATCACCCGCGAAGCGCTGCCAAACGCGATCCTGCCGACGCTGACTCTGGTGGGGGTGCAGTTCACGTTTCTGATTGGCGGCACGGTGATCATCGAGCGGCTGTTTTCCTATGAGGGCCTTGGCAATATGGCGATTGATGCGGTGATCAACCGCGATCTGCCGCTGATCCAGGGCATCGTCATCCTGTTTGCGCTGATGTTCACGCTGGTGAACCTGATCGTTGATCTGACCTATGCGCTGCTTAATCCGAGGTTGCGACATGGCTGATGCGCGCAGTGCAATAAAGCGCCCCATCGGGCCACGGTTGTGGCTCTCGGGCGGCTGGCTCACGCTATTGGTGCTGGGGGCGGTCTTTGCGCCGCTTTTGGCGCCCAAAGATCCGCTGATGCAGGATCTGTTTCTGGGACGGATGCCACCGTTTTGGTTGCCCGGCGCGGAGCCGGGGTATCTGTTGGGCACAGACTCGCTGGGGCGCGATGTGCTGAGCCGTCTTCTTTATGGCGCGCGGGTGGCGCTGTTTGTGGGGCTGATTGCCGGGGTGCTGACCTGCCTGCTGGGCACCACGCTCGGGCTGATTGCGGGATACTATCGCGGCTGGCCGGATCTGTTGATTTCGCGGTTCATCGACATCTGGATGGCCTTTCCGCCGGTGCTGTTTTCAATCCTGCTGATTGCGGTGATGGGGACGGGTTTGACGTCCATCATCATCGCAATTGTGGTGATCGACTGGACGCGGTTTGCCCGCGTGATCCGAGCCGAAGCGATGACGCAGGGGGCGATGGATTACGTGGCCTCGGCGCAGGTGACGGGGCACAAGCGCATTGGCATTATGCTGCTTGAGATCCTGCCCAATGTGCTGCCGACCATGGTGGTGCTCTTGACGCTGGAGATGGGCATCGCGGTGATTGTCGAGGCGATCCTGTCCTTTGTGAACCTCTCAATCTCGACCGATGATCCCACTTGGGGGTCGATGATTTCCGAGGGTCGCGTGTCGATCCATCAGGCGTGGTGGGTGCTGGTGTTCCCGCTGGTCTGTCTGTTTTTCACCGTCCTCAGCTTTAGCCAATTGGGCGAGGGGCTGAAGGACTATTTCGATCCGGTGCTGCGATGAGCTTTCTTGAAATCACCTCCCTCAGTGCGCGCGTGGGTCCGGTGCCGATCCTGCGTGATGTTTCGCTCAACGTGGCCGCAGGCGAAGTGCGCGCGCTGGTGGGCGAAAGTGGCGCGGGCAAGAGCATGATCGGCAAGGCGATCCTTGGCACGCTGCCCGGCGCCATTCACATCACCGGCGGTGAGATCCGCCTTGATGGGCAGGACCTGCTGGCGCTACGCCCCGCAGAGCGGCGTCGGGTGATCGGCCAGACGGCGGCGCTTATTCCACAGGATCCGCTGACCGCGCTCAATCCGGTGCGCCGGATCGGGCCGCAGATCACACGGCGGCTGGTGGATATTCTGGGCTGGAGCAAGCGTGACGCCGAGGCCCGCGCGCTGGAGCTGTTGGCAGAGGTTCATATCCCGGACCCCAAACGGGTGATGCAGAGCTATCCGCATGAGCTGTCGGGCGGGATGCGGCAGCGGGTGCTGATTGCCTCGGCCTTTGCGGCGGAGCCGAAACTGATCATCGCGGATGAGCCGACCACGGCGCTGGATGTGACGGTGCAGAAACAAATCCTGCGCCTCATTAAGGAAATGCAGCAGCGCCACAATACGGCGCTTTTGTTCGTGACCCATGATCTGGGGGTGGTGGCCAAGATCTGTCAGAAACTGACGGTGCTGTTTGGCGGCATGGTGCTCGAAGAGGCCTCGGTTGAGGCGTTTTTTGCCGCGCCCCAGCATGCCTATTCGCGCGCGCTTTTAGCGGCGACGCCCAAATATACCGATCCCGACCAGAGCCTGACGCCGGTGCCGCAAAGCATCCTTGACGATCTGCAGGCGCAACTGGATTTTGCCGAGAGGACCACGACATGAGCGAGCCGATTTACCGCGTCCGTGATCTGCGGCTGTCGTTTCCGCTCTTGGCGCAAAAGCCCCTGTTTGGGGCGGCACCACGGGTGGAGGTGCTGAAGGGGCTGAGCTTTGACATTGCGCGCGGCGAGGTGCTGGGCATCGTGGGCGGCTCGGGCTCCGGCAAATCCACTTTGGGCCGCGCACTGGTGCGGCTGCTGGAACCTTCGGCCGGGCTGGTGGAGTTTGAAGGGCGCGATATCACCCATCTGGATGAGGCGGCGCTGCGGCCCCTGCGCAAGCGGTTTCAGATGATCTTTCAGGATCCGATGTCCTCGCTCAATCCGCGCCGCACGGTGGGCGGGATCATTGCGGGGCCGCTCAGGCTGCATGGGTTTGACGATGTGAAGGACCGGGTCAGTCAAGCGCTGTCACAGGTGGGGCTGCCGCTGGCGTTTCGTCATCGCTTTCCGCATGAGCTCTCTGGCGGCCAGCGCCAGCGCGTTGGTATTGCCCGCGCCATTGCGACAGAGCCGGAGTTCATCCTCGCCGATGAGATTGTCTCGGGGCTGGATGTGTCCTCGCAGGCGCAGGTGCTGACACTCTTGGAGCGGCTGGTGGCCGAGATGGGGCTGACGCTGGCCTTTGTCAGCCATGATCTGTCGGTTATCCGGCGGCTTTGTGGCACCACGTTGGTGCTGTACCAAGGTGAGATCGTGGAGCACGCGGCGACGGCGGATTTATTTGCACAGCCGCAGGCCCAGTACACGCGCGATTTGCTGGATGCGATCCCACTGCCGGAGGTGGATGCGGCCTGGCTTTGAGATCAGGCGCCGGTGTCCGGGTCGAACAACACGGAGGCCCAGGCCGCATCTGCGGGGTCCATTTCCTGCCGGAGCGCGTCAAACCGCGTGGTCAGGTGATCGCGCATGGCGGTGCGCGCCAATTCGGGGTTCTGGGCCGCAATCGCCTCGATGATGGTGACATGTTCGCAGTGCGACACCTCCAGCGAGGGCGCGCTGCGCGCTTTGGCCCGGATGCGAATCCATTCCGGGTTGGAGCGGATCTTGTCCAAGAGCGCAAAGGCCGTGAGCAGCGGGCGATTGCGGGCGCATTGCGCAATCAGCCGGTGAAACGCCCCGTCCCAGAGTTCGATCGCCTCTGGCCCGCTGGATTCAAACTGCCGCTGCACCAGACGGCGCAGACGCGCAAGTTCATCGGGCTGCATCCGTTTGGCGCATAGGGCTGCCAGCTCCGGCTCGATACACAGGCGCGCTTCCATCACCTGCAGCGCATCGGTTTCCCCGGCAATCCGCGCCGCGAGATCGCCGGTGGGGTCGGCGGGCTGTCCCGCAAAGGTGCCCTTGCCCTGTTTGCGCCAGACCAGCCCCTGTTCTTCCAGACTGTCGAGCGCCTGACGCACCGCGCGGCGGCTGACGTCGAATTGTTCGGCCAGCACCCGCTCGGTCGGGAGTTTGCCATCCGCCGCAAGGCTGCCCGAGCGGATCAGGGCCAAGACCTGCTGCTTGATCGGCTCGATCGAGGAGTTGCGGCTGGATGACGACATAAGTGCAGGTTCCCTGAAATTTCCGGCAAAGAAAAGCCTGCCGGGGCAGAGGTCAATTGTTTAATGCAAGAGGCCGGGGAATGTATCCGGCCTTCTGTCGTTGTGGGTCACTCCGCGTCGATCGCATAAGAGCGGCTGATGATCCCTGCCGCCTTGCGCGCGGCCTCGGCGCGTTGGATGTCGGCGTCGATCCCCTCGCGTGTGGGCAGGCCGGAGAAATTGGCCGCAGTGGGCATGGCTTTGGCGAAATGCACATAGCGTTCCTGCGCCACATCCCAGAGCCGCGCCAGCTCCGCCAAAGGGTCACTGTGATCATCGGCGCGGATATCAAGCCATGGGTGATCCTCGCCGCGATGGATCACCAGACCCGCCGCCTGGCGTCCGCGCTTGTCCCCGCCTGCGGCCTCGCCTGCCTGCATCGCGGCAATCAGGCGCTGTGCAAAGGGCAGATCGGTCTGGGCGGCGTAGGCCTCGGAGGTGGCTTTGATGACCTCGGGGCCCGTCAGCATATTGCCCGCAACGGAGTGATCCCGCGCAATCAGATGCCCGGCCCAGTCAACGCAATCAGCACCGGTGTGGGCCGCAAAATTGCCCTGCGCATCCAGCATATGCGCCTGACGGATGGCCTGACCCGCATCGCGTCTGACAAAATCGCCAAGCACGTCTTGGGCGCTCTCTGCCATTGCCAGACGGCGGCGGCCTTCGGTGCCCCAGACCGGGTTGCAGAAGGCCTGCGTGGCGACCGCGACGGCGGCGCCCACATAAGGCACCGCCGCCCCACAGGCAAAGAAGCGGGAGGCGACGATCACGCCAATCGCGCCGTCCGCCGGGTCCTTTGCGATCAGCGAAAAGGTCATCGGCCCACCGCATAAGCCTGCATCAGGCGCGGCGTTGCAGCCGCCCGCATCAGCCCATCGGGTTCCCGCAGGGCCGCCGTCAGACGACCAACGGTCCATGGATCGGCCACGATCACCTTGTGACCACGGGCGCGCAAATCCTCAATGACCGCCGCGCCAAAGTTCGGCTCCAGCATCATCTCTGCGGTGCGCACCTCGCGCGGGAAGAACGAACCTTGGAAATGCATCGAGTGGAACAGCGGCGCGTCCATACATTGCTGCAACTCCATGCCAAAATGCACAAAGCGCAGGAACCAGATGAGCTGCCATTGGTCCTGCTGGTCACCGCCCGGCGTGCCAAATACCAGCTGCATGCCGTCCTTTTCCGCAAGGCTCGGTGTCAGCGTGGTGCGCGGGCGACGATTTGGTGCGAGCGAGGTGGGCAGGCCCTCCTCCAGCCAGAACATCTGGGCGCGGGAGTTGAGCGGAAAGCCAAGGCCCGGAATGACCGGCGAGCTTTGCAGCCAGCCGCCCGAGGGGGTCGCGGCGACCATATTGCCCCAGCGGTCGATCACATCGAGATGCACGGTATCGCCGCGTTTTTCCGTCAGATGCGACATGGTCGGCTCTTGTGCGGCCACTTGGCCCACGTTGAAATCCCGTGCGGCGCGCTCAACATAGGCATCGGCCAGATGTTCAAACCCCGGCACCCGGCCCGGGCGCTGCTCGGTCGAGGCCTCAGCGGTGATCAGCTTGCGCCGCTCGACGTTGTAGTCCTCGCTCAGGAGGTATTCCATCGGGATATCAGAGTGCGCGGGATCGCCGTAATAGGCCTCGCGGTCTGCATAGGCGAGTTTCATCGCCTCGGTCACCGTATGCACAAATTCTGCGCCCATCGGGTCCATTTTGCCAAGGTCAAAGCCTTTGAGGATCGCCAGTGCTTGTAGCAGAACCGGGCCTTGGCTCCAGGCGTGGGTCTTGTGGACGGTCCAGCCCTCATACTCATAGGTGAGGGTGTCCTCATAAGAAGCGCGCCAGTTTTTCATGTCCTCGGGGGCCAGAACCGCGCTGTGTTTCTTGTCGGAGACATCCATCACGCAGGCGTCCTTGAGGTAGTCAAAGATCGCATCCGCGACAAAGCCCTCGCGCCACTCGGTGCGCGCCGCGTCAATCTGGGCCACACGGTCCGCGCCTGCGGCTTCGCCGGCCTCAATGAGACGCGCGTAAGTGCGGGCCAGATCGGGGTTCTTAAACAGGGCGTTGGGTTTCGGCGCTTCGCCATTTGGCGCCCAGACGGCCGCCGAACTGGGCCATTCGGCCTCAAAAAAATCCTGAAGGCCTGCGATGGTGTGGGCCACGCGCGGCAACATCGGGTGGCCGTCGCGGGCGTAGTAAACCACCGGTTCCAGCACCTCGCGCAGGGACATGCTGCCATGATCGCGCAGCATCAGCATCCAGCCGTCAAAGGCACCGGGCACCACGGTGGCGAGCAGCCCCGAGCCGGGGATCAGGGTCAGACCTTGGGCTTTGTAGTGCTCAATGGTGGCGGCAGCGGGGGTGACGGCCTGGGCGCAGAGCACCTTTGTTTCGCCGGTGGTCGCGCTGTGGAAGATCGCGGGCATATCGCCTGCGGGGCCGTTCAGATGCGGCTCCACCACTTGCAGCACCAGCGCGGTGGCAACGGCGGCGTCAAAGGCATTGCCGCCTTTTTCCAGAATGCTCATGCCCACAGCGGAGGCGATCCAATGGGTCGAGGTGGCAACCCCAAAGGTGCCGCGGATCTCGGGCCGGGTGGTGAAATCGGACATTATATGTCTCCCTTAGTCTTTTTAGTGCTCGCGCGGGTCCAGCGCATCGCGCAGCCCGTCGCCGAGAAGGTTGAAGCCCAGCACCACGAGGAAGATCGAGATGCCCGGCCACATGGCCATCCAGGGGGCTTGGTTGAGGAAATTCTTGGCGGTGTTCAGCATCGACCCCCAGCTGGGTGCGGGGGCCTGCTGGCCGAGGCCGAGAAAGGACAAGGACGCCTCTGCGATGATCGCGGTGGCGATGGTCAGCGTCGCCTGCACAAGGATCGGCGGCAGCACATTGGGCAGGATATAGCGGCGCAGGATCTTTGGCGTCGGCAGACCAATGGCGCGGGCGCTGTCGACGTAATCCTCGGAGCGCACATTGAGCACCTGCCCGCGGGTGAGGCGGATAAAAATCGGGGTTGCCGAAATCCCGATGGCGATCATCGCATTGGTGAGCGAGGGACCGAGGAAGGCCGCCAGCGCAATCGCGAGGATCAGGAAGGGCGCGGCCAAGAGCGCCTCGGTACAGCGCGAGATTATGGCATCGGTCCAGCCACCGAAATACCCGGCAAGAATGCCAAGCGGCACACCAAGGCACATGGCAATGCCCACCGAGACGACGCCTGCCAGAAGCGAGGCCTGCGCGCCCCAGATCAGGCGGGCCATCACGTCGCGGCCAATCTCATCCGTGCCCATCCAATGGGCCATGGAGGGGGCTTTGCGCACCGCGCTCCATGAGGTGGTGGCGGGATCGGGGATCGGCAGGATCGGTGCCAGCACCGCGATCAGCACAAAGAAACTGACGAGGATACCTCCGAGCAAGGCACTGCGATGGCTGCGGAATTTCTTCCAGACGCGGTTTTCGGCCTTGCCGAGCTGTTCCTGCATCATGGGGGCTGTGGTCTCGGTCATCTCACTGCCCTCTCAGTCGTGGGTTCAAAATGAAATAGAGCGCGTCCGCCACGAGATTCATAAAAATGAAGCCCACGGCAGTCACCAGAACGATGCCCTGCACCACGGCGTAGTCGCGGTTAAAAACGGCATCGACCACCATTTTGCCAAAGCCGGGGATGGTGAAGATCTGCTCGGTCAGGACGGCACCTGCGACGAGTTCGCCAAACAGCAGCGCCGTGAGGGTCACAATCGGCGTCAGCGCATTGCGAAAGGCGTGTTTCAACACCACGCGGCGCTCGGTCAAACCTTTGGCGCGGGCGGTGCGCACGTAATCGGCGCTCAGAACGCCCAGCATGGCGGAGCGCGTGTGCCGCATCATGGTGGCCGCCAATGCGGTGCCCAGCACGAAGGAGGGCATCAGCATGGTGCGAATGGATTGCAGGAAATCCTCTGACAGCGGCACATAGCCGGAGGCGGGCAGCAGTTGCCATTTTACCGACACCAGAAGGATCAGCATGATCCCAAGCCAGAAATTCGGGATCGACAGGCCAGAGAGCGCGACGACATTGGCGATATAATCGGTGAGCGAGCCCTTTTTATAGGCCGACAGGATGCCCGCAGGCACGCCGATCACCAGCGCAAAGATCATCGACATCGCCGCCAGTTGCAGCGTCACCGGCAGCTTTTGCAGCATCAGTTCGGTGACGGGCTGGTTGGTGCGCAAAGAGATCCCGAGATCGCCCTGCAAGGCGTTGGAGACCCATGTGAAATATTGCACCACGATGGGGTCGTTCAGGCGGTATTTCTCGCGCAGGAGTTCCAGCACCGCCGGGTCGCGTTCCTCGCCCGCCAGCACCAGAAGCGGATCGCCCGGCAGCAGCTTTTGCAGGGCAAAGACAAAGATCGAGATCAATATGATCGTGGGCAGCGCGATCAGGATGCGGCGCGTCAGAAACAGGAGCATAAACCAAGCCTGTGAGGTTGCGGGGCTGTTACGCCGGTAGACAGATGCGCCCCGCCGCAAGAGTTGGCGGCAGGGCGCGGCAGGATCACTCGGACCAGGTCACACCTTCGAGACGGATCATCCCGTCCGGATAGGGGGTGAAGCCCTCGATCTTGTCGCTCAGCGCCCAGATCCATGTCTGGTGATAGAGATAGACCAGCGGTGACTCGTCGATCAGCACATCGCGCGCGGCATCATAAGAGGCTTTGCGGGCCTCAAGGTCGGGGGCGACGCGGGCGGCGTTCAGGGCCGCATCCACATCAGCGTTGGAGAAATTCGCATCATTCAGCCCGCCGCCGGTGGTGACAAAGCCGTGGATGTTGCCATCGGGATCAACGCGCCCGGACCAGCCGATCTGGCTTGCGGTGAAATCGCCTGCGGATTGATCGGCCAGCAGGGTTGCGAATTCTTTCGAGACAATCTTCAGGTTGATGCCTGCCTCGGCCACCATCGCCTGAACCACCTGCATCAGTTGCAGCGGCACAGTGGTATTGGGCACCTGTACTTCCAGTTCGATGCCGTCGGCGTAGCCTGCTTCGGCCAGCAGTTCCTTGGCCTTGGCCACATCGCGTGCGGGCACAGGGTGGTCGGTATCATACCACGGCGAGGTCGGCGGGAAGGGCTGGTTGCCTGCGGCAAAGGCACCCTCAAAGACCACTTGATTGAGCGCCGCGCGGTCAATGGCGTAGCTGAGCGCCTGCCGGAGACGTTTGTCATTGCCCCAGGGGTTGTCGCTCTTGTCACCATTGCCGATATTAAAGGTAATGCCCTGATATCCTAGAGAAACTGCATCTGCGACGGTGATGCTGGCGTCTGCTTTGGCCTGCGCCAGATCGGTGGCGGCGAGACGTTCCAGCATGTCGATATCACCGGACTGCAGGTTCGCCAGACGCACGGTGGTGTCGGGGATCGGCAGGAAGGTCACGCTGTCAAAGCTGATCGCATCGGCGTTCCAATAATCGGCAAAGCGTTTCAGCACGATCTTGTCCTGCGCCACACGTTCTTCGAACCGGAAGGGGCCGGAGCAGACCGGATTGAGCCCAAAATCCGCGCCGGCCTCGGCGGCAGCGGTGGGCGACAGCATCATGCCCGCGCGGTCTGCAAGCTGTGCCATCAAGGTGGCGTCGGGGCCTGCGAGGTGCAGTTTGATTTCATAGTCTCCGGTGACTTCGGTGGAGGTCACAGAGGCCAGCTCGGACTTGCGGCGCGATTCATCGAGCGTTTTGGAGCGCTCGATATTGGCGGCCACGGCCTCGGCATTAAAGGGCGTGCCATCGTGGAACATCACGCCTTCGCGCAGCTGCATGGTGATGGTTTTGCCATCGTCAGACAGCTGCCATGCGGTCGCCAGCTGCGGGATGATTTCCAGATCAGGGGTGATGTCCACCAGCTTGTCACAGAGCGAGGCATAGACGATGCGCCCCACAAAAGTGCGCGACTGATCGGGGTCCAGCACATCGGCGTCCGATTGCAGGCCAATGCGCAGATCCTTGGCGCTGGCTCCGGTCGCGGCCAGCCCAAGTGCTGTGGCGCTGAGGAGCGCCGCCATCAGGGTGGGTTTCAGCAGGGTCATATCGTGTGGTCCTCTCTGTTGGTCCTTTGGCAGTGGTTTCTTGGTCTTGTTATTCGTGGGGGCCATGCTGCACCGCGCCCCCCGCCAGCGCCGCGCGATACAGGGCAAAGCGGGACTCTGCCTGGTCTGATCGCGCGGGCTCTGCGGTTTGTCCTTCGGGGACGGGGATGTCCTGCCAGCGGTGGCAGGCGACGCTGTGGCTGTTGCCAACCTTCGTGATTGTCGGGATTGCGGCGCTGCACGCCGACGTCGCGTGCGGGCAGCGGGTGTGAAAGGCGCAACCCGGTGGCGGGGCAGAGGGGCTAGGCATCTCGCCCGAGAGCTGTTCGCGCGGGGCCTCTGCGCTGCGCGGCGCTGGGATCGAGGCCAGGAGCGCTTGCGTATAGGGGTGACGGGGCTGTTCAAACACCTCGGCGGCGGTGCCCATCTCAATGATGCGGCCCAGATACATCACCGCGACCCGGTCGCTCATATGGCGGATCACGCCGAGGTCATGGGCGATCACCACCAGTGTCAGGCCGAGATCGCGGCTGAGATCGCCCAGCAGGTTGATCACCTGCGCCTGCACCGAGACATCCAGCGCCGAAACCGGCTCATCCCCGATCACCAGCTTTGGCCCGGAGGCCAGCGCGCGGGCGATGCCGATGCGCTGGCGCTGGCCGCCGGAGAATTCGTGCGGATAGCGGTTGGCGTGCTCGGCGGGCAGGCCGACCTGTTGCAAGAGCTCCGCAACCTTCTGGCGGCGGTCGCGGGCGCCGAGGTTGGGCGCGTGGACCTCCAAGGGTTCGCCAATCAGCTTGCCCACGGTCATGCGCGGATTGAGAGAGGAAAACGGGTCCTGAAAGATGAACTGCATATCGCGCCGCAGCCGGGTCAGATCGGCCCCGGTGACATGGCTGATGTCCTGACCGTCAAAGGTCACCTGCCCCTCGGTGGGGTCCAGCAACCGCATCAACAGGCGGGCAAGGGTGGATTTGCCACAGCCGGATTCGCCGACGATGGCAAAGGTCTCGCCCCGGCGGATTTCCAGCGAGATGTCACTCACCGCCTGCATCACCGGGGATTTGGCCATAAATCCGCCGCCGCCAAAACGTTTGGTCAGCCCCTTGGCCGTTAGGATCACATCATTGCTCATGCTGTCACCGCGAGGTTTTGTTCCAGCGGGGCAAAGTGACAGGCCACGGAATGGCCCGGTGCGGCCTCTACCTTTGGGGCGGGGTCGGCGCAGCGTGCATGTGCAAAGGCGCAGCGGCTGCGAAAGCGGCAGCCCGACGGCATATTGGCCATGCTCGGCACCGATCCGGGCACAATCGCCAGCCGTCCACCGGGCTGATCGAGGCGCGGCATCGCGCTCATCAGGCCGATTGTGTAGGGGTGCTGCGGATTGTCGAAAATCTCGGTCACGGGGCCGTATTCGACCACCTCGCCGCCATACATCACCGCCACGCTGTCGGCGATTTCGGCAACCACGCCAAGGTCATGGGTGATCATCATCGTGCCCATGCCGGTCTCACGCCGCAAGTCGCGGATCAGATCGAGGATCTGCGCCTGAATGGTCACATCCAGCGCGGTTGTCGGCTCATCCGCAATCAGAAGTTTCGGGTCATTGGCCAGCGCCATGGCGATCATCACCCGCTGTCGCATACCACCGGACAATTGGTACGGGTATTCGTTCAGCCGTTGGCGCGGTGCGGGAATGCCCACTTTGACCAGCATGTCATGGGCGCGTTCCATGGCCTCAGCGCGGCTGCCGCCCTGATGCTGTAGCACCGATTCTGCGATCTGATTGCCCACCGTAAAGGACGGGTTGAGCGAGGTCATCGGTTCCTGAAAGATCATCGCGATCTGATTTCCGCGCTGACCTGCGGGCAGGTTCTCGTGTCGCAAATCATAGGATTTACCGAGGAAATCAAGGCTTCCGCTGAGAACTTCGGAGGATCTTGGCGGCAAAAGACCCATGATCGACATGGCGGTTACGCTCTTGCCGCAGCCGGATTCACCCACAATGCAGAGGATCTCGCCCGCTGCGACCTTGAGGTCGATGCCGTTCACGGTGGGGACCGGCTGACCGCGAAAGCGCAGGCGAAAATCGCGCAAGCTGAGAATATCGCGCCCCTGATCTCCCGTGTCGGGTGGCGAGAGTGGGCTGGGATCTGGCGACATCCGTGGCTCCTTGGCTGCGAAGAATGATGCGAACCAATTCACTATTGGTTCAAGAATCGGATGTGTCAACCTTTGCGCGGGTCCAAAACGCGGGATCAGGTCGGAAACACCGGCGGGCGTGGAGCTGTTGCCTAGAAATGCAGCAGGGAGCGCGGGCAGAAATTCCCCCGCGATGCCGTGAGTTGAGAGCGCAATCGCCGCAGGTCAGCTGCCCCGGCAGATACAATCCACAATCGCCCGGCTGGCGGCGCGCATCGGGGTTTGGCGCAGCCAGAATATCCCGGTGTCCATATTGGGCACCCGATCGCTGAGCGGTTTGCGCAGGATGCGCTGTCCTTCGAGTGACCACGATCTAAAGACCATATCGGAGAGGATGCTGACCCCCATCCCATGCGCGACCATGCTGCGCAGGGCCTCCATGGACTGGCTTTTAAACAGAATGTTGGGGGTGAAGCCATGCTCTGCCCAGACATTTTGCATGGTGTTTTCATGCTCATCCATGGTGAGCAGGATATAGTTTTCATCCTCCAGATCGGCAAAGCCGACCGTTTCGCGCATCGCCAGCGGATGATTGGCCGCCAGCCAGAGATTGCGCGGCGACGACATCGCCCGGCGCAGATGGTAGCGGTCCGGATTGGGCAGGTTCGAGGTGAGCGCCAGCCCAAGATCATAGGCGCCTGTCAGCAATCCGTCTTCGATCTGCGCGCGACTTGCCTCTGTCACCACGAGTTTCAGCCTTGGATGCAGCCGCGACAGGCGCAGCCAGACGGTGGGCAGATAGTAGCCCGAAATGGTGTCCGTCACCGCCAGATTGACCGTGTCAGAAATATCGGAGTCGGCTTCCGTGGGAGGCTCAACCGCCTCGTGCAGCGCGGAGAGGATGGCTTGCGCGTGGCGCAAAAAGCTCTCGCCCTGTGCGGTCAGTTCGACGCCATGGGATTTCCGGGTGAACAGCGCATAGCCAAGCATGTCCTCCAGCCGCCGGATTGCGATGGTGATTGAGGACTGCGTGACATTGACCATGGCGGCCGCGCGCGAGATCTGCCCGGTTTCAGCGGTGGCGACAAAAAATTCAAGCTGGCGAATGGTGGGAAGCATAAGTGAAATCAATATCAGTGATAAAATATAAAAACTAGCTATTGTCATGCGCCCGCCACACTCTGTGGGGCGGAGGACATGATATGCCAGCATCCACAACACGTGAAATCGACGGCTTTTGCTGTCTGTGCCGGTCGCGCTGCGGGGCCCGCTTTGAGGTGCGCGAGGATCAGTTGATCGCGGCAAAACCCGCCCCGGATCACCCGACGGGAAAGGCGCTCTGCCTGAAAGGAAAGGCCGCGCCGGAGATTTGGAGCAACCCGGATCGCCTGCTTTATCCGCAGCGTCGCACCACCCCGAAATCCGATCCTAACCCAGGTTGGGAGCGGGTGACGTGGGAGCAGGCGCTTCAAGATATCGCGCAGCGGCTGGAGGCGATCAAAACACGCGACGGGGCAGAGGCCGTTGGCTTTGGCGTGACCACGCCGAGCGGCACGCCAATGAGTGACTCGATTGAATGGGTGGAGCGGTTCATCCGGCTGTTTGGCAGTCCAAACACCGTCTATGCCACGGAAATTTGCAACTGGCACAAGGATCACGCGCATAAGTTCACCTATGGGTCTGGCATTCTTTACCCCGATTATGAGAAGGCCGATGCGATCCTGTTGTGGGGGTTTAACCCCAGTGCGGTCTGGCTGGATCAGGCGACGCAGATCGCAGCAGCACGGGCGCGCGGGGCCAAGATCCTGTCGGTTGATCCGCGCAGAGCGGGCTATGCGCAGGGGGCGGATCATTGGCTGCGCGTCCTGCCGGGGCGGGATGGGCCGCTGGCGATGTGTCTGGCACAGATCCTGATCTCGCGGCAGGCCTATGACGCAGATTTTCTGCGCCGCTGGAGCAACGCCAGCCTGTTGGTGAAGGATGAGACCGGAGCGTTCCTTCGTGAAGAAGAGGTCACCGGCGTTGTGGGGGGCGGGCGATATGTTGCTGCCGATGCGGCAGGCGGTTTGGTGTTTTACGATCCCAAGAGCCGGAGCTTTGACGCCGATCATCAGGGCCTGCAACTGCGCACCAAAATGGAGGTGGAGACGGTCTTTGGCCCAGTGGCGTGCCGGACGGCCTTTGTTCGTTACGAGGAGGCCTGCGCGCCGTGGACCGTGGCGCGGACTGCGGCAGAAACGGGCATCGTCGCCGAGGATATTCTGCGCGCCGCCGAGACGCTGATCGCCGCCAAGCGGGTGGCCTATTATTGCTGGTCCGGGGTCGGGCAGCACCGGGAGGCCACCCAGACGGACCGCGCCATTGCCCTGCTGATGGCGCTCAAAGGGGGCTATGACCGGCGGGGCGGCAATGTGGCCTATGAAAAGCACCCGATGCATGCGGTGACGGATTTTAATCAGTTCCCGGCGGGGCAGATTGACAAGGCGCTGGGGTATCAGGCGCGCCCCCTTGGCCCGCCATCGCAGGGCTGGGTCACGGCCCGCGATCTTTATGCTGCGATCCTTGAGGGGGAGCCCTATCGGGTGCGGGCTCTGGTTGGGTTTGGCGCGAATATGTCGGTGTCTCAGGGGGATACGGATATGGCCGTGGCGGCGCTGCAGGCGCTGGAGTTTCATGTCCAGATCGACAGCGTGGAAACCCCGACGGCGCGGTTTGCGGACTATCTTTTGCCCGCCAATACGCCATGGGAACGCGAGGCCCTGCGCAATGGGTTTGACGTGAGCCAAAGCGCCGAGAGTCTGGTGCAGCTGCGCCCGGCGGTGGTCCCATCTGCAGGAGAGTCGCGTTCCGATACCGAGATCGTCTTTGATCTTGCGTGTCGTTTGGGGCTGGGAGATGCGTTTTTCGATGGCGATATCGACGCGGCGCGGGATTGGCAGGTGCAACCGAGCGGGTTGCGGCTGGCGGATCTGCGCGCCAACCCCAAGGGCATCTGTCGCCCGTTGACCTATCGTGAGGCGAAATTCGCGGAACAGGTGGATACGGGCCTGCGCGGGTTTCAGACACCGACCGGGCTGGTGGAGATCTATTCCGAGCGGCTTTTGAGCCATTGGTATGAGCCGGTGCCGCGTTTCCAGAGCGAAGTGCAGGGCGAGGATCATCACGCCTACCCCTTGCGGCTGACCACGGCCAAGAACGGCTATTTTTGCCATTCGCAACATCGCAATGTGGTCTCTTTGCGCAAACGAATGAGGCAGCCGCAGGTGTGGGTTCACCCCGACACGGCACAGGCGCAGGGGCTAGAGGACGGAGACTGGGCAGAGCTGGTCTCGCCGCATGGGACGGCCCGGATGCAGGTGGTCTTTGATACCGACCTGCACCCGGATGTGGTGGTGGGCAGCTATGGCTGGTGGCAGGCCAATGCGCCATTGGGGCTGGGGGGATATGATCCGTTCTCGGGCGAGGGGGCGAATTACAACCGGCTGATTTCGGCGGCGCAGTGCGACCCGATCAGTGGCTCTGCCCCGCATCGCTCCACCCGCTGCGCGTTGCGACCGCTTGCGGGCAGCGGCAGTGTCAAACCTGCATGGCAGGGGTTTCGCGAGGCGGTGGTCACAGAGGTCGAAGAGGTCGCAAGCGGGTGCATGCGCGTTGGGTTTGCGATTGTCGGCATGGCGCAATTGCCGGATTTCCTGCCCGGTCAGCACATCACGCTGAGGGTGCAGATCGCTGGTCAGGATGCGCCGGTCGTGCGCTGCTATTCGCTGGTGGGGGCGGCAGTTGATCCCGAGCGCGACCGCTATCAGATCACGGTGCGCCATGTGCCCGCACCCGCAGATCGTGCGGACCTGCCGGGGGGTGTGATGTCGGGGTTTATCAACACCGCTCTGACATGTGGCACCCGTGTCGAGTTAAAAGCGCCTTCGGGTCGCTTTACCCTGCCGATTGCGATGGAGCGACCGCTGGTGATGGTGGCGGGCGGGATCGGGATCACGCCATTCCTGAGCTATCTGGAGACCGCTGCGGCGCTTGGTCTCTCGCATCCGCTGCGGCTGATATACGCCAACCGCAACAGTGCCGGGCATGCCTATCGCCACCGGCTGGCGCACTTGCAAAAGCAGCTGCCCAATCTGCAGCTGGTCGATATTTACAGTGAGCCGTTGCCGGTGGATCGCATTGGCGCAAACCACGACAAATGTGGGTTTGTAACGGCCGAGGATATCCTGCGCGACTGGGCGGGGCAGGTGCCCGAGGTCTATCAATGCGGCCCCCCTGCGATGATGGCCGCGGTGGAGCGGGCCTTGGCGCAGGCGGGCCACCCGATAGAGCACCTGCACAAAGAGGCCTTTGTATCGCCGGTGGCGGACAGGCCGCTTCCGGAGGGGCCATTTGAGGTTCAGTTCGCCAAGAGCGGCAGGACGCTCCGCTGGACCAGAGCCGCCGGGAGCCTGCTGGATCTGGCGGAGCGGGAGGGGCTGGCCCTTGCGAGCGGTTGCCGCGCGGGCCAATGCGAAAGCTGCCGCCTGCGGGTGATCGACGGGCGGACAATGCACCGAACCGAGCTTGCCTTTGAAGAGGCGGAGCATTGCCTTGCCTGTCAGGCGGTGCCGTTGAGCGATGTGGTGATCGACGCCTGACCCAGCAAACCATTCGCAGCCAGCGCGCGGATCGGCTGGCTGCGGGTGGGGTTATTAGACCGAAACTTTGGCGAGCACCGTGTCGCGCGGCATGTCGCCTTTGGCCCCGGAGGCGATGACGGCACCGCGTTGCAGCACCACAATCCGGTCGGCCAGATCATAGGCAAAATCGAAATACTGCTCGACCAGAATAATCGCCATTCGGCCTTCATCGCGCAGGCTGCGGATTACATCACCGATCATCTGGATGATGTTGGGCTGGATGCCCTCGGTGGGTTCATCCATCAACAACAGCTTGGGCCGTGTGATGAGCGCGCGCGCAATCGCGAGCTGTTGTTGCTGACCGCCCGAGAGATCCCCGCCCCGGCGGTTTTGCATCTCCTTCAGGACGGGAAACAGCTCAAACATCTCTTCTGGGACGGCGCGCTCGGATTTGGGCAGGATCGACAGGCCCGTTTCCAGATTTTCGCGCACTGTGAGCAGCGGAAAGATCTCGCGCCCCTGACTGACCAAGGCGATGCCTTTGTGGGCCAGATGGTGCGCGGGCAGTATGGGCAGTGCCTCGCCATCCAGAACCACGCGGCCGCCAGATCGGTTGTGCCGCCCGGCAAGCGCGCGAATGAGCGAGGTTTTTCCAACCCCATTGGTGCCCATGACACAGGTGACCTCGCCGGTTCTGGCCTCGATGTCGACCCCGTGAAGGATCTGCGAATGGCCGTAATGCAATGTCAGATCACTGACCTGCAGCATAGGATCAGCGCCCGAGATAGACATCGATCACCTCCTTGTTTGCGGTGACATGATCCAGCGATCCTTCGGCGAGGACCGCGCCTTCGTGCAGCACCGTCACGCGACAATCGAGGCGGCGCACAAACTCCATGTCATGTTCGACAACCACCACGGCGCGGGTCTTGGCGGCCTCGACCAGAATGGCGGTGGTGTGTTCACGCTCCGCCGGGGTCATGCCGGCGGCGGGTTCATCCACCAGCAAGAGCCGCGGCTCCTGCGCCAGCAACATGCCGATTTCGAGCCACTGTTTCTGCCCATGGCTGAGGGTGCCGGATTTGAGCGGCAGCGCATCCTCAAGACCGATTTCGGTGGCAAGGGCGCGCACGCGCTCCAGATCCGCAGGCTGTGGTTTCCAGAACAGAACGGAGAACGCGCCGCGCTTGGCCTTCAATGCCATCAGCAGGTTTTCCTGCACGGTCTGATCCTCAAACACGGTGGGTTTTTGAAACTTCCGCCCGATGCCTTCGCGCGCGATCTGCGCCTCGTTGAGACCCAAAAGCGAGATGCCCTTGTCGCCCCAGCGAATGCGCCCCGCGTCAGGGCGGGTTTTGCCGGTGACAATGTCCATAAAGGTGGTTTTTCCCGCGCCATTTGGTCCGATGATCGCACGCAGCTCGGCGCTGCCGATGGCAAAGGACAGGTTGTTGATGGCGCGAAACCCATCAAACGTGACGGAGACGCCCGAGACTTCAAGCAGCTGGCTCATTCCTGTGTCTCCTCGTTGCGTGTGGCGATCAGGTCAAAAAGCCCGCCGATGCCTTTGGGTGCAAAGAGCGTGACCAGCACGAATGAGAGACCCAAGAGGATGGTCCACCAGTCGACCCATGCGAAGGTGTAAAAGCCGAGGTTGATATCCGGGGCCTGCCCGCCGGTGAACCACGTGGAGATCAGGCTGACGAAACAGGCACCGATCACCGCGCCATACAGACGCCCACGCCCACCGATGGCGACCCAGACCGCAAGATATATCGACGCGACAGGCGCAAGCTCTGCCGGGTTGATGATCCCCGCCTGCGGATAATACAGCGCACCCGCGATGCCCGCGATCATGGCGGTGACGGTAAAGATAAAGAGCTTGTAGCGCTCGACCGAGTAGCCAAGGAACCGCACCCGGGATTCATTGTCGCGAATGCCGCGGATGACGCTGCCAAATTTGCCCGACACGATCCACGCAGCAAAGACATAGCCAAGCGCCAGCGCCAAGGCCGAGGCCCAGAGGAACCAGACCGACAGCACGGATTGTGGCACTTGATCCAGATGCGGGATGTTCTGTAGCCCCGAAAGCCCGTTATTGCCGCGCAACCCGCTGTCGTTTTGGAAGAGATAGAGCGCCAGCGCCAGCGTCATGGCTTGGGTCAGGATCGAGAGATAAACGCCCGCCACCCGCGAGCGAAACGCGAGCCAACCAAAGACCAGCGCCAAAAGCCCCGGCACTGCGACGACCAGCAAAAGCTGGATCACCAGACTGTCGGCAAAGCTCCAGATCAGCGGAAACTCGGCACTGCCAACGACGCCAAAGATCTGCGAACCGATGGCGTCCGAGATTTCCTCAGCCGTAGGGGGAATAGGCGCATTGGCGAGGTTTTGCGTCACGATCTGGCTGGTGCGCTCATACATGAGCCACATGCCGATCATATAACCGCCAAGCCCGAAGAAGGCGAAATGCCCAAGGCTCAGGATGCCCGCGTAGCCCCAGACCAGATCCATGGCGACGGCAATGAGCGCGAGACAGAGCGTTTTGCCCAGCGTTTTCACCATCGAGGTGGAGATGAGCCCAAGGCCCAGCCCCTCGGAGGCGGCGGTGATAACCAGCGTCGCAAGCCCAAGCGTGGCGAGAAACACCAAAACGGAGGGGTTCCGTGCGAAAAAACTGCGGTTCATGGATCAATCCCCCGCCGCGCGACCCTTGAGGGCGATGATGCCCCGTGGCCGGAATTGGATAAAAATGATGATGAAGATGATCATGTAGGTCTGCGCGGCAAGCGTGTTTGAGGGGTTCAGCCACTCGATGCTTTTTTGCAGCCCGCCAATGAGCCCTGCGCCCAAGAGCGTGCCCCAGATATTGCCGACCCCGCCCACAACCACGGTCATGAAGCTCTGGACGATATAGTCCTGCCCCAGTTCTGAGGTGACCTTGGCAAAAAGCCCGATGGCGACCCCCGCGATCCCGGCGATGCCGGAGCCAAGCCCGAAGGTCAGCATATTGACGCGGTCGGTGTTGATCCCCATCGAGGCCGCCATGCCGGGGTTTTGCGTCACCGCGCGGGTCTCCAGACCAAGCCGCGTGCGTTTCATGATGAACAGAAACAGCCCCAGAAAGATCAGCGCGAGGCCGAAGATCGCGATGCGGATATAGCTGATGGAGACCACATCGTTCAAAACCCACGCACCCCCCAGCCAGTCCGGGGCGGTCAGGGGGCGGGCCTGGGTGCCAAAGATATTCTTGGCCAGTTGTTGCAGCGCGATGGAGACGCCAAAGGTTGCCAGCAATGTCTCCAGCGGGCGGTTATAAAGCCAGCGGATCACCAGCCGTTCAAGCGCGACACCGGCCAGAAAGGTCACGCCAAAGGCGAGCGGGATGGCAACCGCGATCGACAGCGTATGATCGGGGATCACCTGCTGCACCACATAGCCGGTGTAAGCGCCCATCATGATAAACTCGCCATGCGCCATGTTGATGACGCCCATCACGCCAAAGGTGATGGCAAGCCCAATGGCCGCAAGGAAATAGATCGACCCGAGCGAGAGCGCATCCAGCCCCAGATCAAGCGTCTGGTTGAGTTGAACCTTGGTTTCAATGCGGCGCAGGGCGGCGTTTGCGGCCTCGGTGACAGCGGTGGAGGGTTCGGCGTAGATATCGGCAAACACGTATGCGGCGAGCAGGTCTGTGATATCTGCCTCTGTCAGCAGTGGCGCCGCTTTTTGCGCGTCCACAAGGGCTTCATAGGCCGCAATGCGCCGCGCCGGGTCCGAGAGTTGTGCCAGTGGCACGCCACCGACGTAGCCACCGTCGATATGCGCCGCCAATGTGGTGCGGATATCGTCTGCCGTAACCGGGGCAGGGGCGAGGTTTTGCTCTGCCAAAAGCGCATAAGCCTCGGTGCGGGAGAGGCGTTCGCCGCCGGGCGTGAGCCGCAGGGCGACATTCACCCCCTCTGGCAGCGCGCCCTCATAGACCTTGCGCGTGGTGACGAGCAGCGGGTTGAGCGTGGCGCGCACATCGACGCCGAGATCCCCCGCCATATCGTCGATGGCTTGGGTGCGTTCCTCGTCGCTGCTGCCATAGGCGATGGTCAAAAGCCGCTCGAGCCGTTGTTTGTTGGCCAAAAGCACCGGGTCGCCCTCGCCAGGGATCGAGGTTCGCAGCGGTGCCAGTGCGCCGGATGTAGGGTCGCGTTCCAGCGACAAAAGCGCCTCGGCACGCCGGGTGGGATCGGGATCAGAGAGCTGAAACTGCACCAAGGCCACCGCCAAGAGCGCACGGATGCCGCTGTTGGGTTTAATCTGCTGCAACGCGTCCTTGCTGGCTACGCCGACGCTCTCACCGCTGTCAAAATCAATCAGATCATAGCCTGTGTCGGTCTTTTGGGCGTGAAAGAACAGCCCGTCGGATTGCCGTTGCCACATCTCTTTGGCCTGCCAGGCCTCCAACACACGCTGTGCGCTGCCCAGACCGCTGCCCGCAACCGCGTCAATCGCCGGGCCGATGGTTTTGCGCGAGGATTTAGTGATGATCGCGGCATGCTCTTGCAGGATATCTTGCATGGGCGCGGCCTCTGGGGACGCGGGTTGCGCGGCGGGGCTTTGGGCAAAGGTGCCAAACACCACCAGCAGCAAGCCGAGGCTTGCCAGTACTCGTCTTCTCATGGATTTACTCTTTTCCCGGAACCAAGCGGAGAGGCCGCAGCGGCCTCTCCCTGAATGCGACGTTCGATCAGTAGTTTGATTTGATCTGAACGCAGGTCTCGGTCTGGGTGTTGTACATCCCGCAGCCCAGTTTTTCCCAATCGGAGGTCAGCACAGCCGATTCAGGCAGGAAATCGGTCCATGCATCGCCCGCCACCTCGGTGGTCTGGCTGATGATGTCGAACTGGCCATCCTCGAGGATTTCGCCGATCAGAACCGGTTTGGCGAGGTGGTGGTTGGGCAGCATTTTGGCCATACCACCGGTGAGGTTCGGGAACTCCTGCCCGTACATCGCGCTGCGCACCGCATCCACATCGGTGGTGCCAGCGGCCTCTACGGCCTGCACCCACATGTTAAAGCCGATGTAATGTGCCTCCATCGGGTCATTGGTCACACGGTCCTCGCCCATGACCTCTTTCCACTTGGCGACAAAGGCATCGTTGGCATCGCTTTCGGCGGATTGAAAGTAGTTCCACGCCGCCAGATGGCCGACGAGGTTGGAGGTATCGAGACCGGAGAGTTCTTCCTCGCCCACCGAGAAGGCCACCACGGGGATGTCATCGGCGGAGATGCCAGCAGCCGCGAGTTCCTTGTAAAAGCCGATATTGGCATCGCCATTGATGGTCGAGATCACGCCGACCTTTTTACCATCGGCCCCCAGCGCGACCACATCGGCGACGATCTTGGACCAATCAGAGTGACCAAAGGGCGTGTAGTTCACAAAGATGTCTTCTGCTGCGATGCCCTTGGACTGCAGGTAGCTCTCAAGGATGTTGTTGGTGGTGCGAGGATAGACGTAGTCGGTACCCAAAAGCGCGAATTTCTCCACCCCAAGCTCATCAAGGAAGTAATCCGTTGCGGGGATCGCTTGCTGGTTGGGCGCAGCACCGGTGTAAAACACATTCTTGGAGCTTTCCTCGCCCTCATACTGCACCGGGTAGAACAAAAGCCCATTGAGTTCCTCGATGACGGGCAGCACCGATTTGCGGCTGACGGACGTCCAGTTGCCAAAGATCACATCGACCTCATGCACGCTCAGCAATTCGCGCGCTTTTTCCGCAAAGAGCGGCCAGTCAGAAGCCGGGTCCACCACTGCGGCCTCCAGCTCGCAGCCCAAAACGCCGCCCTTGGCGTTTTGCTCGTCGATGAGCATCAGGACGGTATCTTTGAGCGTGGTCTCGGAAATGGCCATCGTGCCAGAGAGCGAGTGCAGCACGCCCACCTTGATGGGGCAATCGGCGGCATGTGCGGCAAGGCTCATGGTTGCCAGAGCGGCTGTGCTGGCCAGAAGTGTTTTTGCGGATTTCATAGCTGTCTCCCGTCGCGCCTGACCCTGCGCTTGCCCTTCAGGGGGCAATTCGGCAGGATATGCGCGCAATGTGTTTTCGTTGCATCCGTGTGGCGGCCAGACCGAGTGGCAATTCGCTGGTCGTCACACACCCGCCAAGGGCTTTGACGCCTTGTTTTGCGGGTGTTTCAACGCTCCTCGCAGCGACATTTTCGAGCAAGGCGTTTTGCTGAGGGCGGCGGGCGATGCACGGAAATGCCCTCGTTTTGAGCGGGCAGGGGCGCGGGTGAGTAATTTTTGGGCGGGTTTATGCTGCGCTGCAGCGCGAGACAAAAACGCCACCCGCAGTCGATGGGGTGGCGTTCTGGACGATCTCGGTGCGACGCTCTGACGTCAGGCGACCTGCTCGCCACCGAGGCCCGAGATTGCTTGGATCAGGCTGTCCTCGGTGACCTCCTCCGCGGTGAAGCTGCGCATGATGCGGCCTGAATACATCGCCGCGATCCGGTCGGAGACATGCAGCACCTCCGGCATCTCGGAGCTGATGACGATCACCGCATAGCCCTGTGCGGCCAACTCTCGCAGCAGTTTGTGAATCTCGGATTTGCTGCCCACGTCGATACCGCGCGTGGGTTCGTCCACGATCAGCACATTGGGGTGCATCGACAGCCATTTGCCGATGACGATCTTTTGCTGATTGCCGCCGGACAGGTTGCCCACCTGCTGCCGCCAGCCGGGGGTGCGAATGTCGAGCCGGTCGCGATACTGATCAAAGATCGCGATTTCCGCGCCTTCGGCCACAAACGGCCCGGCCTTCAGGTCATCCACCTGCGGCAGGGTCATGTTATCGCGACAGTTCATGCCCAGCACGAGACCCTGACCTTTGCGGTCCTCTGGCACCAAAGAGATGCCCATATTGATGGCCTCCACCGGAGAGGTGATCCGCACCTCGCGCCCATCGAGCAGGATCTGCCCGGCGGACGGGTCGCGCAGGCCAAAGAGCGTCTCGGCAATCTCTGTGCGACCCGCGCCCACCAGACCGTAAAAGCCCAGAACCTCGCCCCGGCGCACCTCAAAGCTCACATCGTGAAACAGCTTGCCGCAGCTGAGGCCCCGCACCTCCAATGCCACATCGCCCAGTTCGTGATGCGCGGCGTTGCGAGAGAGGTCCAGCTTGCGCCCGATCATCATCTGGGTGACGGCTTCCTCATTGGTGTTGGCGGTCTCGACTGTGCCCTGATACTGCCCGTCGCGCAGCACGGTGATGCGGTCGGTGATCTTAAAGATCTCTTCCATGCGGTGCGAAATATAGATGATCCCGACGCCCTCGCGTTGCAGATCCGCGATCACGTCAAAGAGCACCACCTTTTCCGCATCCGTCAGCGAGGCGGTGGGTTCGTCAAAGATCACCGCTTTGGCGTCCACAGTGAGCGCGCGGGCGATTTCGACCATCTGTTGATTGGCAATCGACAGATCGCCCACACGGGCCTTGGCATCAAAGCCCACGTTCAGTTTTTTCAGGATCGCATTGGCGTTTGCTGCAAGGCGGGGCCAGTCCACCCGGCCAAAGCTTTTGCGCGGCAGCTCCCCGAGGTAGATGTTTTCCGCCACCGAGAGCTCTTCGGCGAGGCTCAGCTCCTGATGGATAAAAACGATGCCCTTGGCCTTGGCCTCCAAGGGGCCGGCCATCACCGCCTTATGGTTGCCCATGTAGATGTGGCCGCTATCGGGCTGGTGAATGCCGCCGAGCACCTTCATCAGGGTGGATTTGCCCGCACCGTTTTCCCCCATGAGGGCGTGTACCTCGCCCGGCATCACCGAAAAGGACACCCCGTCCAGCGCCCGCACACCGGGGAAGGTTTTGACGATGTTTTCGAGACGCAGAACCGGATCACTCATACCTTCAGTTCCTCTTTGCCTTTGACGTTGAGTTGACGATCAAGAAACAGCACCGCAATGAGAATGAGGCCGATCACCAGGTTCACGGTGGAGGTATCGGCGCCGATATGGCCCAGCCCCTTGCGCAACAACTGGATCGCGATGACACCGCCGAAGGTGCCGATCACCGATCCCGCGCCGCCGGTGATTTTGGTGCCGCCAAGGACCACGGCCGTAATCACCCAGAGTTCATAAAGCTGGCCGTCATTGGGATTGACCGAGCCGCTTTCGGAATAAAACACCACTGCTGAAAGCGCTGCGAGAAAGCCGATGATGGCGAAGTTGACCATCATATGTGGGCCAACGCGGATACCGGCATTCACGGCGGCGTCGCGGTTGTCGCCAATGGCATAGGCGTTGCGCCCATGCACGGTGCGCGCCATCAGGAACCAGATCGCCAGCGTCACCGCCAGCAGGAACCATGTGGCGGTGTGCAGGCCAAGAAATTGCGCCTCGGCAAAATCCACCAGCGTCCAGTTCAGATGCGAGGTCGGGTTCTCGCCGTTGAACATAAAGACGATGCCGCGATAGCCCAGCATCGACCCCAGCGTCACGATGAAGGCATCAACCCCGGTTTTCCACACAATAAGCCCGTTGAGCGCCCCCAGAAGCGTGCCGACCGTCAGCGCCAAGAGCCACGCCACCGGGATCACCCAGTCGCCCAGTCCCGCGAAGATCGGCCACGTCATACTGTCCAGCAGCACGATCGCGGCAATCGCAAAGGTGGCCCCGACGCTGAGGTCGATATTGCCGTTCACCATGACGATGGTCATGCCCATCGCAATGATCCCGATGGGGGCGGACTGCTTCAGCAAAAGCAGCATGTTTTCAAAATCCATAAAGGCCTTGTCGGAGAGTGACAGAAACTCGCCCGCCACGCTGAAGAAGATCAGCTCCAGCACGATGAAGCCCCAGATTGCGCCGTTTTTCAGCGCCTTGGACAATGCACCCGGTTGCATGGGCTCTTCCTTCCCTTATGCGATTGGCGACCAGAGCTTGCCGCGCTTGGCCGCGATATCGAGCCAGACAGCAAGGATGATGATGACCCATGTCACCACGAACTGGACGTAGAATTGCAGGCCCAGAAGCAGCAGACCGTTCTGGATAAATCCGAGGATCAGCACGCCAATCACGGTTTTGAAGATCGTCCCTGATCCCCCCATCAGTGACGCCCCGCCAAGGATCACAGCGGCGAGCACCTCAAGTTCCAGCCCCTGGCCCACGGTGTTTTGCGACCCCAGAGAGCGGCTCGCCTGCATAAGCCCAGCGGTGGCCACACAGGCCGAAGAGATCAGATAGCAGCTGAACACCGTCCGGGCGCGGCGGATGCCCGAGAAGGTCGCAGCGGTGCCATTGCCCCCCACTGCATAGATCTTGCGGCCAAATGGGGTCTTGCCGAGGACCAGCCCCAGCAAGGCCGCCAAGAGCGCAAAGATCAGGATCGGCACCGGGATGCCAAGGGCGCTGCCCTGTCCAAAGACGCCGAACCACGTGCCTTCCTTGTCGGCGATATCCATGTTCTGCCCGCCCGAATAGGTGAGCGTCAGCCCGTGAATGGCCGAGAGCATCCCCAGCGTCACAATCAGCGAATTGAGCCGCAGGTAGCCCACCAGAAACCCGATCAAGGCCCCCAGCGCCATCGTCATCGCAAACATCGCCGGGATCGCCAGCAATGGTCCGAGCGTGTCGTGCAGATCCAGCACCACGATGGTGGAAAACGACATCATCGACCCCACCGACAGATCGAGATTGCCACTGATCACCACAAAGGTGACGCCAAGCGCCATCACGCCGAGAATGGCGGAGGAACGCACCACGCTGAACACATTATCAACGGACAGGAATTTGGGGTTGGCGATGGTAAAGGCGACCAGAAAGATCGCGAAAGCAATCAGGATGCCTTGCTTGGCAAGGACACGTCCGATTTGCTCTTTGCTCAGTGTTGCCATCATCCCCTCCCTTGGATTCTGGGCGTGTTGTGATGTCTCGGGCATCGGCTCCTCCTGCCTTGTCGCCGGTCACACGAGGGTCATGCCCCCGTCGATCATGACGATCTGTCCGGTCATGTAGTCGCTGTCCCGAGAGGCCAGAAACGTGGTGGTTCCGGTGATATCCTCGGGCGTGGCCACACGTCCCTTGAGGATATCCGCCGAGAAGGTCTCCATCGCCTCTCCGGGGCGCTCGGACGCGCCGATCTCCATCAGATCCTGATCAACCTGCTCCCACATTTCCGTGGCCACAACACCGGGCGCAAAGCCGGTGACGGTAATGTTATGTTTCGCCAGATCCCGTGCGCCCGATTGGGTGAGCGACACCACTGCCCATTTCGAGGCACAATAGGGGGCTACATTGTCAAAACCCTGACGGCTGGCCACCGAGGCGGTGTTGATGATCTTGCCGCCCTGACCTTGGGCAATCATCTGGCGGGCAGCTTCCTGCATGCCGATCATACAGCCCAAGCCGTTGATGCCCATGATGAAGTTCCAGTTTTCCTCGGTCACGTCCAGAAAATTCATCGGCCGGTTGACGCCCGCGTTGTTGAATTTCACATCCAGCCGACCAAAGGTTGCAACCGTATGGGCGATCATCGCCTGCACCTGTGCACGATCGGTGACATCCACCGGGGCGGAGGTGACGCGACCGGGATGATCCGCGGCAAAACTCCGGGCCACCTCGGCCACTTTGTCGCCGTTGATGTCGGCCAGACAGACCTGTGCGCCCTCGCGCAGCAGCGCCTCGGAAATGGCGCGGCCGATGCCCTGCGCTGCCCCCGTCACAAGGCAGACGCGATCCGATACACGTCCCATAGGCGTGCCCCTTCCAAATCTCGATTTTGGGAAATGCCATATGGGGCGCCTGCACCCGGCAGACGCGCCCCACATGATGCGCCTTAAAAGACGGGTTTGGTGAACTCGTCCATATTGTCCTGCGTGATCTTCGGCGTGTCGAAGTAGTTCAGGAAGGGGATGTCCTTGCCCGACAGGATGTCGACGGCGGTTTGCAGCGCGGCCTCGGCATCATCCACCGGCGACTGATAGATGGACCCCCAGTAATCCCCCGCTGCCATGGCCTCATACCCCACGGCAAAGTTGGTGGCTCCGACAAAGATGATGCCGTCACGGCCCGCAGCCTTGGCGGCGTTGAGAGCCCCGACGCCCATATTGTCATCGCCCGCGTAGACGCCGTCGATGTCGTCGTATTTCACAAGGAAGGCTTCCATCACCTGCTGCGATTTCTCGCGGTTCCAGTCGCCCGGCTGGGTGTCGACGATGGTCACATTCGGGCAGACCTCGGGCAGGCGGTCCTCAAACCCCTTGGCACGTTCAATGGCGGTGGTGTAGCCGGGCTGGCCGGTGATATGGACCACCTGCGCCTCATCCGCGATGCCCATGTCCTTGAACTTGTCGCACATGATCTCTGCCGAGCGCGCGCCTTGGGTGATGTTGTCGGGGCCGGAGAAGGACTTGATGAAGTCAAAGCCCGCCTCGGCAATGTTGGAATTGGTGACAACCACCGGAATACCTGCTTTCTGTGCCTTGCGCACAGCGGGGATCACGGCCTCGCCATTGGTGGGCCAGATGATGATCGCATCGACCTCTTGCTGGATCAGGTCTTCCATCTGCGCAATCTGGCGAGCCACGTCGCCGCCTGCGTCCAGAACCACGGCCTCAATGTCTGCATTGGCATCGGCCGCGGCGATGAAAGCCTTCTCGTATGTGGTCTGATAGCTGTCCACACCCACGTTGTTCTGGGTGATGCCGATCTTCATGGTGTCGGCGGATGCTGCACCCGCCAGCAGGATCGCGGTGCTTGCGGCAAGCATGGTTCGAATATTCATATTTTGATCTCCTCCCGTTTTTCCCGAGACTTCCTCCAGTCCCGAGCGCCCCTCCCGGACGCCAATGGACCACCCGGACGACCGGATGACTTCGAGCACAATGCCAAGTCTGCGTCACCCAAAATGTAGCGAAAATATCCATTATGGATGTTTTGATGTCCAATTTGGATACCTTCGCGCTACGCTGCGTGTGTCAGTTTGGACATCTTCGAAAGGAAAGCCCGTGAGCGACTCCGCATCATCCAATCCGGATAAAATCACGAAACCCCGCAATCCTCTGTATCGCAAAAGGTCCACCGCGCCGATGAATGCCTTCGCCAGACATGACCAGATCGGCCCGGTGTCGCCTGAGGCGAAATCCGAGGCGCTTGGGGCGTTGTCTCTGCTCGAAGAGCTGAGCGATGAGCTGGAAGATACGCTCGATGTTTACGTGCCAAATGCCCATCTGCGCATGGCGATGCATCTGATTAAGGGGCATTTCGAGGCCAAGACCATCACCCCCACATCGCTGATCGGGGCCAGCCGGGTGCCCTATGCGACCGCCACCCGCCGGATGAAGGAAATGGTGGAGGCGGGCCTTATTGAGCAGCGCCCGCGCACCAAATCCGGCAAGAGTTTCTCGATGCATCCCAGCGACAAGCTGCTGGACCAGTGGATTCGTCTCTCAAGCCGCGTGCGGCGCATGGCCGAAGCGCGGTTCGGGGGGCGTCATCGCGGGCAGGAGAGCAAGGACTACTACTTTGGCGGCAGCTATTCTGCCGCGCAGTCGATCCTGCCGATGCGGGTGCGCAGCGAGCCGTTGAAAGTGTCGGGCGGCCTGCGGGTGCTGGTGCATGGGGATCCGACCTTTATGGTGATGGAGAACCTGAAACGCCAGTTTGAACAGGTGATCGGGGTTCAGATCAGCCAGCGCGCGTTTTCCATCGACCGGCTGCGCGAAGAGGCCCTGCGCAATGCGGACCGCGCCGCCAGCCGCTACGACATTATCGCCGTTGATCTGCCCTGGATCGGAGAGTTTGCCACCAAAGACGTGCTGATGCCGCTCGATCAGGTGATGGATGTGGCCCGGCTGGATACGGCGGATTTCCACACGGCGGGATGGAAAGCGGCGCATTGGGGCGGGCGGGCCTATGGGGTGCCGGCGCAGACCACGCCGGAGTTGCTGTTCTATCGCCGCGACCTCTTTGCCGAGGCGGGGCTGGAGCCCCCCGCGACCACTGATGCGCTGTTGCACGCCGCGCGGGCGCTGCATGACCCGCGCCATGGCCGCTATGGCATTGCGTGGAATGCGGCGCGCGGCACGGCGCTGGGGCATACGGCCTTGATGACGATGGCGGATTTCGGCCAGCCGGTTCTGGACCTGCCTGCCAACGCCGGCGGGTTTGACACCGACGGGCTGGCGGATCGGACGTACCGCGCCACCATCGACACGCCTGCGGGGCTTCTGGCGGCGGAATACCTGTTGGAACTGCTGCAATATTCGCCGCCCGACATCCTGTCGATGTCCTGGTACGAGCGGGTGCGCCCCTATGCGGCGGGCAATATCGCCATGGCCTACGGCTATACGCTGCTGGCCCCATATTTCGAGCTGGACGAAAGCTCGCCCGCTTATGGTCAGACTGGCTATCTGCCGCATCCCGCAGGTGCGGGCGGCAACCCAATTGCCCCGGTGGGCGGCTACGTCATGGGCATTCCGGCCAATCTGGCGCCCGACCGCATTCCCGCCGCCGTCGAGGCGCTGATGGTGTTTACCTCGCCTGAGGCGCAGAAGCTTTTTGTGCAGCACGGCAGCCGGACCAATCCGCGGTACTCGGTAGGTTCGGACCCCGAGGTGCGGCGGACCTCGCAGATCTTTGAGGCGGTCGACGCGATGTCCTGGCGCGATGAGCTGCAATTCTGGCCGCGCCCGCCGGTGCCGGAGATCGGCCAGATCATCCGCATCTGTGGCGAGGAATTTCACGACATGCTGCGCGGGGTCATCCCCCCGCGCGAGGCCCTGCGACAGGCGCAGGCACGGGCCGATGCCCTGATTGCAACACAAAGAACATAGCGACTCTAGGAGGAGAGATCATGGACCCCAACCGCTTGAAAGGTAAAAACATTCTAATTACGGGTGCGGCCCGTGGCATGGGGGCGACCAATGCCGAAGCCTTTGCGGCGCAGGGGGCAAATGTCTGCATCGGTGATCTCGACGGTGGTGAGGCGCAGGGGCTGGCCGACAAGATCAACGCCGCCGGAAACGGCAAGGCGATCGCCATTCGGATGGATGTGACCAAACGCGCGGACAACGCCGCCGCCGTCAAGGCGACCGTGGATGCTTTTGGCTCCATCAATGTCGGCCTGTTCAACGCTGGTCTCAACAAGCCCCGGTTCTTCATGGATATCGATGAGGACAACTGGGACATGATTATGAACGTCAACACCAAGGCGATGTGGCTGGGCATGCAGGAGACCGCCCGCCAGATGATCGCGCAAGGGCCGATGGCGGATCACCCCTACAAGCTCATCAACGTGGGTAGCATTGCGTCGCGCAAACCGCTGGTGGACGTGACCGTGTATTGTACCTCGAAATACGGCTGTCTGGCGCTGACCCATTGCGGGGCGATTGGCCTGTCGGAGCATAATATCACCGTCAACGGCTATGCGCCGGGCGTGGTGGTGACGCCGCTCTGGGAACAACTCGACAAGGATCTGGTCGAGATCGGTTTCAAGGAGCGCGAAGGTCAGGCCTATGACGATATCGCCCGCGATGCCTTGCAGATCAAACGCGTGTCCTACCCCAAGGATATCGTGGGCACCGCGTCCTTCCTCGTCTCGGACGACAGCGATTACATGACCGGCCAGATGATCCACATCGATGGCGGCTGGTGCATCCAGTAACACACTAACAAACTGAAATTACGCGATAAACGGGTGTGCGAGCGCATACCCGAAGGAGGAGCTATGTCTCGCGCACTGACCCCGAACGTCCTGACACCGCAGGATCTGGAGCCCAATTGGCAATGGGAAGGCCGCCTGCCCGCATGGGGCCCGACACAAGTGGATTTCGAGCGCCGCGTCGATCACGACCGGCTGCGCCGCTACCGGCTGAGCCGCACCCGCGAGGCACTGAGGAAAAGCAGCGCAGGCTCGCTTTTGCTGTTTGATGTCAACAACATCCGCTATGTGACCTCGACCAAGATCGGCGAGTGGGAACGCGACAAGATGTGCCGCTTTGCCCTGCTCACTGGCGATGACGCGCCGCATGTCTGGGACTTTGGCTCTGCTGCGGTGCATCACCGCAAATACTCCGACTGGTTGGTGCCGGATCATTGCCACGCGGGCGTTGTCGGCATGCGCGGCACCATCCCGCCGAGCTTTGGCCTGATGAAGAAATACGCCGAAGACATCGCGGGCCTCATTGAGGACGCGGGCATGAAAGGCATGCCGGTGGGCGTGGATTATGCCGAAACCGCCATGTTTGAGGCCCTGAAAGAGGCCGGTCTGAATGTGGTGGACGGTCAGCAGATCATGCTCTCCGCGCGCGAGATCAAGAATTGGGACGAGATCCAGCTTTTGACGCAGGCCGCCAGCATGGTCGATGGCGTTTACCACATGATCTACGAGGAGCTGAAACCGGGCGTGCGCGAAAACGAGATTGTCGCCATGTCCAACAAGCTCCTCTACGAGTGGGGCTCGGACGATGTGGAGGCGATCAATGCCATTTCGGGCGAGCGCTGCAACCCGCATCCGCATAACTTCACCGATCGCATGTTCCGCCCCGGCGATCAGGCGTTCTTTGATATCCTGCAAAGCTATCAGGGCTATCGCACCTGCTACTACCGGACCTTCAACATCGGCAAATCGACGCCTGCGCAGGTCGATGCCTACGTCAAGGCGCGCGAATGGATTGATGCGTCAATTCAAGCGATCAAGCCGGGCGTGACCACCGATCAGGTCGCCAAGCTCTGGCCCAAGGCCGAGGAGTTCGGCTTCCCGGATGAACTGTCGGCCTTTGGTCTGCAATTCGGCCACGGGCTAGGTCTGGCGCTGCACGAACGACCCATCATTTCGCGCGCGGTCAGCCTCGACAAACCGATGGAAATCCAGACCGGCATGGTCTTTGCGCTGGAAACCTATTGCCCGGCCAGCGACGGCTATTCTGCCGCGCGGATCGAAGAAGAGGTGGTGGTGACAGACACCGGCTGCGAGGTGATTTCGCTGTTCCCTGCCGAAGAGCTGCCGATCGCCAACCGTTACTAACCTCCCCCGAAGACTGCTCGGTCCTGCGGGTCCGGGCACTTTTTCTAAAGAGAGATCCCATGAGTCCCGCCAAGACAGCATCGAACACCGAAGACTATCTGCGCATGTATCGCCAGATGGTCCGCATCCGCACGTTTGAGGACAACGCCAACCAACTGTACCTCTCGGCCAAAATGCCGGGGCTGACGCATATGTACTCCGGCGAGGAGGCCGTGGCCGTTGGCATCTGCGAGGCGCTGAAGATCACCGACAAGATCACCTCAACCCACCGCGGCCACGGCCATTGCGTCGCCAAAGGGGCCGCGTTCAAGGAGATGTTCTGCGAGCTTCTGGGCAAGGAAGAGGGCTATTGCCGGGGCAAGGGCGGCAGCATGCATATCGCCGATCAGTCCAATGGCAACCTTGGCGCAAATGCCATTGTCGGTGGCTCCATGGGGATTGCGACGGGGTCGGCCTTTACCGCGAAACTCTTGGGCAAAGACGATGTGACGGTCTGTTTCTTTGGCGATGGCGCCACCGCACAGGGGCTGATGTATGAGGTCATGAACATGGCCGCGCTGTGGAAGCTACCGGTGATTTATGCCTGCGAAAACAACGGCTACTCGGAATACACCCGCACCGATGAAATCGCGGCGGGTTCCATCACCGCCCGCGCCGAGGCCTTTGGCATCGAGGCACATCAGGTGGACGGCCAGGATGTGCTCGCCGTGAATGAGCTGACCGAACAGCTGGTGGCCCGCGCCCGCAAAGGCGAGGGGCCGTTTTTCATGGAGCTGATGACCTATCGCTATCACGGCCACCACGTCGGCGACATCAACCGCGAATATTACCGCTCCAAGGAAGAAGAGAAGGATTGGAAGGAGAACCGCGATCCGATCACCCGTTTCCGCAGCTGGCTGGTGGAACAAGGCATCGCCACTGAAGACGAGATCGAGGCCCTCAATGACGCGGTGCGCAAGGATGCCGAAGCGGCGGTGACTTACGCGCTGGAGGCCGGATACCCCGACGAATCCGAGGTCGACATGCACGTCTTCACCGATGTCAAACACGCGCTGGCCTGAGGAGAGCGACATGCGAGAGATTACCCTATCCCAAGCGGTCAACGAGGCGCTGGCCGAGGAAATGCGCCGCGATGAGACCGTGTTCATCATTGGCGAGGATGTGGCCGAGGCGGGCACACCCTTTAAGGTGCTGAGCGGTCTGGTCGAGGAATTCGGCACCAGCCGCGTGGTCGACACCCCCATCGCAGAGCCCGGATTTATGGGGCTGGCCGTGGGGGCGGCGATGACCGGCACCCGCCCCGTTGTGGACCTGATGTTTGGCGATTTCATCTATTTGATCATGGATCAGCTCTGCAATCAGGCTGCCAAGACCCATTACATGTCCGGCGGCAAGATGAGCGCGCCTTTGGTCCTGCGCACCAATCTGGGCGCAACCCGGCGCTCGGCGGCGCAGCACTCGCAATCGCTGCACGCGCTGGTGGCGCATATTCCGGGGCTGAAGGTGGCAATGCCCTCGTCCGCCTATGAGGCCAAGGGGCTGATGAAGACCGCGATCCGCGACAACAACCCGGTTGTGATCTTCGAAGACAAGCTGATGTACAACGACAAGGCCCCGGTGCCCGAGGAGGAATATCTGATCCCCTTCGGTGAGGCTAACATCCTGCGCGAGGGGACCGACATCACCCTGATCGGCACGTCATCCATGGTGCAGGTCTGCGAAGCCGCCGCCGAGATCCTCGCCAAGGAGGGCATCAGCGCCGAAGTGATCGACCCGCGCACTATTGTGCCGCTTGATGAGGACACGCTGATCAACTCCGCCAAAAAAACCTCGCGTGTGATCGTCGTCGACGAGGGCCATCAGAGCTATGGCGTCACCGGCGAAATTGCCGGGCGGATCAATGAGAAGGCCTTTTATCATCTGGACGCGCCTGTGCTGCGCATGGGGGCGATGGATGTGCCGGTGCCCTTCACGCCTGCGCTCGAGGATCTGACCGTGCCCACCCCGGAGGCGGTGGTCGAGAAGGCGCGCAAGCTGATGTCGGGGGAGATGATCCATGCCGCATGAGGTGATCATGCCCGCGCTCGGCATGGCGCAAGACAGCGGCTTGATCGTCGCGTGGCATAAGGCGCCCGGTGATGAGGTCGCGGCTGGCGACGTGCTGTTTGAGGTGGAAACCGACAAATCCACCGTCGAGGTTGAGGCCGGGCAGGATGGCTTTGTGGCGGCTCTGTTGGCCGAGGCGGGCGAGGAGGCCCCGGTGGGCGAGGTGATCGCGGTGATCTCCAAGGAGAAGCCGCAAGATCCCGTGCAACGCAGCCGCAATGGCGGCGGGGCGGTGTCAGCACCCGCCGCACCGGATACCAAAACCGCCGATCCCGACCC
>NZ_LNWY01000006.1 GCF_001681715.1 Tritonibacter mobilis | reverse complement strand
GTCTCGGTGATCCTTGGCGGATTTGGCGGCAGCACCGGTCCCGCGATGGAGGTCGAGGGCGAGCAGGTAGCGATTGACGCCGATGGCGTGGCCGCAGCCCTGGAAGAAGCCGACAGCGTGGTGATCATCCCCGGCTACGGCATGGCGGTGGCGCAGGCGCAATCCAATGTGGCCGAGCTCACGCGCCGCCTGCGCGCCAAGGGCAAGAACGTGCGCTTTGCGATCCACCCGGTGGCGGGGCGCTTGCCCGGACACATGAACGTGCTCTTGGCCGAAGCCAAAGTGCCCTATGACATCGTGCTGGAGATGGACGAGATCAACGACGACTTCCCGGAGACGGATGTGGCCATCGTGATCGGCTCCAACGACATCGTGAACCCGGCCGCGCAGGAAGACCCCAACTCGCCCATCGCCGGCATGCCGGTTCTGGAGTGCTGGAAAGCAAAGCAGGTGTTTGTCTCCAAACGCGGTCAGGGCACCGGCTATTCCGGCATCGAGAACCCGCTGTTCTTCAAGGACAACACCCGCATGTTCTACGGCGACGCAAAACAATCCCTCAGCACGCTCCTCAATATCATCGAGTGAGGTCAGTGCAGAAAACCCAAAGAAGGGCGCCCTGAGATCGGGGCGCCCTTTTTCATATGTCTAGAGCGCAATCCGAAAAGTGGGAACCGGTTTTCGGATAATTTTGCGCGACAATACAAATGGATAGAGCATCGCCCATGTTGCAGATTTGCAGGACGATGCTCTAGTTTTATGTCCACAATTTCGCATAAACGGCGCACCCTCTAGGGGATCAATCGCCACTTTCACCCGTCGTGGTCACGCTCTCAGTGGTGGGCGCATCAATCGCCTGCCCTTCGACGCTTGTGAGGTCATCCCCAAGCCCGAAGATCGCAAGACCAAGCAAGATCAGCGCAACGAGAGCAATCAGCCAGTAGAGCCCGCGCTTGCGCTGGCGAACCTCACGCTGGGTGGTCATCGGTGTGTCAGCTTCAGACATGAGCTTCTCCTTTCAAATGAGGACGAAGGGAGCTTGCCCGTCTGCCCTCGGTTGCATAGGTCTTGGAGGTGAAACGCACGCGCCCCGGCGCAGGTTCCCAAAAATCGCGAAGGATGTATCCATGAACGACGCCGCTCCAAGCACCCAGCCAGAGACGTTCTACCTGAAGGACTATGCCCCGTTTGGCTTTGTCGTGGAGAGTGTCGAGCTGACCTTTCGCCTCGCTCCGGAAACCACGCGGGTGCTGTCAAAGATCCGCTTTGCGCCCAATCCAGACGCCCCAGACCGGCATTTTTTCCTGCATGGTGAAAAGCTTAAACTGATATCTTCACGCATCAATGGTGAGGCGGTCACGCCAGTTCTGACCGACACGGGACTAACCTGCGATGTGCCGGATCAGCCATTCACCTGGGAGGCGGAGGTCGAGATCAACCCACAGGCCAATACCGCGCTTGAAGGGCTGTACATGTCCAATGGCATGTATTGCACCCAATGTGAGGCCGAAGGGTTCCGCAAGATCACCTATTACCCCGATCGCCCTGACGTAATGAGCACTTTTAGCGTGCGCATTGAGGGCGAGGAAAAGGTCATGCTGTCCAATGGCAACCCCGGTGATCGCGGGGCGGGCTATTCCGAATGGCACGATCCATGGCCCAAACCGGCTTATTTGTTTGCGCTGGTGGCCGGCGATCTGGTCAATCATCCGGATCGCTTCTCCACAGGCTCCGGCAAGGATGTCGAACTCAACATCTGGGTGCGCCCCGGTGACGAGGACAAATGTGCCTTTGGTATGGAAGCGCTGAAAAAGTCGATGACATGGGACGAGGAAGTCTATGGGCGTGAATACGACCTGGACGTGTTCAATATCGTCGCGGTGGATGACTTCAACATGGGTGCGATGGAAAACAAGGGATTGAACATTTTCAACTCTTCTTGTGTTCTGGCCAGCCCAGAGACCTCTACAGATGCAAATTTCGAACGTATTGAGGCGATTATCGCCCATGAGTACTTTCACAACTGGACCGGGAATCGGATCACCTGTCGAGATTGGTTCCAGCTCTGTTTGAAGGAGGGTCTGACGGTCTATCGCGATGCGCAGTTCACGGCCGACATGCGCTCTGCCCCGGTGAAGCGGATTGAGGATGCGATTGACCTGCGGGCGCGCCAATTCCCCGAGGACAATGGCCCCCTCGCCCATCCGGTGCGCCCCGAGGCGTTTCAGGAGATCAACAACTTTTATACCGCAACCGTCTATGAAAAGGGTGCCGAGGTGATCGGCATGCTGAAACGGCTGGTTGGGGACGAGGCCTATTACACCGCGCTTGATCTCTACTTTGAACGTCACGATGGGCAGGCCTGCACCATTGAAGACTGGATCAAGGTGTTTGAGGATTCCACCGGTCGCGATCTGGCACAGTTCAAGAATTGGTACAGTCAGGCAGGCACGCCGCGTGTATCGGTGCAGGACTCCTATGAGGGTGGAACCTATACGCTAACGTTCCGCCAGACCACGCCGCCGACCCCCGGTCAGGATCACAAAGACCCAAAGGTCATTCCGATTGCGGTGGGACTACTCAACCCCAATGGCGACGAGGTGGTTCCAACCACCGTGCTGGAAATGACAAAGGCCGAACAGAGTTTCCGCTTTGAGGGGCTGTCGGCCCGTCCGATCCCGTCAATCCTGCGGGATTTCTCCGCGCCGGTCATTTTGACGCGCGAAACCTCGGCCGAGGAGCGTGCGTTCCTGTTGGCCCACGACACGGATCCCTTCAATCGTTGGGAAGCGGGGCGTGAGTTGGCCAAGGCCTCGCGCATTGCAATGGTGACCGAGGGCGCAAGCCCGGATGCGCAATATCTGGACGCACTGCAATCTCTCGTGCGGGATGATGCGCTTGATCCAGCCTTCCGCGCACTGGTGTTGTCGCCCCCTTCCGAGAGCGAGATTGCGCAGGCGCTTGCCGATCAGGGTGTGACGCCCGACCCGGATGCCATCCACGATGCGGCCGAAACCTTTGCTCAGACATTGGCTCAGAATCTCTCAGATAGCCTGCCTCGGTTGTTTGCGGCCACTAAGGTCGAGGGGCCTTATAAGCCGGACGCGCGGGATGCGGGCCTTCGGGCGCTCAACGGGCGCATTCTGGCGCTTTTGACCCGCATAGATGGCGCAGAGGCCGCGGCCAAACAGTTTGAAACGGCCGACAACATGACAGTGCAAAACACCGCACTGGCGTGTTTGCTAAAGGCCGAAAAAGGCGAGGCGCAATCACAGGCGTTTTATGAGCAATGGCAAGACGACCGGCTGGTGATGGACAAATGGTTTGCACTGCAGGTTGCCACCGCACGTCCTGAACGTGCCCCCGGCGTGGCCGAAGCGCTGACCCGGCATCCGCTCTTTACCATCAAGAACCCCAATCGCTTCCGCGCGGTGATGGGGGCCTTGTCGATGAACCATGCCGGTTTCCATCAGGCGGATGGCAGCGGCTATCGCCTATTGGCAGATCAGTTGATCGCGCTTGATCCGCTGAACCCACAGACCACTGCCCGCATGTGTACCGCGTTGCAGACGTGGAAGCGCTATGATGCGGATCGGCAAGAGAAAATCCTGACCGAGCTCAAACGGATCAAAGCAGTAGACGGCCTGAGCCGCGACACCAATGAGATGGTGAGCCGCATCCTTGATGCCTGAGACGGGCGACACAAATCTCCGCGCGTTCCGTTTCAGACGGGACGCGCGCTCGACTGGCACCATATTGGTGATCAGCGCATGGGCGCTGGCGGTAGGCATGATCGCGTTCATGTTTGGGGCGCGCGGCTGGATTGTTGTGCTCCTGACCTTGCCGCTGCTCCCAGCCCTTTGGGAAATGTGGCGCAACCCCGTGGCGTGGCTTGAACTCTCCGAAGATCGCTTGCGCTGGCAGAGCGTGCGCAGTAGCGCCGATATCGCACTGGGCGAAATCGATCATATCTTACTGGTGACACGCTGGGATTTTTCCATTCGCGCGACCGTTCACACGCGCATCGGCACGCATCATCGCATTCCTGCAGAGGTCACTCCCAAGTTGTCCGCCTTTGAGGAGGCATTGGCCGCGCGCCAGATCGCAATGAAAAAACAGCATTTTACTGTTCCCTAAGCCGCACCAATCGGCGGCCTTCTGCCCGGACTTTTCGCGCTATCGGCAAAATGCCGCGCTTTTGCCGCCATTACCCGGCGGCCTGTCGAAATTGATCTGGGGAACACCCCGCCCCTGCCATGTTTGCGCCTCAAATCTTTCAGACAGTTTGGTTCAGAACAGACTGCTGAAAATAATTGGGACCAGCTGATGCCACTCTCTGCACCACCGGCAAAAGACGGTTTAAAAAAAGCGCTCCGCTTGATCGCACCTCGCGTGTCGACGTTGCTTGCCCGTGATGGGATGAATTTTCCAAAGCTCCGTTTGCCGGTATCGCTGGCATCGGCACGGGCACAGGCCAAGGAACCGGAAGCCCCCTTGCGACTTGAGGACGTGTTGTCCATCCCGGTGCCCGCGACCAATGCAGAGGACGAAGCCGCCGATGCCGCCATTGCCCAAGGGCAATTTCTGGCGCGCCAAGAACGATGGGACGATGTCGAGGCGCGGATCATCGCGGCAGATACTGCCCGCGAAGCGACGCCCGGCGGCACGCCCATTGCGGATCTCATTGCCTATGGGGCCCGAGCGGATGTCATAAATGCTGTTGAGCATGCGCTGAGCGAAGGCCTGTCGCCCTCCGAACGTGTCACACTGGATGGAATTATGTCGCTGGAACGGATGCGGCTGGAATGTGAGCGCACCCCGGTCATGTCCACGCTGGTGGCGCTTGCCCATCTGGATATTGCCTGGGCCTGCCGTCGGATTTCAAAGCGCAAAGCGAACCGGCAACGGGCGACCCTGACGTCGCGGTCAGAAGCTCATCAAAACCGTGCCAAAGCGCTGTTGCTGCAAATCCCGGCGCAAGCGGCAGCCAAACCCTTTGTAGCGGCAGCGCGTTGCGCGCTTTACAGTGCGGATCGCTCGGCCGATCTGCGGCAAATCGCCGATGATTACATTGATCTGATCCGCCTCGACCCCGGCAACCCGCGCCATTTGCGCGCGCTTGGGACGCATCTTGTGGAACAAGGTGCTGAAGGCTTGATGGCACTGGAATTAGAAGCACGCCGCGTCGCTTCCTTGGTGCAGGACCACTGGGGCGCTGCGGGATATACTTGGGTCTATTTCGACGCGCTAGCGCAGTCCGATGCCGCTTGTCAGGGTGTCGATGTGGCGTTTTTTCTGGATGGTGTGGCCGATATCGTTGCCCGTGCGCCCTCGCAGGAACGCATCAACCTGATGTCAGCCTATTGTAGTATCGCCCTGCGCTCACAGGCTGAAACGCCAGCCGAGGTTGCACAGATCCGGGCACAGATCGCTGAGGCCGCCCATTGGCTGATCCGCAACCATTTGCGTGAATTGCATCCGATGATCTGGGCGCATGCATCAACCGGATTTGACAATGACACGCAGGTGCGGTCCGTTCGGCAATTTGCCGAACGGGGCAGAATGGATGCGCTGCGCGCCATTGCAGATCTGTTTCGCGATGACATTGAGGCGGGCTATCGGGTGGTTTTCACAGACACCGGTCCCGAAGTCACCGCAGGTTAGAGGGGGCGCTGCCCCCTCGGCCCTTGCAGGGCCTCTCCCCCGGGATATTTAAGGTTAGAAGAGGACAGGGGCAGCGCATCTCCCTTGCGCTATTTCTTCTTGAACGCGTCCATCAGAGCCGCGCCCAGCGCACCGGTGTCGTTGTTGGCTTTGCCTTTGGGCGTGGCCGACATCTTCTGTCGTGAGTGTTGCGATGAACGCCCCTTAGCGCCATCGCGCTGGCTCCCCTTTGCGGGACCACGGGCATTGCGATCATCCCGTGCAGACGCGCCACCGTCTTTTTTCATCGTAAGACCGATGCGTTTGCGGGGCACGTCGACCTCGACCACCGTGACTTTCACCACCTGACCGGTTTTCACGATCTCATGCGGGTCTTTCACGAATTTGTCGGCCAGCTGGCTGACGTGCACCAACCCGTCCTGATGCACGCCGATATCGATAAAGGCCCCAAAGGCCGCGACATTGGTCACCGTGCCTTCGAGTACCATGCCCGGTTTGAGATCGGTGATCTCTTCCACACCATCGGTGAAGCTGGCGGTCACAAAGGACGGGCGCGGGTCACGACCCGGCTTTTCCAGCTCCGCAAAGATATCCCGAACAGTGGGCAGGCCAACGTCGCCCGCAACAAATGTTTCAGCGCGCAGGGATTTTAGTGCAGCAGCATCACCCATGATTTGGCGAATATCGCGCCCACAGGCGGCCACGATTTTACGCGCGACATCATAGCTTTCGGGGTGTACGGCGGACGCATCCAATGGCTCTTTGCCGTCTTGGATACGCAGGAACCCCGCGCATTGCTCAAACGCCTTGGGACCGAGACGTGCGACTTTCAACAGCTCCTTGCGGGTGGCGAATGCGCCGTTGATATCGCGATGGGCCACGATGGCTTCGGCGAGGCCGGGGCCAAGGCCCGAGACATGCGCCAAGAGCGGGGCTGAGGCCATATTGAGGTCAACGCCCACCGCATTCACCACATCCTCAATGACTGCCTCCAGCGATTTGGAGAGTTTGTGCTGGTCAACGTCATGCTGGTACTGGCCGACACCGATGCTCTTGGGTTCGATCTTGACCAGCTCCGCCAGCGGGTCCTGCAGGCGCCGCGCGATTGAGACCGCCCCGCGCAAGCTGACATCCAGATCCGGGAACTCCCGCGCGGCCAGTTCAGACGCGGAGTAGACCGACGCACCAGCCTCAGAAACCACTACCTTGGTCGGGGCTTTCACCTTGGCGGGCAGGTTATTCAGAACCTCTGCCACCATGCGTTCGGTTTCGCGGCTGGCGGTGCCATTGCCAATCGCGATCAGTTCGACGCCGTGTTCTGCGATCAGCTTCAGGATGGAGACCTGCGCCCCGCGCAGATCATTTTTGGGTTGAAACGGGTACAGGGTCTCGGTGGCCACCAATTTGCCGGTTGCATCAACCACCGCCGCTTTGACGCCGGTGCGAATGCCCGGGTCCAGCCCGAGAGTCGGTCGCGCACCGGCCGGCGCTGCAAAGAGCAAGTCCTTGAGATTGCGCGCAAAGACGGCGATCGCCTCATCCTGTGCCCGCGTGCGCAGATCGCCCATCAACTCCAGCATCATCGACAGCGACAGTTTCACCCGCCACGTCCAGCCCGCCACCTTACGGAGCCATTTGTCGCCCGGTGCACTGCCGCGCACATCCAGCACCGCCGCGACCATCTCCTCGGCCCGCGTCACACCCTCTTCGCCCGGAGGTGCAATGTCCAGCGTCAGGATGCCCTCATTGGAGCCCCGCAGCATCGCCAGCGCCCGGTGCGAGGGCGTGGTTTTCCAGCTTTCAGAGTGTTGAAAGTAATCCGAGAACTTTGCGCCTGCCTGTTCCTTACCTTCGACAACCTTGGCGCTCAGTACGGCCTCGGATTGCATATAGGTCCGCAAACGCCCCAACAGATCGGCGTTTTCAGTCAGGCGTTCCGTCAGAATGTCACGGGCACCATTCAGGGCCGATTTGGTGTCTTCTACCGCCTCAGAAAGATAACCTGCCGCCAGCGCCTCGGGGTCGGCTCCGCGATCCGTCAGAATTGCATCCAGCAGCGGCTCCAGCCCGTTTTCCCGCGCGATCATCGCCTTGGTGCGGCGTTTGGGCTTGTAGGGCAGATAGATGTCTTCCAGTTGTGCTTTGGTCTCCGCCTTGGCGATGGAGGCCGCCAGATCATCCGTCAGCTTATCCTGAGATTTGATCGACTCAAGGATCGCCGCACGGCGTTTCTCCATCTCGCGCAGATACTCCAGACGCTCCGACAGGGTGCGCAGCTGCGTGTCATCCAACCCGCCAGTGACCTCTTTGCGGTAGCGCGCGATGAAGGGCACGGTCGCGCCTTCGTCCAGCAGCGCGACGGCAGCGCTGACCTGTTTGGCGTTGGCACTGATTTCACCGGCGATGGTCTGGCTGATGCGTGCTTGCGTCTGGGGCATGGTGTCCGCGGTGGTCAACGGGGCGTCTCCTCTGGCAACCTGATCCGGGGCTACAGATACCACCGGGAAATCTGTCTTAGCCGGGGTCACGTCGCCCGCCAAGGGGGCAAACCGCAGCAAGCGGTGCGCTGCCGCGCGGTCCAGACACCAAAGCCCCTTGCTCCTGTGCGCTCTCCCGCCTAGAACGCCAAGGAACACATGGATCAATCGCAAGAAGGGCCGCTCGATGCTCGACCTGACATATGAACTCCCCAAGCCCAAAGTGATCGCGGGTGCCAAGCATGACTGGGAACTGGTCATCGGCATGGAGGTGCATGCCCAGGTCAGCTCCAATGCCAAGCTCTTCTCGGGGGCCTCGACCCAATTCGGCGCCGAACCCAACTCTAACGTGGCCTTTGTGGATGCGGCGATGCCCGGCATGTTGCCGGTGATCAACGAATATTGCGTCGAACAGGCGGTGCGCACGGGCCTTGGCCTCAAGGCAGATATCAATCTCTGGTCCGCCTTTGACCGCAAGAACTATTTCTACCCCGACCTGCCGCAGGGCTATCAGATCTCCCAGCTCTACCACCCCATCGTGGGCGAAGGCGAAGTGCTGGTGGAACTTGGCGATGGCACGGCGCGCATGGTGCGGATCGAGCGCATCCACATGGAACAGGACGCCGGCAAATCCATTCACGATATGGACCCGTCCATGTCCTTTGTGGACCTGAACCGCACCGGCGTGTGTCTGATGGAGATCGTCTCGCGCCCGGACATCCGTGGCCCCGAGGAAGCCGCCGCCTACATCGCCAAGCTGCGCCAGATCATGCGTTACCTTGGCACCTGCGACGGCAACATGCAGAACGGCAACCTGCGCGCCGATGTGAACGTTTCCATCTGCCGCGCGGGCCAGTACGAGAAGTATCAGGAAACGCAGGATTTCTCGCATCTCGGCACCCGTTGCGAGATCAAGAACATGAACTCCATGCGCTTTATCCAGCAGGCGATCGAGGTCGAGGCCCGTCGTCAGATCGCCATTGTCGAGGCTGGCGGCGAAGTGGAGCAGGAAACCCGGCTCTATGATCCCGACAAGGGCGAAACCCGTTCGATGCGCTCCAAAGAAGAAGCGCATGACTATCGTTACTTCCCCGACCCCGATCTGCTGCCTCTGGAGATCGAACAAGACTGGGTGGATGGCATCAAGGCCGCCCTTCCCGAGCTGCCCGACGATAAAAAAGCGCGCTTCATCAAAGACTTCGGCCTGACCGATTATGACGCTTCCGTGCTGACTGCAGATCTGGAAAGCGCCAACTATTTCGATGAGGTCGCCAAGGGCCGCAGCGGCAAACTGGCCGCGAACTGGGTCATCAACGAACTGTTCGGTCGCCTGAAAAAGGACGACAAGGACATCACCGACAGCCCGGTTTCGCCCGTGCAACTTGGCGGTGTGATTGATCTGATCGCCTCTGGCGCCATCTCCGGCAAGATCGCCAAAGACCTCTTTGAGATCGTCTATACCGAAGGCGGCGACCCGGCCCAGATCGTCGAAGAGCGCGGCATGAAGCAGGTCACCGACACCGGTGCGATTGAGGCAGCTCTGGACGAGATCATTGCTGCCAACCCCGCACAGGTGGAAAAGGCCAAAGAGAACCCGAAACTTGCAGGCTGGTTCGTCGGTCAGGTGATGAAAGCCACCGGCGGCAAGGCCAACCCCAAGGCCGTGAACGAACTGGTCGCGAAGAAACTGGGCTAAGGCGACGTCCTGCCCTTCCAATGAAAAAAGGCGACCTCCGGGTCGCCTTTTGTGTATCGCTCTGGCTGTTTGCAGCGCCTATTCCGCCGCCATCGCGCGCTCTTCCTTAAGATAGCTCAGCAGATCAGCGTTGCGGCAATAGTCGGGCGTGCGCTCGACCTCCTCGGTCAAACCACCCAGATAGCGAGAGCAGGTCTTGGGACAGGCGCAGCGCGTACAGCGCAATACCGCCTCGGCAATCTCGTCGAACTGCAAGTTGCCATTTATGGCTTCTTCTTCGAGATCGAGACCGACCGCTTTGCCCATCTTGTCAAAAAGGGCTGCGTGGGTTTTGAGCTTGTCCGGGTCAATCATGCTGCGCGCTCCTGTTCTCTCGTTCAGGGAAAAGCATGCCGTCACCCGACACATAGCGCCTTGATGCAGGTCAAATAGAGGTTTTACGCCTGCGCCTCAGAGCGCTTCTATATAGGCGCGGACTGCATCCTGCACCCGGCGAAATCGATCTCCACCGAGTTTTTTGCCCCCATACCAACGCGTTACGATGATCACATGATCGCTGAGGCCCTCACGTTCCATCATGCGCAGGATCACCATCCCGGCGCCACTTTCACCATCGTCAGCCTTGAGCGCACCGGTGGGCAGCATTGCGGCCCATGTATTGTGGGTGGCCTTGGCGTAGCTGCGTTCTGCTTTGAGGGTGGCGAGCACTGCATCCACATCCTCGCGGCTGCGCACGCATGCACCACTCACCGCGTATTTTGATCCGCGATCTGTCAGTACCACGCCAAGCTTTTTGAGGGCCAGCCGCGTGACCTCGGTATCCTTTGACATGATGCCCTCTCAGTTCAGGCGGTATTTGCGGATGGTTTGATTGACCAAACGGATGCGATCCGGATTGGCGGGATGGGTGCCCAGAAATGCATCACCGGGATCGGGGATCGCATCAAAGTACTTGACGCCAATGCTCGGGCGGTAGCCCGCCTGATGAGTGATGATCGTGCCGAGCGTGTCGGCTTCGAGCTCAAACGCCTTGGAATAGCTGCGTGCGCCCACAACTGCGCCGACATATTGGGCATTGGCCACCTGCTCCGGCGTGCCCCCTTCGAGGGACACCAATTCACCGAGGAAAACCGCTCCCTTCACCGCATTGATGCGTTGCTGATCGAGATGGCCAAGGATGTGGTGGGCCATCTCGTGGCTCATGACGAAGGCCATCTCGTCGGCATTGCGAAAGCTCTTCAGCATCGTTCCTGTAAAAATCACCACCGGACGACCGCTGCGGTCTACGGTTTGAAAGGCGTTCGCCGGTGCTGCGGGATCAAGATCAAGCTGGACCTGGAAATCACAATTGCGGTTTGGGTTCTTCTTCCGGCACTGTGCCTCGCCCACAGGCTCTACCTTCTGCGCCACATCAACAAAGGCACGATAATGCGGATCGTCCGGGTTGATCCCGGTACAAGCTGCAACCCAGAGGACGAGAAGAATCAGGAAACGGCGCATGGTACTCCACAATCGGTTGCCTCAGGCTAGCCCGGATTTTGCAGTATATGCAATCAACTGCCCGTCACAGATACTGGAACCGGTTGTCGAACGCGACTTGCCAGCGTAGCGAAACCGGTGGCAAGCTCAGGTCATGTTTACCATTGAGCATGAATTTGATTCCACTGTGATCACGCTCGTCGATGAGGGTAAAACCCATCTGAACGAGGATGTGATCATCAATGCTTTCGCCGAATGTGTCACAATCGAACAATTCGATCCCCGCACCAATTCGACGTTACGCATCACCTTGTCGCCCGAACAGGTTCAAGACCTCGCTGCGGCACTGGACCTGCCCGAGGGGGTTTACCGGCTGGTGATGGAAAAGAACGGCTGACCCAACCCGTGGCTCGCCTCAGCGCGCGCGTCACTGCTCTGTCAGAACAAATGTCTTATCCCGGCTGGTTGCCCCGCGACGCAGGGTGATCTGCGACGGTGCTACACCCAATGCGCGCGCCAAAAGTGCTGCCACATCCGCAGTTGCCTTGCCGCCCTCTGGGACGGTGGTCACCATCACTTTGATCACATCCCCTTGCCGCAGCACTGCGTTATAGGCCGCTTTTGGCGTGACACGCACCGTGATCTCTGCGCCGGGTTGAGCCAGATCACTCAGGTCGGCCAACGCGCGTGCTTTAGGTTTTGCCATGGGTCATGGTCCTTGCTGAGGCGCGCAAAAAGCCTGTTGTGCGTTGGCGCCACTTTCATGTGCGATGATGCCCGTGGACACATTCTCGTGGCAGCAATACACCCGCAGAAGATGCGTTCCCAGCCCCCAGTCCCGCGCACTCAAGTGACTGGCCCCGCAAGGCCGCTTTCCCCTTGAAACCCGCCTCCAGCTGCCCGACATAGGGCAAGACAAGATGTAAAAAGGTTTTACATATGCCACAACGCAATGATGCCGCCCTCGACTTTCTGCACAATCGCCGCTCTCGCCCGGCCAAAACGCTGATCGCGCCTGCTCCCACACGTGAAGACCTCATGCCGCTGCTGACGGCAGCCGCCCGTACGCCGGATCACGGCAAGCTGGAGCCTTGGCGTTTTATCGTGGTGGAAAAGGGTGCGATGCAGCGGCTGGGTGATCTCACTGCAGAAGCGGGCACGCGTCTGGGCAAATCCTCCGAGGATATCGCCAAGGCACGCAGCCAGTTTGACCTCGGCCAGCTTGCAGTGGTGGTGGTTGAGATCCAAAAAGACAGCCCCAAGATCCCACCATTGGAGATGACCTATTCTGCAGGCGCCGTTTGCCTCGCCCTGCTGAACGCCGCACTGGCGGCGGGTTGGGGCGCAAACTGGCTCTCTGGCTGGATGAGCCATGATCGCGGATTTTGCAAAGCTGCCTTTGATCTGGCGGAAAACGAACGTATCGCGGGCCTCATCCATATCGCCACCGAAGGTGCCGTGCCGCCTGAGCGCCCACGTCCGGATGTCGACGCGATCACCACATGGGTTGAAACATGATCTTTACCGCCTTTGGCAATGCTCTTGGCCAAATTGGAGACCCGCGCTTTCGCCGGGTTCTCTTTCTCGGTGTGGGGCTTACGTTTGCGCTGCTGGTTGCGGCCTATGCAGCGCTTTTGATCCTGATCCAATCGCTGGTCGGGCCTGAAACGACATTGCCGCTGATTGGTCAGGTGACATGGCTGAATGATCTGCTTTCGGTCGGATCATTCTTCTTCATGATGCTGCTGTCGGTGTTCTTGATGGTTCCGGTCGCCTCGGCGATCACATCGATGTTTCTGGACGAGGTGGCCGCCGCCGTCGAGGCCAAACACTATCCCCACTTGCCGCCGGTTCCGGGGTTATCGATTTGGGAAGGCGTCAAAGACACCGTGAATTTTCTCGGCGTTTTGCTCACTGCAAACGTGCTCGCGCTCATCCTCTATGTGATGTTCCCCCCAGCGGCGTTGTTCATTTTCTGGGGTCTCAACGGGTTCTTGCTGGGGCGTGAGTATTTCACCCTCGCCGCCGCGCGCCGGGTTGGGCTGGTGGAAGCCAAACGCCTGCGGCGACGCCATGGCGCCACGATCTGGGCAGCGGGTGTGTTGATGGCGATGCCGCTGTCGATCCCGTTGGTGAACCTGCTGATCCCGATCCTGGGCGCTGCGACCTTCACGCATATCTTCCACGCCCTCTGGCGTCAGCGCTGATGCATCACAGGCCGGGGGCTCCCGCGCCTGTGCGCTGCATCAAAGATGCAGCACAAACAGCCTTGGGCCCAGCGCCCCTTCGGGGCGCAGGCCCACTACGTGCCCTAACGATGCTCTTCTGCAGCGATGGCGACCAAAGCCCGGTTATAGGCCTTGAGCGCATCGATATGATGGATGACCCCAATCAGGGTCATCTTTGGCTCTCCGGTCTCTTCGGAGAGCTCTTCTTCATCGACCACGGGAATGAACTCCACCCCTGCCCTGTCAAAGATCGGCAATGCCGCCTCCAGCGTCGCAGTTGGGCTGATTGCAATGCCTTCGTCTATCAGCAATTGCGCGCTCTCAGGATCTGAGGCTGACAGCGGGCGCATGACTTTTCCGACCCGCAGCGTGCCCAGAAGGTAGGCCTGTGGTCCTGCGGCGCAGTGAATGTCACGCTTTTCCAGTTGGGTCAGGAAAAACGACCGATCCACAAGGCGCGAGGCCAGAGCGGTGGACATTGACACAGAGACCATCACCGCAAGACCGATCTGCCAGTCCCCCGTCAGTTCGAACACGATAAGCGTGGTTGAGATGGGCGCGCCCAGCACCGCCGCCGCCACAGCCCCCATCCCCGCAAAGGCATAAAGCGTGTGGGTGCCCGACACATCTGGCAGCAGGTTGGTGGCGATAAGCCCGAAGGCAAGCCCCGTCAAAGCACCAACCATCAGGGAAGGCGAGAACACGCCCCCGCCCATGCGCCCGCCCATCGTGATGGAAACGGCGGCCACTTTGACGATGGTGAAGAGGATCGCCTGGCTGAGCAGCAATTGACCAGATAGCGCCAGAACCGTGGTTTCATAGCCAACGCCGATAATGTGGGGAAACCAGATCGCGATCATGCCGAGCAGAAAGCCAGCAGCTGTCGGACGCAACCAGCGCGGCACGCCAAGCGCGGATTGGACCGCACTCCCTAACCTGTCGGTCACGAAGATCGAGCGCATCAGCACCACCGCCACAACGCCGCAGATCAGACCAAGGATCAAGAAGGCGGGCAATTCCACGTAGAACTGCAACGCGCCGGGGGTTGTGAGAACGAACTCGGTCACATCGCCATATTCCAGCCGGTTGATCACCGTGCCAGCAACAGAGGCCACCACGATCGGGGCAAAGGTATTGACCGAGAAATGCCGCAGCACCACTTCCATGGCAAAGAGCGCACCCGCGATAGGTGCGTTAAAACTCGCAGAGACCGCTGCCGCCACCGCACAGCCCAAGAGGTCCCGCCCGGTAACCCCATCGGCGCGAATGCGATCGCTGATCCATGTGGAAATCATACCTGCGATATGCACCACAGGCCCTTCTCGGCCCGAAGACCCGCCGGTAGAGAGCGTCAGAAACGAGGCGCAGGCTGAGGCAAGCCCTTCACGGATCTCGACACGCCCGTCGCGCAGGGCCGCACCCTCGATCACATCGGCAACAGAGCGTACACGGCCGTCCGGCGTAAAGCGATGCAGGATTATCCCCACAATCAGCCCCCCAAGCACCGGGACTAAAAGCAGCACATACCAAGGCAGCGTGGCGGCGAAACTATGCAGATAGTCGACGTCCTCCGCACCATAGACCGCGCCCTGCAATGCGGTGATCCCCTTGCGAAAGAACAGTGCAGCAAAGCCTGCAAGGATACCGATGATCATGGCAATCAGCCAAAACTGTAGCTGGCTCGGGCCACGGTGGACCAGAACACGCTGCGCATCCTTCAGGCTCGCCTTGGCTTGGGCAAAATATTCGGACAGTGCAGAGCGTTCAAATCGCGCCATTTAGGTTCTCCGATCCCTTCACTGACCTATCAGGGCCACACCCATCCTGTGATGGTTAACAAATATTCTTGCGGCGCGTAGCTAGACGTCTGCCAGCAGAGCTTTGGCCGCCGCGCGTGCCTCTGGTGTGATGCGGTCCCCCGAGACCATACGCGCGATTTCATCAATCCGCTCGTCATCACTGAGTGGCACCACTTGCGATAGCGTCACGCCCGCCTCAACGGATTTCTGCACCCGCCAGTGATGAGCCCCCTGCGCCGCCACCTGCGGCGAATGGGTGACAACCAGCACCTGGCTGCCATCTGCGAGCGCCTTGAGCCGCCGCCCAACCGCATCTGCAGTTGCGCCTCCCACCCCACGGTCGATCTCGTCGAAGATCAGCGTTTTTTCTGCATCCTCGCCGCGCAGACAGACCTTAAGCGCCAGCAGGAAGCGGCTCAACTCGCCACCGGATGCGATCTTATTAAGCGGACCCGCAGGCGCGCCGGGGTTTGTCGCGACGGTGAAGGCCACCGCATCCACACCTTCTGGGCCCGGTTCTGCGTCAGCGATCAAGGTTTCAAACACCGCGCGTTCCATTTTCAACGGTGCCAGTTCCGCCATTACCGCCGCATCCAACGTCGCCGCGCTATCGCGACGTTTGGCGGACAGACGGCCTGCTGCGGTCTGATATGTGGCCTCTGCGGCCTTCAGCGCTTTTTCCTGATCCGCAAGATTCTGATCACCCGCATCCAGTGCCTGAAGTTTTTCGCGCAACACATCCGCATGCTCTGCCAGATCATCTGGCTGGACATTGTGTTTGCGGGCCAAGGCGCGGATCGCAAAGAGGCGCTCTTCACAATCTTCCAGATCGCCGGGGTTAAAATCGAGCCCTTCGAGAAACCGCTCCACCCCGTCCTGAGCATCGCCCAACTCGATCATGGCGCGGCTCAGGGCAGCCAATGGTGCATCAAGCGCTTCGCCCGCATCACCTGAGACGGCTTCCAGCCAGCGTTGCGCCTCTCCCATCGCGCCCTCCGCCCCTTCAGACAGCAGGCTGTGCGCGCGGGCAATGTCGCCCCGGATACGCTCAGCGGCCTGCATATGACGGCGGCGGGTGTCTAAATTCTCATCTTCGCCGGGTTCCGGGTTCAACTGGTCCAGTTCGGACACCGAATGACGCAAGAATTCCTCTTCTGCGCGCACGTTTTCCAAGGCTGCACGGGTATCGGCCACCTGCTTACGCGCGCGGGCTGCGGCGCTCCATGCGGTGCGCACCTCTTCCACTTGGGCAGTGGCATTGGCAAATTCATCCAACATCGCCCGGTGGCCACGCGGATTAAGGAGGCCCCGGTCGTCATGCTGGCCATGCAGCTCCAGCAATGTATCAGAAAGCGCTCTGAGCACCTCGCCCGAGCAACGGCGATCATTGACCCATGCCGTTTTACGCCCATCCGCGGTGTTTACCCGCCGCAACAGCAGACTGTCAGAAACCGGCAACCCAGCCTCTTCAAGCACCGCCCGCGCCGCGTGTCCCTCGGGCAAATCGAATTCCGCAACGACCTCCCCTTGCTCAGCACCTTGGCGCACCAATGCAGCACGTCCGCGCCAGCCCAGCACAAAGCCCAGAGAATCAAGAAGGATGGATTTACCGGCACCGGTTTCCCCGGTGAGTACATTCAGACCCGGCTGGAACGTCAGTTCCAGATGGTCGATGATCAGAAGGTCGCGAATATCAAGCGCGCGCAGCATCTAGATGCCCCGTATTGAGCGCGATCCGAACGCTGCACACCAACGCTCGGATCCAATTGCGCAGAACTGTAGTCCGTCAGAGCCATTGGCCCTTGATCGACTGGCGATAGATCTTGGCGAGCCAGTTGTTGCCACGATCCTTGAGCTTGAGGCCCTGCGAGGTCAGCAGTTTGTAGCCATCCTCGTACCAATCTGTCGATTGGAAGTTGTGACCCAGAATAGCGCCCGCAGACTGTGCCTCATCTGTCAGGCCGAGCGACAGATAAGCCTCGATCAGGCGATACAACGCCTCGGCCGTGTGCGAGGTGGTCTGGAAATCCTCAACCACCACACGGAAGCGATTGATCGCTGCGGTGTAGTGCTGGCGCTTCAGATAGTAGCGACCGATCTCCATCTCCTTGCCCGCAAGGTGATCAAAGGCGAGGTCGAATTTCAGGATCGCGGAAGAGGCATATTCACTATCGGGATAAACCTCGATCACCGTGCGCAGCGCCTGCAACGCCTGGAATGTCAGCCCCTGATCGCGCCCGACCTCATCAATCTGGTCATAATAGCTCAGCGCCAGAAGATACTGAGCGTACGCTGCATCCTCATCAGTGGGGTAGAAATCTATATAGCGCTGTGCAGCGGAGCGACTGTTCTCGTAATCCTCGGCCTGATGATAGGTGAAGGCCTGCATGATCAGCGATTGCTTGGCCCATTCAGAATAGGGATAGAGCCGCTCAACCTCGGAGAAATAATAAGCCGCATCCTGTTCGCGGTTGCGAGCAAGCTCAAACTCACCGCGTTCGTAGATCTGAGCCGGAGTAAATACTTCGAGATCTTGTCCCGAGCGCTGTGCATCACCATCCGCACCACCGCACGCGGCAAGAGTCGCCATCAGTGCGACCACTCCGATCCCTTTGGCTGCTGCCCTGATGCCGATCATTCCTGCCTCACTTCACCGTCTCGTTCTGCAGCCTCGCGACCGCGTCCTTTCGCCTGCGTCTTGGCGCTGGCGGGGCCTAACATCCCATGTATGGGACGGGGCGTCGCCACGGTCTAGCACATTCATATGATGTGCAAAACGCCTTTCACACTGCTCAAGCTCAATTGGCAGAGAAAGCCGGTGAGGGTCAAGTCTGCTTGCTTCCTCAAACCGCAGCATTCCATGGCCTCAAACACGCGCACCGATCCACAAAATGAAAAACGGCCGACGCAAGCCGACCGTTTCATATCTGATTGGAGTATTTGCACGACCCGCGATCAGGCGACGCGGCGCACCTGAGCAGGGATTTCGGACCAGACCAAGCCTTGGCCCGGCAGGCGTGCGGTCATGATCGGATCACAGGTAACTTCGCGCACGGCACCCGGCGTGTCAAAGAGCGCACGAAGCAGAGTATTGGTGAGCGAGTGCCCTGCCCGTTCCCCGACATAGTGACCAAAGATCGGCAGGCCTGCCAATGCAAGATCCCCAAGTGCATCGAGCATCTTATGACGAACAGGCTCATCCGGGTGGCGCAGACCAGAACCTGCATGGACCACAGGGCCATCAAAAACCACTGCGTTCTCTCCTGGCACACCGCCGAGCGCGAGACCATTGGCCTGCATCGCCTCAACGTCGGAGCGACGGCAGAATGTGCGGCTGTCGCAGAGTTCGCGAGCAAAAGTGCCGTTACGCAGGTCCAGTTCGCGGCTCTGATGGCCAATGCCTTCTTCCGCAAACTCGATGTCAAAAGAGATTTTCAACCGGTCGCAGGGCAACAGGGTTGCGCGCGCGTCCTCGGTTTCCACCATGACCGGTTTCAGCACTTTCCATGCACGGACAGGTACGCCCAGACGACGGATGCCAGTCGCCATCATCTTGCGGACAAATTCTGCAGATGAGCCATCCATGATCGGCACTTCAGGTCCGTCGATCTCGACACGAGCATTGTGGATACCGCAGCCTGCAAGCGCCGCCATGATATGCTCTACGGTTGAAACCGACACACCGGCTCCGTTCACAAGACGTGTACACAGCGCGGTGCGCTCCACCATGTCCCAGCGCGCTGGAATGAGTGTGTTACCCAAGGCAATGTCGGTCCGCATGAAGGTGATGCCATGCTCGGCGGGAGCCGGGCGCACAATCATCTTGGCCGGTTTGCCTGAATGCAGGCCGGTGCCTTCAAAGGTAACTGCTGCTTTGAGCGTGTTTTGCACAATGTGCCTCATGGGTAGCTTCGGCCTCTGGGGCCGCCTTGCCGGTACACCTAAGGGCTCTGTGCACTAGCCTCAATTCAATCTTTGTAACCGAATGAAACATGAATATTACAGTTTGGCAAAACACCGCTGAGGCCAACCTAACCTCATGAAAATAAAAAATAAAAGACCGCCTTTCGGCGGCCTTTTTTCACGTATTTATTGACAGATCAATTGGCCTGACGACGCAGGAAAGCCGGAATTTCAATCCGCTCCTGATCTTCATCATGCGGCTGCTCAGCCTGTTGGGGCTGTGCGTTCTGCATGCTCGGCTGGACCCGTTGCGCCGCTTGGGGACGATTTTGCGTCGTCTCCTGCGGATGGCCGGTCATACGATTGATCAGAGAATTCAGGCCGAAACGACGCTGCTCTTGCGCATCTGCTGCACGACGCTGCGGTTGCTGCTGTTGCGGCGCGGCCGCTGCAGGTTGCTGCTGTTGCTGGCCACCCTGATGACGCTGAGCCGCCTCACGCAGACGCACGATTGCATCCTGTGATGGCGTTCCCGGCGCCGGGGCACGCGGTGCAACGAACACTTCAGCCTGCGTTACTGCGGGTTGCTGCTGCACAGGTTGCTGTTGAACCTGCTGCGGCTGCTGTTGTTGCATCTGCTGCTGAGGTTGCGGCTGATACGCAGGCGGCGGCAGACCATCGGTCGCATCCGCGCTTTCGCGCACATCCTCGATCAGGTCATCGCTTTGTGCGCCCTGCTGTGAGTCAAACTCGGAAAAGAGCGAAGGCTCTTGCCCGGCAGGAACCTCAGCCGCTGCCTGAGCAACCGGGGCTGCAGTTTCCATCGGCTCGGTCAGCTCCAAGGGTGCGCGACGGTTTTCTTCAACGCTCACGGTTTTGGTCAGCGGAGCAGACATCGGACGGCGCGGAACCGGAACCTCATGGGCATCTTCAGACGCGTCGATACCCGTTGCAACGACGGAAACGCGCATCTTGCCTTCCATCTCGGTATCCAGCGTGGAGCCAACGATGATGTTTGCGTTCGGGTCGACCTCTTCGCGGATGCGGTTTGCCGCCTCGTCCAGTTCAAACAGGGTCAGGTCATGCGCACCGGTGATGTTGATAAGCACACCTTTGGCACCCTTGAGGCTGATTTCGTCGAGCAGCGGGTTGGCGATGGCCTTCTCGGCAGCCTGAATGGCGCGATCTTCGCCTTCACCTTCTCCGGTGCCCATCATCGCTTTGCCCATCTCATCCATCACGGCGCGAACGTCGGCAAAGTCGAGGTTGATGAGGCCCGGACGGACCATCAGGTCGGTGACGCCTTTAACACCCTGATAGAGCACGTCATCCGCCATGGAGAACGCCTCGGTAAAGGTGGTTTTCTCATTGGCGAGACGGAACAGGTTCTGGTTCGGAATGATAATCAGCGTGTCGACGACTTTCTGAAGGCTCTCAACACCCTCTTCCGCCTGACGCATCCGCTTGGCACCCTCAAACTGGAAGGGTTTGGTCACGACCCCCACGGTCAGAACGCCAAGTTCGCGTGCCGCCTGCGCAATGATCGGAGCCGCGCCGGTACCGGTGCCACCACCCATGCCCGCAGTAATGAAGCACATATGTGCGCCTGCGAGGTGGTCCACGATCTGTTCGATGCTTTCTTCTGCTGCAGCAGAGCCCACCGAAGGACGTGCGCCCGCACCGAGACCTTCGGTCACTTTAACGCCGAGCTGCACCCGATTCTTGGCCGCGTTTTGCTGCAACGCCTGCGCGTCGGTGTTAGCCACAACAAAATCTACGCCCTCAAGCTGCTTGGCGATCATGTTGTTGACGGCATTGCCGCCCGCACCGCCTACACCAAATACGGTGATCTTGGGGCTCAGCTCTTCTTGTCCGGGCATCGAAAGGTTCAGGGTCATGCTTTTTCCGCCTGTGTTTTTAGCCCTCCCGCAAGGGCGTCGATTGTCACTCTTCTGCCTTAATCTTATCGCGACGCATGAGTCTCGTCATCCCCAAAAGCGCATTGCCCCACAAAATATGGGCCAAAAGGCGTGGGAACTTGCCGAATATCGCCTTTCTGGCGAAATATGGTGTAAATTACAGGACCAACACACAACAGAAGGTCACCCCGCACGCAAAACGCGGACGGCAAAAACCTTAACTTCAGATTGCGGCGAACCCCTGCTCGGCCTCGCACATCGCTGATTTTCAGCCTATTTCATGCAGCTTTACCTGATCCGCACGGGCCTGTCACGACCAATGTGGAGAAGCTGTGGGAAACCTGTGGGTAACTTTTGGCGCATTTGCGGCAATCGGCAAAGGTTTGCCGAGCGCCGCGCAAATCACCAGTTGTCCTTAAACCAACGCACGACGCGGCGCATCGATCCACCCGCCATCCGGTCCACAGGCGCATCGAAATCCCACCATTCATCCTGCGGATGGGCAGCAAAGAGACACATCCCCACCGCCGAGGCAAAGCCCGGCCCGGTCACCGCCTGTGGCAGCCCGTGCACCCGCATCGGGCGCCCCAGACGGACCTGCTGGCCAAGGATGCGGCTTGCAAGCCCATCAAGCCCGAGGATCTGGCTGGAGCCGCCGGTCAGAACGATTTGCTGGCTGGGCAGATGGTCGAACCCGGCGGCGTCGAGACGGACGCGCACCTCCTCCAAGATCTCCTCGACCCGGGGACGCATGATCCCGATGAGTTCGGCCCGGCTGACCGTGCGGCGGTCGCGCTCCCAGTCGCCGGTCTCGCCACCGATGTCGATCATGTCACGGTCATCCGCCCCGGTGGCATGCACGCCCCCCGACATGGTCTTGATCCGCTCAGCGGTGGCAGTCGGCACCCCGAGCCCCATGGAAATGTCGCTGGTGATGTGATCACCGCCCATACGCACCGCATCGGCATAGATCATGTGTTTCTTCATGAAGATCGACACCGAGGTGGTTCCGCCCCCCATGTCGATACAGGCCGCGCCCAGCTCCTGCTCGTCCTCAACAAGGGCGGAAATGCCCGACACATAGGCCGAAGAGGCAATCCCTGCGAGTTCCAGATCACAACGCTGCACGCAGCGCACCAAGTTCTGGATCGCCGCCGCCTCGACCGTCAGCATATGCATATCAACCGAAAGCGCCTGCCCCATCTGGCCGCGTGGGTCCTCAAGACCGGAACGATTGTCGAGTGCGAAATTCACCGGCTGCGCGTGCAGCACCTCGCGCCCCGCGCCATATTCCGGCACCTCGCAGGCGGCCAGCACGCGGGCGATTTCATTCTCGGTGACTTCCTGCCCTTCGAGTTCGACCGTGGCGTCCAGCCCATAAGAGCGCGGCAGGGCGCCGGAGAAACAGGCAATCACATGATCGACCCGAACCTCGGCCATCTTCTGCGCCGCCTGAACGGCAGTGCGAATGGCGCGCTCGGTTTCCTGCATGGCGGAAATCTCGCCAAACTGTACCCCGCGCGAGCGTGTGGTGGCCGCACCAATGACGCGGAACCCCGACTGCCCCGCCAGCGAGCCGATGGAGTTGTCCTCACTCAGCCGCCCGATCCCGTCGAACCGCAGCACCAGACAGGAAATCTTGGAACTGCCCACATCCAGAATGGCCACCACACCGCGTTGCATGGCCTGGCGGCGCATCTGCCGCATCGCACGTTGGGATTGATACAGATCTGTCATATCAATAGGAGCTCTCATTCAATTGACGGATGCGCCACCAGTCCTCAACGGCTGGTGCATTCATCCGCACGGTCAGACGGGCGGGCAGGCGCAAATCCACGACAGCCACGTCCCGTTCCAAAAGGTCTTTTACTTCACTTACGGCAATCACCCGCTCAAGCGCTGCCACCGGGCGTTCCACCGGCAACTGAATGCGCTGACCGCGATCCAGCACAACGTCCCAGCGCCGTTCACCAATGCGCACGATGCCGCGCAAGCGATCCCCAAGTGGGCGCGCCGCCGCAAACAGACGCAGGGCCTCCGCTGCGCGTTTGTCCGCGCCCCGCCCTGCAATCAGCGGCAGTTCAGGATGAAGGCTGCGCTGACCAAGTTCGGCCACAAAGGCACCGGTTTCATCGAGCAGCGCCAGACCATCCCGGCTGCGCCACACAATCGCAGGCTCACGCTCCACCACATCGACTTGCAGGATGCCACCGGGGCGGATGCGCACGGCTGCGGTTTTGACCGGATCAAGCCCCACAATCAGATCGCGAATGGCTGGAAGATCCAGATCAAAGGAGCTTAGCGGCAAATCCAGAGAGGTGACTTCGCGGATGTCGGTCGCAACACTCTCTCCTGCCCCGTCGATGGCCATCACGTTAACCATGAATTCAGGGCGGGTCTCAAAGGATGCGCGCGCCTCATTATAAAGAGCCACCAAGTGATCCCGGCGCGCCTCGCTCGCCAGATAACTGCCCGCAGCGATCAAAATGACACCAAGCGGCAACCCCACACGCAGCCCGGTGCGAATACCGGGGGTGAGCATCCAGCGCTGAATACGATACTTCAGCCGGGAGGGCGCGGGATCGGCCTTTCCCTCGGCGGCACGATTGCGAGACATACGGGAGGTCAACGCTCGCATGAGGCGTCCTCCACCAGCCATGCGCACAGCTGGCCAAATGTGATCCCGCAATGCTCCGCCTGTTCAGGCGACAGAGAGGTTGGCGTCATGCCCGGCTGTGTGTTGGTCTCAAGAAGCACCAGCCCCTCGGCACCGCGTGCCTCATCCCAACGAAAATCTGTACGTGAGATACCGCGACAGCCAAGCACGTGATGGGCGCGAGCCGCGTAGTCAAGGCAGAGATTGGTGATCTCTTCGGGCACATCCGCAGGCAGCACATGGCGCGACCCGCCCGTGGCATATTTGGCCTCATAGTCGTACCAACCATCGGTGAGGATGTCGGTCACGCAAAGTGCGCGATCGCCCATCACCGTCACTGTCATCTCGCGACCCGGCGCATATGTTTCGACCATCACCCGCGCGGGCATCTCGTCCGAGAGCTGCGGCGGGCTGTTTGCGGCCTCATGCACGATATAGATCCCGACGGAGGAGCCCTCATTGTTGGGCTTTACCACATAAGGCGGCGCGATCACATGCCCGGCCATCACCTCATCTTTTGAGGCCAGAACGCTATCCACCACCGGCAGACCAGCGATGCGATAGGCCGCTTTGGAACGTTCTTTGTCCATCGCCAAGGCGGAAGCCAGCACGCCGGAATGGGTGTAGGGAATGCGCAGCCATTCAAGGATGCCCTGCACGCAGCCGTCTTCGCCCCAACGACCATGTAGCGCGTTGAAAACCACATCCGGTTTGATGTCTTTGAGTTGCGCCACAAGGTCCTGGCCTGCATCGACCTCGATCACCTCATAGCCCTCCCCCCTCAGCGCGCGGGCGCATTCACGCCCCGTCGACAGTGACACCTCGCGCTCCGCAGAGGGGCCGCCCATCAACATCGCAACCTTCGGGAGTGTTCCGCTCGCTCCACCCACGATCACTGCCTCAATTTTACTCGGGCATTTGCGCCCGTATTATCATTATAACGGCACCGGTTTTCCGGCTCCCGTACAGCAATTCTTTGTCTCGACAGCGGGGGCCTGTTCCCCTTTGCCGAATTTTCACACCTGCGAACACGTCACGGCCCGCTCCGACAGTGCCCAGATTATGACTAAAGCGTTACAGCTTCATTAACCAAGGTAACCTGTCAGCGCGCCCTGATCCCCTCGAAACCTCGCCGCAGAGCCCGGACGGCACATCGCCACACTGGCCCAAATTCATGAATTCACTTGAGTTTTCGGAGGTTACGACCGCTCAGGATCGCCCACACGCATGATTTCCCATTCTAGCCAAATGCCGGAGTCCGCGTAAACCTTTTTTCGCACATTTTCGCCCAATCCTTCAAGATCAGCGGCTGTTGCATCACCGGCATTAATCATGAAGTTGGAATGTTTTACGCTCATTTGCGCGCCGCCAAGGGTCGCGCCCCGCAATCCGGCGTTGTCGATCACCTTCCACGCCTTGAGGTCCATCACGTCATCTGCCTTGCCCGTGGAGGAAAATCCCGCCGGATTGCGAAAGGTCGATCCCGCCGAGCGCTCTTTGGTGGGCTGGCTTTCGTCACGCTTACGCAATTGTTCTTCCATGCGCGTGGCGAGTGCATCGGGATCGCCCTCAGGGCCGCATAGCGTGGCAGAGACCAGTACAGCCCCCTTTGACAGATCGGTCTGGCGATACTGGAAATTCAGGTCTTCAGCGGTCAACGTTTTTAGACTGCCATCGCGCAACACCACCTGTGCTGAGACAAAGACATCCGCGACATAGGAGCCATAGCATCCGGCATTCATTCGCACAGCCCCGCCGATACTGCCGGGAATGGTGCGCAGGAACGTCAAATCCACCCCAGCCTCAGCAGACTTGCGGGCCACATGCGCATCCAACGCCGCTGCGCCTGCGGTGACGGTGTCGCCCTCGATTTCAATCGTGTTGAACCCCCGACCAAGCCGGATCACCACTGCGCGCAAACCGCCGTCCCGTACGATCAGGTTTGACCCGACCCCCATGGGAAAAACATCCACATCTGCAGGGAGATCCCGCAGGAAGCTCTGCAAATCCTCAAGATCTGCGGGCTGAAACAGGTAATCCGCAGGCCCGCCCACGCGCAGCCAAGTGAGGTCAGAGAGGTCTCGGTTCGGCGTCAGTCGCCCGCGTACGGCAGGAAGGTCGGTCATAATGGCTCGCTTCAGGTTTTGCGGTGGGTTTAGGCCATGCCCATCCAAAGGAAAACCCCTGAGCCATTCACCCGCGCCGCAATCCGCGCAGCCAGCGCACCAGATAGATCACCGGCCAGCGCAGGATCGACATGCCCGCAACCAGCATCGCCAGCCCCCACCATGGGCCATTTTCATAGGTAACATATCCGAGGATCGGGATGCCGATTGCGATCAGCACATAGGCGCGGGTCCAGTGGTTGTCTTTTGACGGGATCAGCGCCAGCACATTGGCCAGCACCACCCAGAGACAGGCAAGGATCAACGAGGTGTTCATGGCCGGGGACCTCCACTCTCGGTCCCGCCAAAGGAGCGGCGCAATAGGTAAGTCAGAGGTTTGCGGAACATCGACAGCAGCGCAAACAGGCCAAAACCTGCGGCGGGCAAGCCAAAATCTCGATACAGCAACCAGATCAGGGCGGGCGCAATCAACAGAAGCAACAGCCCGGGTGGGCGTTGGTAGCGTAGCGGCAGGAACGCCACCTCGCTCGCACATAGCACCCAGACCGCGCTGGCAATGAGCGAAAGGGACATCATCTGCCCCTCCCCTCTGCCGTCGCGGGCCGGAGTGCGTCCGACCTCACCCCTTCAGTCTTTCGGGCAAGCCGTTGGCCCAAGCCGAAATCGTACCGGCACCGAGGCACACAACCATGTCGCCGGGGCGCGCCTGTTCGCGCACCAGACGCAGCAGATCGTCCTCGTTGAGGATCGCGCGGGCATGGCGGTGGCCGTGGCGGATCAGCCCCGCCACCAAATCATCGCGGCTCGCGCCCTCAATAGGGTCTTCGCCGGCGGCAAAGACCTCGGCAATGGCGACCACATCGGCGTCATTAAAACAGGCGCAGAAATCGTCAAACAGGCTCGACAGGCGCGAGTAGCGGTGGGGCTGATGCACCGCGATGACACGGCCCTCACCCTCAGAACCAATGGCCTGACGCGCAGCCTTCAGCACTGCGGCAATTTCCACCGGGTGGTGGCCGTAATCGTCGATGATGGTGACGCCGTCGACTTCGCCCACTTTGGTGAAGCGACGGTTCACGCCGCCAAAGGCCGCAAGTGCTGCGCGGATCTCGTCCAGCTTCATGCCGAGGTGACGGCACACCGCCACCGCCGACAGCGCGTTAGAGACGTTGTGATCGCCCGGCATCGGCAGGGTGCAACCTTCGATCTTTTGCCCCTCGGCCTGCAGCAGGATGTCGAAATGCGCAACGCCGCCTTTGTAGGTGAGGTTCACCGCCCGCACGTCCGCTTGTGCGTTAAAGCCATAGGTCACCACGCGGCGGTCGGAAATCCGTCCCACCAGCGCTTGCACCTCGGCGTGGTCGGTGCAGCAGACCGCAAGACCATAGAAGGGGATGTTGGAGACAAACTCATAAAACCCGTCGCGCAGCCGGTCAAAGTCGCCCCAGTGTTCCATATGCTCGGGGTCGATATTGGTCACCACGGCGATGGTGGCGGGCAGCCGGTTAAAGGTGCCGTCGCTCTCGTCGGCCTCGACCACCATCCATTCGCCCTGCCCCATCCGCGCGTTCGATCCATAGGCGTGGATGATGCCGCCGTTGACCACGGTGGGATCAAAGCCGCCCGCGACCATCAGCTCGGCCATCATGGTCGTGGTAGTGGTTTTCCCGTGGGTGCCGCCGATGGCGATGTTGGATTTGAGCCGCATCAGCTCGGCCAGCATCTCGGCCCGGCGCACCACCGGCAGGCCACGCGCGCGGGCTTCGTCCAGCTCGGCATTACCGGGTTTGATCGCGGAGGAGATCACCACCACTTCGGCGTTTTCCAGATTCTCGGCGCGCTGGCCCTCGAATACTGTGGCTCCGAGGGTTTCCAGCCGCTGGGTGATCTTAGAAGATTTCAGATCCGAACCCTGCACCACATAGCCGAGATTGAGCAGAACTTCGGCGATGCCAGACATACCGATGCCGCCGATGCCGACAAAATGGATTGGGCCGACGTCGCCGGGCAATTTGGTGGCAGGGGTCATTGGGCAGCTTCCTCGGACAAATGTTCAACAAGCGCCACGAGACGATCCGTGGCATCGGGGATACCTGTGCTCAATGCTGCGTTCGCCATCTGGGTGGCCCCTTGGGCATTGGTCAGGACTGCGGCGATTTGCTCTGCGAGTGATGCGGTGTCAAGGGCGCTCTCCGGGATACGAATGGCACCGCCTGCTTCAACCAGCCCACGGGTATTGGCAGTCTGGTGATCCCCTGCAGCTGTGGCGAGCGGGATCAGGATCGAAGGCCGCCCGATCACCGAAATATCCGCAATAGAGGACGCACCAGAGCGCGAAATCACCAGCTGCGCCTCGGAAATGCGCGCAGGCACATCGGTAAAGAACGGCTGCACCTCGGCATCAATCCCCGCATCGGCGTAAAACTGCGCAACACGCGCCTGATCCTCATCGCGGGCCTGATGGCTGACGCGCAAATGGCGGCGAATGGCTTCGGGCAGCGCGGCAATTGCGCCGGGTACTACATCCGACAGGATGCGCGCGCCCTGGCTGCCGCCGATCACCAATAGCGACATCGGATAATCGCCGGGCGGAATATAAGGCGCGCCCTGACGTTCCAGCACCGCGCCGCGCACCGGATTGCCGACATGTACGCCCTGCGCGCCCTCCGGCAGCTCCGTGGGCCAGACGCCGCACGCGACCTGTGCCACGCGGGTGGCGAATTTCTGGTTCACTTTGCCCAGCACGCCGTTTTGTTCGTGGATCATGCGCGGCAGCCCCAACAGCGTCGCCGCCCCCAGTGCCGGGATCGAGGGATAGCCGCCAAAGCCGATCACCACATCGGGTCGTTCACGCCGCATTTCCAGCGCCATCGCCGCCACGCCAGCCGCGATGCGGGGCGCGACCATAGCCTTTGCCAGCAGGCCGCCACGCGCAAATGTGGCCGAAGAAACTTCGGTGATCTCGGTCATATGGGGAAAGCCGCCGGTATAGCGCGCACCACGCGCATCGGTAGAGAGCTTCACCCGCCAGCCTCTGCGCAACATCGCTTCTGCCAAGGCCTGCGCGGGGAACATATGCCCCCCGGTGCCGCCCGCCGCCATCAGGAGCAGTTTCTGTGTCATCTTGTGCCTGCCTTCGCGTTCTTATCCGTTGACCGGCCCACCTCTCTTATCCGCGCCCACGTCCGCGCAAGGCGTCCGCGATTTCGCCCTGAGGTCGGGACCGGGTGAAGGCTAGGAGCATACCCATTGCGATGCCGCCTGCAATCAGGGAGGAGCCGCCATAGCTTACGAACGGCAAAGTCATGCCTTTCGCGGGCAGAAGACGCACCGCAACACCCATGTTGATCATCGCCTGAACGCCGAATGTGCAGGCCAGACCCGCCCCGGCGAGGCGGATGAATGTGTCCCGCTCGCGCATCAGGCGGAACAGCGAGCGCACAACGATCATCGCATAGAGGAAGATGATGATGGAGACGAGCACCAGACCGTACTCCTCGGCCGCGACGGCAATGATGAAATCGGTATGCGCATCCGGCAGTGACCACTTTACCTGTCCTTCGCCGACGCCGACACCAAACAGACCACCCTCACGGATCGCATTGGTGGCATAGCCAAGCTGCGTGGTCGGGTCGAGGTCCGGGCTCAGAAAGCCGTCAATCCGGCGGGCAAAGTGTTCTGAGTTGGAATAGGCAACGACGCCGCCAAAGATCACCACGCCGGCCATGCCCACCAAGAGCAGCATCGGCGCGCCGGCGACGAAATACATCACACCCCAGCCAAAGAGGATCAGACAGGCCTGACCGAAGTCGGGTTGCAGCACCAATAGCATCACAACTGCCATGCAAAGCCCAAAGGACAGCAGCGTCCCCGGAGGGCCATAAATCTGCTGGCTAGCGGCGATCATCCAAGCGGCAAGCACGATGAAACCTGGCTTTAGAAACTCCGACGGTTGCAGCGACGCAAAACCAAGGCTGTACCAGCGCACCGCACCTTTGCCAAAATCGGTGCCAAATATGGGCAAGAGCGCCATCGCCACGAAAGCAAAGATAAAACCGATCACCGCCAACCGACGCACCAGCGTCGGCGACATCATCGAGGTCAGCATCATCGCCACCAATGCGCTACAGCCAAAAAAGGCCTGACGTTGAACATAGTGAAAATTGTCCAGACCGTTGCGCGCCGCCAGCGGAACCGACGCCGCCAGCCCCAGAAGCAGGCCAACAATGAACAGGGACACGATGAAAGTCGTCGTCCACTTGTCCAGTGTCCGCCACCATTTCGGGAGGATCGGCTCCCCCTCTTGCGCGGGAAGCGCGCCATAGACCATCTCAGTCATGGGTTCACTGCCTTGATTGGGCCCATAGATGCAGGGCCTGTTTCGCCTCGATGTGTCCCGTTTTTGGGACTTATTGGCTAAAGTGTAACCCGATTGCGCCGATCAGGCCAGCATCTTCCGGGCATCCAGCCGGGGAAAATGACATCATTCCGCCCCGCAGTGGTCACATTTGCTTTTGCAGCTGCGACTTGCGTGGTGCGCGCTTTCATGGTCGATGCGGCCCATGCGGATAAAAACCTTGATTCTCGGCGCTGGCGCAGCTGGCATGATGTGCGCGGCGCGCGCAGGGGGCGACTGCCTCGTGGTGGATCACGCCAAGGCACCGGGCGAAAAGATCCGCATTTCTGGCGGCGGGCGCTGCAACTTTACGAATATGTATGCAGCACCGGAAAACTACCTCTCGCAGAATCCGCATTTCTGCAAATCGGCGATGGCGCGCTACACCCAGTGGGATTTTATCGAGCTGGTCACCCGCCACGGTATCGCATGGCACGAGAAAACCCTTGGCCAGCTGTTTTGCGACGACTCCGCCCGACAGATCGTCACGATGCTGGTGAAAGAGCTGCGCGATGCGGGCGCAGATCTGTGGTTGCAAACCTCGGTGGTCGATGTGTCTCATGGCAGCGACGGTTTCACCGTGCGGCTGGAACGCGAAGGCAAACCCGTGACGGTCACCGCGCAAAACCTCGTGCTGGCAACGGGGGGCAAATCGATCCCCAAAATGGGCGCAACGGGGCTTGCCTATGAGATCGCCACGCAGTTCGGCCTTCATGTACTGGACACCCGCCCTGGCCTTGTGCCCTTCACCTTTGGGGCGGATCGGTTCAAACCCCTTGCGGGCGTGTCGGTCCCTGCACGCATTTCCAATGCCGAAGCCAGTTTTGATGAGGCCCTGTTGTTCACGCACCGTGGACTTTCTGGCCCTGCGGTCCTGCAAATCTCCAGCTATTGGCGCGAGGGCGAGGAGATCGCAGTGCACCTCTTGCCGGATGTGGATCTCTTTGTGGCCCTGCGCGAGCAACGCCAACAGAGCGGGCGTAAGGATCTGACCACAGAGCTTGCCCGCCATCTGCCCACACGGTTGGTAGAGGATCTGGCGGCAGATGGCAGCCTCAAGGGGCGATTGGCCGATCAGTCCGACGCAGCGCTTCAGGCGCTGTGCGACCGGCTGAAAGACTGGCGATTGAAACCCACAGGCACCGAAGGTTACCGCACCGCCGAGGTCACATTGGGCGGCATCGACACCGATGCGCTGTCGTCGCGCAGCATGGAGGCCAAGGCGATGCCCGGCCTTTATGCAATTGGCGAAGCAGTGGATGTGACCGGCTGGCTTGGCGGTTATAACTTCCAATGGGCATGGGCGTCAGGCCACGCCGCAGGAACCGCTATCCGGGGTTAATCGTTGGGGCCCTGACCGTTCAGACGCGCCGTGACCTCTGCAATAAAATCCTCGCCGCGTTTTTCAAAGCTGTCGTATTGATCAAAGCTCGCCGCTGCTGGAGCCAAGAGCACAGTCTCCCCCTCACCCGCATCGGCCATCGCATGTTCAACCGCCGCTGCCATAGTGGTGCAGACCTCCGCATCGACGTTGAGTTGCATGGCAAATTGCGCCGCCTCGCGACCGATCACATAGGCTTTGAGCACCTCACCTGTCGCACCCTTCAGCGCCTCAAGCCCGCCCTCTTTTTCAAGGCCGCCGCAGATCCAGCGGATTTTTTTGAATGCACTCAGCGCCTTGGCCGCGCTGTCCACATTGGTGGCCTTGCTGTCATTTACATAAGACACCCCATTCACCTGCGCGACACGCTGGCTGCGGTGTGGCAGGCCCGGGTAGGTCTTCATCGCAGCCTCGATCACCCGCGGCGCAAGACCAAGGGTGCGCGCCGCCGCATAGGCCGCGCAGGCGTTTTGGTGGTTGTGCGCGCCGGGCAGGCCGGGAATGTCGCGCAGATCAATTGATCCCGCCTGCCGACCCTTACGGTACTCCGACAGAAACCCTTTGCGGGCGAATACGCTCCACCCCGCACTGCCAGAGAGTTTTTGCCCCGATGAGACGCGGATCACCCGGTCATCACCATTGCCCTCACTCATTTGCCCCGCAAGGAACAGGCCCTCATCCTCGTCGATGCCAATGACCGCGCGGTCAGGGCCACCTTCTGCAAACAGGCGTCGTTTGGCAGCGAAATAGCCCCCCATGCCCGCGTGGCGATCCAGATGATCCGGGGTGAGATTGGTGAAAACAGCCACATCCGGGGTGAGCGCACGCGCCAGATCCGTCTGATAAGATGAGAGCTCCAGCACCACGACACCGCCGTCCACGGGTGGGTCGATATCCAACACCCCGCGCCCGATATTGCCCGCCATCTGGCTGTTGCGCCCGACATGTTCAAGAATGTGGTGCAACAGCGCGACCGTGGTCGATTTCCCGTTGGAGCCGGTCACCGCGATCACTTTTGGCGGTGTGTCGAACTCATCCCATTCCGACGTCGCCACTGAGCGGAAGAACAGGCCAATGTCATTGTCCACCGGGACACCCGCGCTCAATGCCGCACGCACCACCGGGTTCGGTTTGGGATAGAGGTGCGGGATACCGGGTGACACGATCAGGGCTGAGATGCCTTCGAATGCGCCCTGCTTGCTCAACTCGCGGCAGGTGAACCCCTCCGCTTCTGCGGTTTCGCGCGCGGCAGGATTGTCATCCCAACAGATCGCCTCGGCCCCGCCCTCGCGCAACGCACGTGCAGTGGCAAGCCCCGAACGCCCCAACCCCAGCACTGCCACGTTTTGTCCTGTGACACCTTTGACCGGGATCATGCTTCACCTCATTTATAGTGGTTTAAATCGGCGCGACATTGCACCTGAGCGCGGCCAGAATGCAAGCGCAGACAACATGTGGCGGGAACCACCTCCCCACACAGGCCGACGACAAGTCACCCGGTGTTGTGGCGCAGGGTCACCCGCTCACCAAAGCAGCCAGCGCAACGAAAAAGGCCTCCCGCTGGGGGAGGCCTTGAGGATCAATCGTCCATCTTCAGTGCAGAGATAAACGCCTCTTGCGGGATATCGACACGACCAAATTGGCGCATCTTTTTCTTACCGGCTTTTTGCTTGTCCAAGAGCTTGCGCTTCCGGGTAGCATCGCCGCCGTAGCATTTCGCGGTCACGTCCTTGCGCATCGCGGAAAGGGTCTCGCGGGCGATGACCTTGCCGCCGATGGCCGCCTGAATCGGAATCTTGAACATGTGGCGCGGGATCAGCTCCTTGAGCTTTTCGCACATCGCACGCCCCCGCGCTTCGGCGCGGTCGCGGTGCACCATCATCGACAGCGCATCCACAGGCTCATCGTTCACCAGCACCGACATTTTGACCAGATTATCGATACGGTAGCCGATCATCTGATAGTCAAAAGAGGCATAGCCCTTGGTCACCGACTTCAACCGGTCATAGAAATCAAAGACCACTTCGTTCAGCGGCAGATCATAAACGACCATGGCGCGCGACCCCGCATAGGAGAGGTCTTCCTGAATGCCGCGGCGATCCTGACAGAGTTTCAACACATCGCCGAGATATTCGTCCGGCACCAGAATGGTCGCTTTGATGCGCGGCTCTTCGACGTGATCCACTGTGGACAGATCGGGCATGTCAGCAGGGTTGTGCAGTTCGGACATCACACCGTCTTTGCCAAAGACGTGATAAACCACGGAGGGCGCGGTTGTGATCAGTTCGATATTGTATTCGCGCTCGATCCGGTCACGGATCACCTCAAGGTGCAAGAGCCCCAAGAAGCCGCAGCGGAAGCCAAAGCCCAGTGCCGCAGAGGTTTCCATCTCGTAAGAGAAAGACGCATCATTGAGGGCAAGTTTCTCAATCGCGTTGCGCAGGTCCTCGAATTCGGAACTGTCCACCGGGAACAGACCACAGAACACCACCGGCACCGAGGGTTTAAAGCCTGGCAGCGCAACCTCGGCACCCTTTTTGTCATGGGTGATGGTATCACCCACTTTGGTATCACGCACCTGCTTGATCGAGGCGGTGATAAAGCCGATCTCGCCGGGGCCAAGCTCATCAACGGTCTGCATGGCAGGGCGGAACACGCCGATGCGCTCAACACCATAGCGGGCGTTGGTCTGCATCATTCTGATTTGGTCACCCTTTTTCAGAACGCCATCCATGATGCGCACCAGCACGATGACGCCGAGGTAGGCATCATACCAGCTATCCACCAGCATCGCCTTCAGAGGGGCGTCGCGCTCCCCTTTTGGTGCGGGCAGGCGCTTCACGATTGCTTCAAGGGTTTCCTTGATGCCAATGCCGGTTTTGGCTGACACCTGAATGGCATCTGTCGCATCAATGCCGATCACATCCTCGATTTGCTCGGCGACGCGATCACAATCGGCGGCGGGCAGGTCGATCTTGTTGAGAACCGGTACGATCTCATGATCTGCATCGATTGCCTGATAGACATTCGCCAGTGTTTGCGCCTCAACCCCTTGGGTCGAGTCGACCACCAGCAGAGAGCCTTCTACCGCGCGCATGGAGCGGGAGACCTCATAGGCGAAGTCGACGTGACCGGGGGTGTCGATCAGGTTCAGCACATAGCGTTCACCGTCGTCTGCCTCGTAATCGATGCGGACGGTGTTCGCCTTAATGGTGATGCCCCGCTCGCGCTCGATGTCCATGGCGTCGAGCAGCTGCTCTTTCATGTCACGATCCTGCACCGTCCCCGTCGATTGGATGAGGCGGTCAGCAAGCGTGGACTTGCCGTGGTCGATATGAGCGACGATGGAGAAATTGCGGATTTTCGAGAGCTCTGTCATGACAAGCGCATATGATTGGGATTTTGCATTTGGTCAAGGTGGATCGTGCGCTTGTCCGCCAGTGAAATGCACGCAGATGCGACGTGTTGCCGCCTACGAGATCCTAAGCAGCCAAACTCCGCTGTCTCCCCATTGAAATATCCCGTTGAGATGTGGAATAGGTGGTCAAATTTCTCGTATTCCCAACCGTGCCAACCGGAGAATGATGATCGTGTTCCGACTGACCCTCGCCGCCTGCCTATGCGTGACCTCCACCCTCTTTGTCGCACCGTCAGCTGAAGCCGGCGCGATTGAGCGCGCATGCCGCAATTCAAATAGAAGCGCTGCCGAGGCAAACCTGTGCCGTTGCATCCAGCAGGTCGCCGAAGGCCGATTGACCAAATCCGAACAGCGCACCGTCTCCAAATGGTTTGCTGATCCCCACCGGGCACAAGAAGTGCGCCAATCAGCACGCAGCAGCGATGCTCGCCTGTGGAAGAAATACAAAGTTTTTGGAAGTGACGCCGAGCGCATCTGCGGTTAATGCTGCGCATACCGTCAACTTTGATCTTTGATGGGAAAATGGTTAATTGGCGCCGCCCGTGACCATTTTTCTTTCAAAAACGTGAAACTTCTTATAAATCATCTGAATTGATAACTTTTTCCTTTTCAAACTAATAAAATAAAAATAGAAACATTGAAGATTGTTTCGCATGCAGGGAAATCCTGTGATGTGTAGTGTTCAGACGCTCCCCCGGCAGAAGCATCGCGTGACGGAGTTTGAATGAAATTGGACTTTTGGGAGCCAACCTATGCTTATGAAAGGCGTTACTCTCCGAGGGCTAGAAGTTTTTGAAGCTTTGGCCAAGTCGGGTTCTGTTGCGCAGGCTGCCGACATTACTGGTCTTAGTCAGCCAGCGGTCAGCCAGCAGCTTCGCAACCTCGAAAAAGCCCTTGGCTCCGATCTCGTAGATCACGGTCGTCGCCCCATGGTTCTAACTTCGGCCGGGCGCAGCTTCTTGTCCCGCACTCAGGCGGTTTTGAGCGAATTACGACTGGCCCAGAGCGAGCTTACGGTGATGGATCTTTCACATCTGCCCGCGCTTTCCATGGGGTTGATTGATGATTTCGACAATGATCTGACACCGCGTCTTGCGACCATTTTAGCCGATAGCCTGACCCAATGCCGCTTTAAGATGGTCACCGCGTCCAGCCATGACATTTATAAAGCCATGGCAGAAAAAGAACTGCATATCGGCGTCGCCGCTTCCACCGGAGAGCTGCGTTCCGGCATGAACGAATATCCGCTGGTCGAAGATCCGTTCATCGTTGTTGCGCCGCGCGGCCGCGTCACCGACCCGGATGACGTTGGAAATCAACTGAATCACCTGCCTTTGTTGCGCTATGCCCGTGATCAATTGATCTCTCAGCAGATCGAATCTCATCTGACCCGCCACAAGATGGAGTTTGATGACCGTTTCGAAATCGGCTCTCATCTTGCGCTGATGGCAATGGTTGCACGCCGCATCGGTTGGGCGATCACCACGCCGCTGGGTTACATGCGTGCCGCGCGTTTCCACGAAGAGATCGACGCGTTTGCCCTGCCCTTCGCAGGCTTTTCACGTCGCATTTCTCTGTTTGCGCAGTCGGATTGGCCGGACACGGTTCCGCTCGAAGTTGCTGGCACTGTGCGTCGCCTTACCCAAAGCCAGATCATCGCACCCGCAATCAACCGCCTGCCATGGCTGGCCGGGCAATTGCGCGTGCTTGAGAGCTAAGGCCTACCGACGCCCCCTCCCAATCACCGCTACGAAATCTTGCGCTGCAATCCAATTGCAGCGCTTTCTAATAGGTCTAGGCAGCCGTCGAAGTCGCGGGAGTAATAGGGGTCAGGCACCTCATCTGCAGCCCCCTCCGCAGCCAAGGGCGCAAATAGCTCGACCGGGGTGGTATTTCCGGCTGGACGCAAGCTCTCCACGTTGCGCCGGTTTTCTTTATCCATCACGAAGATAAAATCAAAATTTCGAAAATCACTCGTAGTGAATTGTCGTGCCCGCAAATCGCTCATATCAATTCCACGCGCGCCTGCTGCGGTCGCCATAGGCGCGTATGGCGGCTCTCCCACGTGGAAATCCGAGGTGCCAGCACTATCCGTTCGTATATGAGGGCATCTTTCTCGAAAAAGCGCCTCCGCAGCGGGCGATCGGCAAATATTTCCAAGGCAGACAAACAATACGCTTTTCACGGAAGATCCCTTTTAGATTTGAAATGCTGAAATTAAGTATTTTCGGCACCTGCCAGACTATGCAAGTTTATCAACATAGCGACCATGAATAAACCGCGACACAAGGGGCCTGACATGAGCAAGATTGTGATCCTCACCGGTGCCGGGATTTCAGCAGAAAGCGGGCTCGGCACATTTCGCGGCGAGGGCGGGTTATGGTCCCAGCACCGGATCGAAGATGTCGCAACACCTGATGGTTTTGCCCGTGACCCCGAGCTGGTGCATCGCTTTTACTCCGCACGCCGCCAACAGGCCGCAGAAGCCCAGCCGAACGCAGCCCATCTCGCCCTCGCGCAGCTCGAACAACACTGGGCGGGAGAGGTCGTCATCGTGACGCAAAACGTGGATGGGCTGCATGAAGCAGCAGGTGCGCGCAATGTGCTCCACATGCACGGCACATTAAGAGGTGCTCTCTGTGCTGCCTGTGCGCATCAATGGCAGGCCCCTATGGAGATGACACTGGAGACAACATGCCCCGCCTGTGGCGCTCAACAGGCGCGCCCCGATGTGGTCTGGTTCGGTGAAATTCCCTATCACATGGAAGAGATCATCTCCCATCTGGAAGAGGCCGATCTGTTCGCGTCCATCGGGACTTCTGGGCAGGTTTACCCAGCCGCGTCCTTTGTGCAGGAGGCGGCAGTCAATGGCGCTGATACGGTTGAGCTGAATCTGGAACCCTCGGAGATCAGCCGGGCCTTTGGTGTGCGTCATTTTGGCCCTGCAACAGAGATTGTGCCAAAATGGGTTGAAGGCCTGCTGACGGGCAGCAACGCATAAAAAAGCCCCGACACATGCCGGGGCTTTGCCTTCATCTGTCTGCGGTCAAAGGGCGGCAGACGATCAGTTGGAATGCTCGCTGTGGTCGCCGTGATTATCGTGGCCCGCATGCCCTTCTGTCGGCTGACGGTCCATATCCACCTCGATCCGAACCGGGACCTCTCCGGCCTTTTCAAACACCAAGGTGACGTCGATTTTATCGCCATCCTTGAGTTCACGGTTGAGGCCCATGAACATGATGTGATCGCCACCCCGCTGGAACATATGCGTCCCACCTGCCGGGATCGCAAAGCCCTCTTCTACAGGCATCATCTTCATAACGCCGTTGGCGTCTTCTTTGCTGGTGTGCAACTCCACCCGCTTGGCCACGTCAGAGCGCGCCTCCACAAGGCGGTCATCGGTGTCGCCCTGATTGAGGACCTCCATGAAGGCCCCGCCCGACATTTTATTGCTGGACCGCGCATAGGCGTCCTGCACGACCATTTCCGCCGCAGCGGTGCCCGCAAGAGCGAGGGTTGCAATCGCGGAAAATGCTGCCGAGCGGCTGAGAGATTTAAAGGACATCTGTTGTCTCCTTGAGAATTTGACTGTTGGCTCCGGGCACATGCGTGCAACCGGCCTGACGTAAAGTTTGGGAACAGGTCAGACCAACGGCGGCGCGCGCGCACGGGCCGTGCGCTCCGTTGCAACATCGCTCTGCGCGCGCGAGGGAAGTCGATGCGCTTGCCGCGTCACGGCAGCGGGCGCACGGAACACCATCGGGCTCTGAGCCAGATCAAGGATGTGATTGATGCAGTCCGGGCAGATATGCGGCGCGCCCGTCGGTTCGCCGTTCTCGTCGACATAGACGGTCACAGGCCCCGTGCCGGTGCACAGGATGACCTGCCCCGTCGCATCGCGCGCAAAGCGGCTGGCAGCGGCGCTATGGCCGGTCAGCAACAATGCCGCCGCGAGCAGCAGGGCGGTATACCGTCTAAGCAATGTCATTGGCGCAATCATATCTCAGGAAGACAGACATGCCACAAGCCCAGACCCAAAGCCGCGGGCAAAGAGTCGCGGACATGAATCATTGGCACCAAACGGAAAAAGACCACCGAGATTCGCACTCGGTGGTCTTTTAAAATTCTTGGGCAGGATCAAGAAATCATGCGGCCTATCAGGCCTGCGCGGCTTGTGCCTTTGCGATTTCTTTTTTGACCTTCAGCGCCGCGTCAGACAGCTCTGCGTCTTTTGCTTTGGCAAGGAAGGCGTCCAGACCACCGCGGTGATCAACCGAACGCAGGGCTGCAGCAGAGATGCGCAGCTTCACACCGCGTCCGAGAGTCTCGGACTGCAGGGTGACGTCGTTCAGGTTCGGCAAGAAACGACGCTTGGTTTTGTTGTTGGCGTGGCTGACATTGTTGCCAGTCATCGGGCCTTTTCCGGTCAGTTCGCAACGGCGCGACATGGTGTTATCCTTCGTATCTGCGGCGTCCCGACCCGAGTACAGCCTGCCCGGCCTTTTGGAATCAGTCGCCAAATTACAAGGGCGCTGCCATTGGCTGCGCCCGAAAACTGGTTGGATGCGTTTAGGAGGAATCGCGAAGATGGTCAAGCCATATGCGACGCTTTTATGGCAGACCAGCCGACATTCCCGCGCCATCCCCTCCAGCGCTGGCGGGCTTTTACAATTTCGGGGCCAAGATGCAAGCGTGTGCACGCCATATCAGGCCATGAGCACCCCCAACCGTCGCACCTGAGTCGCAGGTCTTAGCCCACGCGCGACGGATCAAGGTCCGCGACACCCAAACCCGTCAACAGATCGCGCGCAGCCTCTTGTGGGGTTTGCGCGCCCTCGGCCACCTTTTTCGACAATTCCGTCATGCGCGACTTTGCCCAAGAGGTCTGAAGCCGCGCCAAAAGCGCCTGTCGCACCTCCTCAGAAAACCAATACTGCGCCTGCTGCGCCCGGTTTTGATCCCAAAACCCGTTTTCGCGCCTCCACCCGGCCAGCGCCTGCACCTCTGCCCATGCGGTCTCCAGCCCAGCGGCCTCGATCGCGGAGACGGTCAACGCCTTGGGGAAACCATCCGGATCTTGCGGACGTTTACGCAACAGCCGCAGCGCCCCGGCATAATCGGCGCAGGTGCGAGTCGCGGTCGCTTTCAGATCGCCATCGGCCTTGTTGATCAGAATCATGTCTGCGATCTCCATGATGCCGCGCTTCACGCCCTGGAGCTCGTCGCCGCCCGCCGGGGCCAGCAACAACAGGAACAGATCGGACAGTTCCGACACAACGGTTTCCGACTGCCCCACCCCCACGGTTTCGATCAGCACCACGTCAAAGCCTGCCGCCTCGCACAGCGCCACCGCATCGCGGGTGCGGCGGGCAACACCACCAAGGTGGCTCTGGCTCGGACTGGGACGAATGAAGGCCGCGCGCTCACGGCTGAGCCGCTCCATCCGGGTTTTATCCCCCAAAATTGATCCACCGGACCGCGCCGAGCTGGGATCAACCGCCAACACCGCAACCCGCAGCCCCTGCCCAATGAGCATCATGCCAAAGGCCTCGATAAAGGTGGATTTGCCCACCCCGGGCGTTCCTGACAGACCGATCCTAAGTGCCTGACGGTCGCTTTTGGCCAGACGCGACAGCAAGTCATCCGCCTGCGCGCGGTGATCCGGACGGGCGCTTTCCACCAATGTGATGGCGCGGGCCAAGGCCCGACGGTCCGCGTTTAAGATCCTGTCACTCAGCTGTGCGATGTCCATGGCGCGCCTCTCGTCCTTGCCGGGCATTGATGGCGCAGCCGGGGCGCGCTTGTCCAGTGGCCCTGCCGCAAAACCTCAATGCCGCTTCGAAACATGCGCTTGATATTGGAAAGGAATTGCCTTGATGCGCCGTTACCTTGTCCTCGGAGGGGTTATCCTGCTCGCGGCCTTCATATCGCCCGTAGCTGTATTCGCGAATGACCCCAGCACGAGCGATCAGCAGCACTATGTCGTGCGGGGCCTCGGCGTCAAACTTGGCACTTTCACTCTTGCCAGCCAGCGCAGCGGTGGCACCTATGGCGTGCGCAGTCGCTTTACCTCGACCGGTGCGGTGGCGCTATTGGCAAAGGTTCATTTCGAAATGCAGGCACGGGGGCGCTGGACCTCCGCAGGCCTTCGGCCCGCGTGGTTCCTAGAAAACGTCAACACCGGGCAGCGGCAATCGACGGCCCAACTCGAGTATACAAATGGCGTGCCCCGCGTCACGGGTGGGCGTCTTGGCTCTGACACCCCGCCTCTTCGCCCGGACAACCAGCGCGACACAGTTGATCCGGCGACCGCCATTTTCCGCGCGGTGGCACCGCAGGCCGTAGATGATCTCTGCTCTTTCGATCAGCCGATCTTTGATGGGGCACGGCGCACGCGGCTGGTGCTGGGCTCGCCACGTCCAAAGGGAGCGGGGTTTGTCTGCCGGGGCACATTGCACCGCGAAGACGGCTACAGCGCGCGAGAACTGGCGCGGGCAAAGTCCTTTGATCTCGAACTCAGCTACGAGGCCGGGCCGGATGGGCGTTTCCACATGTCCACCGCCAAAGTCGCCACGGTTTTTGGCACTGTCACGCTGCAAGGTGGGCTTACGCAGGCTGGACGTTAAGCCCGCGATTGGCGATAAGCGCCGCCATGATACGGCTCCCGATTGATGACGCGCTCCCCGACCTGATTGATGCTCTGCGCGCGCGGGGCCGTGCGGTGTTGCAAGCGCCCCCCGGTGCGGGCAAGACCACCAAGGTGCCGCTTGCGATCCTTGAAGCAGGCTTGACCACCGGGCGCATCCTGATGCTGGAGCCCCGCCGCCTCGCCGCTCGCACCGCGGCAGAGCGCATGGCGTCAACATTGGGGGAAAGCCCCGGCCAGACCGTCGGCTACCGGGTGCGCGGCGAGGCCAAGACCTCAAAATCCACCCGCATCGAGGTTGTGACCGAAGGCATCCTGACCCGGATGCTGCAATCGGACCCGGATCTGCCGGGCGTCGGCGCGGTGATCTTCGACGAATTTCATGAACGCTCCCTCAATGGCGATTTGGGGCTCGCCTTCTGCCTTGAGGTTGCAAGCGCCCTGCGCGACGATCTCTTGCTGCTGGCGATGTCCGCCACGCTGGATGCAGGCCCGGTGGCGGCCCTGATGGATGCGCCCATCGTCACCTCCGAGGGCCGCAGCTACCCGGTCGAAACCCGCTGGCTCGACAGCCCCCTGCCCGCCAAGGCACGCAAACTGGACGCGCTGGTGGATCTGGTCACCCGCGCGGAAGGTGAGACCCGCGAGACCGGTGGTGGCCTTTTGGTGTTCCTGCCCGGCGAGGGCGAAATCCGCCGTGCCGCCGGCGCGCTGGAGACCCGGCTGCCCGGCCATTGCCAGATCCGCCCGCTGTTTGGCGCCCTCCCCTTTGCCGAACAACGCGCCGCCATCGCTCCCGTGTCCGAGGGGCGCAAGGTGGCGCTGGCGACCTCCATCGCCGAAACCTCCCTGACGATCGAGGACATCCGCGTCGTGGTGGATATGGGACAGGCCCGGCGCGCGCGGTTTGACCCCGGTGCAGGCATGTCGCGGCTGGTGACGGAACGGGTGACCCGCGCCGAAGCCACCCAGCGACAGGGCCGCGCCGGTCGCGTGGCCGAGGGCACTTGCTATCGGCTCTGGTCCAAGGGCGAAGAGGGCGCGCTGATGGCCTACCCCCCGGCCGAGATCGAGGCCGCAGACCTCACCGGTCTGGCGCTGGAACTGGCACTTTGGGGGGCGGATCCCGCAGATCTGCCGCTGCTGACCCAGCCCCCCGCTGGTAGCCTGTCCGAGGCGCGTGCCCTGTTGCAGATGCTCGGCGCGCTGGATGGGCAGATGCGGATCACCGACCATGGCCGCGCGCTGGCCCGCCTGCCCCTGCACCCGCGTCTGGCGCATATGCTGGCGGTGGCGGGACCAGAGAGCGCCACACTGGCGGCGCTGATGGCGGACCGCGACCCGTTGCGCGGCGCGCCGGTCGATCTGGCACTGCGTCTTGAGGCCCTGCGGGATCTCCGCCGCTTCCGCGACCGCCGCCCCTATCAGGTCAAGACCCCCGCTCTGCAGGCCATCACCAGTGAGGCAAAGCGCCTGCGCCGGCAACGCGGCGGGCAGAGCGACACTTCGGCCAGCGCCGAGGGCAGACCCGCCGCCGCCACATCAGAGCCGCTCTCTCCGGCGGCCATGGCCGCGCTGGCCTATCCGGATCGGGTGGCCCAGCGCCGCAAGGGCGACGATGCCCGCTATGTGCTCTCCGGTGGCAAGGGCGCGGTGCTGGAAAATTCCGACCCGCTGGCCGCGGCCCCCTATCTTGTCGTCACAGACAGCGACGGCAATCCGCGCGAGGCCAAGATCCGCCTTGCGGCGCAGATCACCCTGGCCGAAATCCGCGCGTTGTTCGCAGATCAGATCCACTGGCAGGATCTCTGCAGCTGGTCCAAACGCGACCGCCGCGTGGTGGCGCGCAAACAGGAGCGCTTTGGCGCGCTGGTGCTGGACGACCGCATCTGGAAGGACGTCCCGCCCGAGGCCACCGCCACCGCCATGCTTGACGGTGTGCGTGACCTCGGCCTGCGCCTGTCGCCCGCCGCCGCGCGTCTTGCCACCCGTATCGAACTGCTGCGCGCCGAAGGCCACGACCTGCCGGATTTCTCCGAGGCGGGCCTGATGGCAACTCTCGAGGACTGGCTGCTGCCCATGCTCACGGGCGTGCGCTCAGACGCCGACTGGAAGGGTTTCGACGCACTCCCGGCCCTGCGCGCCGCGCTGACGTGGGAGCAGACCCAGCTCCTTGACCGCGAGGTTCCGGGCAGTTTCATCACGCCGCTTGGGCGCAAGATCCCCATTGACTACGCCAGCGACACACCGGGGATTGAGGTCCGCCTGCAGGAGATGTTCGGCGTCACCCGCCATCCGACCGTCGCGGGTGTGGCGCTGAAGGTCACGCTCTTGTCGCCCGCCCGTCGCCCGATCCAGATCACCCGCGACCTGCCGGGATTCTGGTCCGGCTCCTATGCCGATGTGCGCAAGGACATGCGCGCGCAGTACCCCAAACACCCCTGGCCCGAAGATCCCACCCAAGCCGAAGCAACCCTGCGCGCTCGCCCGCGCAAGTGAATGGCCGATGCAACGATGATATAAGAGCAACGGTAGCGAAAGTTTAACACAAAGAAGTTGTACTCACCCCAGAACAAGACTATCTGCACTTCCTCGTTCAGCTAAAGAGTATAAGAACACGCCCAAAAGGCTTCGAGCATTCGATGCAACAGTTACTGCAGAAATTCTGGTCTCAGACCTTTCTCCCCATGCTGTCGCGCCCGCGCAGGCTGCAGGTTGCTGCGCTGTGCTTTCGCCGCACCGACACGGGGTGCGAGGTATTGCTTGTAACAAGCCGAGATACAGGCCGCTGGGTCATCCCGAAAGGCTGGCCCATGGAAGGTAAATCCAGTGCGGAAAGTGCCGCACAGGAAGCCTGGGAAGAAGCAGGCGTGCGTCAGGGGCAGTTCGATGAGGCTCCGGTGGGGCGTTTTGAATATGACAAACGTCTCGATAACGGCACTGCGGAGCCTTTGGAGACTTTGGTCTATGCAATCGAGGTCGAAGATCTGCGCGATGATTTTCCAGAGGCTCACGAGCGCAAGCGCAACTGGGTTCCACCTCAGGAAGCCGCGCAAATGGTGCGCGAACCTCAGCTTCAAGACCTTCTGAACAGCTTCCGCCCCTCTTGAATTCGCTGTTACCCTTCGCCCTTATCCTTGCCCACAAGGCATCCGGTCATTCTGCCCGATATGCCGGGCATACCGTAGCCAATTGTCGTATTGACGAAAGTTCCCTGTGATGGCGCGCCCTGACTGGAGATTGCTGGACAAAGATCTCGCCCGTCTCAACCAGATGGAGCGCACCACAGGCTATGTCGTGCGCCCGCTTCTGGGGCTTGGATTGGCGCTCGCATTCATGGCATTGGCCGGTGTCGAGGCCGCACTCGTGCTCGGCACATCGCCCACAACCATCATGGCCATGGTCGCCGCAGTGTTTGGTGCTTATCTGGCGCTCAACATCGGGGCCAATGACGTGGCCAACAACATGGGGCCCGCGGTTGGTGCCAAGGCGCTTCCGATGACCGCGGCCCTGATTGCCGCCGCCTTGGCCGAGGTCTCGGGCGCGCTCCTTGGTGGCAGCGAAGTGGTTGCGACGGTGTCCAGCAAGCTGATCGACCCAGAGGCCATGAGCGCCCCACAAACCGTTGTGCAGGCGATGATGTCGGCGATGATCGCTTCGGCGCTCTGGGTCAATCTGGCCACATGGATGGGCGCACCAGTTTCCACCACCCAGAGCATCATCGGCTCCATTTTGGGCGCGACCACCGCAGCGGCGGGATTTGGCGCGGTAGATTGGTTCACCTTCAGTGGTATTGCGACCAGCTGGATGCTGTCACCGCTCATCGGTGCTGTGCTTGCGATGGCGCTTCTTGCTTTGATCCGCCAGCTGATCACCCAACAGGATGACAAAATGGCAGCAGCGCGGCGTTGGGTTCCGCTGTTGCTGGCCGGAATGGGGGGGGCTTTTGGTACGTTCTTTGTGCTGAAACTGCCCGAAAGCCTGTCGTCTACAACGTCCAGTCAAGCGCTCTTGGCCGGGGTTGGTGTGGCGCTGTTATCGTTCCTCATTGCGCGACCGCTTATTCTGCATCGCGCCGCGCAGCTGGAGCATCAAAAAGGCGCGATCAAAGCGTTGTTCCGACTGCCGCTGGTGATCGCAGCGGTGCTGATGTCTTTTGCTCACGGGGCCAATGATGTCGCCAATGCCATCAGCCCGCTGGCGACCATCGTACATGTCATGGGCCAACAGGAGGCAGGCACTCACCCGGCCGAAATCAATGCGCTGGCCTCGCTCCATGTCCCATTCTGGGTGCTGATCATCGGCGCTTTTGGGATGGCGATGGGGGTGCTGCTGTTTGGCCCTCGGTTGGTCAATATGGTGGGCAACCAAATCACCAAGCTCAACCCCATTCGCGCCTATTGCGTCTCTACCTCTGCAGCTCTCACGGTGATCGTGGCCAGTTGGCTTGGGCTGCCAGTCTCATCGACGCATGTGGCCGTCGGTGCGGTCTTTGGCGTGGGGTTTTACCGCGAATATGCGGCCGCTCATGCGCGCCGTGCTGGGCAAAAGGCGGAGCGGCCCGGCCTTCCACGCGAAGATCGCAGCCGCCGGCGCTTGGTGCGTCGCAGCCATGTCCTGACCATTCTGGCGGCATGGCTGATCACGGTTCCTTTATCCGCCGCGCTCTCTGCCGGCATCTATGCCTTGATGCATGTATTCTCGGTCTGATCAGCCGCCTCGCACATCTGCCTGAAGCAGAGAGGCACTGACCGGCATCGCCATCCCGACGCGCGCGCCAAGATTTGACAAGTCTTGCAATAGCGACAGATCTGCCTCTTTCGCGGAGCCACCTTGAACCATCGAAACCTCTGGCCAGACCAAGGTGTTCAATAGACCACCCACTCGCAAGGCCCTGAGCCGCAAGGACAGCGGCAAGCCCCGCGCTGGTTTTGGGCGAATGCCCGCTTTTCGCAGCACAACCAGCACCTCTTCAAGCAGGTCGGCACACAGGTTGCGCCACACGCGGTCCCGCAAGAGCGCGCGTGGCGCAATCCCTGCAAGGCTCGCGCACAGCGGCAACAGCCTGGCCAATTTGCTCCCCCAAATCACACCCGAAATATCAGACTGAGCTTTGACATCGAGACAGGGTACGCTCAAATCTCGAGCCCAAATGCCTGCTTCTTCCGCGACGCGCATTGGCCCGCCTGCCCCATAACGGTGCACCCAGAGTGCTTCATCTTGCGAGCCCTCGATATGTTGGTCCACACACCATGGCGCAAGGCCCAAGACCATCTGCCGTCCCGTGGGTGGGTCCGGCGGTAGCACGTAGTTTGCGGAGGTCGCAGAAGTGACGTTCAGCACCATGGTGCCCACAGGCGCGTTTGATGTGATTTCGGACCAGACTGTTGCGGCTTCCAATTCGTCCAGATCCAGCAGAACCACAAGATCAGCACACCGCAGAGCGTCGCGCGCCGGCAGACAGTCCAACACATCCGGCCCGATCCGTGCATCTAGCCCGCTGGGATCGGTAAGGCGCAATCCGCCGCGTTCAAACTGCGCTTGGGTTTGTGGAGCCACAGCCCATGTCACCCTATGCCCGGCCGCCGCCCAAAGCCCTGCGCAAAACCCCGCCAGAGCCGGAGCTCCCAGCACAACGATATGGCCCTCACTCACAACGGCACTCCCTTGCCGGTCCACTCAGCGCCACTGTGTCAGACGCGGGCGGTCCTGACCAGATCTGACCCGGGGAACGCAACGCGCCGGGCCAAAGGCCCGGCGCTACGCCCAACGGGAGGAGCTGCATTTTAATGCGGCTGTGACGGGCGGGAGCGCTCCCGCCGTGGGCAGATCAGACGCCCAAACACCAGCGCATCACGGCCTTTTGCGCGTGCAGCCGGTTTTCCGCCTCATCAAAGATCACGGACTGTGGACCGTCCATCACCGCAGAGGTCACTTCCTCTTCGCGGTGTGCAGGTAAGCAGTGCATAAACAGCGCATCCGGTTTTGCATGCGCCATCAACGCATCGTTCACCTGATAGGGGCGCAGCATGTTGTGACGCCGCTCTTTAGATGACTGGCTGTCGTGCATGGAGACCCAAGTGTCTGCCACCACCAGATCAGCACCCTCGACCGCCTTGGCCGCGTCGCGTTCGATGGTGATCTTAGATCCGGCCCTGCGTGCAAGGCCGATGAACTCATCCTCAGGATCCAGTTGCGAGGGGCCTGTAAAGGTCAGATCAAAGCCAAATTGCCCCGCCGCGTGAATGAATGAGGCGCAGACATTATTGCCGTCACCCGTCCAGACAACTTTCTTGCCTTTGATCGGGCCACGGTGTTCCTCATAGGTGAGGATATCGGCCATGATCTGACAAGGGTGCGTGCGGTCGGTAAGCCCGTTGATGACTGGCACATCCGCGTATTCCGCCATTTCTGTCAGAACTGTTTCATCAAAGGTCCGGATCATGATAAGATCGACGTAGCGCGACATGACACGCGCCGTGTCGGCAATGGTTTCGCCATGCCCGAGTTGCATATCCTTACCCGAAAGAACCATCGTCTCGCCACCCATTTGGCGCACACCTACGTCAAAGGACACTCGGGTCCGCGTCGATGGTTTTTCAAAGATCAGCGCCACCATGCGGCCAGCAAGCGGCTGGTCGTCATCGGGCGTGCCCTTGGGCCGGCCCAGACGCGCAGATTTCATCTGGCCTGCCTGATCAATGATTGTGCGCAGATCAGCCGGTGAGGTTTTATGGATATCGAGAAAATGGTTCATACTGTCGTCGCTTTCTGGAGAGGGAGACGTGGGGGCCAGCCCCCACACCCCCGAGATATTTATGAAAAGATGAAGATCAGGCGGCTTCAACCGCCGCGGCCGCAGCCTCAAGGCGCAAGATGGCTTCGTCGATGTCGGCATCTGAAATCGTCAGCGCAGGCAGCAAACGGATCACATTGTCGGCTGCAGGCACTGTGATGACCTCAGCCGCGTAGCCCGCCTTGACCACCTCTGCATTCACCGCCTTGCATTTGAGACCCAACATCAGACCGGAGCCCCGGACTTCTTCAAAAACCGCTGGATGGGACGCCACGAGACCTTCGAGTTTCTGACGCAAAAGACCTGCCTTGCGGTTTACCTCGGCGAGGAATTCAGGAGCCGCTACATGGTCCATCACCGCGCAACCCACCGCGCAACCAAGCGGGTTGCCGCCATAGGTCGAGCCATGGGTTCCAGCGGTCATGCCGGAGGCAGCGTTCTCTGTGGCCAACACTGCACCAAGAGGGAAACCGCCGCCAATGCCCTTGGCGACCATCATGATGTCCGGAGTGATCCCTGCCCATTCATGCGCAAAAAGCTTGCCGGTGCGACCTACGCCGCATTGCACCTCATCGAGGATCAAAAGAATGCCATGTTCGTCACAGAGGGCACGCAAATCTTTGAGATCCTGATCGGGCATCGGGCGGATGCCGCCTTCGCCCTGCACCGGCTCGACCAAGATGGCCGCAGTGTTTTCATCAATGGTCGCTGCGACCGCCTGTGCATCGCCCCACGGCAGATGCACAAAACCGGGAAGCAGTGGACCAAAGCCTTTGGTCATTTTCTCAGACCCTGCCGCAGCGATACCCGCAGAGGAGCGCCCATGGAACGACCCTTCAAAGGTGATGATTTCGACCTTCTCAGGAGTGCCCTTCTCAAAATGATACTTACGGGCCATTTTAACGGCCAGTTCACAAGCCTCGGTGCCGGAATTGGTAAAAAATACCGTATCAGCAAAGGTTTCCGCGACCAACTTATCCGCCAGCGCCTGCTGCTGGGGGATCTCGTAAAGGTTCGAGACATGCCAGAGGTTTTGCGCCTGACTGGTCAGCGCCTCCACCAGAGCGGGATGTGCATGGCCCAGCGCGTTTACCGCAATGCCAGAGCCCAGATCCAGAAAACGTCGGCCATCCGCCTCGATCAGCCAAGACCCTTCGCCTTTGACGAAGTTCAAGGGCGCCCGGTTATAGGTCGGAAGAACGGAGGGGATCATCTGAAACATCCTTTAAGAGAGATCTAACGGGGTCAGGACCAAATCAGTGCCCCACCACGGGGCGACGGTCAACAACTGGTCCGGTTTGGTTTGAAAGGGGGCGCCATTTTGAAGAACAAGCGAGGCGCGCGGGATCAAAAGCGCTGCGATTGGCAGCGTGTCAGGCACATTGGCGTCGACGTCGAGTCGACAAGAGAGTTGCGTGTTTGATCATAAGAAGGCTCCATAACGGAAGCATCAACGCGTGGAAACCCCCTTCGGCACCTATTTTGGAACAAAACGACGGGCGCACTGACTGGCGTGCTGGATGGGCACAGGAACAATGTCTGGAATGCATCGATCAACCGCGCAACCTTTGCGCTTGCCTTTAGGGGCGCGCTGTCGCACCGATTGTCGCATGACGCATGAGACCCCACAAAACCCTCCCCTTGCCGCGGCACTGATCCTACTGGCAACTGTGTTTATTGCAGGCACCACCCTGCTGGCGAAATCGCTCGGCACAGATGTGCTGGGGCCGCCCTTGCATGCGCTGCAAATCAGTCAGGGGCGGTTTGTCTTTGCCTTTATGGGGATTTCAGCGGCCGTTGTGGTCTTGCGTCAGAAGATCCACAAACCCCATTGGGGGCTGCATATCGGGCGATCCACGTTTGGCTGGGGCGGTGTCACGCTGATGTTTGCCTCTGTAGCCTTTATTCCGCTGGCAGACGCAACGGCCATTTCATTCCTCAACCCGGTGATCGGCATGATGCTGGCGATCCCGTTTCTCGGCGAAAAGGTCGGGCCGTGGCGGTGGCTTGCGGCTGCGATTGCTCTTGCGGGGGCAATGATTCTCTTGCGGCCAACACCTGAGAGTTTTCAACCTGCAGCGTTGCTGGCACTTGGCGCGGCCCTAGCCATGGGGGCTGAGCTGATCTTCATCAAGAAACTGGCAGGTGGCGAGCCGCCGGTGCAGATCCTGTGGGTCAACAACCTGATTGGGATGGTTATTGCCTCTTGCGCCGCGCTTGCCGTCTGGCAAATGCCAACAGCAGCGCAATGGGGGGCGCTGGCCGCGCTCGGCGCGCTTATGGCCTGTGCGCAGGCCTGTTTCGTCAATGCGATGGCGCGGGCGGATGCGTCATTTGTGGCCCCATTTGCCTATGGGACACTGGTCTTTGCAGCGATCTATGATGCGGTGATCTTCGGCGTTGTACCAGATTGGGTCACAATCCTCGGGGCTGGCATTATCCTGTCTGGCGCGGGGCTGCTTGCATGGCGTGAAAGCGTCAATGGCAAGCGCCCCACAGTCACAGAACGCCTGCCCCGCCCCGAGACAGAGCGCTAGTTTTTCAACCGGTATCCTGTGCGCAGCATTTGCCACGCCAGCGCAACAATGACAGCTGTCGCCCCCAGGCAAACGAGCGCGCCGAAGGCCGGATCGCTGTCAGATACGCCAATCATGCCGTAGCGCACCCCATCGATCAGGTAGAACACCGGATTGACGTGTGAAATTGCATAGAGCACCGGTGGCAGCGCCTCGACCGAGTAAAAGGTGCCAGACAAAAACGCCAATGGCGTCACCACAAAATTGGTGATCGCCGCCATCTGATCGAACTTATCTGCAAAAACCCCGGCGACAATGCCCAGCCCGCCTAGGAACGCCGCCCCCAAGATGACAAAGCCCAGCGCCACCAGCGGGTGAGCGGGCACCATTCCAAGTACCAACACCAAACCGAGCCCGATCCCGACCGCAACCAAAGCGCCGCGCGCTATCGCACCCGCAAGATAGCCGAGCAGGATCTCAAATCCCGACAGCGGCGGCATCAAGGTGTCGACTATATTTCCCTGCACCTTTGAAATCACAATCGAAGACGATGTATTGGCGAACGCGTTCTGGATCACCGTCATCATCATAATGCCCGGCGCGATAAAGGACATAAACGGCACCCCCATCACATCCCCACGGCGTGGACCGATTGCGATGGAGAAAATCAGCAAAAACAGCGCTGCCGTCACCATCGGTGCCAGCAGGGTCTGAGTGTAGACCACCAGAAAACGTTTGATTTCACGCCCGGCGAGCGTCTTGAGACCCAGCCAGTTCACCCTGCCAAACCGGCGTTCACCCACTTCGATGCGAAAGCTCGACTGTGTGTTGTTATCTGACATGCCACCCTCATATTCTCGCTACCCCCTGCATAATCGCTCATCACAGGGATGCAAGCTGCGGTTCTATGCAATGAGACGTCGGTTCATGGCTTGTATCTCGCCCGCCAGTGACTATTGTAGGGCGGTACTCTGGAATTCGATGGCGGCCACAGGTTTCTTGAGGCCGCTATTAGCTTTGAAAGGCACTTTATGTCCTGGACAGACGAGCGCGTCGAACTGCTCAAGAAAATGTGGGGCGAAGGCCAGTCGGCCAGTCAGATCGCAAAAGAACTTGGTGGCGTGACCCGGAATGCGGTCATCGGCAAGGTTCACCGCCTCGGTCTGTCCAACCGCACCACCGGCGGCGGCAGCAAGGCTGCGGCCGAGCCGAAGGAAAAGCCAGCGCCTAAGGCGGCCGCAAAGCCCAAGGCCCAGCCCAAGACCGAACCGGCACGCCCGGTGACGCCGGAGCCGGTGGCCGAAGCCCCCGCAGTGGAGCCAAAGCCCTCGACCCCTGCGCGCAAGCAGATCATTCCGGCAGGCCAACCCCTGCCGCCGCAGCCGTCTGCCAATGAGATTCCGGCGGAGGCACTGGCAAAGGTCAACGAGATCGAGAAGAAAGCCAAGAAGCTCTCCTTGATGGAACTGACCGAACGGACCTGCAAATGGCCCGTTGGCGATCCCGCGACCGAAGATTTCTGGTTCTGCGGCCTTCCGGTGCAGCAGGGTAAACCCTATTGCGAAGCGCATGTCGGTGTTGCTTTCCAGCCAATGAGCTCGCGCCGCGACCGCAAACGCTAAGCTTGGCGCGATCAATGCTACCGCAAACCCCGGCATCCAAATTGGATTCCGGGGTTTTTCTTTGTGTGTTGGCACCAAAGATCCATTCGCACCTGAGTTTAGACGGAAGCCCATCCTAGGAGTGCATCTTCGCCCCTTTGGTAATTTTATCGACCACTTTCTTCTCTTCTCGAAGCGCCAGCCCCACGAGGTTTAAGTCTGCGGCTCCAAACTCTGCGACCACAGCGCGGTTGGCGGCGTCGTGCCCTGTGGCGAACATCTCCTCTGTGTAGATCGACATCCCGGCGCCCCGCGTCACGGCCCGTTCATAAATCTTGCGAAGACCTGCGACATCACTTGCAAGCACGATCACCGGCTGGATCGCCAATGCGTTGTAGGTATTGCCGTCCCCATCGCGGTAGCTCTCACCAATCAGTTCTGGCGCTGCGCCCACAATACCTGACATCAAAAACGCTGTAACATTGAGTTTCTGCCATGTGGCAAGATCTGCGTTCAGCACAATGGCGATCTTGGTATCAAATTGCATCACTCAACCCTCAGCCTGCAGATATTTCGGGTTAGCAACCGTCAGGGCGCTGTCGGCGTCTCCGGTGTTGAGCGTGCCTGCCGGTTCCACCATGATGACCACTGGCTCGGGCGTGAGAGCGCGCGGGCGATGTTCCATGCTCCTCAGCACACATAGGAACTCACCCTGCCCCAGTTCGACAGTGCCATCGCGAAAATCTATCGCAACACGACCACGCAACACAAAAAACGCCTCGTCTTCCGATGGGTGACTGTGCCAATCGAACTGGGGACCGAATTTTGCGACCTTAACCTGCGCATCGTTTACATCTGCCACGATATGCGGATCAAAGACCTGCGTGATCTGCGCATCTACCTGTTCGAGAATATTGAGTTTGTTCGGCGGCAAAGGGATACTCCTTATTGCACGGTGGCGGGTTCGCAACGCGCCAGCCGCTAATCTTCTGTGCCGTCCAAGGATCCGCCCATGACCGACACGTCATCAGAGCAACAGATTGTCAGAGCGACGCCGCGCGGTCTTGAACGATCCTGCGCATTGCCCAGCGCAGGTGACTGGCTGCGAGTTGCGCCCAATACGCAAGGTCTGGAGCGGATCGAGGCGCATTTTGATGGCCATGCCTACGCCCCGCACCGCCACGATACCTATGCAATCGGCTATACGCTCAACGGCGTGCAGAGCTTTCGCTATCGAGGGGCACGCGCAGACAGTCTTGCCGGGAATGTAATCGTGATCCACCCTGATGAGCTGCATGACGGCGAAGCCGGGCATGAGGCCGGATTTTCCTACCGGATGCTCTATATCGCACCCGCCCGCATTCGAGAGGCGCTGGGAGGCGAAGCGCGCGCCCTGCCCTTTGCGCGCGACCCGGTTTTCACCGATGGCGCGTTGTTGCAGGCACTCCACATCGCCTGCGCAGATATGCAGCGCCCGCTAGAGCCGCTGCAATTGGATCAGGTGATCACTTTGCTGGCTCAGGGTTTGCTGTCCAAAGACCATAGCGCTGGCCGTCTGCGCCCCACACGCATCGATCATCGTGCCATTGAGCGGGCGCGCGCTTATTTGCACACCAACGCGGATCAGGTGGTGCGTTCAGAAGAGTTGGAAAATGTTACTCAACTCAATCGCTACAGCTTGTCCCGGCAATTTCGCGCTGCACTTGGCACCAGCCCTTACCGTTACTTAACGCTGCGCCGCGTGGATCGCGCGCGAAAAGCCATCTCTGAGGGCATGTCGCTTGCGGAGGCGGCAGCGTATGCGGGCTTTAGCGACCAGCCGCATATGACCCGTCAGTTTACCGCTGCGGTGGGCATGTCGCCGGGGCGCTGGCAGCAGGTGGTATGCCCGCCGCCGCGCCCTTGATCTGAACCTATGCGCTGCGACGAATGGCAGCGGTGGCCACCCCCATCGCCACCAATGCGCCGCCGCCCAGACGCGTGAGCATGGGCATCACCGCTGGATGACGGATGCGCTGGCGCAGTTTGTCGCCAAGCAACGCATAGGCCAGTGCGTTCAGGGCGGCAAAACCCACGAAGGTTGCAACCAGAATGCCAAATTGCGGCAGCAATGTTGCCTGCGGATTGATGAACTGCGGCACAAAGGCGATGAAAAACACGATGGATTTAGGGTTCAGTGCTGTCACCGCCGCTGCATGTGCAAAGACACGCCCCGCCGCCGCATCTGCCACGTCCCCCACCGGATCGAGCGAGGCTGCCGCGGCGCTGCGATAGAGTTTGATCCCCAAATAGATCAGATACGCCGCGCCCACCCACTTCAGCAGCAAAAACAACTCCGCCGAAGCGAGCACCAAGGCCCCAAGCCCCGCAAGAGAGCCCGACATTGCCACCAGATCGCCCAGCGCAACACCGGCAGCCGTTGCAACCGCCACGCGTTTCCCTTGGCTGATCGCATAGCTCAACACCAAGAGAACCGTGGGGCCGGGGATGAGCAGCAACGCAATGGAGGCGGAGGCAAACGCGAGCCAGACATGAAATTCCATATTCTCAAAACCTCTTAACTCTGATCTGCACTCAGCCAGCTACAGTTTTCCCGTTCTGTAAAGTCCAATTTCTGCACACAGACGCCGCAACAAGAAAGCCCCGCAACAAGTGCGGGGCTTTTGCAGGATCTAAGCCGAGGCGTTTAGTCCTGTGCAGGAGCGCTGGATGAAAAATTCGGGATCGGATTTGTCGACGCAGGATTTGGGTCGATATCCGGCCAATTCCCTTCGGCGAGAGTAATGTTACCGGGGATGTCTTCTTCCCAGAAACCCACCACATTTTTGGTGATATTCAGGTAGAGTTTATCGTCCACGATCCGCCACAGATTGGGATTGCCCGGCACCTTGCCCCCTTTGGATACACCATAGGCGCAGTGACCGTCATAAGCAGGAGCAAAATAGGCCGGGTTTTCAAGGAAAGTGTCGCGGTTTGCCTCAGTGGCGAAAGCGAATGTCGCGCCGTTGTATTCCGCCGTTATGTCAGCCTTGCCGGGCACTGCGGCGGGCTGTGCTTGCCCGACCGGAGCCTGCGCAAGACTGCGGTAAGCGACAACATCATAGCCGGAAACAGCAAAACCGGTGTCATCGACAAACTGCTCACCCGCAAAGGCAGGCAGACCAAAAGACAGGGCTGCCACCGCAGCCAAAGCAAAACGTTTCATCGCGAATTCCTCTTCTCGCGCCGGGCGGCACGACATATGTCGGTTGACCTGCGCCAGCCGCAGTGTCTGCAGCGAAGATACGCGAGAATGGCCTCAGGCGAAGCACCTCTCACGCGCCTGTGTTAAGAGACGAGACCGCGTGAGATAACTGTGATCGCTTTCAACCCTTGGGCTGAGTTTTCTCATGACGCGCACGCCCGATCTGGCCAAGATGTGTAAATTCAAAGCCTTGCGGTGACTTTAACCCATAGCCGAGCATCCGATCCAAACCGCAATGCGCCAACCAGAGCGCGCCAAGCTCCCACATCAATGGGGCTTGCCACAGGTGACCCAGCGCTAATGTAACAATTCCGGCGGCGTATAGGTGAACCATGTTGTAACAAACCGCCCCAACACGCCGCCCGAACAGATAGGCGAGAAAGCTCAGGTCAGGGGTGAAAAACAACAAAACCGCAGCCCAAATCGGCAGCATCGTTTCCGCACCGGCATATAGCCACAGGCCAGCGGCACAGATCACTGCCCCCTCGGCCTTTTGCCATGTCACAGCTAGGGGTGTGGGTGCGTCCATCAATCGAGCCTGCGTACAAGGATCTGATTGCCCTCGCCCCTACGGGTTTCAAGGATCTTCATCGTTGCGATCAGGTCTGAGAGTTTGCGCTTGCCATAACTGCGGGTGTCGAAATCGGGGCTGGCGGCTGTGATATATTGGCCGATCTGCCCGAGTGAGAACCATTCGTCCTCCTGACTGATCGCATCCATTGCGCGCAACACCAGTTTTTGTGGATCTTCCAGCTCTGCCGGAGCTTGATCATCCTGCGCCATGACAGCCTGTTCGGGCGCTTCCCCAGTGGTGTGATTTGCGGGTTTCGGTTTTGGCTTTTGCGGTTTTGGCACCTCATTGAGGAGGTTTTCCACATAGATGAACCGCTTACAGGCCCGTACAAATGCAGCCGGCGTTTTGCGCATGCCCATGCCGTACACATCCAGCCCCTGTTCACGGATACGGCTGGCCAATCGCGTAAAATCGCTATCCGAAGAGATCAGAACAAACCCGTCAAAGCGGCCCGAGTGCAGGATATCCATTGCATCAATCACCAGCGCAATGTCGCTGGCGTTCTTCCCGGTGGTATTGGCAAATTGCTGATGCGGGACAATGGCATAGGCTGCGAGTTTGTCTTTGCTCCACCCTTGCGGACCGCCACCCGAAAAATCCCCATAGATGCGCCGAATGCTGGCCTCGCCCAGGGACGCAATCTCTTCGAACATAACCTCGGCATGTTTGGCAGAGATATTGTCCGCGTCGATCAGGACCGCCAATAGGGGTGGTTTTTCGCTGTTAGCCATAAAATGTCCTGCCTGTGTAAAAGTCAGCGTGAAGCGCTTGCCCCATACATACCCTGATGCGCGAGAATAGAAACCGCTGAGGCCGATACAGGGCTCCCTTTGCCGCCGATCACTGCGCATTGATCGGCGGCGCACAAACCAGTGTGCAAATTTTAACCCCTGCCAGACCTTCCAGTCGTTGGAATTTTCACTATCGTCCCCATTTGAGGTGAAGCCCTGCCCGACGGGCGGCCCGATCACCAACGTCTGACACGAGAAGAAAGAGGCCCTGCATGAGCGATTCGACCTATACCCCTCCGAAGGTCTGGACCTGGGAGCAAGAAAGCGGTGGCCAGTTCGCCTCCATCAACCGCCCCATCGCCGGTGCCACGCATGACAAAGAGCTGCCGGTGGGCGAACACCCTTTCCAACTTTATTCTCTGGCAACGCCCAACGGCGTAAAGGTCACAGTGATGCTGGAGGAGCTTTTGGCCGCTGGCATCAAAGAAGCAGAGTATGATGCGTGGCTGATCAAGATTGGCGACGGTGACCAATTCGGCTCCGGCTTTGTGGAGATCAACCCGAACTCCAAAATCCCGGCACTGCATGACCGTTCCGGCGGTGCGCCTGTGCGAGTGTTCGAGAGCGCCTCGATCCTGATGCATCTGGCCGAGAAGTTTGGTCATTTCCTTCCCAAAGATGGTAGCGCGCGTACCGAAGTCCTGAACTGGTTGTTCTGGCAAATGGGCTCCGCGCCGTATTTGGGCGGCGGGTTTGGCCATTTCTATGCTTACGCCCCAGAAAAGTTCGAATATCCCATCAACCGTTTCACCATGGAGGCCAAGCGCCAGTTGGACGTCTTGAACCGGGAACTGGCGACCAAGACCTATATCGCAGGCGAAGAGTACTCGATTGCCGATATGGCGATCTGGCCGTGGTATGGCCAGTTGGTGCTCGGCCGTCTTTACGATGCGGCAGAGTTCCTTGATGTGGAGAGCTATGAGCATGTGATGCGATGGGCCAAGGCCATTGATGCCCGCCCCGCAGTCCAGCGTGGCCGCATGGTGAATCGCGCCTTTGGAGAGCTGTCCTCCCAGCTGCGCGAACGCCACTCTGCCGAGGATTTCGAGACCAAGACGCAGGATAAACTGGAAGCGGCTGAGTAAACGCCCACCCCTGCGGGGGCCTATGGCAACGCCCCCTGTCAGAATTGAGCCGAGCCTCAAGCCCCATAAGGGGCTTGAGGCTGCGCCGGGCCGAACGGCCCGGCGCCCCGCCCAACGGGAGCGGATCATTTGAATGATCCAGCGACGGGCGGGAGTGTTCCCGATTCAAAGCGCTATTTTGCGATTATTTCAGGCGCGGCGGCTTGTCCGGATCAGACCCCGGTATCTGCGGTTGATAAGACCGTGCGGCCTCAACTTCCGGCAAGTCAAAGCGCAGACCGACACGCGCCAACCGCGCGGACATCTCGTCACTGGCGGAAAAAAAGCCCACATCCAAAGCGCCCGCTTCAATACCAGAGAATGTCAGCGCTTCGCCTGCCGCTTTGGCCAATGCCGGCTCAGCCCCCTCTTGCGCGCCAACAAATGCCAGCAGATGCCCACTGCCGCCACTCTCATAGGTCACAGCCACCAGATACGCCATGCGCGCCAAACCAGCAGCGGTTGCAAGTTTTGCGTCCAAGGCGGTCAAAAGCACCTCCGGCAACCCTCGCGGTGGGCGCACCTCTGAAATGGCAGCCTCCACTTCGCCCGGTGCATGAGACAGGGTTTCCGCAAGCCACCCCATCGCCGCGTCTGGAATGAGAATTGAAGACGGCGCAACCTCAAGATTGACCCCCAATCCTATTCCCTGCCCGGCGAGCATCGAGGCGATCACCCGTCCCGACAATGCCGCATAGGGCACAATCCGGTTGGCAAACTGCGCCAGCCGTTCCTCACGATCAAACACCAGAACAAAACGCCCCTCGCCAGTATCAAAGATCTCGGGGCTGATCCGGTCGCCTTCGGGTTCTTTATCCAACAGGATAAACAGCTCACTGTCGGCCAGCCGCTCAAAGAACCGCAAACGTGCCGCATCGTCTTCTGGAGCGGCTTCCATTGCCGCATGGGCCTGATCAAGCGGGGTTGTTTCAGTCATATCGCATCAGCTCCTTCACCCGAGCGCGCAGAACCGGGATCAGCTCCGCCTCAAACCAGGGGTTTCGTTTCAGCCAAGCCGTATTGCGCCACGAGGGATGAGGCAAGGCAAAGACCCCATCCGGCAAACTGCGCCAATCTCGAACCACTTCTGTCACGCCCTTGCGGGTCTTGAGGTGGTAGCGGTGCGCATGCCCGCCGACGATGATGCGCAACCTCACGCGGCACAGGGCTTCCATCACTCGGTCATGCCATGTTTCACCGCAGATCGGTGGCGGCGGTAGATCCGCATTCTTGGCATCATATCCCGGAAAGCAAAACGCCATTGGCACGATTGCCACCCGCGATTGGTCATAGAATTCTTCCTCATTCAACCCAAGCCAATCGCGGAGCCGATCTCCCGATGGATCGGTAAAGGGCTTGCCGCTTTCATGAACCCGCAACCCCGGTGCCTGCCCTGCGATGAGAATCCGGGCACCCGGCTGAAACCACACCACCGGACGCGGCTGATGGGCTGTCTTTGTCGCGGCAAATCGCGTTGCGCAGAGTGTACATGCCGCAATCTGGTGTTTGAGAGGCGCGCTGTTCATCTGGTTCGATCCACTTGCCTTGTGCAGCCCGTCTTTGTGTTCTCGAATACCGGACCGCTGTTGATCTGCCACAACACTACCAAATCAGCAGCACCGCATTGCTCAAATTCGACATATTTGCGCCTAAATCAGCGCGTAGTCCGTTAACTAACTTGTGCTAGGGCTGGATTTACAGGCATTCGCAGTCCCATCGAAGATGGAAATACCGCCGGTTATCTGCATTCGGCACCCTCCTTCGATGTTCGAAGGCAAAAAGACAACACAGCGGTGCAGGGCCAATCACCTTATGGTGACCAGCTCTGCCCACATCCGAGGTAAAGAGGCTATATACTGAGCAGATCATGTTGGAATTCGTGAACGTCAGCAAATCCTATTGGACCGGGACTCAGCGCAAGATCATCCTGGACAAGGTCTCCTTTCAGGTGGAGCTTGGGACCTCGCTTGGCATTCTGGCACCCAATGGAACCGGCAAGACAACGCTGATCAACATGATGGCAGGCCTTGAAAAGCCCGATGAAGGCGAGATCAATCGCGGCTGCAAAATTTCCTTCCCACTCGGTTTTATGGGCGGCGTCGTGAACCGCCTCTCCGCCATGGAAAACAGCCGCTATATTGCGCGCCTTTATGGTTTGGACCCGGACTATGTCGAAAGCTACTGCCGTTGGCTCTGCGGGCTAAATGAGTATTTCGATCAACCGCTTGGAACCTATTCCGCAGGGATGAAATCCCGATTTTCCTTTGCGCTGATGCTGGCGCTGGATTTCGATATCTATTTGATCGACGAAGGCATGCCCAGTTCCACAGATGTGGAGTTCAACCGCAAGGCCGGTACCATTTTGCAAGAGCGACTTGAGACCACGACAATCGTCATCGTCTCTCACCAGCCCCGCACACTGGAGAAATTCGCCAACAGCGCCGCTGTTTTGATGAATGGGCAGCTCCATATGTTTGAAACCTTGGAAGAAGCGAAACAGCTCTATGACTACGAAACCCAAGGCTAAAAAATTTCGCATCCGCCGCACCACGTCCGAGGCGGAACAGGCCAGCGAGACCGAAGCAGCGACCGCACGTCCGGTTGCCCCCCCACAGCCACAAGGTTCTGATGGGGCCGTGACTAATGGGACGCCGTCCTCTCAGGGTGGCGTCAAGGGCTCGCAGCCAGCCGGAGCGACTGCACAAGAGCGTCCCTCCACCACTGAGGGCGCGAGAGTCCGCGAGGGGCAAGTTTCTTCCGCCAACGAGGAAGCAGGCGCAACGGACATCGAAGAAATCAAGCGCGAGGGGCTTACAGGTCGCCAACTGCGCTTGGCCCGTCGGGTTGCACAAAAGCATGACCTGCCAGCAACATCCGATTACGATGCCGTTCGCCTGTTGCGTCAACGCGGGATCGATCCGTTTAAACGCGCCAATATGCTGGAGCTTGTCGTTCCTCAGGGACAAAAAAGTAACGTACCGGCGACCCAACCAGCAGCAAACGCACCCAAACCACAGACGCTGCCCCAAACCGTCGACAAGGGAAAAACCAACGTTGCCGCGCCCGGACAACTTAGCCCGGCAGAACGGCGTAACCGTGAAATCCGTTCGATACAGCGCGACATTGCCCGGCGGCGCCGGCGCAAAATGGCACTGTTGGGGGCACGGCTGGGGGCCTTCGTGCTTCTCCCGACTTTTATCGCGGGCTTTTACTACTATAACGTCGCGACCCCTATGTATGCGTCGCATTCGGAATTTTTGGTGCTTAAGGCTGACAGCGCCGGGGCCTCCGGGTTTGGCGGCTTGCTGAGCGGCACCCAATTCGCGACCAGTCAGGACTCGATCGCTGTTCAGGCGTATCTCCAGTCCAAAGTTGCTATGCGCCGCCTCGATGAAGAGGCAGGCTTTCGCACGCATTTCTCTCAGGATTGGATTGATCCCATCCAGCGGCTTACACCGGATGCCACCAATGATGACGCGTATAAGATCTACAAACGCAACGTGAAAATTGGCTACGACCCGACCGAGGGCGTTGTGCGGATGGAGGTATCCGCCGCAGAACCAGAGGTCGCCGCCGAATTTTCGCGCCGCCTTATTTCCTATGCGCAGGAAAACGTGAACCATCTGTCCGAACAAAAGCGGGCCGACCAAGTGGGCGACGCTGAAGATGCGCTGGAGTTGGCGGAACAACAGCGTCGCGATGCTCAGGCTGAACTGGTGCGCCTGCAACAACAAGGTTCTGTTCTCGATCCTGAAGGGGTGATCGCGTCATTGCGCTCGCAGATCAATACCTTCGAGTTGCAGTTGCAGCAAAAACGTCTGGAACTCGCCGCGCTTGAGGACAACCTGCGTCCCAACGCCGCCAAGGTTGAAGGCACCGCAGCCGACATCAAACGGCTTGAAGCTCTGATCGACACGCTCAACAAACGTATGACTGACGCATCGCAGGGCGAAAACTCGCTGGCCTCGCTGAGTGTGAAAATCCAGATGGCGCAGGCTGACCTTGCGACACGGGACATGATGTTGCAATCGGCCCTGCAGCAGGTCGAACAAACCCGGATGGAGGCCAACCGGCAGGTACGCTACCTCACCACCGCGGTCGAGCCAGTTCCCGCCGACACACCTTCATCCCCGCGCAAGTTCGAAAATACGATTTTGGCTTTCCTGATCTTTTCCGGTATCTACCTGATGTGTGCCCTCACGGCATCCATTCTTCGGGAACAGGTCTCTTCGTAAGCTCATGAAAAAAATTGACATCAATGGTCTCACCATTGGCAATGACTGTCCGCTGACCGTCATTGCCGGCCCCTGCCAACTGGAAAGCGCCGATCACGCGCAGATGATTGCCGGTAAGCTCAAGGAAGCTTGCGATGCTGTGGGGGCGCAATTTGTCTTTAAGGCCTCCTACGATAAAGCCAACCGCACCTCCCTCTCTGGCAAACGTGGGCTTGGCATCGACAAGGGGCTCGATGTTCTCGCAGGTGTGCGTGATACCTTTGATGTGCCAGTTCTGACCGATGTCCACACTGAGGCTCAGTGCATCGTCGCCGGTGACGTGGTTGATATCTTGCAGATCCCAGCCTTTCTTTGCCGCCAAACTGACATGCTGCTGGCCGCCGGAAACACCGGCAAAGCCGTGAATATCAAAAAGGGCCAGTTCCTGGCACCATGGGACATGGACAATGTTGTGTCCAAAGTCGAAAGCACAGGCAACGATAAAATCCTGCTGACAGAGCGCGGTACCTCCTTTGGTTACAATGCTTTGGTCGCGGATATGCGCGGCCTGCCCCGTATGGCGCAAACCGGCTATCCGGTGGTCATGGATGCCACCCACTCGGTGCAGCAGCCGGGCGGTCAAGGCGGATCCACCGGTGGCCAGCGCGAATTTGCTCCGGTGATGGCGCGCGCTGCTGTTTCTTTGGGCATTGCTGCCGTTTTCATCGAAACGCATGAAGATCCGGACAATGCGCCCTCCGACGGGCCAAATATGATTTACCTGAAAGACATGCCGCAATTGATTGATACATTGATGGGCTTTGACAAACTTGCCAAAGCCAACCCGATCCGTATTTGATTTACAAAGGACGAGTATTTCCCATGCCCAAACCGCTGCCAGAGGTCACCCCTAACAGCTGGAGTTTCCTGCGCGACGCCATGATCAAACCCACAGGGTTTCGTGAATATGATGCGCGCTGGAAATATCCCGAAGAAATCAATCTACCGGGGATGACTGCTCTGGGGCTTGGGCTGGGTACGCAAATGATCCGTCGCGGGATCGAACCGGTGATCGCCGTTGGCAATGACTACCGCGACTATTCTTTGGCGATCAAAAATGCGCTGATCCTTGGCCTGATGCAAGCCGGCATCAAGGTAAAAGACATCGGCCCCGCGCTGTCGCCCATGGCCTATTTTGCACAGTTCCACCTGGATGTGCCTGCCGTCGCCATGGTCACAGCATCTCATAACCCAAATGGCTGGACTGGCGTGAAGATGGGCTTTGACCGCCCCCTCACGCATGGACCGGATGAGATGGGAGAACTGCGCGACATCGTCCTCAACGGCGAAGGTGAGCGCCGCGATGGTGGATCTTATGAATTTATTGAGGGAGTGAAAGAGGCCTATATCGACGATCTCGTGGGGGATTTCAAAATGTCCCGCCCGCTGAAGGTCGTCTGCGCCACCGGAAACGGTACCGCCTCTGCCTTCGCACCAGAGATTTTCGAACGCATCGGGGTCGACGTTGTCCCCAGTCACAACGCGCTGGACTACACGTTCCCGCACTACAACCCCAACCCCGAAGCCCTTGAAATGCTGCATGATATGTCCGACAGCGTAAAGGCATCGGGGGCGGATCTGGCGCTTGGGTTTGACGGCGACGGGGACCGCTGCGGTGTGGTTGATGATGAGGGTGAAGAGATCTTTGCTGACAAGGTCGGCGTCATCATGGCGCGGGATCTGTCAAAGCTCTATCCAAATTCCACTTTTGTTGCAGATGTGAAATCCACGGGCCTCTTTGCCTCCGATCCGGAACTCCAGAAAAACGGCGTTAAGGCCGATTATTGGAAAACGGGCCACAGCCACATGAAGCGGCGCGTCAAAGAGATCGGCGCCCTCGCAGGCTTTGAAAAGTCCGGCCACTATTTCCTCGCCGAACCCGTGGGGCGCGGTTATGACTGCGGCATGCGCGTGGCCGTAGAGGTCTGCAAAATGCTGGACCGGAATCCGGATATGAAAATGTCCGACCTGCGCAAGGCCCTGCCCCGCACCTGGGCCACCCCAACCATGTCGCCTTATGCGGCAGACACCGAAAAATACGGCATCCTCGCCCGGTTGGTTGAAAAACTCGTCGCAAAACACGAGGCGGGCGAGAGCCTCGCTGGCCGCGCCATCAAGGACGTCGTGACCGTAAACGGTGCCCGGGTGATCCTCGACAACGGGTCTTGGGGGCTCGTGCGTGCCTCATCCAACACCCCCAATCTGGTGGTGGTCTGTGAAAGCTCCGAGAGCGAAGATGAAATGCGCGCGATCTTTGCAGATATTGATGCGGTGATCCGAACGGAACCCGGCGTTGGTGAGTACGACCAAACAATCTGATCCCAACCTGTCAGACTAAAAAAAACCGCGCCATCCTGCTTTGGGGGGCGCGGTTTTTACATCCCTAGAGGCTTTCATCTTTTCACAAATATCTCGGGGTCCGGGGCAGAGCCCCGGTCTCCCCTTCGAAGCCAGACCGCCCTCACTGACCCCTGCGTCAGGCTTAATTGCCCCCGAGAAACTTCAACAACTGCTTGCGGGCCTCTTCCTCGACCCGGCGTTTCAACGCATCATTGACGTCTTCCTTGGTTTCCACTGGAACACCCAATTCCTCGCTGAGCTTGTCACGCACCGCTTGCTTGGCCTTTTCCTCAGCCTCATCCAGCTTAGGTTGAACCAATTTGCTCAGGTCCGGTTTAATTTCAGGATCAAACCAGGAACCACGAATGCGCACCGGCACCGATACGCCAGATGAGGTCTCGCTCGCAAATGCGGTCGGCGTAAAGGTATAATCCAGATCCTGGGCACCCAATCCGACACGCCCCTCGCCTTCGGCCTTCAGAACCTTGAGTGCGGCACGCAGATCATCGTTACGCAGCGTTCCATCCGCCATCGCAAAACTCGCGCTCAGCCCTTCAAAAATCGTGGTGCCGCCGTTGCCACCGTTCGGGTCCATGATTGCCTGCAAGTCAAAGCCAGTAAAGAACCCTTTGCCAAGCTCGACATTCCCTTTGCCGTCCAGTGACCGCATGATCTGGTCCATGGAATTTCCGACACCCAGAAACTCCAGCGTGCCCAATGCTTCACCGTTGAGCTTATCGTATCCTGCGAGTTGCCCCAGCGCCTCGCGCATCTCGATATTGGCAAACTGCAATTTACCCGCCACCGAGAGACCGTTTCGATTGTTGGCAATCAAATCACCTTGCAGCGAGCCTCCAAATGCCTGCACTGGCAGGAACGACAAAACCGCCCGTGCGCGCTCAATTTTCAGCGTCAATCGGCTGGGGCCAAGCGTCACAGAAGAGGTCTTTAACCCTTGGACATCCAGCGAGATTTGCCCATCCGCAAGGCCAAGCATAGAAGCATCGATGGGATCTGTAGACCACCCCTGAGAAGATGCCTCCGACCCTCCGCCTGCACCGCCCGCAGTCGTTCCGAGGGCATCAAGCGCGCTGAAGTCCAATACGTCCCCTTTCAGCGCAGCCGTAACCTGCATCGGCGAGGCCCCGAGGTTCAGATCCGCACCACCTCGCAGCGCATTCTCATCCAAGGACAGACTCAGATCCCGCAATGAGATGCGGCCATCAGGCGTGTAGGTCGTATCGGCAGCAAAGAGCACCTTGCGTCCCAGCCCCCGCGGGATCTCGACAGGTTCCATTCCCAGCGCCGCCATCAGTGCACGGGTGTCTTCGCTTGCGCCCGTGATGCGGCCATCAAATGCGCCGGTCAAATCGGCAAGCCCGTCAAAACGCGCCTTGCTGGCCTCTGCGGTGAGGCTCATCCCGATAGAGGTCACCTCTCCAAGCAGGAAGCTCTTGAAACGGCCTACCTCGCCTTGCAGCCGAACCGGTTTACCAGCCGGGCGCAGGGTCAGATCTACATTTGCGGTGCCATTCGGATCAGGCCATTTCAGGCTCAGATCCACTTGGTTCATCTCAATAACGTCCTGCCCAAAGGGGGCATAGCGCAACGACGCCCCGTTCAGTGTCACCGCCTCAATCGCAAAAGACGCCTTATCGCCACCGGTCTCAGACGCTGTACCATCCGCCGGAGCATCAGAACTGCCTCCTTCGAACACCCAATTCCCAATGCCATCTTCGCGCGTTTCAAGGTTCAGGTGCGGGATAATGGCGGTGAGTTCTGTGATTCGAATATCGCCACGGATCAAATCTGCGGCATCCACCCCGATCGTCAGGCGTCCTGCAGTCAAAAGCGGCTCAGGCCCGGCCCAATCCGCATTTGCAAACGCGACGTTATCGGCCTGAATACCAAGCGTAGGCCAAAACGAGAATCGCACGTCCCCGCCAAAGACCACCTGCCGCCCGGTCTGTTTTTCGATCTGCTGGGCTGCAAGCTCGGCGATTTTTTGCCCCGGCAGGAAGGTCAAAATGGCAATCCCTGCGGCAACGGTGATCACGATGGCGGAAAGAATACGGAGGATCAGGCGCATAGCTCGTGGCCCTTTCTGGGGATGCGTATGGTGTTTGCCCGCAAAGTCAGGGCTTTGGCGCAGATTACAGGCCTTGCGCGAGGGATCAATCCGCACTTCCGCGAAAATCCTGCGTCAACGCAAGCAAATTAGCCGTGATCTAAACACCGCGTCAGACTTCATCATAGGCACCGCGCAGACCAGTTGCTCCGCGTGTCAAATCCTCCATTCCCAAGCGCCGCACTCCGGTTTATAGGACGCCAATGACCAGCAATCCGCCAGATCTTCGCCCCGACCTCGCGCCGAAACCAACCTTTGGCGTTGCCCCCCGACCTGACCAGCCGACCCTTGGCATGGTGTCTTTGGGCTGCCCCAAAGCTCTGGTGGACAGCGAACGCATCCTGACCCGATTGCGCGCCGAAGGCTACGGGATCTCGGCCGACTATGCCGGTGCCGATGCGGTGATTGTGAACACCTGCGGGTTTCTGGATAGCGCCAAGGCTGAAAGCCTTGAGGCCATTGGCGAGGCGTTAAAGGAAAACGGTAAGGTGATCGTAACCGGGTGCCTCGGCGCGGAGCCGGATTACATCCGCGAGCATCACCCGCGTATTCTTGCCGTGACCGGTCCACATCAATATGAGCAGGTGCTGGATGCCGTGCATCAGGCGGTGCCCCCCAGCCCCGATCCATTTGTGGATCTGCTGCCCGCAACCGGTGTCAGCCTCACCCCGCGACACTTTAGCTATCTGAAGATTTCCGAGGGCTGCAATCACAAGTGCAAGTTCTGCATCATCCCCGATATGCGCGGAAAGCTGGCGTCACGTCCCGGTCATGCGGTGCTGCGTGAGGCGGAAAAGCTCGTCGGTGCGGGTGTTCGGGAACTGCTGGTGATTTCTCAGGATACTTCTGCCTATGGGCTTGATCGCAAATATGACGTGAACCCGTGGAAAGATGGCGAGACCCGCAGCCATATCACCGATCTCAGCCGTGCCTTGGGAGAACTTGCCCCCGCCGACGAGCTGTGGATACGGCTACATTATGTATACCCCTACCCGCATGTGCGCGAGTTGATCCCGCTGATGGCCGACCCGAACAATGCGGTGCTGCCTTATCTGGACATCCCTTTTCAGCACGCGCACCCGGATGTGCTGCGCCGCATGGCCCGCCCGGCGGCAGCGGCAAAAACACTGGACGAAATCCGCGCATGGCGTGACATCTGCCCCGACATGACCCTGCGCTCGACCTTTATCGTCGGCTACCCCGGCGAAACAGAAGCCGAGTTCCAGCACCTTCTTGACTGGATGGATGAGGCGCAACTGGATCGCGTCGGCTGTTTTAAATATGAAAACGTCGATGGCGCGCGCTCAAATGATCTGCCCGATCATGTCGCAGATGAGGTCAAACAAGACCGCTGGGAGCGCTTCATGGCAAAGGCGCAGGCGATCTCTGAGGCAAAGCTTGCCGCCAAAGTCGGCCAGACCTTGCAAGTGATCGTGGATGAGATCGACGCGGATGGCATTGCCACCTGCCGCACCAAAGCTGATGCGCCGGAAATCGATGGCAATCTCTTCATTGATGAAGGGACAGAGGGGCTGAGCGTCGGTGATCTCGTGACGGTCGAGGTGGATGAAGCCGGGGAATACGATCTTTGGGGCGCATTGCGCTAAAACGCCTTGGCTTGATGCGCGGGAAAACAGGCATGGTGCAGCACACGGCAAACATCACCTTGACCTGCCTGCGCACCGTCACAATCTTGCATACAACAGCAGGAGATTTTGCATGACCAACACCTTTGACGATGTCCTTCAGGCGCGCCTTGTGCGCTATGCCGCGATCGACAGCCAAAGCGATGAGAACTCGCCCTCAGCACCGAGCACCGAGATCCAGTTCAATATGCTGAACCTGTTGTGCGATGAATTGACCACAATCGGCGCGCAGGATGTTGAATTGACCGACTACGGCGTCGTGCTGGCCACCATCCCCGGCAACACCAATGCGCCCACGGTGGGGTTCCTTGCACATGTGGATACCGCTCCGCAGTTCAATGCAACCGGCGTAAAACCGCGTGTGATCAAGGGGTACAACGGTGGCGACATTACCTTTCCCGACGATCCGGAATTGGTGCTCTCTCCGACCGAGCATCCCTATCTGGCAGAGAAGATCGGCCATGATTTAATCACGGCCTCGGGCACCACGCTGCTGGGCGCGGATGATAAGGCCGGTGTTGCGATCATCATGACAATGGCAGAGCATCTGCTACAAAACGCTGATGCCGCCCGCCCGCCGATCCGCATTGCCTTCACCCCGGACGAGGAAATCGGGCGTGGTGTGCAACCGCAGCTCCAGAAAGATCTGGGCGCAGATTTCGCCTATACACTCGATGGCGGTGAGGCGGGTGAAGTGGAATACGAGAGCTTTTCCGCTGACCGCGCGGTGGTGAAAATCACCGGTGTTTCCATCCACCCGGGCCTTGCCAAGGAAAAGATGGTCAATGCGATCCACCTTGCGTCAAAAATCATCCAGACCCTGCCTCAGGCCACGATGACACCGGAAACCACCGACGCGCGCGAAGGTTTCATCCACGCCACGGATATGTTCGGTGGCTCATCCGAGATGGAATTGCGCTTCATTCTGCGCGATTTTGAGATGGCCGACCTTGAGGCCAAAGGCGCCTTGTTGCGCAGCGTGTGTGATGCGGTTGCCGCGACTGAACCGCGCGCTGAAATCACCTGCGAGATCACACCGCAATATCGCAATATGCGCTACTGGCTGGAAAATGACATGACGCCGGTTGAGCTTGCACATGCAGCCTGCCGCGATGTCGGACTGGAACCGGTATCCGTTCCGATCCGTGGCGGTACCGATGGCTCTCGGCTTACGGAATTCGGCACACCAACGCCGAACATCTTTACGGGGATGCAATGTATCCATGGCCCCTTGGAGTGGATCTCGGTTCAGGATATGTCGCTGGCAACGCAGATGTGCCTGAAGCTGGCAGCGCGCGCCGCTGTTGTGCCAAAGTAACAAACGCTTTTGATCTTCTTTCTCTCTGCCCCGCAAAGCTGCTAGGCTGCAGGCGTGGGCCGCACAGGAACAATCGATGCAGAACTACGAGTATAAGGTCGTCCCCGCCCCCAATCGGGGCAAGAAGGCACGCGGCGTGAAAACCCCCGAAGCCCGTTTTGCCAATGGGATCGAAGGGGTGTTGAATGAGATGGCCGCGCAAGGCTGGGAGTTTCAGCGTGCCGAAATGCTACCCAGCGAAGAGCGCTCAGGTCTGACCGGAACCAAAACCACATGGCGTAATTTGCTGGTCTTTCGGCGGGCGTTGAACGGCGGTGGCCACATGGTCCCAACATCCGAGACCGCGGCTGAACCTGTGCTTGCAACAAACGCTGCGCCCGAAGCCGCGGCCGCAGCGGCAACTTCGGAACCAGAAGCGGAACTGATTGCCGAAACCCCGCGCGTCTCCGCGCCCGAAGCCCATCATGCGCCCGAGCCCGCCCCACTTACAGCCATCGCAGGCGACCCCGAAGCGCCACCAGAAGCCATCCCGGTTCCCGGACCCGGCGCTCGCCGCATGGTTGCCGATGATGGTGTAGAAGAGTTGAGCCCGGTATCTGGCCTTACCGCAGCGCTCAAAGCGCGCGCCAGCCGCGGCAAACCGCAAGACTGACCCAAGCGGTTTGGTGACCCGGCCACCTCTTTGGTGGCCGGACACAAAGTCTTAGCTGCCGATATCCAAGGCCAGCGCATGAATGCGCGGCACAATATCGCCAAGGGCTTTATGCACGGCGCGATGCTGGGCCACCCGGTTCATCCCCTGAAAGGCCTCTGAGCGGATCAACACGTTAAAATGGCTTTCGCCCTTTCCGTCGTGCCCCGCATGACCGATGTGACTATTGCTGTCGTCCACGACCTCTAAGCGGCTGGGCGCAAAGGCTTCTTTCAAAGTGGTTTCGATCTCGTCTCTTACGCTCATTGTAGCGTTACTCCGCCTGTTGTTCATAAAACTGTGCCCGCCCCCCTTTTATCTCTCGACCGTTAGACTAAACTGCTGCCTCCGAGTCGAACAGATGCGTCTAGAAGGTGCTCCCGCATGACCAAATCCGATCCCTTTGGCTTCGATATGTCCATTCGCTCCGCGAAAAAGAAGAACCCACGTGGGCGGCGGAGCATGTCCGGCGCCTCGGAAACTTCGGTGCGCATATGCGATCACGAAGGATGCGAAGAAGCCGGTAAATTCCGCGCGCCTAAAGCCCCCGACGTGCTTGATGACTTCTTCTGGTTTTGTCAGCAACATGTGCGCGAGTACAATCAGAAATGGAACTTCTTTGAAGGCACCACTGAGGCCGAGATGAATGCGCAGGCCTCTAAAGACAAGGTCTGGGAGCGCACAACCAAGCCGCTTGGCGATCCCGAAGCGCGCGCTTGGGCGCGTCTGGGTATCGAAGACCCACATCAGGTTCTCGGCAACAACGCCACCCGCAATCCCGGTAAAAATGGTCAGTCTGCAGGACGACGTCTGCCGCCGACCGAGCGCCGCGCCATTGAAATCCTTGAAGCCAAGGATGACTGGACCAAGGCCGAAATCCGCAAGGCTTACAAAAAGCTCATCAAGGTCTTGCACCCGGATATGAACGGCGGCGACCGCAGCCAGGAAGAGCAGCTGCAAGAAGTCATGTGGGCTTGGGATCAGGTCAAGGACAGCCGCAGTTTCAAGTAACTGCATAGCGCACACTGCATAGACTGCATTGAGTGAACCGCCCGACCCGTCATGGTTTGGGTGGTTTTTCGTTGTGTCATCCCGCAAGCGTGAAAAGGAGTGAACCTCTCAAGACGTCAGAGAGCGCGATTTATTGTTACATTGAGTTGTTAGGCGATGCGTCATCCGAGGTATCGCCCGGATCGTCAGTCACAAAGTCCACGACCTCCGCACAAAGGATCCGAAGACGCCATGTACGACCTTCTCCTGACTTTTCATGACATCGCATTGCTGGTGGCCATTCTCTCCGCGGTCTCATTGGCTGCGCATCTGGGACTAAGCCTGAAACGTCCCGACCTTGGCCTGTGGCCTGCGGCCGAGGGCTGGCGGCACCATCTGGCCTTTGGCCTCTTTCGGGTTTTCTGCGGGGCGACTGTGGTCTTTGCTCTTGCCGAAATTGGCGTGAACGGCTGGGGGCATTGGGCACGCTACGTTGTGGGTGTGCCTCTCATGGTGATGGCCTTTGGTATTACGCTCTGGGGCTACCGCTTCCTCGGGATCGACAACACCTATTGCGACAGCAGCGGGCTCGTCACCGGCGGGATGTATGAATATTCCCGCAACCCGCAGTATGTGACATCCGTATTGGCCACGGTTGGCCTTGGTATCACGACGGGATCTTGGATCACCGTCGCCCTCGCCCTCGTCCTTTTCGCGCTCTATTTCCTGTTCGTATTGAACGAGGAGCGCTGGCTCCTCAAAGGCTACGGTCAGGCCTTCGCCGACTACATGCGCACTACCCCGCGTTTTGTGGACGAGCGCAGCTTGGAGCGTCTGCGCGCCGCACTTTGATCCTCGCCAGGTGCAGTTCTCTGCCTCTATTCAGGACGGCTCCCTTCCACGGGAGTCGTCTGACGTTTGGCCGTCCGTCAAGGCGAGCATTATGTCGGCATTTTTTGACGCTATCGGCGGCGCAAGACACCTTCGGCGTATCAACACAACGGTTTCCCTTGCCCTCATCGGCATCTTCAGGCACCAATCCTGCGATTACGTGATAACGCATCCCAAGATTGACCGACGGGCCACCTGACAGACGCCAATTGCCCGCGCCCGAGACTGACAAGACAAGGACTGACACCTATGACCGACGGCCTGCTGGATATGAACGCAAAACCGACTGAGACGATTTCGGTTCGTGAGGTCTTTGGCATCGACACCGACATGACGGTGAAGGGCTTTGCTGAAGGCACCGACCGCGTTCCCGCGCTGGACCCCACCTATAAGTTCGACCCTGACACCACGATGGCGATCCTTGCGGGCTTTAGCCACAACCGTCGGGTCATGATCCAAGGCTACCATGGCACCGGCAAATCCACCCACATCGAACAGGTCGCCGCGCGCCTGAACTGGCCTTCGGTGCGTGTGAACCTCGACAGCCACATCTCCCGGATCGATCTGATCGGTAAGGACGCAATCAAGCTGCGCGATGGCAAACAGGTCACCGAATTCCACGAAGGCATCCTGCCCTGGGCGCTGCGCAATCCCGTGGCGATCGTATTCGACGAATATGACGCGGGCCGCGCCGACGTGATGTTCGTGATCCAACGTGTGCTGGAACATGACGGTAAGCTGACATTGCTGGACCAGAACGAGATCATCACCCCGAACCCGTTCTTCCGCCTGTTCGCAACCGCCAATACCGTGGGTCTTGGCGACACCACCGGGCTTTATCACGGCACCCAGCAGATCAACCAGGCCCAGATGGACCGCTGGTCGCTGGTGGCGACGCTGAACTACCTGCGTCACGATGCGGAAACCGCCATCGTCCTGTCCAAGGCGCCGCATTACAATACCGAGAAAGGCCGCAAACAGATCGCCCAGATGGTGACCGTCGCGGACCTCACGCGCACCGCCTTTATGAACGGCGACCTGTCGACCGTGATGAGCCCGCGGACCGTAATCAACTGGGCGCAGAACGCCGAGATCTTCCGCGACATCGGCTATGCTTTCCGCCTGTCCTTCCTCAACAAATGCGACGAGCTGGAGCGCCAGACGGTGGCAGAGTTCTACCAGCGCTGCTTTGACGAGGAACTGCCGGAGAGTGCTGCCAACGTAAGCCTCGGCTGACCCAAACAGGAGCAGACATGCACATCGGATTGATCGGAGGGATCGGCGTCGCCGCGACCATCGTTTACTATCAGCGGCTTACAGCTGCTGTGGCAGAACGCGGGGCGACGCTCGATCTCACCATCAGTCACGGTGACATTCAGACCCTGATCCAGAACAACCTCGCTGATGACCGGCAACCACAGGCGGAAATTTTCGCGCGCCAGATCGACCAACTCAAGGGCGCAGGCTGCGATTGCGTGGCGCTGACTTCTCTGGGCGCGCATTACTGTGTCGAAGAATTGAATGCGCTGTCCAGTCTGCCGGTTGTTTCCGGCGTTGCGCCGCTGGACGCCTATTTTGCCGCCGAAGGGTTGGGAACCGTAGGTCTTCTTGGAACGCGCGTTGTGATGCGGACTCGGCTCTATGGTCAGTTGGAATTGACCCGCGCCGTGGCACTGGATGATGAGATCGACACCCTCGGCCAGACCTATCAGGACATCGCAGTGGCGGGCATCTGTGCGCCTGGCCAGCAAGCAGAATTGCTGGACGCGGGCAAACGTATGGTGCGCGATCTTGGGGCCGACGCGATAGTGCTTGCCGGTACAGATCTGAACCTAGCCTTTGACGGTCAGGGTCCGGGGTATAGAGTAATTGATGCGCTGGACGTGCATGTGTCGGTTCTGGCCGACCTTGCATCCGGACGCCTGAGCCTAGACGAAGTGGCAATGACGAGATGAGCAAACCCTCAGACAACCCGGCAGATCCGTTCAAGAAGGCATTGGCCGAGGCCACCAAGGTCATGGCCAATGATACCGAACTGACGGTGAACTACTCGGTCGACCCCTCTGGAATGAGCGGCGACACCATGCGCCTGCCGCAGGTCTCGCGACGCATGACCCGCGAGGAGGTGCTGCTGGCCCGCGGCACCGCCGACGCACTCGCCCTGCGTCGCAAGTACCATGACGAAGGCGTCGCCAGCCGCTACGCGCCATCAGGCGATATGGCGCGCGAGCTTTATGACGCGATGGAAAGTGCGCGGTGCGAGGCAATGGGCGCGCGCGACATGCCCGGCACAGCCTCCAATATCGACGTCAAAATCCAGAACGAAGCGCTGCGGCGTGGCTACGATCAGGTCACATCTGCATCCGAGGCCCCCTTGGCGGTCTCTGCCGGCTACCTGATCCGCCACCTTGCCACCGGACGTCCCCTGCCCGAAGCAGCCGCCAACGTAATGGAACTATGGCGCGGGTTTATCGAGGCGCAAGCCGGTGAGACGCTGGAGAACCTCGACGAGACCATCTCAGATCAGGCGGCATTCGCGAAATTCGCCCGTCGGGTGATTTCCGATCTTGGTTATGGCGACCAGCTCGGCGATGACCCGGATGACCTCGATGACGAGATGAACGACGAGTCCGAGGAATCGGCTGAGGAAGAGGAACAGCCTGACAGCTCTGGTCAGGACGACAGTGACGAAGAAGAGGCCGACGCCTCTCCCGAGCAAGCGCAGGAACAACAGCAAGACGAAAGTCAGGCGCAGGTTTCTGCCGACGATATGGCCGAGGAAGAAGTCACGGATGAAACCGAGATGCCGGATGGTGAGGCACCGCTCGAGCCGCCCGCGCCGCAGCCGGTATCAGATGCGGACCCCGATTACCGCGTGTTCCTCGATACTCATGACGAGGAGATCGCGGCCGAAGATCTGGCCGAACCACAAGAGCTGGAGCGCTTGCGCGCCTATCTTGATCAGCAGTTGGAGCCCCTGAAAGGTGCGGTGTCGCGCCTCGCCAACAAACTGCAGCGCCGTCTGCAAGCACAACAGAACCGTTCTTGGGAGTTCGACAAAGAAGAAGGTGTGCTGGATGCGGGCCGACTGGCACGGGTCGTGGCCAATCCCACAACGCCTCTGTCCTTCAAGGTCGAGAAAGATACCGAATTCCGCGATACCGTGGTGACGCTGCTCTTGGATAACTCCGGCTCGATGCGCGGTCGCCCGATCTCCATCGCTGCCATCTGTGCAGATGTTCTGGCCCGCACGCTGGAACGCTGCAACGTCAAGGTAGAGATCCTCGGCTTCACCACCCGCGCGTGGAAAGGCGGGCTGTCGCGTGAGGCTTGGCTCAATGATGGACGCCCACAGCTGCCCGGGCGCTTGAACGACCTGCGTCACATTATCTACAAGAGCGCCGATGCGCCCTGGCGCCGGGTGCGACCAAACCTAGGCCTGATGATGAAAGAGGGTCTTTTGAAGGAAAACATCGACGGCGAAGCGCTGGAATGGGCACACCGTCGCATGGTCGGACGACCAGAGGCGCGCAAGATCCTGATGGTAATCTCTGACGGTGCCCCGGTGGATGACTCGACGCTGTCGGTGAACCCTGCGAACTATCTCGAAAAACACCTGCGTGATGTGATTGCGATGGTGGAGAAGAAAAAGCAGGTCGAACTGCTGGCGATCGGCATCGGCCATGATGTGACCCGCTATTACGACCGCGCGGTGACCATTACCGATGTGGAGCAATTGGCGGGCGCAATGACCGAGCAGCTCGCCGCGCTCTTTGACAGCGACCCGCGTGCCCGTGCCCGTGTCATGGGGATGCGTCGGGCGAGCTAATGACTTTCGCCTGCGGCGGGCAGCGGAATGCTCCCGCCCCTTATGACTGCATCAAAGATGCCGCCAGACGCGTTGGGCCCGGCCGCGCGCCTGACGACGCGCCGCACTCCGCTACCACCCTTTTGTTCCAATAGAGCTGTTCTTGACGCGACCGCGCCGCGCCTTTCCAAAGGGAAGGCGCGGCGCTTGGCCCAACGAATGCCACTGCCCTGCATGGGGCAGTGGTATTGGGCGGGAGCTTTTCCCTCTTGCGTTTGAGATCTTTCCGCAGCCGGGCTTGTTTGCAGGTCTGTGATCTGTAACAAAACAACTCCCGGTCGCACCGCACCGTAACTCAGCTTCAATTTGTCCGATTGCCACACTCTGGGTGCATGCCGGATATTGCCGCCACATTCAGGAGAGAGAGATGTTTCAGACCTTCGATGTTACAGCACGCCCGGAACAGGGCCTGGATCGTCTCGCCGCATTGCGCTCCCAGCTTGAGAACGAAGGCCTGGACGGATTTCTGATCCCCCGCGCCGACGCACATCAGGGGGAATACGTGGCGCCGCATGATGAGCGGCTCTCTTGGCTCACAGGATTTACCGGGTCGGCGGGGTTCTGCGCTGCGCTACACAGCGTCGCTGGCGTCTTTATTGATGGGCGTTATCGCACGCAGGTCAAAAGTCAGGTGGCAGACGTGTATACGCCCGTACCTTGGCCCGATGTGACACTTGGTGATTGGCTGGTGGAGCAGCTACCTCAGGGCGGAACCATCGCCTATGATCCGTGGCTCCACTCAATGCGTGAAATTCGCGAATTGAATGCGCGGCTAAAGTCTTCGCAGGTTTCTCTCATCGAAAGTGACAATCTGGTAGATCGGATTTGGCCCGATCAGCCCGCACCCCCCATGCAGCCCGCCATCGCACATCCGGAAGAATACGCCGGAGAAAGCGCGCAATCGAAAGCCCAGCGTCTTGCCGATGGGCTGCGCAAGGGTGGGCAGTCTGCAGCCGTCATCACCTTGCCTGACAGTATTATGTGGCTGTTGAATATTCGCGGATCAGACATTCCGCGCAATCCCGTCGCCCATGGGTTTGCCATTTTGTATGACGATGCGCGTGTGGATCTGTTCATGGCGACACAGAAGCTGGCTGGGCTGGATCTCGGCGCGCATGTGACATGCCATGCACCTGAACATTTCCTCGACGCTGTCCAAACCCTCGATGGCCAAGTGGCAGTGGATGAGCGCAGCCTGCCACAAGCTGTCGCCAACGTCTTGGGCGACAAGATCGCCTCTGTCGGTGATCCCTGCGCCCTGCCCAAAGCACGAAAGAACACCGCCGAGATCAAAGGCAGTGCCGCGGCGCATGTGCGCGATGGCGCAGCCGTGGTCGAAACCCTTGCATGGCTTGACGCCCAAGCCCCCGGAACGCTCACCGAGATCGATGTTGTGAAAACGCTCGAGGGATTCCGCTCTGCTGATCCTGCATTGCGTGATATCAGTTTTGAAACCATTTCCGGCACCGGTCCCAATGGGGCCATCATGCATTACCGCGTGACAGAGGAAACCAATGCCACCCTAGAAGATGGCCATCTGCTCGTGCTCGACAGTGGTGGTCAGTATCTGGACGGAACCACCGACATCACCCGCACCATTGCAATCGGCACGCCGGGGCATGAGGAATCGCAGGCTTTCACCCGCGTGCTGCAGGGCATGATTGCTGTCTCCAGACTGCGTTGGCCCGAGGGGCGTTCTGGACGTGAGCTTGAAGCAATTGGCCGCTTGCCCTTGTGGATGGCAGGTCAGGACTTCAACCACGGTCTAGGTCACGGGGTCGGTGCGTTTTTAAGCGTCCACGAAGGCCCGCAGGGGCTTTCGCGTTTGAATACCGTGTCGCTTGAACCCGGCATGATCCTCTCCAACGAGCCGGGGTATTACCGCGAGGGGGCCTTTGGCATTCGAATTGAGAATCTGGTGGTCGTTGAGGAGGCTCCGGCCCTTGACAGCGCCGACGCAGACCGCAAGATGCTCGCGTGGCGCACGCTGACGTTTGCGCCCATCGACCGCCGTTTGGTGGTGCCCGAGATGCTGTCCCCGGGCGAGCGCGACTGGCTCAACAGCTATCACGCAGAGGTAAACCGCATGATCGCACCGCGCGTCAGCGCAGCTGCGGCTAAGTGGTTGGACGCGGCCTGTGCGCCGCTCTGATACTCGACTGTTACATTGACCGGGCAGAAGCCTTACCAAAGCTAGAAGGAGGGGGAACCCGATGACCAAGATCACGATCCAAAAAGCGACAGGCCGGTGGGTCGTCCGTTCAGGTGGCGCCATATTGGGCGAAACCGAGAATGCACTGGAACTGATCGAAGGCGACTTGCCTGCGGTCATTTATTTCCCCCGCGAAGACGTCGCCATGGCGTTCCTCGACAAATCGGAGAAAACCAGCCACTGCCCCCATAAGGGGGATGCCACCTACTACTCCATCGTCAATAAATCCTCGACCGATGAAGATGCTGTCTGGAGCTATGAGGCGCCTTTGGCGACGGCTTCAGAAATCAAGGGGCATCTGGCGTTTCTGCCCCTTCCCTCGGTCAAGGTCGAGCAGATCTGATCCGCCTTCGGCAACACACGCTTGCCGGGCAATATGATCTGATATCAGATCAATAATTTATCATTAGAATTGACAAAGCCGGGCTGATTGACAGTCCGGCTTTTTTGCAACAGTTTTCCACTTTCTTGTTTCACGCAAGCAGCGGTTTCCATTTTTTTGAAGAAATCACCCAATTCGAGGATGCGCCAATTAACAGTCTGCCGCGTCGGTCAGACTTTCGCAGGTTGGAAAACGGGGTACATTCGCAGCGATCCTGCGCTATGCCGTCAACACCACTTCACTCAGGCTGCGGCGCAGATCATCAGCGCTATCTCGACTAGGAGATTCCTGAGAATTACATGTCGTTTCAACGACATAGTTGATGAGAGCCGTCAGCGCTGCCCGCTCGTTTTCCTGCTCATTTTTTGTCCCTAAGGACCCGATCTCACTCGGATCGCCTGCCCAAGCACGCATTATTTTCTTCCACCCGATGCCTGCTATTGTTAATCTTTTAGTAGTAATAAGTGCCCGGATTAACCTTTGTTATCAAGTCCTAAATGCTGGTGGCCACATGCATAGAATTGACATCTCTCAAATCAGTGGGAGGGTGTTACGCGTTTTCCTGACGGTTTATGACGAGAAATCCGTCAGCCGTGCCGCCGATGTGCTGAACAGCAGTCAATCGACCATTAGCCACAACATTGAGAAACTACGTGGACTACTGGGGGATGCACTCTTTGTTCAATCAGGACGTGGCATCGTTCCCAGTGCACGCGCGGATGCCCTCGCGCCCAAAGTCCGCCGCATCCTCATCGAAATGGAAGGGCTTGCGGATCAGGGGATCTATGATCCGATCACCGATCCTGATCCATTCATCATCGCGCTCAGTTCTAGCGTTTTGGACGGCGAACTACAGACCATTTACACGGCGCTCAGGGCAAGCCTTCCGCAAAAACACCTCATATTCCGAGACCTCGGTAAGCAGACCCAAATCGAACCCCTCTTGGAAACGAGGCAGGTGGATGTCGTTTTGACATTGCGGCCGCGGTCGTACTCCAACACCCTGTGTCACATGGCGCTATCGCAGGACACTATGCGGGTATTCTATGATCCCAAAGTACGTGGCCCGGTCGAGAGTATTGCCGATTACTGTTCTGCCTCGCATGCGACCGTGGCGTTTGGACAGGGCCGTAAGAGCGTGTTGCAGACCGAACTAGAGGCACTGGCCATACATCGCCGGATTATCTTGGGGGTTCCAAACCTCTGGATGCTGATCCGGCTGCTGCAGGGAACCGATATGCTGGCCAGCCTGCCCGCGCGCGCCGTCCGCAATACCGAAGGCATTCTGGCCTCTTCCCCCTTCCCTGTTGAGCTGCCTCCGAACCAATACGATCTGGTGTGGCATCGCCGGTTCTCAAATTCCGCACGGTTGCAATGGTTGCTGATGACGATTGAAACCGCGCTATCCCACCGTGGGCAAAGTCAACCTGATGAGGCCGGGCATGATACGCTGCGTATGCTTTGGAATGAATAACCCCGCGCGAGTCAGCACTCAGCACGGGGCAAACACATCAGAACAGAAGGTCGGAACGCAGCTCAGAGACTTCGGGGCGTTCCAGCCTTGAGTGCTCAGGGGCGCTGCGGCAACCGACCAAACCAGTCAAAGTCGCTGACACTGACCGCCCCTGTCAAAATGACCCCGGCAATGACCGCCCAGATCACGGCAGCTGCACCGGTGGTGATCCATGCCTTCTGCTTCAGATAGTGGCGCTCAGGTGCCCCGGCATGAGTGCCCGGCACAATCTCTCCCGCATCTCCCTGCGTCTGCAGCCGGATCGGGATGACCACCAAAAAGGTCATGAACCAGATGACCGCATAAAGCACGATACCGGACGTGATACCCATGAGACGTTCCTTTCAAAAGGCTGAGGCATGCAGAGGGGCGTGATCGCGCGCTCTGCGGTGCATCTAGCGTCAAACCTGTTCGAGTTCCACCAGGCAGCCGTTGAAATCTTTGGGATGCAGGAAAAGAACTGGCTTACCATGGGCACCGATTTTCGGCTCTCCTGTTCCCAGAACGCGGGCTCCTTGTGCTTTGAGGTGGTCGCGCGCTGCAAGGATGTCTTCGACTTCGTAGCAAATGTGGTGAATCCCGCCAGCTGGATTTTTGTCAAGGAACCCTTGGATCGGAGACCCCTCCCCCAGTGGATAGAGCAGTTCTATCTTGGTGTTGGGCAGCTCGATGAATACCACCGTCACACCATGGTCCGGTTCATCTTGGGGGGCACCGACATTTGCACCGAGCGCATCTCGATACTGAGCCATAGCAGCCTCCAGATCCGGTACAGCGATGGCGACATGGTTTAAACGTCCGATCATGGCAGGCATCCTTGGTTTTGAAACGATATGTCTGCGTAAAGATCAAAACCGCATGTTTCTTGCAAGCCCGCACGCACACGCCACGGTTGAAACTGACCGCGTCCAGACGTCACGTCGCCGCCTATTAAGAACTTGTTAGCCCAGAATCCATAGCGTTGAGGGCATGTAATCAGTGAGGTCAGGACATGGACGATTCGGATCTTTTTGCTTCCGCAGCCCGACTTGGGAGCGGACGCCGCCCGCTTCTGGGTTTGACGATCCTAGTAGTAGAAGACAGCCGCTATGCTTGTGAGGCAATGCGTTTGCTGTGTTTGCGCAGTGGCGCGCGCATCCGTCGGGCCGATAGCCTGAAGTCAGCGCGCAAACACCTGCAGGTCTATCGCCCGTCTGTCGTCATTATTGACCTCGGCCTCCCCGATGGCTCGGGCGCTGAATTGATCGAGGCGCTCTCGACAGCCTCGCCGCGCGTTGCGGTCATCCTTGGTACCTCTGGCGATGAGAATGCCGCGAGCGCCACGATGCAGGCAGGGGCCGATGGATTTTTGCCAAAACCGATCCTGTCTCTCGCCGCATTTCAGAATGCGATCCTCAGCAATATGCCTCCCGAGCGCCAACCGATTGGGCCGCGCCCGGTCACCGATGAGGCGGTGGAGCCTGATATGCTCGCGTTCCGTGATGATATGGCGCATGCCGCAGAGGTTCTGGACGAGGCCAAGGACGAACGCACGCTGGACTATCTGGCGCAATTCCTAGGTGGTGTCGCCCGCAGCGTCGGAGATACGCCACTGGCAACTGCTGCGACCCGTCTGGCGGAAACCCGGAAATCCGGCGGACCGCTGGCAGTTGAAACCGCTATGATTGCCGACCTCGTGCAAGAGCGGCTTCATCGCAAGATCGCGATCTAACATGCTACAATCGTTGCTGATCGCATCACTGACTCTGATCATCGTACTCGGGCTTCAGTCCCGCCTGATCCCGAGCCGAACGGATGCGAGCAAGCCCCGGACCGCCCGTCGTCGGTTCGGGCTTCGTTAGATCCGGATCTCCAGTGCTCGCTGCAATAGATCAATCAGCGGGCCCGGGTTTCCTACCGGCACAAAATAGCGGTAGTCACCGCGCCCCGAATTGAGCGCCCCCTGCAATACGCCCTCGGGTGACAGGATCGTTGAGCGCGGAATATAGTCACCATCCGGTGCGTAGGCTTGACTGATCTCCGTTTCCTGATTGCGGTCAACCAACACGCATATGAGTTTTTGACAAAGCACCTCGACGCGGCGCTCAAAGAAAACGGACCAAAATGCGCAACACATCGGGCACCAAGTTGCGCGCACCAGCATTTAAATCGGCTTGCCTTCGACCTGCGCCCGATCCGGCCCCTCAGCATAGCTATCCCAAGAAATACCGCCTGTGTTGAAAGACGCAGCCCCGACATCTGCGAAAACGCGCGTTGGCCAAAGAAAAAGGGGCCGCCCAACTGGCAGCCCCCATCATAATCTGTCGACGCCTCAGCATCAGTCGTCCTGCGGGATCACGCGCAGGCCCAATTCCATCAGCTGCTCTGACATGGGCTCGCTTGGGGCGGCCATCATCAGATCTTCGGCGCGTTGGTTCATCGGGAACATGATGACCTCGCGGATGTTGGCCTCATCCGCCAGAAGCATCACCATCCGGTCGATACCGGCTGCACAGCCCCCATGCGGCGGGGCGCCGTACTGAAACGCGTTGACCATACCGCCAAAGCGCTTTTCGACTTCTTCCTTGCCGTAGCCTGCAATCTCGAACGCTTTGAACATGATCTCCGGCTTGTGGTTCCGGATCGCACCAGAAACCAGCTCGTAGCCGTTGCAGGCGAGGTCATACTGGTTGCCACGCACGTCCAGCGGATCACCATTGAGCGCATCCATCCCGCCCTGCGGCATGGAGAAGGGGTTGTGCTCAAAGTCGATCTTGCCGGTCTCTTCGTCCTTTTCATAAATCGGGAAATCCACGATCCAAGCAAAGGCAAAGCGGTCCTTGTCAGTGAGGTTCAGCTCTTCACCAATCACGTTGCGCGCCCGGCCAGCGACCGCCTCAAACGTCTTCGGCTTGCCGCCAAGGAAGAAGGCCGCATCCCCAACGCCAAGACCAAGCTGCTGGCGGATCGCCTCGGTGCGCTCAGGGCCGATGTTTTTCGCAAGCGGACCGGCCGCTTCCATTTCACCGTCTTTCTCGCGCCAGAAGATATAGCCCATCCCCGGCAGACCCTCTTTCTGCGCGAAGGCATTCATGCGGTCACAGAATTTGCGGCTGCCACCGGTGGGCGCGGGGATGGCGCGAATTTCGGTGCCTTCTTGCTCCAGCAGTTTGGCGAAGATCGCAAAACCAGAGCCTGCGAAATGCTCAGAAACCACCTGCATCTTGATCGGGTTGCGCAGGTCCGGCTTGTCCGAACCATACCACAGGGCCGCGTCCCTATAAGAAATCTGCGGCCACTCGTTGGCTGCGTCCACCTTGCGGCCCTGACCGAACTCCTCAAACACGCCCGCGATCACCGGCGCGATCGTGTCGAACACATCCTGCTGGGTGACAAAGGACATTTCCATGTCGAGTTGGTAAAAATCGGTGGGCGAACGGTCGGCACGCGGATCCTCGTCGCGAAAACAGGGCGCGATCTGGAAATACTTGTCAAAGCCCGAGACCATCATCAGCTGTTTGAACTGTTGCGGCGCCTGCGGCAGCGCGTAGAACTTGCCCGGATGAAGACGCGACGGCACGAGAAAGTCGCGCGCGCCCTCGGGGCTCGATGCGGTGATGATCGGTGTCTGGTACTCATTAAAACCCTGATCCCACATCCGGTTGCGGATCGAGCGGATCATGTTGGAGCGCAGCACCATGTTACGCTGCATCTTCTCGCGGCGCAGGTCGAGGTAACGATAGCGCAGGCGGGTTTCTTCTGGGTATTCCTGCTCGCCAAAGACCATCAGCGGCAGCTCTTCGGATTTGCCCAGAGCTTCGATGTCACGGATGAACACTTCGATCTCACCGGTCGGGATCTTGGCGTTCACAAGGCTCTCGTCACGCGCCTTTACCTCGCCATCGATGCGGATACACCATTCGGAGCGGACCTTTTCGATCTCTGCAAATACGGGGCTGTCGGGGTCGGCCATGACTTGCGTGACGCCATAGTGGTCGCGCAGGTCGATGAACAACAGGCCGCCGTGATCTCGGACACGGTGGACCCAGCCGGAGAGGCGAACGGTTTCGCCCACGTGAGATTTGTTCAGTTCGGCGCAGGTATGGCTGCGAAATGCGTGCATGGATCTGGTCTCTTTCGGTCTGCGGCGGGGGCACGCGTGCGTGTGCCGGGCCCAAGCAAAATTCAACCTTCCGTACACAAGGTTCCCGCCCGGTTGTCAAGCAACGTGGGCGATTTGGTGCGCTTTCGCGACCGTTCACCGTAGAATGCCAGCGCATAACAAGCACGGGGGCTCTCCCGCCCGTCGCGGAGCGCATTAGAAAATGCCTCCGCTCCCGTTGGGCCCGGCGCGGGTCCCCACGGGGACCCGCGGTGGCAGGGCACGCCGAGGGTGCGGGAGCCGTCTGCTATTTCTGAATCAAAACGGCGGGAATTTCGCCGCGCAGCGCGTTAACAAGATGGATTGCCTTCGCATCCCTCAGGTCTGCAACCCTTAGGACGGCCTCTCGCACGTGGCCCGCGTCAATCAAGCTCTGACGATACACTCCGGGCAAGCACCCCGAGGACAGTGGTGGCGTCACTCGCGGGCCTTTTTCAAGTGTCACGACAATATTGGTGATTGTACCTTCACAGATTTCAGCGCGTTCGTTGCAAAACACCAGTTCATCAATCCCTGCGGGCAAAGCGTGCCTTGCACTGTCATAAACCCCACGCCGTGTTGTCTTGTGGCGCAGAAACGGATCTCCGGACCATAGGGACGTATCCGCTATTGCAAATCGCCATCTATCGGCAGACGCGGGCATCGCTGTCGTCGTCAGCTCAAACCGCCCGTCTGGGGCGAGGGTCAATCGACAGCGCAATGGGACAGCATCGGACAGGCCAGCCACCCCACCGCGTGCCTGTGATAGGTCGAAATCGATCCCAAAGACCTCTGCGGTGCGCGCCATGCGCGCCAGATGCAATTCAAGCCGCGCCACGCCCAGCTTTGGCACAAAAGCAAAGGTCTCGATCAGGCGGAAATCGGGGTCGTCACTTGCGCGAAACGGGCTTTCCACAATGCTTCCTCATATTCCGAGCTGGCGGTGCTGTCCCACACCAACCCGCCGCCTACGTTGAACGTGGCCGCGTCGCCCTCCAGCATCATGGTGCGGATGGCCACGTTAAATTCTGACCGTCCGTCCGGCGCAGCCCAGCCGATGGAGCCACAATAGATATCGCGCGCCCATGGCTCCAGCTCGTGCAGCACCTCCATTGCGCGGATTTTTGGCGCTCCGGTGATAGAACCGCAGGGATAAAGCGCTGCGAATATATCAGCCAAACCAGCCCCGGCCTTTAGCCGTGCCCGCACCAGTGACACCATCTGATGCACGGTGGCGTAGCTTTCTACTGCAAAAAGTTCAGGCACTTGTACTGAACCGGTTTCCGCGATCCGGCTGATGTCATTGCGGAGGAGATCGACAATCATCAGGTTCTCAGCGCGGTTTTTTTCATCCACCTGAAGGAACGCGCGGCGGCGGGCGTCCTCCACTGGGTCCTGACTGCGCGGTTGCGTGCCTTTCATGGGCCGCGTTTCAATTACGCCATCAGGGGATGTGCGAAAGAACAGCTCCGGGCTGCGCGACAGGATCGTTGGCAGACCGTCTTGCGTGATGAGCGCACCGTATCCCACTGGTTGACGCTCGGCGAGGGCAGCATAGAGCGCCTCCGCCCCGCCCCAAACCTTCGCATCAATCGGAAAGGTCAGGTTGGCCTGATAAATATCGCCTGCGCCTATATAGGCTTTTACGGTATCAAAGGCCTGCCTATAGCGCGCCGCACTCCAGCGCGCTGTGCTCTCCCCAACCCCAGCATCGCCGGCCCAAAGCGGAACATCAGCCTGCACCGGCGCGCGATAGACCCCAAATTGCAAGAGCGGCAGACGCCGGTGCGTGGGAAGCTTATGCTCCAGTCGCGGCTCCAGCGCATAACCCAGCTCATATGATGCATATCCCGCGACCCAATGCCCCGCGCTTCGCGCGCGGTCCAGAGCTGCCAGCGCCGGGCGCACCTCATGGGGCCGCTCCGCGTGGATCAGCTCCAGCGGTGCCTCGAACTGCGCCGCAGCCCCAAATGGGCCATTGTCAAAGCGGATTTGCACCGTCAGGGTCTCCGTGAGCAGTCAATGTCTCCCTTGCCCCCGCATATAGCGGTTTGGCCGCCACACGAAAGGCCCGAAAACGGCAATTTGCACCGCAACGCCGATCCCCCTTGCACCTTTCGTCTCGCTGCCTATAACGCAGGACAATTTGGGCGCTGCCCGCGCCTGATTCAGACTGCCACGCCGTAATTTCTGTCAAAAGGACGCCCGCCATGCCGAAGAGAACCGATATCAAGTCGATCATGATCATTGGCGCCGGGCCCATCGTCATCGGCCAGGCCTGCGAATTCGACTACTCCGGCGCACAAGCCTGTAAAGCGCTGCGCGAAGAAGGTTACCGCGTTATCCTCGTGAACTCCAACCCGGCAACGATTATGACCGACCCGGGCCTTGCGGATGCCACCTATATCGAACCGATCACACCTGAGGTGGTCGCCAAAATCATTGAGAAGGAACGCCCCGACGCGCTCTTGCCGACCATGGGCGGGCAAACCGGCCTCAACACCTCGCTCGCGCTTGAGGAAATGGGGGTGCTGGAAAAATACAACGTCGAGATGATCGGTGCCAAGCGCGAGGCCATTGAGATGGCCGAAGACCGCAAGCTCTTCCGCGAAGCGATGGACCGCCTCGGCCTTGAAAACCCTCGGGCCACCATCGTCACCGCTCCGAAAAAAGACAACGGCAGTGCGGATCTTGAGGCCGGGGTGCAGATCGCGCTCGAGGCGCTTGAGGATATCGGCCTGCCCGCGATCATCCGCCCGGCCTTCACCCTTGGCGGCACCGGCGGCGGTGTGGCTTACAACCGCGAAGACTACATCCATTACTGCCGCTCTGGCATGGATGCCTCGCCGGTGAACCAAATCCTCGTCGATGAGAGCCTTTTGGGCTGGAAAGAATATGAAATGGAAGTGGTCCGCGACAAAGCGGATAACGCCATCATCGTCTGCTCGATTGAGAACGTCGACCCGATGGGTGTGCACACTGGCGACTCGATCACTGTCGCTCCGGCATTGACCCTGACCGACAAGGAATACCAGATCATGCGTACCGCCTCGATCGCAGTTCTGCGCGAGATCGGCGTCGAGACTGGTGGTTCCAACGTGCAATGGGCCGTGAACCCCGATGATGGCCGCATGGTCGTGATCGAGATGAACCCGCGTGTGAGCCGTTCTTCGGCGCTCGCCTCCAAAGCGACCGGCTTTCCGATTGCCAAAATCGCCGCGAAACTCGCCGTGGGCTACACGCTCGACGAGTTGGACAACGATATTACCAAAGTAACGCCTGCGTCCTTTGAGCCGACCATCGACTATGTGGTCACCAAGATCCCGAAATTCGCCTTCGAGAAATTCCCCGGCTCCGAACCTTTCCTCACCACCGCAATGAAATCCGTGGGCGAGGCCATGGCGATTGGCCGCACCATCCACGAATCGATGCAAAAAGCGCTCGCCTCGATGGAATCCGGCCTCACCGGCTTTGACGAAGTCGATATTCCCGGTGTGCATGCGGGTCTCTGGGAAAGCGTTGGCGCCGACGATAAGGCAGCCGTCATCAAGGCCATCAGCCAGCAGACACCGGACCGGCTGCGCACCATCGCGCAAGCCATGCGTCACGGTCTGTCGGATGCCGAAATTCAGGGCGTCACCAAATTTGACCCTTGGTTCCTCGCCCGCATCCGCGAGATTATCGACGCCGAGCGTGAAATTCGCAAAAACGGCCTGCCGATGCGCGAAGACAAGCTGCGCGTCCTCAAGATGCTCGGCTTCTCCGACGCCCGCCTCGGCGCGCTCACCGGTCGTGACGAGGACAACGTCCGCCGCGCGCGCCACAACCTTGGCGTCAAGGCGGTGTTCAAACGTATCGACACCTGCGCGGCAGAGTTTGAGGCGCAAACACCCTATATGTACTCCACCTATGAGAGCCCGATGATGGGTGAGGTGGAATGCGAAGCGCGCCCCTCAGATCGCAAAAAGGTCGTCATCCTTGGCGGTGGTCCGAACCGTATCGGTCAGGGCATCGAATTCGATTATTGCTGCTGTCATGCATGTTTCGCGCTTACGGATGCGGGCTATGAGACCATCATGGTCAACTGTAACCCGGAGACCGTCTCGACTGACTATGACACCTCGGATCGCCTGTACTTTGAGCCCCTGACGATGGAGCATGTGATGGAGATCCTGCGTGTCGAGCAGGAAAACGGCACGCTCCACGGCGTTATCGTCCAGTTCGGCGGCCAGACCCCGCTCAAACTCGCCAACGCGCTGGAGGCCGAAGGCATCCCGATCCTCGGCACCACACCGGACGCCATCGATCTGGCCGAAGACCGCGAGCGGTTCCAGGCACTGGTCAACGAACTTGGCCTGAAACAGCCAAAGAACGGCATCGCCTCCACCGATGAACAAGCGCTGAAAATTGCTGAGGAAATCGGCTTCCCGCTGGTGATCCGCCCCTCCTATGTGCTGGGTGGCCGCGCGATGGAAATCGTGCGCGATATGGATCAGTTGAAGCGCTACATTAAAGAGGCCGTGGTGGTCTCTGGCGACAGCCCGGTGCTGTTGGACAGCTATCTGTCCGGTGCGGTGGAACTCGATGTGGATGCGATCTGTGATGGCACCGACGTGCATGTCGCTGGCATTATGCAACACATCGAAGAGGCTGGCGTCCACTCCGGCGATAGCGCCTGCTCCCTGCCGCCCTATTCCCTTGATAAGGACGTGATTGAACGCATCAAGGAGCAGAGCTTTGCGCTGGCCAAGGCGCTCAATGTGGTTGGCCTGATGAACGTGCAGTTCGCGATCAAGGACAATGAGATCTACCTCATCGAGGTGAACCCGCGTGCGTCCCGGACCGTACCTTTTGTCGCCAAAGCCACCGACAGCGCAATTGCATCCATCGCGGCCCGCGTGATGGCGGGGGAGCCGCTCTCAAACTTCCCGCAACGCGCCCCTTACGAGCCCGATGCAGGGTATGATGTGAACACCCCCATGGCCGATCCGATGACGCTTGCAGACCCGGATATGCCTTGGTTCTCCGTCAAAGAGGCCGTGCTGCCCTTCGCCCGGTTCCCAGGCGTCGACACCATTCTGGGTCCAGAGATGCGCTCCACCGGCGAGGTCATGGGCTGGGATCGCAGCTTTGCGCGTGCCTTCCTCAAGGCTCAGATGGGGGCTGGCATGGTCCTTCCCAGCAAGGGCCGCGCGTTCATCTCAATCAAAGATCAGGATAAAACCGAGGTGATGCTCGACACCGCCCGTATCCTGATTGGTCAGGGGTTTGAACTGGTCGCAACCCGTGGCACCCAAGGCTGGCTTGCCGGTCACGGGGTCGAATGCGCCATTGTGAACAAGGTCTATGAGGGCCGTCCGCATGTGGTGGACATGCTCAAGGACGGTGGCATCCAGCTGGTGCTGAACACGACCGAAGGGACGCAAGCCGTCGAAGACTCCAAACCGATGCGTGAAGTGGCGCTCTATGACAAGATCCCCTACTTCACAACTGCGGCTGGCGCTCATGCTGCAGCACGCGCCATTCAGGCGCAGGCTGAAGGTGAGGTCGAGGTAAAAAGCCTTCAGGGCTAAACACCAGAATGCGTGCCCACTGGCACTCTATCGAAGAAGAAACGCCCTCGGTTTTCGGGGGCGTTTCTTTTTGATCTCTACCCATCGGCTAAGAGCGGTTGGATCGCCATAGGCGATCCGATCCGGGGGGTTGCAGCGCAGGCCCACTCGGGCCTGCGCTGCAACCGCCACCCTCCAATCCTCTGCATGATATGGTGGAATGCGCTCTGGCCGACCCAAATAGTTTCAGACAATTGGATCTGATATTTGCGCGCATCTAACGGCGCGCCCGTTGCGACGACTCATCTGCGGCTGCACACTCATTCCTGCATAGAGCGGCCCAGAAGGGCAGCGGAAGATCATGTTCCCTCCGGTCATCATTTGCTCTCTCACCCCTCACAGATGGCCAACCTTTGATCTCCCCATAACGGAAAAGCCCCGTGGCTCAGGTCCACGGGGCTTTTCTTATTTTGAAGATATGCCACTCTGAGAAATGGACATGTCGGCCGCATCGCCCTCAAAACAGATGAGGGCGATTGTCTTAGACTGCGGCAGCAGCTTTTTGTTCCTGCCGTTCTACCCCTTTGAAAAAGATCAGATAGAAGACAGGCGCGGCCACCAGCGTAAGGACGGTTGCAAACGCCAAACCACCCATGATCGTGACAGCCATAGACACAAAGAACGCATCACTCATCAAAGGCGCCATGCCGAGGATGGTCGTGATCGCCGCCAGCATCACCGGTCGCAGACGCGACACAGAGGCCTTCACAATGCTCTCGCGCAGCGGCAGCCCCTCTTCGCGCCGAACAATGTCGATTTCCTCCACCAGAACAATACCATTCTTGATCAGCATGCCCGACAGGCTGAGAAGCCCCAGAAGTGCCGTGAACGTAAAGGGCAACCCGGTGCCCAAGAGGCCAAGAACGACACCGTTGACGCTCATCGGGACCAACAGCCAGATGATGATCGGCTGACGGATCGCGTTGAACAACAGCACCGAGATCAGCACCATAATCAACAGCGACAAAGGCAGCTGCTTGCCGAGGCTTTCATTGGCTTCGGAGGAGTTTTCATGCTCCCCGCCCCATTCCATCTTGTAGCCCACCGGCACCTCAATGGCCTCAATCGCAGCCTGCACCTCACTGAAGGCCGTGGCCGCTGTCACGTCCGGCAGGACATCTGCCCCAACAGTGATCGTGTAGACCCGGTCGCGGCGATGCACGAGTGTGTTCTGCACCTCATAAGTGATCCCGTCGATCATCTGTTCAAGCGGGATCCAGCTGCCAGACGTTTCAGAGAAAACCACCTGATTCATGACATTATAGGGATCCTCAGGCGGCTGGCGCATGACGATCGGGATAAGCCGCTCGCGCTCGCGGAACACACCCGTTGTCACCCCATTGGTGGAAAACTGCAGCGCGTTAGAGATCGCCTCACGGGTGATCCCCGCCGTTTGTGCCCGGTCCGTTGCATAAATCGGCTTTAGCACCAATTCCTGCTCGCGCCAGTCATGACGGATATCACGTGTGAGACTGCTCTCGGTTTCAAGCACAGTCTTTGCTTCTTCCGCGAGTTTGCGCAGCACGGCCGGATCCGGTCCGGAGAAGCGCACCTCAACAGGTGCGCCGCCACCGGGACCAAAGACCAGCCGCTCGGTGCGGAACTCCCCTTCCGGGAAATGCTCCTTACCCCAAGCCTCAAGTTCCGCCTGCAACGGCGGGATCTGCTCTAAGTTTTCGGTGCGGATAATCAAATGTCCGTAGCTCGGGTTCGCCTTTTCCGCGGCATAAGTCAGCAGGAAACGTGTTGCGCCCTGCCCCACGAACGTGGCTGTGGACACCACGTCATCGCGCGCAGCAAGCCACTCCTCAACCTCCGCCATATGTGCTGACGTGGTCTCGATCGCGGTTCCCTGCGGGAGTTTGTAGTGCACGTAGAACAAGGGTGTGTTGGAGTTCGGGAAGAACTGCTGCTTGATCAGACCAAAGCCCATGAAACACATCACGGTTATGCCAACCAAACCAACCACCACGAGCCAACGCGCTTGCAGTGCCCCGCGCAACAACGCCCCATAGCTGCGGAACAGGAAGCCACTGTAGCTGTCCTGATCGTCGCCAGAGCCACGTTTGAAGAAGTAGTGCCCCAGCAAAGGGGTCACTGTCAGCGCCAAGATCCAGCTCAACAGCAATGAGATGCCAATCACCGCAAAGAGGGAGAACATGAACTCACCCGTGGCATCCGGACTGAGACCGATACCCGCAAAAGCCATGATGCCGATGACCGTCGCCCCCAGAAGCGGGATCTGCGTTTTGGATGCAGCCTCATGGGCAGCCTCGCGTGAGGATTTGCCTTTTTGCATGGAGATTTGCATGCCTTCGGCAACCACAATGGCATTGTCCACCAACATCCCCATGGCGATGATTAGCGCACCGAGCGAGATACGTTCCATCTCGATCGAGAACAACGCCATGAAAAAGAGCGTCCCCACCACCGTCAAAAGCAGCGTTGAACCAACGACAACAGCCGCACGCCACCCCATGAACAGCGCCAGCACCACGATCACAATCGCGACCGACATGGCAAGGTTCACAAGGAAGTCGTTCGAGGCTTTTTCAACCACGATATGCTGTTGATAAATCGGGTGCAGTTCGACGCCAAAAGGAATGTCGCTGTCCAATTCCGCCAGCTTGGCGTCCACACGGTGACCAACATCAACGATGTTTTCATTGGCAACCCCCGACACACCAAGCGTGAACGCCTCGACACCGTTGAAACGGATCAGCTCGTTTGGATCAATCTCGCGCCCACGCCAAACGTTGGCGACGTCGATAATATTGATGGTTTCACCGCCGACACCCACCGTGAGGCCCGCAATTTCCGAGACGGAATCTGACCCTTCCGGCGTCTGCAGGATCGTGTTCATCGACCCGGCCTTGATCTCACCTGCAGGCGTGACCGAGTTGGATGTCGCAATGGCATTGGCGATCACGTTCACCGAAACCCCGAGGTTCGTGGCAATCGGCATGTCAGGCTCGACATAGATCGTCTCGTTGCGCAGTCCTGCGATGTCGACATCTGCCACGCCGTCGACGGTCAGAAGTTCCCGACGGAGATAAGTGGAGAGTTCGTATTTCTCCTTGTCGGAAAAGCCTTCCGCCGTCACAGCGTAGAAAATCCCAAACACATCACCAAAGCTGTCGTTGACCAGTGGTTCACTGACCCCGTCCGGCAGCCCACGCGCGGCATCACGCACTTTGGCCCTCAGTTTCGTCCAGATTTGCGGCAGCTCAGAGCCGTCATATGTGTCTTGCATTTCCACTTCGATGATCGACACGCCCGGCCGGTTCATCGATGTGATTTCTTTCACCTCCTCCATCTTCTGGATGGCGGATTCCAATGGTTCGGAGACTTCCAACGCTACTTGTTCGGCGCTGGCGCCTGCATAGGTGGTCTGGATCACCGCCTGTTTGATGGTAAAGGCCGGGTCCTCCAGTCGACCCAGAGAGAGAAAGCCCCAGATGCCCCCGAACAGGGCAAAGAGCATGATCAGCCACGTGTAGAGTGGCCGCTGAATAGATCCGCGTGCAATGTCCATGTTTCAGTGCCTCAGTTGCTGAAGCCGACAAAGCGACGTACGGCTTGCCCATCCTTGAGCGCAGCGCCCCCGGTCAGAACAACCTCGTCACCATCGTTTACACCCGACAGCACATCAAAGGTGCCAAACTGGTTGGGTTCGATTTCGACCTCCGTCCATGTGACCGCGCCCGCATCGGCACCTGTCGGGGTGAAAATCATAACCCCTGTCACACCCTCTGGTGTTGTCACAATGGCCGTCGCAGGCAATGCAATGCGGTGCAGCCCTGTCATGACGCGCACACTCACGGTGGTCGACGCGCCCGGTAGAATATGGCGGTCTTCTGGCGGCTCCATCGAAAGGGTCACCCGGTAGGTTTGCCCCACCGCAGAGGCCTCTGCGACATATTCGAGGATCTCAAGCGGATACTCATTCTTGCTACCGGGAAAGGTCGCCACGATTTCAAAGGCATCGCTCTCATTGGCCTTTTGGAACAGTAGTTCAGGAACGTCGATTTCCACGTGCAGCTCTGACATGTCATGAAGGCGCGCAATGGGGGTGCCTGCAGAAACGGTCGAGAATTGCGCAACCTCACGCCGTGCAACAAGCGCATCAAAAGGCGCATAGAGCGTGGCATGATCGAGATTGGTTTGCGCGGTGCGAAGCGCGACTTCGGCAAGACCAGCCGCAGTTTCGGCGTCTTCAATCGCCACTTGGCTCACAGTGCCCGCAAGACGCGCGTTGCGCTCCTTGTTCCGATCTGCCTGCTGCTTGTTCAAAACCGCCTGCTCAAGCTGCAGTTTGAACGTCTCCAGATCAAGCTGCGAAATCAATCCGCCTTCCGGGATGACATCACCTTCGGTCACCGGCAGTTCCAGAACCTGACCGCCCACCTGAAAGGCCAGATCAACCGTTTCTTTCGCTGCGACCTGACCAAAGAACCGCCGCTCCAGCGGGGCTGATCCCCCATCGGCGGTCATCAATTTGACCGGCTTTAGCAGTTCCTTGTCTAGCGTTTCATCCTGCGCCTGCGCTGCCAGTGGCCCCGCAAGAACCACCCCAAGCATCACAGCCCGGATAGATAACATTGTCATGTCTGATCTCCTTCACAGGGTCCCACAGCGCCCGACTGAACGGCCTTATTGTGAATTTTTTGTGCGAGCCGGGCGAGGATTTCCGCTTCATCCCGCGTCAGGCCCGATGTTTCGTAAAATATCCCGGATGCCGCATCGACCAATTGCTCTCGACGCTTGCGTCCCTCATTCGTCAGTTCCAACAACCATGCTCTGCCATCACCGGGGTCCCTCACCCGGTGGATCAGACCTAGTTGCTCCAGCACAGCCGCAGCTGCTGTCATTGCAGACGGCGTCTTGCGCGTCAGCCGTGCCAGTTCCCCCATGCGGCGAGGCCGCGCGAGGATAAGCAGCAACTGGTGCTCAGAGCGCCCCAGCTGCCCCTCAAGACAGACATCATTCAGACGTTGCTCCAACTGCCAGTGCAGTGCAAAGACCCCCATCATGGCCTGCACTTCCGGCGTGTAAAGTTCCCAAATATCTGAATGTTCAGTGGTCATATCTCGACTCCTGCACGCCAAATAGTTCACCGCGTGAAGTATTTAAAGGTACATGTCCGGTTTTTCGCGGAAATTTCCTCAAAAACACATCCAACTGCCCCAAGGGCATGCAGGCCAGGTTACGATGCTGCCCTTGACCTTGAGTGTTGAAACGGGCCCTATATGCGCCACCTTGAGACAAGGCCCGAACAGTGGGCCCGCGACCTGGGACGTTAAAATGTACACAGCTGCCATTACCGGCACCGGGGTCTACACCCCATCCGAACGCATCACCAACGCAGAACTGGTCAAGGCCTTCAACGCCTATGTGGACCTGCAGAACGCAAAGCATGCCGAGGCCATCGCCGCCGGTGAACGCGAGCCCCTCCAGTATTCTTCCGAGGAGTTTATCCTCAAAGCCTCCGGTATCGAGAACCGCTTTGTCATGGATAAAACCGGTGTGCTTGACCCTGAAATCATGCACCCGCAGTTGCGACAGCGCAGCGATGACGAGCCTGGCATCATGGCGGAAATGGCCGTTGATGCCGCCCAAAAAGCGCTGGCGCAGGCCGGGAAGACTGCCGCAGACATCGATCTGGTGATTTGCGCAGCTTCCAATATGGAGCGCGCCTATCCCGCCGTCGCCATTGAGATCCAACAGCTGTTGGGTATCAACGGCTTTGCATTTGATATGAATGTCGCTTGTTCCTCAGCAACCTTTGGCATTCAGGCTGCCGCGGATATGATCCGCTCCGGCTCCATCCGCGCGGCATTGGTCGTAAACCCAGAAATCTGCTCTGGGCACCTGGAATGGCGCGACCGAGATTGCCACTTTATCTTTGGTGATGTGGCCACCGCGACGCTGATTGAGCGGAGCCAAGACGCCACTGGCGCGCATTTCGAGATCCTCTCAACGCGCTGCGCCACCGAGTTTTCCAACAACATCCGCAACAACAACGGCTATTTGCGCCGCTCCCGCCCGGATGGGGTGGCCGACCGTCGTGATATGCAATTCATGCAAAACGGTCGCAAAGTGTTTAAGGAAGTGTTGCCCATGGTCAGCCAGCACATCGCCGACCATATGGCGGCAGAAGGTGTGGAAGCCACGGATCTCAAACGCCTTTGGCTGCACCAAGCCAATAAAACCATGAATGATTTCATTGGCAAAAAGGTTTTGGGACGCACCCCAGAACCAAAAGAGCAACCCAACATCCTGCAAGACTATGCGAATACCTCATCTGCTGGATCAATCATCGCCTTCTCGCAATATTCGGACGAATTGGTGGATGGTGAGACCGGCCTGATCTGCTCTTTCGGCGCAGGGTATTCTGTCGGCTCTGTCCTTCTGCGCCGCAAATCCTGACGCCACTCCCCAACAAAAAAGCGCGCGCCCGGTCAGGGCGCGCACCGCTTAATCACATCAGGCTCTTAATGTGCCTCAGCTGGTCTTCGACACACGTGCGTGAACGGCCTCAACAGTCTCCACACGCTCGGAATAGCGATCCGTCAGATAAGCGCTGCGTCCACGTGTGAGCCACGTGAATTTCACCAACTCCTCCATCACATCAACGATCCGGCGGTAATAGGCCCCCTCAGGCAGCCGATCCCCCTCGGCAAACTCAAGCCAGGCCTTGGGTATGGACGATTGGTTGGGGATCGTGACCATGCGCATCCAGCGGCCCAGAATGCGCATCTGATTGACCGCGTTGAAACTCTGCGAGCCGCCACAAACCTGCATCACCGCAAGCGTCTTGCCCTGCGTTGGTCGAATGCCGCCCAATGGAGCAAGAGGCAACCAGTCAATCTGCAGCTTCATGATCCCTGTCATCGCGCCGTGACGCTCTGGACTGGACCAGACCATCCCTTCGGACCAAAGCGCAAGACTGCGCAATTCCTGGACCTTGGGATGGTCTCCCGCGCCTTCGTCATCAACCAACGGCAAACCAGAAGGGTCGAAAGCCCGTGTTTCACAGCCTAAGGCCCGCAGCACGCGCGCGGCCTCCTCAGCTGCCTTTCGCGAATAACTAACCTCGCGCAGTGAGCCATAAAGCAGCAGAATGCGCGGCGGATGACGCGGGTCGTCAGGTGCAGCCAACAAATCTACATCAATAGGATGCAACGCACCGTCTACGATTTCTGGTAGATCATCGAGGTCCACAGGCATGAGACCAGCCGTTTCAGCCACTCTCTTCTTCCAGATGCAGCTTCATATCCAAAAGCACCTGCTGCAACAAAACCGTTTCCTTCAACAGGCGTTTGGCCTCGTTCACAGTAATAATGCCATCCGCGATCGCATCTTGATACTCGCTCATCAGCTGCGCAAAACGTCGGCTCAATGCGATAACATCTGTGTTTACACCGCCGGGGCGTGACACGGCACCCTTCTCACCAGACGCGTATGACAGCGTGATATTTTTCAGATCCGCAAGCGCAGAAGTGACATGCGGAAATGACGCAGCCCCTTCGAGTTTTGCAACTGCATCGACCGGGATGAACCTGTCGGCATGCTCCGAATTCTCAGAATAATAGCGCCCTAATGTGGCTTTTGATTTTCCGGTGATCTGGCAGGCGGCCTCGATCCCCACATCCTTCACAAGTGCTTCGGTATGCTTCTTCAGATACGTCCCGATATCCGCCATAATGCTCTTTTACCCAAGTGGATGTCCCCGCGCATACGCATCGGGGAACCTCGCGATTAATTTCCCATTAAGTTTGCTTACCCGAATTGCCATATCTTTGCCAGACCCGGCGTGACGGCTTGATTTTCAAGAGTGGTGTGAGTGTGTGTATCGGTCACGCTGGATCTAAAGGGCCGGCCCTGTGAGTGAGTGATCGGTCTTTTTAAAGAGGCAATTGGTCTGCCCGATCTGATGTCCCCCAAAGGACAAAAAGCATTTCAGTATTAAGCGCTTGGCGTTCTGGACTGCACTCTATCCTTTGGGGGCGTCACACCACACGAATATGTGATAATTGCGTGACCACATTAAGGTCACACTCTGCTCCTCAATGCGTTTTTTGACCGAACCGAGCACTGCAACCGGCGCGATGACGTTGCGGCAACGCCCCCTCGCCCAGCAACGGCCCAGCACATCAGAGCTTTCATCTTTTCTAAAGCTTGCGATGCGGTTAGACCCTGCCCATGGCCAAGCTCTATTTTAACTATTCCACGATGAATGCGGGCAAATCCACGGTTCTGCTGCAGGCGTCTCACAACTATCGCGAAAACAAAATGCAGACCTACCTGCTCACCGCGCGCGTCGATGACCGCGCGGGCACCGGTCGGATTGCATCTCGTATCGGCATCAGCGCCGAGGCGGACATCTTCGCCGCAGAAGACAACCTGTTTGAGAAAATCGCGAACCGCCTGAAACAGGGATCCGTTGCTGCGATTTTTGTCGATGAGGCCCAGTTCCTGACCCGCGAACAGGTCTGGCAACTGGCCCGTGTGGTAGATGATCTGCGTGTTCCGGTGCTGGCTTTTGGTCTCAGGGTCGATTTTCAAGGCAACCTCTTTCCCGGTTCCGCCACCCTGCTGGCGCTGGCGGACGAAATGCGAGAAGTCCGCACCATTTGTCATTGCGGAAAGAAAGCCACGATGGTGGTCCGCCAAGACGATCAGGGCAATGTGTTGACCGAAGGCGATCAGGTTCAGATCGGCGGCAATGAAACCTACGTCTCACTCTGCCGCCGCCACTGGCGCGCTGCAATGGGCGATCTCCCAGCGTCATCAGACGGCAGCTAGGCCATTCTTCTAACCCAAAATATCCCGGGGTGAATGGGCCCCATAGGGCCCAGAGGGGCAGCGCCCCTCATGTGACAGGCGTCAGGACAACAGATTCAAACCGGATTGGGAACAGCCTCTCCCCGCAGGGCGGCTGCGACATTGTCCAGCGCCATATGCCCCATGGCACTGCGCACCTCTTCTGTCGCGGTGCCCAGATGCGGCAGCAAGGTGACATTTTCCAAGGCCCGCAATGCTTGCGGCACGTGGGGCTCAAACTCATAGACATCAAGACCCGCCCCAGCGATCTGACCGGTTTGTAGCGCAGCAATCAGTGCCGCTTCATCCACCACTTCCCCACGGGCAATATTGACCAAATGCGCATGAGAGCGCATCGCACTCAACACCTCTGCGTTGATCAAATGATGCGTTCCTGCACCACCGGGAACGGCCACCACCAACATATCAATTGACGCCGCCAAGGCGATCAGGCTTTCCGCACGAACAGCCGGGTAATCCGTCGTTTTATCGCTGCGTGCCAGATAGGAAATCTCCATCCCAAAGCCGAAATGTGCCCGGCGCGCGATCGCATTACCTATCCGCCCCAATCCAACGACCCCAAGCCGTTTACCAGACAGGTGCAGACCCAACATCTGCGTCGGGTGCCAGCCCTGCCACTGGCCAGACCGCACCAACCGCTCTCCCTCGGCAGCGCGGCGGGCGGTCATCAGCATTAGCGTCAGGGCAATATCCGCCGTGGCATCCGTAACCGCACCGGGCGTGTTGCTCACTTCGATCCCAGCCGCACGTGCCGCAACCGCGTCGATGTGATTAAAACCAACCCCGAAGTTTGCCAGCAACCGGCAACGCGGTTTTGGAACCTCTGCAAATATCGCAGCGCTAAAGGCATCCCCCAATGTCGGCACCACCACGTCGAAATCTCGAAGGCTCGCAATCATCTCCTCACGGCTCATCGGTTGTGTGCTCTGGCGGAACTCCACATCAAATTCTGACCGTGCGCGCGCTTCAACAGCTGAGGTCATCGGCCGCGCGATCAGAACACGTCCATTTGCATGCGTGCCCATCAGTGCATCCGCCCACCGGTTGGCACATCAACCGGAACATCACCATCCGGGCCGATCAATACGATCTCGCCACTCTCATCCGGCAGACCCAGCACGAGAACCTCTGACATGAATTTTCCGATCTGGCGTGGTGGGAAGTTCACCACTGCCATCACCTGTTTTCCGACCAAAGCCTCGGGCGTGTAATGCGCCGTCACTTGAGCCGAGGATTTTCGCTCGCCAATCTCATCGCCAAAATCGATCCACATCTTGATCGCAGGCCTGCGGGCCTCCGGATAGGGTTCTGCCCGCACCACCGTGCCCACACGCACATCGACCTTGAGAAAGTCATCAAAAGAAATCTCAGCCACGGGACAATTCCTCCGAACGCTTCGCGGCAGCCTCAACCGCGCGCTTGAGCAGCGGCGGGAAGCCTGTGTTTTCATCCATCAAAACCTCGAGCGCCGCCTGCGTGGTCCCATTCGGGCTGGTCACATTGACCCGCAGCTGGCTTGGGTCCTCATCTGCGGCCTCCGCAAGCGCGCCCGCGCCCGCAACCGTCGCTTTTGCCAATTGCATCGCAAGCTCCTCAGAGAGCCCCCGCGCCACACCTGCTGCTGCCAATGTCTCAATCATATGAAACACATAGGCAGGCCCAGAGCCACTGACGCCGGTCACTGCATCCATTTGACCCTCATGCTCAAGACGCACAGTCTGCCCCACAGCTTGCAGCAAAGCCTCGGCCTGAGCCAACTTCGTCTCATCCACATGCGCGTTTCCGATCAAAGCCGTAATCCCGCGACCGACCGCCGCGGGTGTGTTGGGCATGGCGCGGACAATCGGCGTTCCCTCCCCGAGCATCGTTTCAAAGGTTGCAATCGACGTGCCTGCCGCCACAGAGATAAACTGCGTCCCACCACCGCCATAGGATTTCGCAGACGGCAGCGCCGCCCCCATGACCTGCGGTTTCACGGCAACCAGCACAATCGCAGGCTGCTCTGGCACCTCGGCGTTGATATGAACACCGGTTCCTTTCAACCACTCGGAGGGATTGGGGTCCATTACAAAGACCGCTTCGCGTGGCAGTCCTCGTTCCAGCCAGCCCTTCAGCATGGCCGACCCCATCTTACCGCAGCCCAAAAGAACCAGCCCTCGCGCTGCGATCTGTTCTATATCCATGATATCCCCCATCTGTCCTGTTGGTTGCTGCCAGTCTGCGACCGGTCGATGGGGGTAAGACTTACGCCCGGCCGTAGGCCTCTGCAATGGCGACCTGCATCGCTTCTTTCGCGGGACGCTCGCCCCATACCATCAACTGGATTGCAGGGTAGTAGCGCTCGCAATTGCTGACAGCGGCCTGCACAATGGCATCCACCTGTTCCGGAGTGGCCATCTGCCCGCCCGAAAGCACCAGCCCATAGCGATACAGCATCAGCTTATGTTCCGGCCAGTAGCTGAACGCCCCGGCCCAGCACTGATCATTCATGTGATTGATCAGCTCATAAAGCTGCGGCACTTTCGCCTCTGGCGGCTCCATCTCAAAGCTACACACCAAGCGCAGGGTCTCGTCGTAATCAGACCAAGCAAGGGTCAACGAGTAAGTGCGCCACTGCCCTTCGACCGCCATCGCGATCTGGTCGTCGGCGATCCGGTCGAAATCCCAGTCATGATGGGAGGCGAGGTTCTCGACGATATCGATGGGGTGAAGGTCGTCCTGCAGCTCGTGCTCGGAAAGTGCCATGATGCCACCTCTCTGGTCTCTAGCTTACGGAGCCCCGATGCGCCCCTAATGCTAGCTGTCTGATCTAAGGACGGGGCGAGTTCCCCCGTTCCCTACTAAATATGGTGATCCTGCCGTCCGCATCTGGCAACCCTTTATTTGGGGACAACTGCAATAAGTTGTGGATGACTGGAAAAAACGTGCAAAATATCGTTGTTGCGTTAAGCTGACATAAGAGCGTTACCCGAACCGCTTACACTGGCGGCCCGGGATAGGAGCTGGCGGGCCAGACCCATCGCCTGGTCTCACGAGATTTCACTCTTTGCGCCGTTAACCATTCGAATCTTGCGACGGGAGCCGGAGATCTCTCCCAGCTCACTATTGGGTCAGTCCAACGGCCCCGGGCGTCAGCGCCACTGTCGGAGCGCAGTCTCCGACAGTGGCTCAAACTGAAAAAGGGATGCGTGAACGCATCCCTTTTCCCATTGAGCAGCGCACGCATTCAAAACACTGACACCGCCAGTGCCTGTACGGCGCGCGAAATCAGCCTTAGTTTGACTTGGCTTCCAGCGCGTCCAGACGGGCTTTCAGCGTCTCGTTTTCTTCGCGGGCCTTTTGTGCCATGGCACGCACCGCATCGAACTCCTCACGGGTCACAAAATCGCGATCCGCGAGCCAGCGATCAATCATGCTTTTCATCGCTGTTTCGGCTTCATCCTTCGCGCCTTGCGCCACGCCCATGGCATTGGTCATCAATTGCGAAATATCATCCATAATCTTGTTGCGGGTCTGCATGGCCATCTCCCGGTTCATGTCTTACCTACGTGAGGCTTACCCCCTATATGGGCACTTGAGGCGCAAACGGCAAGCCGTTGACAGGACTTGCCCCAAAGAGGCACAGAGGACCCCATGCTGGCAGAAATGATCCAATTCCCAAACCTGTCGCCGGAGATATTTTCCATCTCCCTATTCGGGACGGAATTTGCGCTGCGCTGGTATGCGCTGGCCTATATCGCAGGCATCCTGATCGCGTGGCATCTGGCTGCGCGCGCCGTCAAACGCCCTGCACTTTGGCCCAATGAAGCGGCGCCGATGACGCCCCGTCAGGTCGAGGACCTGATGACCTGGATTATCCTCAGTGTGATCCTTGGTGGCCGCCTCGGGTATGTCCTGTTCTATCAGCCCTCTGTCTATCTAGAAAATCCCGCACAGATCCTACGCATCTGGGAAGGCGGCATGGCCTTTCATGGCGGTCTTCTGGGAGTTGTGGTGGCCACATGGCTCTATGCCCGCGCGCAGAATATCGACAAACTGCAAATTGCCGATCTGGTCGCCCACACCGTTGCGCCGGGCTTGCTGCTTGGGCGGCTTGCAAACTTCGTCAATGCCGAACTCTGGGGCCGCGCCACTGATTTGCCATGGGGTGTGGCCTTCCCGGGGCGCGCTGCACAGGACTGCGGCCAAGCCTTGGGCGAAATCTGCGCACGCCACCCCAGCCAGCTCTATGAAGCCGCGATGGAAGGGCTGATCCTCGGCGCACTCATCCTTTGGATGGTCTATCGCCGCAACGCGTTTCATGCGCCGGGCCGCATTCTTGGCACCTTCCTTGCAGGGTACGGTATCGCACGGTTCATTGTTGAGTTTTTTCGCCAACCTGACGCGCAGTTCATCTCTGACGGTAACCCTCTGGGTCTGGCGTGGCAGATCGGCGGCTACGGGCTCACTCAGGGTCAGGCTCTCTCAGTGCCGATGATTGCTCTGGGTCTTTGGTTCATCCTACGTGCACGCCACGCGGCCACGACAGAGTCCCGCGCATGAGCCTCATGGACACACTGCGCCGCCGCATTCATCTCGACGGCCCGATGAGCGTGGCTGAGTATATGTCTGAATGCCTGCTCCACCCCGAGCACGGGTATTACACGACGGCCACCGCAATCGGTGCGGAAGGTGACTTCATCACTGCGCCGGAAATCAGTCAGATGTTTGGCGAACTATTGGGTCTCGCGCTGGTTCAGGCGTGGCTTGATCAGGGTAGCCCAGCGCCATTTACACTGGCGGAGCTTGGTCCCGGTCGCGGAACACTGATGGCAGATATGCTGCGTGCAACACGCGCGGTGCCGGGTTTTCACGACGCCATGGATCTGACGCTCATTGAGGCCTCTCCGCGCCTGCGCAACCTCCAAGAGATCGCGCTTGCGCCTTACGCGCCGCGCTGGCTGCCATCGGTTGAGGATCTGCCGCAACAGCCACTTTTTCTGGTGGCCAATGAGTTCTTCGACGCATTGCCAATCCGACAGTTTCAGCGCGACGAGACCCAATGGCGCGAACGGCGGGTGGGGCTGACTGATGATGCCAGCGCCTTGGCCCTTGGGCTTGGTGCAGCCGCGCCGCAGCCTGCCCTTGCCCATCGGATCGAGGACACCAAACACGGTGATCTGGTTGAACATTGCGAAATTGCCGCGGTCGTGACCGAAGCCATCGCCCAGCGCATAGCCGACCATGGTGGCGCAGCCCTAGTGGTCGATTACGGTGACTGGCGCTCACTTGGTGACACGTTACAGGCGTTGCGCGCCCACGCACCCACTGACCCGCTGCAAGACCCCGGTCAAGCCGATCTGACAGCACATGTAGATTTCGAAGCGATATGTAATGCCGCACGGATCTCGGGATGTGCCCACACACGCCTGACACCACAGGGGGTGTTTCTGGAGCGGCTCGGCATCACCGAGCGTGCGCGCTCGCTCGCGAGCGGGCTAGAAGGCGCGCCGCTCGACCAGATTGTTTCTGCACATCGACGGTTGACGCACCCGGAGGAAATGGGAAACCTGTTCAAAGTGCTCGGCCTCTATCCCACTCAATCCCCTCCCCCCGCAGGACTGGAAAAATGACACTCGAATCCGTCAAATCCGCTCTATTGTCTCCCGTTGCGCACGGCTTTTTTACCCGCAAAGGCGGGGCGTCTTCGGGGGTGTTTGAGGGTCTCAACTGCGGGGTTGGGTCATCTGACCAGCGCGAGGCTGTCATGCTAAACCGGGCCCGTGTTGCGGATGCGATGGGGGCGCCAACTGGGGCGCTCTTGGGTATGCATCAGGTCCATTCGGCAGATGTGGCTGTGATTGATGCCCTGCCCACAGATCCTGACGCGCCAAGACCCAAAGTTGATGCAATGGTGACCACGAACCCGGATGTGGTGCTTTCTGTCTTAACGGCGGACTGTCAGCCTGTGCTTTTTGCCGACGCTTCAGCCGGAGTGATTGGGGCTGCACATGCAGGCTGGCGTGGTACTCTCGATGGCGTGCTAGAGGCCACGGTCGACGCAATGCTCACATTGGGCGCGACACGAGACGGCATACGCGCCGTGATCGGTCCGACCATCTCTCAGCGTGCGTATGAAGTCGGACCAGAGTTTTTCGAGGACTTCCTAGCGCAGGATCAGGCAAACGCCCGCTTCTTTGCCCAAGGCGAGGGCGATCGAATGCTCTTTGACCTTCCGGGCCTTGGGCTCGCCAAGCTGCGCGGTGCCGGGGTCGACGCCTGTGAGTGGACGCGACACTGCACTTATTCAGACCCGGAGCGCTTTTATTCATACCGTCGCGCAACGCACGCAAAAGATGCGGACTACGGACGGTTGATTTCCTGTATTCGCCTGTAGGTCTGAAACGCGCGCAAATTCCATTCAATTTGTGGCAAATCACACCTGACTGCGCCACAATCCACGTGTGTTTGCACGCCAGCGCCCCTTCCCCTGCGTCATCCAGCACCTTTTACGCATGAAAATCAAACCCGTAGATTCTCTTGCCGCTCCTATACTTTTGATACCGACCGCTCCGCGTCTTTCCATGTATCGGTCATATTCAGACCTCAATGTTCGTCGAAAACAGTCTCCATGAAAGAATTCAACCACCGCCTCAGGTGGACAGGAGACAAAGAATGCCCGCGCAATCACGCTTCGTGAAATCCATCGTTTCGACTTCCAAATCTCAGGATGTGAAAATGCCATGGACACGCGGCGCAACGCGCAAGGCCATGATTGCCCGGCGCCAGAAGGCAACGATTAAGGCTGTTTCTGTCGCCAAATCCGCCTGACCGGTCTCAGACCGTGTCTTGAGCGGCCGCCGGAGAATCCGGCATCCCTGTGGGATTCCCCTGCAGGATTCATAACCCAGTCCAGCCAACCTCTGGCTAAGGCATCTGAAATGCGCGTGTCCAACTTTCTGCGGGTTGCACGTATCGGAATAGATCCTGATAGGGCGCGAGATTGGGCATAAAGTCACGCGTATGTGCATCGGTGGGGGCCGAAGCGCATGCCAAGAGTAAAGAGGACCGGTAATTTGACCTTACCTCAGTCATTAGAGCGCGCTGCCGCCAACATAGCCAAAGTCAAGCCACTGATGCCGCAGGCTCAGGCGTTGCCCGGTGGGTCCAAGCCACAGCTACGCCGCTATGAGGTTGCAAGCCTTTTGCCAAACGGTAACCCGGCTGAGACCCGGCACATTGCTCCGGCCCTGCCCCTGTTTGAGCAAGCCTTTACAGCTTTCACACGTGGCTCACTGATTGAAACTGACTTTGGCCCGGTCGCAATTGAGGATCTCTATCCCGGTGACCGCGTGCTGACGCGGGACGGCAGCTACCAGCCATTGATCTGGAAGGGCATGACCACAATGGTGCCCGGCCATAAGGCCGCCACCGGGGCGCAGCTTTCGCTGACCAGCTTCATGGCCGACAGTCTTGGCATGGAGAAACCAATGTCATGTGTGGTGACAGGGCCTTCGGCACGACTCTTGCGCACGCCGATTCACCTGCGGCACGCCGAAGGCGATAGCCCCCTGCTGACGCCGGTGGTGGAATTCATAGATGGTATGAACATCGTCGAGACCACGCCCCCCGCACCGGTGGACATGTATCATCTCTGCGTTGCGCAACATGCGGTTATCAAGGTTGGCGGGCTTGAGTTTGAAACCTACCATCCCGGCCCAGATGCGCTAAAGCTGGTGAGCTATCCGATCAAGACGTTGTTCTTGAACATGTTCCCGCACGCGGACAAGATCTCCGATTTCGGTGCACTTGCCTTTGATCGGGCCCGCACGACGCAGGCCTGATCACGGGTTCTAATGCTACGGCGAGGCTTGTTCAGGCTTCGCGCGACAACCGCTCTTCGAGCACATCAAACGGCACACCCGGTTCATCCTTGGCGCCCCGGATGACAAGCGATGTTTTGACACTGGCCACATTTGGCGTGGTCAGCAAATCGCTGGTGAGAAAGCTTTGGAACGTCGACAGGTCTGGCGCCACGCATTTCAGGATGAAATCGACCTCGCCATTCAGCATGTGACACTCGCGCACCAAGGGCCAGCTGCGGCATTTTTCCTCAAACGCGCTCAGTTCAGCTTCGGCCTGGCTTTCCAGCCCGACCATCGCAAAGACCTGCACCTCAAAGCCCAGTTCACGGTCATTCACTTCTGCATGATAGCCGCGGATCAATCCCGCTTCTTCAAGCGCGCGTACGCGGCGCAAACAGGGCGGCGCAGAAATCCCGACGCGCTTGGCCAGTTCGACATTCGTCATCCGGCCATCGGCCTGCAGCTCCGACAGAATCTTCCGGTCAATCGGGTCCAGACGTGTGGTGACCATTGGGTGGCTTTCTCCTGAAAATTGCGTTTCTTATAGCAGAGACGGGCTGTCACGCAACATTATTTCACAAACTGGCAACATTCTTGTAGCGCGCTTCGCTCTGCTTGGGCGTGTCCATTCACACCTCAGCGCGCTCGCACCTGTGACGAGAACGAACGAAGGTCTTTAAGCATGCTCGCGTCGCAGTTATATGCAGTCTCCGACGGCGGCAAGACCGCAAGCACAAATCATCTGGGGAAAAACCATGAGCGAAACGCGCCACACAAAGGTTCTTATCATCGGCTCCGGCCCAGCAGGCTACACGGCCGCCGTATATGCCAGCCGCGCGATGCTGGAACCGATCCTTGTGCAGGGCATCGAGCCGGGCGGCCAGCTGACCACCACCACAGAGGTGGAGAACTGGCCCGGTCACACCGAGATCCAGGGTCCTGATCTCATGATCAACATGGAATCCCACGCCCGCGCCATGGGCACCGAGATCATCGGTGACATCATCACCTCACTCGACACGTCCAGCCGCCCGTTTGTGGCCAAGGGTGACAGCGGCACCACTTATACCGCGGATGCAGTGATCCTCGCCACCGGCGCGCGCGCCAAATGGCTGGGTCTACCCTCGGAAGAGAAGTTCAAGGGCTTTGGCGTTTCCGCCTGCGCCACCTGCGACGGGTTTTTCTATCGCGGTCAGGAGATCGTGGTGATCGGTGGCGGCAACACCGCCGTCGAGGAAGCGCTGTTCCTCATCAACTTTGCCTCCAAGGTCACCCTGATCCACCGTCGCGACGAGCTGCGCGCCGAAAAGATCCTGATCGACCGGCTGATGAAAAACGAAAAGATCGAGCCGCTGTGGTTCCACGAACTCGATGAAGTGGTCGGCACCGATGCGCCCTTGGGCGTTGAGGCCGTGCGGGTGAAACACACCAAGACCGGCGAGATCACCGAGATCCCGGCCAAGGGTGTGTTCGTCGCCATCGGTCACGCCCCTGCAACCGAGTTGGTCAAAGATGTGCTGGAGACCCATAACGGCGGCTATGTGAAGGTAAAACCCGGCACGACTGAGACCTCAATCCCCGGTATCTTTGCAGCAGGCGATCTGACTGACCACAAATACCGTCAGGCTGTCACCTCTGCCGGTATGGGCTGCATGGCCGCGCTTGATGCAGAACGCTTCCTTGCCGAGCAGGAGTGAACTGGTAAGATTCTCCGGCACCGTCTGGAGGATCTTGTTCGCGGACCAGTCTAACGCTCCATTTGAAGCCGCCCGCGCGCCTGCCGGGCGGTTCCACCACTCTGGTCAGTTTGCGATATACACGTCCCTCACCGCAGAAGGCTGTGGCGTCGCGATCAAACGATATGTCACCGCCCGTGATCCCGCTCGGGTGATCCTCGCGCTAGATGTGCGCAATGCCAGCTTACTGGATGTCACGCACAACAATGACGCCTCGATGGTGTGGCAAGATGTTCACGAAAGCGGGCAGCCATCGCCAACTTGGGCTTTTAGCGATCAAGCCCGCGCACATAATGCAGATGGAATTCTATATTCCTCTCGCTCCCGACCCGATTTGACACATGCTGTATTTTTCAGCGCGGACATCTTTTCGGGTCGCATTAACACCTGCCAACCTTGGCCAAGAGCCACCGAACCTCGTCTAGAAGAATAGCGAGGGCCACAAGGAGGGTTTTACCTTTAGATGGCAGATAACGGCACTGAAACGCGGACGTGAGGCATATCAAGCGTGACACAAGCACTTTGGCAGGGAAACTGGGTCCACCGCAGCCGGCTTATCTCCGGCCTTGTGCTGTTCACCTTTGCCTTCTTTCACTTCTTGAATGTCGCGGCGGGCCTCGTTTCGCCCGATTTGATGGAAGCAGTGCAAGAGGTTCGCGAACCCATTAGCAAAAGCCCCCCCGGTCAAGTGCTCCTTTACGGGTCTCTCTTGGTACATGCGGGTCTAGCGCTTTGGCAGGTTGCGATGCGGCGCACTTTGCGGATGGCCTTCACACAGTGGCTGCAATTGCTCCTCGGTGTGCTGATCCCACTGCAACTGATCCAGCATATCGTACACACCAATTACGCGGCCCGAGTTCAGGGGTATGAGGACGAAATGTCCTCCGTTGTGTTGATGCTGTGGTCCGGCCCCGAAGCCTTACATCAGTATCTGCTGCTGCTGGCGGTATGGATACATGGATGCATTGGTATCCATATGTGGCTGCGCCTGACCCGTTGGTGGGGGCCACTGGTTCCCTACATGATCGGTATTGCGGTTCTTATGCCCACCCTTGCGCTTGCCGGGCTGGTGACCGAAGGGCGACGAATGTGGGGATTTTTTGCAGAACAGGGCTTCGCCCAACAGATCATGGAGGATTACAACTGGCCTGATACGGCTGGGTTTGCACATCTGGCAACGGTCACCAATATCGGCGTTTGCATCTTTTTCTCCCTGTTGTTTGTGGCATTGGCAACCTTTGGCTTGAGACGCCTCATCCGCCGCACGCGTTCCGTGCGTATCACCTATGAGAACGGTCCAGAAATTGTCGCGGACAGAGGGCTGACGCTCTTGGAAATGTCCCAAATGAAGGGCATCCCCCACCCTTCCCTTTGCGGCGGCAAAGGACGTTGCACGACATGTCGAGTGATGGTGCTGGCAGGCGGCGATGAGCTTCCGCCTCCAAATGCGGCAGAGGCGCGCAGTCTGGCTGCGATCAAAGCGCCCGACAATATGCGCCTTGCCTGCCAGATCAAACCAAACGCGGCAATGACGGTAAAGCGTCTCTACACCCCCAAGGGGCGCCGCCAGATACATGCCACACAGGGCGAGGAGAAAACCATCGCGGTCTTGTTCCTCGACATTCGCGGCTTTACCGCGCGATCTGCGGATTTGTTGCCGTATGATGTTGTTTTCCTTTTGAACCGGTTCTTTGACGCAATCGTCCCAGAGGTCACCAAAGCCGGGGGCGCGGTCGATAAATACATGGGCGATGGGTTATTGGCCTTGTTCGAAACAGATGACACCGCGAGCTCAGCACAGGCCGCTTTGACCGCCACCGCAAATATCGGCGCGTCATTGGCTCGGTTTAACCGGCTGTTGGTCTCTGAGGGCGAAGACCCCATTCGCATCGGTATGGGACTGCACACGGGAACCGTTGTTCTGGGAGAGATCGGCGCAGCAGGGCATGCCCCCCGTACATTGATCGGTGCAACAGTAAATGCCGCCAGCCGTCTTGAGGCAAAAACCAAGGAGCTTGGGGTCGAACTTCTGGTCTCGCGGGATGTATTTGAGGCCGCCAGTTTGTCGCAATCAGAAGCAGAGTATCAGCAGTTTCAACTGAGAGGGGTTGAGAAAGCTGTAAGAGCACTGCCGCTTGAACGCGCATCTCACCTTCAGACAATCATTCTAGGTTCAAATTCACACAGCTGAATGAGTAGCTTTGATCGGCGTATTGCAGTGCCCCGCGAATGCTGTTCTAAATCCCAACCCATTTCCATAACCACCGGCCCAAACACGACAGAATAGGCCCATATTTTCCTTTTTTTCCTGCACCGCTAGACATTCGTCACGCTCAACGAGTATTGCCCAAACCCAGCGCTGCCATTGCGAGAGCGACGCAAGACGAGAGAGATTTCTTATGCCCATGTCGAGTAATCTGGCTCCAATCCCGGAGCTTTATGTATCTTATGATTCCGCACAAAAGCTAAAAGTCGAAGCGGCGGAACTGACCAGCCACGACCTCACCCCGCGCCAGATTTGCGACCTAGAACTTTTGATGAATGGCGGTTTCAACCCGCTCAAGGGCTTCCTCTCCGAAGAGGATTACAATGGCGTTGTAGAAAACATGCGCCTTGCGGATGGCCAATTGTGGCCGATGCCAATTACCTTGGACGTATCCGAAGATTTTGCAGCCTCCATCGAGATCGGTCAGGATATCGCCCTTCGTGATCAGGAAGGCGTAATCCTCGGCACCATGACCGTTACCGACCGTTGGGAGCCTAACAAATCCCGCGAGGCCGAGATGGTTTTTGGCGCGGATGATGACGCGCACCCGGCAGTGAACTATCTTCACAACACCGCAGGAAAAATCTACCTCGGTGGCCCCGTGACCGGCATCCAGCAGCCGGTGCACTATGATTTCCGCGCTCGCCGCGACACCCCGAACGAGCTGCGCGCTTATTTCCGCAAACTGGGCTGGCGCAAGGTTGTGGCCTTCCAGACCCGCAACCCGCTGCACCGCGCCCACCAGGAACTGACCTTCCGCGCAGCGCGCGAAGCGCAGGCCAACCTGCTGATCCATCCGGTGGTCGGCATGACCAAACCGGGCGATGTGGATCACTTCACCCGCGTGCGCTGCTATGAGGCCGTGCTGGACAAATATCCGGCGGCCACCACCTCCATGAGCCTGCTGAACCTGGCAATGCGTATGGCGGGCCCGCGCGAGGCCGTGTGGCATGGGATCATCCGCAAGAACCACGGCTGCACCCATTTCATCGTGGGTCGCGACCATGCAGGCCCCGGCAAAAACTCCGCCGGTGAAGATTTCTATGGCCCTTATGATGCACAGGATCTGTTCCGTGCCCATCAGGAAGAAATCGGCATCGAAATGGTCGACTTCAAACACATGGTCTATGTGCAGGAACGCGCCCAGTACGAGCCCAACGACGAGATTGAGGACAAGGACAACGTCACGATCCTCAACATCTCCGGCACCGAGCTGCGTCGCCGCCTGTCTGAGGGTCTGGAAATCCCTGAGTGGTTCTCCTTCCCCGAGGTTGTGGCAGAACTGCGCAAGACCAAGCCACCACGCGCGCAGCAGGGCTTCACCGTTTTCTTCACCGGCTTCTCAGGGTCCGGCAAGTCCACCATCGCAAACGCTTTGATGGTCAAGCTGATGGAGATGGGCGGCCGCCCGGTGACGCTTCTGGATGGTGATATCGTGCGGAAAAACCTCAGCTCCGAGCTGGGCTTTTCCAAAGAACACCGCGATCTCAACATCAAGCGTATCGGCTATGTGGCGTCTGAGATCACTAAAAACGGCGGTATCGCCATCTGTGCGCCGATCGCCCCCTATGCGGCCACCCGTCGCCATGTGCGGGAAGAGATCGAGCAATTCGGTGCCTTCGTTGAGGTCCATGTCGCCACCTCCATCGAGGAATGTGAGCGCCGCGACCGCAAGGGTCTGTATAAGCTCGCGCGTGAAGGCAAAATCAAGGAATTCACCGGGATCTCTGACCCCTATGACGTGCCGCAGAACCCCGAGTTGAGCGTCGAGACCGAGAATGTCGAGGTCGACAACTGCGCCCATCAGGTACTTTTGAAGCTCGAAAGCATGGGGTTGATCAACGGAAACTGATCACTCACCCTTTATGACCAGCGGCCCGCCATTTTGTGCGGGCCGTTTTTTGTTGCCCGCGCATGTTTGCAACTATGTTGGAACAGCGAGGTCGCAGTCAGGCAATAATATCAGGCAGCAGCCGGTCTTCGATCAGCGAGATTTTGTCCTTCAGCACCAGCTTTTGCTTTTTCAGACGCCGAATCGTCAGCGCATCCGCCGTGCCCTTCTCTTCGAGCGCCTGAATCGCCTCGTCGAGATCGCGATGTTCCCTACGGAACACCTCCAGCTCTACCCGGAGGACATCTTCGTTGGCCATTGCCAGATCAGACCGCTTGTTCATTTGCGACTCTTGTTAAGGACAGTGAAACAGTACGCATATTAGGCTTCCTCAGATCGCAGCGCTAGGGGCGACTGTGGAGGGAAAGGTGAACCCGGGACTTGTGAAACGGCAGATACATCCCATATCCTATAACATAGCGGTTGCCAGATTGGGACCGCAAGAAACCGTCGCTTTCGAATTAAGGACGAGAAAACAGTGTCGAAACTTACCTTGGGCTCATACCCGCATATGCTGGGCTTCGAGCAACTGGAACGCCTGCTGGAGCGTTCTGCCAAATCCGGCAATGAAGGCTACCCTCCCTATAATATCGAACAGACCTCCGATCATTCGTATCGTATCACGCTCGCTGTGGCGGGTTTTGCGGAAGAGGATCTGGCGATTACGGTCGAGGACCGGCAACTCGTGATTCGTGGCCGTCAGCGTGACGACTCGGACGGGCGCATCTTCTTGCACCGCGGCATCGCCGCGCGTCAGTTCCAGCGCATGTTCGTATTGGCCGATGGAGTCGAAGTTGGCGAAGCCGTGATGGAAAACGGTCTGCTCCATGTGGATCTGACCCGCTCGCGTCCCGAAACCGTTGTGCAAACCATCAATATCAAAAAGGGGTAAATCATGCAGACACCTGTAGAAATGGCTCAGGTTGGCGGGCGCACCGTCTACGTCAAGACTGTCGCAGTTGCCGATCTGCCCAAAGATGTGCAGGCCTCTGTGCCGGGGCGTACGCAGCTATATGCGGTACATGATGAGGCGGGCGAACAACTCGCGCTCGTTGCGGATCGCAAGATGGCCTTTGTACTGGCCCGTCAACACGACTACGCGCCGGTCGCTGTTCACTGACATCCAGTTTATAAATTTCGCAGCGCCCCGGCGTTGCCACGCCCCCGCACCTCCCTGAGGCTGCGGGGGTTTTATTTTGCGCTGCACCAATGGGTTCCGCCATGCACTGAGGCTACATGGCACCAGCCCCAGCCATTGGTGTGGCGGTTCTCAATGTGAAAAACACCGGTCACACAAGACTTCGACCCGGCATATGCGTTGCCCGGCTGTTACAAAACCGTTACAGACACGGCGCGCAAAAACGAATGGAGAGGACGGGTGTCCCAAAACGACCTAGAGCCGCGTCACCTTGAAACCCTGGACCGCGACCTTGATCGTCTGTCCTCGCTGGAACAGGCAACGGCCTATGTGGGGCGATCCAACGTCGGGCTCGGGATCGCCTTTGTGTTTATCCTGATCGTCGCCGCCGCGACTGGGCTAATGCTGGGCGATGCCAACAACACGGTGATCGTCGTGATCGCCGCCGCTTTTGGGGCCTATATGGCGCTCAATATCGGGGCGAATGATGTTGCCAACAATATGGGGCCTGCGGTGGGCGCCAATGCGATGTCGATGGGCTTTGCCATCGTTGTCGCCGCCATTTTTGAAAGCGCGGGCGCATTGATTGCAGGTGGTGATGTGGTTTCTACCATCGCCAAAGGTATCATCTCGCCCGAGACCATGGCCACCTCCTCCATGTTCATCGCCGCCATGCTTGCCGCTCTTTTGGCTTCGGCACTTTGGGTGAATTTGGCCACATGGATCGGCGCGCCAGTGTCGACCACCCACGCGGTTGTGGGCGGAGTGATGGGCGCAGGCATCGCAGCTGCGGGGTTTGCTGCTGTGAACTGGGCCAAGATGGGTGCGATTGCGGCCAGTTGGGTCATCTCCCCACTGCTGGGCGGTCTGATCGCAGCCGCATTCCTGTGGTTCATCAAGTCGCGCATCATCTACCGTGAGGATAAGATCGCGGCCGCCCGGACTTGGGTTCCCGTTCTGGTGGGCATCATGGGCGGCGCGTTTGCGTCCTATCTCGCGGTGAAAGGTCTCAAGAAGCTGATCAAAATCGACCTGTCGCAGGCGCTTATGATTGGCGTGGCAGTCGCCATCTTAATTTGGCTGGTTATGATCCCTATCATCCGAAAACAGTCTCAAGGTCTTGAGAACCGGAATAAATCTCTGAAGATCCTGTTCTCGATTCCGCTGATCGTCTCTGCCGCCCTGTTGAGCTTTGCGCATGGTGCAAACGACGTGGCCAATGCGGTCGGCCCCCTGGCGGCCATCGTGCAGGCATCGACTTCGGGTGACTTCACTCATGCCGTTTCGATTCCCTTCTGGGTCATGATCATCGGGGCTTTTGGGATTTCCTTTGGATTGTTCCTGTTCGGGCCCAAGCTGATCCGTATGGTTGGCAGTCAGATCACCAAGCTAAACCCCATGCGTGCCTATTGCGTTGCCCTTTCGGCAGCGATTACGGTGATTGTGGCAAGCTGGCTCGGCCTGCCGGTAAGCTCCACGCATATCGCGATTGGTGGCGTCTTTGGTGTGGGCTTCTTCCGCGAATGGGACACTGAGCGCCGCATGCGGAAAACCAAAACCATCACACCTGATGCGCCCCGGATCGGCGCGGATGAGCGCCGCCGCCGCAAACTGGTGCGCCGTTCGCATTTCATGACCATCATTGCGGCTTGGGTGATCACAGTTCCCGCTGCCGCGACACTGTCTGGTGTGTTGTTCATCCTGATCAACCGCATGGTCGGCTAGGCACGGCCAACACTTGCTAAAATTCTTAAACGACCCGCCCAACCGGCGGGTCGTTTTGTTTTCAGGTGATGCCCGCTAGTATTCCAGGGACGAGAAGGAGCACGTGAACATGCCCAAACAGGATGTTTTTCACCGCACCGAAGCTGCAATGGGCATGACGCCACAAGTTTGGGTCCGCCATAGCAACCCATGGAGCGGGTGGAGCCGTCTGACCGTGCTGCCGCTTTTTGCCTTAGCGGTCTGGAGTCGCATATGGCTGGGCTGGGGGGCACTGGGTCCTATCCTGTTGGTTCTTGTCTGGACATGGCTCAACCCGCGCATTTTTGCCACGCCCAAGCGCACCGACAATTGGATGTCGCGTGGTGTGCTCGGTGAACAGATCTGGCTGCGTCAGAAGGATGCGCCCGAATTGCAGCACCATCGCCCTGTTGTGCGAATGCTTACGTTTATCAGCGGCGCTGGAGGACTGATCTATCTTCTGGGTCTGATCCTGCTCTCACCCGGCCTGACATTCACAGGGCTTGCAGCGGCGATGCTCGGCAAACTCTGGATGCTGGATCGGATGGTCTGGATATCTGAGGATGCAGCACGATGTAAGATAGACCACCCCAGCCAGCCAGATTAGGACATCTCCGGGTGCCCTTCAAACTGTTCGGCAGTGTCACAAATTTCGTACCACGAAGGTTTCTCTGAAACGAATTCATGGAACCGGTTACGGATATCGAGATCGGTATCGAGTGTTTGAGCCGAAATTGGAAAGCTGTCTTCGTTTGACAGAATCTCTCCAAGAGATGTTCCGCAGGTTTTGCAAAAACACCGCGTGTATTTATACGGCGTTTCCGGTTCATAGAGTGCGATATTATCCCGCCCTTGTCGCCATGTCAGACTATCACGGCGAATAAAGACCATTACGTTTGCACCCAGCTTTCGACAACGCGTGCAATGGCACGTCCCCATCATGGATGGCGGCGCATTCAGAGTGAACTTTACCACTCCACAACAACAACTTCCTTCGATCATATGGCATCTCCCTGTCGCTGGCCAATACGTGACCAGATGATAGGAACATAACATGAACATTTAGAGCCTGCCAAGTTTCGTAATGGCGTGTTTAAGATATTTCGCTTCGGTCTGAGACCGAAGCGACCAGCGCGGCACGCGCCCTGCGGGCGCGTGCCGCGCTCAACCCAACTGAGAGGCAGGACCGCATAGGAGCAGATCAACCAGACGACTATGCCATATCCCTAATCCAGCGGCGCTTCCGGCAGGTCTACTGAGCCGCGCATCAAGACAAACCCTTTTCCTCCTACACGGATACCATCTGGCGCATCGGGACGCCCTACAAGTGATACATGCGCCTGACCAGGCCGCCCCATCAGATGCCCCTGCTCGGCAATAAAGCTTGGCTTTGTCATCAAGCCGTGACGCCAAAGATACGCGGCCATCGCGCCAGTGGCTGAGCCCGTGAAGGGGTCCTCAGGTGGGCTTGGCGGCAGCATCAGCAAGCGCGAGAATGTATCGCCAATGCGCGTAAACCCCTCGAGCGTCACCAGAAACGGTTCCATCACATCTTGGCCATCCGCGCCCAGAGCCTCGCCCAATGGCGCTATCGCTGCTGCATTCAGACGCGCCGCCCTCAGGCTGTCTTGATCCTTCAGTACCGTAATGCAGAACGGGAGACCGGTTGACACCAGTTGCGGCTGACCGAGGATTGCTGCCTCAGGTAAATTGATAGCTGCCGCCACCAGTTCAAGGTCCGGACATGGGCCGAAGTGCGGGGCAACCTGCTGCATCACGATTTGATCACCGTCCAGTTCAACAGGCACAATTCCTGCAGCTGTCTCCAGCGTGATCCGCTGCCCCGAGATCAGCCCGCGATCCCGCATCGCTGCAACCGTGGCAATGGTAGGATGTCCTGCAAACGGGATCTCCCGGCTCGCGAGGAAATACCGCACTTTGACATCTGCGATGTCCGAGGGGCCGGTAAACGTACATTCAACCAGCGAGGTTTCCCGCACATAAGCGCAGGCAACCTCCTCGGGGAGATGAGCCCCGCCATGCACCACCGCACAGCCGTTGCCACCAAAGGGGCGGTCCGTAAAGGCATCGACCCAGTCAAATTGAAATTCTGGCATCTTTTGCGTCCCGAGATAGTGATTTTCGACAGGCAAACACCCATGCCCGCAAAGCTCAAGCTGTAGCGCTGTGCCGATACAATTGAGACGGCACGCAGCGAACAAAGAGATATGCGCGACCCGCCGGGCGGGCCGCACCAACGCACAACAGATAAACCCCGGCACCGTTTGGCGGAGGGTTCTTCGCAACCGCAGCAAATCTCGCGCCGCAACGCATTGCCATTTTGGTCATTTTCGCTAAGGTGCGCGCTCCTTCCACTGTAGAGGCGAGATATGGCCGACATCAAAGTAGGGATCATCATGGGGAGCCAGTCCGACTGGCCCACGATGAAGGAAGCAGCCAACATCCTTGACGAGTTGGGCGTGGCCTATGAGACGCGCATCGTCTCGGCCCACCGCACGCCGGATCGGCTGTGGGACTACGGTAAGACCGCGGCCGATCGCGGCCTGCATGTTATTATTGCGGGCGCAGGTGGTGCGGCGCATTTGCCCGGCATGATGGCGTCCAAGACCCGCGTACCTGTGGTGGGGGTACCGGTGCAAACCCGTGCTCTCTCCGGTGTGGATAGTCTTTACTCCATCGTCCAGATGCCAAAGGGTTTTCCGGTTGCAACCATGGCGATCGGTGCCGCCGGTGCCGCCAATGCAGGACTGATGGCAGCTGGCATTCTCGCCACAGGCGATCCAGAACTAGCAGCCCGCCTTGATACGTGGCGCGATGCCCTTGCCGCATCTATCCCCGAGGAGCCAACCGATGACTGATCTCGACCAAATCCTCGAACCCGGTGCCGTTATTGGCATCCTTGGCGGTGGCCAGCTTGGTCGAATGCTGTCTGTTGCAGCCTCACGGCTCGGCTTTACCACCCATATTTTTGAACCTACTGCCAATCCGCCTGCCGGCCACGTGGCTGACAAGGTGACCACTGCAGACTACGAGGACGAAGCTGCGCTGCGGGCCTTTGCCGAAACGGTAGATGTGATCACCTATGAGTTTGAAAATATCCCCACCTCGGCTCTCGATATCCTTGAGGATCTGAAACCGATCCGCCCAGGTCGCGAGGCGCTCCGGGTGTCGCAAGATCGCCTGACAGAAAAAATGTTTCTTCAAGATCTGGGCCTTGCGACGGCTCCCTTTGCTGAGGTCAATGACGCTGCCAGCTTGGATGCCGCACTCGAGCAGGTTGGCACGCCTTCGATCCTGAAAACCCGTCGCTTTGGCTATGACGGCAAGGGTCAGATGCGCATTATGCACCCCGAAGAAGCCCCTGAGGCACTGGCCGCGATGCAGGGTGCTCCGGCGGTGCTTGAGGGGTTCGTGCCCTTCAGCCATGAGGTGTCGGTCATTGCCGCACGCAGCCTCAACGGCAAAGTGGCCTGCTATGATCCCGGTGAGAATGTTCACCTCGAAGGGATCCTCAGCACCACGACTGTTCCTGCGAACCTTACGACCGGTCAAAGTATGGACGCGGTTCTCATGGCAGGTAAAATCCTGAACGCGCTGGATTATGTCGGCGTTCTGGGGGTCGAGATTTTCGTTACAGGCCATGGGCTGGTGGTCAATGAGATCGCCCCCCGGGTCCATAACTCCGGTCATTGGACTCAAGAAGGCTGCACTATCGACCAGTTTGAACAGCATATTCGGGCAGTCACCGGCTGGACCATCGGCAATGGTGCGCGTTACGCCGATGTCGTGATGGAGAATTTGATCGGTGAAGACGTCGAACGCATTGCCGACCTCGCACGCGACCCGGATTGTGCGATCCACCTCTATGGTAAGGCCGAGGCCAAACCCGGCCGCAAGATGGGACATGTCAACCGTGTAATCCACACTGAAGGTCGCGACGGATACTGACGAGCGCCCTAGTCATTTGGCCATATGGCCGAATGACTGCGCCGCAAGGAGGGCTCGTAAGGGCCTGACGCGCGGCGCGCCCCTGCCCGCCGCAGGCGCATGTGGTGCAGGTCGGAGCTGGGGGCGCTGCCCCCAAACCCCCGAGATATTTATGAAAAGATGAAAGCCTATTGGGATGCGCTCTCAGGCCAGGAAACGTGCTGCAATCGCTCCATTCATGTAGCTCACACGTCCGCCCGAGAGGGTTGCTGCGACCTGATCCTGCGCATCAAGGATCACCAGATCGGCGCGCTTGCTTTCTTCCAGTATCCCGCGATCCCTGAGACCGAGCACCCGGGCCGGACCAGAAGACACAAGCCCCCAAGCGCGTTCCAGAGGCAAAAGCCCCGACTTTTCCAACATCAGCGTAGCACGGCGCGGGCTTGGATAGTGGTAGTCTGACGCGAGTGCATCACACAGCCCCATGGTGATCAGATCCAATGCGGAGGCATTGCCTTTGTGACTGCCTCCACGCACCACATTGGGTGAGCCGAGGATAATGTGATCCCCCGCAGCCCGCGCCGCTTCGGCGGCCTCAGCGGTCTCGGGAAACTCTGAAATCCGTGCGCCCCGCTCGCGCCAATTTGCCCGATCACCCGCAGTGTGATCATCATGGCTCCCGATCCGGACGCCCTTGTCGTTAAGTACCTTACAAAGCGCATCCAGAGCGGCAGGCACGTCATCTTTGCCGGCATGCAGGTCCAGCAGCATTTGAAAGTGCTTTTCCGGGTTGCGCCCGGCCTTCAGCGCCTGACCGGTCAGGCGTGGGGGCTTTTTTCCCTCTGCAAGCCGATCATGCGGCAGGTGATCATTGAACACCACATAGGGCACACCCCATTTTGAAATCTGCTCCGGTAGATCCGCATAGGCATCAAGCAGGTGGATCTCAAACCGCAATTGCGGAATGAGATCAGTGACCAAATGCTCACGCACTTCGGCAATTCCGGCAAAAACCTCTGCGGCAAACTCTGGTCCGCGCAAGCCCCCTTCCCAAGAGTAGAACTGCGCAAGCACACCTGTGGTGATGCCATTGGCGGCAAGCTCGGCCTCAGTCGCGCGGATGCCCTCAGCCATCTGCTTCATTGCGCCGCGACGCGGAGCCACGTGGCGCTCAAAACCGTCACCATGTAGGTCGATAATACCGGGCAGGATGCGATAACCGCTGAGATCAATTTCTCTGGCCTCACGGACATCTTGCAGGACACCATCTGCAAGACCTATTGCCCCGCCGCGCTCTAAACCATCTGTGCGCAGCACATCCGCGCCCACCAACCGCAGCGCAACCGTTCCTTGTCCACTCATGTCCTAGTCCAACCCGTTGAGGCCACCATCCCAATCGCGACCCAATACCCCATCGAGCCAGCCAAGCGAAGGCTCAAAACTCCCGGTCTCGATAAACTGCACCACCTGTGCAATCACACGCGGGTTGTTCATCAGATAAGTATGGGTCACCGGCAGGACCAACTGGCTTTTCATCCCATCAACCGCTGTGCTTGCAACCGACACTTTGCCATCGTCCGGTCCGGGGATCAGCGCAGAGAAAACAGGGTTCAACGACTGATTGCCCGCGATCACGCCAACCGGATAATCCACTGGCGGCAAGCGTTTCGGCAGGCTGTTTGGGCCAGTTCCCAGCTCTCGCCCTGCGGGCCCGTGTATCAGATCAAAAACCGCCCAATCGCCCATCTCGTCGACCAGTTCGCTACCCTGATTGGGAGGCGCAAGCATCACTACACGACCAAGTGTCACAGGCCGGGTATGAGACAGCCAGTAACGCACCAGAATACCGCCCATCGAATGGGTGACCAGATTGACCGGTTCTTGTGTACAGGCATCAAAGGCGCGCGGCAGCACCGCATCCGCAAGGCGTTCAACCGTGTATTCCGTCGAAGGATAACCCGGTCGCACAACCTCATAGCCTCGGGCCACAAGGGCTTCTTCCATCAACAGAAAAGAGGTTTCAGTGCGCGCCAGCCCATGCAACAGGATCACGCATCCTTTCTGCGCCTCCACATCACTGATTTCGGGTATATGCGATTGTAGAGGTGCCTCTTGTGCGCAAAGCGGCGAGGCAAGACTGAGAAGCATAAAAGCAAGGCATTGTCTGATCATTCACAGCACATAGGCACTCTCATATGATCAGGAAAGCCCCTACCCTTCTGGAACCCTCCTGCGTGGGCGTGCAGGACACAGGATCACCGCTGCAATCCCCCCTAGCACAGCAGCCGTGCCCAACAGCAATCGGGTACCCACGGGTTCGCCAAGGATCACCGCGCCTGCAAAAATGGCAATGACAGGCACACTCAATTGGACGGTGGCAGCCACAGGGGCGGGTATCTGGGGCAAGACCCGGTACCACAGAGCGTACCCCAGCCCCGACGTCACCGCACCAGAGATCACCGCGAGCAAACATCCAAAAGCCGTGACCACAGCGCCGCCATTCATGAACCAGACCACGGGCAGGATCATTCCAGTCGCAAGAAGGAAATTCACAGCACTGGAGGCAAGCGGCGTTGTCGTTCCTCGTCCGACCAGACTGTAAATGCCCCAACCAAGCCCCCCTGCCGCCATCAACAGGACAGCCCAAAGCGGTGCGGCGGCTTCTCCGCCCGGCCACACCACATACGCAAGCCCCGCAAGTGCGACACAGGCACCAAACATTTGCGCGGCAGACACCGGCTCACGCTGAACAAGGCTCCAGCCAAACATCGAAACCTGCACAACACCAAACAGCACCAAAGCGCCAAGCCCCGCATCCAGCGCGACATAAGCCACTGAGAAACCAACCATATAAAGAGTGAGCGAAGCACCTCCGGCCATTGATCGTCGCCAACCGTCGGTCGGGCGTTGTCCCTGCACGAGACACAAGGCCCAGAGCGTCACCGCCCCGGACGCCAATCGCAACAGCCCAAAACCAGTGGCGTCCATATGCCCCGGTCCAATCGCCCATCGTCCCAGAATGGAATTCGCCGCAAAGGCGATCATAACGAGTGTTGTGAGGGCGATCAGCCGCATGGATATGTCCAACGCAATAGTTTCACAGACCTTCAAGAGGCCTCGGGCAACGAGCCCGCCACGCGCCGCTTTGTCAAGGAACAGTCAGACACAAACCTGTGGACCACTCCGCTTGGTTGCGCATCAATAGCCCACCCTTTGCCTCACCGTTGGTATCATCCACGGCACCGGGGCAGAGATCACCTCTGCCCCGGCCACTTTAGAAAATGGGAGGAGGGTACCATCTCGGCGGATCTGCACGATCATATGTCGATGGTAAGCCGATATCCGCGCGAAGATGCGCGTTGAGGCTTGCATCGATCACACCGGCACGCGGAGGCCGCGTGATCAGGATCATGCGCACCGCCAGCACCAACCGACGTATCAGGCTGAGGCTGCGGAAGTGCTCCTCGACAACAAGGCGAGCAAGCATTGGGTTGGGTGCCATATCAGGCAAAACAGGGTTAGGCGTCATGAAAACTCTCCCCCGGCACACCGGGGCTCCTATCGTGTTGAGTTTGAAAAAGTGATGGATCGATACACTGATGCCCGATGAGTGGGCGGAGGTGTTGAAATCCCCTCAGTGCGAGCAAACCTGTGACAACAAACATCACAAGCACACGCCATGAGCGAGTGAACTTCAAAGATCTATCAACAAGTGGAAGTGGTGTTCAGCTCAATCCAGAGCCCATCGAATGAGATCGTTCAGCAGGTGCCTGCTGGTCGACCCATATATGCGCCGCCCACGTATAGGCCTGCACCAAATTGATCGGCCCAAACAGCGGTAGAGCGCATCTTGATCACAAAATTGGTCATAGGTGCCTCCTTCTGCCTTGGGTTGAACACAGGCGTCTCGTAACATGGCGGTACAAAATTCAGGTAGCGATAAATTGTGCCGACACAATCACTGTGGCCGCTCGGCAACTTTGCCGATGGCAAAAACGCAAGTTGCATCCGGGACAGATCGCCACAATGCGGCAGCGATACTTGCACGTCACGCCCCCGAGTGGGCCGCCCTGCATATGCTACGCGGTAGACACTGGCTCAGCTGCACCTCCTGCGCTGACGCGACAGCGACTTCAGGCCGTCGCAACACAAAAAAGGGCCGCCCAAAGGCGACCCTTTCGGCCCCGAGGGGCCATCATCCAAGACTGGATGGCGTGACTTACATCATGCCGCCCATGCCGCCCATGTCGGGCATGCCACCTGCAGGTGCCGCGCCTTCTTTGGCCGGTTTGTCTGCAACCATGGCCTCAGTCGTGATCAGCAGACCCGCGATGGAGGCTGCGTCTTCCAGTGCGGTGCGGGTCACTTTGGCCGGATCGATCACGCCGAAGGAGAACATGTCACCATATTCTTCGGTCTGCGCGTTGAAGCCGAAGTTCTTGTCTTCGGATTCGCGGATCTTGCCTGCAACCACAGCGCCGTCGACGCCTGCGTTCTCAGCGATCTGACGCAGCGGTGCTTCGAGCGCGCGGCGCACGATGGCGATACCTGCGTTTTGGTCTGCGTTCACACCGGTCAGACCATCGAGGGATTTGCCGGCCTGAACCAGAGCAACACCACCGCCGACGATCACGCCTTCCTGCACAGCTGCGCGGGTTGCGTTCAGAGCATCGTCCACACGGTCTTTGCGCTCTTTGACTTCCACTTCGGTCATGCCGCCGACGCGGATCACAGCAACACCGCCGGCCAGTTTGGCAACGCGCTCTTGCAGCTTCTCACGGTCGTAGTCAGAGGTGGTTTCTTCGATCTGAGCGCGGATCTGAGCAACGCGTGCTTCGATCTCTGCTTTCTCGCCCGCACCATCAACGATGGTGGTCTCGTCTTTGGTGATCTGGATTTTCTTGGCGGTGCCAAGCATGTCCATGGTCACGGACTCGAGCTTCATGCCGAGGTCTTCGGAGATCACTTGACCACCGGTCAGGATCGCGATGTCCTGCAGCATGGCCTTACGGCGATCGCCGAAGCCCGGTGCTTTGACAGCTGCGATTTTCAGGCCGCCGCGCAGTTTGTTCACAACCAGAGTTGCCAGCGCTTCGCCTTCAACGTCCTCAGCAATGATGAGGAGCGGCTTCTGGGACTGGATCACTTGCTCAAGGAGCGGAACCATCGGCTGCAGGGAGGAGAGTTTCTTCTCGTGCAGCAGGATGAGGCAGTCTTCGAGCTCTGCGGTCATCTTGTCGGCGTTGGTCACGAAGTAGGGCGACAGGTAGCCGCGGTCGAACTGCATCCCTTCGACAACATCGGTCTCGGTTTCCAGACCTTTGTTTTCTTCAACGGTGATGACGCCGTCGTTGCCGACTTTCTGCATCGCATCCGCGATCTGACGGCCGATTTCAGCTTCGCCGTTGGCGGAGATGGTGCCAACCTGTGCAACTTCGTCGGAGTCTTTGACTTCGCGCGCCATGGCTTTGATCGCTTCGACAACTTTGTCGGTTGCCAGATCGATGCCACGCTTGAGGTCCATCGGGTTCAGGCCCGCTGCAACCTGCTTCAGACCTTCGCGAACGATGGACTGAGCCAGAACGGTCGCGGTGGTGGTGCCGTCACCTGCTTCGTCGTTGGTGCGGGAAGCAACTTCCTTCACCATCTGCGCGCCCATGTTCTCGAACTTGTCTTCCAGTTCGATTTCCTTGGCCACGGAAACACCGTCTTTGGTGATGCGCGGTGCGCCGAAGGATTTTTCCAGAACCACGTTGCGGCCTTTGGGGCCGAGGGTCACTTTAACAGCGTCTGCGAGGGTGTTCACACCCTTCAGCATACGGTTGCGGGCATCGGTGTCGAATTTGACGTCCTTAGCAGCCATTTTTCAGTCTCCTTGAGAATACTGTAGTGTTGCGCGATGTGGGGTGTGTCGGAGCGGAGCTCAGACGATCACACCCATGATGTCGCTTTCTTTCATCATCAGCAGCTCTTCGCCGTCGACGGTGACTTCGGTGCCGGACCATTTGCCGAAAAGGATTTTGTCACCCTCTTTAACGGCCATCGCGATCAGCTCGCCGCTGTCCTTGCGTGCACCTTCGCCACACGCGACAACAACGCCCTCGGACGGTTTTTCCTTGGCGCTGTCGGGAATGATCAGACCACCTGCGGTTTTTTCTTCGCTTTCGGTACGGCGAACCAGCACACGGTCATGAAGCGGTTTCAATGCCATCTTTGCAGCTCCTCAAAAGGCTCAAAGTGTTTTCCTTTCCCCACGCCCAGAATGGGCCGCGGAGACGTTAGCACTCACCTCAGTCGAGTGCTAACTGCGGGATAGTTAGGCATAGCGAAATCGCGAGTCAACATGAGGCGACCAGAAAATTTGCGGTTCTTTGTGACAGCCCAGGCTAGCGTATGCGAGGGGCGCTGCCCCTCACACTCCCCGGGATATTTCTCGTTAGAAGAAAAACAAAAGGCCCTCAGGTCATTTCGTCTTTGGCTGGGCGGGTTGCGGTGTGGATGTGAGCCAGTTTTGATGCTCAGTTCGCCCCTTATCGGTCAGCGCATAAATTCCTTTCTCTACCCGCTCAAACCAGCCGTAATGATTGGAATACATCACTTGCGTTGCACGCGCGATTCCAGTGGTTTTGACAATATCCGCGCCGCGAGCCGGGCCGTATTCCAAAAGATGCAATGCGCAGGTCAGCGCATCCTGACGATACCCTGTCATCAGCCCGCCGCGTGTCGCCCCACCGGTATTAGGGTCGCCCTGGATGCGCGCAAATTCGCGCAGCAAGCGGGCAATTTTCACTTTGGATTTGCGCGGCGTATAAGGTCCGGGATCGCAATGAACCTCAGTACGACCATCCGCACGCACAGTGATCAACCCCAGCCCCAGACGGCGGCAAAGTGCAAGATTGTCTTTGAGAGTTCTGCGCGCGACTTTGCCGGTGGGGCGCGGGACAGCGATGTATACCGTATCTGATACCGCCAGTCGCGTAATCGCCTGATGGAACAAGCTGAGCGAAAAGCGCAGTTTCAGCTCTACAACCACCGGGGCCTCGCCACCGCGGATCGCGACCACATCGGCAGCCCCAACCTCGCCCTTCACCTCGTAGCCTTGCGCCTCAAGCAGCGCTTTGACCGGGGCATATAGATCCTGTTCACGTTCCATCACGGCCATGCTTGCCCCGCCCCGGTCGCAATGGCAATGTAGCACAACAGGAAAATTTCGAGCGGTGCGTCATGACTGGATTATTCTCTCGCCTCCGTCCCGTAGGCGGCTGGTTGGCGCGACCTTTGGAATCGTGGCGCACGGCACTAAGGGTTCGCCGCCTATTGGTCAGCGCGTCGATCTGTCTGCTGCCCCTGAGCATGGCGAACCCACTTCAGGCAGCCTGCACAGGCACGGATCTGCGCCGGACTGCTTCGCCCGAACTGCTTCGCGAGGTTCACGACGAGCTTGCTCGCACGCCCTATGCAAAAGGGTTGAGCTGGATTGCAACCAAAGACGAACGTCGGCTGCATATCATCGGTACCATGCATCTGAATGACCCCCGTCACGACGCCTTGGTCGCGCATATGACCCCAGCCATTGAACACGCAGATGCCGTGCTTTTGGAAGTGAACCGCGAGGACAAAGCCCGGCTGAACCGCGCGCTGGCTGAGACTCCTTCGATGGTATTCATCACCGATGGGCCAACGTTGATTGACCGGCTGCCACAAGAAGATTGGCAGCATATCGCGGCTCAAGCCAGTGCTGCAGGCATTCCGCCCTTCATGGCCGCAAAGATGCGCCCGTGGTTTCTGTCCTTGTCGCTGTCGGTTCCGCAATGCGCCCGCACCATAAAAGATGTGACCGACGGCCTTGATGCAAAGTTGATGCAGGTTGCCGAAGCGGCGGATGTGCCAACATTGTCGCTCGAAGATCCGCTTCGGCTGTTTCAAAAGTTGGATGCGGCGCCATTGGAGGAACAAGTCGAAGAACTGCGCAGCTACATCGCCATGATGGGGGTTGGGCCGGATGATTTCTACACAATGGTAGAGAGCTATTTTGACGGCGAGGTGCAGGAATACACCCTGTTGCAGCTCAAGCAGTTTCTTGCGGCCGAAGGCGAGATACCTGTAGCGGAGCGTCAGGCTCAACTCGACGAGTTACTGGAAACGCTCCTTTATCAGCGCAACCGCGATTGGATTCCCGTAATCGAAGCCACGGAGGGTGCGCAATTGGTCATTGCAATCGGGGCTGCCCATCTGCCCGGCGACCAAGGCGTGCTAGCCCTGCTGGAGGCCGAAGGCTACCAGATCGAAAGGGCCCCGCTATGATTGCCCGATTGAGAAAGCAACATCTGCTTCAGCGGCTGACACAAGGGCTGCGTAGCGCAGCTGTGATATTGCTCCTGTCGTCCTTCTCTCTTGGAGCTGGCACAACGGACGCCACCGCCCGGTGCGGGGGCATAGATTTGCGTGATCACCTGACCGACAGCGCCCGGGCGCGACTTGACGCTGATCTGGCCAAAGTGCCCTATGCCCTCGGAAATCACTGGATTGCAACGCGCGGCGCGCAACGTATCGATGTGATCGGCACCCAACACAGCGGCGATGCGCGCATGTCATCCATGATGCGGCGCATCCGGCCTTTGATCCGTCAGGCGGACGCGGTCTTTCTGGAAGTGACCGAGCCGCAAATGATCGCGGCCGATAGTGACCAAAGCGCTTTTGCCCGGTATTTTCTGCTGCCTCCCGGTCAGCGACTTGATCGAATGATGCCCGCAGACGACTGGAAGCTTCTGACCGCGCGCCTCGCGGCGCTTGGGATCGCGCCCGAGGCAGCTGCGAGAATGCAGCCGTGGTATCTCTCGGATTTCCTCACGGGCACCGACTGCCGCAAGCGCGGCTTTGGCAGCCAGCGGGGGCTGGACGACCGCATCGAGCGCACCGCCCGAACCGCCGGCACCCCTACATTGGGATTAGAAGCCCCGGAGGCTGGGCTGGCGGCGCTCGCGTCAATGCCGCTGCCTGATCAGGTCAAGATGTTGCGTTTTGATCTGCGCAGCAAAACCCGCCACGAAGACCTTTACATTACCCTGTCAGAATCCTTCTTCGACGGTCGTCTCACCGAAGGTCGCATCCTGCTGAGTTGGATGATCTACCGCGATCTCGACGTGCCCCGCCGAGAGGTGCATCGGCTCTTGGCGAGTTTCGACCGCGTTGTGCTGGAAAAGCGCAACCGCGCTTGGGTCAAACGGCTCACCGCGCGGCAGGAGCCACGTCTTGTTGTTGCGGTGGGGGCTGCACATTTGGCGGGTGACACCGGGCTTTTGAACATGTTGCGCCGCGCCGGGTATCAACTGGCGCCTGCACAAGACTGATCACGCCCGTGACCATGCCTGGTCAGCGCCCCGCCAGAGAGAACGCAAGGATCGGGATGGCGTTTTGCGCGCAGAGCCCGTTAATTTTTGCTTCGACGACCTGCCCCGCGCCAAAATAACTGGCGTTGGGGGTAAGAAGCTGTGGTTGATTATCAACGGTAACCAAGGGCGCATTATCGACATAGAGCTGCGCCGACAGATCGCTGCACCCTGCAGTGCTGTAAAACGCGATGGAAAACTCGCGTTCTTTGGCAAAGCCACCCAGCAGGATGTTATCGCTGGGACGTACATCCACATGCACCGTATCTAGAGGTGTACCAGAATCGCGCATTGCCACCCAGTCGCATTGCACGACCTGACCTGCACCCGCTTCACGTAGCGCGAGTTGTCGCGCCTCTACAAACGCCGCACCACTTTCGTTGATCGGCCAGCGGTACTCCCCGGCCTCTGTCACCAGCAGAAAGCTGGGGAACTCCTGATCGTTGGAAATCCCCTCGCATGTAATCTTGATCAGGCGGCGCTCAGTCATGTCATTGATGATCCACTGTTTGTCGACATCCACGCTGCGCCAACTGCCACTATAAAATGGCTGCGGCGAGGCATCGCTCTTTACCGCGTCGTTGCTGTCCTCCGCCAATACAGAGGTCGCCCCCAAGAGAAGAAGAACCGCGCTGGCAATTCGGTTTTGTAATGTGCTCGTCATTTAAAATATCTCCGCGACTAAGGGGGACGGCAAGTGCCACATATCAGGATAGGCATATGAGGCATTTCCCAGCAAGCACGTGCGCTCCAACACCGAACCCAGCCATGCGCTGCGCAGGAACCGGGGGCGCGACTGACGCGGGGTGACAAACCATGCGTCCCTGTTATAAGGCGCGGCAACAGACCCCGTCAGACAGGATCGTATTCATGACCATTCAAGTTTTCGGCCACAAATCTCCCGACACCGATTCCACCGGCTCCGCCATCGTCTGGGCTTGGTATCTGAACGAGGTGAAAGGCGAAGCGGCAACCCCCGTCCTCTTGGGCGAACCCAACACCGAAGCCGCCTTCATGCTGAAGCGCTGGGGCTTTGAGAAGCCAGCCATCATCGCCGACGTTGAAGCCGACGCACCGGTCGTGATCGTAGACACCAACAACCCGGCAGAGCTGCCTGCCTCCATCAACTCTGCCGATATCCGGGCGATCATCGATCACCACAAACTGGTCGGCGGTCTGGAAACCAAAGGCCCAATCGACATCACCGTGCGCCCGCTGGCCTGCACCGCCACCATCATGCATGATCTGATGGGCACCGATGCAGACCGCATGCCCGAGGACATCAAAGGTGCCGCGCTGACCTGCATTCTGTCGGACACGCTGGAGTTCCGCTCCCCCACCACAACCCCGCATGACCGTGCCGTGGCGGAAAAGCTGGCCATAGACCTCGGCCTCGACATTGCTGACTACGCAGCAGAGATGTTCGCCGCCAAATCCGATGTCTCTGCGTTTTCCGACGCCGAGCTGATCCGTATGGACTCCAAGGAATATGAGGTCGACGGCACCAAATTCCGCGTCTCCGTGCTGGAAACCACCGCACCGGAAATCCCACTGGGCCGCAAGGACAGCTTGATGGAGACGTTCAAAACCGTGCAGGCCGAAGACGGCGTTGATCAGGTGCTGCTGTTCGTGGTCGACATCCTGAAAGAAGAAGCCACCCTGCTGGTGCCAAATGATCTGGTGAAAGCCGTGGCAGAGAAGAGCTTTGGTGCCACAGTTGAGGGTGACCTCGTGGTGCTGCCCGGCGTAATGTCGCGCAAAAAGCAGATCATCCCGAACCTCAAGGTCTGATAGGCTGCACAACCTGCTGCAGATAAGAGCAAGGCCCGCTGCTTTCAGCGGGCCTTTTGATTTCTCTTTCGAACTTTGCCGATCCCAGACGGGAACTCAGTTGGCGTTGCGCAGACCGACCTGACCATCGATTTGGGCTTTGGTTGCAAGAACTGTCGCTACGCGCCTGCGATCTGGTGGATGGGTGCCCCAAATCGAATAGCCGCCCCCCGACCCGCGGGCCGCTTCTGACCTGGCAAAAAACTTTGCGCCCTCGACCGGATCATAGCCCGCATCATAAGCGATCCGGGTTCCAAGCGTGTCGCTTTCCAACTCATACGATTGCGAATAGACGATCCCACCCGCGCTGGCGCCAACGCCCATACCGATCCCCACAGCATCACTACTGTCGCCAACGATACCGGCCAGCGCCCCACCAATGAGCGCGCCAGCGAGCACTTGTTGCTGCTGCTTTTCGACATGCCTGCCGATCAGGTGCCCATATTCATGCGCCAGCACAAAGGCGACCTCATCATCGCTTCCGGTGTCCTGAATAAGCGGCAAGGAGATCCGAATGATAGGTTGCCCATTCTGATAGGTGAAATAGGCGTTGCGTTCATCCATCTCGCGATCAATGGCGATATCGACGTTGCAATTTACACCGGTCTTGAGCCGCAAACAGGTCTCACGTCCCGCACGCATCACACGGGGTTCGACACGCGCGAAACGTACTTCAGCGGCGCTGCGCGACAGGGTTTTTGGGGGCGGGCTTTGGCGCGCCTCGGCAAAAAGCCGCGCGGCTTCGTCAGAGTAGGCACCTCCCGTATCCGGCAACTCGTAGGTTGTCCCACAGGAGACCGCAGTAAGAAGTCCCGCCACCATCAACGCGGGTAAGGGAAAGCGCGAAAAACGGTTTAACATCATCTCTCTACTTTTGCATCTGGCGGCACGCCAAGACTAGATCGCCAAGAGATTACCACCCCCCGCTGCCACCACAAGCGAAAGAAGCCACCGCTTTGCCGAAGGCATACCCCCGGCAGCGATGTGCAGCCTGCAAATCGCTCAAACGGCGGCGAGCTGTGCCAGATGGGCGTTCAAATCATGTCCGACGCCGGATGCATTCACCGTGTCAAAATAATCATGCCAACCAGACGCGACGATCCCGTCCACCAAAGCCCTCATGGCCACTGCATCGGGTGCGCGCCAGATGGCAAAAAATTGCTGCGTTGGCGCATGCAGCATTCCCGCATCCACCTTGCCCAGCGCCAGCGGCTCGATACCAAGCTCCATCAAAGGCCCCATGCCCGCACCGATCCCATCAAAAAACTGACGCCGCGCCTCGGCATCAAGGTTCAGCCACGCGGGCTTAGGGGAATAAAGCTCAGCTAAATAATGCGACATGATTGTAGTCCTTTGAAATCACGTTTGTTTCTTTTTTGCGATAGAGCGCAGAGCGCGTTTGCAGATACGGGCTGTGGCCGGATTGCCGTTCTCTTGTTGCCAGCGATCACATAGAGATTGCACCCATCCCGGCTGATCCTTGCTGGCATCGTTGAGCCAATTTCCCACCGAATCCTGTACGTAGGCCGCAGGGTCCGCTCGCAGGGGCTCTAAAACCGGCAGAGCCTGCTCGGGGCGTTGACGTAACGGGGTAAGGTGCGCGCACCACACGCCGCGCGGGCGAATGGCCTCTGATGCGAAACGTCGGATGCGCTCGGAGGGATCAAGTGCCCAGACGCTCAATTCTGAAATCGCATCATCAAGGTCTGCTGCAATATTAGGGCGCAGCGCAAGCCACGCCCATTCGCGAACCCCGAAATGTGCATCATCTGCCAGACATCGCATGGACATAAGCCGCGTGCGCAGGGGCATCTCCTCTTGTTCGGCGATGAGATAGCAAGCCCAGCCGCGCAGAGTGTCCGATTTGTGCTGACAAAGCGCTGCGCCCATGCCCTGCGGGTAGGCATCGTGGATCAACTTCGCCGCCAAGGCCATGCGGCGCGTGATCCCCGCCCCGGAGGCGGCTTGCATTGCCGATAGCCGCTCTTGCCCGATGTCGGGAAAGGTTGCGCGCATGAGCGCTGCAAAATCCACGGCAAGACACTCCGTAAGTGTCGTGGACTCGGCCTGACCCGTGTTTAACAGGTTAAGGCGCTCTGACGGGATGTCTGCAACACGCATTTAGGCACCCTCAGCGCTCGGCGTATCGGTGTGTTTACCCTCCGCCAGATTGTGCCTGACCCGCGCCAACAGGTTTGAGAGCGTCTTGCGATCCTCTGGTTCGAACTCATTGAACAGCGATGCAATCCACTGACTGTGCTCGTCAAAAAGCGCGTCTGCCAAGACTTGTCCGGATGGGGTCAGCGTCACCAAGATCTTGCGCCGATCCTCACGATGGGCCTGCCGGGACACATATCCGTCGCGCTCCAACCCATCGAGAAGGCCCGTTACCGTGGCGCGCGTCACCCCCGCCCGTGTCGAAAGCTCATGCGGTGCGAGCCCTTCGGATCGATCGTGCAGCAGGCAGAGCAACACAAATTTCCCTTCGGACAATCGGTGTGGTGCAAGCCGGAGGGCGCACGAGCGATCAATTGCGCTTGCCAGAGCTAGCACTTCAAAACAGAGACGAATGCCACCGGCATCCCCCCGGCCCCGCCTCTGTGCCTCTGCGATCATTGAGATATGTTTTTGTTCCAGCGATTCCATATGGCACCTTATGATTAGGTGCCTTACTATAATCAAGCTCTAAGAACACACCACATAGAACCTTATCCCCCTCAGCCCGGTGAATGGCCACTTCGCACAAATGCAACACAGCCATGCAGCTATGGCGCATGAGATGTGCTATACAAAGCCTCAGCCTTGCGTTATACGCGCGATCTTGACCCAACGGGCGCAGGAAAGTGCCCTCTTTGTGATACGAACGGATCCCCCTCTTGATACCCACCTTGCAGCAGGCGCTGGAGCGCCGTGGTTACACGTCTCTCACCCCTGTTCAGGAGGCGGTCTCGGACCCGGAACTGGCAGGTGCGGATCTTTTGGTGTCCGCCCAAACCGGTTCCGGTAAAACAGTTGGCTTCGGCCTCGCCATTGCGCCTACCATTCTGAATGAGGACGGTCAGTTCGAACGTGCCGCCAGTCCGTTGGCTCTGGTTATCGCCCCCACCCGCGAGCTGGCGCTGCAAGTAAAGCGTGAGCTGAGCTGGCTTTATGGCGATGCAGGCGCAGTTCTGGCCTCTTGCGTGGGTGGGATGGATATGCGCGACGAGCGCCGTGCGCTTGAACGTGGGGCGCATATCGTTGTCGCCACACCGGGCCGTTTGCGCGATCACATCACCCGTGGCTCCATCGACCTGAGTGGCGTGGCCGCCGTGGTTCTGGATGAAGCAGACGAGATGCTCGATCTCGGGTTCCGCGAGGATCTGGAGTTCATTCTCGAAGAGACCCCGGAAGATCGCCAGACCCTGCTGTTTTCGGCCACCGTGTCAAAGCCGATCGCCGCACTGGCGCAGACCTATCAAAATGACGCGCAACGGATTTCAACAATCAACAAATCCGAGCAACACAGCGATATTTCCTATTTCTCTCATGTGGTTGCCCCCCATGACATCGAGAATGCGATCATCAACGTCCTGCGGTTTCACGAGGCTCCCAACGCCATCGTTTTTGCCAATACCCGTGCCGCAGTGAATCGCTTGCTGACCCGTCTGTCGAACCGCGGTTTTCAAGTTGTGGCATTGTCTGGCGAGTTGTCGCAATCCGAACGCGCAGGCGCTTTGCAGGCCATGCGTGACGGGCGCGCCCGGATCTGCGTCGCAACCGATGTGGCAGCACGCGGCATCGACCTGCCGAACCTCGATCTGGTGGTGCATGCTGATCTGCCGTCGAGCCATGAAACCCTGTTGCACCGGTCTGGCCGTACTGGCCGCGCGGGCCGCAAGGGCGCAAGTGCCCTGATGGTGACGCCGCGCTCCGTACGCAAAGCAGAGCGCCTGCTGCGGGATGCCAAACTTTCTGCAGAATGGGTCGATGCGCCATCCGCCGACGAGGTCCGTGGCCGCGATCTGGAACGGATGCTTTCGGATACCGTCTGGACCGAAGAAGCCCCAGAAAGCCAACAGGAAACATTGGTAAAGCTGGTCGAGAGCTTCTCGCCCGAGCAACTGGCGGCAGGGTATCTGCGGCTGTGGTCGGCAGCACGCTCGGCACCGGAAGAGCTGACCGATGTGGCCGCGATGGACACCCGCAAGAAAAAAGAAGACCGCGCGCCCTTTGGGCCGTCTGTCTGGTTCGCCATTGAGGGCGGTCGGGACGCAGGCGCAGATCCGCGCCGCCTGTTGCCGATGCTGTGCAAGGCTGGTGGCATTGATAAAACTGCCATTGGAGCCATTCGCATCGTTGGCGACAAAAGCTATGCCGAGATTGCCGAAGACAAGGTCGAAGGTTTCATGGCAACCCTCGGTGGTGACATGGCGCTGGATGATGGCTCCGCACTTGAGCGCCTGAACGAGGCCCCGAACCTGCCTGAGCGTAGCAAACCTCCGTTCCGCAAGGGCGGTGGACGCGGCGGCTTTGGCGGTGGCAAGCCCGGATATAAGGGCGAACGCAAAGGTGGGGGCGACTACTCCAGCGACCGCAAACCCTATCGCGGGCGCGACCGCGATGACGCAGCTGACCGGCCCGTGAAACCCCGCCCGGCCAAGCCCCGTCCCGCTGGTGACAAACCGGGCTATGACAAGCCACGTGGCGAGCGTTCCGAAAAGGGCAAATTTGACAAACCACGCGGGGACAAGCCGCGCGGCGACAAACCTAAATTCGACAAGCCCCGTGCAGATAAACCTCGTGGGGACAAGCCGAAGTTCGAAAAACCCAAAGGTCCGCCGCCCCCAAAAGGCAAACCAAACAGCAAAAAGAACAAAGCCCGCCGCGCTGATGCGACCAACACATCAAAGCGTTTCACCCCTCCGGGTCGAAAAGGGTAAAAGCCGCGACAACCTGCGGATATGAAACAGCGCCCTCGCTCGGGGGCGCTGTATTGCATTGTGGCGATCCATCGCCTGCCCTAGCCAAATCCGGCTGCCTCTGCCATAGGATGGGCAATCCTAACCGCGCATGAGGCCGCACCATGAGCCAGATCATCTCCACCCTTTCCGAGGTCTCCGACCGATACAAGGCGCTGTTTGTGGACCTCTGGGGCTGCGTCCATAATGGCATTACGGCCTATCCCGATGCAGTGGCGGCCCTGCAATCTTACCGTAAGGCCGGTGGCGTCGTGGTGCTTGTCACCAACTCTCCAAAACCGCGTGCAGGTGTGGCCGAGCAGCTCAGCCAGTTTGGCGTTCCCGATGACGCATATGACACCATTGCAACCTCTGGCGATTCCGCGCGTGCTGCCATGTTCACCGGCGCAGTCGGCTCGAAGGTCTATTTCATGGGTGAATGGGAGCGCGATGCCGGTTTCTTTGAACCGATGAAGGTGGTCGATAATCCCATTGAGATCACCCGCACTCCCCTGAAAGAAGCCGAAGGTATCGTGTGCTGCGGCCCATTCGACACGATGGCCGATCCTGAGGTGAATCGCGCTGATTTTCTTTATGCAAAACAGATGGGTATGAAACTCCTCTGCGCCAACCCTGATATCATCGTTGACCGGGGAGAGGTGCGCGAGTGGTGCGCGGGCGCACTTGCGAAACTCTATACAGAGATGGGCGGCGAGAGCCTTTATTTCGGCAAACCGCATCCACCAATTTATGATCTCGCCCGGCGTCGACTGACGGAAATCGGTCACGATATTTCAGACCGTGACATCCTCGCAATCGGTGATGGCCCACATACGGACATCTCCGGCGGCATGGGGGAAGGCGTGGACACGCTTTTCATCACTGGCGGCTTGGCCGCAAAAGACACCAAGACCGACACACAACCTGATGCCGCGTCGCTGGAATCCTATCTCACTCAGGAACAGATCGCTCCGACTTATAGCATCGGCTTTCTGCGTTAACCTAACGAAACAGACCCAAACGGGCCCGTCTTCTCCGACAGGAGAAGGCGGGCCTTTTGCTGTCGCCCAACGGGCGTCCGGTTGGCGACATCTGCCGGGTTGACTTTCTGCAGTTGCGAGGTAATAAAATTACCAATCAAGCAACAAATGAAACGCATTATTGCCAAACGGCCATCTCTGAGAGGTAAGATGTTGGATAATTTCCCCCGCGGAACCATCTGTATCGAGGATATCGAGATGGGTATGATCCGTTACCTGCGCAAGCAAGTGACCGATCGCGACATCGAACTGTTTGCCGAAGTGTCCACCGACCGCAACCCAGTGCATCTGGACGAAGATTACGCTCAAGACACCATGTTTCACGGCCGCATCGCCCATGGCATGCTGACCGCTGGCCTGATTTCTGCCGTGATCGGCGAGCAACTCCCCGGGCATGGCACGATCTATATGAGCCAGAACCTGAAATTCCTCGCTCCTGTACGGCCGGGCGACATGGTTTTGGCAGAAGTAGAAGTGACCGACATCCAGATCGACAAACGCCGCGTGAAGCTGGACTGCCGCTGCATTGTAGACGGTAAGAAGGTGTTGACCGGTGAAGCCATGGTTATGGCCCCGTCCCGAAAGTTCGACTGATCCTGCGAAATACTGCCTAACGACGCAAAAGAATATCTTTGCAACAGTAACACTTACAGAGCCCACAAAGCCACCTGTCAGCGTGAAACATCGCGATACTTCGCTGCTGCACCGTCACCGTTAAGTTGCGATTTGACCGCAACTTTGACGCACTTTACTTTTATCCTCGCGATAAAAGGGCAGACAGGTCGGGAAGATGCAGATCATTATACATGCCGGGGCGCATGGCACAGAAGAAGATCGGCTGATGAAGACCTTGCTGCGCAACAAGGAGGATTTCCTTGAGCGCGGCACATCCGTTCCCGGTCCTGCAAAATATCGCTCTCTGCTCAAGGATTGTATGTTGGCAGCCCAAATGGGGGAGCCCTCCCCTGATTCACGCGATTTTCTCTGGGATGCTATCCTCGAAGAGGAAACCGCCGAGCGCGTCATCCTGTCCAATCCACATTTCTTCGGCTCCCAGCGCGACGCGCTCGAAGGTCAAAGGCTATATCCCGAAGCAGAGCAGCGCCTGATGGCAATGAAAGCGCTGTTCCCCGAAGACGACCTGCACCTCTTTATGGCTATCCGAAGCCCTGTGAGTTTTTTGTCCAAACTACTGGAAAAAGCAGGCAACGGACGCAGGCAAACGGTTCTGAACAACACCAACCCGCTGGATCTGCGCTGGTCCGCAATGGCAGCCCGCATCCGCACCGCCGTGCCAGATGTCCCGATCACGCTCTGGTGTTACGAGGATTCTCCATTCCTTTGGGCACAGATCTTGCGCGAAATGGGCGACATGAAACCCGACAGCAAGATCAGAGGTGGCATGGATCTCTTGGCGTCGATCATGACGCGCGAAGGTATGCGCCGCCTGCGGCAATATTTGCATGAGCGCCCTGAAATGACCGAGGTCTTCAAACGCAAGGTCTTTGCCGCGTTTCTTGATAAATTCGCGCTGGAAGAAGAACTCGAAGAAGAGTTGGACATCGCCGACTGGACGCCGGAATTCGTCGAAGAGATCGAGCAAGCCTATGACGCAGATGTCGCCCAGCTGCAAAAAATTCCCGGCGTCACCTTGCTGACACCCTAGTCTGTGACGGCCTCTTTCGCTGGTGCCAAAGGTGTTTACGCTCAAGGTGCAGGGCGATAGGAAGGTCTGGTGAATTTCCCAGATCACAAAGAGAGTGTCATGTCCGGGCAGGTCTTCAACATCCTAATCGTCGGCCAATCTGGCCGATTGATGTATGAAGCCGTCCTGTTTGCAGCATCACTGCGTCACATGAGCCCGAACTTTCAGGGTCGCTTGATCGTTGCGGTGCCGCAGCCGGGCCATCTGTGGTCACAAGATCCATCCATCCGAAACGAACCGGTGCTCGAAACGCTCTCGCGTCTGGATGTCGAAATCATCCCCTTTGAAAACCATCACTTCGGGCAGGCCTATGCCTATGGCAACAAGATCGAAGCACTCTCTGTGTTGCCAAAAGATGAACCCTTCGTGTTCTTTGACACGGACACATTGATCACCGGTGATATTGGCGCTGTACCTTTCGATTTCTCTCGCCCCTCAGCCAGTTTGCGCCGCGAGGGCACGTGGCCAAAGCCGACCTTATATGGTCCCGGATATAGCGAAATCTGGCGTACACTCTATGACCGGTTCGGGCTGGATTTTGAAAGCAGCCTCGACCGCTCTCAACCGGACGAGTATTGGAAGCGCTACCTTTATTTCAATGCAGGTTATTTCTACGGCCCCTGCCCGCATGTCTTTGGCTCACGGTTCTTGGAGTATGTCGTTTCAATCCGGGATGATCTGCCGCAGGCACTGGTGTGCCAGTCGCTTGATCCATGGCTCGATCAGATCGCCCTGCCTTTGGTGATCCATTCCCTGGGCGGTGCGCGTGACAGCCTGCCAGACGGCTATCTCGATGGCTCTACCAGCTGTCACTACCGGACCTTTCCGCTGCTCTACGCGCGTGAGAGCGACCATGTCGTGGCCACCCTAGAAGAGGTCTGCGCCCCAAACTGGATCAAAAAGGTCCTCAAATCCTATGAGCCAATTAAGCGCTTGGTCTATCAGGGCAAAGGTCAGCGTGTACGGGTGCTCTTTGATCGCGACAACCTCCCCCGACGGGAGCAAGCCATTCGCAATAAAATTAAATCCGAAGGCCTGTGGATGCGCTGAGGCCGGGCTTTGCCGCACCTTCCCGAACACTCGTTCCATAGCAACGCTTAAATTCAGAGAACTGTCCCACCGGCTTTTGCTTGCACTGACGCCGCGCCCGGTGTGTGCTGTCGAAATATCAACACCGATTGCGACACAAGGGAGAGTTTAAATGTCCGACGGCCCAACCTATGGCTTTGATACGCTGCAAATTCACGCAGGCGCACGCCCTGATCCGGCCACCGGCGCAAGGCAGACACCCATCTATCAATCCACAGCTTATGTGTTTCGTGACGCAGATCATGCTGCGGCTCTCTTTAACCTGCAGGAAGTAGGATACATCTACTCTCGCCTGACCAACCCAACGGTAGCGGTCCTGCAGGAACGTCTGGCAACACTCGAAGGTGGCGTTGGCGCGGTTTGCTGTTCGTCTGGCCACGCGGCACAGATTATGGCGCTCTTTCCCTTGATGGGGCCGGGCAAGAATGTGGTCGCTTCAACGCGCCTTTATGGCGGCACCGTCACCCAATTCAGCCAAACCATCAAACGCTTTGGCTGGTCCGCGAAATTCGTCGACTTCGACGATCTCGACGCCCTGCGCGACGCAATCGACGATGATACCCGTGCCGTGTTCTGCGAATCTGTCGCCAACCCTGGCGGCTATGTCACAGATGTGCGTGCGGTTGCGGATGTTGCCGATGCCGCTGGTTTGCCACTGATTGTCGACAACACGTCTGCGACACCCTATCTGTGCCAACCGATTTCTCAGGGGGCGACCTTGGTGGTGCATTCCACAACCAAATATCTCACCGGCAACGGCACTGTGACCGGTGGCTGCATCGTGGATTCGGGTAAATTCGACTGGTCCGCCTCAGATAAATTCCCCTCCTTGTCCGCACCGGAACCCGCATATCACGGGCTGAAATTCCATGAGACCTTCGGAAATCTGGCCTTCACCTTCCATGGTATCGCTATCGGCTTGCGTGATCTTGGCATGACCATGAATCCGCAAGCGGCGCATTACACTTTGATGGGGATAGAGACCCTGTCATTGCGCATGCAGCGTCACGTTGAAAACGCAGTGAAGGTCGCAACATGGCTCGAGGACGATCCGCGCGTGGACTATGTGACCTACGCTGGTCTGCCATCCTCGCCCTATTCCGACCGCGCGAAACGTTGTTATCCCAAAGGCACCGGTGGCCTGTTCACCGTTGCGCTCAAAGGGGGCTACGACGCCTGTGTCAAATTCGTCGACAGCCTTGAGATATTCTCGCATGTTGCAAATCTGGGCGACACCCGCTCTCTGGTGATCCACTCGGCCTCCACCACCCACCGCCAACTGACACCCGAGCAGCAACAGGCGGCCGGAGCTGGCCCGAATGTCGTGCGTATCTCGATCGGCATTGAAGACGCAGATGATCTGATCCGCGATTTGGATCAGGCTCTTGCAAAGGCCTGCGGCTAGGGTAACACGTCGGCGAAACACCCTTTTCAAGACTGCAAAAGGCCGGGAAAACCCGGCCTTTTTCTATTTAATAACAGTCAGGTACCGTCAATCAATTCGGCCCCGAAGGTTCTTTGATGTCAAAGGTCACAGACACGCTGTGGCTCAGGCTCAACGAACCGGGGGAAATTGGCATATCTGAGGAGCGCGCCATTTCCATCGCCATCATCGGTGCACCGCCCGCAGGCCCGCCATCGCGGATTTCACGCACGGATCCAAGCGCCATACCGGACGCCTCGGCCAGTTGACGGGCTTTCTTGAAGGCGTTTTCAACCGCCTGAGTGCGCAGCAAATCTTCTGCCGCATCCCGTTCGCTGTAAGAGAAGGTCAGCCCACGGAATTCATTTGCTCCGGCATCCAGCACATCGTCCAGAACACCGCCCATCGCGTCGAGATCGTGCAAGGTCACGCGCAGCAGGTTGGAGGCTTCAAAACCCGTTACCTCGCGGCCATCCACACCGTCATGTTTCACTTGGCTCCAGACCGGGTGCATGGAGATCTGCTGCGTTTGCATGTCTTTTGCATCAATGCCGCTTTCTCCGAGGCTGGTCATTACCTCGTTCATACGCGCCGAAACCTGTTCCATGGCCGCTCCGGCTTCTTTGGCCTGAGCCCGCACACCAAGTGTGATGTAAGCCTGATCCGGCGCCACATCTGTGGTCGCCTCACCCGTGACATGGATCTGCCGCAGCTCTTCCGCGCTTAGGGAGAAAGGGGCAAGGGCAACGGCGCCAGCCAACATCAGGGCTGCGGTTTTTGTGTTCAACATCTGGTTTCCTCAACTTGTGTAGGTCTGTCCTCTAAATGGGAGCGGCAAAACCCCGCGCGCAAGGGGAGCTATTGCGCTTTTACTTCCACTCGGCGGGTTCCTGCTCTATGGTTTGCGCAACGATAACGGCGTCCCGGCACGGGGTGTCCCGGTATGAGATCTCGGCCCTCTTGGGTTGTATCACACCGGGGGCAACGTGGCTCCTACGGGTGAGGCGCGCAGACAGAAGATCCTGATGACCTGATGAAACCGGAGTTCGCGCTCTCTCTTTCGTTTGATGGCATTACAGTGCTGACCCGTGGCGCGGGCGGCTGGTATCGTTTGGGTTCGGTATCACCGGACGCAGAAGATATGGCCGCGCAGCTCGCGGAATTGCGCAGTCAAGCCATTGCACTGTCCGACAAGCCCCTGCATTCCAAATTGGTGCTGCCCGATACTCAGATCCGTTATCTTAGTATCGAGACAGGCGATCTGCCTCATGATGCGCGGATTTCCGCAGCTTGTGACGCGCTGGAAGGGGCAACGCCCTATCCGGTCTCTGAACTGGCCTTCGACATCAGCGCAGATGGCGCAACCACTCATGTCGCAGCTGTCGCGCTTGAAACACTTCAAGAAGCTGAGAGCTTTGCATCCGAACATGGATTTGGCCCCGTGAGCTTTGTCGCCGCGCCCGGTGACATGCCATTTTTGGGCGAACCATTCTTCGGAACTGCCAAAGCTGCGCGCAAGCTGAAGGTCGAACCGGATGGTATTGCAGTTGTCGAGGTTCCTGCACCGATCCCTGAAGAGACATCTGCGACCAACACCGCAGAGACTGAAGAGCCGAACCTATATCCTGAAGACGCGGCGGATGACGAACTCACTCCGCGCAGCGGCATTCCCATCATCTTGCCTGCGGCCCCGCCCCCCGCAGAGCCCCCAAAGACCACCGGCGCGGAGACCGCAGAACTGATCACTTCTCACGCATCGTCGGACGACACCTCAATCACAGAGGACACCGACACCCTTGATGTGGACACCGATGAGGCTGGCCCCGCGATTGGCTTTACAACGCGCCGCAGCCGCGATCAGGCCCCCGAACTCAGCACAACACCTGCGGAGGTCTCTCAGAAACCTGCGCCGAAGGTGATCTTGGCGGAAACGACAAAAGCGGTGGATACGCCGCACTCCAAAGCGCCCGTGCTAACCGGTCCCAAAGCTGCAACGTTTGTTGCCGCAATATCAACCGTACCTGCAGCGCCGAACCTCGCTTTGCCGACGCCGGTTCTCGCACATACCACATCCGCACCGCCAAAACCTGAAGCGCCAGCCAAAGCGCAGCCTATAGCTTCGCCTAGCGGCGACCTCACCACTCCGCAGGCCCGCCCCCTGCGGTCTCGATCCGGTCGAATTGGCCTTATGGCAGCGGGACTGGCAGCCGCTTCTGCGATTGGCGCTTGGGCCGTGGTTCAGCAATTGCCCGATTTGTGGTCCGACCTCAAACGCGCAGACCTTGTTGAAACCGAAGACCCTGTGGCGCCGCCCGTTCTTGCCACCTCTGCGTCGAACACAGACCTCAACAAAGAGCTGACGACCACCATCAGCACTGACGGCACCACACCGACCGCAGCCGATGGGGCACAAACAGTCTCGTCAAAAGAACTGACCGTCACCGATGCCGCCGTCCTAGAAGCCCTTGGTACGCCTGTCGTGGACGAGGTTGCACCAATAGATGGCCAAGATCTGATCATTGCCTCCCTGCCCTCGCCGCGTGACATTTCCACCGGCGCTGCCGGACAGGCGCAAACCGCAACCACTGATGATGACGCAATCTTTGAGGACAGCGAGGAGATAGACCCAGAGGCGCTTGCCGATGGCATGGTGCCGGAAGATGAGACTGCGGGTTTTGCCGTTGATGCAGGCACGGACCTCGAACAAGCCGCGCAATATGCCGCAACCGGCATTTGGCAAAAAGTGCCTGAAATTTCAGATGTGCCGTCGGTCATCAGCCTCGACAACGTTTATGTTGCCTCAATCGACAACACCGATCTGTCTCAGGACGCTATTGCCCTACCCGCGCAAACCGCGATCGACACAGACACTCCCTTTGGTGCTGTTTCCAGCCCCACAGAAGCGGGTCGACAGTTTGACCTTGATGAACGCGGCTTGGTAAAGGCGACGCCGGATGGCACGTTGAACCCTGATGGGATCATGGTGTACGCAGGTCGGCCCGTGAAAATCCCACCAGCAACCCCAGACCGCCCGACAGCACGTGAACTAGAAGCCGCAGATGAGGCTGCACGGATTGCACGTCTTCAGCAGGTGCGCCCACGCACACGCCCAAATGACTTGGTGGAACAGACAGAGCGGGCTCAGCTTGGCGGGGTGGTGCGTGCGGAACTCCTGTCCAAACGCCCAAAGCTGCGCCCTGAAAGCCTGAAGACCGAAGAGCAAGAGAGCCAACCGGCAACCGCTCTGGCGGTTGCCGCAGCGCCGCAACCGCGTGCGCGCCCTGCAAATTTTGCCAATCTGGTTGACCGTGCCCAGCGTCGACAGGAGCAGACGCAAACGGCCGCCGTTACCGCCGCCCCGGCTGCTGTCACGCCAGCAATTCCGTCCTCTGCGTCCGTCGCACGGCAAGCGACCACACAGAGAGCCCTGAACCTCAGACGGCTGAACCTCATTGGGGTGTATGGCAAACCTTCTGACCGACGCGCTCTGGTGCGCCTTCCTTCAGGCCGTTACGTCAAAGTCAAAGTGGGTGACCGCCTCGACGGTGGCCGCATCGTCGCCATTGGCGACGGCCAGTTGCAGTACCAAAAAGGGAGCCGAAACACGGTTCTCAACCTGCCAAACGGGTAAGGGGTGCAACCACCGTATTGGTCAGTAACCGCAGTCAGAATATGAGAAAGCCGGGCAGTTCGCCCGGCTTTCTCATTGCATCTGTTGGTTAGTCACTACGGGGACCGACGGCAGATGTCATGTTATAGTCATTCAGCCGCAGCGATCTCACCGTTGTTGATCTGCTCCTGCTCGATCGATTCAAACAGCGCTTTAAAGTTGCCCTCACCAAAGCCATCATCACCTTTGCGCTGAATGAACTCAAAGAAGATTGGCCCGATCACGGTCTTGGAGAAAATCTGCAACAGAATGCGTGTCTCACCACCGTCCAAGACGCCCTCACCATCGATAAGGATGCCGTGTTTCTTCATGCGATCCAGCGGCTCTTCGTGACCTGTCACGCGATCATGGCTCATGTCGTAATAGGTTTCAGGCGGCGCTGGCATGAATTGAATGCCGCGTTCGGAAATATCGTCGGTTGCATCATAGATATCGCGCGCACCCACCGCGATATGCTGGATACCCTCGCCATTGTATTTCTTCAGATAGGCCACGATCTGGCCAGTTTCGCCGCGATCCTCGTTGATCGGAATGCGAATACGACCGCAGGGCGAGGTCAACGCACGGCTGAACAGACCAGTGAACTTGCCCTGAATGTCAAAGAAACGAATTTCTTTGAAGTTGAACAACTCACCATAGAAATGGAACCACTTGTCCATATTCCCCTTAAATACGTTGTGGGTCAGGTGATCGAGGTAATAAAAACCCACACCACGCGGCTTGGATTGCTTTAGCCATTCGAATTCTTCGTTATAGGGCGAGGTCTCGTAATACTGGTCGATGAAGTAGATAAGCGAGCCACCGATGCCTTTGATCGCAGGCACATCCATGGTCTTGTCGTCACCTTCATAAGGTTCTGCGCCTTTGGCAACCGCGTGATCAAAAGCCTTTTTTGCATCCACAACGCGCCAGCCCATTGAAGGTGCGCAAGGGCCATGAAGCTCGACAAATTTCTCCGCAAAGGAGCCCTTCTCTGCGTTCAGGATGTAGGTGATATCACCTTGCTGCCACAGCTCGATCCCCGGCTTCGTCTTGTGGCGTCCCACCAGTTCGTAGCCCATTTTTGCAAACAGTTCGCGCAGCTCTTCCGGGTTCGGACTGGCAAACTCTACAAATTCAAAACCATCGGTGCCTGCGGGGTTTTCATCGCTGATGACCGATTTAGGGGCGTCGTGAGGGAAAGGTCCCATGCGTAACTCCTGAGTTGCTTGCTGCGTTTCTCCAAGTCTACCGCATCTGGGACGCATAATTTGCGCAAAATCACCACGCAAACTTTCATGTCGCGCGTATTTCACGCATAGTTTGCTGATCGTATGGGGGAATCGCGCATGCTGGACGGAACTGATATTAAATTACTCGCGCTCTTGCAGAAAAACGCTCAAGCGACGGCTCAGGAGTTAGGCGAGGCATTGAATCTCTCGCCCAGTCAGGCAGGTCGGCGGCGACAACGGCTAGAGACAGAAGGCTATATTCAAAGCTACGTCGCCCGCCTTGACCCCGGCAAACTGGGCCTCGCGGTACAGTGCTTTGTGCAGGTTCATCTGCACAGTCATGGCCCCGATAATGCCGCGAGCTTTGCGCGGCTGGTGGCAAACCGTGCAGAAATTACCTCCGCTTGGACCATGACAGGCGAAGCGGATTATCTTTTACGGGTCTACTGCCATGATTTGCAGGAGTTAAATACGCTATTGCACGAAATCATTTTACCCCATCCAGCGGTTGGACGCGTCCACAGTCAAATCGTAATGGCACAGTTAAAAGGCGATAGTCCTCTTCCAGTTTAAGGATGTGTGAACCACTGCAACACTATCTTGAGTGCAAACAAATCATCAGATGGAATCGCCCTCGTGTCTTTTGTCGACCGCCGCATTGAAGCCCGCCCCAGCAGCGGAGCCGCCCCTTTCGAGTTGAACGAGGTTTTCTTCTCCCGCACCGATGAGCGTGGGATTATTTTGGCATGTAACTATGTGTTTCAGAGGGTGGCCCACTATGAATGGGACGAGATCCTTGGCGCACCGCACAAACTTGTACGCCACGGTGATACGCCAAAAGGGCTCTTCCACCTGTTTTGGGAGACGCTGAAATCCGGCCGGACGATCGGTGCCTACGTCAAAAACAAATCCAAAGATGGGCTATATTACTGGGTTTTTGCGACGGTTGTACCCTGTGAGGGTGGTTATCTTTCCGCTCGCATCAAACCAAGCAGCAAGCTCTTCACGGAAATTCAGGCGCTGTATGCCAAAATTGTAAAGGCTGAAAAAGAGGGCGGACTTTCACCGGAAGAAAGCAGTCAGATCATGATCGACTGGGTTCACGAGAAAGGCTTTGACGACTATCAGCATTTTGCCTCCCATGCCTTGGCCGAAGAACTTATTGCACGGGACGAAGGTCTCGGTCGCAAGGTAGATCCTCAGATTTCCGAACTGCGAGACATGCTGCGCAATGCGGAAAAACTCCTGGATGAAACCCATGGCCTCGTCAAAGATTTTGAAGCCATGCACACGATTCCGCACAACCTGCGTGTCATTGCATCGCGTATTGAACCGTCGGGCGGCCCCGTCACTGTTCTTTCGCAAAACTACGGCGCCATGTCGCGGGAAATGTCGGATTGGTTCGAGCGCAATGTGATGGGGGAGAACACCAACTTCGCCACGGTTAAGCACTCGGTGAACTCCAGCCTCTTTATCGCAGGCATGACCCGCATCCTCATGGAATGCGACTCACAATTGCAAACTGAACGCCGCGATCTCGGCGATGTGGATATGGAAGACGAGCGCCGTCGGCTCGCGGAACTGGTCAAACAACAGGCCAGCTTTGCGCAAAAAGGCATGGCTGAGGTTGATATTGAGGCGGTGCGGATCATTAACGCCTGTCAAGTGATGCATCGACATTTCCTTGGTCTCAGTTCGACGCGCGTCCTGTGTAAAATCGAAAGCGCCCGCCTGCCCTCCTCCGGAGAGACCCTGTCTGACATCATTGATCAACTTGGTGCATTTCAGGAACGCATTTCCGAACGGCTCGAGCATATCGCAAAGCTCGGTGAAGAAATCCGCTCTCTCGAAGGCGAATAATTACCTCAGTCAGGTTGGCGTGTTATGACGACACGCCAACCTGAACAGGCAGACAGCCCGCGCATACTGAGGCAGTTCTGTCACGCTGGCGAAAATTAACTCATCATCCGAGCACAGAGCCTCAAGACGACCTATCTCGTTGCCAACCCTTCAAAAGCTGGCAATATTCTCCCATGGATAGTTTTCTCTCACAGGCATCGATTTATCTCGCCGCAGCGGTCATCGCCGTCCCCATCGCTGCCCGTCTCGGGCTGGGATCCGTCCTCGGCTACCTTGCTGCTGGTATAATCATTGGACCGATCTTGGGGCTCGTAGGATCCGAAGCCGAGGAATTGCAGCATTTTGCCGAATTCGGCGTGGTGATGATGCTATTTCTCATCGGTCTGGAGCTTGAACCACGCGCGCTTTGGGCAATGCGACACCATTTGATAGGCTTGGGTGGCCTTCAAATTACCGCTTCGACCGCCTTACTCGCGGCAGCGGCAATATTCTTCGGCCATAGCTGGCAGGTGGGCCTGGCGGTAGGGCTTGCATTGTCACTGTCCTCCACTGCGATCGTCTTGCAAACTCTTTCTGAGAAAGGGCTGACCCGTACCGGGGGCGGCAGAGCGACATTCTCTGTTCTGCTCACACAAGATATCGCTGTGATTCCGATCCTTGCCCTCCTGCCTCTATTGGCTGCACCGCATGCGATGTCTTTGTCGGAAGATGGCTCAATCGTGAGAACGGATGACGCGCAAGACGCAGCGCATCATTCCTTGTCTCTTGTCGAAGGGCTGCCCGGCTGGGCCGTAACGCTGATGACAATCGGTGCGGTCGCCTTTGTGATCCTCGCAGGCGTATATCTGACACGCCCCGTCTTTCGCTTCATCCACGCGTCAAACCTGCGCGAAATGTACACTGCACTGGCGTTGCTGATCGTTGTTGGGATTTCGTTCTTGATGACGTTGGTTGGCCTGTCCCCCGCTCTCGGCGCTTTTCTCGCGGGCGTGGTTTTGGCCAACAGCGAGTTCCGCCATGAACTGGAAAGCGACCTTGAACCCTTTAAAGGGCTGCTCTTGGGGCTCTTTTTCATCACCGTGGGTGCCGGCATCAACTACAAGCTGTTCCTCGCAGAGCCGGGCGATGTAATTGGTCTCGCCCTTTTGGTTATACTCGCAAAAGGGACGGTGCTCTACTTTGTGGGCAAAGCCTTTGGCCTGAAGCGGCGCAACCATTGGCTCTTTACCCTTGGCCTTGCACAGGCCGGGGAATTTGGCTTTGTGTTGCTGGCTTTCTCGTTGCAACTCAATGTTGTGACTCCCGATCTTTCGGAAAAACTGCTCTTGGTGATCGCTCTCACAATGCTGATCACGCCGCTGCTGTTCATCCTATATGAAGTTCTGTCCAAGCGGATGAAAGAGGCGCAGGTCGAACACACACCCGACGAAATTGATGAGGAAGGCACTGTCATCATCGCGGGGATCGGGCGCTTTGGGCAGATCGTGCATCGCCTTGTGAACGCAAGCGGGTTCAAGACCGTTCTTCTCGACAGTGATATGAAAGCCGTCCAGTTGATGCGCCGGTTTGGGGTCAAGAGTTTCCTCGGCGACCCCACGCGCCCTGAACTGCTAAAAGCTGCGGGGATCAGCAAAGCAAAGGTGCTGGTTGTTGCTTTGGACGATCAGGAAAACGCAACGAAACTGGTGGCGTATGCACGCCGCAACTACCCAAACATCCACATTGTCGCGCGCGCCTACGATCGGAATCATGTGTTCGCGCTTTATAAGGCTGGTGCCAATGACATCGTGCGTGAGATGTTCGACAGCTCCCTGCGGGCTGGCCGTTACGTGTTAGAGAACATTGGCCTCAGCGAGTATGAGGCGGCCCAAGCCGAGCAGACATTTTATGCGCACGACCGCCACACGGTGCGCGAGTTGGCGGCGCATTGGATACCGGGCACGCCTGCAAGCGAAAACCCGGCCTATATCAAACGCGCAAAGGAATTGGAAAAGGATCTGGAAACGGCGCTGTTGTCTCTGGCCGAAGAGCACGTCAAACGCTCCGCGTAAACCTACTGCGCATTGGCTGCCCCGTCCCGGCGGGTCAGCCGTCTGAAACGCCAGCCTCGGCAAAGGTCGCCATGCAGCTGTGGCACGCCAGTGCCCCCTTCAGGACCTGAATGGCCAAAGCGGCCCCCGAGCCTTCTCCAAGGCGCAGCCCCAGCGACAAGAGCGGCGATTTTCCCAGCCGTGAAAGCAGCGCCTGATGACCGCCTTCCGCGCTCTGATGGCCTGCAATTGCATGATCCAATGCGTGATCCGAGATCTCGACAAGACACGCGGCCGCAGCACAGCAAATGAACCCATCAAGGATCACCGGGATGCGCCGGATGCGTGCGGCGGCAATCGCTCCGGCCATTGCTGCGACCTCCCGACCGCCAAGGCAGCGCAAAACGTCCAGACCGTCGCGACTGTCATGAAGCGCCACAGCCTCGGCGACCACCTGTGTTTTCAACGAGAGAGCGTCATCCCCTACTCCGGTGCCTCGTCCCGTCCAGTCGCTGGCCACACCGCCGTACAGAGCATTGCAGATTGCCGCAGCAGATGTGGTGTTACCGATGCCCATCTCGCCGACAACCAGCAGGTCAGTGTCGGAATGCACAGCTGACCACCCTGTTTGCAATGCTTGAAGAAGGTCTGCCTCGCTCATCGCGGGCTCACGCGTGAAATCCGCAGTCGGACGTTCCAAGTCCAACGCATGCACATCCATGCGTGCGCCAGCAAGCCGAGCCAGCTGGTTGATCGCCGCGCCACCTGCCTTGAAATTGGCAACCATCTGCACGGTGACCTCGGACGGAAAGGCTGAAACTCCACGCGCTGTCACGCCGTGATTCCCAGCAAATACAATCACTTGCGGGGTTTCGATTTCTGGGCGATCCGTCTTGCGCCAACTTCCGTACCAAATCGCGATTTCTTCCAATTGCCCCAACGCGCCAGGCGGCTTGGTCAATTGACCGTTGCGGGCCTCGCAGGCAGAACGAGCTGCGGCATCCGCGGCAGGCGCCTGCGCGAGGGCATTGCGAAAATCGGAAAGCGTATTCAGGTCTGGCAGCATCAAAAGCCTCGTTGCGTCGCACCGCACCGCACAGGTAAAGCGGTGTCAGACCTGTTTACCGCTCTCGCCCCGTGCCGAGAAGCCCTGCCAGAGGCATCGACATGCGAAAAAACGACTTCAAAGCAATCGATTTGCTGCTGGCCTTGGTTCTGTTGACCCGTCTGCCCTTGCCACATCTGCCCAAAGCCTCTTTTGCACGGCAGTCGCGTGCGGTCTGGGCCTTTCCATTGGCCGGTGCGGTTGTTGGCCTGTTGGCAGTGATCACCGCAGCATTGGCATTGATGTGTTGGCCCCCGATGATTGCGGCGGGTTTAACCCTTGCGGCGCAAGTGGCGCTGACTGGAGCCATGCACGAGGATGGGCTGGCAGATACCGCTGATGGGTTTTGGGGAGGTTTCGAGCCTGCACGACGGCTAGAGATCATGAAGGATAGCCAGATCGGCACATATGGTGTGCTCGCCCTGATCCTTGGGCTTGGGCTGCGCTGGAGCATTCTTGCAGCACTGTTTAGCACTGGAGCAATCTGGGCCCCAGTTGCGCTTGCGGCACTTAGCCGTGCTGCAATGCCGGTGATGATGGCGCGTATGCCCAATGCGCGCGGGAGCGGGTTGGCACACACGGTTGGTCGCCCCGGCCGAACCGCAACGACCTTTGGCATTCTCATTGCTCTGCTGTTGGGCTTGCTTTGCATGGGTTGGGCGATTTTGGGGGCGGCACTGATTTTGGTTCCCCTGCTGATTGGTCTGCGCAGGCTCGCCATGGCCAAGATTGGAGGCCAGACCGGAGATGTCTTGGGCACCACACAACAACTGAGCGAAATCGCACTGGGGCTGATGTTGCTCGCATTGATCTGACGCAATGAAAAAGGCCGCCCTTATCGGGCGGCCTTTCGAAATTTCAGCCCTCAGAGATCAGGCCGCGCGGGACGTCAGAACCTCATCCACCTGCTTCGCGGCAGCGATCTCATCACCACCGGATACGGCTGCAACCTCACGGGTCAGACGCTCGAGCGCTGCTTCATAAAGCTGACGCTCAGAGTAGCTCTGCTCGCGCTGGTCATCGGTGCGGTGCAGGTCACGCACCACTTCTGCGATGGAGATCAGATCGCCAGAGTTGATCTTCTGTTCGTATTCCTGCGCCCGGCGGGACCACATGGCGCGCTTGACCTTGGCCTTACCCTTCAGCGTCTTCATCGCCTGATTGATAACATCAGGAGAAGACAGCGAGCGCATGCCAATGTCGACAGCCTTGTGAGTCGGAACCCGCAGGGTCATCTTGTCTTTTTCAAAGGTGATCACGAATAGCTCCAGCTTGTAGCCGGCCACTTCCTGCTCCTCAATCGAGATGATCTGTCCAACCCCATGGGCTGGATAGACAATAAAATCGTTGGGGCGGAACTCGAGCTTCTTCGATTTGGTCATACAGGTCTTTCCTCGCGATGACACGGCAATCATGCCGTTTTGGCTACGCCAAAGAGGACCCTCGCGGAACATAATCTATGCCCGCCGGGTGTCGGTTCGGCGCAGAAAACCCACCAAGAGACCCATCTTAGCGTGGGTCATCACGGCAGGCGGTATTCTACGTGTTTCATTTCATCGATAGAATATAGCATAAAAACGCGCCCTCCGAAAGGCGGAGAGCACGTCATTGTGAGGCCTAGCGCGGCGTTTCACGTCGAATTCGCGCAATTATATCGCGCGACATGGCAGAGCTTAGCCGCCCTCACCCGGAGCTTCGGAGAAATACTTCTCCAGTTTGCCCTCTTCGCCATCACGCTCCTCATAACCCGGCATCGGATCCTTTTTGGATACGATGACCGGCCAGAGTTCGGCATACTTGCGGTTAAACTCCACCCATTGATCCATATCCGGCTCAGTGTCCGGACGAATCGCGTCGGCGGGGCATTCCGGCTCGCATACGCCACAGTCGATGCATTCATCGGGGTGGATCACCAGTGTGTTCTCACCCTCGTAGAAACAGTCAACCGGGCATACCTCGACGCAATCGGTGTACTTGCAAGCAATACAATTGTCCGTAACGACGTAGGTCATCTTGGCTTGGATCCCGTTTCAAGTGTCTGGGCGATTAGCTAATCCACAAGAGCAACGGCTTCAAGCCGTCAATGCCCTTCCCAGACACGAGTAAGACCAAGCGCCCTGCGCTCTTTCTTATCCGGGCGACCTTTTCCTTCGTATTTCGGATTGGCAGGCGGTTTGTCCTGCTTCTCTGTCATATCGAAGTACAATGTCTGGGCTTCGGGCGCAGGTCCGCGCCGTTCAGAGAGCGCGAGGATGCGTATGACGCGCACCTGATGCCCCTGAGAGAAGGTCAGAACGTCACCAACAGCGACGTTCTGAGAGGGTTTTGAGGCCTTGGAGCCATTCACGCGGACATGACCGGCGCCGACTTGTTTGGCCGCCAGCGAGCGGGTTTTGAAAAACCGCGCATGCCACAGCCATTTGTCGACCCGCATCTTGTCCGCGTGATCGCTCATCGCGAGATCAATCGCCCTGCTTCAGCCCCATAAGAGCTGCCGCAAAGGGATTATCGGGATCGATCTGCTTTTCCTTCTTGAGCGGACGCGCAGAATAGGTTTTGCCGCCCTTGTCGCCACCGCGATCCGGGCGACCGCCTTTTTTGCCGCCGGGTTTGCCTTGCGGTTTGCCCCCGCTGCGCGGCTTGCCCCGCCCAGCGCCATCCGCTTTAGCGCCACGGCCCTCACCACGGCGTTGACCGCGTGCGTTGTTGCCCTGACGATTATTGCGCCCCCAAGTGAAGGTGTAGAACACCTCAATTTCAGGTTCCTCCACAGCAGCGTCTGCGGCCTCACCCACAGGGGTTTCCGTCTCAGCGGTCTCGGCAATCGGCTCAGCGACATCGGCGTCAGAAGGTTCTGCTGCAACGGGTGCAACACCTTCATCTGCGATCTCTGCAGTGCCTGCGGGAACATCGGCCGGTGCATCTGCCGCAGTACCCTCGACAGGCGCTGCCGCCGGGGTGTTTTCAGCCTCAGCTGCTGCATCCATAACCGGTTGGTCCGCTGCAGGGGGGCCGCCATCCTTCACGACCTCATCAACAGCTTTGACCTTAACCCGTTCGCCCTTTTCGGCGCGGTAGCCAAGGCCCTGCATCAGGTCAGAGAACTGCTCCAGCGTCATACCGGTGATCGACAGCATATCGGGTTTGGCCTCAAAGCCCCCACGGCTGTCTTCGTTGCGCAGCAGATCAGCCAGACGCTCCAGCATGTCGATACGGATCATGCGCTGACCTGCGGAACGATAGCCTGCCATCGTGTCATAGCCTTCGGGCGCATCCGGCATGGAAGGCACGGTGACCAGCCCCGGAGGCGGTGCCTCTGGGAATTCCTGCAGACCATTTGCAAGCGACCACAACAGCAAACGCAGGCGAGTCGGTGCAGGTTTCAGCAGCAGCGGCATGAAGATAGTGAACTGACCGAATCGAATGCCGTGTTTGCGCAGCGCACCACGGGCATCCTGGTCCAGATCTTTCACTTCCTGCGCAACGCCGGCACGGGGCAGAATGCCCAGTCCCTCAACCATGCGGAAGGCAAAGCCACGCGCAAGCCCGGTCAGTGCCTCATCTTTTTGCAGGTTGATCAGAGGCTCAAACAGCGCCTGAATCTTGCGAGAGATGAAATGTTGCAGACGGCGTTCGACCTTTTGGGCCACATCTGGCCCCGCAGTCTCATCGACAAAAACCTCGATCTGCGGAGAAAGCGCATCCGCACCGGCAACAAGTTTGCCGACCGCATGCTCACCCCACATCAGGCCGCCCTGATCAGTGTAATCAATTTCAGTATCGGGTGCATTGTAGAACCGGTCCGCGCGCAGATGATACTGCGGAGCGAGCGCTTGCAAGGACGCCGATTTCAGCGCCTTGGCTTCTGCGCCCTGCGCGGTTTTGTCCGGCGAGAACCGGAAGCCTTCAAGCTTACCGACGAATTCGCCTTCGACGGTGACTTCACCCTGGTCATTTACTTCGGCCAAAAGGGCCTCCTTCTGTTTGAGCCGCCGCAGCAAAACTGATGTGCGCCGGTCCACAAATCGTTGCGTAAGACGCTCATGCAAGGCGTCAGACAACCTGTCTTCTACAGTGCGGGTCTCCTCCCGCCAATGACTTTCGTCACGCAACCAACCGTTTCGCTGCGCGACATAGGTCCAAGTGCGGATAAACGCCAAGCGTTTCGACAATGTGTCAATATCACCTTCCGTACGGTCAAGTCGCCGAATTTGGCGAGAGAACCACTCATCCGGCACCACTCCGCCGTCCTGCAGATAACCAAAGATCCCGCTGAGCAGTGAGGAATGCTCTGCATGGCTGATGCCGCGGAAATCGGGTATGCGGCAGACATCCCACAAAAGACGTACCGTTGTCGCATCACTGGCCCTGTCGCGAATTGCCGCATCCTGCGCCAGAGATTTGAGCGCCATCAGATCATCGGCCTCACGCGCCTTGATCAGTACTTCATGGTTGGGACTTGATTCGAGCGAGGCAATCAGTGCCTCAATCGTGCCAAACCGCAGATCCGCAGAGCGCCAGTTCAGTTTTTGTAGTGGCGTAAAGCGATGATCCATGATCGCCTGCGCAACACCCTCGTCAAGCGGACGTGCATCACCTGTGACGCCAAAGCTGCCATGGCTCATTCCTCGGCCCGCACGACCTGCAATCTGTGCCAGTTCGTTAGGCGCAAGCGGGCGCATCCTGCGGCCATCAAACTTTGAGGTCGACGAAAATGCAACGTGATCCACATCGAGGTTCAACCCCATGCCGATCGCATCCGTCGCCACGAGGTAATCCACCTCGCCGTTTTGATAGAGCGCCACCTGCGCGTTTCGTGTCCGGGGCGACAGTGCGCCCATCACCACCGCAGCGCCGCCCTTTTGACGGCGGATCAACTCGGCGATGGCATAAACACTATCGACGCTGAAACCCACAATGGCGGTTCGCGGTGGCATGCGGGAGATCTTTTTTGACCCTGCATAGACCAGTTCCGACATCCGTTCGCGGCGCACGAACTCGACACCCGGCACCAGTGCCGAAATCGGCCCGCGCATGGTATCCGCGCCCAGAAACAGCGTCTCTTTCAAACCGCGGGACCGCAACAGACGGTCGGTAAAGACGTGACCACGCTCCGGATCGGCACAGAGCTGGATTTCGTCAATCGCGAGGAAATCACAGCCCATACCCTCTGGCATCGCTTCCACCGTGCAGATCCAATACTGCGCGCGCGGTGGCACGATACGTTCCTCGCCGGTCACCAATGCCACAACCGAAGGGCCACGTAGCTTTACGATTTTATCGTAAACTTCACGCGCAAGCAGACGCAGCGGGAAGCCCATGATCCCGGTCCGATATCCAAGCATACGGTCAATGGCGTAGTGGGTCTTACCTGTATTGGTCGGGCCAAGGACGGCCACAACCCGGGATGCAGAAGTCATTGCATCAATCTCCACGCGCCTGGATGCGACTCAACGGCCTGACATCAGGGAATAAAATCAGGGATCACCCGTTTGCAGACCTCGTTAAAGTGCCTGCCCGCCCACCACTGTGGACAGACGATCCAGAGCCTTGGTTACTTCCTCATGATACGGATGTATAGCCTTGGCCCGCTCGTAAGCAGCATAAGCGCGCTCTGGATCTCCAAAGAACTCAAACACCTGCCCAAGACCGAAGATGGCGTTGTAGTCGTTTGGGTTCAAGGCCAAGGCACGCTCCAGATCGGCAACGGCGGGGCCAAACAGCTCTGCGTGGAAAAAAGCGCGTGCCCGCTCAGACCAGCCCTCTGCAAAATCGGGCGCATGATCCGTAAGCGCAGTCAGGTGCTCTATCGCCGCCGGCCAATCCTGCCGTTCCATCGCATCGCGCCCCCGGCGCAACAAAAGATCCATGGCAGCAGAACCGCTCTTGCTCCAAAGGGCCTGTAATTCCCGCTCCACCGCTGCAGCGTCTGTCGGGTCGGCGTCCTCGAGACGTTCCAAAAGCTCTGCTTCGCTCAATGCAGAGAGGTTCGCCCCTGACTGCGCCGCCAAAATTGAAGGCAAACAGGGGATGACGACCAAAGAGATTGCCGCCACGATAGCTTTGAGATTCGTGCAAGTTCTGCCCATAGTGCAAAGGGTAACGGCACCGGGCCGAATTACCAGTGCCCGGACCACAGGATTCACGGTTTTGTGCGCAGGCACAGACCCTATACACAGGAAAGACAGTTATGAGCGACACTCTGGAACAGGCAGCCGCAACGCTGAACGAGAAGATGGACGGCGGTTTTGAAAGCTCTGCCAAGTTCGAAATCACCGGGATGGGTTCCATCATTCTTGACGCCAATGGCGCGCGCGTCGGGGACGAAGAGGCAGAGGTCACGATGACTGCAGATGCAGAGACCTTTCAGGAGATCCTCTCCGGCGAACTCAACCCGACGGCGGCCTTTATGGGCGGCAAGTTGACCATTGACGGCGACATGGGCGTCGCAATGCAGCTGGCACAAGCGCTGGCCTGACGACAATGAAGGATCAGCCAATGGCAGAGACCTCCCCCGCGCCGTTTTTCACTGAGATCGCGCGCGGCCCGGATGGTGGCGAGGCCCATTGGCTGGCCACCCGCGATGGCCAGCGTATTCGTGCAGGCCATTGGCGACCAGCAGGTGAGGCACTGGGCACAATCCTGATGTTTCCCGGCCGCACCGAATATATTGAAAAATACGGCCCCTTTGCATCTGACATGACCGAGCGTGGCTTTGCCGTGCTGGCAGTGGACTGGCGCGGACAGGGGTTGGCTGACCGTGCGCTGGCAGATCGACGGCTCGGCCATGTCGATCATTTTGATGATTTCCAGCAGGATGTCGCCGCACTGATGGATCATGCCAGAACGCTTGATCTGCCACAGCCATGGTACCTGATTGGCCATTCCATGGGCGGCGCCATTGGCCTGCGCGCGCTATACGAGGGGCTGCCGGTCGCAGCCTGCGCCTTTACTGCGCCCATGTGGGGCATTCGCATTCCCTTCGCGTTGCGTCCTGCGGCCCGTTTGCTGGCGCGATTTGGGGCGGCGCTTGGGCTCAGTGAAAAGCTGGTCCCCACAACCACCATTGAACAATACGTTCAGGTCACCCCGTTTGAAGGCAACACGCTGACCACAGACGCGGATATGTACGCGTTTTTACAGCTACAGATGGCGAAAAAACCGGATCTCGTTTTGGGAGGCCCCACAGTCCAGTGGTTGGCACAGGCGATGATTGAATGCGCCGCCTTGCGTGAAAAAACCTCTCCAGATGTGCCCTGTGTTACGTTCTTGGGCGAAAACGAGCAGATTGTCTCCACCGAAGCCGTGCATGATCGTATGACGCGCTGGCCATCGGGGACATTGGATCTGGTCCCTGAGGCACAGCATGAAATTCTGATGGAGCAACTCCACATCCGAACCCGTGTCTGCGATGCCATTGCCACCCACTTCAAGAAACATAAATTAACTCAATGACATAAATCCTCTGTAGGCGGGTAGAACATCTGAACTGACGACCAGCGCCGCGCACCCACAGGGTGCGCGGCGCTGGTCGTTTCGGGCAAAGCCCGAAGCGAAACACCTCTCAGAGGTTTCTACGCAACCCACCCGCTCTACGCTTGTGCCTCCGGGTTCGGGGACCTAAGTGTTTGAGGAACCGATACACGGGCCACCGCGGCGTTCTCTTAGGCCGCTTGCACGCCCATTCAGCCACCAGACGGAGGTCCTATGTTCCAACTCCCCTTCCCCGTACGCGATGCCAATGCCTCTTCCGGATCTGGAGATCTTGGCAAATTGCCGGAATGGGACCTGAGCGATCTTTACGCAGGCGAAGATGCGCCGGAATTGTCCCGCGATCTCGATTGGCTGCAAAAAGAATGCGCAGGTTTTGCCGCGGATTATGAGGGAAAGCTCGCCGATCTCAACGCCGATGGCTTGTTAACCTGCGTGCATCGCAATGAGAAAATCAACAACATCGCCGGTCGCATCATGTCCTATGCGGGCCTGCGCTACTACCAACTGACCACCGATGCCGATCGTGCTAAATTCCTGTCCGACGTTCAGGAAAAGGTCACCATCTTCACCACGCCGTTGGTGTTCTTCACGCTGGAGATCAACCGGATCGAGGACGCGACCCTGGACGCGCTGTTTGCCGCCAATGCCGATCTCGCCCGCTATAAGCCGGTGTTCGACCGCATCCGCGCGATGAAGCCCTATCAGCTCTCCGACGAGCTAGAACGGTTCATGCATGACTTGGGCATCGTCGGCGACGCCTGGGAAAAACTCTTTGACGAGACCATCGCCGGCCTCACGTTTGAAATCGGCGGCGAGGAGCTGGGCATTGAGGCAACGCTCAACTTCCTGACCGAACAGGACCGCAGCAAGCGTGAGGCTGCCGCGCGCGAGCTCGCCCGCGTCTTTGCCGACAACATCAAGATCTTTGCCCGCGTGCACAACACGCAGGCCAAGGAAAAAGAGATCATTGACCGTTGGCGCGGCATGCCCAGCCCACAGATGGGCCGCCACCTATCAAACGATGTCGAACCCGAGGTGGTCGAGGCCCTGCGCGAGGCGGTCGTGGCCGCCTACCCCAAGCTCAGCCACCGCTACTACGAGTTGAAGCGCAAATGGCTTGGCCTGGACCGCATGCAGGTCTGGGACCGCAACGCGCCCTTGCCGATGGAGACAACGCGCATTGTCGACTGGGACGAAGCGCGCGCCACGGTGATGGAAGCCTACGAGGCCTTTGATCCGCGCATGGGCGAGCTGGCACAGCCGTTCTTTGACAAGGGCTGGATCGACGCGGGCGTGAAACCCGGCAAGGCTCCCGGGGCCTTTGCCCATCCGACCGTCACCAATGTGCACCCCTATGTGATGCTGAACTACCTCGGCAAGCCGCGCGACGTGATGACACTGGCGCATGAGCTGGGCCACGGCGTGCATCAGGTGCTGGCCGCAGATCAGGGCGAGATGCTGTCCTCGACGCCGCTGACGCTGGCGGAAACCGCATCCGTGTTTGGCGAGATGCTGACTTTCCGCAAGATGCTGGAGAAGGCCAAGACCAAGGAAGAGCGCAAGGTGCTGCTCGCCGGCAAGGTCGAGGACATGATCAACACGGTTGTGCGGCAGATCGCCTTTTATGACTTCGAGTGCAAACTGCACGCCGCCCGTGCCGAGGGCGAACTCACACCCGAGGACATCAACGCCCTATGGATGAGCGTTCAGGCGGAATCCCTGGGCGAAGGCTTTGACTTCATGGAAGGCTACGAGACTTTCTGGGCCTATATCCCGCATTTCGTGCATTCGCCCTTCTACGTCTATGCCTATGCCTTTGGCGACGGCTTGGTGAATGCGCTCTACTCGGTCTACGCCGAGGGCGCCGAGGGGTTTGAGGACAAGTATTTCGACATGTTGAAAGCGGGTGGCTCCAAGCACCACAAAGAGCTGCTGGCGCCCTTTGGTCTGGACGCCTCCGATCCGAAATTCTGGGACAAGGGTCTGTCGATGATCTCCGGCCTCATTGACGAGTTGGAAGCGATGGAGGACTAACACCTCCCCCTCTTCGTGAGGAGCGCGGCAATCCGCCTCTCGCGCCTGGAAACGCCCGCCGCATCGTGACGGCGGGCGTTTTTTATGCATCTTTGCGTCAGTATGGCAGTAGAATCGAACATAAACTTCTTGCGGCTGAGCCAGTCCGACCATGAGCTGGTCCGCCATATCGAGGTCGCCCCTGAGCAGATCGTCTATTGCGGCACGGTCGATATGGCTTTCGCTGCGCTTGAAGAAGAACTCGACCTCTATGCGATACTCGCAGAGAACAAAGCCGTTGGGTTCTTCAAAATAGATCTGAAGTTTCCGCGCACCTATAGCTTCGCACGCGCGGGGGATCTGGGGCTGAGGGCTTTCATGATTGACCATCGCCAACAAGGACGCGGTCTGGGCAAAGCCACCTTGCAAGCGTTGCCGGCTGCATTGCGCAAATTATACCCCGCAGCACAAGCCTTGGTTCTGACCGTAAACCTGCGCAATCCAATCGCAGTCCGAAGCTACCTTGGGGCCGGATTTGTCGACACGTGCGAGCTCTATGAAGGCGGGTTAGCGGGCCCGCAACACGTGATGCGCCTGCCACTGGCAAGGGCCTGAAACCACCCCCTATCCTTATTTCAACTGGCTGTCTTTGCTGCCGCGCCTGTTGATCCCACCACGGGCTTTCAACGTACCATCGCGTTCCTGCTGGCACTCGATACAGAGTTTTACACCCGGTATCGCACGTTGCCGGGCCACAGGAATTTCTTCTTCGCAATCTGCACAATGTGTGAGGCTCTCGCCTTGCAATGCTGGGCGGGACTTAAGCCGTGCAAGCTCATCCGAGATTGATGCCTCAATCTGCTCACTCACCGCGCCATCTTTTGCCCAGCCACCCGCCATCTAAGTCACCCTCACGTATCTCGGAGTAAGATTTTAGCACCGGCCTCCCGCAGGAGACCAGCTACAGAGATAAACTGGTGCGATTTGCCCGCCGATCAAAGATCGGTTGCAACCTTGAACACACCGTCGATCATCGCCTGGGTTCCGCGCGAGAACTCCAGCGGGCATGGGTAGGCCACACCTTCGCGCAAACTGCGCCCGAAGGCTTCCACCTGCAGCTTGTAATGGTCTGCAACCGGGAAACGCTCCTCGCTCATCCGTCCAGAACCTCCCGCATGGGACGACTGGTGTAGCTCCAGTCGTGCCTCGCCAAAGACGCGGGGATTAAACGGTGCGGTCAGGCGCAACACCCCTTTGTCTCCGTGAAACGCCATCTCTTGATGAGGCTGAAGACGGGTGCTCACATAGGCGGTGTAAAGGAAGCTCGGGAACTTTGCCTGTACGTTTGACAGCACATCAACACCGTTTTCCCATTCGATCTGCGCGCTGATCTCTTGCGGCTCTTCACCAGTCACAAATCGCGTTGATCCAAAGACATAAACGCCAATGTCTCGCAACGCACCGCCCCCGGTTTCTGGTCGGTTGCGAATGTTGTCGACATCGGCCCGGTTATCGAAAGAGAATCTACCTGAGACATGTTTGACCTGCCCAAGCGCGCCGGATTGCACCAGTTCACGCGCGCGTTGCCACTGCGGGTGGTGCACAATCATATAGGCCTCTGCCGCCAGAACGCCCGCCTCACCTCGCGCTGCAATCAGTTGATCGAACTCCGCTTCGTGCAGCGCGGCTGGCTTTTCCACCAGAACATGTTTTCCTGCCTGCATGGCCTTGAGCGCCCATTCCACATGCAGGTGATTGGGGAGCGGGATGTAGACCGCATCAATTGAGGGATCCGCCAGCAGCGCCTCATAACTCTGGTGGACTGCAATTCCCGGCGCAAACGCCTGAAACGGAGCCGCCTTCTCCGCACTGGAGGTCGCAAGCGCCGCAAGCTCCGCCCCATTGGCGGCATGAATAGCCGGTCCCATATGTTCACGCGCGAACTTTGCCGCACCCAGAATGCCCCAGCGCACAGGTTTCGTCATTTTAGGTCTCCCACGATCCCAACCTTACAGTGTTTGCGCTCACAGTAGCTATATAACCGCGCCTCAGCAAACATCGCGCAATACATCTGGAATGACGCATAGGGTTGAACTTGCGATTTCTTGTCGTAGCCTGTCCTCAAAAACCTCATGAGGATCTTATCAATGGCAACTCTTGCGAGATGGTTCAGACGGCTGTTGGTTATCGGCGCTTTGGCCATCGTTGCGTTTTTTGTGTTCGCGCCTGCCTACCTCGACAAGCAGCGCAATCCGGTTATTGAGCATGCCCCCTACGCTATCAGTGACGCCGCACGCACCCTGCACAACAGTCTGGTGATTGGTGATCTGCACGCAGATCCGCTGCTGTGGAAACGCGACCTCACCAAGCGCAACACGCGCGGGCAGATGGATATTCCCCGCCTCATTGAGGGCAACGTCACGCTGCAGGTCTTCACCGCCGTGACCAAATCGCCGGCGGGACAGAATATTCACCAGAATGAGGCTGACGCACGGGACAACATCACCCTGCTTGCGATCGGGCAGCTTTGGCCAGTCCCCACATGGACCTCCCTTTATGAACGCGCACTACATCAAGCAAAGAAGCTGCATCGATTTCAGGAACGGTCTGACGGGCGCCTGCGGATCATCCGCACCGAAGCAGATCTGGATGCCCTGCTGGACCTGAAACGCGCAGGTGAGGACGTGGTCGGCGGTCTGCTCGGCATCGAAGGGGCTCACCCGCTCGAGGGCGATCTCGATAAGCTGCAGGGGCTGGTGGATGCGGGATACAGGCTGATCGCGCTGCAGCATTTCTTTGACAATGCGCTTGGGGGCTCTCTGCATGGGACTGGAGATCATGGCCTCACTGAATTTGGTCGTGCCGTTGTCACCGCCACTGTTGAGCAAGGGCTGATCCTTGATGTTGCGCATTCAAGTCCGCAGGTGGTGCGTGATGTGATTGCCATAACCGACGTCCCCTTGGTGTTGTCGCATACCGGCATCCACAAGGCTTGCCCGGTCAAACGCAACCTGCCTGATGATCTGATGCGCGACATCGCCGCGACCGGTGGTGTGATTGGAATCGGCTATTGGGCGAACGCGGTTTGTGACACCTCCCCCGCAGGCGTTGCGAAGACGATACGCAGTGCAATTGAGGTGGTCGGCGAGAATCATGTCGCGCTTGGTTCTGACTTTGATGGCTCGGTTAAGACGGCTTTTGACACCTCAGAGCTTGCCGCGCTTACTCAGGCGATGCTCGATGAGGGCCTGAGCGAGACACAAATCCGCAAGATCGCGGGCGGCAATATGCTCCGCGTCGTTCGGGCCCGCCTCGACTAACGGCAATCCGTTTTTGAAACTTACCTCACGCTATTGAGTTGCAAGGATTTTTCCTTGCAACTCAAATCTGACTTCAAAAGTCAGGAACCTAATCCCGACAACAATAGTCAAGCATTTGATTTTGTTGAATTTTCTCGTTGACGCCTCTCAGATCAAAGGATAAAAAGGTCTCAACTGCAGCAAGCCAGATGAACAGGCCGCCAGCAGCAAGCCATCCAGCAAGGCACCTTCGGGTCCCAGCCAGATCGCAAGCGAAGCCAGCTCCCCATGTCATCAAGCCAGCATAAAGCAGTCCGCGCTGCTGCCCGCCACGCAGATACGTCGCCAGCACCGCAGCGCTATTCAGGCAGATCGTTCGCAAGCTCAGCCCGACCATTGCCGTACTTTGGCATGTCCAGCTGCCCGCCTGATCAACCAAGAACTTCTTATTGAAATTTGGGGAATGCTCACGCGCGCAACCGTGCCAGCCAACCCTCCCCCAGATTATCTCGACGCCTCTACAATCTGCGTAGCATCAACACAAAAGGGGCCACCCCGATGGGTGACCCCTTTCCATGTCCGCGCCGAGGGAGAAAGGCGCATCATTGGACAATTTCTGCGAATGGCAGCTCAGACGGGCTGCAACATCCCTTTGCCAGCAGCCAATTCGCGCATCTTCTTTTGCAGCTTCTCAAACGCGCGCACTTCGATCTGCCGGATACGCTCGCGGCTCACGTCGTACTGAACGCTCAACTCTTCCAGCGTCTTGGCCTGATCTGCCAGACGACGCTGCGTCAGAATATCTTTCTCGCGATCATTGAGAACGCTCATTGCCTCCGCCAAAAGCTCGCGGCGCGCCTGCAACTCGTCTTGGGCCTCGTAATCTCCAGCCTGGTCGGCACCCTCATCCTCGAGCCAGTCCTGCCACTGCATGGTGCTATCACCATCGCCGCCGACCATCGCATTGAGGGATGCATCCCCACCGGACATCCGGCGGTTCATCGAGATCACCTCATCCTCGGTCACACCAAGGTCGGTTGCGATCTTCTTCACCGCTTCTGGGCGCAAATCGCCATCTTCCAGCGCACCGATACGGGCCTTTGCCTTGCGCAGGTTGAAGAACAGCTTCTTTTGCGCCGAGGTGGTGCCAAGCTTCACCAGAGACCAGGACCGCAGGATATACTCCTGAATCGAGGCACGGATCCACCACATTGCGTAGGTGGCCAGTCGAAAGCCTTTTTCAGGGTCAAAGCGCTTCACCGCTTGCATCAAACCGACGTTGGCCTCGGAAATTACCTCCGCTTGCGGTAGCCCATAGCCGCGATAGCCCATAGCGATTTTAGCTGCCAGACGCAGGTGGGACGTGACCATTTTATGCGCCGCCTCAGTGTCTTGCTCTTCGACCCAGCGCTTGGCCAGCATATATTCCTCTTCCGGCTCCAGCAGCGGGAATTTGCGGATTTCCTGCAGGTAGCGGTTCAGCCCACCTTCGGGAGACGGGGCGGGAAGATTTGCATAATTTGCCATCAGAACTGTCCCTTTCGAATTTGCAAGGACTTCAAGATCAGCCCATTTGAGTGTTGTGGTCGCCGTTTTCAAGCGACCCTTACCCAGTGTTATACAAACACAACTACGCGTCCTCTGTGAAATGCGTCACAAAAGATCACGAAAAATCTCACACTTCCCATAACCATCTGAATAATATGAAAATAAATCAATCCTCGGAACAACCGTGACACACCATTCACACCAGATCACGGCACTGAGAGTACTGTTTCATCCCCAGTACCGTTTCGATCAATTGCGTCGTTTTTCACCAAAAACCACGTTCTATTCACCTTTTTCCAAATACCTCCGGGGTGAGAGCCGAACAGCTCAAGGGGCAGCGCCCCTGCTTCAACTCACATCATACCCAACCGAGACAATCGCCGCATGCAGCGCTTTGACAAAGAGGCTCTCTAGTGGTGTGGGCTCAGCATCTTGGCGCTGCATCAACCCGACCGGACCCTTTGTAAGAGATGTGTCAAACGGCAGGCGGATCAACCGCCCGTCCGAGAGCTCATTGCGCACGACCCCATGTGAAATCATCCAAATCGCGTCCGTGTCTCGAGTATAGACGCGCGCAAAGGCACCCGAGACAGTCTCAATGCGTTGCGCCGGTTCTGACAGTCCGTGACTGATCAACCAGCGCTCCACCTGCGGGCGAATGGCGGCCGTGGTCGGCGGAAATATCACTGGCCAACGAGACAGATCGCCGAGATCAGGCGCTGCGAGACAGGGATGGTCCGGTCTGACCACGCACACCACCTCTTCTGTGTAGAGTTGAGTAAAAGACACCCCTTGCATGGAAGCGGGGTCCCCCATCCGACCAATCACCATGCTCACCGCACCGTTGCGCAGCATATCAATCAGCATGCCATGCGGCCCATCCGACAGCCGCAGAACGGCTTCTGGCGCGAGTCGTTGAAACCCTTCAGCCACTTTTGGCATCAGCCCCGCCGCAACACTGGGCAACGCGCCGACCTTCACCTCCTGCTTCAGGATGCCGCCGCGCGTTCTGTCTATGCTTTCCAACCCATGATCGAGCGCCGCCAGACTCATCCGGGCAAAATGCGCAAAAACCTCGCCCGCTTCGGTCAGCTCAACTCCGGCCCGACTGCGCAATAACAGCGTTGTACCGAGGATCTCTTCCAGTTCTTTTAGCGTGCGCGAGATGGCAGGCTGCGTCAGATGCAATCGCTCGCCCGCTGCCTTGAGGCTCCCGCATGACACGACCTCCAACAGACATTGCATGTGTCGGATTTTGACCAGTCGGGAGAGGTTATAGTTTACCATATTGGTATCTATATTTCTGAAATACTCATTTTTGAATGCAGAAATCGCATGATAGCCTCCATTTCAACAGGAGGAGAGTTTCATGCGCACACAGGTTGTGATTGTCGGCGGTGGCCCGTCGGGGATGCTTTTAGGGCAGCTCTTACACCTCAATGGCATTGACACCATCGTGCTGGAACGCCGCACCAAAGCGCATGTGCTGAGCCGCATCCGGGCCGGCATCCTCGAACAGGGTATGGTCGAACTGATGCACAAGGCGGGCGTCGGTGCGCGGCTGGAGCGCGAGAGCTTTCATCACGAGGGCACTCAGATCGCCCACAATGACCGGATGTTCGGCATCAATTTCAAGCAGCTGATCGGCGAATCGGTGATCCTCTACGGCCAGACCGAAGTCACCCGCGATCTCTATGAGGCGCGTGAGAAGGTCGGCGCACAGACGATCTTTGACGTGGCGGATGCCGCCATCCACGACGCGGACACCGATGCGCCCTATGTGACTTTCCACAAAGACGGGCGGGAACAGCGCATCGACTGTGATTTCATCGCAGGTTGTGACGGGTTCCATGGCGTCAGCCGCCGCACCATTCCGGCCTCCGTGCGGACCGAATATGAAAAGGTCTACCCCTTCGGCTGGCTCGGCATCCTCTCAGAAACCCCGCCGGTCAACGAAGAGCTGATCTATGCTAATTCTGAGGACGGCTTTGCGCTCTGTTCGATGCGCAATGCCAACCTCAGCCGCTATTACGTGCAGTGTTCTTTGGGTGATGACGTCGGCGACTGGACCGACACGCGGTTCTGGGACACGCTGCGCCGCCGCCTGCCCGCCGAGGTCGCCGAGGCGCTGGTGACAGGTCCCTCTATCGAGAAATCCATCGCGCCGCTGCGGTCGTTTGTGAGCGAGCCGATGCGCTGGGGGCGGTTGTTCCTCTGCGGTGATGCCGCCCATATCGTGCCGCCCACCGGGGCGAAGGGTCTGAACACCGCAGCCTCGGACGTGCATTACCTCTATACCGGGCTGCTCCGGTTCTATCAGGACAAGGACAGCGCAGAGCTGGATCGCTATTCCGAAAAGGCGCTTGCTCGCGTCTGGAAGGCAGAGCGATTCAGTTGGTGGATGACTTCACTGCTGCATCGGTTCCCGGATCAAAGCCCTTTTGATGTAAAGATGCAGGCGGCGGAACTGGCCTTCCTGCGTGACAACGAGGATGCGCAGCGGGTGCTGGCGACCAATTACGTCGGGTTGCCCTACTGATGCAGGCGGCGCGACTGACACATGCCACGCTGCATTGGCGCGCGGATGGCGACCCAAACGGGCCAGCGGTGGTTTTTGCCAACTCGCTGGGCACGGATCTGCGACTCTGGGATGCGGTGATCGACCGCCTACCCAAGCATTTGCGGTTGATCCGGAATGACAAGCGAGGTCACGGCCTCAGCTCCTGCCCCAAAGGGCCCTATTCCATCGACGATCTCGCCAATGATGCGCTGGAGCTGTTGGATCATCTGGGTGTTGAGACTTGTGTTTTTGTCGGCCTGTCCATCGGCGGCATGATTGCGCAAACCCTAGCGGCCCGCGCGCCGGAGCGGATCTCGGCGCTGGTGCTCTCCAACACCGCAGCGAAAATGGGCGAGGCGCAGATGTGGCAGGACCGGATCGCGGCCATCGAGGCGAGCGGCATTGCGGCCCTGTCGGGTGCGGTGATGGAGCGCTGGTTCGCACCCGATTTCCTGAGCACCGACGCCTACATACCGTGGCGGCACATGCTGGAGCGCACACCACAAGCGGGTTACATCGCCTGTTGTCAGGCCATTGCGGGCGCAGACCTCAGCGAGACCACCAAAACCCTGTGCCAACCGACCCTCGGCATCGCGGGCAGTGCGGATGGCGCCAGCCCTGCCGCGCTGGTGGAAGCCACCATCAACCTGATCCCCGACGCACAGTTCACTGTGATCGAGGACACCGGCCATTTGCCCTGTGTCGAGGCGCCCGAGGCCTATGCCGGGGCGCTATTGGAGTTCCTAGAGGAGTTGGGCCATGTCTAAACAGTCCCAAAGCGACCGCTATGTCACCGGCATGACCATCCGCCGCAAGATCCTGGGCGATGACCACGTGGACCGGGCCGAGGCGAAGAAAACCGCCTTTGACGCGCCATTCCAGACGCTGATCACAGAAACCGCCTGGGGCAATGTCTGGGCCAGCGACGGGGTCTCAGACCGTGAACGCTCCATGCTGACGCTGGCGCTCCTGGCGGCATTAGGCAACTTTGACGAGATCCCCATGCACATCCGCGCCACCGCCCGCACGGGAGCGAGCAAAACCGATGTGCTGGAGGCGTTTCAACATGTGGCCATTTACGCAGGGGTGCCGCGCGCCAATCACGCGCTGAAACTGGCCAAGGAAACCTACGCGGAAATGGACCGGGAGGGGAAACAGACATGACCAACGGCTATGTAAACCGCGACCGGCGCTGGCATCCGCCCAGCATCACGCCCGACTACAAGACCTCCGTGGCGCGCGGCCCGCGCCATGCGCCGCTGTCCTTTCCCACCACTTTGGTCGAGGAAACCGGGCCGGTCTTTGGCCACGACATGCTGGGCGAGCGGGACAACGACCTGATCCTGAACTTTGCCAGCGGCGACGGCATGGCGATCGGCCCGCGCATCATCGTGCATGGGCAAGTGCGCGACGAGTTTGGCCGCGGTGTTCCGGGTGCCCTGATCGAAGTCTGGCAGGCCAATGCGGGCGGGCGCTATCGCCACAAGAAGGAAAGCTATCTGGCGCCGCTGGACCCGAATTTCGGCGGATGCGGGCGCTGCATCAGCGACGAACAGGGGTTCTATGAGTTCCGCACCATCATGCCCGGCCCCTACCCTTGGCCCAATACGATGAACGATTGGCGCCCGGCGCATATCCATTTCTCGATCTTTGGCCACGGCTTTGCCCAGCGCCTGATCACCCAGATGTATTTCGAGGGCGACCCGCTGATCTGGCACTGTCCCATCGTCGACACCATCCCGACCCGCGAGGGGATCGAGAGCCTGGTCGCGGCGCTCGACATGGCGCGCACGGTTCCGATGGATGCGCGGGCTTACAAGTTCGACATCACCCTGCGCGGCCGTCGCCAGACGATGTTTGAAAACCGCATGGAGGGGCTGTGATCATGGTGCAACCGTTGAGCTATCTGAAGGAATCTCCCTCGCAGACCGCAGGGCCTTACGTCCACATCGGATGCACGCCGAATTTTGCCGAGATCGAAGGCGTCTACCCGCAAGACCTCGGCCATGAGATGATTACCGGCAACGTGCAGGGTCAGCGTATCCGCATCACCGGCCGCGTTATCGACGGCACCGGCACGCCCTTGCGCGATGCGCTGGTGGAAATCTGGCAACCGGATGCGGCAGGGTTGTTCAACTCCCCCGCCGAGACGCGCGGCACGGCAGATCCGAACTTCACCGGCTGGGGGCGCTGTGCCTCGGATATGACGACGGGCGAATTTGCCTTTGACACGGTCAAACCCGGCGCGGTGCCCTTTGTCGATGGCCGCATGCAGGCGCCGCATGTGACGCTCTGGATCGTGGCGCGGGGCATCAACCTTGGCCTGCACACGCGGATGTATTTCCCCGACGAGGCGGACGCCAATGCCGCCGACCCGATCCTCAGCCGCATTGAACATCAGGCCCGCGTCAAAACCCTGATTGGCGCGGATAAGGGCGACGGTCATTACCATTTCGACATTCGCCTTCAGGGGCACAATGAAACCGTGTTTTTCGACATCTGAGGCCAGATCATGAGCAACCCTTGTATCCTTTGCGTCGCGATCACCGGCTCGCTGCCCACCAAGGCCAACAATCCGGCGGTGCCGATCACCGTGTCCGAACAGATCGAGAGCACCCATGAGGCGTTTGAGGCCGGGGCCAGTATCTGTCACGCCCATGTGCGCAATGACGACCAGACGCCATCGTCCGATCCGGAAAAATTCGCAGCGCTAAAAGAAGGGCTGGAGAAACACTGCCCCGGCATGATTGTCCAGTTTTCCACCGGCGGCCGGTCGGGCGCGGGCAAGACGCGCGGCGGCATGCTGCCGTTGCAGCCCGACATGGCCTCCTTGTCGGTGGGGTCGAACAACTTCCCCACCCGCGTCTATGAAAACCCGCCGGATCTGGTTGACTGGCTGGCTGGCGAGATGCGAACGCATCACATCACACCGGAGGTCGAGGCCTTTGACCTCAGCCATATCCTGCAGGCGATCCGGTTGCATCAGGAGGGTACGCTCTATGGCAAGCTCTATGTGCAATTCGTGATGGGCGTGAAGAACGCGATGCCCGCCGACAAGGAGGTATTTGACCTCTATGTCGATCTGGTCCAACACCGCGCACCCGGGGCCAATTGGTGTGCCGCCGGAATTGGGGCGAACCAGCTGATCGTAAACGAATGGGCCATTGCCGCCGGTGGGCATACGCGCACGGGGCTTGAGGACAATGTGCGGCTGGATCGCCAGACGCTCGCGCCCTCCAATGCGGCACTGATCCGGCGCGCGGCGGAGCTCTGCGAGAAATACGAACGCCCCGTCGCCACCTGGCAACAGGCGCGAGATATCCTTGACGTGCCCCTGCGCGGCTGATCTGGTTTCATCATTCCGCCTCAAAGGACTGCCCCACTCGTGAACCCGCTGACCTCGACCAACCCCTATTTTGCCGGTCTCTTTGCCGATGATGAGATCACGGATCTGTTCAGTGGTCCTGCGACCGCAGAGGCTTTCCTCGCCCATGAGGTCGCGCTGACCCGCGCGGCGGCAGAGGTCGGGCAGATCGAAGCGGATCTTGCAGCGCGGGCAGTGGCGGCGATGGTGGGGTTCGCACCCGATGTGGTGGCATTGCAGGCGGATCTGAAGACAGACGGCATGGCGGTGCCGGGCTATGTGCGGCAACTCAAGGCGCATGTAGGCGCAGAGCTTGCCCCTGCGATCCATCCCGGTGCCACCAGTCAGGACCTGATCGACACCGCGCTGATGCTGGCGATCCGCGCGGCAAACGCGATTTACCTGTCGCGGCTGGAGGCGTTGAACAACGCACTGGAGGAGTTGGGGCGGACACAAGGCGAAAACGCCCTGATGGCCCGGACTCGAATGCAGGCAGCCCTGCCGATCACCGCCGGGCACCGGATCACCACCTGGGCCGCGCCTGTGGAGCGCCATACAAATCGGCTGGAGGTCTTGCGCCCCGAGGTGGAGTTGTTGCAATTCGGCGGTCCGGTGGGGGATCGCCAGCGCAGCCAGCCGCATGGCGATGCGATGGCCCGGTTCATGGCAGCCGAGTTGGGGCTGAGCGCCCCTGTCCGCAGCTGGCACACGGAGCGGGATGGGTTGGCGACATACGCCAGCTGGCTCTCGGCCCTGACCGGCAGCCTCGGCAAGATCGGGCAGGACATCTGCCTGATGGCACAACAGGGCGTGGATGCGCTGGCGCAGCAGGGCGGCGGCAGCAGCTCCGCCATGGCGCATAAACAGAACCCGGTGACGGCGGAACTGCTGGTGACGCTGGCGCGCTATAACGCAGGCCAACTGCCGTTGATGCATCAGGCGATGGTGCATGAACAGGAACGCTCTGGCGCGATGTGGACGCTGGAGTGGATGGTGCTGCCGGCCATGATGACCTGCACCGGCGCCGCCCTGCGTCTGGCCACCGAGCAGATACAGGCGATCACCCGGATCGGGGAGCCCCCCTCCCCCAGCTGACCCGCCACCCAAAACTTTTTTCAAAAAAATTCTCCCCTGCTGCATCCAAATGCGGCCCTGACGGAGTCTCCCCTCTGACAGCGCACGGATGGTCCGTGCCTCAGTCAAACAGTGAGGAGCTTTTTATGCATCCCCTTAAGACCGCTTTTGTGACCGCATCCATTTTCGCAACCGCCCAGCTGGCGCAGGCGGACAACCATGCCGCCCCGATGGCGATCGGGCTGAGTGGCGACAATATGCTGCATATGATCAATGCCGAAACCGCCAGCGTCACCGGCTCAATGCCCGTCAAGGGCGTCGACAAACTGCTGGGCATCGACCTGCGCCCGGCAACCGGTCAGCTGATCGGCGTCACCTCCACCTTTGACATCGTCGAGATCGACCCCAAGACCGGCGAGGCCACGGTGATTTCCACCATGGATAAGGAACTGCCGATTACCGAGGGCGCACCGGTGATCGTGGACTTCAACCCCAAGGCCAACAAATTGCGCTTCATGAGCGGCACCACCAACCACCGGGTGGACATCGAAAGTGGTGCCGTGACCGTAGATGGCTCGCTCGCCTTTGAGGAGAAAGACATGCACGCAGGCGAGGCTCCGGCCATCGTCGCGGCGGCCTATATCAACTCCTACGGACAACCGGATGCGACGGCGATGTATGACATTGACGCAACCATCGTGGCGCTGATCCAGCAGACCTCGCCCAACGATGGCACGTTGGCGGCAATCGGCAAGCTGGGTATCGAGGGCACCGAGGCCTATGCGTTTGACATTGCAACCGATGCGCAGGGCAATAACACTGCGTGGCTGGCGGCAGGCAGCACACTGAATACGGTGTCTCTCGAAAGCGGCAAGATCCTTGAGAGCTGGGAAATCAAAGGAGCCGATGCGCCATTGCGTGACATTACTTTCATGACCGCGATGTAAAATCACAAGTTGCATACCCTACACAAATTCGTGCTATGGTTGCATTTGTGAGTACGAGTACACCTGGGGCACTTATCGCCTGTAGGACTGTTGCTTCGGGGGCGCAAGGAACCCACTCCCTGCGCCCCCGGCTCTCGATATATAAGAAAAATCATCACATTGACCGCCAGAGTCCGCAGCAATACGCTTCGTCTGACGATGCCTCCTCTCAGCGATCAAAAACCGGCTTAGAAAGATGGCGTCAGTTTAAGTGCCCATAGGGATGAGGACAGGCGAGTGAGCGAACTGGCAGAGCGGATCAAAGCCTGCGCCAAAGGGGACCGCGCGGCACTCCGCGCGATCATGTACACAGAAGGGTCGCGGCTACTTGGCATTGCGATCCGGATGTTGCGACGGCGTGATCTGGCAGAGGATGCAGTGCAGGAGTGCTTTGTCTCGCTATGGCGCAAGGCGCATCAGTTTGACGCCAATCGCGGAGCGGCACAGGGATGGCTGACCACTATTTTGCGCAACCAGTGCCTGACGATGCTGCGCAAAGAGAGCTGGGAGATCGCCGAAGATGCCGAGACGCTAGAGCGTCGGCAAGATGAGGATATCGTGATGGACGCCTATGGCAGGTTGGACGCAAATAGCGATCTGCGCCGTTGTCTGGACCGGCTTGAGCCACCAAAACGGATCGCCATCCTGCAGGCCTATGTGCTCGGGTATACCCACGGCGAGATATCTGGCCGCATTCAGGCGCCGCTCGGGTCTGTTAAGGCCTGGGTCCGGCGTGGCCTAATCGCCTTGCGGGAGTGCCTGTCATGAGTGATGAACGATCCCTGAGAGATGTGGCAATGGAAGTTGCGCTTGGTCTTTCAGATGAGGCCGAGACGGCCGAGCTTGAGGCGCGCGCGCTGCACGACCCCGAAGTCGCAACAGCGTTGGAACAGGCGCGCGCACGGCTTTCAGAGCTGGACGACACCGCCACGCCCGAGGCGCTGCCCGATGACATGTGGTCGCGGATCACAGCCCAGTTGGACGTGGTCCCAACAGCGATTGCACCCGGCTCCGTGCCGCAGTTCGATGCCGAGACCGATACGATCCTCCCCGCAAACGAGCCGCATGCGCCACGCAACTGGTTCATCGCGGCCTGTGCCGGGCTGGCGGCGTCACTTGTGCTGGCTCTGGCTCTTGGCTGGTCGGTGATGACACGCCCCGACCCGACGGTGATCGCGGTGCTGATCAACGACACCACAGGCGAGGCCGTCGCCGTGGTTGAGGGCACCGAAGAGAACCTGACCCGCGTAACCCTGCTGGGGCAGACCGCAGTGCCCGAAGGGCAGGTCATGCAGGTCTGGACCAAACCCGAGGACGATGGCCCGCCGGTTTCGCTTGGTCTGCTGACGGACAACCGGGGCACCGCACTGGCAGTAGATGGGTTGCCGCCACCGGGGCCGGAACAGCTCTATGAGATCACGTTTGAGCAGACGGGCGGCTCTCCCACTGGACTACCAACCGGACCGATCCTCGGCAAAGGGCTGGCAAAAGAAGCGCTTTAGGCCGAAACAAAATAGGGGGCGCCGCTTGGCACCCCCTTTTGCATCATCCCTGTCAGACGACGGCTATTTCACGCGTCAGGCTGCCGCTTTGATCGACTTGTCCTGCTTGGCTGCGACACCTTCGACCAGCACCTTGTGCAACGCACCAATTACTGGTTTCAGGTCTTCGCGTTCTACGATGAACTGAACATCCACATTTCGGGGCCCTTGCGAGGCCCCAAGGCTCGCCAGCCCCACGTCCGCAATCGCCTGAAGACCGCGTGTCAGCACCGACAATCCCTTGAGATCGCGCCCAATCGCAGAGGCCATGGACAGCAATCGTGCGGAGATCTCCGCATTCGGGTAGATCTTTGCCAGATCCTTCTCCACCCGTTTCAGGACCGTCAGAGAAGTGTCGAGGTAATGGGTGATCGTGTTGGCGTTCGACGTTTTGGAAACGATACGCACATCGTGACGCGTCAGCACCTCAAGGATCGCAGCATCATAGCCCTTCACCCCGACCATATCCTGCTCGAAGACCTCCAGCGCGATGATATCCAGCCCGGTGATCATCTCAACTGCTGGGGTATCTGCGGGCTTGTCGTCGATCAATGTACCCGGATCTTCGGGTTCAAAGGCGTTGGTCACCCGCAGCGGCACATCGGCCTGCCGCAGGGTCTTGGCCGCCTTGGGGTGGATCGCCTCCATCCCCATGTTCGACATCTGATCCGCCACGTCATAGTTGGTGTGGCCGAGCTTTTGCGCAACGCCCTCGCCCACCAGTTTCGGGTCGGCGGAGGAGAGGTGGAACTCCTTGTGGATGATCGCCTCGCTGGCGCCGGTGAGGGCGGCCAGACAGGAGAATGTCACCTCGGAATAGCCACGATCAAACTCGCGCATCAGACCTTCGGCGCATTGCGCATAGCCGGTGACGATGGGCATCTCACTGGCGGGGTCGACGTCGTTGAGCGCACCGGAAATACGTTCCTCCAGCGTCACGTCACCTTCGTCACGCCAGCCGGAGAGGTCCACAAAGCGGGCATTCACCCCCACGCGCTGCAACAGGAGCGCGGTGACAAAGGCGGAATGCGCCTCGCCCAGCCCCGATAGCAGTTCACGGATTTGCAGCATGTGTTCCGCCAGACGAAAATGCCCGTAGCTGCACAGGCGCTGCAGATCGATCAGGCAGTTGCGAGCGCCTTCGATACGTTCGGAGACAAAAGCATCTGCCTGCGCCACATCACCGGCATTGTCGAGCACCGCCTCATGGGCTTTGCGCATCTCGTCGCCGACGCGGCTCAGGGCCTCGTGCCAGCCATGGTCGGATTCGGCGTCGGCAAACCGGGCATAGACGCCCGGCTCACCGGTTTTCTTGTGTTCGAGCAGCAGATTGGTGATGCCACCAAAGGCAGAGACCACAAAGACGCGACCATAAAGATCATCCGCCTTGCGCCCGCCGGTAAACAGCGTGTCCACCAGCTCGTTCACGCGGGACATCGAGGTCCCACCAATTTTTTCAACAGTATGTGTCATGCGTCACCTGTTCCTCAGGCCAGCTCCTCCGCAGGAGCATAAGAGCCGTCCTCGCGATGGACTTCGGTGCCGGTCACCGGCGGATTGAAGCAGCATGCCATATGCAGTTCTTCCTCGGCCCGCAGGATGTGCTTGTCATGCAGGTTCAGCGCATACATGACGCCGGGCTTGATCTCGTGGGTCCCGCCGGTGGCGATATCGGTGATCGAGCCCTTGCCTTTCATGCAATAGACACTCTCGAAGTGGTGCTTGTAGTGGAACTGATGCTCCGAACCCGCTTCGAGTACGGTGATGTGGAAGGAAAACCCCATCCCGTCATCGGCCAGCAGCATGCGGGTGGAGGTCCAGCGCGCATCAGAGACGGAGCGGTCGGTGTTTTTCAGTTCGTTGAAATCGCGTACGATCATGGGTCTTGGTCTCCGGTCTTCAGATTATTGCGCGGCAATTTTGGTTTTGGCGGCCACTTCGCGGGCGGCGGTGCTGAGAATGGCAAAGCCTTCGCAGAACAGCTGCTCGGAGGTGGTGAGCGGTGCGAGGATCTTAACCACCTCGTCATTCGGACCAGAGGTTTCCACCACCAGACCCAGCTCATAGGCGCGGGCACAGATGTCGCCGGCCAGATCGCCGCATCCGACATCCACCCCCTGCATCAGACCACGGCCCTTGAGGTATGCTCCGGGGATGTGGCTCGCCACTTCTTGCAGGGCGCTTGTAACCAGCTCAGACTTGCGTGCGAGCTCTGTTTTAAAGGCATCATCGGCCCAGAACTTCTCGATCGCCACGCGGGCAGTCACAAAGGCATGGGTGTTACCGCGGAAGGTGCCGTTGTGCTCGGCAGGGCCAAAGACGTCATGCTCTGGGCGCACCAGAACCAGTGCCATCGGCAGGCCAAAGCCGGATACGGATTTCGCCATAGTGACGATATCGGGCTTCACACCCATTTCGTCGAAGGAGAAGAAGGTGCCGGTCCGACCGCACCCTGCCTGAATGTCGTCGATGATCAGCAGCGCGCCATGGGCATGGGCGATGGTTTCAAGCTTTTTCACAAACTCGGCGGAGGCCGCGTTGAGGCCACCCTCGCCCTGAACGGTTTCCAGCATGATCGCTGCCGGGGCGTCGATGCCGCCGGAGGGGTCGGAGAGCATCTTTTCAAGCAGTGCCGCACTGTCGACACCATCAGCATAGGCTTCAAATGGCATGCGCGTCACGCCCGCCTTGTCCATGCCAGCGCCGCCACGGTGGTAGCCGTTACCAGTCGCTGCCAGCGCCCCCATGGTCACACCGTGAAAGCCGTTGGTGAAGGAAATCACGTTGGTGCGACCGGTGACCTTGCGGGCGATCTTCATCGCGGCCTCGACGGCGTTGGCGCCGGTCGGGCCGGTGAACATCACCTTGTGATCCATGCCGCGCGGCGTGAGGATCAAGTCGTTGAAACTGTGCAGGAAGGCTTCTTTGGCCTCGGTGTGAAAGTCGAGACCATGGGTGATGCCGTCCTTCAGGATGTGCTCAACCAGCGCATCCTTCATATCGGGGTCATTGTGGCCGTAGTTCAGCGAGGAACAGCCCGCCAGAAAGTCGATGTAACGGGTGCCGTCTTCGGTGAACAGCTCGGACCCGCGTGCGGTGTCAAAGGACGCGGTGAACGAACGGCAGTAGGAGCGCGCATTGCTTTCGCGGCGCTTATAGATAGACGAGTTTGTTTCCATGTCTTTGGGCATGGGGGAATCCTTTTCGGATAAGATAAATTCTGGATGAGGAGAGGAGTTCAGGCCGCGCGCTTCAGGACCTTGGCATCACTGTCGAGAGTGATGGTCACCATATGCTCGGTGTCATGCGCGCCGTCGAAATGGGCCTCTTTCTCGAAATGCGGCTCGTCGCTAAGCTCCCCGCCGATATCGCAGGCAAAGCTGCGGAAGAGGCCCCAGGAGGCCGCATTGTCTTTGGTGATGGTTGTTTTCAGCACGGCGGCGTCGCTGATGCCATCACGCGCGATCAGCGCCTTCAGCATCTTCTTGCCCAGTCCCATGCCGCGCGCGGCTTCACCCACCGCGACCTGCCAGACGAAGAACGCATCATCGCCCGGGATCATGTGGCCGGAAATCCAGCCAACGATTTCGCCATCAAGCTCCGCCACCACGCAGGTGTCGCGGAAGTGATCCGCCTGGATCAAGTTGGCATACATGGAGTTGCGGTCGAGCGGCTCGCAGGCCTTGACCAGCTCCCAGATTTCGGCCCCGTCCGTCGCGTTTGGCTTGCGCAGGCGGGGCTGGCAAGTTCGGGGGCTATCAGTCTCAGTCTGCAAGATGTCTTTAGGCATCGCTCACCGTCTCCATTTTCGTTCGCCTTTCTAAATATAGCGAAGATGTAAAAACTTCAAGAACCTCAGTAATTTTATTCCCCAATGTGATTATTGCCTGATTTCAAAGAGAAATACTGTTTAGAAAGGCAAATTATGCTGTAAAAAACTTGCTTCGTCACAAGGAAACACTTCGACAATACTTAGTGTATTGAAGGAATTCGCCATCCGTGACACTTTAGAGCGCTATGAATGACCGCCCGCGTAACAGAACTGACGAAAGCCTGATTGCACTCAGACGTATTCTGCGTGCAACGGAGCTTTATTCCCGCAATCTGGCGCAGGCCTCTGGTCTAACGCCAGCGCAGTTGCGCGTGCTGCAATTGCTTGCAACCAGCGGGGGCAGCGCCACCCCCAAAGAGCTGGCGCAGACCATGGGTGTGGCTCAGGCTACGGTGACTGCTCTTGTCGATAAAATCGTCTCACGTGGGATGGCGACACGTATGCGCTCCGAGGCGGATCGTCGACAAACCAATGTCGTGCTGGAACCTGCGGGGCGCGAGGCCGTCAAAGCGGCACCGGACGCGCTGCAGCAGCGCTATGTGCGCGCCTTCGAACAGTTGAAAGACTGGGAGCAGGCGCAGCTGCTTGCCTCGCTCGAACGCGTGGCCGCGATGCTTAATGCGGACGATATGGATGCTGCTCCGGTACTGACCACGGGCGACATCAAGGGCGTCGGCCGTCCGAGCTGAGCCACCTGTTGCTATTCAAACCAGTGATTTGAAGCGCGCATCCAGATCGACAAAGTAGCGCAACCAAACACGAGGATCGCATTCACGTTCCGCGTTAGCGCGGGCGCGCGCTGCTCTCTCTCGCGCACCAGCAGGGTCGTCCGCGATTGCGCGCAAGGCCTGCGCCATATCAGCGGCCTCCTGCGGTTGCACCATCAAAGCCGTTTGCCCATCGACATAATCCGCCACCCCCACTGAACGTGTGACCACCAACGGCACACCAAGCCTTTGCGCACCTACCATCGTCACATGCCCATTGGGGGTATGACCTGAGCGCAAGGCGATCGCCATCCCGCAGGATTGTTTGGCAATTGCCCATGTCACAGGAGCAGGCAAGTTGGTGAAGATCTTCACATTGTCGGGAAATGAAATGCCTTCGACGCTGGCAGGACGCGCCACGATCGCCAAGCGTAACTCTGGTGTTATACGCATCGCGTCGGCGAGGACGCGGTAATCCCGCCCCTCTCCGCCGATGGCACAAAGATAGGGGCGTTCAAACGGCCTTGGTTGATCTTCCGCAACCTCGGGCACCTCCATCGCCCACGGCAAGAAAGTGAAGCGTTCAGACGGCAAATCAAACAGCTCAGCGTAGAGCCGGACTTCATACCGCGAAAAGACCGTGAACTCCTGCACAGCCTTGAAATGGCGGCGCGACAGATCAAGGCGGCGGCCCGTGGGCAAATGGGTGTAGTTGAAAGCAAAAGCGATGTGAGAGCAGTTCGGAGCGATCACACGCGCCATGGCCGCTGTCGCCAGTGTCACGTTCGGCAAATGCGACACCAACACCGCGCTTTTTCTTTGGCGCGCAGCCCAGACTGCAGACAGGCAGGCCCGATACCGCCCCAGAGCTGGGCGCGTGATGCGCCGCTCTAACATGTTGCGGGGACGCCCGTAGTGCATGTCCCAAGTCAGTTCAGGCGAGGTGTTGTAGGGTTCCAGAAAGCGCCAGTCTCGATCTGCGAGATCGGAAATATTGATATAGTGCATCTCTCATCCCATTGGCGTCGGACCCGCAATCAACGACGCTCTGTTGCCGAGACTGCCTGACCCCGCAGTTGAAGACAATGGGTGCGCAAGAGGTTGAAATTCGATTCGTTCGTGCAGGATCGACTGAACAAAAGGTCAGAACACATCAACCCTGAGGACAATCACACCAATATGAGGTGATTGTTCCTGTGAATTGATGCTAATTTGAGCTAAATTCGGCTCAAGCTTAACTGAATTTTGACATTGTTAGAGGTCAGCGAGAAGCTGCTGACATCAAACAAACAGCTTTGCAGCTGCTGCGGAACGGGGGTGGGGACTCCTGTCGCGATGCGGCCAGTGGCGTTGCAGGGCAACTAGTCGGGTTGTGGGGAACCGTGTCAGCAATTTCGCTTAAAGTGATTGCGGCAAGCTGTGGCTTGTCGCCTGCCAGCATAGTGCCGTTTGGCATCAAAGGGGCTTCGGAGTGAGCCGCTTTGCATTCCATTACGAAAAGCTCGCCGTAAAGGCGGATGCGCATAAGGTTTTTGATGACCCGCGCAGGCTGCGCTTTCGTCGTGTGCGTGCCATCGTGGCCCTCAGCATGCTCTGTTTGATGGCGTGGCTTTATCTGTTTCTGAACGGCACGTTTTCTTGGCATACCGCCTGGGATGAAATCACAGGAAACTGGCCTGAACAGCAAGTGCTTGCGCTGCCTGCAACAGATCCCGTGACACAGACCGACGATATACGTCTGGCATCATTGATGCCCGTGTTGCCTCCAAAACCCTCCTGCGAGGCCCCCAGTCAGCCGTTTTTTGCGGCCATGGCAGGCCCTACTGCGCCCGTGGTCTACGGCCATATCCCATCGGATAATGATTGGGGTCAGTTGTCCCTGACCGAGAGCTGCAATCAATTGAGCGTCCTTGTTCCCGACTGGCTTCGCATCGAGGCAACGGCCAGTGGTGCCAAAGTCTCGATGGAAACAGAGGAAAGTCGCGCGCCCGTCATGGAGTACCGCAGCAAGTCCGGCAATGCGCCCGACCTGATGCCCAAGATTGAGCTGGATACCGGCGAGGACAAAGCCGCCTTCATCAGCGCAATCAGCAGCAAAGCTGTCGCCCAGCGCACCACCGCACAGGTGATAGAACATCTGCGTCCGCTCTACCCGCAAGGTGCGTGCCTCAGCATTCCCGGTTTGGAAACCTCTGACCTTCCGGCACTTCAGCCTTTCTTTCAGACACTGAGCTCAGGGTTGAATGCCGAAGGCATGGCCTCCTGCATCGTTCTGAGCGGCACATCATCCGCGTGGAAGTCAAAGGAGACCACCGCGCTTTTTGATAAAGTGATCCTGAAGCTCTTCCTAGATCCATGGGTTGGCACCGCCCCGTCACCGCTCGCCGCCGATGTTTGGTTTGAAGAAACCGCAAAATCCGCAGCAGAGCAGATTGGCAAAGACAAGCTCGTCGTAGCGCTTGGGAATTTTGCGGTGGAATGGACCTCCGGCAAGCCTTTGCCCGATGTGCTGCCTTATGCAGCCGCCATGGAACGTATCGCAGATGCCGGGACGAAAGTCCGGTTCAGTGCCAAAACCTCTGGCAGCCTTGCGTCCTACCGCGATGCTGAGGGGCGCAGCCGCAAGATTTGGATGCAGGATGCAGCAAGTCTGATCAATCAGATGGCCATCCTGCGCGATCTGGGCATCACCGACAATGGGATTTGGTCGCTGGGCCTCGAAGATCCCGGCATCTGGACCGTGCTACGCAATCGCAACCTCAGCACGCAGACACTGAGCGCAGAACTGGCACTGGTAAAGCTCGACAACTACGTCAATTATTCTGGCGAGGGGGCGCTGTTGCGACTGACCCACCGTCAGTCCCCCGGCATCCGTCAATTGAACTTTGACACAGAAACCGGGCGCGTAATCGGGCAAACCTACGATCTGCTTCCCCGTCCCTATTCGCTTGAGCGTTACGGCAAACCCGCAGGTCGCAAGGTCGTACTCACCTTTGATGACGGCCCGCATCCGGTTTACTCCGAACAGATCCTCGACATCCTGAAAGAGACCAAGACGCCTGCAACATTCTTTGTGACTGGCAGAAGTGTCATGGACGCGCCTGCGGTCTTGAACCGCATGATCGATGAAGGGCACGAAATCGGTGCGCATACCTTCTCCCATCCGCGCATGGATCAGGTGTCCAAAACCCGCGCAACGCTTGAATACTCCATGCTGGACAAGGTCGTAGCGGGTGCAGCGGGTCGTCAGATGACGCTCTATCGTGAACCGTTTCAACGCAGCGGCGGCCCGGTCACCGCGGATCGTGTCGCAGCGCTGGAAATCGCGTGGGATCGCGGCATGCAGGTTGTGGGCATGGACGTCGTGCCCCACGACTGGACGGGCTGGAGTGGCCGCGAGATCGCCGACTTTGCGATCAAGGAAGTCGAACGCGGCGCTGGCAACGTCATCCTGTTGCACGACGGCGGTGAAGACCGGACGGCATCGGTGGAAGCGACACGTTTTATCATCTCAGAGCTTGGCGCCTTGGGCTATGAATTCACAACCATTGCCGATCTGACCGGCAGCACACGCGCAGCACTGATGCCGGTTGCCGAAGGCGGCTATCAAACCTTTGACCGTGTCTCTTTCTCTCTGGTTGCATGGGGACAGGATGCCATCGTGACCCTCTTCTGGCTCGCACTGGCAATCGGCGTGATCCGCTCGCTCGCCATCTTGCTTCTTGCTCTGCTCAACTGGCGGGGCCATCGCACCGTTTCCCTCACCAATCCTAAGGTTGCGGTGATCATCCCCGCACATAACGAGGAAAAAGTGATCCGCAGCTGCATCCAAAGTGTGCGGGCGAGCGACTACAAGAACATCGAGATCATCGTCGTGGATGATGGGTCCAGCGACAACACGTTGAACGAAGTCTTTACATTCTCGCACAACCAAGAAGTGCGCGTTATCTCGCAGCCCAATCAGGGCAAATGGAGCGCCTTGAACCGTGCCCTCCTCAACACTTCAGCCGATATCGTGGTCTGTATTGATGCGGATACTCAGGTCGAGAAGAGTGCGATCAGTCATATGGTCAGACATTTTGACAACCCCAAGATCGGCGCGGTTGCGGGCAAAATCATGGCGGGTAACAAAGTCAATCTGCTGACCTGCCTGCAGGCACTTGAATATACCACGGCGCAAAACGTCGAACGCAAAGCTTTTGACCTCATCAACGGCATGCTCGTGGTACCGGGTGCCTTGGGTGCATGGCGTGTGGCTGCGCTTCGAAAAACGGGGCACTTCAGCGACGAAACCATGACCGAAGACACCGATTTGACCATTCAGGTCAATCGAGCCGGCTACCGCATTATCTACGAGGCAAATGCGCGCGGCTATACCGAGGTCCCCGAGCGGATCGGGCAACTTTTAAAACAACGTCTGCGTTGGTCCTTTGGCATGTTCCAAAGCGCATGGAAGCACAAGAAAGCAGTGTTTGAGGGACGCTCTGTCGGACTTGTCTCCATTCCTGACATGTTTATCTTTGGCTACCTCTTCCCGCTGCTTGCTCCGATTGCTGATCTCTTTGTCGCGCTTTTGCTATACCGTTTGGTCAGCGGTGGCTGGGATGGCAGCGCCGCCAGTTCGCAGGATATGCAGTATCTTCTGGCCTATCTCACATTGCCTGCGCTGGAGTTCCTGATCGCGGCCTTTGCCCTTGCACGGGACAAAGACGAAAGCATGTGGTCGCTGTTGTTGTTCCCGATCCAGCGGGTGTTTTACCGCCCAATCCTTTACTATTCCGTCATTCGCGCCATCCTGCGTGCACTCACCGGCCGTCTGTTCAGCTGGGGCACTCAAAAACGGTTGGGGCGTGATTATAGTTTGGCGACGAGCGGCACATGAAACGCAGAACCTTCCTCAAAGCTCTCGGTGTCGGCGCTGCGTTGATCCCGGTAAAAACCTTTGCCGCTGACTTTATCGGCGCAGTGACTCCGCAAACCTATCCGGTGATCACGGGAATAGACGCGTCAACCTCCGTGCCACATCTGATTGCCGTGCTTGATACCCTGTGGGAGCGCAATATCCCTGTGACCTGTGTGGTCTCGCCGTTCGATGCCGAAGGTCAGGTGTTGTCACCCCAACACCCTGTAGCGCGTGTGCTCGCGGGATATCTACTGGGTGGCAGCGGCATCGAGGTGGCACCGTTTCAGGCCGATCTGGCAACCCTATCCCAGCATTTTCAGGCGCGCGCTGCACATAACGTGCTCAACGCGCTTCGTGAAATGTTGAACCCGGTAGAAAGAACACTCGGAATCCCCATCCGAGTTCAGACCCTGGCCTGTCACGACGTGACGCGCCCCGCCTCCCCCACGGCGGTGCGCTCGGCCGGGGTCTTCAATATTCTGAGCCTCCCTCAGAAAACCGCAGCTGTCGTTTCTGAAACATGGGAAAACGGTGTTGCGCGGCTGTTTGGCGGCACGCTTGTGGACTTGGCCAACCCAGTCACGCTCGCAGCTGACGCGCGGACGCCAACACAGAACGTGGCCTATCTGTCAGCCAATGCGTTCTCAGATTTCTCGATCGAAGATCTGACAGCAGCGGCAGAGCTGTTTGCCGAAAGCCTGGTGCAGCAAGAGGTTGACGGGAGAGCCTCGCTGTTACCTGTGTCTGATCTGCAGTTGCGCGACGCTTATGATTTCAAACGCAATCTTTGCCTCCACCTGCTGGAAGGGGCGAGTGAAACTCTGTCTGATACTCCATCGGCCCTCGCTAACCTTCTGGACCGGCTCAAATTACCTTATTCGTCAGGCGTGGACGCAGGCCCTGAAGACGAACTGGCGATCTGGGTGCCGACCGAGATACCAACATCCGAAAATGATGCAAACCCTCAGCCGCACACTATTGAGATCACAGGAGTTTCCGCGAATGGCACTCCCACCATCAGTACCACCCGTCCCCTGAGTGCAGGCATCGCGGTTCGCCTGAGCGGGGGGGCTACGGCGCGGCGTGGCATCGGCGAAGACGGCGTTTTAACGCTCCGCCGTCGCGACTTGACCCGCCCCATCACCGCCGAAAGCCTACAAACCGACTTTGCAGGGCTGCAGGATATGGTGATCGTCTTGCGTGACCGTGATTTCACCGATGACGTCACCCTCACATTGCTGGAACGGCAACTCATCAACACCCTTCGCGCACCTGTCACGCAGTTCACGACGCTTACCCGCCAGATTGAGTGTCTGGTCCCAAACGGGCCGCTGCCATATCGCTATCGCCGTGTTGCAGCCGCGCAGCCAGAGCTGATCTCTCAGCGCGAGAAGCTGCCAGATCAACAACGTGCGGAATTGATGGAAGATGCAAGGGCAGCATGGCGTTATCTGGAGCAGTTCACAAATCCTAAAACGGGTCTTTGCCCTTCAACGGTAGACTCCTCTCCGGGTGGGCGGCTGCATGAAGCCGTCACCATGTGGGATGTCGGTAGTCACATTAACGGGCTTGTTGCGGCAATACAAATTGGCCTGCTCGACGAAAAAGGTTTCGAGACCGCGATTAAGAAGATTCTACCCAATATCGCGGGTCGCGTCTCGCAAGACCGTCGCCTGCCGCAAGGCTGGATTCGCACCGATCGCGCGCGCTGGGGCAATAAAAACTTTGACGGCAGCGACGCAGGGCGCCTCCTCGCTTCACTCGACAATCTGCGCCGCCATAGTGGCTTTGGCGAGCAGTTGGTGGAGCTGGTTGGATCATACGACCTCGATAAGATTATCATCGACGGCGAAATCCATTCTGTAACCGAAGGTGAGCTACATAGCTCTTACGTCTCACACAGCGCACACTACTCGGCGTTGGCCTTTCGGCGCTGGGGCCATGCCGCCCGCTCCCCCTACGAGGTCTATGCGGGTAAATCAGAACCCGACGGACAGATGGCCCTGCTTGAAGCGGTGGCACGGATTGGCCCAATCGGGGCCGAGCCGCTGCTGTTGGAAGGGCTGGAGTTGGGCATGTCGCGCCAGAGCGCTTATCTTGCGGATGTATTGTTCACCACCCAACTTGAGGACTTTCGCGAAACCGGCCGCTTGATCTGCGTCTCCGAAGGGCCGATCGATACCAGCCCGTGGTTCCTCTATCAGGGGCTGCAACTGGATGCCGAGACCCGCACATGGGCGATGGATACGGTTGGCAGTGAACCCGAATATCGCACGCCAGAGTTCCGGGATGAATATCTCGCGGTGAGCAGCAAAGCCGCCTATCTTTGGTCGGCGATGCAGCCCCATTCCTATTCGGACACTTTGCGCGAATACGTCCGCAACACCGCCAAAACAGAGAACGGCTTTTCCTCAAGCATATTTGTGAAATCCGGGCGCCCTACACGAGACTACACCGACCTCAATACCAACAGCATCATCTTGCAAGCAATCGCGCATCAGCTGGAAACCTCCGGCTGACGCGCGACGCTGAGCGCCATATCAGAAGGTGCGGCATCCGGTTGCCGCAATTTCGCCGGGCGTAACCGGGTATCCCGGACGTGGGTTCAGGACCACCGATTGAATGCCCGTAATATGACGCATGCAGGCATCAACCGAAGCCTCATCCATACGGCGACCACCGACATAGATGTCGATCCAGTCATGCCCGCGATGCCCGGTGTGACAGGGCCCATCCTGAGGGCGCGGACCGTCGCCGCACATATCCTCGACGATTGCGTATTTCTGCAGTTTCTCGATGTAGAAACGCGTTCCGGGTCGGTAGTCCATCACGCTACGCCCGCCTGTTTTCTTGTGGCCGACAGCAAGCGTGATAGGGTCTTCATAGGTTCCGACTCCACCAGCGGTGCGGTGAATCACAGGCCGGGCAATCTGAGCCGATCCACGCGGCGTATTATCCCACCAGCTATAGCCAGTTAGAAATACGTTCATGCTTTGCTCTTGATCGGGCGCGATTGCAACACGGGTCAGACCAGACAGGTCATTGTCTACATTAAGCCGTGTGCTCACACTGCTGAATTCATGGTAGTCGGTGCGCACATTGTCACCACATGCGGAAAGGGCAATCGTTAACGCGGCTGCCGCGACAGCCTTGAGAGATACACTTGTCATGAGACCATCCTACTGAACAGAAACACTCCGGCTGCAGTGAGATCCTCACACCGAAGTTACCTCAGAAGGTGGGTCATAGGTGTTGACGAAACCCTAACAAATACACCTCTAACAAATTGAAAGGATTATAAATATTTCCATTAATTTAGTTCAAATTTGAACAGTCTACTTGGCTTCCAATATGCTGCGGCCTTATGCAAGACGAGCTGCGTGGAGCGTGTTCACCTGAATAACCTCACACCCCGCATCCGCACATTTGTCCAATATCTCTTTGGAAAACGCAGCCGCCGACACCACCACATCGTAGTCCCAAAGCACATGCTTACGGCAGGGCAACTCTCGGCCCAGTTTGGCCTGATCCACCACCAGAACCTTGCGCACAGCGCAGCCTGCAACCGCCACCCGTGCTGCGATCTCATCGGTGTTGTAGTCCAAAACCTCGCCAGCCAGAGAGATGCCTCCACAGCTGAAAATCGCAATGTCGACCAGATAGTCAGCAAAGAAATCCCGGCTCGCGGTTCCGATCAGATCCAGATCCCGCAATCGCACCGCTCCTCCGGCAAGTGATACCGAGGCTCCCTCGGCGCCTTGCATGGCAATCACCGCATGGATGTTGTTGGTTGCAACGAACAAATCCTTACAGGTGGCCGCCAAAATCCGCGCACAGGCTTCGACTGTCGTACCAGTGCCCAGCGCCACACGACTGCCGTCGCCAACAAGCGATTTAACCGCAATGGCGATTTGCTGTTTCTCGCTGCGCGCAACAGACATTCTGGGCGCATAGCCAATGTTCTCAGACTGTTGCCGAAGCCGGGCATTGCCGTGGCGGCGCTGAACAAGTGCGGCCTCATCAAGCTCTCGCAAATCGGTTCGGATTGTCTGAACCGATACCCCCAGCCGCGTGGCCAGATCCGTCGCAGACATCTCGCCTTGCTCGCACAGCAGCCTGATGATCGCATCACGACGCCGATTTAGCTCGCCTCTTCGCATTCGCTTTCCTTTGAAAGTGAACTTCAACACATCAGCAGTAACAACCACGGACGTGGCCGGGCAAGATAATATTAGATTTAGGAAACTGTCACAAAACCGTTTCAGACTCAGGCGATACGGGCGGCGTCATAACTTTCGAACGAAAGCCAAACGGAGATTCCGGATGAAACCCCTTCTGCCCGCTGCCCTTCTCGCTCTGACCGCCTCGGCCTCCTTTGCCGAGACGCTGACCCTCTATACATCGCAACCCAATGCCGATGCGCAAATGACCGTCGATGCCTTTATGGAGGCCAACCCCGACATCGAGGTGGAGTGGGTTCGCGACGGCACCACCAAACTGATGGCGCGCCTTATGGCCGAGATCGAAGCTGGGAACCCGCAGCCTGACGTTCTGCTGATCGCAGACACCGTAACCCTTGAGGGCATGGCCCAGAACGGTCAGTTGCAGGCCTATAAATCCCCCGAAGCCGACGCCTACGATCCCGCGCTTTATTCGGCGGATGGCTATTACTATTCGACCAAGCTGATCACCACTGGCATCGTTTACAACACCGGCGCCGAGATGCAGCCAAGCTCTTGGGCCGATCTCGCCGATCCGGCGTTGAAGGGTCAGATCGCCATGCCTTCGCCGCTTTACTCCGGTGCTGCCCTTATTCACCTTGCCACCCTGACAGGTGACAAAAACCTGGGCTGGGATTACTACACCGACCTCGCCACCAACGACGCTCGCGCCCAAGGTGGCAACGGCGGGACATTCAAGGCCGTCGCCTCGGGTGAGAAACCCTACGGTGTCGTTGTCGATTTCCTCGCCATCCGTAACAAGGCTGACGGCTCTCCGGTTGAGTTTGTGTTCCCCAAAGAGGGCGTCTCTTATGTGACTGAGCCAGTTGCAATCCTTGAAAGCGCCAAAAACGTGGATGCTGCGCAGAAATTCGTTGATTTCGTACTGTCCCAAAAGGGTCAGGATCTGGTTCTGGACATGGGCTATATCCCGGCCCGCAATGACATGGATGTTCCCGCAGGTTTCCCGGCGCGCGCAGATATCAAGCTGATGTCCTTTGATCCCGCTCAGGCGCTGGCAGATGCCGATGCCAACAAAGCGAAATTTGCAGAGCTTTTTGGCGCGGAATGAGCCTCGTCGCCACAAACTCCAGCAGCAGCCGGTCCGAGGGCCGGCTGCTGTCGCTCATTCTTGCCGTGGCGGTGCTGATCACACTCGCACCCGTCGCACGACTGTTTTTCGAAGGCATCACGGCAGGAGGCAACCTCAATCTCGGGTTCTTTACCGAGGTTCTTGCCAAACCTGCGACCCTCTCTGCCCTGCGCCATTCGCTGATCACCGCAGGTTTCGGTACAGTGATTTCGGTGTTGATCGGCGGCACTTTCGCCTTTCTCGTGGCGCTCACGGATCTGCGCCGTAAGGGCGCGCTGGTCTTTTGCCTGATGATACCGATGATGATCCCGCCGCAGATCACAGCCTTGTCCTGGACGCAGATCATGGGGCCTTCGTCAGTGTTCCTAAAGACACTTGGCCTTGCGCCACCGCTTGGCGCGCCGCAGCCTTTATACTCTGCCGGGGGCATCATCCTGCTCATGGGCATTCAGCACACATCGATCATTTTCCTCACCCTGCGCGCCGGTCTGCGTGCGATCCCTCAGGAGGTTGTCGAAGCGGCTCGCATCTCTGGCGCAAGCGGTCTGCGCATCTGGGGGCAAATCGTATTGCCATTGACCCTGCCGAGCCTCTTGGCCGGTATCGCGATCACGTTTGTAACTGCATTGGGAAATTTCGGCATTCCTGCCATGCTGGGCATCCCCGCAGGTTATGCCACCCTGCCAACGCTGATTTATCAACGGCTTGCAGGCATGGGCACAACTGTGCTGGCCGAAGTCGCGGTGCTTGCGATCCTGATTGGCGTGGTCGCCATCTGCGGCATCTTGCTGCAACGATTTTTCCAACAACGCCAACGCGTGCACCTGGTGGGCAGCACTGGCCGCCCCCTTTCTATCCCATTGGGGCACGCCAGACTGCCGGTTGAAATCGCGCTTTGGACAGTGATTGCTGCCATTTTGGTACTGCCTATGGCCGGACTACTGGCGACGTCTCTGGTGCCTGCTTATGGTGTGCCGCTCAGGTTCGATACCATCTCACTTGATGGCTGGCATGAGGCGCTTTTCCGTCAGCCCGTCACACGGCGAGCCTTCCTCAATTCCTTTGTACTCTCGGTGAGTGCGGCAGCGCTACTGATGGCGCTTTGCCTGCCGCTTGCGTGGCTGATGGATCGCCACAAGACGCCGCTGGGCCGGGTCTTTGATAGCCTGTTAGACCTGCCATATGCCCTGCCCGGCGTGGTACTGGCGATCGCGATGATCTTGCTGTTGATCAATCTGCCTTTCACTGAGCTCACACTCTACGGCACCATCTGGATCATTTTCCTTGCCTATCTGGCGCGCTTCTTTGCGGTCATGTTCCGCCCCGTGCAATCGAGCTTGCGACAACTTGACCCCGCCATGGATGAGGCCGCGCAATCGGTTGGGGCATCGCTGTCACGACGGCTCAAGGACATTATCCTGCCGCTGTCCGCACCTTCCGCGGCGGCGGGGGCGATCCTCGTTTTCCTCACCGCGTTCAACGAACTGACCGTGTCTGCCCTCTTGTGGTCATCGGGCACAGAGACGCTCGGTGTGGTGATCTTCAATCTCGACGACAGCGGCGAGACGGTGATGGCCTCCGCCGTCGCCATGACGATCGTCTTTGTCGTGATGTTCCTGATGGCGGTGATCCAAGCAACCTCCCGCCGCCTGCCCAAAGGAGTAGTGCCATGGCAGAGCTGACCCTGTCCCATGTGGCCAAGCATTTCGGTGATGCCGCCGCGCTCAAATCCGTCTCCACCACCGTACGCGATGGCGAATTTCTTGCGCTGCTTGGCCCGTCAGGCTGCGGCAAGTCGACCCTGCTGCGTCTTTTGGCGGGTTTCGAGCAACCTACAGAAGGCCGCATCCACATTGGCCAACGCGAGGTTGCCAATGCCGCCAGCCGCCTCAACGTGCCACCCGAGGATCGCAATATTGGCTTTGTGTTCCAATCCTACGCACTCTGGCCTCATATGAACGTGCGCCGCAATGTGGGGTATCCGCTGGAAATCCGCAAACTGTCCAAAGCAGATCGCGACGCCCGTATCGATGCTGCGCTTAGTGCCACGGAACTCACCCCCTATGGGGACCGCATGCCTTCTGATCTCTCTGGCGGGCAGCGTCAGCGTGTGGCGTTGGCCCGATGCCTGGTTTCTGATCCAACGGCCGTCCTGCTGGATGAGCCACTCGCAAATCTCGACGTGGCTTTGCGTGCATCTATGCAAGAGGTGTTCAGCGATTTTCACCGTCGAACCAGCGCCACTATGGTCTATGTCACCCATGATCAGGCCGAGGCAATGGCCATGGCCGACCGCATCGCGGTGATGAACCAAGGTGTGATCGTACAACTTGATACGCCCGAGGCACTCTATACCCGCCCGCGCAGCCGTTTTGTTGCCGAGTTCATTGGCGAAGGCGCAGTGGTACCATTGACCGGCGCGACGCACGGTGACGCAGGTGCAGAGGCCACGTTGCTCGGCATGCGCCTGAGGGTGGAAACGGACACAGAGCACCCGGCTCTCGCCTGCCTGCGCCCAGAAAACCTGCGCATTACGGAAACCGGCGATATCCGCGCCCGTGTTGAGCGCGTCACCTACCTTGGCGGTCGCTATCGCCTCGATCTTACCGCAGCGAGTGGAGACGCGCTGGTCACGCAATCCGCCACACGGCTCCAACCCGGCGACCAAATCGGCCTTGCGCTTAGCGCGCCTTGGGCCTTTGCCGCCGCCTGACAGGATCCCACTCATGAGCACCATTACCGTTCTCTCCGGCATCGGAGACAAGGGCCCTGCCGCCATGCGCCTTGATACCGGGCGTCACCGCTGGTTGCTGGATTGTGGCTTCGGCCCGGAGGCCAACGCCAATTTCGACCCCAAGTGGCTCGACGGGGTCGATGCGGTCTTTGTGACTCACGACCATATCGACCACATCGGCGGTGCGGCTTACGCAGTCGAGGCAGGCCTGCCGATCTACGCCACACGCCGCACATCACAGGCCCTGCCCCCCTCCGCACAGGTAAGGGAACTGCCAGAACGCGGGGAAACCCTGATCGATGGCATCCGCCTGACCACTGGCCGCAACGGCCACGCGCTTGGCGGCGTCTGGTTCCACTTTAATCTTGGAGAGGGCCTGTTCTACTCCGGCGATTGGTCGGAAGAAAGCGACTGGTTCGCTTTTGACGCACCGCCGCAAGCTGCCACCGCCATCATCGACTGCTCATATCATCTCAGCGACGTGCCGCAGTCCCGGCGTCTCGAGGATCTTGATGCGCTGATCGACACTCTGCCCGGTCAGATCTTATTCCCCGTGCCTCCCTCGGGACGCGCGGGTGAGCTTGCCTTGCACCTCATGCGCCGCTTTGGACCCACAGCTGTTCTGCTTGATCCGGAATGTTGCCACACCCTACGCGCCGCATTGACCTCGGGCGGTGTTGCGCCCAGCGCAGATGAAATCGCGCCGCTGCTGGACCGAGGCCCGTTGGATGAAGCGCGTTTTCTGATATGTGATACCCCCAACGCAGATGGCGGAGCCGCCTGGGCATATGTACGTGCCTGGCGTGAGAGCGGTCGCTTGGGACGTGACGCACATGTGATTTTCACAGGCCATATGACGGCCCATGCACGTGGGATCGAGGCCGTTGAAGGCGGGTACTTCCGCCGCTGGAATGTCCACCCCCCCCTTTCAGATCAAATCGCTATGATACACCGCCTTGGTGCAAAACGATTTGCACCTGCATTCTGCACGATGCCAGAGGACTATCTGGTGGAAGCAGGGTTTGGTGCACAGGTTTTTATGCATGACACGTTGGACTTATAATGAAGAACCTCCCGCCCCTGCCCCCGCGCAGCCTATGTTTGATCCGACATGGTGAAACCACCGCCAACCGTGACGCGATCATCGCCGGGCGGCTCAACGTCTCGCTGACAGAACAGGGGCGCAACCAAGCGCGCGCGTTAGCTCAGACCCATTGGCCAGAGCCTATCACGGTTTTTTGCAGCCCGATGGAACGCGCGTGCGAAACAGCGCATCTTGGTTTCCCAATGTCAAAGCCGACAGTCATTTCTGGTCTGCATGAACGGGATTGGGGCATATTCGAAGGCCAGCCGCTCTCGGAGCTTCCACCACGTGAGCGCACCCCCAAGGACGGAGAAGGCTGGCGAGACATGGTGCTACGCGTCCATGCCGCAATCACCGAAGTTTGCTCAATCGCCGTTGACAGTCTTCCAGTGCTCGTCTGCCACTCGGGCGTCATACGCGCAACGCGTTTGCTCGCAAAACAAGAGGGTGTGGGGATACGCCCCGACAATGCACGGCCAATCCTGTTCGACTATCGCGACGGACACCACGCAGAAACACCCCTTGATTAAATTCCCCCAAGGAGTTCGCTCTACGCGCTCGGGGTCCCGGCACCTGCCTCTACGGCTATTTAGATCAATTTGAGAGATATTTTGTTAATTTTTCTCTTCTAGCATCCAAACGGACCCAATCATGGATGCCATCGAACAGGTATTCCATACCAACCGACGTTCAGCCTTCCCCCAACGGAACGGCGGAGGAAACCGTGCTAGATTCGACCCTATCAGACAACTCAAGCTGCCTGATTTTTATGCCCGCGCGAAACTGTGAATTGTTCGCGGCAGAAGCCATCAGGAGTGTGTCACGTCAGACTATGGATGATGTCTTCATTCTCTACGTCGACGACGCATCAGAAGACCAAACAGGCGAGATCGCGCAGCATTACCTGAAAGAGCTCTTTCCAGGTCGGCATGCGTATATCCGCAATGACACGCGCATTGGGAAGTCTCATAACATCTGGAAACACTTGCGACCGCGAGCGGATGAGGCCGAATTCATCGGAATTTTGGATGCCGACGACCAGCTTGCAGATATGACCATCTTGGACAAACTCGCGCAAAGATACGGTGCCGGCAAGGACGTGGTTTGGACCAACTATTTTATGGATAACGGGCATCGCGGCATGAACGCGGCGCTGGATCCGGAACTCTCTCCGCGCAAGCAGAGATGGAGCACCAGCCATTTCTTCAGCTTCCGCGCCGCGTTGCTGAAGAACATTCCCGAAAGCTACTATAAAGATCAGGAAGGAAATTGGTTTCAGGGCGCATGCGATGTGGCCTTGGCGCTTCCTATTCTGGATCAGACGCGCAACTACGAATTCATCCCCACACCGGCCTATCGGTATACGTCCAGCAATCACCTGTCGTTGCACAACAGCACCCCAAAGGTGAATGCGATCACGTCAAAGATCCAGTTGCAAAACTCAAACCAAGTTTTTGCAAAACCACCCCTTCCCCTTTTCACCAATGCCAAGGTTGAGGAATCCGTTTCCATGCACCCGCCAGACACCACAGCCACGCATTCTGCCGCCCCGCTCTCCACCAACATCTGGAGCGAGAAAGCCGCGCAACTGCTAATCGCGCGCCATCCCACGCTACTGAACGCACAAGCAATCTGTGGTGCAGATCATCTCTCTGCCCTGCAACTTTGGTCCATCAGCGAGTTGTTGCAATCAGCCAGTGGCGAATGCCTTTTTATCGGCGCCCCGGATACTGCGCTGATTTTGACCGCACTCGCGAAAGACACGCCAAAGATCCACCTGACCTGCCTCGTCGAAGAGAAAGAGGACGCGCCGCACTTGCAGGCACGCCTTGCATTGTTGGGGCTGTCAGAGCAAACCAAGGTGATCTCAGGCCCTCATGCCAAGGTAGAAATGAACCAGCAGAGCTGTTCTTTCCCCGCATGTACCGAACTGGAGGGGCTTTCACCGCTTTCCTTGATCGTGGTCGATGGACGCGCCTCCGAGAATGAGGAAATTTATACAGCGATTGCGCTTCCCGCGGTCTCGGAGCACCTCGCAGAACGATCCTTCCACTTCTGTGCGCTGACGGGTGAAGTTTCCACAGCACAAAAGGTTGCGACCAGCTTGGGGCAACTCACGGTTGGTCTGGAATTTTGCACCGGCGCGCTCGGCGGGACGGGTCTTGTGTGTTTTCCTGCAAATCAGGAGTAACGACCAATGGGCCTTATGACCTCTTCGCAGGCGATATCAAAACATGCCAAAGGCGGCCGCGTGAATACCCCCGCCACTAAGTCGATAAAGCGCTTTACCGCATTTAATGTGGATATTGCGCTGAGCCTGCCCACGACAACCGATCATGTCCAACGCACCATTCGCGAGAACGGCGTATTTTATGAGCAGCAAATGCTCGCAGAGCTGTCCGCACTTTTGCCCGAGTCCCCCTGCATCGTGGATGTGGGGGCCGGTATTGGCAATTACAGCCTGTTTTTCGCCCTTATCGCAGGCGCGCGCACCCTCTGTTTTGAGGCAGACCCGCAGGTCTTCAGCACGCTTGAGCAAAACATCGCGCTGAATGACATGGTAACCCCAGTCGAACCGCACGAGGTCTCACTGGGCGCGGAACCTGCGTCCGGCACTAGCGAACATATTGCGACCCTTGATACATGTCTGGCTGATCAACATGTCGATTTGATCCGCCTCGCCCCAAGCGGAACAGAAGCGGACGTATTGCGTGGTGCCACCGCCGTTCTGGAACGCAGCCATCCGATGGTTGCTGTACAACCCGCATCACTTGATGCGCTTGCCGAGATTGAGGCGCTGCTGCGTCCTTTTGGGTATCGGAAAACTCGCAGATATGGCGACGCACCTGTCTTCCTGTTTGAAAAAGGGTTGAAAGCAAGTGCGGATCAAGGTTCGTATACCCAGCAACTTTTAGAGAGCGTCAAACAAAACCTCCCGCAAACCACCGGCATTTATGCAGGTCTTTCGACAACGCCGGGAAATGAAGTCGCGTTGCGCGCAAGCGTCATGTCTCTTTTGCCGCAGGTAGACGGTTTATTCGTCTACCTCGCAGGATATTCCGAAGCACCAAACTTCCTGAATAAGTTTGACAAAATCAAATATACCGTCAGCAAAGAAACTGCGGACTTCAGTGAGGTTGGGCGCTTTTGGGGTTTGGGTCAGGTTGAAGATGCGGTCTTTATCACATGTAGTGACGAGATCATCTATCCCACTGATTTTACTGCGCGCATGGTTGCCGAACTGGCGCAAACCAAAGGCGTGGGCATGGCCTGTGTCGAAGGCACACTCTTGGTGCAAGTGAGCGGGGATGCCCAGTCGCAGCCCGCCAGCAGCAGCTTTGCATTGGAGCGAGAACTGATCCGCCGCAGACGCGTACATATCCCTGCGACAACGGCCTGCGCCTTTCACACCAAAACTGTTCCAGTCTCTTTTGCAGAGTGCGATCCGGGCATCCCTGCAGATGCACAGATTGCCACTTACGCGGAGACGCATAATATCTCACGCTATGTGATCCCCAGACCAGCGGCGTGGTTGCAAACCCTCAAGACCGAGCGCAGGACTGCGGGCAAAACCGACAAGGGAGCGCTGAGGACTATCCCGCCGCTCTCTCTTGCATCCTCTGAGGATCGCGTGCCTACCATCGTGCTGTCTCTTGAAAAAGATGACAACATCATCTCGGCACTGAGCGCTTTGAAACCTAAGGTCAGGGACTTGGCCCTCTGCATTGTCTGTGATGCCGCGACGGACCGCCTGAAGACGCTTGTCTCTCAGCATCAATGCAAATGGGAAATCCACCTGTTGGAACGAAAATCTCCACTCTCAGAGTTTTATCAAAAGCTCTTGGAAGACAATGCCGAGCGGACCACCTATCTGGAGGTTCGAGGCCGAGGGTTGGAACCGCTCACTCTTGACGACGGCCTAAATGAGTGGATCGACGCGACATTCTCAAAGAGTGAGCACTCATGATCCATCGCGCCTTAGCATGGCCCCAACTGACAAATAGGAAGCAGGCGCAGCACAGTGCCTGCTATTCCTGATCTGGAACCTCACCCGTATCTTCCGGCGACGCTTCGGAAACCGGGTTGAGGCGCACATAGGTAAGGGCCGCGCTGGCTTCGAGGTTTTTACTGCGGATTTCATCGAGAATCTCTGGCAAGACGCGCGCGCTCGAACTGCCGTCTCGCAACAAGGCCGCGCGGGTAAGAGGCGCGCTGCTGGACACGGCAAGGATCAGCTGTGGTGCAGCCTCGGCTCCCTGTGCCAGTGTCAGCCCAAAGTCCAGCGTATAGCCTCCAGAACCAGTGCTGCTGAGACGCTGTGTCAGATTGTAGAGATTTCCATTGGGACTAACGAGCGCCACCCAAACAGGCCGCCCCACCTGACTGTTTATCCGCGCCTGCAAAGCCGCGCCGCTTTCAACCTCGTCGGCCGAGAGTGACAGGCCAATCGGGTGCGGCCAACGCCCTTGCAAAGTGCGCACAAAGTCCAACGCACTGCATTGCTCAGAATTGACCTCGCGGGGCAACACCGATGGCCTTGCGCCAAACCGTTCCTCATAGGCCGCAGGTAACCCCTCAAAGCCGCCATCGGTGGTCGAATATGTTTCTATCCGACCCGCATTCTGACCTGTAGACAGCCGTGTGCTGAAACTACACGCTCCGGTGTCGAGCAATGCCAAGAACCCCTCTCTGGTATCACCCGCAACCGAAGGGAGATCACCATTGGAGGCAGCCGATGTGTTCTCCTCCTGCGCCGCAGTTTGTTGCTCTGCACCTACATTGAGTACCCCGGATTGCCACGCGTACCAGCCGCCACCGGCAGTCACCACACAAAGCAACCCCGCCCACAACACCCCATTTCGGCGTTTGGGTGGCTCCTCCTGAAATGGGTTCGGGGCAATAGCCTGCGCCGTAGGGTAAGCAGAGACATGTGATGTATGGGCAGGTGTTGGCACCTGTAGCCCGGTCATAGTCCCTTGCGGTGGCAGCGACAAATGTGACGCCGTTGTTGCGCCAGCCTGTCCGATATTGTGCGGAGTGAAACCATCTTGAAAATAATGCGCAGGAATTGCTGAGGGGTTTTCCAGATAATTCAGCACATCACGCATCGTGGCCGGGCGATGGGTGGGCTCTGGCTCCAGCATATGAGACAAGAGCGGGCGAAACTGCGCCGGAACATCACTGAGATCAGGGATCTTGCGGCGCGCTTCGACGGCCTCAACGATGGAGCTGCCCATATCCAGCGGCTTGCCCCGCAACGCAGCCGCAGCAAGCAGACCCAATCCGTAGACATCCACCGCCGCACCCATCTGTCCCCCAAAGTGGCCCAGCTGTTCCGGCGCGACATATTTGAATTTTCCGGCAAATTGCCCGGCGATGGTCCCTTCCGAGAGGGTTTGCGCCTTGGCGATGCCAAAATCGATCAGGCGCGCCTCGCTAATGATACCGCTGGCGAGCATAACGTTGTCGGGAGAAAGATCTCGGTGCACCACCCCCTTGGCATGCGCCTTGGCAAGCCCGTTGGCGATACGCTCAATCAGCGTCTGCCCTGCCGCAGCAGGTAACGCACCGTATTGGTGTATGTGATCGGACAGCGGAATGCCGTCGATGAACTCCATCACCAGAAAATAACGGTCCAGATCACGATCATGAACATAGTTGTAATAGCGCACGATCGCATCGTCGTGCAGCAGACGCAGGGTACGCGCCTCGCGGCGAAACATCTCGCTGGCTTGTGCATCCCGGATCAGATCCGGACGGATCGCCTTGATCGCCACGGGATCTTCGGTCCCAACCTCAACGCCGCGATAAACCTCGCCCATGCCGCCACTCTTGAGCGCCGCTTGGATTCGGTAGTTATTGTTGATGACCGTCCCCGGAGCCAGCGTGATCTGTGCCGGATCTTTTATCTCAGTTGACGTCGGCGCAGGGATCGGTTGCAACTCGGTTGCCTCACTCCCCTCTGGGACGGACGGCGACGAGGGCATCGGTACCGGAGGCGATGAAGGATCAGCAGGCGCTACCTCGATAGACGGATCAGCAGCGATCAGGCGCGTTCGCTCATCATCCTCGTCGTGGACCTCGGGCGTGAGGCCGTCTTCGGGTTTATCTGCATCACTCATGCGAGGTCATCCAGGACATCTTCATCCAATGCATCGCCCTCACCAATTGGGGTCTGAGTACAGCGGAGTGCAACCACGGTGACATTGTCCTTCGCACCTCTTGCGAGCGTTTCGCGGATCAATTCATCACAGGCCTGTTGCGGCGGCAGAGCGGCAAGGCACTGTGCAATCTCGTGGTCTTTCATATGTTCTGTCAGGCCGTCCGAGCATAACAGCAACACATCTCCCGACTGCAACTGCCCCTGAATCTGGTCGCATTTCACAGTGTCATCGACCCCTACAGCGCGGGTGATCACATTCTTGCGCGGCCAGTTTTCGGCCTCTGTTTCCGAGATGGTTCCCGCCGCCAGCAATGCGTTGACTTCAGTGTGATCGCGCGTTTGCTGCACCAATTGCCCCGCGCGATGCAAATACACGCGACTGTCGCCCGCCCAGATACACGAAAACGCCGGCCCATGCGCCAGCACGATCACAACAGTTGCGCCAATGGTGCTGCCACCAAGCTCTGCACTGCGCGCCCGGATCACATCATTGGCCCGATGCAGCCGCTCCATCGTTCGCGCGACCAGATCTTCTGGTGAGACAGCGCAGCCCACCGTGTCGAGATACCGCACAATGGTCTGGCTTGCGAAATCTCCGGCAGCGTGACCGCCCATGCCATCCGCGACGACCCACAAGCCAAGGTCAGGACGGGCGAGCAGTGAATCTTCGTTGATTTCGCGGCGACATCCAACATCCGTTGCAAGGCCTGTCTCAAACCCGAACTGCAGCGCATTTGTCATCACTCGGCCCCTTCGCGCGCATGAGGTGCTCCGGCCAATAGCCAATGCAGTGCCGCAGCAGACGGAAGACCGGCACAGCCAAGCCAGACTGCGGCCTTTGTTTCCGTCGCAGGAGACCACCAGTAACTGCGGTTGAGCAATGCGCGTTCTGCATCTGCCCCGCCCGCAGCATCTAACAGCGCCGCCAGATCGCCATTGGGCTGATGCGCCCAAAGAGTGTCTCCGGTGCGGGCGGTTTCCTCATCCTCCTCAGGGAGTTGCAATTGCAACCCATCCAGCAAGGCAGACCCACCCTGCCCCGGCTGCATCGCCGAGAAATGTGCCGAAAGCGCCTCATAAGCAGACTGGTCGCCATCCTTGATCGGGGCTGCGACCGCCGCGCCCTGAGCGATCAAAATCAACGGGTAGCGCCGCCCGGCCCGATCCTGAGAGCACCGCATCACCCCCATCAAACTGCGCCCAAGCACAGCGCGCCCGATCCAGAACCTCAAATCCTGAGCCTGTTGCCAGAACGCAGGCCACGCCTGCCCTTGCTGGTCGCGGATCTCTGCAAGAGCCTGTTCTAACCACGTCTCCAAATGCTCAATGACAGATGTCTCGACATTGGCGCGCAGGAAGTCCCCATACCCCGGGTGTTTTCCCAATAGTCCAATTTGGGCTGTCATAGGCGTTACTCCAGCGAAATCGGGCAGGAAAAATTCGTCAGTTCCGGCATCAGGAAGGGCACCGTGGTACTGTCAAACTCGATCCGGTAGTTGATGGAACGCCCGCCGATTTCGTGACGCACGTCCACAACATTGCCCGTCACCTTGGCGCGCCCACCGCGCAAGAAGTTCACAATGTCCCAACGCCCATCCGCAAAACTAAGGGTGGAATCGCGATTGCGTTTTTCAGGGAACAGCTGGACCGAGACACCAGAGGATTGCCCCGGCCAAGAGAGCGCGGCCGGGCTGCTGCCGGGCTGGGTACGCACAGAGGCACCGTTCACGGACAACACGGCGAGCTCGACCGAGGGCGATGAATCCGTATGGATCACAGACATCCCCACTTCGGGTTCCGGCGCCCCCGTGGCAAAGAAAGCCAGTTGGATCGCCTGCGCATTATCAAATTGGCGCAAGGTCTGTGGGGACAGTCGTTGTCCAATGGCACTACCGGGTGCGGGACGCAACCCATCCGGCGTGCGGATCACATGTGGCTGCAGATAGGAGCTGTAATAGCGATCCATGCGCCCACCCGGGCCGAAGAACTGACCGAACACCGCAGGCGACACATGCCGACCACCCCCGAACGGGAACAATGGAGCGATGAAATCACGGCAGAACTGGCTAACATCATCGTTAAGCGCCCGGTTGAGCTGCGCCATCGATGCATCCTGCGCCTCAGAACGGAACTCCGTTTCGGCCTCATTGAGCAGACGAGCCAGCGGTGCGGGCAAGGCGGTGTTGTTCATGGTGAGTGCAAGAAGCGTCTCGTTCAACATCACCTCATCTGCGGGCGTCGGCGCGACTGCCGCCTGACGGCGATTTTCGCGCAGATCCCCCAGTGACGAGAGGACGATATCGATAGGACGCTGCCCCGGTTCACCTTTAAGCAGGCTATGCCATTGGGCGAAATCGTTAGAAATCCGCTCCACCTGACGGCGTTGCAGATCCTCAGCGCCCGCCTGACCAGCGGCCCCGGCCTGCGCCTGCACCTTGCTGCTGTTGCGGAAGCTGTCCATTGCGACCCGCTGGAACACGCCGGACTGGCTGTAAATCCGGCTAAAGACCGCATCCCCCATGCTGGCGCTCAGATCACCGCCAGAGGCAGCAACCGCAGCTGGATCAAGGTTGTCGAGTTGCTCATAGAGACGCACCAGACGGGTTTCGCTCTCGATGGCCTGCACGAGGTTGAGGAGCGGTGACCCCACTGGCGAAGACGCCGCCGCAAGGGCCGCATATTGCGGTGCATCTTCGGACATGCTTTTCAGGCCGATCCGCGCCAACATTTCTTTCCACGCTGCCGTGAATTCCAGCCGGTACATCCGGTGCAGCTCGCCCTCAAGACCCGCAAGCTGGGTGTCATAGCCGACCCGCGTTGCAGCCTCTCCCAACACCCATTGATCCTCGCGCAGGCGGCTGCGCGCAGAGGTCAGCTCTTCCAGAAAATAGCCCCAATACCCCTCAAAGGTATAAAGCGCAGGTACCCCAACCGTATTCAGCGGCGCGCCATCGGTGGTGTCCAGAACCTGTTGCACATTTCCTTGCAAGCGCTCCACCAAGTTGAAGTCGGCAATACCGGAGGTCGCCACGCGTTCCTTGATCGAGGCATAAGCCTGATCGGCAAGCGGCAAATTCACGATAGATTCTCGGGCTTTACGCAGAATTTCCGGGTCGATCCCAATTTCGGGCCTGCGGTCACCATCCAGCGCCAACATAGCAGTAAGGTGCGCCTTCAACTGCTCGCGCTCATCATACTGCCCGGTGGAATTGAACTGCGCGCGCCACAGCGTTTCAAAGTAGTTCACCACAGCCGCATCATTGGCTTCTACGTCGCCCTGCCCTTCACCGCCAAGCAGCAAATAAACCTTGAGCGCGCGGTAGACTTCCGCCGTTTCCTCATCCGCGATGAGCTGCGGAATAGCGTTTTCCATGTGCAGGATCAGGCGCGGGCGCAACATACGCTCCAGCCCGTCGGAGTATGCCCGCTCTGTCGCACCAGACAATTCCTGATACCGCGAAAGCCCCATACCCTCCCAGAAACTGGGCTCGCGCGTGTCTCCGTAACCGGTGGTCATATCTCGCAAATCCTGCAGATATGGCATCACCACAGAGGGATCACTGTCATCTATCACTGAACGGGACAGCTCGTTGCGAGCCGCATCAAAGAACGCCACCGCATCCTTTTCCGCACTACGGGTAAGGGTCGCGTTCTGCCAGTAGCTATAGCCAAAAGCCCCGACGGTGCCGAGCGTGACAAGCACAATGGAGATCAACGCAGCACTGCGCAAAACAGCGGTGCGACGCATCGCGATGCGATCATACCCGACCCAATCACGTTCCTCAAAAATCACCTTTTTGACGAGGTCGTGCAGGAAGTAGGATTTGCCCTTACCCGACATGAAGGCGGGCTGGAACATGTCGCTGCTGTCACTGTTGCGCGACATCTCGCCCAGTACCTGATCGACGGGCGTGCCCTCTTGTGTGCCGGAGGTGAAATAGAACCCGCGCAGGATGGCATTGGTCTTGTAGCGGGTTGGTTCGAACACCACCCGCAGGAATTCGCAGATATTGTCGCGCAGCATGCCCATCTGACCGGGCAGACCAAAGATCGCGATACGGCTGGCACCGTCAGGCTCTTCATTCATGCGGTCGATGACCTCATCAGAGAGACGGCTCAGGAGCAGATCGAATTCCGTGCCCGCTTGTTTGTAGGTATCAAGCTGGCGGTCCTTGGTCTGAAAGGTCACACCCCAAGCTGCTTTGCGTCTGCTCAGGCTGAAACTGGAGAAATACTCCCTAAATCCTGCAACCAGATCCGCTTTGGTAAACAACACGTAGACCGGGAAATCGATGCGCAGCACCTCGTGGATTTCCGCCAGACGCGCCCGCACCGTTGCCGCATGCGCCGCGATTGTCTCGCTGGAACCCGACATCATGTCTTCGATTGAAAACGCAAGGATCACGCCATTGACTGGCTGATCCGGGCGGCCCTTTTTCAACAAACCAAGGAACGCATCCCAGCTGGCCTTGTCCGCTGCGGCGTCACTGTCGTGCATCGTATAGCGACCGGCCGTATCAATCAGCACCGCATCTTCGGCAAACCAGAAATCGCAATTACGCGTCCCGCCAAAACCCTGCGCCTTGTCTGGGAGTGCCTCTTGGCCGGGAAACTCGATCCCGGCGTTGGTCAGCGCCGTGGTTTTCCCGGCTGCCGGAGGACCGATGATCACATACCACGGAAGATCGTAGAGATAGTTCTTACCGCCCGCTTTTTTCAGCTTCGCCATCGCCTCTTGCATACGTTCCGTCAGGACGGAGGCATCCCCCACGGGTTCGTGCAACAAGCTGTCTTCGAGTTCCTGCGCGCGGCGGCGACGACGGCGCCAGCGGATACCATAAACCAGCGCAAGAATGGCAAGGAAGATGCCAATAACCATGGCGCGGAACCAGATCGATGCGGCCAGCGCAAAGCCCGTCATCGGAAAGCCAAACCAGATCGCGGCGATCAATGCCAGCACGCCAAGGATGGCAAATGCCACCCGCGCCCAAGGCTTTTTCATCCAGCGAAACATCTGGCTAAAGAGGTTGAAGAACCAGCGCATATCAGTTCTCTCTCGGGATCAGAATTTCGACGCGCCGATTGCGGGCGCGGCCTTCACGGGTGCCATTGTCTGCGATCGGATCAACCGGGCCTTTGCCCTCGACCGTGATGCGATCAGGGGCCTCAAGCTGTGCCGCCAAAAGGTCAGCAACGGTCTGTGCCCGCGCCTTTGAAAGCTGCTCGTTTGATTTGAACCGCCCCCGACCGGACATCGGCACACTGTCGGTGTGACCCACGACGCGGATCGGCCCTTGCTCTGCATTGAGCGCCTTGGCAGCCGATGCGATCAAAGAGTCGATATCGCTGGTCAGATCTTCGGAGCCGGAGCGGAACCGCAGCGCCTCGCTCACCCGGATCAGCACCCAATCGTTGGTCCGATCAAGTTCAATCTGACCGGTTTCCAGCTCGCTCTCCAGCGCGGCCGACAGACGCTCCATCTGCGTGCTCGGTGGTGCTTCATAGGGGCGCACAACGGGTTGCGTGCGTTCGATTGCAATGCTTGGCTGACCACGGTGCAGCGCCAAGATGCCGTCTCGTACCTCAGCGCTTTGTTGGGTCAGCACGGTCGACAGCGTTGCAAAAAGCCCAGTCACCACCACCGCCGACAGGCTCAATGCGATCCAAAGCGGCAGTTTGCCCTGATTGCGACGCCCTCCCATGGGAACCGCACTCCAACGCGGCGAAATATCATCATCGGGACGAGGCTGCACACGGCGCAGGGTTTCGTAAATCGCGTTACGAATGCGGGCGCTTTCTACCGTGCCATTGGGCATCGCTCTGTATTGTCCCTCAAACCCGAGCGACAGACAGGTGAGCATCAGTTCCAACAGATGGAACCGTTGGCCGGGCGCGCGCATGGCCTCATCCATTTTCTGGAAGAACCCCACGCCGGACGAGCGATCACCAAAGAACCGCGCCGCCATCGAGTATTCCTGCCACATGCCGCGATTGGCTCCGGGCAGGTTCTGCACGATGTCATCTGCGGTTGCCGACAGCGCATATTTCGCGTCAAGCACATCCTGCGACGGCAGCCCCTCGGCCTGTGCACGGCGTTCAAACCCGTCAATCTCGCGGGTGACGTGGTCAATCAGTGGTCCCGCCTGCATTTCGACCAATCCGGTCCGCAAACGTCCCAGCAACACCAAGAGATCCGCAGATGCCGCGATCAGGGGGTTAGAAGACTTGCCGGCACCGCTGCCCTTGGCGTTCAACGCATCGGCAAGTGAGATCCGAGGCTGTTGTTGGGCGTGCTGGTGCTGCGGTGCTTGTCCGATTTCGGGGAAAATCCCGTTCCCGGCTGCTGCCTGGCCGGTGCCCGGCGTGTAATAGGGCTGCTGTGGTGCCGGGCGCGGCGGTTGCGCCGAGGGCATTGGCGCAGGCTGGGGTTGCGGCGCAAGCGGCCCACGATGCCACGTGTCATCCGGTGACGGAGGGGCATAGCCCCCGCCCGGCGCTGGCGGAGGTTTGGGTTGCCCGAAAACGGTTTTTTCCGGCGCAGATCGCGGCGGAGACACAGGTGAGATCGGCTGACCAAATACCGTCTTGTCGTCGTCGTCCGACATTACGCCCCCTCTGGCACTGCCCAGCATTCCAGTTTCATATCAGGCCAATTGCCCGCAAAATGCATGCCGATGGCCGGTGCGGTGGAGAACTCGCGCCACAGATCTGAGGATTTATCCAACAGGAAGTAGACACTGGTCGACACCACACGGATCTGACGCGGTGGGTTGGGCAGATGCACCAATCCAATCCCCGGCAAGTTGTTGCTGACGATCTGTTTCATCGCCGTCGATGGTCCCACCTTGCACAAGCGCGGGAATTCCTGCTGTACCTGTGTCAGCGGCAGCCCGGACGAGACCTCAATCACAAATGTAGCCTTGGCAAACAGGCTGCGGTCGTTGACCAGCGCCGCATAAGAATTCGCACGCACCTCGTTGAGCGGCAGGCGCACCGCACGCCCTACGTCACGGGCCAGCAATTGCTGGATATCCTGCACAAGCGCTGTGAAGCCGCTGCGGCTGGCCTGGTGGTCGTAGCGCGCATAATCCGGTGCCTTGCGCGCCCCATGATCAAAGGTCGAAAGCTCGCCAGCCAGTGCCAGAAGTTTCTCATAGAGCCGCTCTGGGTGGAGATTGGCGAGCCCCTGCATATGCCGCAGCACCGGCAATTCCCGGTTCAGCACCATCAGCATTAGATAGTCCGTCGCCTGCATACCACCGCCAGAGGTCGGATCAGCAGCAAACCGGGCAAGCGTGTCCAGTTTTGCTTCGATCCAGCCAATCACACGGCTAAGATACCCCTCATAGGCCGGATGCACGCGCGTCACCAACCCAACGGGTGGAACAGTATCATCCAACGTCACGATGCCATCGCGCATCTCGATGATACGGCCAAGGCGGATGTTCTGGTATCCGGGTCGCGGCGTTTTGCGCAGCACCAGTTCCAGCCGGGGTTGCGCAATTTCCACCAGATGCTCTGAACGGCTGTTGGAGGCGTTGTTGACCACCGTCTCCGCATCCAAAACGTAGCGTGTTGCCGCATCGGCAGCAGCGGGGGAAACATCCTGCCCACTGACGCTTGCATCTGGCAAAGTCAGCCACACGTCCAGCCCCTGCGCTTCATCTTCGGGCACCGATACCGGAACCGGTAACGGCACCGAACCGGGCGCGTCAAAGGCGATCCCATCGGGCATTATCCCGGCCACTGCGCGCAGGCCGATCTTTCCCTGCTGCGCCAAATCCCGATCAAACCGTAATTCGCTCACGCCCCAAGGATAGGGCGTGATGGTCGCCGTGCGTTCCCGCAACTGGTGTTCCAGATAGCGGTCTGCTTGCTGTAGATGATGTGGTTGAAGGAAGAGCCCCTCTTTCCACGCGACTTTACTGAAATTCGACATGTGCTGTTCAATCGCTTCTGTTTAACAAGGACCCTAGTCCCGTGCGGAAACGAAACAACCTTTAAGGCCTCCCTCCCTGCGGTCAACACGTCCCAGTGGAATATTCTAGAACTGAATACGGAACTGCGCCGTCAGCCCCCAACTATCAAGCTTGTCACTAAAGCGGCTGTCCAGTCGGACGGACGTGTCCAGCTGACGCCCCGGCATCGCGCTCCCCGGCTGCAAAATTTTGGTAAAGTTCATCCCAAGACTAAGTTCGCCGTACGTACCCAGATTGCTGCTGGAGCTGCTCAACACATCACCGCTGCGGTCTGTGGTACCGGACTCATAGAGGTAGAAGTTCGACACCGCAGGCGACCCAAAATCGTGATAGACCGTGGCCGTGGCAAAGTAGTTGAAGGCTGCCGTTCCGGAGGGTGCGATCTTTGTTTTCGCAAGTGTCAGCCCGGCAAAGCCCACGCGGCTCTCGATATCTTCGATCTCCAGCTCACCATTGGAAAAATAGAGCGTATCTGTCTCAATATTTGCCAAAGAGAAGCCCAGTGTAGGCACCAGACGCAGATCTTTTGCCTCATTCAGAGGGATAGACAGACCCGCAGAGGCCCCGATGGTGACGCCCTTGCTGTCGTAAGATTGATCTTTCACGCCAAAGCTCAGGTCTTCGGCAGTGAGCGTCGCATCGCCGGTCAGCGTCCGCACAGCATCCAAGGCCGCTGCATTCACACTATTGTCGAGATCAAACGCGGTCTTGTCACCCCGGACCTGAACATCTGCAAAGAGCACCCGGCCGCTGTTGGCAAAGCTGCGCGAGGCCGCGATGTAGGCGCTGCCATAGCTTTGCGAGAAGCTGGTCCGGTTGGTGCTGGTCAGCACGTCGGTGTTCACTTGTCCGGTATTTGCGTCAAAGAAATAGACCGGCTGCGTCGTGGTACCGCCGTTGTAACCGGCAACACCACCAAAGCTCAGGTCCCAACCGTTGAAGGCCCCGCCAAAGCAAGAGTAATCCGCACCGATCTGCATCCCGTGATAATTCGCGGTCAGCTCACTGTTGTAAGTCCCAAGCGCCGTTTCGGACGAGCCGGACGCTGTCGCGCGACCACCGGTCGCCCGGCTCCATGTGCCAAATCCGCAAGGCTCATCCCCCGGCACCGCAAGCCCTGTTACAAACGGGCTTGTCGGGCGGTTCACAACGCTGCCGATCAACGATTGCGTCAGCGCCAGCCCCGTGGCGAGACCGCCAACCGCCGGGTTGGCACCACTTTGCAACTGATAGGCATCGGCGTCAGTATTGTTGACCAACGCAAAGACCGCAGCCCCAGAATTGGGCAGGCCGTTCACGGAATAGCTGTCCAACTGGCCAGAGCCGTAGCTCAGCACGTTCACGGTGCCCAAAAGATCGACCGCATCTGCATCCGTCAAATTGAAGTTGAAGGTCGCGTTACCGGATACCGCACCTGCCACCTGGATTTGGTCGCCAACCAGTTCCTCGCCTTCGAGGGTGATGTCGAGTTCGATCGTCCCATTCAGCACCGCATCGCCAGCGATCATAAACACATCGTCTCCGGTGTCATCACCCAGATCGAGAATTGCGCCCGTTTGATGGGTGAAGTCGCCCGCCCCCGTTACACTCCCGTCGGCAATAATCGTCCCGCTGTTGATGACCGCAGATGTGATGGTCGCACCATCACTCAGACCAATCGAAGAGCTGTTGGTCAGGGTCCCCGATGTAAGGGCACCACTGCCAGAGACCCGCAGCACGGCATCCGTTACAAGCATCGTATCAGACCACGCGGGTCCGCTCGCGGAGTTGGTCAGATTGCCATGTGCAAGCGTATCATTGACGAACATGCTTCCCGCATTCGTCAGCGTCCCGGTCACGGTCGAAGCGCCGTCAACCATAAGCATGCCAGTATTGCCGAGGGTTCCCGCCACGCTGCCACTCAGATCCAAGGTACCCGCGTTTGATAGATTGCCACCAACAGCGCCGTCCAGATTGACCGAACCGCCAGAGCCGTTTTGCAACGTCCCCCCGACAGAGCCCCCATCTGCGATCTGAACAGTTCCGTCGTTGTTCAGATCCATATCGAGATTGCCGCCAGCGCCAACGCTCAGGTTCGCGAAACCAGTGTTGGCAAAAACCGCATCCCCGGTTGCATCCAAGGTCGCAGAGGTCAGCGTGAAGCTGCCGGAGTTTGTAACTGTGCCCGCACCCGCAAGCGTCGTTGTACCAGAGTTGATGGCAAATGTTCCGCTGCCACCATGGGTGATCGAGGTCACGCTGTCCAAATCACCATTAACCGTGACGCTGGCGCTGTCTTGGGTGGTGATCGCGCCACTCACTGTGCCGCTCAGGTTTGCAGTGGCATTGCCCTGATTGGTCAGATCGCCATTGATCGTTCCGGTCGATACCAGCGTAGCATTGTTGGTGACCGCACCACCAAGCGTGCCGGAGTTGTCCAGACTACCGCCGCTCAGCACTGTGGTCCCTGCAATGGTATTGCTGTTGGTGACAGACCCACCGCTGATGGTCGCATCACCAGTGACCGATCCCGTGTTGGTGAAGGTACCATCGCTATTGGTCAGCGCCCCAACCGTGCCCGCGTTGCTGGCAGTGCCTGCGTTGCTCAGCGCTGTGACGCTACCATTGGTATTGATCACCAATTGGCCCGTGCCGCTGTTGGTCAGCGCAGCCACGACCCCATCATTCACAGTTGCCGTGTTTGTGTTGTTCAACCCCGCAACAGTGCCACCGCCGACGGTCACCGTGCCATCGTTGTCAATCGTGCCACCAACCGTACCATTGGTGTTCAATGTCCCGGCAGCGGCAACGTCGACATTTCCAGTCAGTGTGCCGCTATTCTCAACGGTACCGCCACTGACGGTACTTACCCCCGTCACGGTTCCGGTGTTGGTGAGTGTCCCATCGGTATTGGTGAGTGTCCCGATTTCGCCCGCATTGCTTGCAGTACCAGCGTTCGCCAATACTGTGACTTCGCCATCGGCCTCAATTGTCAGCTGACCAGAGCCGCCATTGTCAAGATCCGCGACCACACCATCACTTATTGTCGCGGTACCGCTATTGTCGAAGTCAGAAACGCTGCCCCCCGTGACCGTCGCGGTGCCACTGTTGTCCAGCCCAGCCACCGTCCCGCTGGTTACGGTGGTCACGCCGCTGTTGGACACTGTTCCATTGATGGTGCCACTGGTCGACAATTCAGCACCGCTTGCAACGGAGACATTGCCCCCTAGAGTACCGCTGTTCACCAGATCTCCACCGGTGATCGTGCTGGTGCCCGTGACCGTGCCCGTGTTGGTGAAGGTGCCATCGCTATTGGTCAGCGTACCCACCTCACCCGCATTGCTCGCAGTGCCCGCATTGGTAAGAACTGTAACCTCACCATCTGCGCCAATCGTGAGCTGCCCCGCCGTGCTGTTATCGAGATCAGCAACCACGCCATCGTTCACCGTCACCGTACCGCTGTTGTCCAGATCGGCAACCGTGCCGCCCTCTACCGTAGTGGTGCCCGCGTTGGAAACGGTCCCTGAAATAGTGCCGCTTGTCGTGAGGCTAGCGTCGGCACCCACACCTACGGTGCCCTGCATCACGCCGGTGGCGGCATTGGTAATATTGGTGGTGCCGCTGGTTGTAATCGCCCCACCGATGGTTCCGCTATTGGTCAGCGATGATGTACCGGTAAGACTGACAGTTCCCGTGACCTGACCGCCGACGGAGTTGGCAAGTGTGCCATTCCCGTTCACCCCAACCGACCCAACAGTTCCCGCATTTGTTGCAGAGCCATTGTTGACGGTCATTTCCGTTACGGTGCCACCAGATTGCACGTTAAACGTGCCCGCACCAGCCAGATCATCTACGGTACCGCCAGAAATGGTAATCACGCTGCTGCCGTTACCATTCAAATCGTTAACCGTGCCGCCAGACACATTGACCGTACCGCTATTGCTTGTCAGTACCGCAACGGTACCACCGGACACATTCGCTGTACCCGAGCCAGCTACCGAGGCAACGGTGCCGCCAGTTACGTTTGTGGTACCGGCGTTGGTGACATCTCCGACAGTGCCACTTGTGGTGAGGGTGCCGTTGGTCCCAACCGTCACATCTCCGGTCAGCGTACCACCGTCGTTGTCCAACGTACCGCCCGTCACAGAGCTGGTACCGGTAACGTTCCCCGTATTCGTGAATGTTCCACCCGTGTTGGTGAGCGTACCAACCTCACCTGCATTGCTCGCGGTGCCCGCATTGCTCAGCGTGGTGACCGTGCCGCCGGACCCAATCGTCAGATCACCGCTGCCGGAGTTGTCGAGATCCGCAACAACACCGCCACTCACGGTGGCATTGCCCGTGTTGTCCAGATCCGCAACACTTCCATCCGTCACAGTGGTGGTCCCGGCGTTCGTCAGCGTGCCCGTGACAATGCCGCTGGTGGTGAGATCACCATCCGCTCCGACTGTCACAGCCCCCGTCAAAGTGCCGCCGTCATTGTTCAAAGACCCATCCGTCACCGTGGTCGTATCGGCAAAGGTTCCAGAGTTCGTCACCGCACCGCCGGTAATATCAACCGCCCCGGTCAGGGTGCCGCCGTCGTTGTTCAGCGCGCCCCCGGAGACGGAGGTGGTGCCGCCGAACACACCTGTGTTGGTGGTCGCGCCGCCCGTCACCTCGACCGCGCCATTCACCTGACCCACGTTCGAGAATGTGCCGGCACTCTGGACCCCGTTCTGGATCGTCCCGGTGGCCGTGTTGGTCAGCACAGCATCGGCCTCGTTCATCAGCGCTCCGCCAGAGGTGGAGATCGTCCCTGCGTTAGTGATCTCCCCATGGGCGCCGTTGGTCAGGCTAGCGACGCTCAGCGATGAACCGGTGCCAAGCGTGATCGTGGCGTTCGACCCCGCCACACCGCTGTTCACCATGGTTGTGCCAGAGCCAGTCACAATATCACTGTCACCAATCGCAAGCATGCCGCCAGCCGCATTGGTGAAGGTATCATCTGTGCCATCACCCAACGTCAGCGTGTCATTGCCACCATCAGCGGTCGAGATCGTGCCGGAGTTCGTCAGACCATCGCCATCATTGTCTGTATCGGCGTTGAGCGTGCCCGAACCGGTGAAGGTAATCGTCCCGGTTGCCTCGTTATTGATATCGCCCGCATCCTGCACGGTGCCACCGTCACCAACGGTGATAATACCGCCGTTGTTCAGCGTGTTACCTGTCCCGCTCAGCGTCGCATTGCCGCCCAGCGAAATCGATCCGCCGTCTTCATTGTCGATCGTCTCAGCCTCAAGCGTGGCGCCCGTTCCAACGGTGATGTCACTCTCGTTGGTAAGGGCACCTATGCCCGTAAAGGCAACCCCATCCGCAACCCCGAGAGAACCACCTTCGACATTCACATCATTGCCGTTGCCCGCAACGTCCCCCACGATATCCGACTGGGACCCGTCAATCGTGGTCAGATCACCGACGAGATCGGTATCTAGAGTCAAGACGCCTTCATTTGTCGTATCACCAATGAGGTTCACACCGGTGCCGACAATCGAGGTCTCGCTCAGATAGATCTCATCCGCCGTGATATCCAGGCCATGCGTGCCCCCATTCAGGGTGCCCGTATTGGTCAGACTGTGACCACCCGTCACATCAAGAGAAATCGAGCCGCTGCCGTTCGCTTCAATGGTGCCGTTATTGACCACATTGCCATTGATCGCTGTGTCGGTCTCAAGAGACAGCGTGGCATTTGCACCACCCTCAATGGTGACATCACCGCCAAAGCTGCCGCCGTTGTTTGTGACGGTCCCGTCGGTGATGGTGGTGCTACCGGAAACCGTGCCGGTATTCGTGAATGTACCACCCGAGTTGGTGAGCGTGCCGACCTCACCTGCATTGCTCGCGGTGCTTGAGTTGCTCAGCGTGGTGACCGTGCCGCCAGCCCCAATCGTCAGATCGCCGCTGCCAGAGTTGTCCAGATCCGCAACAACACCGCCACTCACGGTGGCGTTGCCCGTGTTATCGAGATCTGCAACCTCACCGCCACTTACCGTAACATTGCCCGTATTGTCGAGATCCGTAACCTCACCGCCACTTACGGTGGCATTGCCCGCGTTGTCCAGATGCGCAACACTTCCATCCGTCACAGTGGTTATGCCGTCGTTTGCGATCGTGCCCTGCACATCACCACTCGTGGTCAGCGTGCCGTTGGTCCCAACCGTCATATCTCCGGTCAGCGTACCGCCGTCGTTGTTCAGCGTGCCGCCCGTCACAGAGCTGGTACCGGTAACGTTCCCCGTATTCGTGAATGTACCACCCGAGTTGGTAAGCGTGCCGACCTCACCCGCATTGCTCGCGGTGCTTGAGTTGCTCAGCGTGGTGACCGTGCCGCCAGCCCCAATCGTCAGATCGCCTCTGCCGGAGTTGTCGAGATCCGTAACAACACCGCCACTCACGGTGGCATTGCCCGTGTTCTCCAGATCCGCAACACTTCCATCTGTCACAGTGGTGATGCTGTCGTTTGCGATCGTGCCCTGCACATCACCACTTGTAGTCAGCGTGCCGTTGGTCCCAACCGTCACATCTCCGGTCAAGGTGCCGCCGTCGTTGTTCAGCGTGCCGCCGGAGATGGAGGTGGTGCCGCCGAATACGCCTGTATTGGTGGTCTCGCCGCCCGTCACCTCGACCGCGCCATTCACCTGACCCGCGTTCGAGAAGGTGCCGGCGCTCTGGACCCCGTTCTGGATCGTCCCGGTGGCCGTGTTGGTCAGCACAGCATCGGCCTCATTCATCAGCGCTCCGCCAGAGGTGGAGATCGTCCCTGCGTTGGCGATCTCCCCATGGGCGCCGTTGGTCAGACCCGCGACGCTCAGCGAGGAACCGGCGCCCAGCGTGATCGTCGCGTTCGAACCCGCCGCACCGCTGTTCACCATGGTTGTGCCAGAGCCATTCACAGAATCGCTGTCACCAATCGCAAACGTGCCGCCAGCCGCATTGGTGAAGGTATCGTTGCTGCCATCGCCCAACGTCAGCGTGTCATTGCCACCAGCAGTGGTCGAGATCGTGCCGGAGTTCGTCAGACCATCGCCATCATTGTTTGTATCGGCGTTGAGCGTGCCCGAACCGGTGAAGGTAATCGTCCCGGTTGCCTCGTTATTGATATCCCCCGCATCCTGCACGATACCACCGTCACCAACGGTGATAATACCGCCGTTGTCCAGTGTGTTGCCTGTCCCGCTCAGCGTCGCATCTTCGCCCAGCGAAATCGATCCGCCGTCTTCATTGTCGATCGTCTCAGCCTCAAGCGTGGCGCCGTCTCCAAGTGAAATCGTCCCGCTGTTATTCAATTCGCCCGAGCCAGCGGTCGTGCTCACGGTCACATGTGTGTTTGCCGCTAGATTAACGCCTTTGTCTGGGGCTGCAGAAGCATTGTCCAATGCGCCAATCGTCGACTGAGTGGCACTATCGAAATCCAGCTTTCCATCGACCCCGACAGTTACTGCTGAGGAGGCGATACTCCCCGTCACCGACAGCTCACCAGACGTCACTTCCGTCGCACCCGTGTAACTGTTTTCGCCAGTGAGAGTGACTTCCGCTGTCGCACCATTCACCGTGAGACCGCCGGCCCCGGAGATCTCTCCACCCACAGCTGATGGTCCCGACGTCAGCGTCAACGTGCCAGAGGTCACCTCAGTGGTGCCCACCCCGTTCAAGCTCGCGATCGTCTCCGAACCACCCAGCGTCACGGCACCGGCATTTTCCAGTTCCGTGCCAGCAGCCAGCGCGCCGCCATCCGTCGTCAGCGTGCCGCCCGAGGCGACATTCACATCCGTCGACGCCAAGGTTCCAGACCCCGTCACCGACAGCGTGCCGGACGTCACTTCCGTTGCGCCCGTGTAGGTGTTCTCGCCAGTGAGAGTGACTTCCGCTGTCGCACCATTCACCGTGAGACCGCCGGCCCCGGAGATCTCTCCACCCACAGTTGATGGTCTCGACGTCAGCGTCAACGTGCCCGAGGTCACCTCAGTGGTACCAGACCCGTTCAGGCTCGCGATCGTCTCCGAACCACCCAGCGTCACGGCACCGGCATTTTCCAGTTCCGTGCCAGCAGCCAGCGCGCCGCCATCCGTCGTCAGCGTGCCGTTTTCCTCAACACTCACATCCGTTGACGCCAAGGTTCCAGCCCCCGTCACCGAAAGCTTGCCAGACGTCACTTCCGTTGCGCCCGTGTAGGTGTTCTCGGCCTCCATCACGACGGTCCCGCCGCCGCTCACCTCCACCCCAAGCGCGCCGCCTGTTTGCTCAAGTGCCCCGGCAAGCCGCGTCGTAGTGTCTGCTCCGGCCTTCACCTCTAATAGCTGGTCCCCCTCGGCAGTAATTGTCGCGTTAGAGACGAAATCAGCCAACATGGTGAAGACCGCGTTGGCGCGCAGGCGCAGGCTCATATCAGAGGCAAAGGCAGATCCTGTGGCAGTTGCTGCGACGTTTACGGTGGGATCCACTCCATCGAGTACAAGGGTGCCACCCGACAACTGCGTCCCGGTCTGGATGTCGAGCGAGTTGACGGTGAAAGTATCCTGAGTTCCACCCGTATCTGCAAGGCCGACTGCACTATCCACACCCGGGTCATCAAAGACGACGCCACTGCTGGCGTCATCGGGAACGTCACCTCCGTCCCAGTTCCCGGCATCCCCCCACAAAGCGGTGCCGTCACCGTTGGTCCAAGTCTGAGATCCAAGAGGTTGGGCCGTGAGGCCAGCATAAATTGCGGTGGTTCCGAGCAGAAGAATGCGCATTAAAATACCAGACGTTAGAAACTATGCAAAGGCGAGAAGGCGGCTCGCGCCGCACCAATAGCGAGCAAAAAAGCAAGTTAAGGAGATATGTCAATAAAACAACGGTGAAACTTAACCAATTATTTACCCTTGCGACACCATCGCGGGCTGCGCATCAAATCCCAATATGACCGTTAGTTCATTGTTATATATTGATATTCATGATCATAGCTGACCCCACGTCAGCAACTTATGGTCGCAGACCTCCAAAACCAAGCAACCTAGCAGTGCGCGTGATGCCGGAGCGCCACCAGTTGTCTGCAGATCGGACCTTCTGACAGTAACACAACGTAGAGGAGACCGTCCGCCGTTCTCTCCCCCTTGCGTGTTCGAGTACAAACGATACAAATTGAGCAGCATTCTCAGCCAAGCGCATGTCGCCACAGCTCTTTTCATCGCCCTTGTCATCGCCCCTGTATTTTGCAGATCCCCGGCCCCTAGCTTTTTGGACAACGACCGCCGTGACCTCAGACCTAAATGAAATAAACTCTCCCGCCGGGCAGCCGTCCTCGGATAACGATGACTTTGATAAAACGCAGCCGCCGCTGTCGGCCCTGCGTCACGAAATCCCGACAGGGCTATACCGCCAGATGCCGCAACTTGGGCGGCTCACGCAAAACCACCCGCGCGACAATGAGGACGGTTTGACGTTTTTGATGCGCCTGCGTGCATCAACGACGCCAGAGGATGCGGTAACCTTTACGGCATTTGCGGCAAAACCAAAGATGGCGATCTGGTGGGGCTATGAATGCCTGCGGCATGCGGCCAGCGAACTGAGCGCCAATGATCGGCACATGATGGAGCTTGTTGCAACATGGACCACCTACCCCGACGACGAGAACCGCTTTCGCACCGCGCGTGAGGCTCTTTATGCACCGGTACGTAGCCCTGCAGTCTTTTTGGGGCTGGCGGTCACATGGTCTGGCGGCAGCATTGCCCCCAACGACCCCGCACAGGTTCCCGAACACCGGGCACCTCGTGCAATCAACTCTGCCGTGTTATCGTGCCTGAGCGGCGCGGCGCTGAACAATCGGCCCATCCAGCTCGCCCGTTTTATTGACCTTGCAGCCCCGCTCTTTCGCTCCTTCTAATCACCCCAACCACACATTCGGGGTAGCCCAAACGTGACACGAGACCAAATTCGACTATGACACTGACCCTGCGACTGGAAAATTTTGAATTGCTGCAGGACGGCAGCCCAGCCTGGATCACGCTACAGGAAAACAGCATCAACGTCGGGCGCAACCGTGCCATGGATTGGGTGCTACCCGATCCGTCACGGCACGTCTCCGGGCATCACTTTGATGTGAGCTTTCATGATGGTGCCTATTGGCTGACAGATGTGTCGACCAACGGGACCTTTATGCAGGGGCAGCATCACCGCATCCAAGGAGCGGTTCAGCTACGTGGCGGTGAGCGGCTGGTCGTCGGGCATTATATCATCGCGGTGGAGAGCGGGGCCGCTGGCGCGCAGCCTGCTGCAATACCACAGCCCGGCTATGGGACGAGCGACGAAGAGGTTGACCCATGGGATTTGGGGCTGCAGCCGCAAGATCCGGTCAACCCATTGCCACGTGCACCTGCCAGTGCGCACGCTTTTGATGACGTGGCACAAGAGTTCCTGCAACTCACGCCACAAATGCCACCGGCGCAGGCCGCACCTGCCACACCACCACCCATCCCGTCACCGCCACCAACGACCCCATCGCCTTATGTGCCGCCCGCCGAACCTGCGGCAGGACAAGCGCCCATTGCGCCGATGCCGATGCCCTCGCCAGCCTCCCCCGCTCATCCGCCGCAAGCCACCCCGGCGACGCCTCCCAGTCAGGCGATGCAAGCCGCCGCCCAACCGGCGCAGGCGCCCGCAGCCGACAGTGGCGCGGCTGTTTTACGTGCATTTTGCGAAGGCGCGGGGCTTGATCCGCAACTCGCAGGCAGCGCTGATCCTGAAAAGCTCGCTCATGCGCTTGGACAGGCGGTGTCCTCGGCCACGGGAGAGATCATGCGCATGTTGCAAGATCGTGCCAGCGTCAAACAGTTCACCAAAGGTGGCGAGCGCACCATGCGCAACGCCCATGGCAACAACCCTTTGAAATTCCTGCCCGATCCTCATCAAGCCATGGACACCATGTTTCTGACCCCGCGCGAAGGCTTCATGGAGGGGCCCGAGAGCTTTGCCTCGGCGCTTGCAGACTTGCGCGGGCATCAGCAGGCCGTTTTTGCCGCGCTGCAACCTGCGCTTGCTGCGGTTCTCATGGGGTTATCGCCCGAGGAAATCGAATCATCCGAAGAGGGGCGCGCGCTTCTGGGCGGCAGCCGTCGCAGTAAACTATGGGACAGCTATGTCGCGCGTTGGGACAAGAAGGCCTCTGAGGCAGAGCACGGCATGTTGGACGTCTTCCTGAAGGCATTTGCACAAGCATACGCGGACGCTGCCGCCAAACATGGGAAATTTGACTGAACCGTCACCCTTGACGACACTCCATAGTTGATTAACTTCACCCCAAGAATTTCGAAGTGAAAACTCTGGGTTACAAAAAAATAGGATTGATTGATGCGCACCAGCGCGCGCGCCACACCTCTCTCAGACGATTTGCCCTGCGGGCCGGACCTCAACGCAAGTTTTGATCCGGCATACGAGGAGTATTACTTTGGTGCGGTCGGACGGCTACCCGGTTTCTACATGCAACCGGGCGTGGAGCGCCCTGATGGCAGTCGCTCCCCTGATCGCCTGTTTGATCCCAAGGACGTCGATCACCGGGCAGAGACACGCGAAATCGATGCGCTGCTAGACCGCACGCGCGATCTTCGTTTGCTGTCCTTGCAGGCCCAGTGGGATGCGTTGGCGGGTAATCGCAGCGCGTTGCGCGATACCGTCGAGGCCATGGCGACCTTGCTGGAAACCTTGCCAGATGCGGTCCACCCGTCTCTTGAAGATGGTCCCGCCGAGCGTCGTGATGCGATCAATGACCTGAACCAGACGGTCACAGTGGTGCAGCCATTGATGTTCATGGGGCTCACTGGCACCACCGAGGTTACTCTGCGAAAAATCCGCGTGGCCAAAGGTGAAAATGCGCCGCTCGAGCATGAATCCGAAATCGAGCTCAAGCCCCTGCTGGATGCATTGACCAATCCGGGCAACAAGAAGCAGGTGGAAGATGCCCATCAGGATTTCACGACAATCCGCTCGGCCGCGTCGCGGATAAAGTCCGCCTGTACGACTCATCCAGCGACACCGTTTCAGCCGAATTTCGAGCAGCTTTTTGCAGTTCTCGATGAAATCTTGGACGTGCTGACCACCGCGCGCCCCGACTTGGCCACAAGCGCAGCACCCGCGCCTGCGCCCGCAGAAATCGCCGCTGAAAAACCTGATCTGCAGGCCCCGCCTGCACTCGCCACGGCCCGCACGGCCAATGTTGAGCCGCTGCGCACACCGGTGCAAATCGTCAGCCAACTGCACGCGCGAAGAGTGCTGGAATCCTGCGAAATCTACTATCGCAAGAACGAGCCCTCCTCTGCGGCTTTGCTCTTGGTGACACAGGCGCGCCTGCTGATCGGCAAACCTCTGGTTGAGGCGCTGCAAGCTTTGTTGCCGTCACAAGCATCCGCGGCAGTTGTAGATTTTGGTGCACCAACAGGATTTTTGCTGGGCGCGGATCGCTTGGCGGAACTGAGCGGCGCGCTGCCCGATACCTCGGATGCGGCGACTGAATTGCCGCAAGATCCCGGCCCTGATCCAAAAATCGCCTCTGCTGCTCAGGCCGCTCAGGCCTTGCAATCGGTCGAAGTGTATTTCCGCCAGACCGAACGCTCCAGCCCGGTCCCGGTTCTTCTGAAACGTGCTCAAAGCTATCTGGATATGGACTTTCAATCTCTGATTGAAGAACTTATACCTCAGGAGAACACAGCCTGAGATGGCAAAAGCATATAGATCCTCGTCATTGCGACGCACATTAGCCCTCGCGGGGCACACAACAATCTTCCGGTTCAGCATGAACCGCACCTAACGGGAGTAGCCAGCATGGCCTCAGATTCAGGTTCCAGCTTCATCAAACGCAACCGTCCGCCACGCGTGCAGATCCAATATGAGGATCCTTTCGACAGCGAACAAATGGTCGAGTTGCCCTTCGTCATGGGTGTCATGTCGGATCTGTCCGGCAACACCCCCGGCGTCGAAAAAGCGCCCGTCGAAGAGCGCACCTTTGCGGATGTGACCAAAGACACCGTAGATGACTACATGGCGTCACTGCAGCCGGGCATGACCTTCATGGCCGAAAACCGCCTGAGCGGTGATGGCGGTGAAAAGCTGGGCGTTGAGCTTAAATTCGAAAGCCTTGCTGATCTTGAGCCTGCGGCCATCGCGCGTCAGGTTCCGGCGCTGAAAAAACTGCTGGAAGCGCGTGAACAGCTTGCAAACCTGCAGCGCTACATGGCGTCCAAGCCCAAGGCGCAGGACCACCTCAAGAAATTGTTGGAAGACCCAGAGCTGATGGCAGCGCTGGCGGAACGTGCCGCAAAAGAAGAAACCGATGGCGAGGACGCCTGAGCGCACTGAGCGTTCGGACAGGGACAGGTGACACATATGGACAACGAAGCACAGGTACAGGCTGGCGAAGGCGCCGCAGAACTGGATGAACTGTCGGAGTTCTCCGACATTCTGAAACAGACGATCAAACCGCGCACCGATATCGCCGCACAAGAAGTCGATAACGCGGTTGTGGCATTGGTGCGTGAAGCGCTCGACGATCAATCCGTGGTCGCCGAAGATATGATCGATACCGTGGACGCAATGCTGGCGAAACTGGACAAAAAGCTGTCCGACCAGATGAACGCGATCATCCACAACGAAGAATTCCAGCAGTTCGAAGCCAGCTGGCGCGGGCTTGCCTATACGCTCAACAACGCTGAGACCGATGCGACGTTGCGTGTGAAGGTACTGAACGTCTCCAAAAAGGAACTGCAGGGAATGATGCGTCGTTTCCCCGGTGCCAAATGGGACAAATCTCCGCTGTTCAACATTGTGTACGAGCAAAACCTCGGCACGCTCGGCGGTAAACCTTTCGGCTGCTTGGTCGGCGATTATCACTTCGATCACTCCTCGCCGGATGTGAACCTTCTGAACTCCATCGGCAAGATTTCCGAGGCCGCGCTTGCGCCCTTCATTTCTGGTGCCTCGCCCAATCTTCTCGGGCTTGACGACTGGAACGAAATTTCTGCTCCGCCGGATCTTTCTGAAATCTTCGAGACACCGGAATACGCCCAGTGGAACAGCCTGCGCGACAGCGAGAACTCTCGTTTCGTTGCGCTGACCCTGCCCCGCGTCCTGTCGCGTGAACCCTACAGCCAGAACTCCAATTCCGTGGTTGAAGAGTTCAACTTCGAAGAAGAAACCGACGGTCACGCAGGCACGCAATATGCGTGGATGAACTCCGCCCATGCGATGGCGGCCAACATCAACCGCGCATTCAAGGAACACGGCTGGACTGTCCGCATCCGCGGCGTCACCTCCGGTGGTGAAGTGGCGAACCTGCCGACCCATGTGTTCGATACCGGCGATGGTGCCAAGGATCTGAAGTGCCCCACCGAAGTGTCGATCACCGACCGTCGCGAAGGCGAGTTGAGCAAGGCGGGCCTGATTGGCCTGATCCACCGCCAGCACACCGATAAGGCTGCCTTCATCGGCGCTCAGAGCCTCTATCGACCCAAGACCTACGTCGACGATCAGGCGACCGCGTCGGACAACATGTCCTCGCGCATTCCCTACATCTTTGCCGTATCGCGCTTCAGCCACTATCTGAAGGCGATGGTGCGCGACAAAATCGGTCAAAGCCCGGATGTCTCGCAGCTTCAGCGTGACCTGCAGGCATGGGTGAATAAATACGTCTCCGGCAACCCGGAAAGCGCAAGCGAGATGGAAAAGGCCAAAAAGCCACTGGCCGGAGCCAAAGTAGAAGTTGTCGAGGACGAACTGAACCCCGGCTACTATCAGGGCAAGTTTTTCCTCAAACCTCATTTCCAGATGGAAGGTATGGATATCGGCATGAGCCTTGTGTCGAAACTGCCATCTGGGAAGTAATTCGTTTTCCCCCCTGGAGAGCGATATGTAGCGCCTAAAGGAGTTATTTCATGGCGATTGATTGTTTTTTGAAACTTGACAACGGCATCGTTGGCGAATGCCAGGATGACAAACATAAAGACTGGATCGACATCCTGTCCTGGGGCTGGTCCATGTCTCAGTCCGGCACCACCCACATGGGCGGCGGCGGCGGCGGCGGTAAAGTCGACGTGCAGGACATTCAGGTCACCAAATACGTCGATAAAGCGACGCATGACCTGATCAAGCGCTGCTGCTCGGGCGAACATATTAAGTCCGGCCAGCTGGTGGTTCGCAAATCTGGCGGCACCGCTCCTGTCGATTACCTCAAAATCGACTTCGAAGACGTGATGATCACCAACTACCAGACCGGTGGCAGCAAGGATGGCCTGGACCGCGTTCAGGAAACCCTGACCCTGAACTTCCGCCGCTTCCAGGTGACCTACACCTTCCAAGAGCAGTCCGGTGCCGCTGGCCCCGAGAGCCTCGCAGGTTGGGAAATCGCCGAGAACAAGGAATGGGGCAAGTAAGACCGCCCTCTTTCGGTTCTACGGATTTTCGGGAGGGCCGCGTCCTGCGGCCCTCCCCTTTCGAGCAGATTGGCCCGTGTTATTGCAACGGACCCGACGCTCCACGTTATTTTTAGTCCCGGTGCAGAAGGTACAAACATGCGGCGCGGCGATGCGGACAATTCTGAAACCGATGATCCCCGCTGGCAAACGGGCCGCAAGGCAAAGACGTCGATCCTGCAGGTCTTTCGGGCGTCTCACAATGAAAAGGACGCGCATCACCGTCGCGAAATATCCGGTGATGGCATCACAAAGCTGACCTCTGCGCGCAAACAACGCCGCTTTGGCGTCTCGGAAACAGAGTTGCGACAGCATCTTGAGGCTGATCTGGCGGCCCTTCTCAATACCATCCACCTTGAGGCGATCTGTCCATTGGACGATGCACCGCATGTGGCCGACTCTATCGTCAACTACGGGTTTCGCGATCTCAGCGGACTTGGCAAAGTCGCTCTTAATACGCCTGCAGTGGTGGCAACGCTGCGCGAGTCTCTGATCCGGTTCGAACCGCGATTGATCGCAGAGAGTCTGGACGTCCAGATCCGCGATACCAGCAATGGTAAGACGCATCACCTTGCAGTGTTTGTGACCGCTGAAATGCTCGGCGACCCCGTCGATGTATCTCTGGATTTTGACGCTGAAATCGACCTCGGCGCGGGCAAAATGTCCCTCTCTCACCTGCGGGTGAACGCATGAGACGCGCATTAAGAGACGCCTATAATCAGGAACTTGGCCTTCTGAAGGAACGCGCAGCGGAGTTTGCTGGCGAATATCCGGGCCTTGCTGATCGGCTTGGTGGCCTCCTTGAGGAGAATATGGACCCTGCAGTGGCAGGGCTTCTGGAAGGCTCTGCCTTTCTCTCCGCCCAAGTGAAGGTCAAGATGGATGAGGAATACCAGACCTTCACCCGCGAGTTGCTGGAACAGATCTTTCCCGATGCACTCGCTCCGACCCCCAGCGTCATGCTTGTCCGGGCGCAGGCCCCGGCCGACAGTCCGGAAATCGAATCCGGTCTTTCGTTTGCGGCAGGCGAGTATATGGACGCCCGTTTCCTCGATGCGCAACAAAGGGTGTCGTGCCGCTTTGCGCTGGCTTCCCCGCTGACAGTTTGGCCGATTGGCGTAACACAGGCCACCTATCATGCCAGTGCAGGACCGATCAGCGCCTTGGGGCAGGAAATCGCCGCCAGCACCAAAGCGGGCCTTGTGGTTGATGTGGCGCGCCTCGACAACGACGGCCAACCAAACCCCACCGAGACGCTAAATACGCTGGAGATGGACAGCCTGACGCTGAACTTCACCGCGCCGATGGACGAGGCGGCCATTCTCTACGAGCAGATTTTCTGCGATTGTACGCGGGTCTCACTGCGCTGGCTCAATGCGCAGGGTGATCCGGTCTTTGCCCGTCTCGCCCCGAACCAGCTGCACAAGATTGGCTTTGACGAAGGTGAGCAGCTCTTTCCGCACCAAAAGCGCTTGTTTGATGGGTTTGCACGGCTGCGCGAGTTCTTTGTGTTCCCGCGCAAGTTTCTGGGTTTACGGCTCACCGGCCTGCGCGATGTGCTGCCGCATGTGCGCAGCAACACGGTTCAATTGGTTTTTGAATTTTCCAGCCCACGGCAACGGCTGGCGGCAAATCTCGACCCGCAGGATCTTGCGGTCAATGCCGCGCCTGCGGTCAATCTGTTCGAAGAAATGTCGAGCCACCTGCATCTGGACCGCAAGCGCCACGAATACACCATCACGCCCAATTCCTCGCCGATCACCCATTACGAGGTGCATCACATCACCGAGGTCTGGGCGCATTATACTGATCGGCAAAGCAAATCCGAGGTGCATCCGCTCTATGCCTTGCCACCCGAGGGGCGCAGTGCCCGTCAGGCGCTTTATTACACCACGCGGCGCAAGCCCCGCCGACGCACGCTGGCAGAACAGCGCAACGGCATCCCGCGCAATCTCTACCGTGGCACCGAGACCCTGATCAGCCTCTACGAGCCACCGGAGCAAGAACCAGCCAATCGGCTGCAGGTCAAACTCTTGTGCTCCAACCGCCATCTGCCGGAATATTTGCCGATCGCGGACAGCGCCGAGAGTTTTCACCTATGCGACGACCAGACCGTGGCATTGAAATGTCTTGCCGGACCGTCCCCACCGCGTGACAGCCTTGCAAACCGTGAAACCACCGCCAACCACCGCACAACTGCTGGGGATACCTATTGGCGCCTGTTGTCCTATCTGTCGCTCGGCACCTCTGGCGTCCAAAGCCCTGATGGCGGCATGTCCGCGGCGTCTTTGCGGGAAATGCTCTCTCTCTTTGCCGATCTCTCCGACAGCGTCAGCGAGGCGCAAATTAGCGGTGTGCGCAATCTGGAATGCACCCCGGTGACCCGCACCATTGCCGCACCAGACGGATATCACACCGCGCGCGGGCTGCTGATCCGCGTGACTTTTGACGAAACCGAATTTGAAAGCACCGGCATCGTTCCCTTAGGCGCGGTGCTGGATCATTTCTTTGCCGAATATGCGGCGGTCAACAGCTTCACCCAAACGGTGATACACAGCTTGCAACGGGGCGAAATCACGCGCTTTGCGCCCCGCTCTGGTACAGGGCCGTTGTTGTGAGTGGTGACGTCGTCTCAGCTGCGGCCTCGCCGGCCGCAACCCGCGTCAGCGAGACGCTGGAACGCCGCGAGCACCAGGAAAAAGCCGCCAGCGGTGTTGGTCTGTTTTCGCTCCTGCGAGAACTTGAGCGACGTGCAGGTCACAAACCAGCCATTGGCCAGAACAAGCGGCTGCGCGATGCCATCGTGCATCTGGGTCAAGACCCGGCCCTTGCCTTTCCCACCCGCGATGTGGCGCGTGTTGACCTGACCCAAAGCACCCCACGCCTGCGGGCGCAGTTCATGGGGTTGTTCGGCGCATTCGGCGCGCTACCGCTCAACTGGACCGAAGAGGTTGAGTCGTGGTTCTCTGCCGGGGACGAGAGCTTCGTCGCCTTTTGCGACATCTTCACCGCACGGTTTCAGGAGCTGTTTTTCCGCGCATGGTCCGATGCCCGGGCAATAAGCCAGTTCGACCACGCCGATAGTGACCGGTTTCAGGCTTATATTCTATCGCTTCTTGGCTGTGGCACCGCAGCCAACCGGTCCGGGGCGCGCCCCGATGACATGACCAAGCTACATCTGGCACCACTGGCAACCGGGCGCGTCAAAAGCCCCGTACGCCTGCGCCAAATGCTGGAGCTGCATTTCAACGGTCGCGCCCGTTTTCGGATCGAAGAGCACGTTCCCTGCTGGCTCGAACTCGAACCAGATGCGCATTGCCTCTTGGGGGCCCAAGGCTGCACCCTCGGTGAGAACAGTGTTCTGGGCGGGTATGTGCAATCCCTCAGTGCCAAGATCCGCCTTCACGTGATGCTCAGTGATCTGGCCCAATATCAGCGTTTCCTTCCCGGCGGCCCCGATCACGCGGCGCTTCAGGATATTGTGTTCTGGTATCTCGGACAGGCCTTTGACATTGAAACCGCGCTATGGCTGCCGCGCCCGCAAATATCGACCGCCGTGCTGGGAAAAAGCACACAAGTAGGTTGGCTCGCCTGTGTCGGTTCGATCAGCACGCCCGACCTCCCGACCGCGACCAGCCCCCTACCACGCAGCGCCGATGGATACCTGCAAGTGAGCCGCTATCCGCTGCTTCCCGAACCCTTTGACCAAGATGAATTGAAGTCCTCCGCCGCCTGACAGGTGTGCGGCCCAATCGAGGCCCCTGTTTCATGACTGAAATTACAATTGAAAAATACGCCGGCAAGATGAACCGCGCAGGCTATGATGCCTTTCTTCAGGGCATGCGCGACGCCAGAACAGCGCGAAATCGCTACGTCGATCTCTGCCACTGGCTGTTTCATTCCGTCTCCAACCAGAACGCCGACATCTCCGTCACCCTGCGCCAGCTGAACCTTGATCGCGGTCGCGTGCTCAAGGACCTGTCGGGCGCGATGGACCGTCTCGACAAAAATGTGACGGAAACACCGGGCATCAGCGATCATCTTGCTGACGCGCTGAACCACGCCTGGACCTATGCGACACTGTTTTTTGGCGAGGCGCAGATCCGCACCGGCCACGTTCTGACCGCGCTGCTCAACGATCCCTCCCTGCGTCGGCAGTTGCTGCGCTACTCTTCCGTGTTTGAACAGATCTCTGCCGAACAGCTGGGTCAGGACAGCCGCAGCCTCTGGGCGGGCAGCGAAGAGGACACGATGCGCCCGATGGATGGCGCGAACCTCTCAACAGCCGAGGACAGCGGCGCTGCCTCTCAGGGCAAAGGCGGCACCACCGCGCTTGGCCGGTTTGCCAAGGACATGACCGCCGCAGCGGGCGAGATGGACCCGATCAAGGGCCGCAACGACGAGATCCGTCAGCTCATCGATGTGCTGCTGCGCCGACGCCAGAACAACCCGATCCTGACGGGCGAGGCCGGTGTCGGCAAAACCGCCGTGGTCGAGGGTTTTGCCCAGTTGCTCGCCGCCGGGGATGTGCCGCCCAAGCTCAAGGGCACGCGCCTGTTTGAGCTGGACATCCAGTCGATGCAGGCTGGTGCCTCGATCAAGGGCGAGTTCGAGCAGCGCCTGAAATCGGTCATTGATGAGGTCCAGTCCTCGCCCGAACCGATAATCCTCTTTATCGATGAGGCCCATACGCTGATCGGTGCGGGCGGTCAGGCCGGAACCGGGGACGCCGCCAATCTGTTGAAACCGGCGCTGGCCCGCGGCACCCTGCGCACCATCGCCGCCACCACCTGGAGCGAGTATCGCCAGCACATCGAAAAAGACCCGGCCCTGACCCGACGGTTCCAGCCGGTAAATGTAGATGAACCCTCAATCGAGGTCTGCTGCGACATGCTGCGCGGTATCCTCGGCCCGATGCAGGACCACCACAAAGTGCGTATTTCCGACGCTGCCATCGTCAGCGCGGTCACGCTCTCGCACCGCTACATCCCGGCCCGGCAACTGCCGGACAAGGCGGTCTCGCTTCTGGATACCGCCTGCGCCCGGGTGGCGCTTAGCCAGTCCGCCCTGCCCGCCCTTATCACCGCCACCCGCGCCCGGATCGACGCGCTCGAGGCAGAGCTTGCCGGCAAGACAGAGGCCCGCGATCTGGGCGAAAGCCACGAAGACCGCATCGCCGAGATCAAAACCGAGATCGTTGAACTGACGGACCGGCTGGCCGCGCTTGATACCGGCTACGCCCGCGAAAAAGAGATCGTCGATCAGGTGCTCGACCTGCGCCAGCGCCTCAAAGCGCAGACCTCTGACACGCCCGGCGCACAGGACGCTGCCAACAGTGAAACAGCGGACGCCGGGCCACCGGAGGCGAACTCCTCTGACGCAACAGCCGACATCGACCCGGATGCCTTGCGCCGCGAGATGCAGGCGCAGATGACCGCGCTGGACGAGACCAACCCGGACGAGCGCATGGTCTTCGCCCATGTGGACGAACAGGCCGTCGCCGCCGTAATCTCGGACTGGACCGGCATCCCTGCGGGTCGAATGATGCAAGATGAACTCGACGCGGTGCTGAACCTCTCCGATGATCTGCGCGCCCGCGTCATCGGTCAGGATCACGGCCTCAAATCCATCGCCAAACGCATCGAGATCAGCCGCGCGGGCCTTGGCAACCCCAACAAGCCCATCGGCGTCTTCATGCTCTGCGGCCCCTCTGGTGTCGGCAAGACCGAAACCGCGCTGGCGCTGGCAGAGGCACTTTATGGTGGCGAGCAGAACGTCATCACCATCAATATGAGCGAATTCCAAGAGGCCCATACCGTCTCGCTCCTGAAAGGCGCGCCTCCGGGCTACGTCGGCTATGGCGAAGGCGGACGCCTGACCGAGGCCGTGCGCCGCAAGCCCTACTCCGTGGTCTTGCTCGACGAGATCGAAAAAGCGCACCCGGATGTGCACGAGATCTTCTTTCAGGTCTTTGACAAAGGCGTCATGGAAGACGGCAATGGCCGCATGATCGACTTCAAGAACACGTTGATCCTGCTCACCTCGAATGTGGGCACCGAGGTCATCATGGACCGTGTCGGCCCCGACGGCAGCGCAGCAGACCTTGATCTGGAGGAACTCGACGTGGCGCTGAAACCCAGCCTGCTGGAGGTCTTCCCCCCCGCCTTGCTAGGCCGCATTGTCACTATCCCATACCTGCCGCTCAGCACTGATGTCCTTGGCGGCATCACGCGCCTGAAGCTCTCTGCAGTCGAAAAACGCCTCAAGGGCGCGCATGGCACTGAACTGGTCTATGGCGACGATGTGATCGAGCATATCACCAGCCTCTGCCGCGACCCCGACAGCGGCGGGCGGATGATCGACAATATCATCTCCAATTCCATCCTGCCGGAGCTGAGCCGCAAGGTGCTAAAAACCCTTAGCACCGGAGGCGAAATCCATCGCGTCACCGTGACCGCCGATACTGAGGGCTTCCACTACGCCCTGAGCTGACCTTTTTCCCACTGGTCTTTCAATCCACTTTATTCCTCAAGAGAGTTCCCATGCCCGAAACGCTTCAGACTGGTAACTGCACCATTAAAACCGACAGCCGCGATATCACGTTAGAAGAGACGCTGCTTTATGTTGTCGAGATCAACAACGATATGGCCGAGGCCAGCGGAATCGACCTTGTTACGGCGGCCACCGCAGGGATCGACAGCGCAGGCGCTGCGAAACTTGTGCAAACCCTTGGCCTCAGCGGTCGCGCCTACATCAAATCCGTCAACGGCAAAGAATACGTGATCATCAAAGGCTACCCCGGCCAGCGCGCCACATTGACCGGCACACGCTATCTGAGTTCAAACCCCAAGGTTGCCAAACTCGTGCTTGGCTCCAAACAACTGGCCAAAGGCGCGGTGCGCATGACTGGTATCGCAGTGGTCGCCTTTGCTGCGTTGCGCGTGGTTGAACACGTGCTGTCAGACAATGATCCGCGTCTGACCCAGTTGCTGGGAACAATTGCGTCAGATGTTGGCAAATTCGCGGTTTCCGCCGGGGCGGGTTTCCTTGCTGGGATGGCAGTGGGCGCTTTGACGACAATCGCCGCTGGTCCGGTGATCGCAGCCGTCATCGTTGGGATTGGCGTGTCGATCCTGCTGGATCGCGTGGATCGTAAGTTTGGCCTCACCGAAACACTTGTACGCGCCATCGAGGATACCGTGGATTCCTTTGAAAATCCCTTCCGCGTGCTCGCCCGTCAGATCCGCGCGTGGGAGCAGCATCTGATCAATCAGGCGCTGAAACACACCGGACCCTATTGATGTCCCGCAGTGTTGCGATTTGCATACTCGCCGCGTTCTCCTCGCTGGGGATTGCGGTGGCTATTTGGGGGCTGTGGGATATTTCCGCAGCCCTGAACGCTCTGTCTGCATGTGCAGAACGCGTGTATTTTGACACCAGCAGTTTCTGGTTCCTCGCGCTCGCTGTATTGCCGTTGTTCCTGTTGCTTGCACCGTTGTCAAAGCGCCATCACGCCCGCCTGTTGGCTGGGATTGTGGCATTGGCCTTTCTTCTTCCAGCCGCTGGTTTTTGGGTGCTCAAACGCAGCTCTGATGCGCAAGGTTACGTATTCGCCCCGGAACTGGCGCTCTTTTCTTTGCAAGAGACCTCCGCAACGCCCGCGCAGAGCTGTAGGCCCTGAGCGCAGGCTGCCTCCTCAGAGATCTGCCAGCAAAGCATCAATCCGGGTCATATACGCCTTCACCTGTGGTGGGATCACCACTGCGACACGCTGCCCCCGCGATTGCATCTTGCGATCGGCCCACGTAAGAAGGTCCGAGATGTTCTTACCGCGCAAGAACGGGTTGGCAGAGACCACTCCGGCCCCCATCACCTCTTCCACACTCAGATTCGGGTCACTGGAAAGCGCCTGATTGGCCCCGGCCGCGCCAAGGAAATGCGCCAGATACAGCCGCCCTGCAGTGACCTGATGCCCACGTGCGCGCAGATAGCTTTCACTTTCCTGCGCCAGACGTTGCACCATGTCGCGGCTTAGTACCGGATCGTTGCGCAGATCCAGCAGTTCCTCCCGGGTCAGCTGCTCAACCAGATCGGGGCGATAGGTATTCATCATGCGCACCCAGGTGCTGGAGATGAACTGCCCAGCACCGGTGGCCGAGGATAGCGGGTTTTGCGCCGTGGCATTGCCACCGCTTTCGACATGGATAATACGATCCACAAGCGACGCGACCGCACTGCTGCCATATTGTGCGGGGTCGGTCGGGCGACCATCCACCCAAAGCTCGAAATGCAGATGCGGGCCGGTCGAACGTCCTGTGGTCCCCACATAGCCAATCTGTTGACCCGCCGCGACGGTGACACCCGGTGCAATCCCGTCCGCAAAGCGTTGCATGTGGGCATAGCGCGTCTCCATGTTGCCCTCATGCGTGATTGCCACGAGGTTGCCGTAGCCGCCACTGTCCCCGGCGGCGCGGATCGTGCCCGCCCGTGCAGCAAAGATCGGCGTGCCCTCGGGGGCTGCCCAATCCACCCCATTGTGCGGCTTCATTTTCTTGAGGATCGGGTGCATGCGCATTCCAAACCCGCTGGTCTTCACCCCTCGCACAGGGATTGCCAGCCCGGCCCCAAGCCGCATCCCACTGACGCCCGCTTCTCCCGCGTCAAAGCAGCCAAAGCCCCCTTCCGGCCCCGGTAGCGCCGTCACATAGCAGCGCATCTCTCCCGAAGGCCCCTCAATCCCCGCATAGAGGATTTGCCCGGCACTTCCGGTGTCAGGCTGGCCTGAAAACAGCAGGGTGATCCGATCCCCCTGCTCCGCCAGACGTTCCAGATCAAATCGGCGCGACATCATCACGATCAACTCACCCACGATACCAGTGGGCACACCGTTGCGCAGCGCAGTGGAGTATAGCGCATCCATCAAGCGCACATTGCGCCCCGGCATCTCAGTACTGACCAGCTGGCCAGAGCGTTGCAGCAAGTCTTTTTCCGCCCACGGGTCAGCAGCGCTGGCAAAACGACCCGGCCCGTTTTGGGCAAGGCTGACCAAGAACCTGTCCGGGCCATAAAGCGACAGCTGTAAAAGCAACGGCGTATCCGCCTGTCCCGTCCGGTTACGAGAGCGCAGCGCGACCACGCTTCCTGCAACAAGGGTCTCACCCAACTCGCCGATCCGAATGGTGGCGGAGGCAATACTCTCGGCCTGCGCGGCATCAATGCCACTGTCCACCAGCACATCGCGCAGCGACCTGTCGGTGTTTAGGACAATGATCTCGTCGTTGAACAATGCAGAGCGGCGAGTCGATGGGATCGTCAGCGCCACGCTGGCGTCACGCGCCAGCAAGGTATTGCGCCCCTCTTCTTGCGCCGCCTCCAGCGCATCGCGTCGTTGCGCCTGAAACAGCGCAAAATCATCGCGTCCCGACGGCAGTTGCAGGACCAGATTGCGCCCCGCCGTCAACAGATCATCCTGCAACAACGAAATCGGCAAAGGCTCTGGCCGGCCGTCGCGGATCAATGGCTGGCCTGCGGGTAAGGCCAATTCTCGCATCGCCTGATCGCCGGTCTCTTCCACATGCAGCATCATGGGCGCACGGCGCAGATTGAGCATTGCCCGCACCCGCGCCTGCTGCACCGAAGGATCAGGCACCGCCGTCTCCGTCGGCACCATCGCCAGTTCTGCATCAAGATCCGCGCCACTGCGCCCTATCCACCAAAGACCAACGCCGGACAGCGCCGCAAGAACCGCCGTCGCACCACCAAGCCGCAGAAAGAGGCGGCGCCGCCGACGCTTGCGGGCTTGCGTTTTCGCCTTACGAAAGGCTGGATTGATGGTATATGCCATCCGGTCTCAGCCTAGCGAAACACACCACCCAGTGCCGCACCGGGAGCGATCTGGGTCTGCGCGGGGGTGCGCGGTGCAGCCGGTTGGGCGGCTGGACCGCGCGTTGTCGGCGCCGGGCTGGTATTGCGCCGAGGCTGCGGCACGGCAGCCACGGGGGCCGTACAGGTCACATCTTCACGGCCAATAATATCCCGATAAAGCGAGACCTCCGCCGCCTGCGTCGCCACCTGCACACCCGCTTCGTCATAATAGCGCACCACCGCGCGTTGCGACCCTGCCCCCCAAGCACCATCAACGCGACTGGTATAACAGCCCATACGCGCCAATTCCTGCTGCAATGCCCGCACCAGCAATGGACCCGGTGGATCAAAAGCACCACTTGCCAGCAATCCCGCATAAAGATCCGGATCTTGCCGCATCAATCTTCGGCGCGCCTCGACATTGTCATAGCTGATCTCATTGCCAGACAGATCAGACGGATCAAGGGCCGCATCAAAGTTCTGATCCGCGCCTTCAATAAGGCCCACGATAATCGAAGGTTCCGGCAGCCCATCCGCCTGTGGTAGCGCCGCGAGCTGCTGATTGGAAACCGGAGAGAAAATCACAACCGGAGCTGATGCATCCGACCGTTTCGGTCTGCGCTGGGTAGAGGCCGCAGGCACGCTTACCGGCGTCAATCCTGCCGGTGCGCTGGCGGGGATCACCCGCACCACATCGGTAATCAGCACCTGATCTCGTCGCGCCGGTGTGGACGCGACCGCATCGCTTTGTGGCTGCGGTTGATCCGGCAAATCATCAAGTTCGCCCTGCTGCACATAAGCTGCAAGTTCCGGCACCATCAGCGCCTCGGCCTTCCCGACCTGTTTCAGGGTATCACTCAGACGCTCTCCAGCGGGCGGACAGGCCTGCGCCGCCCCCGCACTGGCCAGCACCACGACACTCAGATCAGATATCCCCTCACCAATCTCGGGTAGTGGCGCGGCGGTCCGCGCATCTCCTGCGCAGTTTTCGAACATCAACAATACATGTTTCAAACCCGCACTCTGCAAACGTGCAATGCCGGAGCCTATCTCAAATCTGCGCCCGTCGACCTGCATTCCGCCCTCCAACGGGCCTGCAAAATAGAACGCAACCTGCGTCTTTCCGCTTAAGTCGTCAAAATCAGCGGAGACGGCGTCATAGCTGGCATTTCGCAGCAAAGTTACGGGCGCCCCGCCAAAGTCTTCTAGGGCGCGTGCGGCGTAATAACTGTCAGCAAAGGCGCGCCCCGCACCCTGGCCTGTGTCGCCGACCACCAAGGCAGACCAATCCTGCGCGGCGGCGACGTCACTCCACAGGCATCCGCACGCCCCCAGCACATAAGCAAACCAACGAGAGGAAAACGACAAAACCAGCCTCAATGCATCTTGAAAAGAAGGAGCATCCTTATTGCTGCAACCTTACCTTGCAGCGTTGCGAGAAGCGACCGCAAGATGCCTTTAATCCGCAGCAGACCGCAGAAAAAATGTCCAGCTGTCGGACTGCTGCGTGTCTACCTCATGAAAACGGGCATCAATATAGCCGCGAGTCAGGCACTCTTCTTCTCCCCGGATCTGAAACCGCCCGGTATCCACACACATGGACGCAACACCATCCAGCAGCGCACGCCCAAAGACATCCTTGGCAAACACATAGACAAAACGAGATCGCAAACTCTGACTAATGACCTCCGCGCATTGGTTGGGGCCGACCACCCACCACCCAGAGCTTTCAAATGCACCGTCGTTGAAAGCAGAGATCGCAACATTCGCAACATCCAACGTCTGGTTGCAAAAAGTGAACTTCGCCTGCCCCGCATTGGGCACAAGCGTTGTCAAAGCAGCAACGACCCCAGACAAAACGCTTAGCTTCATGTTTTACATACTCTTTTCACATCGATAATTCAGCTACTCGACTGCACGCACACACGTAATACGTGCGAAATTCGCAACAATCATATTAGCCTGCGTGCAAACAATGACTGAAAGGGCTGGCATTTGCCAACCAGAGATCTACATTGGAAGACATGGTTCGGTACATTGTGATCATAGCAGGCACGGCCTGCCTTTCTATCACCGCAGGGCTCGGCCTTGCGCTCAGTCACAATGCTTTGTCCGGATCTGATGAAGGCAGCAGCGCACGGCTGAGTTCATTGACGCGCCTGCAAGCACCGGTTCCTGAATTGCGTGCAGAGCCGAGCCTACAAACCCCACGCGTCGAATCGCATACCTCGCCTGCATTTGATACACGCGCGGACCTTGCGCGTGTGGCATCCTTTGACACTCCGGCACGGCTGTTGCCAAACGCCAGCCCCACGCAGGCTGATGCAGCTTTGCCGGTGATTGGCTTAAGCACCCCACCCCCCTCACCGGCAGTGACACCGGCATCCGCTGATGCATCGCATGAGGTCACGCGTACGCTGGATGTACGGCCGCTGAAACGCCCTGTTTCGACCACTGCAGAAGACCGCTATGTGGCAACACCTCTGCCACAGACCTATGAGCGCACCGCATCTGTGGCGCCTGCGCCGCTGTATCAAAGTGAGCCTCAGCCGGAACAGCAGCTGGTTTCGCTGCCGCCGCAGTTGTCGCGCCGCAGCAGCACCTCCCCCAGCCCCAGTTTCTTCATCGGCGTTTTCCGCTGATTCTCTCCCTCTGGGAGAAATAAATCCCCAAATTCCCGGTTGACCTGTGCGCTGGATTATCGCCCAAATGGCCGCGATTTCTTTATTCAGACTCATTGGGGGTATCATGGGCATTATGACTGCGGCCAAGACAACGGTTCTGGCTACCGCGCTGCTGACACTACAGGCAACTGCGCTCTGGTCTCAGGATGCAACGCAGGACGCCGAGGCATTTCAGCTCGACCTCAACTCCGTGACAGAAACGACAGAAGGCAGCTGCCGCCTGACCTATGTGGCGGCAAATCAGTCCTCAACGGCTCTCGATCGCGCCTCCTATCAGATTGCTCTGTTTGATGGCCAAGGTGTTGTCACACGCCTGCTGGTGCTTGAATTCGGTGCCCTCAGCGAAGGCAAAACAAAGGTTCTGCAATTCGACTTGGCCGAAACGGAATGCGGGTCGATCTCCCGCATCGTGGTCAATGATTCCCCCGCCTGTATCGCAGGCGATGGAAATCCCAGCGACTTGTGCATGAATGGGCTTGTCGCAAGCTCGCGCACCCCAATCCAGTTCGGTATTTAAACCACGCCCTTTTTGCATTGACGCGCGGTCCCGCCTGACGTGACCGCGCTGTGGAGTAACCCCATGAGTAATTTTCGGGCGGACATGTTTGATCCGCTGACACTGGTCGTTTTTGCAGCGCTGGGCGTGATGTCCCTCACCGTACTGTCGGTCTTTATCTTCAAACTGCTCCAGTTCTCGCGCCTTGGGGTTGGCAAACGGCAGATGGCCGAACAGATCATCAACACATGGCTCTCCGGTCAGGCCGAAGCCGCGATGCAACAGGCGGCAGCGCGCAAATCCGTGCTCTCGCGCATCCTGCACGCAGTCTTTACCGGGCTGCGTGCCCGCCCGGGTGAAACAGCCTATGCCGAGGAACTGGGTCGCCAGACCGCGATCTCAGAGCTTGCAACCCTGTCTGATCGTATTCGCCTGCTGGAAATCGCCGTGCATGCGGCCCCCATGTTGGGCCTCTTGGGCACCGTGATCGGCATGATCGATGCGTTTTCGGTACTGGCCCAGACACAGGCCGCGGCGGACCCTGCCGCACTCGCGGGGGGGATCTGGACCGCGCTGACCACAACGGCGGCCGGGCTTGCGGTCGCACTTGTTGCATATTTTCTGACCAGTTGGCTGGATGCACGGATTGAGCGTGAACGCAATCTGATCGAAGTGCTGATCTCTGCTGCTATTCACGGGCGTGTTGATCAGTCCGCCCGCCAGCAAGGCTAAGACCTAATGCACATCAACCGGCTTGATCTTCCTGTCCGAAAGCGGCGCGTGACCTTCACGCTGACGTCGCTTGCGGATGTGATGTTCCAGCTTCTGGTCTTTTTTATGCTATCGTCGAGCCTCACACCCTACGCGCTTTTGACACTGAACCGAACCGATGCGGCCTCGGATCAGCGGGTCGGTTCCGGCGCGGGTTCCAGCCCCGACACCCCTCTGCCCAGTGGCGCCGCCGTTTCCGCGCCTCTCTGGAACATCGGGGCAGATGGCATGGTCATCCAAGGGCAAACTTTCGGGTTTGAAACACTCCCCGATCTTGTTGCCGCATTGGGCGATGATCTCGCCCCTGCGTCGGTGATCTTGATCGTCAAATCATCGGCCCGTGTGCAGGATCTCGCTACTGTGCTTGCGCATCTACAGGCTGCCGAGGTCACAGCCGTACAGATCAGCGCTGGGGGGCTATAGCCATGGTGCGCCGTACTCCCCTCTTGCCGCCGCGCGCACAGCGGGTGCAGACCGACACCTCGCTGGCCATCGTGAATGTGGTTCTGCTGCTGCTTTTGTTCTTTCTCGCCAGCGGGTCGCTGATATCTGCGCAGGATACTGATATAGACCTTCCGACGACACAGGAGCTTTTGCCAGAACAACTGCCCAGCCCGCTCTTGGAGGTGCGCCTCGACGGCAGCCTGTTACTGGACGGCGAGCCTGTAGCGCTCTCTCAGCTTGATGACATGCTGGAGGGCGGGCAGTCACTCTATGTGCTGATGGAACGCACGGCACCGGCGCTCGATTTGCTTGAACTGCTGGCGCAGCCCCCCTTTGGGACGCTCAATGTCACATTGGTCACAATCCACGAGCAGGCAGACACGTGAGCATCCTCCCCTATGGCCAATCCGACACGCCCAACTGGCTCCTTGCCGGTAGCGGCTCATTAGTGACACATGTCGCAGTTGGCGCTTTGCTTCTGGGCGGGTTACATCCCTTCCTGACCGGACCGGGAGTGGCACCCGACCAGCCACGATACAGCGTGACCCTGCAACCACTGGATTCCGACACCCTCGCGGGGCTTGAACTTCGCGAGGGCATGGCTGGCGCTGAAGCTGTAACCGAAAGCAGCACACCAGAGCAGCTTGCAGCCCTGGAAGGCGAGGCAGAACGCCTCTCTCCGGAAGAGAGCGAGGTGGAGAAACTCACCGCCCTCACTCCCGCTCCGACAGCGGCACTCCCCGTCGAAGCGCTCCCTCCGGTCATTGCCGATCCGGTCTCACCCGATGCCGAACCATCAGCGACAGACGCCACAACACTTCCCCCTGAAGAGGTGCCAACCTCGCCGACGGCCCCGCTTTCGCCCCTTATTCCCGAGGACACCAGCCCGCTGATCCCGGAAACTGTCACAGCACTTTCGTCGTCAACTGGCGATCAGGTGGCGGTCGCTCCGATCACATCGGGCGCGGCGGTGGCTGCACCCGTTGTGATCAGCCAGATCGCGAGTGTGGAGCCTGTTACCGCCCTACCCTCACCCGTTAGCGGTGCCACCGATCCGGGGCGCTCCACAGGTTCCACGACCGCCCGCCCGCCCGCCAGTGCGCAGGATCTCGCGGTGGGTGATCTCATCCGCAAAATTCGCTCCAACGCCGGGGAGGAATGTCTGCTCACCCTGCCCCGTCGTGACGGAGAGGATGGCGTCGGCCTCGATATGATGGCTGCTCAGGACACCGCGTTCTCGCGCTTTTCCGAGACCGTTCTCACCCAGTCGGATAGCGATTTGCGGCAAACCCGCACCCTGCTTGACCCGCGGCAATGCCCGGCAGTGGAATACATCAAGGACAATCGGGACTATCCAGCCACCCGGCTGGGCCTGCGGCTTGATGCGAGCAGTGTCGCCAGCGGGACGCGCCTGACTGGCGTATTGCGCGGCACGGCCGGCAAATACGTGGCGTTGTTGTTGGTGGATAACAATGGCGTCGTGCAGGATCTGCAGCGCTTTTTGTCTCAATCCGGTAATTTCACCCGGTTTGACGTCCCCGTCACCCGATCCGGCCCGCGCCGGGACACAGCCCAGATGCTCATCGCCATCGCCAGCCGCAGTCCCATGCAACAGATCCGGGACCGGAATGGTCGTCTGGCAGAGGATGTCTTTGCAGGGCTGCAAGGAAGCCTCTCAGGTCAGGCGGCGCTGGCCATCACGACGTTCGACGTGCGCTAAAGCAGCAGGCACACACAGCCCGTTGCGAACAGATCTAACGCCAGATCAACTCATTCAACGCCGATTGTATTGAGTTTGAACGCGGCCATATTCCGGATGATCCGGTGCTCAAGCGCTTTTAGTTCAGGAAGAAAATGGCTGGGATGGTAGGATTCGAACCTACGGTACACTGTACCAAAAACAGTTGCCTTACCACTTGGCTACATCCCAACACTGTCTGTGAGGGGCCTTCTAATGACAGTTTGGAGGGGCTGCAAGGGGTTTTTCCGAAAAAATGCCACCTCTCTCAAAAAATGCTCAGATATTCTTTGAGAACACATAGTTACCAGCTCATACGCCCGACAACTTCGGGCCCTGCAGGGCGCATATTCACCAAAAAAACCCCTTCAAAACCATGCGGTTCCAAAGGGGCATTGCCTGAGTGGTGGCGGGTAGGCGTTATTCTGGAACACCTGCCTCCCGCAACGCGCTGGCCCAATCAGGGCCGGACGGGGTGAAGGCGGCAGCATGTTCCTGCATGTAGCGCGACAGTGAAAAATCCGGCGTGACCTTCATCAGGCACTCGACCACATCACGCGCCTCCTGTGCGCGGCCCGACATCTGCAGAGCGATCGCTTTGGTACGTAAGGTCGACGGATAGCTGTCATTCTCCTGCAGCGACTGATCTGCCAGTTCTATCGCACGATTGTAATCGCGTGCCGCAAGACTCACAGAGGCTGCGAGTGAATCAAAATAGTACCGCTGCGGCCCCAGCGGGGTAAGTTTGCGCGCCGCCTCTGTCAGCAACACCCCCTCATCCGGGCGATTCTGCATGGCGCGGGTCGCCCCCTTCAACAACAGCGCCAGAGCCTCGTTTGGGTTGTCCTGCAACGCCTTGTCGTAGGAGTATTGCGCATTGTCGAAGTCAAACGTCAGATAGCTCGCGATCATGCCCTTGAGCGTATGAGCCAGAGAGAACGCCGGGTCCTGCGCCAGCGCTGCATTGGCGAGATTCTCCGCCATCAGGGTGCTTTTGCGACGATCGTCCGACAGCCCCTTTTGAACCCGCATCACCTGCCAAATGCCTGCCCATGTCAGAACGACAGGGTGGTGCATCTCGCGTTCCATCAGCGTGTCGAGGATCTCGTTCGACTTCTCAAACTGATCGTGATGTTTGCTCTGCATCATCACGATTGCAGCCATCAGCAATGTATGATTGGCGAGATTGGAAAGCGGTCGAAAACTGACCAATCGCACGGCCTCTCCAACAACAGTTTGGCCAATTTGGCTGGTGGCATCACGCAAAGACCCGCTCTGCCCCATTAAGAGATCTGAAAGACTCCCGCGAAACTCCCGAGACCAAATGACTTTTTCACGATGCGCGTCATGCAAATCAATTTGCGAAATGAAATCATGACCGCTCACAAAAACAGAGCCAGAAACGAGGTAACTGACCCCGGCAATTGAGGAAACTTCTGCGGGGCGGACCTCTTCGATGCTGAATTGCCGGGACGCCATGTAGGATGTGACGGAAAACGCCTGACTACGCGATAGCTGCCGTGACAATTCTTCGGACAAGATCGCACCAAGTGGCGCACTCGCCCCACCCGGCGAGCGCTGGGCAAAAGGCAATACTGCAATCGACGGCAGCAATTCGTCCAATATGACGCGGCTTCTGTCGCGCGGTGCCCAAGGCTGCTCTTGCACAGATGTTGCGGTGTTTGCACTCTGCGATCGCATCTCTGACAACCAGTCGGCAAAGGCATGTTCATGTGGAAGTTCAAAGCCTTCCATGAATTCTCCGCGCGATGTGTCCTGCTCCACCTCGATCATGCTGAGATCAAGCGTCACCCGTTCCCGGTTGGCGCGCAACGCAGCCGACGCGGAGGGTCCGATGTGTTTTCGCAGGGTAGACAATGCCGTACGCAGGCTTGCTTTGGCCTGCTCCGGCTGAGCAAAACTCCACAGCGTATGCTCAAGAAACGCCCGAGTTCGAATGCCTTCTTCGGCGGTAATCATCAGAGCCATAAGCGCCTGATGTTTTGCGCCAAGTTGAATTGGTTCTCCGTCTGGCCGGTAAACACCAAACGCGCCATATTGACGAACTTTCAAAACTACAACCATTGGATACTCTCGCCATACAAGTTACGCGAACCACAAGAGCAAAAAAACAGATAAATAAGCGCCTGCAGCCTTACGGTAACCATTAAAACAGCAAATACCCAAACCGACAAACAAAAAATAATTCCTTTGAGAAAACCCCATCAACGCAACGAGTTAACAAAGTGCAAACAGGTAAATCATGAATTTAACGAAGGTAAATTGCGCACAACCTATGGTAGCTAAACAAAATGATTCATATGCAATCAGAGAGGGATCGCGGCACGGGAAAGCCTTGATAACATGCGGGTTTTTGCATGCATTTTGCGGTGAAGAGTCACGCCCCTCCTACCCTAATCTCGTGAAGGATATCCGCTTCGTCCCCCCTTCGATTTCGTCGAGAACCACACGCCGCCATCACCACTTTGAGTAGCCGTCGGGCAACCGGTGCGCAGGATATCAGCCCTGCACCGGCGACTGCTCGAACTTTCACCACAAAAATATCGCTAAACGCGCGCGCCCTCAGGACAGGGCGTCACAGCAGCGCTTGAACATATTGAGAACGACGCTCCGCGATTCTCCGCGCCAGTGTCATCTGAAAGTCATCTGCTTGTAGCAATGTGATGCTAGGCGGTGGCGCATACAGTTTTAAAAAGATGAAAACTCCATGCTGCTTCCTCCCTTCAATGCTCCGGGCAATTTCTACCGTGGCAATCTCCATACGCATTCCGATGTCTCTGATGGTGCACTGCCGCCGGCTGAGGTGTGTCGCCGATACAAGGCGCAAGGATATGACTTTATCTCTCTGACCGATCACTTCGTGGGGCGATGGGACTATCCGATCACAGACACCACCCCTTACCGCGACGCGCAATTTACAACGCTTCTGGGGATCGAAATGCACTCTGGCGCGCAGGATAATGGCGAGCTGTGGCACCTTCTCGCGGTTGGCGTACCCGCAAATTTCGCCCCCTCACACACGCCTGACTTTCAGCCCGTAGATGGGCAGGAAACCGGCCCCGAAATCGCCCAGCGCGCACGCGAGGCCGGAGCGTTTGTCGCCATCGCTCACCCCCAATGGTCTGGCCTGACCGAGCACGACGCCCGCAGCATCGAAGCGGCCCATGCCGTGGAGGTCTACAACCACGGCTGTCACACCCTGTCGGATCGCGGCACCGGCATGCCCATACTCGAACTGCTGCTGAGCGAAGGGCGCAAATTGAACCTGATCGCAACGGACGATGCCCATTTCAAGGGCCCCGATGCCTTTGGCGGCTGGGTCATGGTCAAGGCCGCGGCCAACACTCCCGAGAACCTTCTCGCTGCGTTAAAAGCCGGGCAATTCTACGCCTCACAAGGCCCCGAAATCCACGGCATCTGGTATGAAGGCGACAAGGTCCGCGTAAAAAGCTCCGCCGCAAGCACCGTAATCGTTCAGGGCGACAACAACGCCACGATGGATGTATGCGGTGAAAGCCTGACGGACACGACCGTCGAACTTGGGCGCTTGCAAGACAGCCCGTGGCTGCGGGTCACGGTGATTGATCGAGCAGGCCAGCGTGCTTGGTCAAATCCCTTCTGGCCCAGCGGATTGTAAAACGGCCCCCTGCTGCGCGACGCCTCAGGGGGTAAATGCAACAGAACCTTAGAGTATCAAACGCGGGCGGCCTTAGCCCGCGTCTTCACATTCGCCCGACAGGTCCTTCAGGATGGGACAGTCGGGGCGATTATCGCCAGAACAGCAGGTGATCAACTCACTCAAGGTGGCGCGCATCGCCTCCAGATCATTGATCTTTTCCTCGATCTTGCTCAGATGCGCCTGCGCCAACTGCTTTACGTCCGCGCTCGCACGGCTGTCGTCCTCGTAGAGACCCAGCAGCAGGCGGCAGTCCTCAATCGAAAAGCCAAGCGCGCGTGCGCGACCCAGAAACGCCAGTTTGTGCAGATCCCGCTCTTCAAAGCAGCGGTAGCCATTGGCGCTGCGATTTGGGCAAATCAGACCGATGTCCTCATAGTAGCGGATTGTCTTGGCCGGGAGACCCGACCTGGCCGCAACATCACCGATGTTCATCTGTCTGTGCCTCCCACAACCTTGCTGCAGAAACAGCCTATAGCGTTATCCTGCGTCTCCCCCAAGATGGACATGACTGCAAGCAATCTCAAGCCACTCCACGGAAACTTGAGCGCAGGCGTGCTTGTGACGCAGCACACTATGCTTGCGTCGGTTTTGAGCACCTCTCCCCTCTCATGCGCCCGCTATAGGTATGAGGACCGCTATCACGCGCCGCCTGCCGTGGTTTTCGATGGTTGCGCACGCCCCTTGGCGTGATGTACCCCTGAACCCACTGGTGCAGCGCCCAACGGCCCCGCAAAATACGGTCGCAACCGCGATCTCAAGAGCCAAGACCCGTTTGTTTACGCCTGCCCTGCCATTCCAAACGCGGGCGTAACGGTCTGAAAAGTCTGAGAAGAAGGACAAAGTGATGATCAAGACCCGCGCCGCAGTGGCCCTCGAAGCAGGCAAGCCGCTGGAAATCATGGAAGTGAACCTCGAAGGCCCAAAAGCGGGTGAGGTTCTGGTAGAGATCAAGGCCACCGGCCTGTGCCATACGGACGAGTTCACCCGTTCTGGCGATGACCCCGAAGGTATCTTCCCGGCGATCCTGGGCCATGAGGGCGCAGGTGTGGTGATCGAGGTGGGCGAAGGCGTCAAAAGCCTGAAACCCGGCGATCACGTGATCCCGCTTTATACGCCCGAGTGCCGCGAGTGTGATTACTGCCTCAACCCCAAGACCAACCTGTGTCAGGCGATCCGCTCCACGCAGGGTCAGGGTCTCCTGCCTGATGGCACAACCCGTTTCTCGCTTCCTGACGGGACGCCGATCCACCACTACATGGGCTGTTCCACCTTCGCCAACCACACTGTGGTGCCCGAAATCGCGCTGGCCAAGATCCGTGAGGACGCCCCTTTTGACAAGGTTTGCTACATCGGCTGCGGCGTCACCACCGGCATCGGTGCGGTGATCAACACGGCCAAGGTCGAAATCGGCTCTACCGCCATTGTGTTTGGCCTCGGCGGCATTGGTCTGAACGTCATTCAGGGCCTACGTCTGGCTGGCGCGGATCAGATCGTGGGCGTTGACCTCAACCCCGGCAAGGTCGAGATGGCCGAGAAATTCGGTATGACCGACTTTGTGAACCCCTCCGAAGTTGAGGGCGATTTGGTGGCGCATCTGGTTGAACTCACTGGCGGCGGTGCCGATTACACCTTTGACGCCACTGGCAACGTCAATGTCATGCGCACCGCGCTTGAAGCTGCCCACAAGGGCTGGGGCGAGAGCATCATCATCGGTGTTGCGCCCGCAGGCGCCGAGATTTCTACCCGTCCGTTCCAGCTGGTCACCGGCCGTTCGTGGCGCGGTACGGCCTTTGGTGGGGCCTCTGGTCGCACGGACGTCCCAAAGATCGTGGATTGGTACATGGACGGCAAAATCGAGATCGACCCGATGATCACCCACAAGCTGACGCTGGACCAGATCAACGAAGGGTTCGAGCTGATGCATCAGGGCAAATCCATCCGCGCCGTGGTCGAATTCTGATCATACTGATCTGAAACGCAAAAGGCGGGCCCCGGTAGTCCGCCTTTTTCTTTGTCACCTCTTACGGGGCCTAATGTGGTCCATCCGCAACCGCGTCAAGCTTCACATCATACCCCCAGAGCCGGCGCAGGTGTTTTAGAACCTCATCCCGGTCGGCCTCGGCCAGATGCACATTGTCGCGCACTTTGTGAGTAAGCTTGAGCGTGCGATCCCCTTTTAGATCCGCATCGCTCACCTGAATATCGGGTTCGATATAGGCCAGATCATATTGCTTCGCGAGGTCGCGGCGAATGGCCTTATAGCCCGCGCGATTGTGGATCTGGCTGATCACCAGCTTTGGGTGCGTCTCATCATCCGTCAGCGTGAACAGCTTAAACTTGCGGATCAGGTGCGGCGACAGATACTGCTGAATAAAACTCTCGTCGCGGTAGTTGGCCCAGGCATTGCGCAGCACCCCACGCCAGTCAGGATCGCCCGCAATATCCGGGAACCACTCGCGGTCCTCCTCGGTCGGCTCCTCGCAGATGCGGCGAATGTCCTGCATCATCGCAAAGCCCAGCGCATAGGGGTTGATACCGGAGTAGCGCGGGTCGTCATATTCTGGCTGCATCACCACATTTGTATGGCTGTGCATCATCTCCATTAAGGCGCCCTGAGTCACAAGACCCTGATCATAAAGCGCGTTGATGATGTAGTAATGCACAAACGTCGCGCAGCCTTCATTCATCACCTTGGTCTGTTTTTGCGGATAGAAATACTGCGCCAGCATCCGCACGATGCGCAGAATTTCGCGCTGCCACGGCTCCAACACAGGGCTGTGTTTCTCAAGGAAATAAAGGATGTTTTCCTGCGGCAGGTTCATGCGCTTGCGCCGTTCAGAGTGATCCAGATCCTCATCTTGCGCGTCTGAATCACGCTTCAGCCCCAGCGTTGCATCCGTCCAGATATCCAGCGCGCTTTGCCCCTTCTCGTAAGCCTCGCGCAACTGCTGCATGGCGCGGCGTTCCTCAATCGTCGGTTTGGGTGGGCGACCATAGCGAAAAACACCCTGCGACTGTAGCGCATGGGCTGCGTCTAGAATTTCCTCCACCGCATCAAAGCCATAGCGCTCCTCGCAGGCGGCAATGTAGTTTTTGGAAAAGGCCAGATAATCCTGAATCCCATCCGCATCAGTCCATTGCTGGAACAGATAGTTGTTCTTGAAGAAGTGGTTATGCCCAAAGGCCGCATGCGCCATCACCAGCGTCTGCATCGCCATGGTGTTCTCTTCCATATTGTAGCTGATGCAGGGGTTGGAGTTGATGACAATTTCATAGGCAAGGCCCTGACGCCCCGTGCGATAGAGCGCCTCGTCGCGGGCAAAATGTTTGCCGAACGACCAATGCTGATACATCAACGGCAACCCGACACAGGAATAGGCATCCAGCATCTGCTCGGCCGAGATGATCTCAATCTGGTTGGGATAGACGTCCAATCCCAAATCACCCAATGCGATTGTCTCAATCGCATCGCGCGCTTTCTCCAAGAGCTCGAACGTCCACTCTGGCCCATCGAACAGCGGTGTGGTGGTGGTTTTTGCGGTCTCCATACGGGTCAGCCTTTCACCTTGGGCAGGAAGAACTCTCGGAAGATCGGGTAAATGTGGCCCGGCTCAGAGACGCGCTGCATCTCAAAATGCCTGCAGGCCTCTTTGACTTGCCGGTAGTTCTGCCACAGGTCCTCGCCCGCCTCGGTATTGTCCAACAGCATCTGCGCGCTTTCTTCGACAATCTCGACATATGCGTAGAACTGGCACATCGGCAGCAATTGCTCGGTCAGGATTTTACGACAACGCACGGAGTCATTGCCGAAATTCTCCCCGTCCGAGGCCTGCGCGCCATAGATGTTCCATTCATCCGGTGGGTAGCGTTCGTCGATGATTTCCTTCATCTTTTCCAGCGCCGTAGAGACAATCGTCCCGCCAGTTTCGCGAGCGTAAAAGAACGTCTCTTCATCCACTTCCTGCGCATAATGGGTATGGCGCACAAATACGATTTCGGTGTGCTCATAGCCGCGCGTCAGGAACAGATGCAGCAAGAGGAAAAACCGTTTCGCCAGATCCTTTTCGCGCTCCTGCATGGAGCCGGAGACATCCATCAGGCAGAAGACCACCGCACGGGAGTTGCGGATTTTTTCCGGCACAAAGGTATCATACCGCAGATCCAGCGGGTCGATGTAGCCCACGACGCGGCGTTTGCGCTTGATGCCGTCGAGTTTTGCGGTGAGCTCCGCCAGTACCTGTTCTTGACTGGGCGAGCGCTCCTCCAATTCTTCTAACTCGGCAATCTGCGCCTCCAGCTCACGCTGACTCTTGGTTGTGGGGCGCTGCAGGGCAATGCGACGGCCCAGCGAGTTGCGCATGGTGCGCACCAGATTGAGGTTATTGGGGGTGCCTGCCGTGGTCAGACCCGCGCGACGCGTACCGATGGTTTCGGTCTCAACGGTGGCCTTTTCCACCAGATCGGGCAGTTCCAGCCCATCAAACAGGATTTCAAGGTACTCATCCCGCGTCAGGGTAAAGGAAAACTCGTCATCGCCCTCCCCATCCTCAGAGGCCTTACGCCCTCCCTCGCCCGCTCCACCTTGGGGTCGGTCAATGGTATCTCCGACGACAAAATCCTTATTGCCCGGCAGCACGTATTGGCGATTTCCGCCGGGGCCATGATATAGACGTGGCTCTTTTAACCCCTTAGAGGGAATGGTGATTTTTTCACCATTTTCCGGAACGCTCTCGCCGCTGCCAATGGATTTTTCCCGCACCGAGCGATCCACGCGTTCCTTGATATTTTCGCGCGCGCGTCTGAGGAACCGTTGCCGGTTCCCCAAGCTTTTGCCTTTTGGATTTGCGCGCCTGTCGATGAAGTGGTGCATGAAGACACCTCCCGCCTGTTAGCCCGCCTTGTTCACCCGCATGTACCACTCAACAAGGCGTCGGACCTGCCTGTCGGTGTAGCCATGGGCGCGCATGCGCTCGACGAACTCCTGATGCTTGCTTTCGGTCTTGCTGTCTTTCTTCGACCCGAAAGAAATCACTGGGAGCAGTTCCTCAACCTGAGAGAACATATGCTTTTCAATGACATCGCGCAGCTTTTCATAAGAATTCCACGCTGGGTTCGAGCCGGTGTTGGCGCGGTGCCGCAGAGCAAATTTCACAACCTCGTTGCGGAAATCCTTAGGATTGGCGATGCCCACCGGTTTCTCGATTTTCGAGAGTTCCGCGTCCAGCACCTCACGGTCGTAGAGCTGCCCGGTATCGGGGTCTTTATAGTCCTGCTCTTCGATCCAAGCATCCGCATAAGAGATATAGCGGTCAAAGACGTTCTGGCCGTATTCGGTATAGCTCTCCAGATAGGCCTTCTGGATCTCGTTGCCGATAAACTCCTCATAGCGCGGCGCAAGCTCGGTCTTGATGAACTCCAGGTACTTCTGTTCTGTCTCCTGCGGGAACTGTTCGCGTTTGATCATCCCCTCCAGCACATACATCAGATGCACCGGATCAGCTGCGACCTCTTTGGTGTCGTGGTTGAAGACCGACGACAGCACCTTAAAGGCAAAGCGGGTAGAAACCCCGTTCATGCCCTCGTCAACGCCCGCGCGGTCCTGATACTCCTGCACGGTTTTGGCCTTGGGGTCGGTGTCTTTCAGGCTCTCGCCATCATAGACCCGCATCTTGGAGTAGAGATTTGAGTTCTCATGTGGCTTCAGACGCGTCAGGACCGAGAACCGGCTGAGGATCTTGAGGGTTTCCGGCGCACAAGGCGCTTCGCGCAGCTCAGAATTCTGGATCAGTTTTTCGTAGATCTTCGCCTCGTCCGAGACCCGCAGGCAGTAAGGCACCTTCACTATCGACACCCGGTCGATAAAGGCCTCGTTGTTCTTGTTGTTCTTGAACGTCTGCCATTCGCTCTCGTTGGAATGCGCGAGGATCAGACCGTTAAAGGGGATCGCGCCGAAACTCTCGGTCCCCATGTAGTTGCCTTCCTGCGTGGCGGTCAGCAGCGGGTGCAGCATCTTGATCGGTGCTTTGAACATCTCAACAAATTCAAGCACACCCTGCGTGGCCCGGTTCAAACCACCGGAAAAGCTGTAGGCATCCGGATTGTCCTGACTGTAGTGCTCCAGCTGGCGAATATCGACCTTGCCGACGAGGGTGGAGATGTCCTGATTGTTCTCATCCCCTGGCTCGACCTTGGCGACACAGATGCGACGCAGGCGCGAGGGGTGCAGTTTCACAACTGTGAACTTATTGATGTCGCCCTCGAACTCATCAAGGCGTTGCACCGCCCAAGGTGACATCAGGCCCGGCAAACGATGAGTGGCAATGCCGTATTCTTCTTCAAGAAGTTTGCCCATGCGGACAGGATCAAACAGGCCCAGCGGGCTTTCAAAGATGGGCGACATCTGATCGCCCGCTTTGAGGACGTAGATCGGCTGATCCTCGACAATGCGCTTTAACCGTTCCGCCAGCGATGACTTGCCGCCGCCAACCGGCCCCAGCAGATAGAGGATCTGTTTACGTTCCTCGAGCCCCTGTGCGGCATGGCGAAAATAACCCACGATCCGTTCGACCGTGTCCTCCATGCCGTAGAAATCCTTGAAGGCTGAGTAGCGTTTGATCGTCCGGTTCTGGAAGATCGGCCCCAATCGGGCGTCCTTTGATGTGTCTACCAGTTCCTCGTCACCGATGGCCTTCAACATGCGTTCTGCGACATTGGCATACATGCTGGGATCATCGCGACAGGCCGTGAGATAGTCCTGCAAAGACATTTCCTGCTCGCGCGTCTGGCCATAGGCCTCTGCAAAAAGCTCTGCAACTTTATTCATCGGGGTCTCGCCTCCTGGTTAACGTCGTTACCCGTCCTCCTGGGTTCAGGGATTGCACGCGAAAAGAGCGGCCTGACGAGGGCCATAAAGGTATCCGCGTTTGTCGTTGTTATTTGAGTCTGCTCGGCGCATTGGGCCGCGTTACCAGTCGGCATCCCAGCCTCTACCTGATGGTAGGAGGGATTCCACCGCTGCCAAGGGGCTTAGCGTCGGATCTGTTTTATTCGTAGCATACACTACATATGCCACTCTTGATACCAAAGTTTGGTATATTTTCGGTTAACGCTGGTAAATTTACACGTCACTTTGCTTCAATTTTATGCGACATGCGTGTTTGACACAGCCCAACAGGCAGCTCCTCAATAAGCGCAATACATGGGCTAGCCGCCCGCAGGCCCTGTCTGTTTTCGCCAGAATTATGGTTAATCTAATATTAACGAGTTGCAGTATTTCTACGGGATCGAGGACACGCATTGGCGTGCCTGACCAAAAGTGAGGTGTTTGAGGCACGCTATGGCTTCAAACCGGGCACCGAGGGCCAAACACGGTCTGGACAGGTAAACTAAGTTGAATGCATATTAACCTCAATAACGCCGCAAAGTCGGCATAAGGCAGACACATACAGGCTAATGAACCAAGCGACGCGAGGTGATTCATACCGCGTGCGCGTTATAAAGTGAGCAGTTAAGCATGAGCACCGTTGCATTTATTACCCGCAACGCTTCGGGTACCAATCAGCATGGGACCTCTGCAGAAGGGTCCCCCTCAGTCATTTCAACCACCGACGCCAAGGATATCTCTCTCAACCTCGATCCGAGCGATGTGCAGAGCTACACCCGGCGTGGCCGCGATCTGCATATTACCCTGGCCGATGGTACGATCGTCGAGCTGGACGGGTTTTATGACACCGCAGCCTCCGGCCCCAAAAATCTTTTCCTGAGCGATGAAGGCGATTTCATCGAGGTTGTGCTCGAAGACAAAGCCGATGGCATGTTGTTTGCGAGCTATGAGCCGCTTGACCTTTCTGGCAAGTGGAGCGCTTACGACGACATGGTCTTCCTTGACGTTGATCGTATTGAACCAGTGGTTGCGCCGCTGGTTGCGGCCCCGTTCCTTGGTGGCCTCGGCGGTCTGGGCGCAGCCGCGGCAGGTGCCGCTATCATCGCCGGCGGCGGTGGTGACGGAGACGGTGGCGGCGGTGGTGGAGATGGTGGCCCCATCGTTCCGACCGTAAACGACGCCGATGGCACCTATGACGTCCCAGAAGGTGACCCGGATGGGGTGACGATCTCTGGCACGGGCGAGCCCGGCTCCACCGTAGAAGTAGACATTGGCGGCGTGACCGGCACCACAACCGTTGGTGACGACGGGACTTGGTCTGTTGATTTCCCGACCGACGACCTGCCCGACGATGGCGTATATGAGACCACCGTGGACGTCGTAGCGCCCGATGGCACCACCTATGATGATGTCGATGGCCCCACCATCGACATCGACACGGAACCGCCAACGGTCGTTATCACCGAAGGCACTCAGTCGGTGAATGACATCGTCAATGGCGATGAACAGGAAAGCGGGACTATCATCAGCGGGACCGGTGAACCCGGCGCGACGGTTACTCTGGAAATCGAAGGCAACAGCCACACCACCACCGTCGACGGCGATGGCAACTGGACGCTGACCTTTACCCCGGACGAAATTCGCACCGGCGAATACGAAACCGACATTAAGATCACCACCACAGACCCCCACGGCAACAGCACCGTGACGCAGGATGTGTTGGAAGTGGACACGGAGACCTCGGTCGCTGTGAATTCCGGACTGTCAGGCGGTGACGATATCGTCAACGCAGCTGAGGCCGCTGCCGCCGCAGGCGTTGCCATCACCGGCACCGCCGAAGCGGGCGCGACGGTCGAAGTGGTCGTGGAGGGCGTCACCCGCACCACCACAGCCGACAGCAATGGTACCTGGTCGGTGACCTATGAAACTGGCACTCTGCCCGGCGGGACGTATGACGCTGATATTTCAGTGACATCTACCGATACAGCGGGCAATAGCGCCACCACGCAGTCCACCATTGCCATCGACACAGAAGCCGCAGTCACCATCGACAGCAACCTTGCAGGCGGCGATGACATTGTCAGCGCAGCCGAGGCAGGCGCTGGCGTCGCGATCACCGGCACCGCCGAAGCGGGCTCTTCTGTCGAGGTCGTCGTCGAAGGGGTGACACGGACCACAACCGCAGACGCCAACGGCAACTGGAGCGTTACCTACGAATCCGGTAGCCTGCCGGGTGGGGAATATGATGCGGATATCTCCGTGACCTCCACCGATGCAGTGGGTAACACCGCTACGGCCGCCTCCACGATCAAAGTGGACACTGAGACCGAAGTGACCATCGACACTGGTCTTGCCGGTGGTGATGACATTGTGAACGCAACAGAATCTGCCGCAGGCGTTGCCATTACCGGCACCGCAGAAGCAGGCGCAACTGTTGAGGTTCTCATCGAAGGTGTCACCCGCACGACAACCGCTGACAACAGCGGCAACTGGACCGTAACCTACGAGCCGGGCACCCTGCCCGATGGCGAATATGACACGTCGATCTCCGTGACCTCGACCGATGCGGTTGGCAACACCGATACGACAACGTCCTCTATCCGTGTCGACACCGACGCAGGTTTTGTGAAGCTCAGCGACGCGCCGATCGAGACTGACGACATCATCAACAACAACGAGCGTGCGGATGGGGTTACCATCACAGGGACCGCGACCGCAGGCGAGACTGTTACCGTCACCCTCGGCACCGCAAGCGGCACCACTGTCGCGGATGCAAACGGCAACTGGTCCTATGACTTTGCCGCAAGTGAGATCCCTGAGGGCACCGACAATCTGGATGTGACCGCGTCGATCAGCGATGATGCTGGCAACACCGAAACCGACACCGATACAGTCGCGTTGGATACCGAAGTGGTGAACTACACCTCCGCGGATCAAAACGACACGGTGAACGTGAACCTTGAGGATATGCAGCAAGGCTTTACCCTGCAGGGGACAGTCGAGCAGGGGTCCAGTGTTTCGGTTGAGATCAACGGCACCACGCATGATGCGACGGTAGATGGAAATGGCAACTGGAGCCTGACCGTCGACGGCGATGATATCGGTACCTTCCCGCAAGGTGGGCTAAACGCCACTGTCACAGCGACCGACCCTGCAGGCAACGTCGACACGCTTGTGCAGCCGATCAGCATCGATACGCTGTATGACACGCCAGAATTCGCCGGAACGACCGCCATTGCGGGGCAAATCCACGACATCTACCTTGATGACTCAGGCGATGCCCGGTCTCTGTACTCGCTCGACAGCAGCGGTAACGCGACACAGGTGGGTGCGACGGAAACGGCCTCGGGAATTTCTGGGATCGACAGACTCGACCTCGACACTCCGATCTCAGACGGCGCCAACCTGATCATTCAGAGCACCGATGACGCGGGCAACAAGTCCTCGACCCTGGTGATCGACCAAGAAAACCCCAGCGCAAGCCTGCTCTCTGGTCTGGACGGGTTCAACATCGACGCGATTGATCTGGTGTTCGAAAACGGCACGGACGGGGCCAACCTTGTTCTGACCGAAGACCTGATCAAGGATCTGTCGAACAACTCCGACACCCTGACGATCCGGGCAGATGAGCTGGCGAATGTGAACCACGAAGTCACGCTGAATGGTGCGACAGAGGTCACATCGACGGTCGATGGCTACAGCGCCTATGTGATTGGCGATGCAACCGTGTTGATCGAAGAAGATGCCGGTATCAGCCTGAACGGTACGCTTATCTAAGAATGCATCGCGCAGCCTGTTGCCGCCGTTTAACGGCATCGCGACGGGCTGCGCGACCGCGATAACCCGTGGACAAACCACGGGATACTCTGAGGCACGAGGGATATCTATGGCTCTGGCACGACGCATTTCTGCCGTTGCACTTCTGTGCAGCCTGACGGCGTGTGGTCTGCCACTCCCCGGCACCACGTCGGGTACGCAGGACGGCACCGCAGCGCGCAGCAATTTCGCGCAGGCTGAGGATGCTCCGCAATCCGAAGTCATCACCGCACTTATGCAGCGGCAATCTCTTCTTGAGAACGGCAGCACCTACGATACGGTCGCAACTGCTGCGCTTTCTGCCTCCGCGCGCGCCTCCGAGGCGGCACTGATCAGCGCCAAACTGCGCGCTGAAGCGAAATCAAAAAACTGGCTCCCATCCTTGCGCCCGAGCGTCAGCCTGAATGATCTGGGCGAGATGGTCGCAAGCATGCTGCTGGAGCAGGTTCTGTTCGACAATGGTCGACGCAAGGCAGAACGCGCTTTTGCCGCTGCCGATGTCGAGGTTGCAGCCGTGACCCTGTCGGCTGATATGAATGACCGCGTAAAATCCGCGCTTTCACTCTATGTTTCGGGTCTGCGCGGCGACGAGAAAGCCGCCTATGCCCACCGCGCCATCCGCACCATGCGCGATTTTGAGCGTGTGGTTGTGGGGCGGGTGAACGGCGGTGTCTCTGACCGCTCCGATCTCAATGTGGTGCAGTCCAAAATCAGTGGCATGCAGTCAAGCATGGCCACCGCCAACGATGCCGCCCGCACCGCGCGCGCAGAGCTGGAAGCGATGACCGGACAGAGTTTTTCCGCGTCACCACAGCGCCTTAACATGAGCTTGCCGCCAGATGGCCGCAACTACCTGAGCGTACTCAAAGCACAATCCGAAGCGACCCGCACCATTGAGCAGGCCAAAATGGAACGCGCAGGTCTGTTGCCGCAGGTCTCTGCAACCGGTCAGGTTGGCAGCGAAGGCAGCGGCGCAGGCGTGCTGTTGAACCTTGCTGAACCGTTGGGGTTTGGCACCCCTGCGGCCTTGCGCGCGGTCGAAGCCTCAAAAGAGGCGGCGCTGCGCCGTATTGGCGAAGCCGAAGAAGAAGCGCGGCGCGAATACAGCCGCGAAATGCAACGTCTGGCGTCCTATCGCCGTCAGGAACGCGAGGCGCTGGCGCTCTCAAAAGCCAGCCGTGAAACATATAATCTGTTCAAAGCCCAGTTTGAGGCCGGGCAGCGTCCGGTCATGGATGTGATCCCGATCTACGAAGAACTGGTGAAGCGGGAACAGGCCTATATCGACGCGAAATACGAAGTGGTCATGATCCAACTGGCACTTGCCGCCTCTCTGGGTCTGCTTGCAGATGGGGACAAGATTTGACGGATCAGGACAACCAAACTCCGACATCGCCCACAACCAAGCCCGCCAAACGCGGGCTGAAGTTGTCTTCGATTTCCCCTAATCTGACGCGCAAACGACGCAACGCCGCCGCCAATGATGCAAATGGCCCGGTGAAGATCTCCATGATCGCACCGCTAAGCGAACCAGAACAGGTTGCCTCTGCTCCGGCACAACCCGAGGGCAAAGCCTCCCTGCCTAAGCTCTTGCAAAAAAAAGAAAAAACACCCGATGCGCAGGCCAGTACAGATGCGCCCAACCTGCCGCGCGCGCCAGAATCTGCGGAGTGCGTAGAGCCTGCTCAGACAGCTCAGGACGACGCTCAGGTCGCGCCCGCGTCAAGAGCTCTCCCCTCGCATGACACCGCATCCGACGATCATCAGATCCGATTGAAAGCACGGGCGCAGATGCTGTGCCGTCTTGCAGCCCTGCGCGGCTGCACGCTGAGCCCTCAGGATATGCTCGAGCAGCTGCAGGCCAGTGGCCCGGCCTCCCTACGCCCCGAGGCCATGATGAGCGCGCTGATTACATCCGGTCTGAAAGCGCGTGTGCAGCAGGTCAAGACCCCCAAGCCTCAGCACTGGCCCGGCATCGCGATCATGCAAGGTGGCCAACCGGTTCTTGTGCTCTCACAAGGCAAAGCCGGGTTTGCGGTCCATGACACCTCCTGCCCCGATAATCGTGCGGAGATCCCAACGCAGGAATTCATGCCCTATTTCACGGGCCAGATCCTGACCACGCGCGCGACCCTGTCGCAATTGACGCAGCGCCACACGCCGCAGCTAGATACCTCGCATTGGTTCTGGGGCGAATTCCCCAAGTATCGCAGGCAGATGGGTGAAATCATGCTAGGCTCGCTGGTGGCAAATGTGCTGGCCGTGGCCGTGGCGTTGTTCTCCTTACAGGTCTATGACCGCGTCGTTCCGCATCAGTCGCAGGCGACGCTTTGGGTGCTCGCCATTGGTGCCTTGCTGGCCATCGGGATGGAAGGCGTGCTCAAACTGGCGCGCGCGCGCATCACCGACGCAGCCGGTCGTCAGATCGATATGGCGGTGCAGCACAAGCTGATGCGCCGGGTGATCGGTCTGAAGATGGACCAAAGCCCCCTGCCCCCTTCTGGGCTCTTTGCGGCGTTGAGGGATTTTTCCTCGGTGCGCGAGTTCTTTACGTCCTCGACGCTGTCGACATTGGCCGATGTGCCGTTCATCGCGGTGTTCTTGCTGTTGGTGGCCTCCATTGGTGGTCCGGTGGTCTATGTGATCATCATTGGCGGCGTGCTGATGCTGCTGCCCGCCTATTTCATACAGAAGAAAATGCTGGCGATGACCCGTCAGGCGCAGGGTGCTTCCGCCAAGAGCGGCCGTTTGCTGCATGAGGTGGTCAGCGAGATGGAAACCATCAAAACCCAACGCGGCGAGGAGCGTGTTCTGCGGCTTTGGGATGAGCTGAACCTGTTGTCGTCACAGGCCTCCAACGGGCAGCGTAAACTTTCAAGCGCGCTGACGTACTGGTCTCAGGGTGTGCAGCAAGCCACCTATATTTGTGCGGTGATCTTGGGCACTTACATGGTGTTTGCCGGTGAATTCACTGTCGGCACCATCATTGCCACCGGTATTCTTACCAGCCGCACCCTGGCGCCGCTCACGCAATTTGCGGGCACGCTTGCACGCTGGAGCAACGTGCGCGCGGCTCTGGATGCGCTCGACGTGATTGCCGCCGCACCACAGGAACGCGAAAAGGGGCGTGCATATCTGCGCCGTGAAACCATTGAAGGCGGCTTTGAGCTGCGCGAGGTGGTGTTTCGCTACGACGCGGACAGCGCTCCGACAGTCGATGTGCCTGCCGTTGCCGTGATCCCCGGTCAGCGGGTTGCAGTCCTTGGCGTCAATGGCTCCGGCAAATCCACGCTGCTGAAACTGCTCGCGGGGCTTTACACGCCTGAACGAGGTCGCGTGATGCTGGACGGCACTGATATGAGCCAGATTGAACCGCGCGACCTGCGGCGCAACATTGGCTATCTGGGTCAGGATGTGCGGCTCTTTGCGGGCACATTGCGCGACAACCTCAATCTGTCCTATCTGCCGCATGAAGACGAGCGGGTGATGGAAGCGCTGGAATTTGCGGGACTTGCACCTTTTGTGAAGTCGCATCCACGCGGACTGGACCTGCAGATCGGTGACAGCGGCGCGGGCCTGTCCATCGGGCAGCGTCAGGCCGTGGGCTGGGCGCGTCTGCATCTGCAAAACCCATCCGTTGTCATTCTGGACGAGCCAACCGCCGCACTGGACCAGACGCTGGAGCGCACCTTGGTGAGCCGCCTTGACAGCTGGCTTGGTACCCGCACCGCCATTATCGCCACACACCGTATGCCGATCCTGTCGCTGACCAACCGCACCTTGATCCTGCAGGCGGGTCGGATGGTCGTGGACGGGCCGCGGGACGAGGTGCTGGCGCATCTGAACGGGGGGAGCAAAGCCTCATGAGCATCGCAGCAGACATGGACATCCTTGAAGGCACCCATGGCGCCAGCCGCATGATCAAGCTGGTGGCGCTGGTGCTGGTCTTGTTCGTCACATGGGCAGGCTTTGCCTCTGTGGATGAGATCGTGCGTGCCGACGGGCAAGTGGTCTCTTCTTCACGCTCCCAGATCGTGCAGAACCTTGAGGGCGGCATTCTCGCCGAACTTTATGTACGCCAAGGGGATACAGTTCAGGCGGGTCAGATCCTCGCCAAGCTGCAGGACACCAAGTTCCGCGCCGCTTCTGACGATCTGCAAGACCAGATCGACGGGTTGGAAATCAAACAATACCGTCTGGAAGCCGAAATCGAGGGCGCATATGAATTTGCCGTCCCCGATGCGCTGGCCAGTCGATCCCCCGACATCCTCGCCTCTGAACGCGCGCTCCTGAAGGCCCGCCAGAGCGACTATGACAGCCGCCGCAACAGCGCCGAGGACATTCTGCGCCAGCTCAAGAACGAGCTTTCGAACCTGAAATCCCTACACGAACAGAAGATTGTCGCGCTGCTAGAGGTGAACGAAGCCAAGAAAAAAGTGAGCGATGCACAGGCAAAGTTCGACGAGATCGGCACACAGGCGGAGCTCACTCTGGCTGAAGAATACTCCGAGACGCTGCGCCTGCTGACGTCGCTGCGGCAGGAACAACGGCTGGCCCGCGATCAGCTGAACCGTACGGTGATCACTTCGCCCATGGCAGGCATCGTAAACAGTCTCGCCGTCACCACCATCGGTGGCGTTGTGCGCCCGGGCGATGAGATCCTTGAGATCATTCCGCTGGGGGAAGAGTTGTTTGTTGAAGCACGGGTGAAACCTGAAAACATCGCCAATGTGCAGCGTGGACAGGATGTAACCATCAAGCTCAGCGCCTATGACTACACGATCTACGGCTCGCTTCGGGGCAAGGTTGATGTTGTCTCGGCAGATACATTTGAAGATGAGCGCGACCCGCGTGCAGCGCCCTTTTATCGTGTCACTGTGCGCGTCGATCGCTCCAGCCTGACAGCGCGTCAGCAACAAATTGAGATTCGCCCGGGGATGCGGGCCACCGCAGAATTGCAGACGGGGTCAAAGACCATCCTGACCTATCTGCTGAAACCGCTCTATAAATCCCGCGAAGCATTCCGGGAGCCATAGGAGCGGATATGACAATACCCGGTCGCCATTCTGGCGCCGGATCATGTCATCCGTATTTGGAACGTTCCAGCCACCAACCTGCCCTTTTGGCGGGCTGAGGCTATCCAGTCCTCAAACCTTTGATGTCAGATCGCGTTTTGCATCATCGCGCGCAGGGTCCGGTCCAATGTGGTGCCGATCGACACCCGGCGTTGCCCCATTGCAGCTTTTGACGAGATCACAGAGACGATTTTGGGGGGCTGGCCCGGAATGATCTCCAGAACCGGCGCACCAGAAGCACCAAAGTCGACTCGGCACGACATCACGAGTGTCCGTGTGCGTCGCGACAGCACCTGACAGTTTTGCTCTCGGTTCGCGCGGGTTGCATTTGTGTAGCTGTATGACAGCACATCCACATTCGCGCCCCGATCCGCTCTGGCAGACATGGCAAAGGGTCGGATATCAGAGCGATTGATCGGCTGCGACAGACGCAAGACTGCAATATCGCTACCAAGTTGCGCATCTCCGCCTGCGCGGAATTGATAGGACGGATGCACCACCGCTTTGGATATCGAGCGCGCCGCTTTCACTTTGCGACCGTCCAGTCCCGCCTCAAAGCGGATCCCACGCGGGTTTATCCGCTGACCAGTCCGCGCATCATAGACGCAATGCGCTGCTGTCAGCACGAGGTTTGGTGCAATCAGTGTACCGGTGCACATATATTTTCCGGCGATATTCAGTCTGCCAACAGCTTCCCACCCCGGAAGACTGCTGGCTCTGCCATCTTTCGCTATAGCTGCCCCGGACACACCTAACGACAGGCATGCCGCGACTATCGCAAGCAATAGTCTCATGTTTCCACTCCATATTCCCACATTCACACACTCGTTCAGGCGTGCGGCTGGAATATGGCTGGTCCCTGTTGGCCTTGGACCAAAACATGGATTGATTGTGTCAGTCTTAACAAATCTTAACCCCCCCAGGTCAGATGCAGTTCAAGATGCCAGAAAATTAAGAAATTGCAGGCGGAAAAGTTAACAATTTGGACAAATTCTCACTAATAGCCTGTATTTTAAAACAAATTGTATCGTTTATCGCATCGATCAGAGCTGATTGTCCTCAGTTTGGGGGGTAATTTCTCCGCAAAACATGGGGTCCCACCGCCCAAAATTGTCACTATTGCCACATTTCGCCGGATTTAAGATCCCTTAACCGTGCGCCGGGTCGTTAAACTTTTACGCACCGCAGCGAGACTCACCCCTACCAGAGCCCCTTCAGCTAAGTGTGAAAAATCCAAAACCATGGCAACGCGACAGCTGTTCGCAGATATGGTGATCGCAACACGCCTGCGACCACTGGCAGAGGAATTTAACGGCTCTCCGCTCAGGTTTTTGTTGCCATCGATCATTATTTCGATAAAACGCGAAATATGGAAAAAGAGATTCCCCTTCGTCTGTCCGTTCTAGGACACCCCCAGCGCCTTTTGGTGTTTCGGCTGTTGATGCGTCGCTATCCCGACCGTGTCCCAGCCGGAGAGATCGGCGCTGCGCTGGATGTGAAGCCCAGTACATTGTCGTCATATTTGTCTGCTTTGATGCAGGCCGGATTGGTGACGCAAACCCGCGAGGGCACATGGCTCAACTATCAGGTCGATATGAACGGCATGCGCGAAATGCTCGATGCGCTGTTTTTCGATTGCTGCCGTGGCCGCCCCGAACTCTGCATGCCTGTTCTTTCTGACGTGATCCCGGAGACTCCTGCCATGACCGACTCGAAATTCAACGTCCTGTTCATCTGCACCGGCAACTCTGCCCGGTCGATCTTTGCCGAATCTATCCTACACACTGAAGGGGGCGATCGGTTCAATGCTTACTCGGCCGGCACCAAACCCTATACTGAGCTGAACCCCTTCGCGCTTGAGGTGCTGCGCAACAAGGGACATGACACAGCCACACTGCGCGCCAAGAACGTCAGTGAGTTCACCACCGACACCGCGCCGAAGTTCGATTTTGTCTTCACCGTCTGCGACGGGGCTGCCAATGAGGAATGCCCCGCTTGGGAGGGTCAGCCCATTTCTGGCCATTGGGGCATGCCCGACCCGGTCAAGGCCGAGGGCACTGACGCCGAACGCAGCCTCGCGTTCCAGCAGGCCTATGGCACGCTCAAGAACCGCATCCGCGCCTTTGCCGCCCTGCCCTTTGCGGAGCTGGACCGGATTTCACTGCAAAAGGCGGTGGATGACATCGCGCGCAACCACTGAATTCGCACCGCTCTGACCCTCACGGAAGTATAAGGACAGCACATGACCGTCTATGCATTGAACGGCCTTGGCCGGATGGGCAAACTGGCCCTGAAACCGCTGCTGGAACGCGGCGCTCAGATCGCCTGGATCAACGATGCGGTGGGCGATGCGGCGATGCACGCCCATCTTCTGGAGTTCGACACGGTGCATGGCCGCTGGGACGCGGAGATCACAAGCGATGACGACAGCATCACCATCGATGGCACCCGCCTGCCCGTCCTGAACCAGACCCGCATCGCGGATCTGCCGCTCGACGGCGTCGATGTGGTGATTGACTGTACCGGGGTTTTCAAAACCGAGGCCAAGCTTGCCCCGTATCTCGAGGCGGGCGTCAAAAAGGTCGTGGTCTCCGCCCCGGTCAAGGATGGCGATGCCGCCAATATCGTCATGGGTGTCAATGACGACATCTATGATCCCGCCCTCCACCGCATTGTGACCGCCGCGAGCTGCACCACCAATTGCCTCGCGCCGGTGGTGAAGGTGCTGCACGAGGGGATCGGCATCAAACATGGCTCGATCACCACGATCCATGATGTGACCAACACCCAGACCATTGTTGATCGCCCGGCCAAGGATCTACGGCGGGCACGTTCTGCGCTCAACTCCCTGATCCCGACCACCACTGGCAGCGCCACCGCGATCACGCTGATCTACCCGGAGCTCAAGGGCAAACTGAACGGCCATGCGGTGCGGGTGCCGCTGCTGAATGCCTCGATCACCGATTGCGTATTTGAGGTTGCCCGCAAGACCACCGCCGAGGAGGTGAACGCCATGTTCCGGGAGGCGGCGACCGGCGCGCTTTCTGGTATCCTCGGCTATGAGGAACGCCCGCTGGTGTCGGCGGACTACACCAATGACACGCGGTCCTCCATTGTGGATGCGCCCTCGACCATGGTTGTGAATGGCACCCAGGTGAAGATCTACGCTTGGTACGACAACGAGATGGGTTATGCGCATCGTCTGGTGGATGTGGCCCTGATGGTGGGTGCGAAACTGTGACCTCCACGCCCGCGCAGAACGGCCTTGCCGCCTATGTGGCGGTGACGGCGGCCTATTGGGCCTTCATGCTGACCGATGGCGCGCTCCGGATGCTGGTGCTTTTGCACTTTCATACGTTGGGGTTCAGCCCGGTGCAGCTGGCCTATCTCTTTGTCTTGTACGAGATCGCGGGCATGGTCACCAACCTCTCGGCAGGTTGGATCGCGGCGCGGTTTGGCCTGACGACGACGCTCTATGCCGGGCTCGGCCTGCAAGTGGTGGCACTGGTGGCACTGACGCAGCTTGATCCCACCTGGCAGATCGCCACCTCGGTCGGTTTTGTGATGGCGGTGCAGGGGCTGTCGGGCGTGGCCAAGGATCTGGCCAAGATGGCGTCGAAATCTGCCGTCAAACTGCTCGCCCCGCGCGAGGGCGACGGGCTGTTTCGCTGGGTGGCGGTGCTGACCGGATCGAAGAACGCGGTCAAGGGGTTGGGTTTCCTGCTGGGCGCAGCCTTGCTCGCGCTGGCGGGGTTCACATGGGCAACGCTGGGTATGGCGATCATCCTCGGCCTGATCCTGATCGCGGTGCTGATTGCGATGCCCGCAGGCCTGCCCACCGGACGCAAGGGCGCAAAGTTCTCCGAAGTGTTCTCCAAATCCGCCAATATCAACTGGCTGTCGGCAGCGCGGGTGTTCCTGTTTGGCGCGCGCGACGTCTGGTTCGTGGTCGGCATTCCGGTCTATTTCTACGCGGTGCTGTCGGACGGCACCGAAGAGGGCAACCGCGCGGCGTTCTTCATGATCGGTACGTTCATGGCGATCTGGGTTATCTGCTATGGCGCCGTGCAGGCCGCCGCGCCCCGCATCCTGCGCGCGCCATCGCGCAGTGAGGCTGACCTGATCGCCGCCGCTCGCCGCTGGGCCGGCATGCTCGCGGTGGTGCCCGCCGTCCTCACGGCGGCAGTGCTGATGTCAGACCAACCTGCGCTCTGGCTCACCGTGACGCTGGTGGCTGGCCTCCCGCTGTTTGGGGCGCTTTTTGCGGTGAATTCCTCGCTCCACTCCTATCTGATCCTCGCCTTTTCCAAGGACGAACGGGTCACGATGGATGTGGGGTTTTATTACATGGCCAATGCAGGCGGGCGGCTATTGGGCACCGTCCTGTCGGGCCTCACCTATCAACTGGGCGGCGTTGCAGCCTGCCTCGGCACGGCCACCGTGATGATCGCCCTCAGCGCGCTGATCGCCGGTCGCCTGACCGCCCCAACACCAGAAAGCACCCCGGCATGAGCATCTTTGAAAAATACCTGAGCATCTGGGTGGCGCTGGCCATGGTTGCGGGCATTGCGCTTGGCAATCTCTCCCCTGCTCTCGTGGGCACCATTGCCGCCGCCGAAGTCGCCAATGTCAATCTGGTGGTGGCGGTGCTGATCTGGGCGATGGTCTACCCGATGATGATCGGCGTGAACCCCAAGAGCCTGCGGGATGTGGCACGCCAGCCCAAGGGGCTTGCGATCACGCTGGTGGTCAACTGGCTCATCAAACCCTTCAGCATGGCCGCCCTTGGCGTTTTGTTTTTCGAGGTGGTCTTTGCCCCCTTCCTGAACCCCGCTGACGCCCAGCAATATATCGCCGGGCTGATCCTGCTCGGGGCCGCGCCCTGCACGGCCATGGTGTTTGTCTGGTCGCAACTGACCAAGGGCGACGAGAGCTATACGCTGCTGCAAGTCTCGGTGAACGATCTGATCATGGTGGTGGCCTTTGCCCCCATCGTGGCCTTCCTGCTCGGGGTCACCGATATCGAGGTGCCGTGGAGCACGCTGATCCTCTCGGCGGTGTTGTTTGTGCTGCTGCCCCTTGTGGCCGGTCTCTGGACCCGGAGCCACCTGGGGGATGAGGCGCGTATCGCCGCCTTCCTGGCACGGATCAAGCCGCTGTCGGTCATCGGCCTGATCGCAACCGTGGTGATCCTGTTTGGCCTGCAAGGTCAGGTCATTCTCGACCGCCCCACCGTGATCGCCATGATCGCCGCGCCGATCCTGATCCAGAGCTATGGCATTTTCTTCATCGCCTATGGCGCCGCCTATGCGATGCGGGTGCCACATCGGATCGCCGCCCCCTGCGCGCTGATCGGAACGTCGAACTTCTTTGAACTGGCGGTCGCGGTTGCAATCAGCCTCTTTGGCCTCAATTCCGGCGCAGCATTGGCAACTGTCGTTGGCGTGCTGGTCGAGGTGCCGGTGATGCTGACCTTGGTGGCCTTTGCCAACCGCACCCGCGCCAAGTTCTCCTTGACCGACGCCAAAGGTCAGGCAAGCTGATCTCGCACCGAGTATGGGAGGTCTGAAATGCCAGATGTAACCGCAAGCTGCCTGTGCGGCGACATTCGCCTGGTGGCATCGGGGGAACCGGAAAGCGTCGGCCTCTGTCACTGCCTCGACTGTCGCAAACACCACGGCGCGGTCTTTTGGGCCGCCGCCATATACCCGGAAAACGCGGTGACTGTGACGGGCGGCACACAGCAGTATCAGGGGCGTCATTTCTGCCCCAGATGCGGCTCTTCCGTTTTTTCATGCAGCGATGGCGAGGTGGAAGTTCACCTTGGCACGTTAGACAAACCCGACCAATTCACCCCGACCTATGAGCTTTGGACAGATCGCCGGGAAAGCTGGCTGATGCCGCTCGCGGGTACGGCTCAATATTGCCGCGACAGATCCTAGCCCTACCTTTTGTCGCAGGAAATGAGCCGGGCGATTCCCCTCGTTTCAGGGACCGGATGCGCCCGCACCGAACCTCACCGGATCGAATCTGTGGATAAGCATGGGGGTAAGGCGCAGGATCAGGACGGATGTCCTTACAATGCAGACACAATGCAGGGGCGCGACATTTAGGTGGCCTGTGGACAACAAAAGACCCGCTAACCCTACACCATATATTGACCATTTCGTGCTTCTGCATCAATATCGTGTTGCTTTGGTTCTTTCGAGGCGACTCGCAAGCGAAGAGGGAAACTGGTGTAAATCCGGTGCTGCCCCCGCAACTGTAAGCGGTAAGTCCCGCCCGTGCCACTGATGCGATCGCGCATTGGGAAGGCGGGATGGGGCGTTTGAGCCGCAAAGCCAGGAGACCTGCCAGAGCACGACAAACGACGACCGCGGCGGTGGGCCCGGACGCGTCATTTGGTACTGGTAACAGTGCCGGATTACGTGACTTCTCCGCCCGGTAGGACAACACCTGAGGGGATCTTGCAGATGAGCATCACTGTCTATTCAAAACCTGCCTGTGTGCAGTGCACCGCCACCACCCGCGCCCTTGAGGCGAAGGGGATCTCTTTTGATCTCGTTGATCTGACGGAAGATGCCGCTGCCATGGAAATGGTGCAGGGTCTTGGCTACCGTCAGGCACCCGTGGTTGTCGCAGGCGAAGATCACTGGGCAGGCTTTCGTCCCGATCTGATCGGCCAGTTGGCATAAGAGACAACGGTGACCGGGCTTGTCTATTACTCCTCCCGTTCGGGCAATACGGCCCGTTTGATGGAGCGACTGGGGCTTAAGGCTCTGCGGCTGCCGCAGACAGAGCCTTCCCCGGAAGTAGATGCGCCCTATGTATTGGTGACGCCAACCTTTGCCGATGGCGAAGGGCGTGGTGCGGTGCCAAAATCGGTCATCAAGTTTCTGAACAACACGCGCAATCGTGCCCTTCTGCAGGGCGTGATTGCCGGGGGCAACCGCAACTTTGGCACCACTTTCGCCCTCGCGGGGGATGTGATCGCCAAAAAATGCGATGTCCCCGTCCTCTACCGCTTTGAGTTGGCGGGAACCGAAACAGACATCGCCCGCATCCGCGCGGGCCTCGCCCGGTTCTGGGCGGCACAGGAGCAGCAGACATGCTTGACGCAAGCGTAACCGCCGATCTCGACTATCACGCGCTGAACGCGATGTTGAACCTCTATGATGACGAGGGCAACATCCAGTTCGACGCCGACCGCATGGCGGCCCGGCAGTATTTCCTACAGCATGTGAATCAGAACACCGTGTTCTTTCACTCGCTGGACGAAAAACTCGGCTACCTCGTTGAGAAAGGCTATTACGAGCCTGAAGTGCTGGATCAGTATTCCCGCAACTTCCAGCGCAAGATCTGGGATGCGGCCTATGGCAAGAAATTCCGCTTCCCGTCCTTCCTCGGTGCGTTCAAATATTACACGTCCTACACGCTGAAAACCCGCGATGGGCAGCGCTATTTGGAGCGCTACGAGGACCGCGTGGTGATGAATGCGCTGACGCTGGCACGCGGGGATGAAAAACTCGCGATGAAGCTGATGTCGGAGATCATCGACGGCCGCTTCCAACCCGCAACGCCCACCTTCCTCAATGCGGGCAAGAAGGCGCGCGGCGAGTTTGTGTCCTGCTTCCTGTTGCGTCTTGAGGACAACATGGAGTCGATCGGGCGCGGCATCAACTCGGCGCTGCAACTCTCGAAGCGCGGCGGTGGCGTGGCCTTGATGCTGACCAACATTCGTGAACACGGCGCCCCGATCAAGGGCATCGAGAACCAGTCTTCGGGCGTCATCCCGGTGATGAAGCTTCTTGAGGACAGTTTTTCTTATGCCAACCAGCTGGGCGCGCGTCAGGGCGCAGGCGCGGTCTATCTGAACGCGCATCACCCGGATATTCTGCGTTTCTTGGATACCAAGCGCGAAAACGCGGATGAGAAGATCCGCATCAAGACGCTGTCTCTGGGCGTGGTGATCCCCGACATCACCTTCCAGCTCGCCAAGAAAAACGAGGACATGTATCTGTTCTCGCCGCATGACGTGGAAAAAGTCTACGGGCAGGCCTTCTCGGAAATCTCGGTCACCGAGAAATATCACGAGATGGTCGACAACCCACAGATCCGCAAAAAGAAGATCAATGCGCGCGCGTTCTTCCAGACCATCGCCGAAATTCAATTTGAATCCGGCTATCCCTACATCATGTTCGAGGACACGGTGAATGCGGCAAACCCCATCGCGGGCCGCATTGCCATGTCAAACCTCTGCTCCGAAATCCTGCAGGTGAACGAGGCCTCCGAGTTCAACGACGACCTGTCTTATGCGCAGATGGGCACGGATATTTCCTGTAACCTCGGTTCCATGAACATCGCACGTGCGATGGATGGTGGCGATCTGGCCGGCACCGTGGGCACCGCAATCCGCGCGCTCAATGCTGTGTCGGAAATGTCGAGCATCGATTCTGTGCCTTCCATCCGCAAGGGCAACGAGGAAGGCCACGCTATTGGTCTCGGTCAGATGAACCTGCATGGATACCTCGCCCGCGAGCGCATCCATTACGGCAGCGCAGAAGGGGTGGATTTCACCAATATCTACTTCTGCACCGTGCTTTATCATGCGCTCAGCGCCTCTAACGCATTGGCAAAAGAGAAGAAGGCAAAGTTCAAAGGCTTTGAAGACTCCGCCTATGCCGATGGCAGCTTCTTTGAGAAATATGTCGATCAGGACTGGCTGCCGGAAACCGACCGGGTCAAAGAGCTGTTTGAAGCCGCAGGCATCGAGATCCCGACCCGCAAGGACTGGGAAGCGCTGCGCGACAAGGTGATGAAGCAAGGGCTTTATAACCGCAATCTGCAGGCGGTGCCGCCCACTGGTTCGATCAGCTATATCAACTATGCCACCTCTTCGATCCACCCGATCACCGCCAAGATCGAGATCCGCAAGGAAGGCAAGATTGGTCGCGTCTACTATCCCGCGCCCTATATGACCAACGACAACCTCGAGTATTACCGCGATGCCTATGACATCGGTCCCGAGGCGATCATCGACACTTATGCGGCGGCAACGCAGCACGTCGATCAGGGACTGTCGCTGACCCTGTTCTTCCCGGCGGAGGCCTCGACCCGAGACATCAACCGCGCGCAAATCTATGCGTGGAAGAAAGGGATCAAGACGATTTACTACATCCGCCTGCGCCAACAGGCGCTGGAAGGCACCGAGGTCGAGGGCTGCGTGTCCTGTTCGCTGTAAATCGGGAGGGGGCGCTGCCCCCGGCCACCTCCGTGGCCTCCCCCGAGGTATTTTGGAAAAGATGAAGGGGCGCGGCCCCAAGCTGCTGAGATTGAGTGTATGAAAGACATGACCCAAGCCCGAGCTGTCCCCAAGGCAATCAACTGGAACCGACTTCAGGACGACAAAGATCTGGAGATCTGGAACCGTCTGACGGTAAACTTCTGGCTGCCGGAGAAAGTGCCGCTGTCCAACGACATTCAGTCCTGGTCGCAGCTGACACCAGATGAGCAGACCCTGACCATTCGGGTGTTCACCGGTCTGACGCTGCTGGACACGATCCAGAATGCCGTGGGTGCGCCGACGCTGATGCAGGATGCGATCACCCCGCATGAAGAGGCGGTGCTCAGCAATATCGCCTTTATGGAGGCGGTGCATGCGCGGTCCTATTCCTCGGTGTTCTCGACCCTGTGTCAAACCACTGAGGTAGATGAAGCCTTTCGCTGGTCGGCGGAAAATGAACATCTGCAGGCCAAATCCCGGCTGATCCTTGATGAGTATGATGCCATCGCCTCGCCGCTGCGCAAGAAGATCGCCAGCGTGTTCCTTGAGAGCTTCTTGTTCTATTCGGGCTTTTATCTGCCAATGCACTGGTCAAGCCGCGCACGCCTGACCAACACTGCCGACCTGATCCGCCTGATCATCCGCGATGAAGCCATCCACGGCTATTACATCGGCTATAAGTTCCAGCGCGGCATGGAGCGTTTGGACGAGGCTGAGCGCAAGGAACTGAAGGATTTTGCCTTTGGTTTGCTGTTTGACCTTTATGACATAGAGGCGCGCTATACAGAGCAGCTCTATGATGGGTTGGGGCTCACTGAGGATGTGAAGAACTTCCTGCACTACAACGCCAACAAGGCTCTGCAGAACCTCGGATTTGAGGCGCTGTTCCCGGAAGAAACCTGCCGTGTGAACCCGGCGATCATGGCGGCGCTGTCGCCCGGATCGGATGAAAACCACGACTTCTTCTCCGGTTCCGGCTCAAGCTATGTGATCGGCAAGGCAGAAGCCACAGAAGATGAAGACTGGGATTTCTGAACAAGAAAAGCCGCCGCAGAGATCCTGCTGGCGGCTTTTTCCTTTGGTATTTGAAAAGCGTGCAACTGAGACAATGGGCCAACGCTCTCGGTTCAAAACCGTATGCAATGGGGTGCGATTGCCGGATTACGGCGCAACCTTATGGTTTGGCGAGCCGCTGACAATGACACCACCCACCGATGTCTGACACCCGAGATAGGCCACAGGCTTGCCGTCATCCGTAGACAGGGAAGACCCCGAGGTGATCACCGCACCGCAGGTGGTTTTATCGCCAATCCGTGCGACTGGGCGACCATCGATGGTGGCCGAGCCTCCGCTGATGATCTGACATTTCCTGCACTTTGGGCAGGCATGTTCGTCTCCAACGCGTGCAACTGGTAGCATAATTCACCCTCCCCTGATTGGGCTCAGTCTTTCTGAGTGACGCATTCTTCGACCAACGGCAGAGCGTCGCGTGCTGCGTTTTGCAAGGTGGGCACCTGTGCGCTGCCGCTGCCGCCCATGCTCACCGCACCTTTCAGGTTGATGCTGCCCGCCTCAAGCGTGATGCCGGATGCATCCAAAGTGATCTTACCGCCCGGGCCCTTGATGACGAATTTCTCGTAGGCCATCAGAGTGTGCTTCGCGGTGTTGTTGGTGATCGCCTCTGTGACATTCAGGGTCGATTTCCCAAACACGGTTTCCTCGTGATTGCGCCCGATTTGCACCAGATGATCGGCATAGATGTCCTGTTTGTGGATGTTTCCAACCACATGCACGTGATCCTTGCCGTATTTTTCCTGCTGGTCACGCCCTACCTGATAGATCACGTCCTGTCCGATGTTCTCGCGCTGGTCGCGCCCCACCGACATGGTTTCATCCTGACCTACAGCTTGCGAGCGGTCGCGCCCGATGGAGTTGGTCTCGTCCCGCCCGATGGTCTTGGAGCGGTCATTCTCAATGACGATCTCCTGATCCTTCTGACCGTGCATATAGATCAGCTCTTCGTCGCGCTCATCCTCAAAGGTCAGCTCGTTAAAGCCGCTGCCCTTGTGGGTGTCGGTTTTGAAGACGGATTTGGTCTTGTTTGCGGGCAGCGGATAGGGCGGTTTGTTCTTGCCGTTGTAAACACAGCCCGACACCAGCGGTTTATCCGGGTCGCCCTCAAGGAATTCGACCACAACTTCCATACCGATGCGAGGGATCACCATGCCGCCCCAGCCTTGGCTTGCCCAGTTCTGCGACACCCGACAGCGCATAGAGTAGGCTTTTTCGAGATCCCAGTGGAAATGCACCAGAATGCGGCCGTACTCATCGCAGTCAATTTCGCCTTCACCAACCACAACAGCGGTCTGTGGGCCTTGCACAACCGGGCGCGGCGTGGTGCGCGGTGGCACCATCGGCGCAGTGGTCGGCATCAGTTTATAATCCCCGACAAAGGGGCGTTCTTCCGCGACCGCCTCGCGGTTGGAGCCATAGCTTTGGCTGACAAAACGATACCGCGCAGCAAGACAAATGTGGTCACTGCCATTCCCCGGCACCGCGTCGCCTCCGGCGAGATGCACCACGTGACCGGGGCGAAAACCGATCAGATCGCCAGTGGCTGCATGACGTGCGTCATTGCCGCGCTCTTCTTCGCACCGCAATTGCGCGACCTTGTTGCCACGACCCAGGTCGAGGTAATCGCCCGGATAATCATAGGCTTCAAGCTGGCCCTCGGCATATTGCGCATCGCCCATGCGATCCGATTCCATAGCGGCCGTGGGCGTTTTAAAGTTGTAATCCATAAGACGGGTTGCACCCGTGGTCAGGCGCCGCTCTGGGCCCCATTCCCAGAAATGCTCGCCGCCGGTGCCCTTGTTCTGGCCCATGCCATAAAACGGACGCGTGCCGAAGGTCTCATGCTTCAGCACATCGTCGGTCATCACCAGCGTATGCGCGCCTTCTTGGTGACGGAAGTGGAAGGACAGACCGAAACGCTCCATCAGACGTCGTGCAAAGGCCAGATCGCTCTCGCGGTATTGCACGGTATATTCAAGCTCCGGGTAATCCCCGATAAGTGCCACCTCCAGATGCGGCTCACCTAGGTGGGCATAGTCGGAGAGCAGCTCTTCAATAATCTCAACCACGGTTTTATTGTGGAAAATGCGCATATTGCGCCGCTGACCTGCCAGCCAGAACCAAGGCCGCAGACGCAGATCGTAGCGCCAGCCATTTTCGCTGGGGCCTTTCCATCGCGCCTCGGTGACGATGCCGTCAAAATGCGCAGGCCCATCAGCACCGACAAGCGTTACAGTCGCATGGGTACCCAGCAGCGAGTCGAAATCGAGATCGTCACGGGTCGCAACCGCCTCGACCGTGAAATCGAACAGCCCGCTTAGCGCTTCGTCGCCGTCAAACCGCCGCAGAACCAGAATATCCGGCCCCAAAACGGTGGTGAGTCGCCCGAGTCGGGCGTCTTGCGAAAATACACTCATCAAACATGCCTCTTAAAGATGCGCGGACTGTATCAAAACAACTAGGAGGGTCAACATCATGCGCGTTCTTTCCAAGCTGCGTCCCGCTCCCACCCGTTTCAAATATGGTTCAGATCGTTCGGGACAAGCCCATTGGATTGACGTGCCGACGAGGCAATATCCCTCGAAATTCAATATTATTGCCTGATCAGGATGGCAGAATAGCCACTCCAACCGGAAGGGGAATTTTGCCAACGGCGTAACATCGCCGCATTAGATCCAACTTTCTTCAGCGCGTCCCACAGGGACCAAAAGAAAACCTCTGCCCACAGGGTGTGCGGGCAGAGGCCAGAACCTTTATTTCGGCGTTGCAGACCGGATCAGAGGAACATCTGCGCCACGATTGCAGAACCGACGTAAGTGCCTGTCATCACCAGCACCGCCACCACGGCGATCTTCCAGCCAGAGGTCTTGGCGATTTCGATCTCACGCTTGGCAATCGCGATACCCGCGTAGGCCAGACAAGGCGTTGCCAGCGTCAAAAAGTTCACATGCCCGACCTTTTCCAGCACCCAAGCACTGCCCGGTGTCCACGGCAGCGTCATCACGATGCCGACCAAGGAAATCCACGCAACGGAGGGCAATTTGAACGGCACAAGCTCCGTCAGCAACAGCCCGACCATACAGATCAGCCACAGGACGATCAGCCCAACCAGCCCTTCGGGCACGGTGCTGTCGGTGGCGACGGTATTGCCCACCAGCGCCACCACACTGACCACGATCAGCGCGGCAGCATGCACATCAAGACTGAGTTTTTCCTCAACAGTGGGATCTTCGAAAGATTGCGTATCGCTCATGATTATTCTCCCGCCTGAGGGGCTGCGTTTTTGTCTGACCCGAGCCAGTCATAGAGTTTCTCCGTCACGGGCAATGCCACGAACACACAGAGATACATGCCGGTGGCATAGGTCAGCACGTTGCTGGCCCCGGCCAATGCGAGAATCTGATCTTTCATCTCTGGCACGGCGCTCACCAGTGCACCGGAACAAGCTGCCATCATTGAGCCCGAGCCAATGCCACAAGCCATGGCCAGAGCCTCAATTGAGAACATCCCAGTTGTAGCGAGGATCGATGCGAGAATGGCAAAGATAAAAGTGCCAAAAAGCGTGCCGATCACATAGACCCCCATGACGCCCGCGCCCTCTTGGCTTTTGAGACCGTATTTATCCGCGATAATCGCAATATTGGGCTCGCGCGCGACGGAGAAACACGCCCCAATCGACTCGCGCCCCATGCGCAGCACCAGCACCGCAACAGGGAATGCCAGAATAATCGTCGCGAGGTTGCCCAGCTCTTGCAGGATCAACGCCGGACCTGCAGCGATGATGGTTTCCATCGACGGGCCGATGATCGTGCCGAATTTCGCAATAAAGGGCATGATGGCGATCACGATCATTGGCGAAGCCGCCTTCACGTCTCGATCTTTGATCCAGACCTTGGCCGCGCTGACCACATTCGGGTTGATCAACAGCCCCAACACAAAGGCGTAGAGCAGCGGCAAAAGCAGGATCGCACCAAAGCCAATCGGCACCTTAATGACGCCGATCGCCTCAGCGATTACGGTGATGACAATTGCGCTGAGATGCAATCGCCAGTCTAACACGATGTCCTTGATATCCATGGATTATACCTTCCGTTGGTTCCATTTGCGCCCTTCTGACCGGGGCATTTGGTTTTGACAATGGGGCCGCCGGGTTTGAGGCCCCATTTAGTGTTTCTTGTTAGGATTTTATCCGGGGGCGTAGCCAAAGCCCTGCACCGGGTTTTCGGACGTTTCGACCCAGACTGATTTGGTCTGTGTATAGGCCGCAAGCGCCTCACGCCCGGATGAGCGGCCATAGCCGGAGCGGCCAAACCCACCAAAGGGCGACATCACGTTGATGGTCTTGTAACTGTTGATCCAGAAGGTGCCCGCGCGCACGTTCGCCGCCACCCGGTGCGCCCGCCCCACGTCGCGCGTCCAGACTGCCCCCGCCAAGCCATAGGGCGTGGCATTGGCAAGGTTCACGGCCTCTTCTTCGTCATCGAAGGGCAGAACCGAGACCACAGGGCCAAAGACTTCCTCATTGGCGATCTCCATCTGCGGCGTCACCCCATCCAGAACGGTGGGCGCATAGAAGAATCCGCCGCAGGAAGAGAGCGCATCTGGCTTGCTCCCGCCGCTTGCGATCCGTGCGCCTGCCGCGGTGGCCTCTTTCACCATTGCGTCGATCTTGCTCCATTGACGCAGGTTGTTGACTGGCCCCACTTGCGTCATCGGGTCCATCGGCACGCCCACCGGGATACGGGCGGCAGCGGTCGCGAGTTTATCAACCACCTCGGCCTGTACCGAGCGGTGCACCAAGAGGCGCGAGCCTGCGACGCAGCTTTGCCCACAGGAGGCAAAGATCGCCGCCTGCGCGCCCACGACGGCTCGGTCGATATCGGCATCGTCAAAGACGATGTTGGCCGACTTGCCACCTAGCTCCAGCACCGAGGGGATCAGACGCTTGGCGGCCGCAGCCGCGATCTTACTACCTGCCTCTGCAGATCCTACAAAGACCACCAAAGCAGTCTCGGGGTTGTCGATCATCGCCTGACCCGATCCCGGACCATCGCCCGCAATCACATTGACTAGTCCCTTGGGAGCGCCGGCTTTTTCGCACAGGATGCCGATCACCACCGAGGTCAGCGGCGTCAGCTCTGAGGGTTTGATCATCACCGCGTTGCCCGCACAAATCGCAGGGGCAACCTGCCAGCAGCAGGTAAAGAGCGGGGCGTTCCACGGTGTGATCTGCGCCACCACGCCAAGCGGTTCTTGGCGGGTGTAGTTCAGATGGCTTGAGGGAACCGGGATCACATCGCCGGTGATTTTGTCACACCAGCCCGCGTAATACTCAAACATCTCTGCCATCCGCGCAGGCTCACCGCCAGTGTCGCGCACGGGCCGCCCGGACGACAGCGCCTCAAGCTCCGAGAGGGCCGTGGCGTGCTGGCGGATTTGGCGTCCGATCTCAAACAGGATGCGCCCGCGCTCTGATGCGGTCTTGGCGTACCATTCCTTTTGCGCTGCTTTGGCGGCCTCTGCTGCGCGTGCCACAACCTTAGCGCCTGCATCACGGTAGCGGGCAAAAACCGCACCAGTGGCCGGGTCGGTCAGTTCCAGCTCTGCGCCCGTTCCGGGTACAAGTGCGCCGCCCACATAGGATTGCACCTCCGCCGAGCCGGTCAGTTCGTGCAGCAGATCCGCAACGCGGGCTGACGTATCGATCATATCCTGTGTCATCAATTCTTCTCCTTCGCGCTCAGGCGATCGACCTCTGGGTCCCCCATGAGCATAAAATCATCGCTATCCTTCAGGCCGGAGTGACCTTCGGCCCAAAGCGTTGCAGCGAGGTCGGCCACGGGCGTTGCCACCCCGGCCTCCGCCGCCAATTCGCGGGCCAGTCGCAGATCCTTGCGCATCAAGCCAGTGGAGAACCCGCTGTCAAAACTGCGCGGCAGCACCCAATTTGGGTAATGGATTTCCGAGATCGCGCTGCGGCCCGTAGCGGCATTTACGACCTTCAGCATCTCTTCTGCGTGGACGCCTGCAGCCTCTCCCAGACGCAGGGCTTCCAGTGTGGTGACCATGTGATTGGCGACCAGCATATTGTTCACGAGCTTGGCGACATTGCCCGCGCCACTGGGGCCGACATGCATGATCTTTGCGGCCATGGCCTCTAACGCGGGCATCGCCGCCTGGACCCATTGCGCCGCACCACCAAGCATGACCGAAAGCTGACCGGAGGCCGCGCCAGCGGGGCCACCACTGACGGGTGCGTCCAAAAACCCATGGCCAGCCGCCGACAATTCCGCAGAGAGCGCACGGCTGATCGCCGCCTCAGAGGTGGAGGTATCGATGATGATCTTCGTAACCTGTCCCTGTGCCAACAGATTTGCGCCCAGAGCCGATTGAACAACCGTCTGAACATGCTGCGCGGTTGGCAGGGACAATACGATCACATCTGCATCCGCAAAGACTGCATCGGTGGTCTCGACAGTGGTCACACCCGCATCGGTGGCGCCTTCGCGCGCCGGATCTGCAGGGTCAAATCCCACCACAGTGAATCCTGCTTTCAGGAGGCTGGTGGCCATCCCCAATCCCATTGCGCCAAGGCCGATAACCCCTGCCCGCGTGCCGTTCGTCGCTGCCATATGTGTCTGCTTCCTATTGTGTTGCGCCTATACCGGGCCCTTCACATCAGGAAACCGCAGTCAAGGTGATCACAGGAAGAGTGGCATTCGCGCACAGTGCGTTGCTCTTGCGGCAACGCAGGAGCCCGTCAGTTGCGAAACGCCAGCATATTTTCGGCAAGATGTCGCGCCACCAGCGCAACGGACCTTGGCAGGCGGCGACGGGCGCGCACCATCAGATGCGTACTGACCTGCTGAAGCGAGGTTTCCTCAATATCAAGCACCGCCAGATCGCCCCGTTCGGCCTGACTGGTTGCGGAAAAGCGCGGCAGAAAGCTCACCCCGACGCCTGCGCAGACATAACGGATCAACAGCGGGATTGAGGCCGTCTCCACCTGCACCCGCAGCGCCAGCCCGCGATCTGCTGCCGCCTGCCCAACGAGATGGCGGATCGCATAGCCTGTATTGAGCATAGCCACCGGATGCTCCAGCACCTCGGCCAGGCTCACACTCGTTCGTTCTGCGAGCGGCGAGTTGCGCGGCACGATCGCACAAAGGGATTGCCGCGAATGGGCCAGCGACCGCGTTGCCTCCGTCATCAGCGGATTATAGGCGATACCGATATCGCTTTCGCCTTCTATGACCTTGCGCTGCAGCTCATCCGTGCCCGCATGATCAATGACGAAACGCAGCTCGGGATGCGCGCGTGTCAGGCCCAGCAGGCCGTTCTCCATCAGGTCCGCAGCAAAGCCCTCACCGGTTGCGATCCGCACGATCTGGCTACGTCCATCACGAAAATGACCGATCTGGTCCAAAAGATAGGTCTGCTCGTCGCGCATATGCTGGGCGTGTTCGCGCAGCAGCTCTCCGGCTTCGGTCAAAGCGACGCCTTTGGAGCTGCGTTCAAACAGGGTGACCCCAAGCCGCGCCTCAGCCTCGGCGATTTTGCGCGAAATTGCCGATGGGACAACATTCAGGCGATCCGCCGCGCGGCGGATCGAGCCTTCATGCGCTACCGCGAGGAATTCGCGCAGGAATTTGGTCTCTAGCGCGTCCATCAGGCCGCCAAGACACGCCGTACCAGACGCACCCAAAACTCTGCACCAACCGGAAGCACCGCGTCGTTGAAATCGAACTTCGCCGAATGCAGCCCCGGATTTTCACCCTCACGCGCAGCCCCAAGCCAGATATAGGCTCCGGGCACTTCATTGAGCATAAAGGCAAAATCTTCTGATGCCATGCTGGGGGCCGCAGTTGCGGTATCTAGCCCCATCTCGGCGGCAACGTCACGCGCCACAGCGGCCTCAGCGGCGGAATTGATCGTCGCCGGATAGCGGCGCTGATAGTCGATACGCGCCGCGCAGCCCTGCGCGGCAGCACAGGCATTTGCGACCTCTTTTATGCGGGCCTCAATGGTGTCGCCCGCCGCAGGATCAAACCAGCGCGCTGTGCCGCGCAACACCGCCCGGTCCGGGCAAACATTCCATGCCGAGCCAGAGTGGATTTGCGTCACCGACACCACGCCCGGCTCCAGCGGAGAGAGGGACCGCGCCGGGATTTCCTGCAAGGCCGACGCCATTGCCGCCGCAGCTGCAATTACCCCGTCCGACTGTTCTGGCATCGCCCCGTGCCCGCCACGTCCGGCCACCTCAATTTCAAAGACCGCAAAGGCCGCCATCATCTTGTCATCGCGCGCCACCATGCGCCCCGTTGCAAGCCCCGGCCAGTTGTGAATGCCATAGACCTGATCGACCGGAAATTCACGAAACAAACCCTGTTCGATCATCACCCGCGCGCCACCGTCATTTTCTTCGGCGGGCTGGAAGATCAGTGTCACGGTGCCTTGTTTTACACCTTCCTCAGCGATCTTTCGCGCTGCCAGCAGCAGCATCGCGGTGTGCCCGTCATGACCGCAGGCATGCATCTTGCCCGGTGTGCCAGACGCATAATCCAGCCCCGTGGCCTCATCCATGGGCAGTGCGTCGATATCGGCGCGCAGACCAATCGCCGGCGCGCCCTGCCCCATTTGGGCCACCACGCCGGTGCCGGCCAAGCCGCGATGCACTCGCCACCCCCATTCCCCCAGAAGCGTTGCGATTTTTTCGGAGGTGCGGTGCTCCTCAAACCCCAGTTCCGGGTGGCGGTGAAGGTCGCGGCGCAAGGCGATGGCGTCATTGATGTGCGAAGTGTCGAACATGGTATCTCTCAGGTCTTTGGTATTTCTTGAAAGCTCAGCAGGATGCCGCCCAGACGCGTGACGTCGCCGAGGACCAGCGCACCGTCAACCTCACGAGAGGCAAAATTCGCAGCTGCAATAAAGGGGCGCAACCGGGACAGCGACTCGCACCGGATATCCAGCGAGATGACAGATGGCGCACCATCTGGGGCTAGTTCATCCGGCAACGCACCAAAGAGCATGGGCGCAGTGGCGCGGCTGACAACGCGCCAATCACCGTTCGCGGTCGCGACCGCAAAGCCCCAGTCGGTGTCCCGAACGGCATCCGCGCCGTGCAAAACCGCCAGCCAATCGCGCACCGCAGGCTGGGCGTCAGGTTCCGCCAGGATGGTTGCAGAAGCGAAGCCGTGAGCTCCATTGGGATGGTCCATCCAGTCCGGAAATTCAATCAGGTCACGGCGGTGTTGCTGACAGGCGAACATGCTGAGCCGGGGCAACCCTGCCCGCGTGAATATCTTGAGCGTGGTTTTGGTGCGGTCCGGTGTGCCGTCATCGCGTATCACATCGCGCCCAAACTCAATGGTGCCCTCACAGGTGCCCCCCTGTGCTACGACGCGCGCTTCATCCGCCGCCGCATCGCGGGAGTTCAGCGCCGAGAGGCAAACCCCTTCGCGCTCTGCCAGCCAATGCTGCACGTGACGCCCGAAACAGAATTCACCCGCAGCATATGTGTCGAGCAGGTTTTCATCCTGAATCCCCACCAGTTCCAGCAGTTGATCGCGAAAAATGACCAGTGCCGTAGAGGTGCCCCACGGGTGCATTCCCGGCGGTTTCATCAAAAACCCAAGGCTGCAGTAGGTTTTGCGCATCATCGGCAGATCGCGCACGCACACCAACGGGTGATCAATACCAAGCGAACTCATGCACCCTCTCCCCTAAGCTGTTCTAATGATGTGAAGCCGGCAAACCGCGCCGACCCGCGATCTTGCGCGCGCGGCCCGGTGACAACATGACCCGCAGGCACATCGCGCGTCACCACCGCTCCGGCAGCGATGGTCGCGCCTGCGCCGATTTCCACCGGCCCGAGGATCGTCGCCCCGGCTCCGACGACGACACCGCGCCGCAAAATCGGGTGACGGGCGTCTCCCATATCGACAAAATTCGACCCCAAGGTCACGCCATGCCAAAGAGACACATCATCCTCGATCACAGTGGTCTGGCCGATCACCAGCCCAAGCCCATGATCCACCCAAACCCCGCGACCTATCGTGGCCTGTGGCCAGATCTCGACGGAAAGCGCGCGGGTGAATTGTAACTTCAAACCCAGCGCCAGCGGCTCACGTCCAGCGGTCCACAACGCGCGGGTCAGACGGTAAGACAACAGCGCCTGAAACCCATGCGCCATATGCAGTACCTGCGCAGCCCCTCCGGGCGCCTCATCCCGCGCGGTCGTGGCAAGGAGATCGTCGAGAACAACCTCCACCAATTCGGCCGAGCACGCAAAGATATCTGCCGCTGTGCGGCGCACCAGATCTCGGAGTTCTGTCTCTGGCATGCAGGAAGCAAGAACAGTGGCAAGGAGCGACGGAACATCTGAAATCTGTTGCGGATCATAGCCGTAGACCACACGCAAATCGGGATCTGCCTCAAACAAACTGCGCACGGCGGGCAGCAGGCTTCGTCTCAGTGGGTTGGCGCGCATCATATCCTCACTCGCTGCTCCTGATCGGAGACTGCACAGATCACGCGATCTTCACAAGACACAGTTCGGCAGCGCAACGTTGCCCGTGCGAGAACGCGTTGGACATCTCAAAAGAACGCCACTGCGCACAAAACCTATCCTGCCAGCAGCCGAAGCCCTTGAGTCACATCGGTGCGCACCGCAAGCCTGAGCCCCGGCTCATCGCCCGCCTTCAAGGCGGCAATGATCAGCTTGTGGTTCTGCGGTGGCTCAGTTCGGCCCAACCGTCCATAAAGCGCCCGCATGGTCGGTCCCAACTGCAACCAGACCGTCTCCGCCATTGCCAGCATCGCAGGCGCCTGCGCACGCAGATAGAGCGTACGGTGAAATTCGAGATTGGTCCGAATATACCCCACCGCGTCGCGTTTGGAGATCATCTCCGCCACGGTGCCATTGATCGCTTGCAACCGGTCTATCAACGCCATATGCGCCCGCGGTAGCGCACGCGAGGCCAGCTCCACCTCAATCAGAGCGCGCAGGGCGGCCAGTTCTTCGATCCGCTCATTGGACAACTCCGGAGTTGACACGCGCCCGGACGACGACAAAAAGAGCGCCCCTTCTGCCACCAATCGCCGTACTGCCTCTCGCGCGGGCGTCATCGAGACATCATAGTCCTTGCCAATACCGCGCAGGGTCAGCGCCGCTCCCGGTGCAATCGCCCCGTGCATGATACGGGTTCGTAAGGCGCGATAGACGCGATCATGGGCGGAACCCGTATTTTCAGCAGTGGGCCGATTGCCCGTCAGCAGCTTATCCATGACGCAGCATGTGATCACAAATCATCGGAAGATCAATCCCCCTCGACGCTCTCGTCGAAACGATAACGGTGTAGCGCATTGCCTTCGCCCTGCAACCAACGGCGCTGCGCACGGTAATCGCCATGTATTTTCTCAACGACAGCCCAGAATGCGCGCGAGTGGTTCATCTCTTGCAGATGTGCAACCTCATGCGCTGCGACATAGTTCAGTATTTCAGGCGGGGCGAGAATGAGCCGCCAAGAGTACATCAAGCCCCCGGTCGATGAACAGGACCCCCAGCGAGACCGCGTATCACGCAGAGTGAGGCTCGTGTACCCGCTCCCGAGCCGGGCCGCATAAAGATCTGACGCTGCAGCCAGCCGATCCCGTGCCAATTCCCGCAAGTATCGCTGCAGCCGCCGCGCAGGTGCGGGCTCCGGCACCAGTAGCATATCGTTTTCGCGCATCACACGGCGTCCTGTACCTACACGGATGGACACCTCTCGCCCCTCAACGGGCAGGGTCGTCCCAGGGCCTACATCAATCCGCTCTGGCTGTTTCGCCAGATGACCTCGGATCCATTCTTCCTTTTCCAGCAGAAATGCCCGCCCCTCCCGCTCGGAGACCCGTTTGGGCAGCGTCAGGGTTACCCGCCCATCGAGCGAAGAGATCCGCAGAGACATGCGGCGAGCCTGCGCAGACCTGCGCAAAGTCACTCGTACTTCCGGTTCACCCGCGAGGCTCAGTTCCGGCATCACGTTCCTCCTCATACGCCACAGGCGAGCAAAGGCTTTGACAGGGTAGGCGGCATATGGCAAGGCACCTGAATCGTCTCACCGACTCATGCTATTTTATAAGGGAATCCACATGCCCAAGGAAGAATGGGGTACGAAACGCGTCTGCCCGACCACTGGCAAACGGTTCTACGACCTGAACAAGAACCCGATCATCAGCCCCTACACCGGCGAAGCTGTCGAAATTGACACCACCAAGAGCCGTATGATCGAAGCCGACGCCGAAGATGCCGCAAGCCTGAAGGCGAAGCAGAACAACGATTCTGACGATGCGGTCCTCGACGATGATGATGATGCCGTTGATATGGATCTCGGCGATGACGTGCTGGACGACGACGATGAAGAGGACAACGTCTCCCTCGACGAACTCGCCGATGTCGCGTCTGAAGACGAAGAGACCTGATCACTTCAATCTCCCCCGCGCTGGTCAATAGCACCGGGGGAGATTGCTCATCGGTACAACACAGCGCCAAAGAACACAGGTGGCGACCTCGCATCTCACGGCTCCGATAGCAGACGCGCATGTCACAAGCGTGCCGCTCTCAACACCCAGCGCTTGTCGTTCTCCGCACTCAGGCTACAATATCAAGCCGAACGTCTGGACGACTCTGGGGACATCTTGTGGATAAACATATAAACCTCGTTAAGCTCTCTGTAGGCACGGAAAGCGTAGAGGGTTTGATGGACTGGCAAGCGGTCTATGCCAAACGCTGGCAAGATGGGCTGCCCCGTCACGTTACCCGCATGTGGCCCAAACGTGAGCCGGAAATCCTGCAAGGTGGGTCGATCTATTGGGTCATCAAAGGGTTGATCCAATGCCGTCAACGTATTCTGCGGATGGATGAAGTGTTCGGCGATGACGAGATCCGACGTTGTGCGATCGTCCTTGATTCCAAAATCCACCGGACACATACGGCACCGAAACGCCCCTTCCAGGGATGGCGCTATCTAAAGCCGGAGGATACTCCATCTGACCTCCCATCAGGGCGTGAGAGCGAAGAGCCATTGCCTGCGGAACTCTCTCAGGCACTGGCTGAAATCGGTGTGGTTTGACGCCACAGAAGAATAGGGGCTTTGCCCCTCCTGGCGATGGCCAGTTCACCCCAGGATATTTTATGTTAGAAGAACCCAAAAGGCCGCGATCCCCGCGGCCCTTCCTCTTCTAACCCAAATATCCCGGAGCGCGAGGCAGAGCCTCGCATCAACCGTTAGCTATCAATTTTAGCTAGCAGCGTCTTGAGCGCAGATTTTTCCTCTGACGTGCATTTCGCCACCCGGCTGCGCCACAGCGTTGCCTGACTGCGCAGCACCAGGCCATCCGACAGGATTTTCAGGTGGTTGGCGCGCAGGGTCTCTCCGGTGGAGGTAATGTCGGCCACCATTTCGGCGGTCTCGTTTTTGACCGTGCCTTCGGTTGCACCCTGACTATCGATCAGCTGGTAATCCGCAACACCTGCATCCGCCAAGAACTCACGAATGAGACGGTGATATTTGGTAGCGATCCGCAGTCTGTGGCCATGGGTACGCCGGAACGCCGCAGCCACAGCATCGAGATCTTCAAGCGTGTCCACGTCGATCCAGAACTGCGGCACCGCGAGGATCAGGTCGGCCTCGCCAAAGCCCATCGGCTCCAGCTCCTCAACCTGTTGCTCCCAACGCGGCAGTTTTTCATGAACCAAATCGGTGCCGGTCACACCTAGGTGAATGCGGCCCGCCGCCAGTTCACGCGGAATTTCTCCGGCCGACAGTAGAACCAGATCCACCCCTTCGACGCCCTCAACCGCACCTGCGTATTCGCGATCAGATCCGGTGCGCGACAGGGTGATGCCGCGTTTGGCAAACCAGTCGAAGGTCTTCTCCATCAGCCGCCCCTTGGACGGCACACCCAGTTTGATGCTCATGACCGAACCTCCCCTTCAAGCGTCAGGATCAGGTCAGGGCGGATCACACCACCCACCGCCGGGATTTCATCCTCCTGCCCCAGATAGCGCGTCAGCGCGTCATAACGCCCCCCCGTTGCGATGGGGGGCAGGTCCGGACGGCGTTCGGCGTAAAAGCCAAACACAAAGCCGTCATAGTACTCCATAGAAGTGCGGCCATATGAGGCCTCAAAGTCGAGCTGATCGATCGCGATCCCACGCGCCTTCATCGCAGATGTGCGGGCCTCCAGCCGATCTAGGGCCGGCAGGATCGCCGGCAGATCGACCGCAATATCGCGCATTTGTTCGAGCGCATAGGGCACCGTTTCCCGCACCGCCAGCAAGGCCTCCAGCGCTTCCATCTCATGTTCCGAGATCGGCGGCGCTGCCGCATCCGCACGCAGGGTTTCTACCCGCGCATCGATCTCGGCAGCGCGGCGTTTGCCGATCTCCGGTGCGGTGCCGGTCAGCGGGCCCGTGGTCGACAATAGTTTCTTGCGGCTCTCGGACATTGGGGTACGCCCGGCAAAGCGATCCAAGAGCGCGCGGAACCGGCGCGGACGCCAGATATGCCGCCGCAGCGCCGATTTGCGGACCTCCGTGGTGTTGAGCCCCTCGACCGCCGCCAAGAGGATCCCAATATCACCGGTCGCCACACGCAATTCCAATCCACGCAATTGCAGTTGAAACAGCGCGAAAACTTCGGCATCCGCGTCCGCCGGGTCGGTGCGGTCAAAGACCTCATAGCCGACCTGCACAAATTCATTGGCCCGGTCCGGGTCGTGTTCCTGACGGCGAAACACCTGCCCCGCATAGGTATAGCGCGCAGGTTCCGCACCGCCCTTCATATGCATCTGCACCATTGGCAGGGTGAAATCCGGGCGCAGCATCTGCTCGCCCCGCAGTGCGTCTGAGGTCACGTAGGCGCGCGCACGGATATCCTCACCATAGAGATCCAGCAGGATATCAGCAGGTTGCAACAGCGGCGGGTCGACGACAACGCCGCCCGCCACTTCAAAGCGCTGACGCAACAGCGCCGCGCGGGCTTCGATCTGGGAACGGTTGGGCATGTTCAGCCCTCCTGATCTTTGGCTTGGCTGGCGAGGATGTCACGCACCTTCGCGACCAGCTCCGTGCGGGGCACTTCGAACTGGCTCGGGCGTTCTTTCCACTCTTCCAAGGTGGCGCTTTCAGCGATCTTGGCACCGAGGATCAGATCCTTGATCTGGATCACATCGCGGTCCTTTTCATCGCCACCTTCGATCACAGCCACGGGCGAATGGCGTTTGTCCGCGTATTTCAACTGGTTGCCAAAGTTCTTGGGGTTGCCAAGATAGACCTCGGCTCGGATGCCAGCCTGACGCAGTTCCGCGACCATGGCCTGATAGTCGGCCATGCGGTCGCGATCCATCACCGTCACCACCACCGGGCCGGTGGGGGTCGCGGCCAGGCGGCCCTTTTCGCGCAGCGCCGCCAGCAGACGGTCAACCCCGATCGACAGACCCACCGCAGGCACCTCTTGGCCAGTAAAGCGTTTCACCAGACCATCGTAGCGCCCACCGCCCGCAACCGAGCCGAACTGGCGCTTTCGGCCCTTTTCATCAAAGATTTCAAAGGCCAGCTCGGCCTCGAACACCGGACCGGTATAGTAGCCAAGCCCGCGTACGATCGACGGGTCGATCAGGATGCGATCGTCGCCATAGCCCGCAGCCGCAAAGAGCGCGCCCATCAGTTCCAGCTCGGCAACGCCCTCTTGGCCGACCTTGCTGTCGCCCACGGCGGCGCGCAGGTTGGTCATGGTCTCTGCCACGGTGTCGCCCTTAGACGTCAGGAACGCCAGCACCGGCTCTGCCTGCTGCTCCTCAAGCCCCACACCGTCGATATAGGCGCCAGAGGCATCAAGCCGCCCCTTGCCCAGAAGCTCGCGCACACCGCTCTCGCCCACCTTGTCGAACTTGTCGATGGTGCGCAGAACGTCGTCGCGCTTGGGATCCTCCTCGGCAAGGCCCATCGCCTCCAGCACGCCGTTCAAAACCTTGCGGTTGTTGACGCGCACCAGATAGTCGCCACGCGGAATGCCAACCTTTTCAAGCGTATCCGACAGCATCATGCAGATCTCTGCATCCGCCGCCATGGAGGCCGTGCCAACCGTATCCGCATCGCATTGATAGAACTGGCGATAGCGACCGGGGCCGGGTTTCTCGTTGCGCCAAACAGGCCCCATCGCAAAACGACGATAAGGGTTGGGCAGGTCGTTGCGGTGCTGTGCATAAACGCGGGCCAAGGGGGCGGTCAGGTCATAGCGGAGCGCCATCCAGTCGCCCGGTTTGCCCTCGGGGTCGTTCTCGTCGGCCTCTTGCCACGCAAAAACGCCTGCGTTCGGGCGATCCACGTCGGGCAGGAACTTACCCAGCGCCTCGACCGTTTCCACGGCAGAGGATTCAAGCGCCTCGAAGCCGTAATGATGGTAAACCTCCGCAATGGTGGCCAGCATATGCGTGCGCTGGGTCACCTCTTCGCCGAAATAGTCACGGAATCCTTTGGGCGTAATTGCCTTGGGACGGGGCTGTTTCTTGGCTTTGGCCATTGTGGCCTCCTTGCGGGTGGTTTCTCGCGCTTGCGTCTAGCCCAAGGGGCCTCAGTGAGCAAGGTGCGACGCCCTGCGCACGCCCCATGGACGCCTGCCCGCGCCCGCGTTACATCAGTCCGCAACACAGGAGGCATACCCCATGCAACATCTCGAAGAACAGATCGCCTATCTGACCCGCACCGTCGATGAGCTGAACGAGATCGTGACCAGCCAGCAGTCGGACATCGACCTCCTGAAGCGGCGCGTGCAGATGCTGATGGAGCGCGAGGCCCAGCGCGAGGCCGAAGGCAGCGGTGGCGCGATTTTTGGCGACGAGCGCCCGCCCCACTACTAAGTGCCAGAGGGTTCGCGGCGGCTCTGGCGCATGATCCCAGCTGCCCCTTTCGCGTCTGCGATAGCTCTTGCCTTGCGGCTCAAAGTTTGGACAAGATTTTATATAAATTGACCCGTCTGCTCATTTTGACGCGCAAGGAGACATGACCCATGGTCCCGACGATCAAAACTCTACTGTCCATTTCGCTCGTAGCGAGCCTGCCTGTGGCCGCTGCAGCTGATCCGAAGCCCAGAAATGCGCGCCCCGCACCTGCTGGCAAAGTGATCGCAACCTACTCAGGAAAAACCGACATCTGGGGACAAGACTGTCAGGGCGGGATCTATTTCTCCCCGAACAATCAGGCGCGTGCCTGGTGCTCTGAGCAGTCTGAAAATATGGCTGCGGGCACATGGAGCGTCTCTGCCGATGGCACCCTTTGTCAGGACCTCACATGGTTCTATCCAGACGGCAGTGGCGCAGGCAGCTCTTCCTCAGAACCCCTTTGCATTCAACACGTTGTGAACGGTTGGGGCGTGATGTACCGCAGCTGGCCCGGCGACTCTGAATGGTGGCCTGTGACCTCCTCCAACAGCAGTTTCAAGCGTGGCTATGTGTTCCAGTCCGACGTGAACGCCGCAAAGAACAAACTCGGCCTTTAAGCCTGATCCAGAGTGATGCGATGAGGGCGCTGAGGTTTATCTGACCCTCGCGCCCTCATTAATTTCTAACGCTGTGTTTTCTATCAAAGCAGCGCGCGCGATCAGACCTTGGACGCGCAAAGAGCTGGGGGCTCATACGCCCTACGGTGATGAGAATGCGTCACCGCACCTTAGCACCAAAGACGCGCATACTTGCTGTCTTAACGATTCCCAAAGGACGGACACCCCGACGCCGGTCTCGACAATTCCGTGCATTCCCCATGACTGTCCCAAAAATCGCAACAGAGGCAGGTCACTCACAATTAAACGCGGAGCTTGGTCTGCGCAGAATAGCGGCCTCAGATCTCCTCCACGTCCATCACACCCTCAAGGCTTTTGAGCGCGCCTTTGATCTGCGGATTGATCGGGAACAGCTGGCCAAGATCCATTTCCACATCTCCCGGCAGGTTCGGGTCCTGCAAATAGACGTAGATCTCACCGGGGCTGGCATTCTTTGCGGCCTTCTTCGCATCCTCCAGCACCGTCGCCACCGTCGCTACCGCCGAGGCACTCTCTAGGTAGACTCGCAGACTGGATCGACCCGCATCGGCAATCGCAGAGTCCACTGGCCCAGCCGAGCGCATCAACAGCTTCAGCTGGTCGCTTTCCATGGTGGCCTCGGCCGTGATCACCACTTTCGATCCGGTTTCCAGATGATCGCGGCTTTTCTCCAGCACATCAGAGAAAATCGTCACCTCATAAGCGCCCGTGGTGTCGGATAGCTGTGCGAAGGCAAAGCGATTGCCGCGTGCGGATTTACGTTCCTGCCGCCCCGCCACAACGCCCGCCATCTTCGCCATGAAGGGGCCGCGCTCCGCTTTCGCCATCACCTCGTCCAGCGTCATCACGTCCTTGCGTTTGAGCGCAGGCATGTAGTCATCCAGCGGATGCCCGGTCAGATAAAAACCAACCGCCTTGAACTCCTCGCTCAGACGTTCGGCTGGAAGCCAATCGGGGACTCCCGCCATACGCGGCTCCGGCAAGTCATCGCCCGCCTCCCCGAACAAAGACACTTGGTTGGAATTCTTCTGCTCCTGAATGGCGGCAGAATATTGCACCAGCCCCTCAAGGCTCTCAAACACACGGCGACGGTTGCTATCCAGCACGTCAAACGCCCCGGCCCGTGCGAGCATCTCGAGCGGGCGCTTGCCCACACGTTTCAGATCCACGCGGCGGGCAAAATCATAAAGCGTCACAAATGGCTGGTCTCCCCGCGCTGTCACGATCAGGTTCATGGCATCGACGCCCACATTCTTGAGCGCGCCCAGCGCATAGATCAGCTCACCGTCGACCACGTCAAAGGTCGCAAGCGAGCGGTTGATGTCTGGCGCTGCATACGGAAGCTGAAGCCCTTTCTTCACTTCCTCAAAGTAGATCGCGAGCTTTTCCGTGAGGTGAATATCGCAGTTCATGACGCCCGCCATGAACTCCACCGGGTGGTTCGCTTTCAGCCACGCGGTTTGATAGGACACCACCGCATAGGCTGCCGCGTGGGATTTGTTAAAGCCGTAGTTGGCGAATTTCTCCAGAAGGTCGAAAACCTCTGAGGCCTTTTTCTTATCGACGCCGTTTTCTGCCGCGCCCTTCTCAAATTTCGGGCGCTCGGCGTCCATCGCCTCTTTGATCTTTTTACCCATCGCACGACGCAACAGGTCCGCGCCGCCAAGGCTATAGCCCGCCATGACCTGCGCGATCTGCATCACCTGTTCCTGATAAACGATAATACCTTGAGTTTCCTCAAGGATATGGTCGATCAGCGGATGCACCGAGGTGATCTTGCGCAGGCCATTTTTGACCTCGCAATAGACCGGGATGTTTTCCATCGGGCCGGGACGATAAAGCGCCACAAGCGCCACGATGTCCTCGATACAGGTGGGTTTCATGCGCTTCAGCGCATCCATCATGCCGGTGGATTCCACCTGAAACACCGCCACCGTCTTGGCGCGCGAATAGAGGTTATAGGTCACCTCGTCATCCAGCGGGATCAGGTTGATCTGGTTTTCCGCCCCCTCTGCGGGTTCATAAAGCTCGGTCCCGTCCGCCCCGACATGCAGATCCCGTCCCGATTTAAAAATCAGCTTCATCGCGTTTTCGATCACGGTCAGGGTCTTGAGGCCAAGGAAGTCGAACTTCACCAGTCCAGCCTGTTCCACCCACTTCATATTGAACTGGGTCGCGGGCATGTCGGAACGCGGATCCTGATAGAGCGGCACCAGCGCATCCAGAGGCCGGTCGCCGATCACAACCCCCGCTGCGTGGGTGGAGGCATTTCGCAGCAGCCCCTCCACCTGCTGGCCATAGGTCAGCAGCCGGTCCACTACCGGCTCATTTCGCGCCTCTTCTGCCAGACGCGGCTCATCCTGCAGGGCTTTTTCGATGGAGACGGGTTTGACGCCTTCGACCGGAATCATCTTTGAGAGGCGATCCACCTGACCAAAGGGCATCTGCAGTACCCGGCCAATGTCGCGCACCGCAGCCTTGGACAAGAGCGCACCAAAGGTGATGATCTGCCCCACCTTGTCGCGGCCGTACTTCTGCTGCACATATTTGATCACCTCCTCGCGGCGATCCATACAGAAGTCGATGTCGAAGTCGGGCATGGAGACCCGTTCCGGGTTCAAGAAGCGTTCAAACAGCAGGCTGTAGCGCAGCGGATCAAGGTCGGTAATGGTCAGCGCATACGCCACCAGCGAACCCGCACCAGAGCCCCGCCCCGGCCCCACTGGGATACCCTGCTCCTTGCCCCATTTGATAAAGTCTGCAACGATCAGGAAATAGCCAGGGAATCCCATGCTCTCAATGATACCCAGCTCAAAATCCAGTCGCTCCTGATATTTCTCAACTGGCACCGCATGAGGGATCACCGCGAGGCGCTGCTGCAGGCCCTCATTGGCCTGGCGCCTCAATTCATCCACCTCGTCATCGGCAAACTTCGGCAAAATCGGATCACGGCGATAGGCCATGAAAGCACAGCGTTGCGCGATTTCCAAAGTATTTTCAATCGCCTCCGGAAGATCGGCAAAAAGCGCGATCATCTCCTCTTGGCTTTTGAAATAATGTTGTGCAGTCAGACGGCGACGTGGTTCCGCCTGATCGACATAGGCCCCTTCGGCAATACAGATCAGCGCATCATGCGCCTCGTACATCTCGGTTTTGGGAAAATAGACGTCATTGGTCGCCACCAAGGGCAGATCCATCGCATAGGCCATCTCCACATGGCCCCGCTCGGTCAGCGTTTCCGCCTCAGGCTGGCCGTCCTCGCCCGGATGGCGCTGCAGCTCTACATAAAGGCGGTCAGGGAACATCTCTTTCAGGCGCTGCATCAATGCCTCAGCGGCGGGGCGTTGTCCCTGCTGCAGCAGTTTGCCAATCGGCCCCTCCGGCCCACCAGTGAGGCAGATTAAACCAGCGGAATTGGCCTCAAGCTCCTCAAGCGAGACCTGCGGCAACTGCCCGCCGTTGTTCACATAGAGGCACGAGGACAACCGCATCAGATGCTCATAGCCCGCCTCATTCTGCGCCAACAGAACCACTGGTGCGGGAAACTTCGGCTTTTCACCGGGATCGCTCTTTTCAAAGGTCAGATCGACCTGACAGCCGATGATGGGCTGAATCCCTGCCCCCGAGAGCGTTACGGAAAATTCCAGTGCTGCGAACATCGAATTGGTATCGGTGACCGCGATTGCGGGCATCTGATTGGATGTGCACAGATCCGGCAGTTTCTTCAGCCGAACGGCCCCCTCCAGCAGAGAGTATTCGGTGTGGGTACGCAGGTGGATGAATCGAGGAGAAGCTGTCATGGCCAGACCCTACCCCCGCGCGCGCAGGTGGGAAAGATATGATCGTCCGGCACGACCGTTACGACCTCACCTCGGTTCCCATTGAACAGGGCTCGCCGCCTGCGAAAAAGACTACCTGCATGAGCACAAAACCTTGCCAGATCACACGGCTCTCAGCCATAGGTCTGCACAAACACCGCAGGAGAGATCCAAATGACAGAAACCATGATCGCAGTGATCGGCGGCTCAGGCATCTATGATATCGACGGGCTGGACGATGCCACCTGGACAACCGTTGAAACCCCTTGGGGGGCACCTTCGGATCAGATCCTGACCGGGCGCTTGGATGGCGTGAAGATGGCATTCTTGCCCCGGCACGGTCGCGGCCATGTTCATGCCCCGACCGATGTGCCTTATCGCGCCAATATTGACGCGCTGAAACGTCTGGGCGCAACAGATGTGATCTCTGTTTCTGCCTGTGGGTCCTTCCGCGAGGAAATGGCTCCCGGCGATTTTGTCGTCGTCGACCAGTTCATTGACCGGACCTTTGCACGCGAGAAGAGCTTTTTCTCGTCTGGTTGCGTGGCACATGTCGCGCTTGCACATCCCACATGCCCCCGCCTGAGCGACGCCGTTGAGGACGCAGCCCGCGCAGCACACATCAATGTGCACCGTGGCGGCACATATCTGGCGATGGAAGGACCGCAGTTTTCGACGCTGGCGGAATCCAAGATGTACCGCGAACAATGGGGCGCGGATGTGATTGGTATGACCAATATGCCAGAGGCGAAACTCGCCCGCGAGGCGGAGCTGTGTTATGCATCTGTGGCGATGGTTACCGACTACGACAGCTGGCACCCGGATCATGGGGAGGTCGATGTAACGGCCGTTATCGCCACGCTCAAGGGCAATTCCGAAAAGGGACGTACCCTGATAAAAGGCCTGCCCGCCCGCCTTGGCAGCACACGCGCGCCCTGCCCCCATGGCTGCGACCGCGCGCTGGAGTATGCGATAATGACGGCCAAGGAAAAACGCGACCCGGCACTTCTTGCTAAACTGGATGCGGTGGCGGGACGGGTTCTGTGAGGGTCGTTTTATGCAGATGAAGCTTGCATGAACGCCCGGCATCAGCCACACCGCCATGGTTCGGTCGGGGCTGATGTCTCCGCCTTGTCCGAGATTGCGAAGCCAGATCAGGGACCCCACCCCCATGAGCACCTCCAAGACCGTCAAAGACTACATCCGCACCATCGTCGATTTCCCTCATGAGGGGATCATGTTCCGCGATGTGACCACGCTGTTTGCCGACCCGCGTGGATTTCGCATGGCCGTGGATCAGATGCTGCACCCCTATGCGGGGCAGCGTATCGACAAGGTCGTAGGGCTTGAGGCGCGCGGCTTTATTCTGGGCGGCGCTATTGCGCATCAGCTGGGCACCGGTTTTGTGCCCGTGCGCAAGAAAGGCAAATTGCCCGGCGCAACCATTTCTCAGGAATACAAACTGGAATACGGCGAGGCGGTCGTAGAACTGCACAAGGACGCCATCCAGCCCGGCGAGAAAATCCTCGTGGTGGATGACCTGCTTGCCACCGGTGGTACGGCAGGTGCAGGTATCAAGCTGATCGAGAAGCTCGGCGGAGAGATCATCTCCTGCTCGTTCATCATCGACCTGCCGGAACTTGGCGGTCGCAAACATCTCGAAAGCCTCGGGATGGATGTGCATGTACTTTGTGAATTTGAGGGACTGTAAGGCGAAGATCTCGCCCAGATTACTCACGCAGGATCACAGCTTCACACGCAAGCGTGACTGGATTTCCCAAAGGCTCCCAGCTTAGGGGGCTTTTTCTTTGTGTCAAACCAACACTGGCAAAGATCCGCCAGATCCAGAAACGGCGCTGTTTCGTTGTCCTACACAGATGCCGCGGTCGCGGCGTCCAACGTGATAGAGACAAGAGGAGTTACCCCATGTTCCGCAAGTTTGCACTCGGTACCGTCGCCAGCTTTGCCGTCGCCACCGCTGCCTTCGCCGACGGCCATTCCAAAGACATCGTTGATATCGCATCGGGCAATGACAATTTCGACACATTGGTTGCTGCTGTTTCCGCTGCCGATCTGGTGGATACACTGAAAGGCGATGGCCCGTTCACCGTGTTTGCCCCGACCGACGCCGCCTTTGAAGCCCTGCCTGAGGGCACCGTCGAGGAACTGCTGAAACCTGAAAACAAGGAGCAGCTTATTTCCATCCTCACCTACCATGTGGTGCCGGGCAAAGTGATGTCCTCGGATCTGACGGACGGCATGAAAGCCGCCACCGTTCAGGGCGCTGAGATCACTGTCGACATCGATGGCGGTGCCATGGTGGATGAGGCAAAGGTGATTCAGGCTGATATTGAAGCCGAAAACGGCATCATCCACGTAATCGACAAGGTCATCATGCCGGGCAGCTAATGCCTTCTGACCGCACCACATCACTCACGAATCGAGAGGAGCCTTCGGGCTCCTCTGCTTTTGGCCTCTTCAGGGCAAGCGCAGCCAGCGCGGCACATTCGCTGTATATTGTGTGAATGCATCTCCATGGGCCGTGAGCAATGCCGCCTCTTCACTGCGGATCTGCATCTGCGCTGAAGCGATGAACAGGATGACACCGAACACGCCTGCCAGTGTCGGCACCGCCAACGCCACGCCAATCAAAAGCGCCGCCTGACCTACAAAAGTCGGATTGCGCGACAGGGTGAACAAACCGGCGCTCACCAACTCTCCAATGGCATCGTTGGAGACACCAACACGCCACGATGCGCCCATCGCCATCTGTGCGGCAAACGCAAACCCGGCACCACAAATGGCCAACATATGCCCGATGAAGGTCAACCAAGGATATCCGGTCCACCCGCCGAGGCTGAGTGCAGAAAGATCTGGCATCAAGGCCCAGATCACAGGCCCCAACAGCGCCAAGGCAAAACTGGCGCGAAATCCCAAGGCAGCGATGCGATCCCGCCCTCGCGCCGCCCCAAAGAGCCATACAGAACGTCCCGCAGCCTTTGAGGCCAGTCTTGACCCTGCCAAGAGGGACAAGATGTAAAATGCGAGCACCAAAACACTCGCGGCTTGCAATAGGGACATTTTAGGCCTCAACACATTGAACTAACTAAATACTGCGTGCTCTATCTGGGTCTTCAGTGGGCAAGGCTGCAATGCCGGGGTCATCACGTATCCGTGATAATCGTAAGTCTGGGCGCTATCGCATCACAGCGCCGGGATTCATGATGCCATGTGGATCAAGCGCCTGTTTGATGGCCCGCATCGCCGCGAGCTTCATGGGGTCACCATAGCGTTCAAGATCACCGACCTTCATACGCCCGATCCCATGTTCTGCACTCATGGACCCGCCGTAATCATAGACCAGATCGTGGATGATACGTTTGACCTCCCCGCGCAGCGCGTCGTATTCCGCACGTGACCGCCCGGCACCGGGAAAGACGTTGTAATGCAAGTTACCGTCTCCCAAATGACCAAAGCAATTGATTCTAAGAGAAGAATCCAGTTCAGAAATGGCTTTCCAGCCGGCGGGAATGAACTTTGGTATCCGCGAAATCGGCACCGAGATGTCATGGCTCGACACAGACCCGATCAGGCGATTCGCTTCGGGAATATGTTCCCGCACGGCCCAGAGCGACTGACGTTGAGCTTCAGATTGTGCGATAACACCATCCTCTGCAAGCTCCGCCTCCATCGCGTGCCCAAAGAGGTCAGCCAGTGCGTCTTCGGCATCTTGCCCCTTACCAAGACCCAGCTCAATCAAAACGCACCACTCGGGGCGGGGATCAAAGGGTTGGCGCAGTTCGGGGAGCTTCTCGGCCAGAAAGTCCAAACCCTGACGGTGAATTAGCTCAAACGCGCTCACCCCCTCACCCACCGCGTCGCGCACCATTGCCAGCAACTCCACTGCAGCGGCAGGGTCGCGCACGGTGAAAATAGCGGTGCCAGCATTGGCGGGAATGGGAGAGAGTTTCAGCGCGGCGGCCGTGATCACCCCCAAGGTGCCCTCCGCGCCGATCAACAAGTTTTTCAGATCGTAACCGGTGTTGTCTTTTCTGAGCCGCGACAGACCATGCCAGATCTCTCCTGTGGGCAGCACGGCCTCCAGCCCAAGGCAAAGATCACGCGCATTGCCATACCGCAACACATTCACGCCGCCCGCATTGGTTGAAAGATTACCGCCAATCTGGGCGGTGCCTTCTGCAGCAAGCGAAAGCGGAAACAGACGCCCGGCATCCGTGGCAGCCGCCTGCACCTCCGCGAGTACCGCCCCAGCCTCTGCAATCAGCACGTTTTCCTGCGGATACACCGCACGAATTTTGCGCATCCGTTCGAGCGACAGAAGGATCGGTGTAGCGCCTTCCGGCATCACTTGCCCGCCCACAAGACCGGTCCCGCCACCGTAGGGTACAACGCCGACACACCCTACATGGGCGGCTTGGATGATCTCTGCGACCTCTTGCGTGTTGCGCGGCAGGGCAACGGCTGCAGCCTGCCCGCTGTAGCGCCCACGAGGTTCTTCGAGATAACGCACATCAGGTCTGCGCAGCGTATCCGCAGGCAAACGGGCAGAAAGAGCATCAAGGAAAGCGGGATCAGCGGATTTCAATGTCATAAGCAATGCATCCGAAATCCACGCCATAAAGGCAAGACCAGTTGCTCCAGCCTTCTGACGTCTGTGCAGCGGCCGATCAGGCTTGTCCCACCATCGTCTTGCCACGCCTGTCATTGCGCAGCGCGGCATAAAGCACATGCGTGCGCCAGCGTCCGTTGATCTGCAGATAGGACTGCGCCACGCCCTCGTATTTGAAGCCGGAGCGCTCTAGGAGCCCGCGAGAGGCGGCGTTCTCCGGCAGGCAAGCGGCCTCAATACGGCTTAGATCAAGACGGGTGAAAGCATGGTGGACCACCGCGCCGATGGCTTCGCGCATGTACCCCCGGCGGGAAAATTGCGCGCCAGTCCAATACCCGATGGTGCCCGCCATGGCCGGACCGCGCCGGATATTATCCAGCGTGATGGCCCCGACCAGATGATCGTCCTCGCGCCGGATCAGGAACAGCGGCAGGGCCGACCCCTGTGCAATGGACCGCTTGGCCCAATAGACCCGGTTGGTAAAGGATTTGCGGCTGAGGTGATCGGGCGACCAAGCTGGTTCCCACGGCACCAGATGATCTTTGCTCTGCTGACGCAGAAAGGCCCAGTACCGGAAATCCGCGTGCACCGGCGGGCGGAGCGTCAGACGCTCCGTCTCCAGTTTCACCGTCCGACGGGCCAGAAGCATCAGGCAGCGCGCCTCCGGGCGACCTCCTCAAGGCTCGGCGCATCGGCGACCGGACCATAAAGAGCAAGGGCCGCAGGCGCTTCGCGTGCGATCTGTGCCGCCATGGCGCGTACGTCCGCAGTGGTCACCGCATCGATTTTCTCAACTGTGGCCTCAAGGCTGGGCACGCGGTCCCAAATCTGCACCAGTCGTGCCAGACGTTCGGCACGGTTCGAAGGGCTCTCCAGCCCCATCAGCATGCCCGCCTTCATTTGCGCACGCGCGCGCTCAACCTCGGCATCCGACATATCATCGGCGGCGCGTTTCAGCTCGTCCACGGTGATGCCCACAAGATCGGCGACCTGTTCGCCCGCCGTGCCGGCATAGATGGTCATCATGCCCGTGTCCTCATAGGCGCCCGCCTGAGAGAAAATCGTGTAGCACAGGCCCCGCTTTTCGCGCACTTCCTGAAACAGCCGCGAGGACATGCCGCCACCAAGAGCCGCCGCATAGATCTGCGCGGTGTAGATGTCGTCGGCGCGGTAGCTGGGGCTTTCAAAGGCCAGCGCCACATGAGCTTGCTCCAGCGCCTTGTCGCGCCGGGCCTCACCGCCGACAAAGCTGGCGGTCTCCACAACGTCTTGCTGTTTGGGCTCCAGATCGCCAAACATCTCTGTCGCGGCCTTGACCAGCCGGTCGTGATCGACCGCACCGGCTGCCGACAGGATCATCTGGCCCGGTCCATAGTGTTCAGCCACAAAACGGCGCAGGTCTTCCTTGGTAAAGCTGCGCACCCGTTCGGCGGGGCCGAGAATCGAGCGGCCAATGGCCTGATCCCGGTAGCTTTCTTCCTGTAGCCAGTCGAAGATGATGTCGTCCGGCGTGTCCAGCGCCTGACCGATCTCTTGCAGAATCACGCCGCGCTCAACCTCGATCTCGCGCTCATCAAAGACCGAGTTCAGAACGATGTCCCCAATCACGTCGAGCGCGAGGTCCACATCATCCTTCAGCACGCGCGCGTAATAGGCCGTGACCTCGCGACTGGTGTAGGCATTGATATAGCCGCCCACGTCCTCGATGGCCTCGGCAATCTGCAACGCGGTGCGCCGCTTCGTGCCCTTGAACGCCATATGTTCGAGGAAATGGGCCACCCCATTCTGTTCGAGCCGCTCGTGGCGGCCCCCTGCCGAAACCCAGATACCGAGGGCTGCGGATTGCAGCCCCGGCATATACTCAGTGACGATACGAAACCCGTTTGGCAGGGTGTCTTGTTTAACGGTCAATTGGCGATGTGCTTTCTGATGTGATCTTCGATGGTGCCGAGATCATTGGCGATCCGGGTCACCCGTTCCGACCTTTCATACAGATCTGCCATGCGGGGGGGAAGAGGCGGATGCACGCCGGAGGCATCTTCGACCGCTGCCGGGAATTTCGCCGGATGCGCCGTGGCGAGCGTGACCATAGGCACGCCGTCCTGAAGGTGCTCATTGGCGACCTTCACACCCACCGCGCCATGGGGGCACAACAGCTCGCCCGACGCGGTCAGTTCCGATTTGATGGTCGCAGAGGTTTCCTCCTCGGAGGCGCGGCCCGAGGTATAAATCTCGCTCAGCGCCTGCATTGCGCCTTGGCTCACGTTAAAGCCACCACCGGTTTTCAGCTCGTCCATCAGCTGCGCCACGGCCGCACCGTCCTGATCGTAGGCATAAAACAAGGCCCGCTCAAAGTTCGAGGACACCTGAATATCCATCGAGGGCGAAATCGACGGGATGGTTTCACCCTTGAAGTACCCCTCGCCCGAGAGGCAGCGGTGCAGGATGTCGTTCTGATTGGTGGCCACCACGAGCTGTTCAATCGGCAGACCCATTTGACGTGCAATAAAGCCTGCAAAAATGTCCCCGAAGTTGCCGGTGGGCACGGTGAAGGACACCCTGCGATGCGGCGCACCAAGCGCCACGGCGGCGGTGAAGTAGTAGACCACCTGCGCCAGCACGCGGGCAAAGTTGATCGAGTTCACCCCCGCCAGATGCACCGAATCGCGGAAATCGAAATCGTTGAACATGTCTTTGACCGCAGCCTGACAATCGTCGAAATCGCCATCGACGGCGAGTGCGTGAACATTGGCGTCATCCGGCGTGGTCATCTGGCGGCGCTGCACTTCCGACACGCGGCCATGCGGGTACATGATAAAGACGTTGACCGCATCCAGACCCCGAAACGCCTCGATCGCCGCCGAGCCTGTATCGCCAGAGGTCGCGCCGACGATGGTCACGCTGTCGCCCCGGCGCTTGAGCGCGACCTGAAACAGCTGACCAATGAGCTGCATGGCGAAATCCTTGAACGCCAGCGTCGGGCCGTGGAACAGCTCCAGCAGGAAGTGGTTCGGGGCCATCTGTTTCAGCGGCGCGCGGGCGGCATGTTCAAACCCTGCATAGGCGCGGGCGATGATGCCCTTGAACTCGTCTTCGGTGAAAGAACCGGACACGTAGGGCCACATCACGCGATAGGCGACCTCCTCATAGGGCAGCCCTGCAAACCCCGCGATCTCCTCAGCCGAGAGCGTCGGGATCTCCGCCGGGACATATAGCCCGCCGTCGCGGGCAAGCCCTGTCAGCATCGCTTCTTCGAAGGTGAGTTCAGGCGCTTGGCCGCGGGTGGAGATATATTTCATGGCGTCAGTTCCTGTCAGGTTTTGGCGCGCGTACGCAAGAGAAAGGCGGCGGTCATGGCCGCCCAGATCAGGGCGAGCGAGAACCATGTGATGACATATTGCAGGTGGTTGTTCGGGATGCCTTCGGTGGAGACCGGCAGCGGCGTGGGGTTTTCGGCCCCCGCACGCACCACGACCAACAACGGTTCGGTGTTCAGACGATCAGACATATACGCGATGTCACGGGCATAGAGGATATTGGTATCCTCTTCTGGCGGCGGGGTGGTCCAGTCACCTTCATCCGGCCAGAGCAGGTTCCCTGTGAGGACCGCGGCCCCAGTGGGGCGCGTATCATCCTTATCCTTGGCCCGGATGTAGCCGCGATCCACAAGGATACGGCGTCCGGTGTCGGTCACGAAGGGGGAGATCACGCGGTAGCCCGCCCCCTGCGCTTCGGTGACCCAGAAGACATGCAGCTCTTCGGGCTCAATCTCACCGGAGATCGTCACGGCGCGATACCGGTCCGCCTCGATCGTAGGGGCGTCCGGCAAGGGCACCGGCGCGGCGGTGATGCGTGTCTCAATGGTGGAAAGGATGTTCTCTTTCCATGTCAGCCGTTGCATCTGCCAGATGCCCAGCGACACGAGCGCCAAGAGGCCCAAGCCCCCGACCACTGCGAGAAAGATCACGCGCCGCATCAAACGACCCCTCCTGACCCGATTGCCATTTTCACCCCTGAGATATGCAAGAGGCGCGCGAGGTGATCCCCGCGCGCCCCGTTAGATACGTGCTGATTGCCGAAAGGAAAACCGCAATCATGTACCCACTACATTGTGATCAGTGCGCCAGACCGGCGGTGCCCCAGATGTAGACGGCCACGAAGAGGAACAGCCAGACAACGTCAACAAAGTGCCAGTACCAGGCCGCCATCTCGAAACCAGCGTGGGATTTCGGGGTGAAGTCACCCTTCATTGCGCGGATCAGGCAAACGATGAGGAAGATGGTACCCAAAATAACGTGGAAACCGTGAAAGCCGGTCGCCATGAAGAAGTTGGAATAGAATTCGTCACCGCCGAACTCCCACCCCTTGTGCAGCAGGTGTACATACTCGTAGCCCTGCAATGCGGTGAAGAAGATACCAAGCGCGATACCGATGGCGAGACCGTTGATCAGACCTTTGCGATCGTTTTCATGCACAAGCGCGTGGTGCGCCCATGTCACGGCACAACCAGACAACAGCAGCACCAATGTGTTGATCAGCGGCAAATGGAAGGCATCGACCGGGTAGATATCAGGCGCGACATATTCGCTGCCGACATACCGCTCCATCGGATACATGGCGTGTTTAAAGAAGGACCAGAACCACGCGAAGAAGAACATGACTTCGGACATAACGAAGAGAATGAACCCGTAGCGCAGGCCGATCAGAACAACTGGTGTGTGATCTCCCGCCTTGTTCTCAGCGACGGTCTCAGACCACCAGCAAAAGGCAGAATAGAGCACCGCAACGAGGCCGGCCCAGAACAGCCACGCGGTGACGTCGTGCATCCAAAGGACAGCGCCAAACAACATGACGAAGGCGCCAACGGAGCTCAGCAGCGGCCAAATTGAAGGCGGCAGAATGTGGAAGTCGTGATTTTTAGCATGCGCCATTTAAGTGTCCCTCACCAAAGCGGCCTTAGTTCAGTTCCGTCTCTGCCCCGGATGTATCCCCGGTGTCGAGGGCAGCATAGCCTTCGGGCAGATCGATCTCATGAAATGTATACGACAAGGTGATCGTATGCACATATTTTGCCTCCGGGTCCTCGACGATCTCGGGGTCCACGAAGAAGGTCACGGGCATCATAACCCGCTCCCCCGGTTGCAGCACCTGCTCGTTAAAGCAGAAACACTGAATTTTTTCAAAGTAGTAACCAGCTGAATACGGCGCGACGTTATACGACGCCTGCCCGGCAACCGGACGATCCGTAGGGTTGTAAGCTTCGTAGAATGCAAGACCGGTCTCGCCGATCTTCAACTCCATGATGCGCTCTACGGGTTTGAATTCCCATGGCATGCCTCGGTCTTTTGAGGCGTCAAACCGTACTTTGATCGTCTTGTTCAGCACCTGATCGGAGCCAGCTTCGGCCACCTGGGTGACGCCGCCAAATCCCGTGACACGACAAAACCAGTCGTAAAACGGCACCGAGGCCCACGCCAGACCACCCATCAGTGCGACCACACCAACGAGTTGGATCACTGTTTTTTTAGGACCGCTCATTGCCATGGGGTTACTCCGTGCCTTCAAATTCTGGGAAGGTGAAGCCTGCCGAGGTCACCTTGACCATGGTCAACGCCAGTACCAGCACGACGAATCCCGCAAGCAGCAGGCCAACACCCACGTTGCGGCCTCTGCGGCGGCTGTGGATTTCGTGTTCTTTGCGCAGGCTCATATTACCAGCCTCCCAGTCCATAGGGTTTCAACAGCGCCTCCATCAGGATCGCGCCAAAGTGGAGGAACAAGTAGAGCAGCGACAGTTTGAAGAAAGTGCGCTCAACCTTGAAGTTATCCATCTCACAGATGTCTTCATCACGGCGCCAGATTTGCACAGCGCCCTTCAGGAACAGCGCATTAAGAACCAGTGCGACCGCCAGATAGATCGGTCCACCTACGCCGGTAAAAGCCGTGGCGAGCGCAAAGATCGCGAGAATTACCGTATAGACAAGGATATGCTTGCGGGTGGAGCGGCGTCCGTGGGTCACGGTCAGCATCGGCACATCCGCCATATCGTAGTCATTACGCATAAAGAGGGCCAAGGCCCAAAAATGCGGCGGCGTCCAAAGGAAGGTCAACGCAAACATCAGCCAGGGCTCGATCGACATGCTGCCGGTTGCAGCAATCCAGCCAATCACCGGCGGAAAGGCTCCTGCCGCACCGCCGATCACGATATTCTGAGGCGTCGCACGTTTGAGCCACATGGTGTAAACCACCACGTAAAAGAAGATGGTAAAGGCGAGAAACGCACCTGCAAACACGTTGGTCGCCAGCGCCAGCATGATCACAGACATACCAGACAGCGCGAGCCCGAGGCTCAGCGCTTCGCCTTTATCGACCTTGCCCGCAGGGATGGGACGCGATTTGGTGCGTTTCATCACCTGATCGATGTCGGCATCCCACCACATGTTGAGCGCGCCTGAGGCACCGCCACCGATCGCAATGAACAAGATAGCCGCGAACCCAACAACGGGGTGTACCCCCATCGGTGCTGCCATCAGGCCAACGAACGCGGTAAACACCACCAGCGACATCACCCGAGGCTTCAGCAGCGCAAAGTAATCGCCAAAGGAGGCGTCCTCTTCGCGGGTCATGCTTGCGTTAATGCTGGCGTCAGTCATGTTTCAGGCTCTTCTCAGGTCAGTGACGACCACGCAGTTGGGCGTGGTCGTTCTTTGTCTAGGCCAAAGATACGCCGCCTTAGCACCTGATCGGGTGCAGCGTATCTACCGGATGAACGTGATCAGTTGGAGGCAACATCGTAGGACTGTGGCAGCCCTGCGTATTCCTCAATGGCACCGTTCAGCCATTCTTCATAGGCTTCTTCGCTCACGACTTTGACAGTGATCGGCATATAGGCGTGGTCTTTGCCGCAAAGCTCGGAACACTGACCGAAGTAGATGCCTTCTTTGGTGGGCTTGAACCACAGCTCTGCCAGACGACCGGGCACGCCATCTTGTTTCACACCAAATGCAGGCAGCGCCCAGGAGTGAATCACGTCTGCAGCGGTGATCTGCATTACGATGGTTTTATTCACAGGAACAACCACTGCGGTGTTGGTTGCCAGCAGGAATTCATCGCCCGCATAACCCGCTTCTTCCAGTTTCAGCTTCATCGCGTCGTTGTAAACGAAGGGAGTCACATCTGCATCCGCTGGGCGTGCGCTTTCGTCCAGCGTCGCCGGGTGACCAATCAGATAGCTGTCAAACGCGAACTCGTGATCGACATATTCATAGCCCCAGTACCACTGGTAACCTGTGACCTTGATGGTCACGTCACCTTCTGGGATTTCCTGCTGGCGGAACAATTCAGGCAAGCTGAAGGAACCGATGACGATCAGCACCAGGATCGGAACCACGGTCCATGCAATTTCAATCGGGGTGTTGTGGGTGAAGCTCGCCGCGTTTGGGTTGGCACGACGGTTAAACCGCAAGATTGCGTAGAGCAGCAGACCACCCACGAACACACAGATCGCGGTGATGATGATGAGAATCATGTGATCCAGCTGGTGAATGCCTTCTGCAAGTTCGGACGCCGCCGGCTGAAAACCGAGGTTACCGTCAGTCGGCTTACCAATGGTTTCCAGACCTTCTTGCGCCATGGCTGGAAGGCTAGAAAGGGCGGCGATAAAGCCCGAAAGCGTCAAAGCATTCTTCATGTCGTTTCCTGATCGCTTGATCGTTGCATGGATTGGGGTCGCGGAATCGTTTCTAAAAACTCTACCGCGCCCGTTGTCTTTGTTGCCGTTAAAAATCATATTCTCGGGAGGTTATAAAGAGGGTAGCGCGCGTCATAGCGTCTCTTTCTTGACTTAGATCAAAAAAATCGAGGCCGATTTGATGGATACAACCGCTTTTTCCCCGTTTGAAACCACTCTCCCCGAGGATGAGGCTCTGCCGTTGTTGCGCCAAGCACTGGCTGGCGCCGACGATGGCGAGATCTTTGCCGAGCGTACAAAATCCGAAGCGCTGGTGTTTGATGATGGCCGTCTGCGCACCGCCAGTTACGATGCAGCAGAAGGATTTGGCCTGCGCGCCGTACGTGGTGAGGTGGCCGGTTACGCTCATTCGACCACCATGTCCTTATCTGCATTGCAGCGCGCAGCTGAAACCGCAAGGCTTGCCGTGGGGGACGGTGGCGGCACCATGGCCCCTGCCCCGCAGGCGACCAATCAAAAGCTATATGGCGATCTCGACCCAATCGCAGCACAAGCATTCCCGGTCAAAGTGGAGACGCTGCGCGAGATCGACAGCTTTGCCCGTGAACTGGATTCGCGCGTGGTTCAGGTATCGGCAACGCTTGCCGCGTCCCTGCAGGAAATCGAAATTCTGCGCTCTGATGGCACCCGCGTGCGCGACGTGCGCCCGATGACGCGCGTGAATGTCTCGGTAATTGTGGAAGATGCCGGTCGGCGTGAAAGCGGCACCGCCGGTGGCGGCGGGCGTGTTGGACTCGACGGGCTGATCGAACCGCAGGACTGGCAGGCCAGAGCCCGCGAAGCCCTGCGTATCGCCTTAGTCAACCTAGAGGCCGAGCCTGCCCCTGCCGGGGAAATGGATGTGGTGCTTGGCCCGGGCTGGCCAGGAATTCTGCTTCATGAGGCCATCGGTCATGGGCTTGAAGGTGATTTTAATCGCAAGGGATCGTCCGCTTTTGCCGGTCTCATGGGCCAACGCATCGCAGCGCCCGGTGTCACAGTGTTGGACGATGGCACCATTCCGGACCGGCGCGGCTCTATCACGGTCGACGATGAAGGCACGCCAAGCCAGAAAACCACATTGATCGAGGATGGCATCCTCGTGGGCTACATGCAGGATCGCCAGAACGCGCGCCTCATGGGAGTTGAGCCAACGGGCAACGGACGTCGCCAGAGCTATGCTCACGCCCCGATGCCGCGCATGACCAATACATATATGCTCGGCGGTGATGCCGCGCCTGAAGATCTGGTCAAGGACATCAAGGACGGGATTTGGGCCGTGGGATTTGGCGGTGGTCAGGTGGATATCACCAATGGCAAGTTTGTGTTCTCCTGCACAGAGGCCTACCGCGTCAAAGACGGCAAGGTCGGAGCACCGGTCAAGGGGGCCACTTTGATCGGCGATGGGGCAACTGCCTTGCAGAAGATCCGAGGTCTTGGCAACGACATGGCGCTTGATCCCGGCATGGGCAACTGCGGCAAACAGGGCCAATGGGTGCCCGTCGGCGTGGGGCAGCCCAGTGTCTTGATGGGCGGCTTGACGGTTGGGGGGTCGGCAACCTGACCGCCTGCCCTCAAAAACAGCACACGCATAAGACGACTCACCCGATCTGGGCGAGTCGTCTTTTCTTTTCAGCCCCCTAGGTGACGCAAGGGAAGCCCCTGCGCTCACGGCTCTTTAACAAATCACGGTTTTTGGGCCCGTTTGAGTCCGAAAACCGGCCTGTGTTTACCATAAGCCTTATGGCAAATCGCGGTCACACATCATCGTGCGATATGTCACGGCCCTTTGTTTTCAATGGCATAGCCAAAAGTATCGAAAAATCTCGATAAACTGTCGCGATGTTCACCACCTGTTAACCTCTCAGGCCTTAATCCTAATATTGCAACAAGGCGAGGCGAGGGCATGACCGGAGAAGCATATTCTTCCACTCACCCCCCACTCCCACCCACCACGGAAGATCAAAGGTATTCCTGGCTTCGCCTGTTGCGCTCCCGAGGCATCGGGACCGTGACCTTCTACCGGCTTTTGGCCGAGTATGGTTCAGCACAGAATGTGCTTGAAAAGCTGCCTGAAGTGGCAGCGACTTCAGGCGTCAAAGGGTATAAAACATACTCAAAAGATGCATTGGACGCCGAGTTTGAGAACGCAAAAGCCGCCAACGCGCGGCTTTTGTGCTTTGGAGATGCCAATTATCCCAGCCTGCTTGCCAACATCCCCAACCCTCCCCCGGCACTATGGGCGATTGGCGATCTGTCGCTTCTGGCACGGCCCGCGATTTCGATTGTTGGTGCGCGTAACGCCTCTTCACTGGGGCGGCGCATGGCCTATGGGCTGGCGCGGGATCTCGGAGAAGCGGGCTACCTCGTTGTATCCGGCCTTGCCCGAGGCATTGATGCCAGCGCCCATGAGGGAGCACTTGGCAGTGGAACGATTGCGGTTCAGGGCGGCGGCGTAGACATTATATACCCAAGTGAAAATGCACGCCTTGCCACAGCACTCGCGGAGCAAGGCCTGCGTCTTTCAGAACAGCCGATGGGGCTGCAACCGCAGGCCCGACATTTCCCACCTCGCAATCGTATCATCGCAGGGCTAGGCCTTGCGACAATCGTGGTAGAGGCCGCGATAAAATCCGGAAGCCTGATCACCGCCAGAGACGCTTTGGATCTGGGGCGTGATGTGATGGCCGTACCCGGCCACCCCTGCGATGGGCGCGCCAGTGGTGGCAATCTCCTGATCCGAGACGGTGCAACCTTGGTGCGCGATGCCCGTGATATCATTGACGCATTGCCGCCGATGCAGATGGAACGCGCCGTTCGGCGTCCCCACATCAATGACCTCCCGTCGCCGCCACCAGAGCGACGCAGCCTGCGTCAGACCGCCGCGCTACACCAACAAATCCTAGACCGCCTTGCCGTCGCCCCCACTCCCGAAGGACAGCTGATCGATGACCTCGATACCCCCGCGCGAAAGATACGTACCGTGCTGACCGACCTTGAACTCTCTGGCGAAATTGGTCGTGGGCCGGGCGGCGTGATCATCAAAAAACGCTGAATCCGCCCCTGCAACACATCATCATCAGCCATTGCTACACGGGCTGTTTTCTTCGCGTGGATTGACATTCTCCCCTTGCGCGACACATTTTGCCCGGCCATAGAGCCGATTGAACCCGTATGGAAAGGTGCCCAATTTTATGCCAGTCGTCGTCGTCGAATCCCCGGCCAAAGCCAAAACGATCAACAAGTATCTGGGCTCCGACTACACGGTTTTGGCATCCTACGGACATGTGCGCGATCTGCCCGCCAAGAACGGATCGGTCGAACCGGATGATGATTTTGCCATGACTTGGGAGGTCGGCAACGACTCTAAGAAACATGTGCGCGCCATTGCCGAGGCCCTCAAAAATGACAACGCACTGATCCTCGCGACTGACCCCGATCGCGAAGGCGAGGCGATCAGCTGGCACCTGCAAGAGGCGCTGACAAAGCGCCGGTCGATCAAGAAAGACACCGATGTCAAACGCGTGACCTTCAACGCGATCACCAAGGATGCCGTCGCTGAGGCGATGAAAAATCCCCGCGATGTGGATATGCCGCTGGTGGAGGCCTATCTGGCCCGCCGGGCGCTGGACTATCTGGTGGGTTTCAACCTGTCACCCGTACTGTGGCGCAAACTGCCCGGCGCACGGTCTGCCGGGCGCGTGCAGTCGGTCTGCCTGCGCCTGATCGTCGAACGTGAGATGGAGATTGAGGCGTTTAACCCGCAGGAATACTGGTCGGTGCGTGCAAATCTCACCACCCCGCGCGGTCAGTCTTTTGAGGCGCGCCTGACAGTTCTGGGCGGCGAGAAGCTCGATAAATTCAGCCTCGCTAATTCCACTGCAGCCGAACTTGCGGTGCAGGCTGTCTCCAGCCGCAAGATGTCGGTGCTGTCGGTCGAGGCCAAACCCGCTGCGCGCAATCCGTCTGCGCCGTTCATGACATCGACCCTGCAACAGGAAGCGAGCCGTAAATTCGGCATGGGTGCAAAGCAGTGCATGAACGCGGCGCAGCGCCTCTATGAGGCCGGTCTGATCACCTATATGCGGACCGACGGTATCGACATGGCCCCAGAGGCCGTGACTGCCGCGCGTGACGAAATCGCAAAACGCTACGGCAAGGACTATGTACCGGGCGAGCCGCGCATCTATAAAAACAAAGCCAAGAACGCCCAAGAAGCGCACGAATGTATCCGCCCCACCGAGATGAGCCGCGACGCCGCGAGCTTGAAGGTGAGCGAGGACGATCAGCGCAAGCTTTATGATCTGATCTGGAAGCGCACATTGGCCTGCCAGATGGCCGGTGCCCGGTTGGAGCGCACCACGGTCGATATCGGCTCTGACGACAAGCAGGTAGTGCTGCGTGCCACCGGTCAGGTGGTGCTGTTTGACGGTTTCATGCGCGTCTACGAAGAAGGCCGCGACGATGTGGTGGACGAGGACGACAAGCGCCTGCCGCAGATCATGCAGGGCGAGGCGCTGAAATTCGCAGGCTCTCTTGCAGCGCAGGCTGAAAAAGCAGGCAAAGACGGTTCTGTCCTGTCGCAGGATGGCGCAACATTGGCGCTGCAACACCACACACAGCCCCCGCCGCGCTATACCGAGGCCACGTTGGTCAAACGTATGGAAGAACTGGGCATTGGCCGCCCTTCGACCTATGCCAGCGTCATCACCACGATCCAGGACCGCGAATATGTCCGCAAGGACAAGAACCGCCTGTTCCCCGAGGACAAGGGGCGGATCGTGACCATCTTTTTGCTGAACTTCTTTAAGCGCTACGTGGAGTATGACTTCACCGCGGCGCTGGAAAACCAGCTCGATGATGTGAGTGCAGGCGGCAAGGACTACAAGGAACTTCTGGATAGCTTCTGGCGCGATTTCTCGGCGGCGATTGCCGAGACATCCGATCTGCGTATTTCCGAAGTGCTGGACATCCTGGACGAGGCGCTTGCCCCCCAGCTCTATCCGCCGCGCGAAGATGGCGGCGATCCGCGCCTCTGCCCGAAATGCGGCGCGGGGCAGCTACACCTGAAAACCTCGCGCACCGGCGGCTTTGTCGGTTGTGGCAACTACCCCGAGTGCAACTACACTCGCCCGATCTCTGGTGAAGGCGCCGAAGGCTACGAGCGCATTCTGGGCGAGGACGACGGTGATGAGATCCACCTGAAATCCGGTCGGTTCGGACCTTATGTGCAGCGTGGCGAGGCGACGCCTGAAAACAAGAAGCCGCCACGTTCGTCGCTGCCGAAACAGGGTAAGGACTACCTGCCGGGCTGGGGGCCCAACGATATCACGCTAGAGCAGGCGGTGACCTTGTTGACGCTGCCGCGCGAAATCGGCGCACATCCGGACGGGGGAGTCGTGTCCTCGAACCTCGGTCGGTTTGGCCCCTACATCATGCATCAGCGCCCGGACGAGGAAAAACCCGTCTATGTGAACCTCAAGGAAACGCTCGACGTCTTTGAAATCGGTATGAACCGCGCGGTGGAACTGCTGGCGGAAAAACGCGCCAATCCGGGTCGGGGCCGATCTGCCGCGGCTAAACCGCTGCGCGAGCTGGGCGAGCACCCGGATGACAAAGCGCCGGTGAACATCATGGATGGGCGCTACGGGCCCTATGTCAAATGGGGCAAGGTGAACGCCACGTTACCCAAGGACACCGAGGCCAAGGATGTGACCATGGACATGGCGGTCGAGCTTTTGAACGAGAAGGCTGCCAAATCCGGCAAGAAGAAAGCCCCGGCGAAAAAAGCGGCGACCAAGACAACCGCTGCGAAGAAGAAAGCGCCCGCAAAAAAGAAAGCGGCCAAAGCGTCAGGCGAGTAACAGCGAGGCGGGGGCGCTCCCGCCCGTCGCACCTGCATGGATATGCAGGCCCTCCCGTTGGGCCGAGCGCCGCGCTAACGCGCGGCGTTTGGCGTTCTACATCAGAGCAGTGCGCAAGAGCGCGGACATCGCGTCCTCAAAGATGTCCGCGCGCCCCTGCCCCTGTGCGATCGCAAGAGCGGCCCGGTCAAACGCCGCTGACAGAACCAGCGCACGAGCCTCCAGCTCCGGCTCGGACAGTGAGGGCTGTGCCGCAGCAAGCCCTGCTCGCAACGCCGCCCTGCCACCCCCAGCATCAATCCTGTCCATCTCCATCGCGCCCAGCACTGCCGGGCCATCGATCAGCAACAGCTGTGCACGCCCTTCGTTTTGCATCGCGGCAAAGAACGCGCGGCTTCCCGCAGCCAATGCCTGCGTTTCATCCGCCTGCTTCGCGGCGGCGTCTATGGCGGTGCTGACGGCCTCTGCCTCAGCTTCCACCACCGCCCGGAACAGGGCTTGCTTGTCCTCAAAGTGGTGGTAGAGCGCGCCGCGCGTTGCCCCGGCCGCGCGCACGATTTCTGGTGTGCTGGCCTCGGCATAGCCTTTTTCCACAAAAAGCGTGCGCGCCGCCGTCATCAATCGCGCCCGCATCTGCGCGCGGCGTTCTGCATTCGGGGTGGATTTACTTTTCTCTTGCATACATGCAGCCTGTTTGTTTATCAAAAACATACTGCCTGTATGTTATTCACGGAGAGAGACAGATGAAACCCACTCAATTCTACCCGGTTATCCAGACGCGGAACGTCGAGGCCACGGCGCAATTCTACCAACAGCACTTTGGCTTCTCGCCCGCCTTTACGTCGGACTGGTATGTCCACCTGCAATGCGATGCCGATCCAAGCGTGAACCTCGCCATTCTCGACGGCGGGCATGAGACAATCCCCGAAACCGGGCGGGGCCTGACCAGCCATCTGTTACTGAATTTCGAGGTCGAGGATGCTCGCGCGGAGTACACCCGCCTGACGGGCCGCGGCCTAGAGGTGGTGAAACCGCTCTGCGACGAGGACTTTGGCCAGCGTCATTTCATCGTCAAAGATCCCAATGGCGTTCTGATTGATATCATAACCCCCATCGCTCCCAGCCCCGAATTCGCCGCGCAATACAGTGCAGAAGCGCTCCCCGGCTGATCCATTCACCTTTTCCCAAATACCTCCCGCCGGAGGCGCGGGGCCACCCGGCCCCTTTGCACGATCGGTAGAAATACGCAGAACGTTCCGTATTCGTTGACTCGACATTGCGACTGGGGTGATTAGCTTGACCCAGAGGAAATGGAAGGGAGAGTTCCATGAAGAAGGTATACGGCTCTGCCGCCGAGGCCCTGGACGGGGTGCTGTTTGACGGCATGACCATCGCGGCCGGCGGCTTTGGCCTCTGCGGCATTCCCGAATTGCTGCTTGAGGCGATCAAACAGGCGGGCACCAAGGATCTGACCTTTGCGTCCAACAATGCGGGCGTCGATGACTTTGGCATTGGCATCCTGCTGCAGACCAAACAGGTCAAGAAGATGATGTCGTCCTACGTGGGCGAGAACGCGGAATTCATGCGTCAGTACCTGTCTGGCGAGTTGGAGCTGGAATTCAATCCGCAAGGCACCCTCGCGGAGCGCATGCGCGCTGGCGGCTGCGGTATCCCCGGTTTTTATACAAAGACCGGTGTCGGCACTCAGATTGCCGAGGGCAAAGAGGTAAAAGTATTCGACGGCGAGGAATACATCCTTGAGCGTGGTATCTTTGCGGATCTGTCGATTGTGAAGGCTTGGAAAGCCGACGAGACCGGCAACCTCGTGTTCCGCAAGACTGCCCGCAACTTCAACCCGCCTGCGGCCATGTGTGGCAAGGTCTGCGTGGTCGAGGTAGAAGAGATCGTGCCCACTGGCAGCCTGGACCCCGATCACATCCACCTGCCCGGCGTTTACGTGCACCGCCTAATTCAAGGCGAGCATGAAAAGCGCATAGAAAAAGTGACCACCCGCCCGCGTGAGGAGGCTTGATCCATGGCTTGGGACCGCAACCAAATGGCCGCACGCGCGGCACAGGAACTCGAAGACGGCATGTATGTGAACCTCGGCATCGGCATCCCGACGCTGGTGGCCAACTATGTGGGCGACAAGGACATCACGCTCCAATCGGAGAACGGCATGCTGGGCATGGGCCCCTTCCCCTTTGAGGGCGAAGAAGACCCGGACCTCATCAACGCTGGCAAGCAGACCATCACGGAACTGCGCCGTACGGCCTATTTCGACAGTGCGACCTCCTTTGGCATGATCCGCGGTGGCAAGATCGCTGCCGCGATCCTTGGCGCTATGGAAGTCGCGGAAAACGGTGATCTGGCGAACTGGATGATCCCCGGCAAGCTCATCAAAGGCATGGGCGGTGCAATGGATCTGGTGGCCGGTGTAGGACGCGTGATCGTGGTTATGGACCATGCCAACAAACACGGCGAATCCAAACTTTTGAAAGAGTGCACCCTGCCCCTGACAGGCAAAGGTGTGGTGGACCGCATCATCACCAACCTCGGCGTTTTGGATGTTGTAGAAGGTGGATTGAAGATCGTGGAGGTGGCCGAAGGTGTCACCGAAGACGAACTGCGTGCCGCAACTGCGGCAACAATCGTCAACTAAATTCTTCACCTCCCTCTTCGAGGAGGTGGGCGGTGGCGCGGAGGGCAAATGCCCTCCGCGCCACCGCCCCGGTCGGATCGCGACGCGATCCGATCCGGTCACCCAAGTGACCGCATTGCGCAACTCGCAAATTGGGATTGATAACTATGCCGTTGCCCTATTTCATTGCTTCGAACACGCAGCCGTCAGAGATCATGATCGGTGGTGTCGTACAAAGATTCCTCGCAATGCGATACGCAGCCAGCACCTTCGGCACATAGTCCCGTGTCTCAGCAAACGGAGGCACCCCGCCATGCTCGCGTACAGCGCCTGCGCCTGCATTGTATCCTGCCAGCACCAATATCGGATCGCCTGAAAAGTCGCTCGCTAACTGATTCAGGAACTTCACGCCCCCGGCAATGTTCTGCTGAGGGTCAAATGCGTCGACAACACCGTATTGCGTTGCAGTATCGGGCATCAACTGCATCAGGCCCTGCGCTCCGACCCGGCTGATTGCATCAGGCTTGCCGCCGGACTCCACTGCCATAACGGCCAGTACCAGCGCAGGCGAAACCTCCGTGCCGATGGTTGAGGTCAACATCTGAACACCGTAGGCCGCAATCATGTTCTGCAAATCCTGCAGGCGCGGCGTCGATATATCGCTGCGGGTTTCGAGTACTGCCAGCCCGTCCTGAAGACGCCCGGGGGATGCACCGGCCAGATCAGAGCCAACCTCTTCCCAGAACCACTCATACCGCGCGGGCGGCTTGGGCACCTCAATCGAACCATCCTCGGCGGCTTCGACATCAGAAGTACCTTGGGACGAGGGGGAGGCTTGCGGGTCAATCTGCACGGTAATGCGCTTATGCGTGCCGGGGGTGGGCGGTCGCACACGCTTGGCCTCAAAATCCGCAAAAGGCGCAGGGCTCTCTTGCGCATGTCCCGCAACCGCGATCACGAGACCGCAGAACATCGCCAGCCCCCGTTTCACTCTCATTCTGCCCGCTCACTACCTGTTATCTGCGAAAATCTTCTGCGATCAGGCCCCGAAAATCCAGACCAACGGTGCAGATTTGGCCCATTTCGCCACATTTGCACCCCAATTGACGCGTTTGCGCAGGGTCAACGCGCAAAAGATACCTAAAATATCATTTAAGAATATAACCTTACCCATCTTGCTAACCTTTTTTTAATCTTAACGGCGAATTTCCGGGTTTCGGCCCAATTCCTGCCACCCTCACTCGGGATAACAGGCTCATCCAAAGCGGGACATCATCTGAAGGTGAGAGAGCAGATGAACGAAACGCCCCGCTGGATGCCAACATTTACCGATCCTCAGGAGGGACGAACCATGATCAAATTCTTCAAAAACTTCCGCAATGACGAATCCGGCGCCGTGACTGTTGACTGGGTTGTGCTGACCGCTGCTGTCGCCGTACTCGGCACTCTGGTTTACAGCCAGATCTCCGGCAGCATCGAAACAGCGACCGGTAACACCGGCACATTCCTGACCGACAACGGCTCCACCAGCTACTAAGGTTAATCGCACCAGTTTGCGAACGGGATAAGCTCCCTAAGAATAGTGTTCTGGGCCGATCGCTTGAATGGCCCAGAACCCACCTCAAGGTACTTTTGATGGAGTACACCCATGAAGACACTGAAAACATTCAGAGACAGCGAAGACGGAGCTGTCACGGTCGATTGGGTCGTTCTCGCGGCTATGATCGCCGCACTCTGTGTACTGGCTGCGACGCTTATGAATGGCGAGGTCTCCACAGCCCTCAGCAACTTGGCGCAGGACATTCACACAGTGATCGCCAGAGTGAGACCTTGAACGGAAACTGAACGAAATATGTTTCTCGACCTGCAATGCACTATGCCCAATTGGCCGTCTCAGTTTTTACTGAAACCAGACATCGCGTTAGAGAACCGTACAGTACCTAATCACCTCCCGCCCTCGGTGCATTTACGCCCTGAGCATCACTGAAAGGGACCAACATGAGAGCCGTATTCGGACTTGTGCTCGTCGTGGGTGTCGCCTTGGCCGGCGGCGCCGTCATGATGGCAAAGAACTACATCGAAGCCTACCAGAATGCGTTGGCACACGAACGGTCGAACCGCGAAGCTGCAGTTCCGACCGTCAATGTATTTGTAGCCAATAAAACGCTGACCTATGGCGAAGAGCTCACCAAGGAGAACGTGCGCGCAGTTGCATGGCCGGAGAACGCCCTTCCCGAGGGGATATTCAGCGAAGAGAGCGACTTGTTTCCATCGGATAGCCCCAAAGATGCACGCTACGTGCTGCGTACGATGGAAAAGAACGAGCCCCTCTTGGCTGTGAAGATAACCGCTCCGGGTGAAGATGCTGGGATCACCTCCCGACTGGAGAAGGGCATGCGCGCCTTCGCCATTCGTGTTGACGTTGCCAGCGGTGTATCCGGGTTCCTGCGACCCGGTGATCGGGTGGATGTTTATTGGAGCGGCCAGCCGCCTGCGCGCAGCGGCCAAGAGCGTAGCGGTGAAGTCACCCGCCTGATCCAAAGCAATATCGAATTGATCGCGGTTGATCAGATGTCGGGCGGCGATTTCAGCAATGCCATCATCGCACGCACGGTTACCGTGAAAGCTCAGCCCGAAGAAGTGGCACGGCTCGCTCAGGCTCAATCCACAGGCCGTTTGTCGCTTGCATTGGTTGGCGCACAGGATGACACCATCGCCTCTTTGGTCGAAGTTGATCAACGGTCGTTGTTTGGACTGGGAGATGTCGAAGCGCCGGAACCTGTAAAAGAGAACAGGGTTTGTACCATCCGCAACCGACGCGGCGCGGAAGTGATCGAAATTCCGATCCCCTGCACAGATTAAAATTCCCGAATGGGAACATATATTTATAGCGGGCCCGCAGATCGAAACGATCTTGCGGGCCTGTTGCGTTGTGTCCGCTCACCCTCACTCAATTTGTTAATAAACACATCGAAGTCATTGATTCTTGCAATGAAACAAGAACTCGCGCACATTAGGCGCAAATTCGGGGCGCTAAGACCCCACTTCAGAGGCGTGATCGGAAAGGCAGGTCACATGTCAGTTAGACGTTATTGTGCGGCGGCCCTTACTGGGCTGACCCTTTTATTATCTTATGCCCCCTCTCCAGTCATGGCGCAGGGGATCAGCGTGTTGAAGAAGGGTACAAACGCCGTTCTTGATGTGCCGATGAATCGTGCTGTGGTGGTTGAGGCGGATGTGCCCTTTGCGGAACTCAGCATCGCCAATCCAGGCATTGCGGATATCTCTTCCCTGTCGGATCGTACAATCTATGTGCTGGGCAAGTCTCCGGGCATGACCACGCTCACGCTGCTGGATGGATCTGGCGGGCTGATCACCAACGTCGATGTACGCGTCGCGGCAGATGTGAGTGAATTCAAACAGCGCTTGCAGCAAATTCTTCCGAACGAGAAGATTGAGGTTCGCACGGCCAATGACGGCATTGTTCTGTCAGGCACGGTATCAAGTGCGCAGCGTCTCCAGCGGGCGCTTGATCTGGCAGAACGCTATGCGCCGGATCGTGTTAGCAACCTTATGACTGTAGGCGGTATCCAGCAGGTGATGCTGAAAGTCCGCTTTGCCGAGATGGAACGCTCTGTGAGCAAGTCGCTTGGTGGTTCCATGCTGATCGGATCTTCGGATGGCAATGTTTCCACCGGAACATTCCTCAACAGGCCAGAAGGCGGGGGTGTGTTTGGAACCGATAGCCCTGTTAACCTCAAAGCTGATACCTTGGGAGCTGCCATTTTTGGTTTCGACATTGGCGCGGTACAATTCAACGTCCTGCTCGAAGCACTCGAACAAAAAGGTCTTGTGCGCACATTGGCTGAACCCAATCTGTCTGCACTCTCCGGACAAGAAGCCAGCTTCCTCGCGGGCGGGGAATATCCAGTTCCCGTTGCTCAGGAAGAAGGCGTTGTAACCGTTGAATTCAAACCCTTTGGTATCGAGCTGAACTTTATTCCGCGTGTTGTGGACGGAGATTTGATTAATCTCGAGCTAAAAGCAGCTGTATCGGCTATAGATACTACAAACGCAGCCACGTTTGATGGCTTCTCGATAAACGCCTTCTCCCGCCGTGAAACTGCGACAACGGTGGAATTGCGTGACGGCGAGAGCTTTGCCATCGCAGGCCTCATCGAGGATGAATTCCGCGACGGTGCTGCACAAGTCCCTTGGCTTGGTGATGTGCCGGTACTTGGCGCTCTGTTTCGCAGCGCGGATTACGAACGCAACCAAAGTGAGTTGGTCATCATCGTTTCGGCACATCTTGTAACGCCGACTCGTGGCGAAGCTCTGGCCCTGCCAACCGATCGCATTCGTCCGCCAAGCGAAAAGAACCTGTTCTTGTTTGGACGTACCGAGCGCGCACAATCGGGCGCGGCTGGGGAGGTTGCCAACCAAGACTTCAACGGCTCTTATGGCTATCTTCTTGACTGACCCTGACACACGGTGGCGCAGATGTTGAAACACGCAGCAATTTTCGGATTGGCCCTGATCACCGGGGCCTGCGCCTACCAAGAAGCGGGTGCGCCTCTCGGCTCGCAGTATTTTGGCGCGGCGAACGAAAACAATACGGCGGTGCTCTCTGGGGACCGCAGCTACCGGATCCAGCTGGCGACCCGGTTTGCAAACGAAGTGCCGACAACGATCAACTTTGATTTTGACAGCGCCCGTTTGGATGGGAATGCACGTCAGGTTCTGGATGCGCAGGCTGATTGGATTCGCCAGTTTCCAGAAGTGCGCTTCCGGGTTTACGGCCACACAGACGCCGTCGGTAGCCAGTCCTACAACAAGCGGCTTGGCCTGCGCCGGGCACGCGCGGCGGTCAACTATCTGGTTGCACGCGGGATCGCTCGCAATCGGCTCGAAGCGGTCGCCTCTTTTGGTGAAACCCAGCCCCTAGTGCTGACCGATCAACGCGAACGCCGCAACCGGCGTACGGTCACCGAAGTCAGCGGTTTCGTTGCCGCCCGCGTCAATGAGCTGGATGGTAAATACGCCGCCATCATCTATCGCGATTACGTCGAAAGCGCTGTGGCCCCCACCTCGCTCTCTGCAAAAACTGAACTGTCTGAAAACTGATTCTGTTGTGTTTCTGCTCGCCCGTTCTGGGCGAGCAGCCGGTCACTCCGCCAGATGGTAATAAATTGTTAGGCATGATTAACATTCCCAACAATCGGAGTTTTTTGGCCCCAATCTCGCCCACATTGAGAACGACACTGATCCCATAGGCGCCGTGTACCTTGTGATGGAACCGGCGCTGGTCCAACATCGGCTGGGTGCCGGGGCCAAACAATGTGGGGATACTGGCGATGACAAGTGGGATTTCGCAAACGGAGGCTGTGCCGATCGCAGCCTGTACAATCAGTCGGGACGTTCAGAACTTCGATCTTCTGATCGAGGATATGGAATCTGCTATGGGCGAAGCTTGGGGCGACCTTGGCTTTACCGAAGCACTGGCTTTCTTCTATCAATCCGAGGCCGAAGCCCTTGAGTTCGTGGCTCTTGCCATCGATGCGGAGGATGAAGAAAACCTGCCGTTGATGACGGAAATCATCACTCAAGCGAAATCGCGAAACATCAAGGTGATCCTTGTCGCAGAGGACGTCACCCCCGCAGCGCTGCACAAGTTGTTGCGTCAGGGCGCAGATGAGTTCATCCCCTACCCGCTCCCGGAACAGGAACTCGCGGCGGCAATTGACCGCCTGCGTGAACCCGCCGAAAGCGCCGCACCCGCAGCGGCACCGCAACGCGCGCACAAGCTACATGCTGACAGCCAACGCGAAGGCGCGGTGATTGTGACACAGGGCCTTGCGGGGGGTACCGGAGCATCGACATTTGCCGTGAACCTTGCGTGGGAGTTGGCCGAACTCAACACCACCGAGCGCCCATCTGTGTGCCTGCTCGATCTGGATCTGCAAACAGGCTCGGTTTCGACATACCTTGACCTGCCGCGCCGCGAAGCAGTCATGGAGATGTTGAGCGAAACCGAAGCCATGGATGAAGATATCTTTGGTCAGTCTCTGATGTCATTTCAGGATAAGCTGCAGGTTTTGACGTCTCCCGCCGACATGGTGCCGCTGGAGTTCATCACGCCCGAAGATATTTTGCGCGTGGTCGAAATGGCGCGAAGCCACTTCGATTTCGTGGTGATCGACATGCCGCACACGATGGTGCAGTGGACTGAAACGGTGCTGAACCTCGCGCATGTCTACTTTGCCATGATCGAGTTGGATATGCGTTCGGCGCAAAATGCACTTCGGGTCAAACGGGCTCTTCAATCTGAGGATCTGCCGTTTGAGAAGCTGCGTTTCTTGCTCAACCGCGCTCCGAAATTCACCGACCTGAACGGCAAAAGCCGGGTTAAGCGCCTCGCTGAAAGTCTTGGCATCTCTATCGACGTGCAACTGCCGGATGGTGGAAAAACCATTCTGCACAGCTGTGATCACGGGCAACCGCTGGCGATCTCTGCGCCCAAGAACCCATTGCGCAAGGAAATCGCCAAGTTGGCGAAAAACTTGCATGAACTGGGACGTGCAGAAGCCGAAGCCGCCTAAGCCGCCACGCGTGCGCACCTGAAGGTATCGACATGTTTTCCAAGTACAAGAAGCAAAGCCCCGCCCCTGCCGCTCCACCCCCGGCCGCGAGCGCAAAACCGGCTGCAAGCCCCGGCGCCCCGGCAGCAGGAGTCAAAACGATCCTGCGCCGCCCGGATCAGCGCACTGCCGCCGCCCCTGCCCCGCAGGATCGTGACCGCAAGCGCAAAGAGCGGCTAAGTGAGATCAAGATCGATCTGCACCGGGAATTGCTGGAAAACCTGAATCTCGCAGCACTTGAAAAAGCTTCTGAGGCGGAGCTGCGCGGAGAGATCGCTTCGATTTCTGGTGAAGTCCTGCAGGAAAAGAGCATTGTTCTCAACCGCGAGGACCGTCAGCAGCTTATCAAAGAACTCTATGACGAGGTGACAGGCCTGGGTCCACTTGAGACCCTCCTGAAAGACGATACCGTCTCTGATATTCTCGTGAACGGCCCGCAACAGATTTTCATCGAACGTGGCGGCAAGCTGGAACTCAGCGACATCACCTTCAAGGATGAAAAGCACCTGATGCGGATCATCGACAAGATCGTCTCAGCCGTGGGACGTCGTGTCGATGAGTCCAACCCTTACGTTGACGCCCGTCTGCAGGATGGCTCGCGTTTTAACGCCATGGTTCCGCCTATTGCGGTGGATGGCTCGCTGGTGTCGATACGGAAATTCAAAAAGGACAAGCTGAAGATTGATGATCTGGTCAACTTCGGTGCCTTTACAGAAGAAATGGCGGCCTATCTTCAGGCGGCCGTGTCGACCCGCCTGAACGTCATTGTCTCTGGTGGTACTGGCTCGGGTAAAACGACAACACTCAATGCGCTGTCGAGCTTTATCGACAACGCGGAACGTATCCTGACGATTGAGGATACAGCGGAACTTCAATTGCAACAGACCCATGTGGGCCGGATGGAAAGCCGCCCGCCCAACGTCGAAGGCAAGGGGGAAGTATCCCCGCGCGACTGTCTGAAGAACGCTCTCAGGATGCGCCCGGACCGGATCATCGTGGGTGAGACCCGTGGCGCTGAGGTAATCGACATGTTGCAGGCCATGAACACCGGCCACGACGGGTCAATGACCACGATCCACGCCAACTCTGCCCGCGATGGTATTTCGCGTCTGGAAAACATGATCGCAATGGCCGGGATCGAGATGCCGATCAAAGCCGTGCGCAGCCAGATTGCATCGGCTGTGAACCTGATTGTGCAGGCCTCGCGTCTGCAGGATGGGTCGCGTCGGATGACCTCGATCACCGAAATCACCGGGATGGAGGGGGATGTGATCTCGATGCAAGAGATCTTTCGGTTCCAGCGCGTTGGTCTGACACCAGACAATAAGATTATCGGCCATTTCACCGCGACAGGTGTGCGCAGCCACTTCTCCGAGCGCTTCCGCCTCTGGGGTTACGACCTGCCGTCGTCGATCTATGAGCCAACCGTGATGGAGACACGCTGATGGAATTTGGGATTGAGCCACTCATCTACGGGCTGATCTTTATCGGCGTTCTGGTGCTTGTCGAGGGCATCTATCTGGTCGCGTTCGGCAAATCCATCAGCCTCAACAGCCGGGTGAACCGCCGTCTGGAGATGCTGGAAAAGGGTGGCAACCGCGAACAAGTGTTGGAGCAACTCCGCAAGGAAATGCAGCAACACCTGAACTCACAGTCCATCCCGCTTTATTCGCTGCTGGCAGAAAAAGCGCAAAAGGCGGCCATCGCGTTTACACCTGTTCAGTTGATCATGATCATGGGTGTATTGTGCGCGGTTGCATTTGTGGGACTGAGCATCGGCACACAGGCCGCATTACCAGTCAAAGTGCTTGGATCAGTCATCATCGGCGTTGGCGCAGTGTTTTTCTGGGTAAACTCCAAAGCCAAAAAACGCATGGCCAAATTGGAAGAACAACTCCCGGATGGGGTGGAGCTCATGGTCCGCTCACTGCGGGTTGGGCATCCGTTTTCGTCGGCGGTGCAAATCGTGGCCAAAGAAGTCGACGACCCCTTGGCGACAGAGTTCGGGATCATCGCAGATGAATGCTCCTATGGTCGTGACGTGGGTGAAGCCCTCAAAGAAATGGCTGAACGTCTCGACATGCAGGACTTGCGGTTCCTCGCCGTGGCCGTGACCATTCAACAGCAATCAGGTGGTAACCTCGCCGAGGTTTTGGCCGGGTTGGCCAAAGTGATCCGCGCCCGGTTCCGTCTGTTCCGCCGTGTCAAAGCGATCACCGCCGAAGCACAGTGGTCGGGCAAGTTCTTGTCGGGTTTCCCGCTGTTTACGCTTGGCGGCACATTGGTGATGGATCCGCATTACTACGACTCGGTGCTCGACCATCCGTGGTTTATGCCAGCTTGTTTCATTGTGGGCGGCATGCTCACAGCGAACATCTTTGTGATGCGCAAGCTGACAGATATTCAGGTCTGAGGAGGCAGCTATGAACCCGTTGACCTATATGCAGGACTTGTTGATCCACTACCTTGGCGATTTCGGGCCGCTTCTGGCCGTTGGCTTTATCGGTTTGGTTTTGATCATCGTCGCGGTTGTTTTCGCCCTCAACCAACCGGAAGATCCGCTCAAGAAACTACAGCGGGATCTGGCATCCAACCATAGCGCCAAACCTCAGAACGAGCGCCTGCGCCAGGCAAACCGCAACGAACAGCTCCAGAAGTTTGCAAACTTTCTGGAACCACAAGACGCCGAAGAACTGTCAGCGATGCAGCTGAAACTGCGTCAGGCGGGCTATCAGTCCAAGGATGCGGTGCGCCTGTTCCACTTCCTGCAGTTTGCGTTGGGTCTAAGCGGTTTGGCCCTTGGGTTGTTCTTCGTCTATGTGATGAATGCAGATGTGGACTATACCACGAACCAAATGGCGATGCGTGTGCTTGGTCCGGGTGCTGCCTGTTACTACCTGCCACGCTACTGGATCACGCGGCGCATTGAGGAACGCAAACAAGCCATTACCCGCGCCTTCCCTGACGCACTTGATATGATGCTGGTCTGTGTCGAAGCAGGGCAATCGCTTGATCAGGCCATTGTGCGCGTCGGTAAGGAACTGCGTGCATCCTATCCCGAACTGGCAGAAGAGTTCGAGATTGTCGCTTACGAAATGAAGGCCGGTAAGGAAAAGGATAAGGTGCTGCGAGACATGGGCACCCGTTGTGGCGTGCAGGATGTGGCATCCTTTGTCACTGTCATGATCCAGTCGGCGGCCTTTGGTACATCGATCGCGGATGCCCTTCGGGTTTATGCCGGGGAAATGCGTGACAAGCGCGTGATGCGCGCCGAGGAGGCCGCAAACAAGTTGCCAACGAAAATGACCCTTGCCACAATGGGCCTTACGGTTCCGCCTCTGCTGGCAATCTTGATTGCGCCTTCTGTCCAGGGGCTGGGAAACATAGGAAAATAGGCCTCGCACAATGAACTTTCGAAACAGGCGCCATTACCTCATTCGCCTTGTTTCACCCACAGCCGCCATCAGTGCCGTCGCGCTGGTGGCGGCTTGTGTGTCGGGACAAGGTGAACGACTTTCTCCCGTTGGCTCCGATGGCGTATGGGCGCCCGGTGTTGACCGGCGTGGCGACACTGTCAGCGGTTTGGAAGTCGGCCATAGATTGCTCGCCGCGGGTCAATATGAACTCGCCATGGATGCGTTCAATCGTGCCGCATTAGAAGAGGGTCTCACCGCAGAAGTTCTTTCGGGGCTTGGCTCAGCCAGTCTCGGTCTGGGACGGCTTGGGCAGGCAGAAACCCTACTGCGTCAAGCGGTCGACAAAGAACCACAATGGCCCGAAGCACTCAATAATCTGGGCACGGTCTTGCTGGAACAACGCAAATACGCCGAGGCCGAACAGATACTGCGCCGCGCCTATGCGCTGGACAATGGCCAAAGTGACGCAATCCGCGATAATTTGCGCCTCGCACTCGAAAATCTTGACAACACAGGGCATAGTGTTGCCACAGGCGAACAAGATAAACTGGTGCGAAAAGGTGGCGGCGTATACCGCATCGAAACGACACCGTAACGCCAGAGGCAGAGCAGAAGAGGACGCAGCAAAATGCGCCACATGGTTCTATTGTCCGCAGGGCTGATCGGGGCGCTGGCCCTTGCGTCTTGCAGCAAGGAAATTGACAAAGAAGCCGTCGATCGCGCGCTTCAGGACGTCAATGTCGTCGATGAAAGCAACCTCAACAGTGTGGTGCTGAACAGCGCTGATCCGAACGAGGCCGTCTCCTATTTTCAACGCAGCGTAAAGCAGTCGCCTGATCGGGTTGATCTGAACCGTGGTCTTGCCGCTTCGCTCATTCGCGCCAAACGCTACACCGAGGCCGCAGCCGCATGGCAGCGCGTTGTCGACCTGCCTGACGCGCAAAGCGCCGACAGTGTGGAACTGGCCGATGCGCTCATTCGCAACAATGAATGGGAGAAGGCCCGCAAGGTGCTCGATACTGTGCCACCGACGCATGAGACCTTCAAACGCTACCGTCTCGAAGCGATGATCGCCGATTCCGAACAGAATTGGAAAGCGGCCGACAGTTTTTATGACACTGCGGTCGGTCTGACGACCAAACCTGCAGGCGTATTCAACAACTGGGGTTACTCAAAGCTCACACGCGGCGATTACAGCGGCGCAGAGCGGCTCTTTGGCGAAGCACTGCGTCAGGACCCAAACCTGTTCACAGCAAAAAACAACCTTGTGCTCGCACGGGGTGCACAGCGCAATTACAGCCTACCCGTCATCAGCATGACGCAGACGGAACGGGCACAGCTATTGCACACAATGGCGCTTTCTGCGGTGAAACAGGGGGATGTCAGCACAGGCGAGGGCCTGTTGCGCGAAGCGATTGAGACCCACCCGCAGCATTTCGATGCCGCCGCACGCGCCCTGGAAGCGCTTGAAAACGGCTGATCGGAGCCTGAGCAAATGCATTTCCCACCTCAGGCTGCTTTGTGGTTCCTGCCTTTTGTTTTACCGTTGTGCTACGTGGTGGCCCTCACGGATCTGCGAAGCATGCGCATCCCCAATTGGACCGTGGATACGCTTGCGCTGATCTACATCATCCTTGGCTTACTCGTGATGCCAACTTGGGCAGATTACGGCTGGCAATTGCTGCATCTGCCTGCGGGTATCGCCATCGGATATCTTTTCTACGCCAGCGGCCTTGTTGGTGCGGGGGACGCGAAATTTGCTGGTGCAGCAGCGCCTTACATGGCGTTTGCCGATCTTAAACTGATCATCATTATCTTTGCCGCCGCGCTTTTGTCGGGCTTCTTGGCACATCGCCTCGCCCGCCACACCCCGTTACGACGCCTCGCGCCCGACTGGCAAAGCTGGAACGTCGGCGTCAAATTTCCGATGGGTCTGTGCCTCGGTGCAACGCTTGCGATCTACCTCTGCCTTGCTGCATTTGTGACGATCTAAACCAGCCTCCGCACCCCGCGCATATGGCGGAAATTTCCTGAAAATCACCTCGGTCCTTCGCGGAAATGCTGCAGGCCTGCCGTGGTCTTGCCACAGTATTGAATATTCTCTTTCCAAGACCTGAACGACGGCTGCGCCGTCCTGATCGCGCGAAAGAGGCTCGCCCAATGAACATGCAGAACCTGACCGTCATGTCACCCCCTGCCCCCAAAGGGCTGGCAGAAATGCGCCTGCCATTGGTGATGATGCGGGATATCCTGCTTAAGACGATGTTCCGCAAGAACATTGACATGGTAACCGAACTGGCGAGCGCGATCTGCCTGCCCACCTCGGTCACGCAGGAACTCGTGGACATGGCGCGTGAGCAAAAGCTCCTCGAAGCCACAGGGACACTCAACGCCAACTCCGGCAATGAGATGGGCTATCAACTGACCGACGCAGGCAAGGCACGCGCGCTGGATGCTTTGTCACAGTCGGAGTATTTTGGCGCAATGCCGGTCCCCTTGGATGTCTACCGCGAGCAGGTCAAACGCCAGTCGATCCGCAATATTATGGTGACACGCCAGCAGCTTACATCCGCGATGGGCCACTTAATCCTGCCGGATAGCCTGCTGGATCACCTCGGCCCCGCTGTCAGCGCGGGTCGCTCCATCTTGATGTATGGCCCGCCGGGCAACGGGAAATCCTCCATCTCCAACGGTATTCGCGATGCGCTTGGCGATCGGGTCTATGTCCCGCGCGCCATTGAATATGCGGGGCAGGTCATCACGGTCTACGATCCGATTGTCCACACCGAAGTCGAAGCCGAACCCGAGGACCCCAACGCCCTGCGAAAGCGCCGCCGCTTTGACGAACGCTATGTTTGCTGTGAGCGTCCCACGGTGGTCACCGGTGGTGAGCTGTCCCTGTCGATGTTGGATCTCGTCTATAACCCGACCGCACGGACCTATCAGGCACCGCTGCAACTCAAATCCACTGGCGGTATTTTTATCGTCGATGACCTTGGTCGTCAGGCAGAAAGCCCACAAGCGCTGGTCAACCGCTGGATTGTGCCGCTTGAAGAAAACAAGGATATTCTTGCTCTGCAATCGGGCGAAAAGTTCGAAGTCCCCTTTGATACATTGGTGATCTTCTCCACCAACTTCCATCCCAACGAGATCTTTGACCAAGCGGCCCTGCGCCGGATCTTCTTCAAGATCAAAATCGACGGCCCGGATCAGGAAAACTTTCTCAAGATCTTTGCGATGGTGGCCCGCAAGAAAGGCATGCCGCTGGACGAGGCCGCCTTGGTGCACCTCCTCAAGACCAAGTATCCAACCATCAACAACGTCTATGCGAACTATCAGCCTGTGTTCCTGATCGACCAAATGATTTCGATCTGTGAATTTGAGGGCATCCCCTATCAGATGTCGCCGGAACTGATAGATCGCGCTTGGGCGAATATGTTCGTCAAGGATGAGGTGATCGTGAAGTAAGCCCCTTCATTGTGCACGCAGGGTGGTCGCAACGTTATGCGCCACCTCCTGCTCTTTGATCGATAAGGTCAGCAGTTGAAAACACAGGGGCAGGAAATGGAAACACGTATCCGTCAGAGCTTTGCCAAACAGAGCATGATGCAAACCTTTGGTGCAGACCTAACGCGCGTCACAGAAGGTGAAGTGCAAATCACTGCGCCGGTTCTGCCCGGCAGTCGCCAACAACACGGAGTTGCCCATGCTGCGCTCACGTTCGCGCTTGGCGACACTGCCGCAGGCTATGCGGCACTCACAAAAATGCCGAATGATCACGAGGTCATGACGGCCGAGATCAAGATCAACTTACTTGCGCCCGGCACTGGGGATTACCTGCGCGCGACGGGCCGTGTGATCAAACCTGGTCGTCGATTGATTGTCGTAACCGCCGAAGTCCACGCGATTACGGACGCAGAAGAGAAGCTCATCGCCATACTGCAAGGCACTATGGTCCCCGTCGCACTCTGATTAGCGACCCCATTGCGCGCACATTTGAACAAAAACTCCCGCTCGGTGCATCCGGCGGGAGTTTAGCGTTGAGCGATCTGGCTCCGATTTATGCCGTCAGCCCTTCAGGCTCCGCGAGGTTGTTCGCGCGGCAGCACGCAGTCACCGTATTGGCCAGCAGACACGCGATGGTCATCGGCCCAACGCCACCGGGAACCGGGGTGATCGCCCCGGCACGAGCGGCTGCGCTTTCGTAGTGCACGTCCCCGACAAGGCGGGTCTTACCCTCGCCTTTCTCAGGCGCATCAATCCGGTTGATGCCTACGTCGATAACGGTCGCACCTTCCTTGATCCAATCGCCCGGCACCATCTCGGGTCGGCCGACGGCGGCCACAACGATATCCGCACGACGCACCACGTCCGGCAGATCCTTGGTGCGCGAGTGGGCAATCGTTACGGTGCAGCTGTCGCCCAGCAAGAGCTGCGCCATTGGTTTACCGACAATGTTGGAACGCCCAATAACAACCGCATCCATGCCAGACAGAGACCCATGATGGTCACGCAACATCATCAAGCATCCAAGCGGCGTACAGGGCACCATGGATTTCTGCCCGGTGCCCAACAGACCCACGTTCGAAATGTGGAAGCCATCGACGTCCTTTTCCGGCGCGATGGAGTTGATCACCAGATCCTCGTCCAGATGTTTAGGAAGCGGCAATTGAACCAGAATACCATGCACTGACGCGTCGTTATTGAGCTGGCCGATCAGTGCCAGCAGATCTGCCTCTGAGGTGTCGGCATCCAGCTTGTGCTCGTAAGAGTTCATACCGACCTCAACGGTCTGTTTCCCCTTGGAACGCACGTAGACCTGAGAGGCGGGATCTTCACCCACCAGCACAACAGCAAGACCGGGGGTGATGCCGTGCTCTTCTTTCAGGCGGGTCACATGTTCGGCCACCTGACCGCGGACCTTGGCCGCAAAGGCCTTACCGTCGATGATTTCTGCTGCCATTGTATCAATCCTTCTCAGGGTGCCGACCTCAGGGGTGGGTCAGCTCAAGTCTCGGGGATTTCACGCGCCTCACGCGAAATCGACCAATCCACCATATCGCGCCAAATGCGTTCGACCAGCTGAGGATCAAGGCCCTCGGCCTCGGCCACGCGACACGCATTAGCGATGACTTCCTCCACCCGAGACTGGATACGCGCAGGCCATCCATTTGCCTGTTTCAGAGTCACGGCACGATCAATGTAATCGGCGCGGTCCCGAAGCAGTTTTACCAACTCCACGTCGATGGCATCGATCGCCTGACGCAGTTCGGACATGTCGGCGCAGTCTTGCGGCGGTTTGCGGTGGGTCATCTCTCTTTCAAAACTCCTGCGGCCCGAGGCATTTGCCCCGGGCCGCAGATTGCCCATTTCGAGCCTTAGAACAAGCCTTCGATCAGACCTTCTTCGTTTAGGCGGATGCTTTCCGCCGCCGGGGTGCGTGGCAGACCCGGCATGGTCATGATCTCGCCGCAGACAACCACGATGAAGCCAGCACCTGCCGAAAGACGTACCTCACGCACCGGAACGGAGTGACCAGTGGGTGCGCCGCGCAGGTTCGGATCAGTCGAGAAGGAATACTGGGTCTTCGCCATACAGACCGGCAGATGACCGTAGCCCGCCTCTTCCCATTCTTTCAGTTGGTTGCGGATCTTGGCATCAGCCAGAACCTCGTCGGCGCGATAAATGCGCTTGGCGATGGTTTCGATCTTCTCAAAGAGCGGCATTTCGTCCGGATAGAGCGGACCAAAGTTCGCGGTGCCGCCTTCGACCAATTCAACCACTTTTTCCGCCAACGGTGCAGAGCCCTCAGAGCCAAGCTCCCAGTGACGGGACAGAACCGCCTCAACGCCGTGGGAGGCCACGTATTCCTTCACCGCGTTGATTTCTGCGTCGGTGTCGGTGACGAAGTGGTTGATCGCGACAACCGCCGGCACGCCAAAGGATTTGACGTTCTCGATATGGCGGCCAAGGTTCGCACAGCCGTTTTTGACCGCATCGACGTTTTCCGCACCAAGGTCGGCTTTGGCCACGCCACCGTTCATTTTCATTGCGCGTACAGTTGCGACAACCACCACCGCAGATGGAGCGATGCCCGCTTTGCGGCACTTGATGTTCATGAACTTTTCAGCGCCAAGATCGGCACCAAAGCCCGCCTCGGTAACAACATAGTCGGCGACTTTCAGCGCGGTCTTGGTCGCGATGACAGAGTTACAACCATGTGCGATGTTGGCAAACGGGCCGCCGTGTACAAAGGCGGGGTTGTTTTCCAGAGTCTGCACGAGGTTCGGCTGCATCGCGTCCTTCAGGAGCACGGTCATCGCGCCTTCGGCCTTGATGTCGCGGCAATAGACCGGGGTCTTGTCGCGGCGATAGGCCACGATGATGTCGCCGAGACGCTTTTCCAGATCCTTCAGGTCGTTTGCCAGGCAGAGGATCGCCATGACCTCGGAGGCCACGGTGATGTCAAACCCGGTTTCGCGTGGGAAGCCGTTGGACACACCGCCGAGCGACGCGGTGATCTGGCGCAGGGCGCGGTCGTTCATATCGACCACACGACGCCATGCAACGCGGCGGATGTCGATTTCCTGCTCGTTGCCCCAGTAAATGTGGTTGTCGATCATGGCCGACAGCAGCGAGTGAGCGGAGGTGATCGCGTGGAAGTCGCCGGTAAAGTGGAGGTTCATTTCCTCCATGGGCACAACCTGCGCGTTGCCGCCACCGGCTGCGCCGCCCTTCATGCCGAAGTTCGGCCCGAGGGACGCTTCACGGATGCAGATCATCGCGTTTTTGCCGATGCGGTTCAGGCCATCCCCCAAACCCACGGTGGTGGTGGTCTTACCCTCGCCCGCTGGCGTCGGGTTGATCGCGGTCACAAGGACCAGCTTGCCATCCTGATTGCCCTGCACGGAGTTGATGAACTCTTGGCTCACCTTCGCCTTGTCGTGGCCATAGGGCAGAAGGTCTTCGGTTTTCATACCCAATTTGGCGCCGATTTCCTGAATCGGGAGCTTGTTCGCCGCGCGGGCGATCTCAATGTCACTCTTATAGCTCATAGCCTAGTTTCCTAGATGTGGAGTTGCAGGGCCCGGTGGCGGACACCGAGAATGACTCTACGATTAGCGAGTCTGAAACAAACCGCGCCATTGGTTTCCGACATAATTGCGATCCAGAACGTCGCGGGCCCTTTTCCCGAAACTATCGAAACAGGCCGAGATGCCATGCGGGGTCTTCAGTGCTCGCCGACCCAGGCTGGTTGATCGGGCACAAACAGGCGCAGGCTATCGCCGCGTTTCAGCTGTCCGGGACGTTCAACCCATGCGGTGACACCGCGCCGATTCTCGGCTGCTGTCTTGAACTTTGGTCCAAACCCGGTGTGATCTTTCTCAATCTCCCGACCCGGCAGGACACAAGGGCGATTCTCGATATCAACCGTAAGCGTCACCCCATCAGACCCCTGCAGTCGGGCCGCTGGCGGCACATGGGTAAAGTCGGGGATGCCACGCAACACGATGGTCGCTCCCAGATGTCGCGGATCAAGCTGCGCCAAGCCCATATCCGCGGCGATCAAAGCAAGCTCTTCCTCAGAAACAATGGTCACCTGACGGGTGTTACGAATTTCGGTGCCGGGTGTGTAGAGATTTTTCACCCGCACACAGGACGGCCGCTGGGCTCCTTCGTGCCGCTCACCCGCAACACCGCTGAAACCGAAGTCCAACATGTCGCGGGCCTCGGCTTGAATACCGGCATTTGCGGGAACCATGCCCAACCAAGTAATCTCACCCAAGAACTCGGTTTCACGTAATACGGGCATGTCGCTGTCTTTCTGCTGTCGAAATATGCGGGCAGTCTAGACAAAGTTTCACCGACAACAAGGCGTGATCATGCTTTCTTATCTCGCCAAATTTGCGCTCCAACGAGACAGATTGACCATGCCACAATTGCCGCAGCGAAGAGCTCCAGCAGCTCCTCATAGACCATCGCGGTCTCTATAAGCTGCGGATCGAGCGTCACACCGAAATCCGCAAATTTACGCCCGATGCCGTCGATGCTCTTGGCCACAACGATGGAACCAACAGCGAAGACGCCGCCCCATGCCCATGCACTCAGATGCCGCAGGCCCGTCATCAGAATGGGCACATTTACCCGTAGCAATCGCCACAGCACGATCAGCACCAAGAGAATGACAAGTCCGCCGATGGTCTTCTCCCAAAGCGGCGCATCCCCCGAGTAGAGGCGTAGCTGCAAAATGCCTTCGCTTAGGAACCGCTTGTCGAAATCCAACTCGCGGGCGCACAATAGCGAGAACAACATCGGAACCTGCCAGTGCTTTCGCAGTGCGGATAGCGTGGCAAAATAGAACACCATGATTGCGCACAGCGCCCAGAGCGCGGCTGAGACTTTCTCAACCGGGCCGTCCTCATGCAAGCCAGAGTGAAAAGGCGTGTAATAGAAAGCAGTCGCCAAAACTGCAAATCCGACGCTAGCAGCAATCAATGCTGAAAACGCAACCGGCGCAGAAATGATTTTTGTCGCATGACCTGCCTGAGAGCCAGTCGCCACATGGGTCGTGTTTGAATGCATGAACGCACCAGAAATAGAAAAGCTTCTGATGTAAATTTGAACTGCGTGGTTCAGTTTCAAGGCCCATGTGACAGTTTAGTGACAACGCTCACGCCGAAGTGAATGGCGCCTTCGCTGCAAAACGAAATAGCCGCAGGGACGCTGCGGCTATTTCTTCATTCATCACACACAGAGACCTGCCGTTACGAAGACGGCTCCGGCTCCATATCCCCTTCGGGCGGGGATTTCTTAGGCTTGGCCTTCGGAATTGCCGTGACAGAAGTCGCTCCGGTATCCGCATCATCATCGGCGTCATCGTCCGCCTGCGGCGGCTCACCGTTCATTACACGTTTGATCTCTTCTCCGGTAAGGGTTTCATATTCCAGAAGACCCTGCGCCAGACGCTCCCACTCGTCTTTGTGCTCTTCCAGGATCTGATATGCACGTTTGTAGGCGTCCTCGATGAAGCGGCGCACCTCTTCCTCGATCAGTTCCTTGGTGTTGGCAGAGACGGAGAACCCGGCGGTATTCCCAGAGTAGCCCTCATGCGCTTCGGCGTAGTCGATATTGCCGACCTTGTCGGACATGCCCCAGCGCAACACCATCGCTCGGGCCAACTGGCTGGCCTGCTGGATGTCGCCTGCGGGACCGTTGGAGACGTGACCTTCGCCGTATTTGATGATCTCGGCGGCCTTGCCCGCCATGGTCATCGCCAGCTTCTGTTCACATTCATCCTTGTGCCAGTTCAGGCGGTCCATTTCTGGCAGACTCACCACCATACCAAGCGCGCCGCCCCGGGGAATAATGGTCGCCTTATAGACCGGATCGCACTCGGGAAGTTTCAGCCCCACAACGGCGTGCCCTGCCTCGTGGTATGCGGTCTTTTCCTTCTGATCGGCGGTCAAGACCATGGAGCGGCGCTCCGCCCCCATCATCACCTTATCCTTGGCGTTCTCGAAGTCTTCCATGGTGACAAAGCGGCGCCCGACACGCGCGGCCATCAGCGCGGCCTCATTGACCAGGTTCGCCAGATCCGCACCGGAGAAACCGGGGGTACCACGTGCGATGATGCGCAGGTCCACGTCGGCGCCCAGCGGTGTTTTGCGGGCGTGCACACCGAGGATTTTCTCGCGACCTTTGATGTCGGGGTTGCCGACGGTCACGTTGCGGTCAAAACGACCGGGACGCAGCAGGGCCGGATCGAGCACATCCTTGCGGTTCGTTGCCGCCAGAATAATGACGCCCTCATTGGCCTCGAAACCGTCCATTTCAACCAGCAACTGGTTGAGGGTCTGTTCACGCTCGTCATTGCCGCCGCCATAACCGGCACCACGATGACGGCCCACGGCGTCGATCTCGTCGATAAAGACAATACAGGGCGCATTCTTCTTGGCCTGCTCGAACATGTCGCGCACGCGGCTTGCACCAACACCGACGAACATCTCGACAAAATCGGAGCCGGAGATGGTGAAGAACGGCACACCGGCCTCACCCGCGATCGCGCGCGCCAGCAGTGTCTTACCCGTGCCCGGAGGGCCCACAAGCAGCGCACCTTTGGGGATCTTGCCGCCGAGACGGGAGAATTTCTGCGGGTTGCGCAGGAATTCCACGATCTCTTCCAGCTCTTCCTTGGCCTCGTCGATGCCAGCGACATCGTCAAAGGTGACGCGACCATGCTTCTCGGTCAGCATCTTGGCCTTGGACTTGCCAAAGCCCATGGCACCGCCTTTGCCGCCGCCCTGCATGCGGTTCATGAAATAGATCCAGACACCGATCAGCAGCAGGAACGGCAGAAGAGTCAGCAGGAACGACTGGAAGGTCGATTGCTGCTGTTTTTCCGCGCGCACGGGAATGTTGTTGTCGATCAGCATCTGGGTGACTTCGGCGTCTCCCGGCTTGATCGTGGTGTAGCTCTGGCCATCGGAAGTCGTGTAGCGAACCTGTTCGCCATCCAGCGTCACAGTGCTGACGTTTCCACCGTCAACGGCGGTCACGAATTCCGAATAAGTCTTCTCGCGGCTCTGTAGTGTGCTGCCGGACCCGCTGAACAGATTGAACAGGGTCACAACGAGCAGGAACAGAACTACCCAGAAGGCGATATTGCGTGCGTTGCCCAAAATGGCTCTCCCAAGAATTCCAAGGACGCCACGGCACTAGCACGCGACGACCATCAGTTGCACCTAAAATAAGGATGATTTGGTCAGGTTCAATGCGATAAAGCGGGTCGTTCCCATGTCTCGGGCCGTCGGATTGCCGCAGCAGCCCAGTCTGAGCGCTCCTCAAGCGGTGGAACGGCGATCAAGTTCGCATCCTGCCACACCGACGGGAGCGACTTTAGCAGCTCTCGCGGGGCCTCATATTGACGCCAATCGTCGATTGAGACGAGCCCATCTTCACCAAGCGCGCGAATCTCCACCTGCTGCGTCCAATCCTGTGGTGCGGAAATTGCCCACGCCGCGTCCCACGAAATATGTTTGCTGGCGCTTGGCAAATACGAGAGACCGACTTGACGCACTGCCGCATACTCACGGCCGATCCAGATCTGACTACCGCGAATGACGATCTGGCAGCCTTGCAAGGTCACGCCACGGCCGTCTTTCAAAGCCTGCAATGCATCCAGAACTGGCGCGCGTCGTGGCGGGTATTCTGCACCGTTCACATATGCGATTGCTGCCAGCAGCATGCGGCGGGCCAATTCATCGTCAAGGGTGGTAAAGCCTGTATGATCAAGCACAACCATGCCCAGACGCACCTGTCCAAGCGTCGCGGCTGCCGCTCGCATCGCGGCCTCAAGGGCATCATCAGCCATCCGCATATTGTCAGCCACCGCCGTCAATGCGTCTACGGTCAGGCCAATAGGTTCCAGTGCTTTCAGTGCATCGCGAACGCGGACGCGCTCAAATTTCATATCGAGATTGGAAGGATCGTCGACCCAGTTGATTTCACGGGCAGTCAGGTAAGCGCGCAGATCGCTGCGACGAACTCCGAGCAAGGGACGCAAAATCTCGATGCCGTCCCGATGGTGGCGCGATGCCATACCGGACAAGCCGGCCACACCAGAGGCGCGCCGCAAACGCATCAAAAAAGTCTCGGCTTGATCGTCTGCGGTATGGCCGACAGCAACCGCTTCAATTTCACGCGCAGTCGCCCACTCCCCTAGCAATCGATAGCGGGCGGCGCGGGCTTCGGCCTGAAGATTCCCAGATTGAGCAGGATGCTGCCATGTCAGAATGTCATGCGACAACCCGAGATCTGCGGCCTGCTGTGCGACCCCTCGTGCCTCGATCAGCGAATCGGTACGGAGGCCATGGTCCACAGTGGCGATCGCAAGGTCTGCACCGCTCTTGCGCGCCAGTGCCGCTAGCAAATGCATCAACGCAACGGAATCGCTGCCACCGGAGACAGCGATGCCGAGCTTTGAGGGCAATACACCGATACGGGCCCTGATCTCAGCGATCAGGGCCTCTTCTGTCGGCGTCAGGAGCACGCCAGTTTAGACCGCTCCGCCTCTGCAGCGGTCACCGCAGGATCATTGGGGAAGCGTACGGCGACTTCTGCCAGCGTGATGCAAGCCTGATCGGTCTGTCCCAAACGCCCAAGCGCAGCGCCCAGTTCGAACAAAGCTTCGGGTGCAATGGCGCCAGCGGTATCACCGGTGAAAGCCGCTAGGTAGGAACGCGCAGCTTCGCGGGTGTCACCCAACCCGTCCTGCGCCTTGCCAAGACCAAAATCTACTTTGGCGGTCAGCGGGCTTCCCGGGTAGGCAAGCTTGAAATTCGCAAACCGATCCGCAGCGGCCTGATAATTTTCAGCTTCCAGATCGCTCATCGCCAATTTGTAGTCGGCCTCTTCACCAACGGCGAGTTCACCGCCCCCCGGGAGCGCACTACTCTCGCCGCCAGTGGCGGGCAATGTTGCCTGTCCAGTATCCGTCTCTCCCTCGACATCACCACCCAGGGTGGTGGTCTCTCCGAGCTTTGACAGGTCTCCGCCTTCCAGTTCGACAAGACGGAATTCTAAATCGCCAATCCGGTTGGTGCCGTCTTTGACAATGCTCTGGACGCGATGCTGCAATTGTTCCGTCTTGGCCGTAAGCCTTTGCAGCTCCGCCTCAATCGCCGTTACGCGATCCAGAACGGACGACCCTGCCAGCGACGCGGACGGCGCGCCCGTAGTCGACAGCTCCCGATTGAGACGCTGTACTTCCACATGCAGAACCGTCAACTCCTGACGGATATCCGCCAAGGTTTGCTCCCTGTCCTGCGCCACGCCGGGGATGGCGCTGACCGCAATCAGCGCCGACGCCAGCAAGATCTGCCGCAAGTTACTCATCCGTCTCAGCTCACTGCGCCACCCGCCAGCACGGTCACCGCGCGACGGTTTTTGTTGTAGCAGCTTTGTTCAGAGCAAATCTCGATCGGGCGCTCTTTGCCGTAGGAGACCGTCTGAATACGGCTGGCTGCGACGCCCTGAGAAATCAGGTATTCGCGTGCAGAGTTCGCACGGCGCGCGCCAAGCGCGAGGTTGTATTCACGGGTGCCGCGTTCATCCGCGTGGCCTTCGATGGTCACCACATAGGCCGGGTTGGCCGTCAACCAGCGCGCCTGACCGTCAAGGATCCCCTGCGCCTCCGGCGAGATGCTGGACTGGTCTACGAGGAACAGCACGCGATCGCCGATGGCTTCGCGGAAATAGGCCGGGCTGGACGGGTCTGCCGTGCTACCGCCACCGATGCCAGTGCCGCCATTGCCAGCGTTGGTGTCATCCCAACGTGCATCAGAACAGGCCGCAAGGGCGAGGCCCGCGACCAGAAGGATTGCTTTATTGATACCGCTCATTTGAAATCGCCTCGTGTGATCGGACATTTCTTACCGAAGTGTTAGCACATTGTACCCGACCGCGCCACGGGCTTGCACGCGTGGTATGCGGTCGGGCGGTTCATTAGTTTTGCAACGGGGACCAAGACGGGTCAGATGCGCCGTCCGGGGTTTTTACGGGTTTCAGGTTACGCCCGGAAATATCCACCGAATACAGCCGCGCCTGACCGCTGGCACCTTGGGTTTCACGGGTGAACATGATGACCCGGCCATTGGGCGACCACGTCGGCCCCTCGTCAAGGAACGATGCGGTCAAAAGACGCTCTTCGCTACCATCTGTACGCATGACGCCGATATGGAAACGGCCCGCGTTCTGTTTCGTAAAGGCGATGTAATCGCCGCGTGGGGACCAGACCGGAGTGCCATAGCGCCCCTGTCCAAAGCTGATCCGCTTTGCTTCGCCCCCGGACACCGGCATCACATAAAGCTGCGAGGTCCCTGAACGGTCGCTCTCGAACACCAGTTGACTTCCGTCGGGCGAGAAAGATGGAGCGGTCTCAATCGAGGGCGCACTGGTCAGCCGCTGAGGGTTGCCCGAGTTGATATCCATCGAGAACAGGTCCGTATTCCCACCTGCGGATTGAGAATAGACAATGGTGTGGCCATTGGGCGCAAATCGGGGCGCAAAGCTCATGGAGCCGTTCCCTGCCGACAAAATCCGGCGCTGCACCCGCCCCACATCCAGAACATGGATCTGCGGAAAGCCGCTCTCATAGCTGGTATAAAGCACCCGGTCACCGGTGGGCGAGAACCTTGGGGCAAGCACGATCGACGCAGAATTGGTCAGATACTGCACGTTGGCCCCGTCGTAATCCATGATGGCAAGGCGTTTCTTGCGGTCATCCTTCGGGCCGGTTTCCGAGACAAAGACAACACGGCTGTCAAAATATCCGCTCTCCCCGGTCAGGCGCGAATAGATCGTATCCGCCACCTTGTGACCAATGCGACGCCAGCCATCGGTGGTACCGGAAAGCTGCAGGCCCGACCCCAGTTCTTGCCCGGCAAACACATCATAGGCGCGGAAACGCACGGTGATCCGGTTGCCGGACAGGCTGACCGAACCGGTAATCAGCGCCTGTGCGTTGATCGCTTTCCAGTCGGTGAAATTCACCGCCGCATCAAAGTCTGTGTAGGGCGAGATATAGGCCACTTTGGGGATCTCACGGAACAGGCCTGAGCCGACCAGATCCTCTGCAATCACCCGGGCAATATCTGCCGAGTATTGCGCCGCCGCAGGAGATTCGGCGATGAAATCGGGCACCGCAAAGGGTAACGGCTCAATCACCCCATCGGTGATCTCAATCCTGAGCGGCCCGTCCTGTGCCTGCACCGCCCCAACGGGCAGCAGCATCGCAAGGCCAAGGAGTACTGTCGCTATCGCGTTTCTCATCTGATCCGCATTCCTTCGGGATTAAATGTCATCTCAATATCACGCCACTGCGCATATTTGTCAGCCGGAAGATCAAATCCTCTTGATCCACAGCGGATGATTGCGCGGCGCGCGGCCTCATAGGCCTGCTTTGCTGAGCTGTCAGATCCGCCGGAGCTGGACAGCATGCGAATTGAACCGATATCCGGCATACCTTCACGAGAGAGCGTAACACCAACGACGACAGATGTGCGCAATGCTTCGCTGGACAATGAGCCAACGTTCCAACATTGCGACACCGCGACCCGCAGCGCATCTTTCTCTCCCCGCGTCATAGGTGGACCAGAAGGCTCTGGTGCTTCCACTTCGCCCGATCCCGCCAGCGCCTCAGCCAGCGCATCATCCACTGCAGAACTCTCAACCTCCGGGTTTGGTTCCGGCGACGGAGTCGTTTCTTCTTCGCGTGCAGCGGTTTGCGTTTCAGCCTCAGGCTGAGGCTGCGGGCGATTCGGACGCGTTCTTGGACGGACGCTGGCCAACGGGGCTGTGGGTTCAGCATCATCTGCTTCGGCCTCAGTTACGATCCGGTCGCTGGCCGCCTCGGGGGCGGTTGCTTCTTGAACCGGTTGATTGGCTTCAGCCCCCGCATCAGGTGCAACCTCTTCCTGCACCACATCGGAAATTTGCGTGTCGGGGTCGGGTGGGCGCACGGGCTCCGGCGCAACGCGATCCGTTTGCTGCGCGGTTTCAGGCTCTGCTGTCTGCGGCAGATCGGTCACAATCTCGGGGACATCCGGCGCATCGGGTATGATGCTCGGCACCTCTGGCACAGGTTCTGGCGCAGGCGGTTCTGCCTCTGCGTCTTCTGCCGGTGTTTCAATCGGCTCTGGCTGCACGGGTGGCTCTGGCGTCGGCGTTGGACGCTCCGGAATTGCAGGTGTGCTCTCCGTGACAGCGGGTTCTTGCGGCGCAACAGGTTCTTCGGCCACTTCAGGTGCCGCTTGCTGCTCGCTCAACCGGGCAAACTCCTCAGCCGAGATAATTGACACATCCTGACTTTGGAATGGCAACGGCTCGGGATTGAGCCACCCACCCACAAGCGCCCATGTGATCAGGAGACCGTGCCCTGCTACAGAGATCTTCGTGCCGGTTTGCACATTATCACCCGTATTACTCGCCCGGAGCGGCAGGCCGCCCGTCGAACGCAGGTCCACCTGTATCCGTCACCAGACCCACATTGGCAAATCCGCCCGCATTGAGTGCACCCATCACCTGCATCACATCGCTATAGGCAATCGCCCCATCCGCGCGCAGATAGACCCTGTCGGACGCGCGCTCAGCGGCGATCGCACGCAGGCGTGCAACGAGTTGATCCCGCTCAACCGGAGTCGTTTGGATCTGGATGTCACCAGAGGCCGTCATTGTTACAGTGAGCGGCTCTTCGTCGTCCCCCGACAACGCGCCCGCCGCCGTCTTTGGCAGCTCCACGGGAACGCCCACGGTCATCAAGGGCGCTGCCACCATAAAGATGATGAGCAGCACCAGCATCACGTCCACGAACGGCGTGATATTGATTTCCGCCATCGGCCGGGCACGAGAGCGCCGCCGACCACGCCGACGTCCACCGCCCGCGTCTTTTTGCTGAACCGCTGCACCCATGGCTCAGCTGTCCAACTGGCGCGAGAAGATCGTGGCAAACTCGTCGGCAAAGGCCTCGTAGCCGCCAATAATCCGATCCGAATCTGCAGAGAGCTTGTTGTAAAAAATAACCGCCGGAATGGCCGCCAGGAGCCCCAAGCCCGTCGCCAAGAGGGCCTCGGCAATGCCCGGCGCCACCACGGCAAGGTTGGTGTTTTGCTGCTCTGCGATCTCTATGAAGGCATTCATGATGCCCCACACGGTCCCAAAGAGACCAATGAAGGGCGCGGTAGAGCCAATGGTCGCAAGAATTTGCAACCCACCTTGCAGGCCTTCGCTTTCCTTAGAGATCGCCACATCCATGGACCGGTCTATGCGCGCCTGTGCTCCGGGGATCAGCGCGCCATCCGTGCGGTGACTGCGACGCCATTCGGTCATGCCAGCAGCAAATATGCGTTCGGAATGCCCTGACGGATCTGCTCCGATGTCCTCATAGAGTTCATCCAGCGGATTGCCTGACCAAAACGCGCGTTCAAACACCTGCGCTTCACGCCGTGCAGACCGATAGGTGATCAGTTTTTGCGCGATAATTGACCACGACCAGATCGATGCCCCGATTAGCATGATCATCACTAATTTTACAGTGAGCGTCGCCCGCGCGAACAGCCCCCACATGGAGAAATCAATCTCCTGTGCCAGTGCCAGAGTTTCTGCTTCCATTTGCCTGCTCTATAGCCAGTTGCCACGTCGTTTTGGTTGCGCGGCCTAATTGGGGCGGACGCTAGCGCAAAACAAGCGCCATTGCCAAGGAAACAGGGGGATTGCCGCCTATTGTTACAAGGATGCGCGAACTTCTGCCGGAAGACGCACCGGTTTGCCGCTGTGCATATCCATACAGACAGCTGTCACCTTGGCACGAAACAGCTCGCGCCCCTCTCGCCGGACAATTTGCGACATAGTCAGTCGGGCTGTGGTCATTTTCTCAGGCACGGTTTCCACGGTAAGCTCATCCTCAAACCGTGCAGGCGAGAGGTAATCGGCCTCAATTCGGGTCACCACCCAGACGATGCCAGCATCGCGCATCGCATTTTGATCGACCCCCAAACGGCGCACATAGTCGCTGCGTGCGCGCTCGATGAACCGCAGGAAATTGGCGTGATAAACAACGCCACCCATATCGGTGTCTTCGTAATATACCGTGATCGGGAACTGATGGGTCATACCTTACCGTCCGCGTTCTCTGACTGCGGCGCTTGCAGCCTCGCATAGAGCCTCAGCGCATGACTCGCGTCTTGCGCCGCCACAGGCATCATCCGATCGTAGGCGGCGGCAATCACCCCCGCGATCTCCGGGCGCAGGATCGTATTGCCATTCTCCGGCAGAACCGCCAGCGGCGACACCTCGGCAAAGGCACGCTCACCCCACAAGAGCATCACCTGCACCGCTTGGGTCAGCGCGAGTGTTTCCGCGGGGACTTCTGCCATCGCACCTTTCATACGCAGAAATACAAATGCCGCTTGAATGGCACCCTGATCGTCAAAGCGGAATGCGCGGTACTGGCTGGCATCTTCCTTTGCGAGACGGTTCACAAGCGGGGCAAGCCCGGGAATCATGCGATCGAGGTCTGGAACCTCCAGCAATTCCCCCCACTCCCGGAAGAAGAAAAACATCAGGTTCGCGCCGAGCTCAGGATCTGTTTCTGCCATCTGATGCCCTGCGAGCGTGACCACAGCCTCAACCGCACCTTTGACCGTCACCAAGGTCTCATCGGTGACACCAAAGACGATGGGAGCAATCGGGCGTCCCCAACGGGCAAAGGCATAAGCCCCGTCTTCCCGGGTAAACAGCGCCTCGATTTCCTCTGGCAGCAGGAGTGCAGACATGTGCGGCCTCGTCATATTATTCGCTCGTCGGGCGTTTGTACGGGCGTGTCAGGACTGCAGCAAGGGGGAAGTCTCTTTGCCTTCCCGTCACTTATCCTCAGTCAGGTAAGCACCCCATTTGCGCTCAAACGCTGCACCCGCATCAACGCCTTGCCAGTCCGCAAACAACAGCAAGAAGCCAAGAAGGTCTGCAACCTCATTTTCCAGGTCGCTTTTGCTGCCGTCCTTGCGAGTCTGCCCCGCAAGGCTCAGGTAAGCAGATGTCACTTCGCCCAGCTCTTCGGTCATTTTGCCCAGATACCACGCAGCATCCCGCGTAACGCCAAAACGCCGGGCATAGAGGTCAGAAACCTGCTTTGCGGCACTGGTTAGCTGGGTGAGATCCTGCACAGTGCGCTCCTGATTGTCATTCAAAGAGATCGTTTTGCGATTTCGGTGGTGCAATACCGAGATGTTGCCATGCCTTTTGTGCCAACATCCGTCCACGCGGCGTACGCTGGATCAGCCCTTGCTGCAGCAGATACGGCTCAATGACCTCCTCAAGCGCGTCGCGACTTTCGCTCAATGCAGCGGACATTGTCTCAATGCCGACAGGGCCGCCGCCATAATTCTCGGCAACCAGTCGCAAATAGCGCCGGTCCGCACCATCCAATCCCAGTTTGTCCACACCAAGACGCGTCAGCGCACCATCCGCCAGCTCTCGGGTGATCGTTCCATCGCCCTCGACAACCGCAAAGTCCACCACGCGGCGCAAGAGCCGCCCAGCGATCCTTGGGGTGCCGCGCGCGCGCCGCGCGATCTCACGCGCCCCTGCATCGTCAGCAGGAGCACCTAATTTGCGGGCATTGCGGCTGACGATCTCAAAGAGTTCATCCACAGTGTAAAACTGCAGCCGCGTCGGAATCCCGAACCGGTCCCGCAACGGCGTGGTCAAGAGCCCCATGCGCGTCGTTGCCCCTACCAGTGTGAAAGGCTGCAGCTCAATGCGAACCGTACGTGCCGCAGGCCCCTCGCCAATCACCAGATCCAGCTCGAAATCCTCCATTGCCGGATAGAGAACTTCTTCAACGGCCGGATTCAGGCGGTGGATTTCATCAATGAACAACACATCGCGCGCCTCAAGATTGGTGAGGATCGCAGCCAGATCGCCCGCCTTTGCAAGCACCGGCCCGGAGGTCATGCGAAAGTTCACGCCCAACTCGCGCGCCACAATCTGCGCAAGCGTCGTTTTCCCAAGCCCCGGCGGGCCATGAAACAGGGTGTGATCCATCGCCTCACCCCGCCGGCGGGCAGATTCGATAAACACCCGCAGGTTGGCGCGCGCCTCCGCCTGACCGATGAATTCGCCAAGACCCTGCGGGCGCAAGGCGCGGTCGTTGTCTTCGGGCAGCGGATCGGGGCGCAGGGTGGGGTCCGCGTCAATCATTCACTCGTTCCCTCAGTCTTTGGGTGCCAGCAAACGCAACGCTGCGCGGATCAGCTCTGCCTCGCCTGCTTCGGGATTATCGGCAGCCGCCTCAGCCACCGCACCTGCGGCATCAGAGGGGCTGTAACCAAGGTTGCCCAGTGCCGACAGGGCGCCAGCCGATGCGGCCGCCGCGCCGGTGGGGGCTTTGGGGGCGGCTTTGCGCGCGGGTTTCACCGGCGCATCTGAGGTTGGCTCGACCACCGCCTCCAGATCCGGCCCCTCCAATGCCTCGGTAATCGTACCACCCATTGCCATCACAGACGGGGCTTTGTCCTTGAGGTCCAGAACGATCCGTTGTGCGGTTTTAGGGCCGACCCCTTTGGCCGCTTTCACCGCAGCCCAATCTCCCAGCGCAATCGCGCGACTAACGCCTTCGGGGCCAAGCGCACTCAGGATTGCCAGTGACACCTTAGCGCCAACGCCCTGCACCGACGTCAGTAAACGATGCCATTCCTTCTCCACCAAGGAGGTGAACCCAAAGAGCTGCATCAAGTCTTCGCGCACCAGTAACTCGGTATAGAGTTGGACTGCCTCACCCACGGATGGCAGGCTCGCGAGCGTGCGGTCAGAGCAATAGACGATGTAGCCGACGCCACGCACGTCGATCATCACATGGTCGGGTGCCCTATACTCAAGCCGCCCAGTCAGTTTTCCGATCATGCGCCTACCTCTTTGAGTCGTCGCTGGTTGCTGCCTCCGTAATAGGCATGACAGATCGCAATCGCCAGTGCATCCGCCGCATCCGCGCCTTTGGGGGCACAGCCCGGAAGTTGCAGTTTGACCATATGCAGCACCTGTTCCTTTTCGGCATGACCGACGCCAACCACCGTCTTTTTGACTCGGTTGGGCGCATATTCCCCGGTGGGCAGTCCGGCCTTGGCCAATGTCAGCAAGGCCACACCTCGCGCCTGACCGAGCTTGAGCGTGCCAGCCCCGTCCTTGTTCACGAACGTCTGTTCAATCGCAGCTTGATCCGGCTGATAGGCGTCAATGATCTCGGTGACCTGATTGTGCAATGACAACAGCCGTTCTCCCAGATCATCTCCGTCAGAATGGCATAGTCCATTGGCAACATGGCTGAGACGCGCGCCATTTGATTCGATGACGCCCCATCCAAGGGTTCTGAGCCCCGGATCGATCCCAAGTATTCGCATCTCACTGCCCGATTTTTGTGTCTGGTTCTTACAATTTGGTGATCCGATTAGCACAAAACGCGAACACATCCAATCTAATTCGCCTTTCGTCCAATCCGCCGAACACGCCGCACTTCGATGTTTTGGTCCAGAAGCTGGCCGAAATTTTGCGATTTATGAAACAAATACGACGCGCCGAAACGCAGTAACGACACCAATTCCTGCAAAAGGCACAGAAGGCGTCAAACCCCTTATTCGCAGGGCTTTGAGACATGCAAAAATCGCATGGGTCGCATGCAATTTCACCCCTTGCGAGAGCAGATTTCGACCTCTATTTGCCGCTCACCCGCACCAAAGCGGACAAACGGATAGCACTCAGAAAGACACTAGATATGGCTGCAATCGACACCACTCGCACCGCGCAAGGCACCTCCGGCCTGATCGGCCGTATCGGCGCTCTTGTTCACACCACATCTGCCAAACTCATGGCATGGAACGACGCCCGCCTGACCCGCAAAGCGCTGAGCGCGCTTTCGGATCGGGAACTGGCGGATATCGGCCTCTGCCGTGGCGACATCGACCAGATCAATTCAGACTCGCCGCTGGTCTGACAGAAAGCATCAGGTCATCTGTCATATTTGGCAGGTCCAAATGAAAACGCCGCGTTCCGGATAGCCCGGACGCGGCGTTTCTATCTCTATCAGGGTAAAATGACCCTGTGATGCTGTCAGCGCAGCAATGGTCGCAATTCTTCTGCGATCCGATAAGAAACCGGGTCTCGCTGCATCAGGAACGCACCACCGCGCTCAATCATCGACCCTTCACCCAGCTGCGCCACACGATAATCGTAGCTCGCGTACCCAAGCGCCGCCATCAGGAAAGCCTTAAACATCAGGCCAACCACGACAAACAGTATGAAGACCTTTCCGGAAATTCCGGAACGGACGACTTTCTGTGGCTCGACAACAATCAGCCCATCCGAACGCATACGCGCTCTGAAACCATGCGCAGCTTTGGCATGTTTTCGATCCAACTGACGAAGTCGGTTTCGAAACTCCGCGTGTTGATGGTTCATAAAACGTAACTCCGAACTGGCCCCCACCAGCGGATGAAAAGAAGTTACGCTAGGACAACGGCGAAGTCATGGCGATTGTGTAAAATTTGCCTAAACGGCCACCGATCTTCGATTACTTGCGCAAAATCAGCGTGGTCCATTCACCAATCTCATCACGTTTGACAAGATTGATGCCATTTTGTGCATAAACCGAAATCACATCATCCGCCTGCTCGTTCAGGATACCAGAGAGAATCGCGTAGCCGCCATCACGCAAATGGGCCGCAATGTCGGGCGACAGGGCAACCAAGGGCCCTTTGAGGATATTTGCAAAGATCAGATCATAAGGCGCGGCGGCCTTTAACGCAGGAGCGTCAAAGCCTGCAGCTTCTAGGCATTCCACCGCGCCCTTCATGCCGTTGGCCTCCATATTGGCCTCAGCCACGTCGACCGCGACTTGATCAATGTCGCTTGCAAGGATCTGCGCCTCCGGCCAGACGCGCGCGGCCGCCATCGCCAGAACAGCCGTACCACATCCAATGTCGGCGACTTTCTCGCCTTTGAGCCCTTCGCCGAGCAGATGATCCAGTGCTTTTAGGCAGCCCAGAGTCGTGCCGTGGTGCCCTGTACCAAAGGCCATCGCTGCCTCGATCAAAAGCGGGATCTTGTCGCCGGGCACTTTGTCTGCATCGTGGCTGCCGTAGACAAAAAAGCGCCCAGCCTCCACCGGTGCCAACTCACGGCGCACATGCGCAACCCAGTCGGTTTCTGGCAGTTCTGAGACGGCAAACGGTTTTGCCTTATGCAGCGTGGCGAGCAACGCGAGGCCTGCTTGGTCCGGAACTTCGGTGAAATAGCCTCCCACCTCCCACAAACCTGAACCATCCTCGACCTCGAACACGCCCACCCCCGTGGGTTCCGGGTTCAGACGTTCCATCGCATCCCCCAGTGCCTCTGCCTGAGCTTTTCCGGTCAGCGTGGTGAGGGCGGTGAATGTAGGCATGTCGGGATCTCCGAAAGAACAGGATGGCGCATAGGTTGCTCTGCGCCTACGCGAGCCTTGCACATATGGTCAAGGGGCGAGCGGGAAACTTGACCACGCCCGGCCTCGCTATTGTGCCAGTGTCGGGGCCTTTAAGCGGGCAAAGATCGTTTCATTCCCGGGTTCAGGATGACGCGGGATCATCAAGGACAACATCAAAGACACAAGCGCCATAAGTGCGGCCAATGCAAAGACCATCGCCGGAGACGCCACCCACAACAGACCAAGCAACACCGGCAAGAAAACCGCAGCGATATGGTTGATCGTGAAGGCCACGGCGGCAGTAGGGGCAATGTCAGCTGGGTCTGCGATCTTTTGAAAATAGGTCTTGAGCGCCAACGCCAGTGCAAACAGGATATGGTCCACCACATAAAGCGCCGCCGCGAGCATCACGCCCCAGCCGAACCAATAGATCCCGCCGTATAGAGCAAAGACCGTGGCCAAACCGGCATACTCAAAGATCAAAGTCCGGCGTTCCCCGAAGCGGGATACAAATCGCCCAAGCATCGGTGCAGCCACCATATTGACCAGCAGGTTGATTAGATAAAGGCTGGTTAGATGATGAACCTCGAACCCGAAGCGCTCGACCATCATGAAGCCTGCAAAGACCACAAAAATCTGCCGCCGTGCTCCCGCCATGAACTGCAGCGCGTAATAGAGCCAGTACCGGCGTCGCAGCACCATCTTTTTGTTCTGAGGGGTTGGGCCATCAAATTGCGGGATCGCAAAAAGGCAGAACAGGGCCACCAGCACTGTAAAGCCTCCTGCCGCCATGTAGACAGCGTTGTAGGACAGATTGAGTGGTTCCCACAGCACTACGATTACGCCATAAACCACCAATGTTGCGGCGGAACCGGTCGCCACCAACCACCCCAGCATCTGCGGTGCGCGTTCCTTGGACAGCCATTGAAGCTGCAAGGACTGTGCCACTGTTTCAAAGTAATGAAACCCGATAGAGCTGAGGACGGTGATAACCAAAATACCCTGAAGCGTCGGGAACCACGCCGTCACCGCCGTCGCAGCCCCAAGCAAGGCGAGGGATAAAAGCCCCAATACCTGCTCGCGCATAAAGATAATCAGGAAGATCACCAAAAACGCCAGAAACCCCGGAATTTCGCGCAAGGTGTGCAGCACGCCAATGTCAGCACCGTCAAAACTTGCAACTTCAATGACGAAGTTATTCAGCAGCGCTGACCACGTATTGAAGGCCACCGGCATAGCAATCGCCATGAGGAATAGCAGTGTGACAGGGCGGCGCCAGAACGGCAGTGCGCGGGACTGTTCGAGGGTGATAGGCGTAAACATAGCTCGGCTTTAGAGCGCTTTTGGCAGCCGGGCGAGAAAAGAATTGTATCAAAACCCGCTTCATCGCGCACAGGTCTCCCTGCATTTCTGCATCCACACGCTCTGTGCCGGGCGTTCTACAAGAAGTTCTGCGGGTCAATATCCACATTCAGGCGCAAATCGCCCCTGAGCTTGAATGGCGCAGTCCATCGGGTAATGGCATCTTGCAAAGGCACGCCCTTGTCGGCCTTCACCAGCAGCCGCACCCGATGACGCCCGCGCACTCGCGCGATCGGGGCTGGTGCTGGTCCGAAGAGCTGCGCACCAACCTGCCGCAACGGCCCGTCGTTTCGCGCCAGCGCGCCGCCCAGATCAAAGACCTGCGCCAGATCCGTGCCCGACAGGATAATCCCTGCCATACGTCCATAAGGGGGCACACCTGCCGCCTGTCGCTGTTCGGCCTCCGCACGCCAGAAACTTTCTTCGTCACCTGAGAGGATCGCGCGGATCACCGGATGCTCTGGCTGAAAGCTCTGCATCAAGGCCTCTCCTCGCCGTTCCGCCCGCCCAGCGCGCCCTGCCACCTGCCGCATCAGCTGGAACGTGCGCTCTGCCGCGCGCAGGTCCGACCCCTGTAGGCCAAGATCTGCGTCGATGACCCCCACAAGCGTGAGCAGCGGGAAGTTGTGCCCCTTCGCCACAAGCTGCGTGCCGAGGATGATGTCCGCCTCCCCAGCGGCGATTTCTTCGATCCGCTGTTTCAGCGCGCGAGCCGAGCCAAAGAGATCAGAACTGAGCACCGCGATGCGGGCCTCTGGAAAAAGTGCCGCCGCCTCTTCGCCCAGCCGTTCGATACCGGGGCCTACGGGGGCCATCTTGCCTTCGACCTTGCAGGATGGGCATTCGGTCGGCACCGGTTTGGTTTCACCGCATTGGTGGCACATCAGACGTTTCATGAACCGGTGCTCGACCATGCGCGCATCACAGTTATCGCAGGCCACCTGCGTGCCACAGGCCCGGCAGATCGTCACCGGCGCAAAGCCACGCCGGTTCAGGAACAAGAGGGACTGCTCGCCGCGTTCGAGCCTGAGCTTCATCGCATGTTTCAGCGTCGGAGATATCCAAGTGGAGGGCAAAAGCTCCTCGTTGCGCATATCAATCGCGCGCATTTCGGGCAGCACCGACTCGCCAAAGCGCGACGTCAGATCGAGACGCTGGTATTTGCCCGCCTCCGCATTCGCCCATGTCTCAAGGCTCGGTGTCGCCGATGCCAGCACCACCTGGGCCTGACACAAGGACGCTCGCCAGACTGCCAGATCCCGCGCGTTGTAAAGTACCCCTTCTTCTTGCTTGTAAGAGGTGTCGTGCTCTTCATCGACGATGATCAGTCCGAGATCGCGAAACGGCAGATAGAGCGATGAGCGCGCGCCAATCACCAGCTGCGCTGCCCCCTGCCCGACCATGCGCCAGACCCGGCGGCGTTCGGTCATGGTCACGCCGGAATGCCACTCGGCTGGCACCGCGCCAAAACGTGCCTCCACCCGTTTCAGGAATTCCGCCGTCAGCGCAATTTCAGGCAGTAGCACCAAGGCTTGCCGGCCTTTGCGCAGGCAGGCGGCTACAGCCTCAAGGTAAACCTCCGTCTTACCAGAGCCGGTGACACCCTTCAGCAATGTGGTGCCGTAGCGCCCCCCATTCACCCCGGCCTCAAGTGCGGCGGCGGCGGCGGCCTGATCCTCCGACAGGGTCTTGCCCGGCAGCTCCGGGTCCAGCGGCGGGAACGGCAGGTCGCGGGGGGCTTCCTCCTCGCGGATGGCGCCCTGTTTGACCAGCCCCTTGATCACCGAGCTGGTCACCCCGGCCAGCCCGGAGAGTTCAGACGCCGTAAACGCCGCGCCTTCATATTCGTCCATCACGTCGAGGACCTTGGCGCGCGCATCGGTCATGCGGTCGGGTTCGCCAGCCCCGCGACGCAGGACCTTTCGCATCGACGGTGGATCAGCCAGACCCGGCGCACGCGTTGCCAGCCGCAGCATCATCGACATCGGCGTCAGCGTGTATTGGGCGGCACGTTCCAGAAAACTCCGCATTTCCGCCCGCATCGGGGCCAAATCCAGCACCCGGATCACCGAACGCAGTTTTGCTGCGTCGAAATCACCGGCCCCCGGCCCCCAAACCACGCCGACAACTTTGCGCGGCCCCAAAGGCACTTCGACAAAGGCCCCAAGGAAACAGCCCCCTTCGGGCGCGCGATAATCCAGCAGGCGGTCCAGGGGCTGCGCTGTCAGTACCCCAACCCGCTCACCTTGGGCAAAAAACTCCGGACTGTCGCCTTGCTGCGTCATTCTTCGCGTGACCCTGCTCTTTTTCCTGTTCCAGACGGTAGGCGCGCGGAACTGTTTACGCTAACATGCGCGCGGACGCGCCCTGCCCTGCCTCATGGTCTTTCGCACTTTCCGCCGGACCTCCTATCAGGTAAAGCCAAGGCGCACCGAGGCCAAGCCATCCAGAGGACCAAAGCCCATGAAATTCTTCGTAGACACCGCCGAAATCGATGCCATCGCCGAGCTGAACGATCTTGGCATGGTCGACGGCGTCACCACCAACCCCTCCCTGATCAAGAAATCCGGCCGTGACATTATCGAAGTCACGAAGGAAATCTGTGATCTGGTCGACGGTCCGGTATCCGCCGAGGTCACCGCGACCGACGCAGAGACAATGATCGCTGAGGGGCGCAAGCTCCTTGAGATCGCGGAAAACATCACCGTCAAAGTGCCGCTGACGTGGGATGGCCTCAAGGCCTGTAAGACCCTGACCGACGATGGCCACAAGGTCAATGTGACCCTGTGCTTCTCTGCCAATCAGGCGCTCCTGGCCGCCAAAGCGGGCGCGACTTTCATTTCGCCCTTCATCGGTCGTCTGGACGATATCAACATCGACGGTATGGAGCTGATCGAAGATATCCGCACCGTCTACGACAATTACGGCTTCCAGACAGAGATCCTCGCGGCCTCGATCCGGACTGTGAACCACATCCTCGACAGTGCCCGTATCGGTGCAGATGTGATCACCGCCCCACCCGCTGTGATCAAGTCGATGGTGAGCCATCCGCTGACCGACAAGGGTCTCTCGGCCTTCCTCGCCGACATCGAAGCCGCTGGCATCAAGATCCTCTGATCTCTGGTTTCAGTGCAAATTAGTTTGGTGGCGCTCCTTTGGGGGCGCCATTTTCATTTGCAATCAGCATGTTATCGCCGAACTCAGCATTCTCCCCTGTACCAAGAACTATTTTTGCAATTTTTCGCGCGCGCGGGCGCAACCCACATGTTATAGTAAACAAAACCCGATCAGAGGTTGAGACGAGACGATGAGCAGTATGACCGTTGGGCTGGATGACAGCCTGCGCAAAAAAATCATTGAAAAGCCCGATATGGTGCTGGACGATCCCAACGTGATGCGCGCGCTGGTGGCAGCGAATGAGCGCGCCATGGGTTCCAACATCGTTGATCTGCGCGGCATTGCGATGGAGCGGCTGGAAACCCGGCTTGATCGGCTTGAAGACACGCACCGGTCGGTGATCGCAGCCGCCTATGAGAACCTCGCTGGAACCAACCAGATCCATCGCGCTGTGCTCCGGCTGCTGGACCCCGAGAGTTTTGCGAGCTTTATGGAGATTTTGCGCGGCGATCTGCGTGATATCCTGCGCGTCGATGCGCTGGCGCTGATTCTGGAGACCACGCAGGAAGAGGCGGGAGCCGCAGTCGAACGCGTTGGTGACATCTTAAAGTTCACCGAAGCCGGATTCGTAGAGTCCTACCTGTCACAAGGCTGCACCTATGGCGGCGATCGCTGCGTGACCCTGCGCCAAATTAAGGCAGGGCCTACGCGCATCTACGGCGACCGCGCCCCCGATCTGCGTTCTGAGGCTTGTCTGCGTCTTGATCTTGGTGCAGGTCGCCTGCCCGGCCTTTTGGTGTTCGGCGCGGAAGATCCGCATCAGTTCACCCCGCAACATGGCACCGACCTGCTGACCTTTTTTGGCGGGGTATTTGAGCGCTGCATGCGCCGCTGGCTGTCTTGAGCACGGGTGATCCCACATTGATTTCTCCTGCGGCGCGCGATGCGCTGCAGATCTGGCTCGACGGTCTCGGCGCGCTAGAGGGAGCAGCCGACAACACCCGCACCGCCTATCGCGGCGACGTGGCAGATTTCCTCGCTTTCATGAGCCTCCATTTTGGTGGCCCGCAGGGTCTTGGTGCCCTGAGTCAGATTACCACAGCCGATATGCGCGCGTGGATGGCTTCGTCCCGCAATGCGGGCACAGGCGCGCGCTCTCTTGCTCGCAAACTCTCTGCAGTGAAAAAGTTCTACGGCTGGCTGGCCAAGCGCGAGGGATTTGAACCCACGGCGGTTCTGTCCACACGTTCGCCAAAGTTTCAAAAGAAACTGCCACGCCCGCTTGATAAAGACGCCGCACGGGCGATGATTGATACGGTTGAGCTACAATCCCAACAGGATTGGGTCGCCGCACGGGATGTGGCTGTTGTTACTCTGTTGTATGGTTGTGGTCTGCGTATATCCGAGGCGCTTGGCCTGCTTGGCAAAGACGCCCCCCTCCCCGCAACCCTCAGGATAAAGGGCAAAGGCGGCAAAGAGCGGATCGTACCAGTGCTGCCCGCTGCACAACAAGCCGTGAATCGCTATCTGAAACTCTGTCCGCACCCGCAAGAGGCCAGCTTGCCCTTGTTTCGTGGCGTGCGCGGTGGCGGGCTGCATGCACGTATGATCCAAGGCGTGGTCGCCGATGCCCGCAGGCAACTGGGCTTACCCGCAACCGCGACCCCTCATGCCATGCGGCACAGTTTCGCGACTCATCTTCTTGAGGCCGGGGGCGATCTTCGTGCGATTCAGGAATTACTCGGCCACGCATCGCTCTCCACGACGCAGGCTTACACCGCGGTGGATACGGCTCATTTGATGGAAGTTTATGCGCGGTCGCATCCCAAAGCGTAACCCGATCAACAGTGCACAGGTTTCTGCGTGATCGTGTTTGAGGGAGCCGATTGAAGCAAAAACGCAAGGCTTGCTCTGCGCTTCTGGGTTGCGGGTTACGGCGAAATTCGTCATCACGGGCGAATGACGATTGAACTCCGTGCCTTGTCCGTCCACCTCCTGACTGCAACCGGTGCTGTATTTGCCATGCTGGCGATGCTTGCAGCGGTCGATGCAAAATGGGATCTGATGTATCTCTGGCTGGTGGTGGCCTTTGCCGTCGATGGTGTAGATGGCCCCCTTGCGCGACACTACGACGTGAAGCGTAATGCGCCGCAGTTCGATGGCGTGCTTTTGGACCTCATCATCGACTACCTCACATATGTGTTCATCCCCGCATTCGCGCTGTTTAAATCTGATCTCATGTCAGGTTGGACAGGCTGGGCGGCGATCATCGTCATCACCTTTACCAGTGCGATGTATTTTGCCGACACCCGCATGAAGACGAAGGATAACTCCTTTTCCGGCTTTCCCGGCTGCTGGAACATGCTGGTTTTGGTGATTTTTGCGCTGGAACCCAATCACTGGGTTAGCCTCGGTCTGGTCACGCTTTTGTCGGCCACCCAGTTCTTGCCCCTAAAGTTCATCCACCCCGTTCGCACGGAGCGCTGGCGCGCGCTCTCTCTGCCCATCGCGTTGGTTTGGACCGCTCTGGCTGGTTGGACCGCTTGGGTGCAATTTGCGCCCGGTCAGCTGGTCCATTGGGCGCTATTGGTGACATCGGTCTATCTGCTGTTTGTTGGCATTGCCCAGCAAATCATCCCTTCGCGGGACTGAGACCACCCCCAGCAAACCTCTATCCGAAGCACGAAATCGCGCGCTGACATGTCGATTGGCGTGACTTTTTACTGATCTTTTCCGCTCAAAAGCGCCGAATGCAGGTTCGGTAAACCGGCTGTTAAGCATAACTCGTGAAAGTCATGGGGTATGTTTTGTTTCCGAGTTTTGGCGCAGGAGTGCGAACATGTCGATGCAAGAAGACAGTTCTTCGGTCAACGCCCGCCAGCAAGCCGCTGTCGATGGCTACAGGGCCTTTGGTAATAGCATGGCCACGCAGCAACTTGCGCGTGCCATGGCGGAGCTTCGCGAATCCGCCGCCGGTGCCCATTTCCCGCGCGAGGCTGCACCAAGTGACCGGCCAGCAGGCCCCAAACCCATCGCGAGCGAGCAGGACACTGCGCAGCAGGCCTTTCTGGCGCATCGCAATCTGCACCGAATGTCTGAGCGGGAGGCAAGCCGTCTCTATGCGGGGGCCAAGGCGGTTATTTGATATCCTCAGCCCCAAGGATCATCAAGGCAGAACACCTGAGTCTTAGGTGAAATCGCCTGTAAAAACCGGATCAGGATACCCCACCCGCGCCAGATACAAGCCGTGCCCCGGACAGACCGGACCGCAAGCGGCCCGATCTTTGGCAACAAGCGCATCGCGGACATCTTCGGGCGTCCATGCTCCCGCGCCAACACGCTCCAGTGTCCCGACAAAACTCCGCACCTGATTGTGCAGGAAACTCCGCGCACGCACATGGAAATGCACCTCTGGGCCAGAAAGGCCCTGCACCTGTTCTACCCGCAACTCATCCAGCGTCTTCACCGGGCTTGCCGCCTGACAGATGGAGGAGCGGAACGTGGTAAAATCGTGATTGCCCAGCAGCATGTCAGCGCCGGCCTGCATCGCTTCCACGTCCAGTCTGTGGTTGATCTGCCAGACCTGTCCGGCATCATGGGTCGCGGGCGCGCGGCGCATCAGGATCCGAAACAGATACTGCCGCTCTATCGCGCTGAACCGGGCGTGCCAGTCATCATCTACCCGCGCAGCGTCTACAATCGCTATGGGATCGGGCTTCAAGTGATAATTTAGCGCCTCACTCAGACGAAACGGGTCCCAGTCCTTTTTGAGATCACAATGGGCAACCTGCCCCAACCCGTGAACGCCTGTATCCGTACGCCCCGCCGCAGCGATTGTATGCTCGCCCGGCTCCAGCTTGGCCAAGGCAGCTTCAATCGCGCCCTGCACGGAGGGCTGATCCTTCTGCCTCTGCCATCCGGCAAAAGGCTTTCCATGATATTCGACTTTGAGAGCAATACGCGGCATGGGCGCGAGGTACCCCGCCAAAGCAAAACTGGCAAGCCCCGCGCCGCCACCTTGCACTGCAAGGCTGGCAACCCCATCCCAGCATGCTTATGTTCAGTCCCTAAGGCTGTGACGAGAAATTTCGGGACGAACGCTTTCTCGGGCAAGACAGCGATTGGCAGGCAGGGGGCAGAAAGTGTCGCGAGGAACAGGCGTTACAGGATTGGCTGCGGATGTGGCCGATGGAGTTTTGCGAGGCGCGGAGACATTGGGCGGGGCTTTGGCCAGCCCCTTTGCCGCACCGTCGTTGCGACTGGGTGTCACTGGCCTTGCTCGGGCGGGTAAAACCGTCTTTATCACCTCACTGGTCGCCAACCTGATCAACCGGGGGCGCATGTCCCAGCTTTCGGCACATCAGGATGGGCGCATCGAGGCCGCCTATTTACAGCCGCAGCCGGATGACACTGTTCCGCGCTTTGATTTTGAAAATCACCTCGCCGCTCTCACGGGGCCGGAGCCGCATTGGCCCGACAGCACGCGCGCGGTGTCCGAGTTGCGTCTGAGCCTGCGCATTCGGCCCAGCGGATTGTTTGGCGGAGTCACAGGGCCACGCATCCTGCATCTGGACATTATCGACTATCCGGGAGAGTGGCTGCTGGATTTGTCGTTGATGGACAAGGATTACGCGAGTTGGTCGGCCGACGTCCTGCGCCGGATTGAAACCCGCGAAGAAGCCAAAGCCTTTAAAACCGCTGTTAAGGCGGCCTCCCCCGCTGAGGCCCACGATGAACCCGTCGCGCAGGGGTTGGCCGCCGCTTTTGCGGACTATCTGCAGTCCGCACGCAAAGCCGGATATTACGATTGCACGCCGGGGCGGTTTTTGTTGCCCGGCGATCTAGCAGGCTCGCCCGTGCTCACATTCGCGCCGCTGCCTTCGGGCGAGGCCCCGCGGGGCAGCCTCGCACGCGAAATGGCCCGCCGGTTCGAGGCCTATAAAGCTCAGGTGGTACGCCCCTTCTTTCGCGATCATTTTTCCCGCATCGACCGGCAGGTGGTGTTGGTCGATGCCCTCGGCGCGTTGCATTCCGGCCCCCCCGCCATGGAAGACCTGCGCCGGGCAATGACGGATATCCTGAGCACCTTTCGCCCCGGTTCCAACCGGTTCCTCAGCCAACTTCTGCGCGGCAAGCGGGTGGAGAAGATCCTTTTTGCCGCTACCAAGGCCGATCACCTACACCACCTTCAGCACCCTCAACTTACCGCCATTATAGAGGCGTTGACTGCAGAAGCCCGCGACCGCGCGCAATTTGCGGGCGCAGAGACGGCGGCGCTCTCCCTCGCGGCATTGCGTGCTACGACAGAGGAAATGCGCCCCCATGACGGGACAGAGCTACCCTGCGTGCGCGGGATCTTAGCTGAAAACGACAAAGCTGCTGCGCTCTATCCCGGTCGCTTGCCAGAGGATCCCCGACACCTGCTGACCCCTGCACGGCAGGGGGCGGGAAACTGGCTCGACGGCAGCTATGCCTCTATGCGTTTTGCCCCGCAACCGCTGACGCTCAAGCCAGGCGATGGACCGCCCCACATTCGGCTGGATCGGGCCGCAGAATTCCTGATCGGTGATCGCCTGTGACTTACGTTTTGCGCCCCGCAACGCCGCTCGATGCCAGCAAGATCGGCGAAATCCTCTATCGTTTTGAGCATGAAACACCATGGATGCCCAAGGAGCATTCGCGGGTTGAGGCCATCGCCTTTTGTGATCGTATGATCTCGCGCGGGTGGGTCACTGTGGCCGAAGATTGCTCAACAGGTATGATCCTCGGGTTTTGCGCGCAGGATGGGGCAGAGGTTTGTTCTCTTTATCTGTCGCCAGAGCACACCGGTTGCGGCATCGGCAAACGATTGCTGGACCACGCGAAACGACAGGCCTCAAAACTGAAGCTTTGGACCTTTCAGGCCAATCTCGCAGCCCAGCGGTTTTATCTGCGCGAAGGGTTTGTCGAGAAAAAACGCACGGATGGTCAGCGCAACAGCGAAGGCCTGCCGGACATCGAGTACCATTGGCACGCCCAAGAGATGGAGACCGCCACATGAGCCGCGACCCCATTGTATTTGACGTAGAACCCGACGATCAAACGGCTCCGAATGTCAGCGAGGCTCCACCGGTGCCTGATCTTGACGCACCCACAGCGGTGCAAGCCTCGGTCACCGCACTGGGCAAAAACAAACGCTCCGGCTGGGGCGGTTGGATCTGGGGGCTGGTCGCCGGTCTGATCACCACCATCGCAACAGTGGCCGCGTGGGACTATGCCAACAACCTGCTCGACCGGATGCCTGTGCTCGGCCTTGTCTTTACGGCAGCATTTGCGGGGCTTGTCCTTGCGGCACTGGCCTTTTGTGCCAAAGAACTGGCCGCGGTTGGTCGGGTTCGCCGCGTCGAGGGGTTGCGACAGGGATGTCGCACGGCGCGTGGCGGCACCTTGAAAGAGGCGCAAACGCAGATCGCGGCATTACAGCGGTTTTACAACGGGCGCGCGGATCTGGAATGGGGTTTGCGCAACCTCAATGAGCGAAAAGACGAGATCCTCGATGCGGATGCATTGGTTGACCTTGCCGAAGCAGAGCTGATGCGTCCACTGGACGCACGCGCGGTCGCAGAAGTCGAAGCCGCCGCCCGCCAAGTAGCAGGCGTCACGGCACTGGTTCCGTTAGCATTGGCAGACGTGCTGACCGCATTGGTCTCGAGCCTGCGCATGATCCGGCGCATTGCTGAGATTTACGGCGGGCGTTCTGGCCTATTCAGTTCATGGCGACTCACGCGTGCAGTGCTCTCTCATTTGGTTGCAACCGGTGCGGTTGCGATTGGCGACGACCTGCTAGAGCCGATCCTTGGTGCGTCTGTGCTTTCCAAACTCTCTCGTCGCTTTGGAGAAGGTTTGGTGAACGGTGCATTGACCGCACGGGTTGGCATTGCAGCGATTGAAGTTTGCCGTCCCATGGCCTTTGAAAATCAGCAAAAACCACGGCTGGCAAAGGTGCTTCAGCGAGCGCTCAGCGGCTTTGCCAAGTGATTTCCGAGCAAAACTCTCGCATTTTAACACCCGACTAAATCCATCAACTATTTGAAAATAAACAAAAAATCTCTTGCACTCCCTCAATTTAGAATCTATCTAAGTTACAGAGCCAAACACGGCCCTGCCCTTAGGGCCGTTCAGCCAAGGAGAGTGATATGACTACTTCCGCATGCAGCAGCTGTGCCTTCTATGAAGACCACAAAGCCAACAATGAACAGACGCTGGAAAACGCCGGTCTGTGCCGCTTCAACCCGCCGGTATTTCAACCAGAAGCAGCAGAGCGTGGGTACTGGCCCGTTGTCAAAAAAGATGACTGGTGCGGTCATTTTGAAAACGAAGCTGCCTGATCGCAGGGCAGCCAAGTGATTTGAGCAAACGCCAGCCAAGCCAGCCAGTTCGCCAGACATCTCCCTCGCCCGCCAGCATTCGCCAGCCAGCCCGGTAGATATCCAGCCCACCCGCAAGCACGCCAGTCATGCTCAAATCAGTACAGCAAGCCAGCCCGCGTTTCCTCGCCAGCCCGCTCGCTATTTCAAACCGCCTGAGGGTCCCCTCCGGCGGTTTCTTTATGGAATGCGCCTCCGCGCTATCCGAGACATTCAGATCAACCGCGGTGGCTCCCCCTTTGGCTGACGCATCGATTCAATGCCGGTGCGAAACCCTTCGCCTATACGATCTGCCAGATGCCCCCACTGCACGGCCTGCTCAGCGCTGAGTTCACGATTGAGCACGTTGTGAAACAAACCGAGCCAAATGGGGAAATGCTCTGGCTTCACATCTGGACGGGCCAGATGCTCTCGCATCGGGAACCCATCGTAGACCCGTTCGCGCAGGATAGCATTGCGCCAGAAATTGGCGATTTTTGCCTCATGTTCCGGCCAATCGGAGACATGCGCCGCGAACACTGGCCCGATGACAGGATGACGCCGTACCTCGCTGTAAAAGACGCGCACGACACGCCGGATATCATCCGTCGTAATGTCGAAACGAGCCAATGGATGCGCGTCCTGCATAGTCTCTCCGCTCCGCTCTGATAGCGCCCTCAAGGTAATAATAAAAACGCCCTGCAAAAAGGGGCGCATAGCGTCGCACCCTGCTGGATCCGCAGACGCACTTTACCCTTGCGCCGCAAGCCCCTATAAGCGCCCTCATGACACCGACTGCAACACGACGTGTGGCCATCATTATTCGAATTATAAACCCGGCGCTCTGAGTAGACGAGACGCCGGGCAAAGGTGCTTGAGTGATCGCACCGAACCGAATATCCCCAAACCGACCCGTTGATGCAAAAGGACGCCACCGATATGTGCGCCGAAAAAACCGAAGCCACGCCCGAATACAAAGACACGCTGAACCTTCCCAAAACCGATTTCCCCATGCGCGCAGGCCTGCCCAAGCGCGAGCCCGCATGGCTGGAACGCTGGGAGGAGATCGGCGTCTATGATCGTCTGCGCGAAAAGGAAGGCCGCCAGCCTTTCGTCCTGCACGACGGCCCCCCCTATGCAAACGGCCATCTGCACATTGGCCATGCGCTGAACAAGACCATCAAGGACATGATCGTCCGCTCGCATCAGATGATGGGTTTTGACAGCCGCTATGTGCCGGGCTGGGATTGCCACGGTCTGCCGATCGAATGGAAAATCGAAGAGCAGTACCGCAAGAAGGGCAAGAACAAGGATGCGGTGCCGGTCATCGAATTCCGTCAGGAGTGCCGCAAGTTCGCCGAGGGCTGGATCGACATCCAGCGCGAGGAGTTCAAGCGTCTGGGCATCACCGGCAACTGGCCAAATCCCTACATCACCATGGATTATCATGCCGAGGCGGTGATCGCCGAGGAGTTCATGAAATTCCTGATGAACGGCACGCTCTATCAGGGCTCCAAGCCCGTGATGTGGTCGCCGGTTGAAAAAACCGCGCTGGCCGAGGCCGAGGTCGAGTATCACGACAAGGAAAGCTTCACCATCTGGGTGAAGTTCAAGGTGGTTGATGCGCCAAGCAGGCTGGGCGCTGTTGGCCCCGGGAAAACTCCGTTAAACGAACAGGATACGCGTGGACCTTCCCTCGAAGATGCTTACGTCGTAATCTGGACCACCACCCCCTGGACCATGCCATCAAACAAGGCAGTAGTATACGGCGATGATATTGCCTATGGCCTCTATAAGGTGAGCGGCACGCCGGAGGAATGCTGGGTCAATGTCGGCGACAAGTATGTGCTGGCGGATAATCTGGCGGCTGATGTTTTCAAGCGCGCGCGTTTGGAGGATGACCAATGGACCCGCTTGCGTGACGTAACTACAGAAGAATTGAAGCAGGTCAGCCTCGCCCACCCGCTCGCCGGGGCCGAAGGTGCCAACGGTGAATGGGATGATATCCGCGACTTCCGCGCTGCTGATTTTGTGACCGACACCGAAGGCACCGGCTTTGTGCACTGCGCGCCCAGCCACGGGATGGAGGAGTTTGAACTCTACCGTGATCTTGGGATGCTGGAGCAGGTCATCACTTATAACGTGATGGACGATGGCGGCTTCCGTGCCGACCTGCCGTTCTTTGGCGGCAAATACATCCTCAACCGCAAGGGTGGCGAAGGCGACGCGAACAAGGCGATCATCGACAAGCTGGTCGAAGTTGGCGGGCTGATGGCGCGCGGCAAGATCAAGCACAGCTATCCGCACTCTTGGCGCTCCAAGGCACCGATCATCTATCGCAACACCCCGCAGTGGTTTGCGGGTGTGGACCGCAAGCTGGATGACGGCATGGGCGACTATGGCGACACAATCCGCGAGCGCGCGTTGCGTTCCATCGACGAACTGGTGAAATGGACCCCGCAGACCGGCCGCAACCGTCTCTATTCGATGATTGAGAACCGCCCGGACTGGGTGCTGTCACGCCAACGCGCGTGGGGCGTTCCGCTCACATGCTTCACCAAAAAGGGCGCACTGCCTACGGATGCGGACTATCTTCTGCGCAATGCGGAGGTAAACGCCCGCATCACTGCTGCCTTTGAAGAAAGCGGCGCGGATGTCTGGTATGAGGACGGTTTCAAAGCCAAGGTGCTCGACGGGATCGTGAACCCGGATGACTATGAGCAGGTGTTCGACGTGCTCGACGTGTGGTTCGATTCCGGCTCCACCCATGCCTTTGTGCTGCGCGACCGCGAAGATGGCACCAAGGACGGGATTGCCGACGTTTATATGGAAGGCACCGACCAGCACCGCGGCTGGTTCCATTCCTCGTTGCTGCAGGCCTCTGCCACCAAGGGCCGCGCGCCCTATCGCAACGTGGTGACGCATGGCTTCACGCTGGATGAGAAGGGCATGAAAATGTCCAAGAGCCTCGGCAACACCATCGTGCCCGAGGAAATCGTCAAGCAATACGGCGCCGACATCCTGCGTCTATGGGTGGCCCAGACCGACTACACCGCCGACCAGCGGATCGGTGCGGAGATCCTCAAAGGCACTGCCGACAGCTACCGCCGCCTGCGCAACACCATGCGCTACATGCTCGGTAGCCTCAGTGATTTCAGCGAGGATCAGCGGGTAGAGCCTGCAGATATGCCCGAGCTGGAGCAATGGGTACTGCACCGCCTGGCCGAACTCGATCACACCGTGAAAGCGGGCTATAAAGCGTTTGATTTCAACGGTGTGTGGCAAGCGATCTTTAACTTTGCCACCGTCGATCTGTCGGCCTTCTACTTCGATATCCGCAAGGATGCGCTCTATTGCGATGGCGACACGTTGAACGCCCGCGCCGCACGCACGGTGCTGGATATCCTGTTCCACCGTCTCACCACGTGGCTCGCGCCGATCCTCGTCTTTACCATGGAAGAGGTCTGGCTGGAGCGCTTCCCCGGCGAGGACAGCTCGGTTCATCTGGTGGATATGCCGGACACGCCGCGCGACTGGATTAACGAACCTCTGGCCGCCAAATGGGCCAAGGTGCGTCAGGCGCGTCGCGTTGTGACAGCTGCCCTTGAGGTTCAGCGTACAGATAAGGTGATCGGTGCGTCGCTAGAGGCTGCGCCCGTGGTGCATGTGCGCGAGGCGGATGTCTTGGCGGCGCTGGAGTCGGTGAACTTTGCCGATGTCTGCATCACCTCTGGCGTGCAGTTGACCAATGACCCAAGTCCGGCAGAAGCCTATCGTCTGCCGGAAATCGAAGGGGTCTCGGTTGTCTTTGAAAAAGCCGAAGGCGAGAAGTGCCAGCGATGCTGGAAGATCCTGCCAGATGTGGGCACGCACGCCCATCCGGGCACCTGTGGCCGCTGCAACAGCGCGCTAGCGAGCTGATAGGCAACACACGCTAAAAGAACAAACGCCCGGAGATGTTTCTCCGGGCGTTTTCATTTGGTGCGTCACCAACAGTTCGTTCAGGCGGCAATCCGGGATAAGACATCTTGAGTATTGGTATACATTTCCTGTGCAAAACTGCCTGAGGAAATGCCACGAAAGACATTATCCTGCGCATCCGCAGCTTGCTGCCGCATCTGACTATTCAGCAAATTCTCCAGCGGAGGCAGGCTGATCGGGTCGAGTGCGTCTGGCAGCGGTGGCAAGGGCCCTTCTGCTCGGATCGCATTCTCAGACGAAGGCACGGCAGATGCGCTGTCGTAGGCTGCAAGGCTATCGCTGCTGAACAGTGAATCCAGATCACGATCTTTTGGCGCTGGGTCATCACTCAGGAAATTGCCCAAGCGACTGTTGGCAAACTCAGCACCCGTGGCGCCGCTACCATTCGACGACAGAGCCACCGTATCTGTCACGGTAAAGACAACCGGCGTGATATTGCTCGAGGGCACACCAGAATAGGGGCGCATTGCTGTAATCATCTCAGTTCCTTTCCACCTGCGTGTCGGGTCGAGACTTCCCAATTTGGGGGTCAAAGGAATTATACTTGAGAAAACGTGGCTTCGGGCGCGGTCAATAGGCTTTTAGGTATTTCATCCAGACACAGGAGATCGCCTATCGCTACGGAGCCAGTATCTTTTTTGCGCGTTCATAGTTCTGGCGCGCGATCAAGGCACTCATCGGGATCGGCCCTTCAACGCTACCCGATATGAGACCTTGTAAATACCGGGATTGCGCAATGCTGCCTGCGCAGCTCGACGTTATATCTTCATGTTCGATGACTGTAACAGATTTCTGTTTTAAATCAGGGTCGTGTAGGACGAATTCCTGCTGGTTCAACGCTTGCTCGCGCTGTATGGCGAATGCCATCCCCCTTGACTTGCCAGTCGTCAAAGCGTCCCCTGCTTCCTGCGGGGCATTCTGCTCCCGCAGGGATTTATGCGACGGAACGACACCCTGCGTATGGCCCCGCAACATGCGGTAGACCCCAAGGTCGGCGGTGACAGGGTTCATGGATTTTCTTTCGGTCGCACAAATTATGTTCTCTCCATTTTAAGAAAATTTTCAATTCGGTCACTGAAATAGCGTCGTCTCCGGCGCGCGCAGGAGGATAGCTCACCGCTGCGAAGGTCGTACTTACCTCTCCCATAGGATGGACGCATGGCGTGGCTGCAGACGAACAAAGCCCTCCCGGAGGGGAGGGCTTTGCGGGAGCGATCACAGACCGCTATGTGGTGAGGGTGTTACTCTGCCGCTTCGGCGTAGTCGTCCATCGGTGGGCAGGTGCACACCAGATGGCGGTCGCCGTAGACATTGTCGACGCGGTTGACCGGCGGCCAATATTTGTCGACGCGGAAGGCCCCCGGAGGGAAGCAGCCCTGTTCGCGCGAATAGGGGCGATCCCAGTCTTTCACCAGATCTTCCATCGTGTGCGGGGCGTTCTTCAGCGCGTTGTTTTCGCGCGGCATCTCGCCTGCTTCGACGGCCTTGATCTCGTCGCGTATTGACAGCATCGCCTCAATGAAACGGTCCAGCTCAGCTTTGGTTTCCGATTCCGTCGGCTCCACCATCAACGTGCCCGCAACCGGCCAGCTCATGGTCGGCGCATGGAAACCGCTGTCCATCAGGCGCTTGGCCACATCGTCAACGGTCACATCCGCACTGTCGGCAAAGGGACGGGTATCCAGAATGCACTCATGCGCAACCCGGCCGGTCGGCCCCTTATAGAGGACGTCATAGGCCCCTTCGAGTCGCTTCGCGAGGTAGTTCGCCGACAGGATCGCCACCTTGGTCGCCTGCGTCAGGCCCGCGCCGCCCATCATCAGGCAATAGGCCCAGGAGATGGTCAGGATCGAGGCCGACCCCAGAGGTGCCGCCGACACCGGCCCCTCAACGCCGCCGGTTTCCGGATGGCCCGGCAGATGCTCGATCAGGTGCGATTTCACCCCGATCGGTCCCATGCCGGGGCCGCCGCCGCCGTGCGGGATGGCAAAGGTCTTGTGCAGGTTCAGGTGGCTGACGTCACCGCCCAGATCGCCCGGGCGGCTGAGGCCCACCATGGCGTTCATATTGGCACCATCAATATAAACCTGACCGCCCGATTCATGGGTGATCTTGCAAACCTCATGCACTGTTTCCTCAAACACACCATGGGTCGAGGGATAGGTGATCATGCAGCCCGCAAGGTGCTCGGCATGTTTTTCTGCTTTGGCGCGGAAGTCCTCAAGGTCGATATCGCCCTTTTCGTCGGACTTTACCGGAACCACTTTCCAGCCCACCATCTGCGCCGACGCCGGGTTGGTACCATGGGCGCTCATCGGGATCAGACAGATGTTGCGATGCCCCTCACCGCGCGCCTTATGATAGGCAGCGATGGTCAGCAGTCCCGCATATTCCCCCTGCGCGCCGGAGTTCGGCTGCATGGAGATCGCATCATAGCCGGTGATATCGCAGAGCTTCGAGGACAGATCGGTGACCAGTTCGCCATAGCCTTCCTGCTGATCCGCAGGTGCGAAGGGGTGGATGGTCGAAAACTCCGGCCAGCTCAGCGGCATCATTTCCGCCGCCGCGTTCAGCTTCATGGTGCAGGAGCCAAGAGGGATCATCGCCCGGTCCAGCGCCAGATCGCGGTCCGCGAGGCGACGCATGTAGCGCATCATCTCGGTCTCGGCCCGGTTCATGTGGAAGATAGGATGCGTCAGATATTCCGTCTTGCGGTGCATGTTCTCAGGCACCCGGTACTCGGGGCTGAAATTGTCATCTGCGCGCACGATGCCAAAGGCACGCCAGACCGCCTCGATGGTCTCGGGGCGCGTGGTCTCATCGACAGAGATCCCCACACGGGTTTCACCCACGCGACGCAGGTTGATGCCCTCATCAACGGCGGATTTCATCACCGCCGCCTGCAGCGGGCCGACATCCACGGTGATGGTGTCAAAGAACGCCTGCGGGTCAACTTTGAAGCCTGCTTCCTCAAGACCTTTGGCCAGACGCACGGCCTTGCGATGAATGCGCTGCGCGATTGCCTGCAGACCTTTGGGGCCATGGAAAACTGCATACATCGACGCCATTACCGCCAGCAGCGCCTGCGCGGTGCAGACGTTGGAGGTCGCCTTTTCGCGGCGAATATGCTGTTCGCGCGTCTGCAGCGACAAGCGATAGGCTTTGTTGCCATGTGCGTCGACAGACACGCCGACGATGCGGCCCGGCATGTTGCGTTTATAGGCGTCCTTGGTCGCCATATAGGCTGCGTGCGGTCCACCTGCGCCCACCGGCACGCCAAAACGCTGGGTGGAGCCAACTGCGATATCCGCCCCCATCGCGCCCGGCTCTTTCAACAGAGTCAGCGACATCGGGTCGGCCGAAACAACGGCGATGCCCTTGTGCTCATGCAGCTTGGCGATGTGATCGGTGAAGTCACGCACATGGCCATAGGTGCCCGGATACTGGAACAGCGCACCAAAGACCGCTTCGGGGTCCATCTTGTCGGGGTTGCCAACGATCACCTCGATCCCCAGCGGTTCGGCGCGGGTTTTTACCACCGCGATGTTCTGCGGGTGGCAGTCGCGGTCCACAAAGAAGGCCTTTGCCTTCGACTTGGACACGCGCTCCGCCATGGTCATCGCTTCGGCGCAGGCGGTTGCCTCGTCCAGCAGCGATGCGTTGGCGATCTCCAGACCGGTGAGATCCGAAATCATCGTCTGGAAGTTCAACAGCGCCTCAAGGCGACCCTGCGAGATCTCGGGCTGGTAGGGCGTATAGGCCGTGTACCACGCGGGATTTTCCAAAATGTTGCGCTGGATCGCGGGCGGGGTCACGGTGCCGTGATAGCCCTGACCGATCAGCGAGGTCATCATCTTGTTCTTGCCTGCGACCTCACGCATGTGAAACAGCAACTCGCGCTCGGACATCGGGCGACCAAAGTCCAGCGCCGTTTTCAAACGGATGGATTTCGGCACGGTCTCGTCGATCAGCGCATCAAGGCTGTCGGCACCAACCACCTTGAGCATCTCGGCCATTTCCTCGGGCGAGGGGCCGATGTGACGCCGATTGGCAAAATCATAGGGAAGGTAATCTGTCGGTTCGAAAGGCATCTTTTGCCTCCTTCAGGGTCTGTCAGATCTCGGGATCAAAGGCATGCAACAACGGGTCGGGCGCGCCCGGTGATGCCCTCGCAGGTAAAAGACGGGCCCGCGCCGGATGGCGGCGGGCCCGGAAACATCAGCCGATGAAGTCTTTGTAGCCGGCTTCGTCCATGTAGTCGTCCATCGGAGACATGTCGGAGACCTTGAGCTTGAAGAACCACGCCTCGCCTTCAGGGTCGTCATTGACCTTGGAGGGCGCGTCCACGATGGCCTCGTTCACTTCGACAACTTCACCGTCCAGAGGCGCAAGAATGTCGGAGGCCGCTTTGACGGATTCGATCACCACGATCTCATCGTCTTTGGAGACTTCGCTGCCGACTTCGGGCAGTTCAACAAAGACCACATCGCCCAGTTGCTCTGCCGCGTGCGCGGTGATGCCAACGGTCACGATCTCGCCTTCGACCTGCAGCCATTCGTGTTCTTCGGTATATTTCATGGGTTCTCTTCCTGTGTTGGCCGTTCTTTTCGGGGACGGGTGTTCAGCGTTTAAAGTTGGCTGCCACAAAGGGCAGTTTTGCGACGGTGACCGGCACGCGCTTGCCGCGCAGCTCACCGAATATCTGGGTCTCAAGGGCTGCGTGCTCTGCCGTTACATAGCCCATAGCGACAGGGCCGCCCACGGTTGGACCAAAGCCACCAGAGGTTATGGTACCGATCGGCGCGCCCCCTTCGGCAGCGGCATAAAGCACAACGCCTTCGCGCATCGGCGCGCGACCTTCGGGCTTCAGTCCCACACGCTTGCGCGGAGCATTCCCGCCGAGATCGGCAAAGACCGCATCCGCACCGGGAAAGCCGCCCGCGCGGTCGCCATCCGGGCGACGTACCTTCTGGATGGCCCAGCCCAGTGCGGCCTCAAACGGGCGCGTTTCGGTGTCGATGTCGTGGCCATAAAGGCAAAGACCACCCTCAAGCCGCAGCGAGTCCCGCGCACCAAGGCCGATCGCCTCAACGTCGGGCTGCTCCAGCAGCGCACTGGCAAACTGCGCCGCCACTGCCTCGGGTACGGAGATTTCATACCCGTCTTCGCCGGTGTAGCCGGACCGCGAAATCCACAGCTCGGCCCCCGCATAGTCAAGTGTCGCCACATCCATGAATTTCATCGCCGCAACACCGGGCACCAACGCCTCCAGTGCCGCCTCGGCAGCGGGGCCTTGCAGGGCCACAAGCGCACGGTCGGTGACTGGCTCGACGCTGATTTCAGGTTCCAGTGCGGCTTTCATACGGGCGATGTCGGCGTCTTTGCAGGCGGCGTTCACGACGACAAACAGATGGTCGCCACGGTTGGCAAACATCAGATCATCCTCGATGCCGCCAGCATCATTCGTAAACAGACCATAGCGCTGACGCCCCTCAGAAAGCCCCAGCACATCCATCGGCACCAGTTTTTCAAAGGCGTTTGCGACGGCCTCGTAGCTCTCACCGCGCAGGATCACCTGCCCCATGTGGCTGACATCAAAAAGCCCGGCCTTTTCGCGCGTATGGGTGTGTTCCTTCATGATCCCCAGCGGATATTGCACGGGCATGGAATAGCCTGCAAAGGGCACCATCTTGGCCCCGAGGCTTTCGTGCAATTCAGTAAGGGGGGTGGTCTTCAGATCCGACATTTCGGCCTGCCTTCCGCGTCTGCGGCCGGTGCGGTCAAATCACAACATGTCAACGCGTCGTTTGGCATCCGGCATCCAAGGTTTTGCACAGGCTCCGCCTGCGCGCTTTGATGCCCCCTCTGTCCCTTCGCCTGAGATCGTTATCCCTTCGGCGTCCCGGTCTGGCCGGGCCCTCTCCAGAGTAGTTACGCGCACACGGTCCTTTTGGCCTGAGAGTTTCCGGGGCGGTTGCTCCTTCGGCACCGAATTCCTCGGCCTGTGACGCCTTGGATCGGTTCTCCCATGTACTGCGGCGGACGCTACCAGCGGGCCGCATCTGACGCAAGACGGAATCGGTCCCCATCCTGTCGCAAATGGTTACCTATTTTGCCACCAAGGCAATTGTATCAAGCGATACGCATTATTGTGCGGGTGGATTGCCGGACGCAAAAAGCGCTGCCATAGCTTTGTGCATGAAGATAGTGATCAACGGATTCGGCCGTATTGGCCGCACGATCTTACGTCAGATCCTGACCAGCCCACGTGGCTCCGGGATTGAGGTGGCTTGCATCAACGACATCACCGATCCTGAGATGTGCGCCTATCTGTTTCAATACGACAGTACATTTGGCCCCTACCCCGGCGAAGTCTCGCTGGACGACGGTGCGCTCTGTATTGATGGGAGGCGTATCCCGCTCCATCAGCAAGCCAATGTGACCAATCTGGACCTCTCTGGCGTTGATCTCCTGATGGAATGTACTGGCATCGCGCGCACCACGGATCTGGCAGAACGTGGCCTAACGGCCGGAGCGAGCAAAGTCCTGATTTCCGGGCCTTCCCCTGCGGCGGAGGTCACTGTGGTCTATGGTGTGAATGATGATGCGCTCGCCGGTGCGCAGATCGTGTCAAATGCGTCCTGCACCACCAATGCGGTGGCCGGTCTTGTGCAACTGGTCGATGAGGTCGCGGGGATTGAAACCGGTCACATGACGACGATCCATTGCTATACCAACTCCCAACCTATGGTGGACACCCCGCGCGGTGATTTCGCCAGATCGCGTGGTGGCGCGCAGTCCATGGTGCCCACCACAACCTCTGCCACGCATCTGATCGATGTTGTCCTACCCCATCTGGCCGGGCGCATTTCGGGCGCGGCTGTGCGGGTTCCCACCGCCAGTGTCTCTGCGGTGGATCTGGTGGCCTCCCTCCAAAGCGACTGGGAAGAGGCACGCTTGCTGGCTGCGCTCAAAGACGCCGCCGCGCATTCCCCCATTCTCGGCTGGACCGAACAACCTCTGGTCTCCTCCGATCTGCGCGCGCGTCCAGAGTCGCTGATCATCGCCGCACCAGAGGCCCGCATGGTCGGTGGTCAACAATTGCGGACTTTTGGCTGGTACGACAACGAGTGGGGGTTTTCGGCCCGTATGCTAGATGTGGCGCGCGCCATGCACTCAGGCGCGTGATCGGCAAATTTCCGCCACCACAGGCCCACATCGCAACCTCACGTAGAACCATTCTGCGGGCGGAGGTTTTACGGCGCAGGTCAAGCGTGTAGCGTCAAACGCATATGCCGTGCGCCGGTTTTAGCCAACCGCGGCCCAACAGTTCATACGATTGCCCGCTGCCGGAGACTTCATGATCAGCTTTCGCCATTCGCGCCGGACCGCATTGACCCTGTGTCGCGCCCTGCGTCCTCTTTCACTGGCAATCGGCTTTAGCGCAGCATTGCATACGGCCCCGTTGATTGCGCTTGAGGCAAATCTCACCGCCCCCAAAGCAACTGAGGACCTCACCGACCGGTTGCGTGCGTCCAGCGCAGCACTGGGACTTGGCAGCAACTCAGAAATTCAAGAAGTCATCGCCGCCTCTCTGTCTGATTATCGCACGTTGGTGCAGGTGCTCTATGATGCCGGGTATTTTGCACCGGTGGTGAACATCCGAATTGATGGTCGCGAGGCCGCAGCAATCAACTTGCTCAACCCGCCCAAGGCCATCAAAGATATCGCCATCACCGTCGATCCGGGGCCTGCATTTGTGTTTGGCCGCGCGGAGGTTGCTCCTTTGCCGACGGGCGCTACGGCCACCTTGCCTGAAAATTTTGCACCCGGACAACCGGCCAGCACCGGCGCTATTCAGGAAGCCGCGACCGCAGGCCTGAGCGCATGGGATCGTGCGGGCCACGCCAAGGCTGAACTGGCCAGCCAGTCGATCACTGCAGATGCCGTCAAACATCGGCTGGACGCAGAACTCCGGATCGCACCGGGACCGCAACTGCGCTTGGGCAAGCTCAGGATAAAAGGCGAGTCTGACGTGCGACGTGAGGCCATGCAGCGCATTGCAGGTTTTGCAACCGGGCACACGTATCACCCTGACCTCGTTGCCAAGGCGGCCAATCGCCTGCGTCGTACCGGCGCATTTTCAACCGTTGCGCTACGACAGGCCGAAACCCCGAACCCAGATGGATCGCTCGATTTCATCGCCGAAGTAGAAGATCTGCCCAAACGTCGTTTCACCTTTGGGGTGGAGATTTCTTCGTCCGAGGCGATGGAACTGAGCACCAGTTGGATGCACCGCAACCTGTTTGGGGCTGCGGAACGTTTGAAAATCGATCTGTCGGTCAGCGGTATTGGCACCAGCGACATCGACAGCAGCATCACTGCTCGCCTTGACCGCCCCGCCGCTCTTGGGACAGACCGAACCCTGTTTTATGTCGGCGCACTCGAACAACTGCGTGAGGAGCATTATTCGGCCCGCAGCGCAACCGCAGCCATCGGGGTGCGGCGCACGGTCTCCGATACAACCTTCGTCGAGGGCGCTCTGGGGTTGCGCTACGTGAAAGCAGATGACGCCTATGGCAATAACCGCGAGTTTAAATACCTCGCTGCGCGTCTGCGGGGCGAAAAAGACAAGCGCGACATCAAGACCAACCCAACTTCCGGGTATTATCTGGACGGGGAAATCGTCCCCTTTGTCGGGATTTCCGGTGGCGATCCGGGTGTGCAGATCAATATCGACGCGCGTGGTTATAAGGCGCTTGGCAGTTCTGATCGCGTGGTGCTCGCGGGGCGGGTGCAACTGGGATCCATTGTTGGTCCTGACCCCAGTGATGTATCACCAACCTTCCTCTATTTTTCGGGCGGGGCCGGGTCCGTGCGGGGGCAAGAATATCAGTCGCTTGGCATCGACACGCCCGGTGGCACCGCTGGCGGGCGGTCCTACCTCGCCCTTTCCGGCGAGGTGCGCGGGCGTATCACCGACAGCATCTCGCTGGTGGGCTTTTATGATGTAGGGTTTGTAGACCAGAACAGCTTTATCAGTGGCGACAGCGAATATCATGCGGGTGCCGGGATCGGCCTGCGCTACGATGTAACCGGGATTGGCCCCATCCGACTGGATCTTGCGATGCCCGTTTCTGGCGACACTGACGACGGCTTGCAGTTTTACATTGGCATAGGACAGGCGTTTTGAAACATAAGTTCCGCAGCCTCATTGTCATCGGCGGCCTGACCGCCAGCACCGCGCTGACACCGGTGTCCCTGATGGCGCAGGACGCCTCCGAGTCCGGTGGCCTTCTGGTATCGTTCTTGGAGGACACGCTTTCCGGCGATAGCCGCGCCATTAGCGTGCAGGGGCTGGAGGGCGCATTTTCCTCACAAGCCAAGATCGCCAAACTGACAGTGTCCGACGAGGACGGCGTCTGGCTGACAGTGGAAGGGGCCGAACTGGATTGGAATCGTCTGGCATTGGTGCGCGGACGTTTCTCTGTGAACCACCTCAAGGCGGATCGTATCATCGTCGAGCGCAGCCCCAAATCGCTGCCTGCTGACCCGGACCTGCCCACACCAGAAGCCACGCCCTTTTCACTGCCTGAATTACCCGTAGCGCTGGAAATTGGCGAAATCTCAGCCAATGAAATCCTGCTGGGCGAGGAACTTGCCGGGCAAGAAGCGGCCCTATCCGTTAATGGCGCGCTGACTCTCGCTGATGGTGCATTGGATACCAGCCTGCGCGTCGCGCGGCTGGACCGGCGTGGTGATGCATTGACGCTGAAGGCCTCATTCGCAAACTCGACAGAGCAACTGGCACTGGATCTCGCCTTGAACGAGGCAGCTGGCGGGCTGTTGTCGACCGTCATGGACCTTCCCGGCCGTCCGGATCTGAGCCTCGCGGTAAAGGGCGAAGGGCCACTGGCCGATTTCACCGCAGACATCGGTTTTGCCACCAATGGTAACGACCGGATCACCGGCACCGTCAGTCTCGCGGGATTTGCGGATGTGGCGGGTGGCGCAGAGGCAGGACTGGCATTCGCCGCTGATCTGGGCGGCAATATCGACCCGCTCCTGCCACCGGATTATCGCCCGTTCTTTGGCCCCGGCCTGCGCGCCAACGTGAAAGGGCGCACCTTGGCTTCCGGTGGCGTTGAACTGGACAATCTCGTCCTGCGCACCCGTGCATTGCAAATGACCGGGGCGCTGTTGCTTGAGGGTGGCAACTTGCAGACCGCCAACCTCAAGGCCGCCATCACGCCACCGCAGGGTCAAGCCGCTGTGATCCTGCCGGTTTCGGGCGCAGACACCACCGTTGCTGCCGTCACCATGGATTTGAAAAAGCCCGAAGGCGAAAACTGGACCATCAACGCAGAACTCGACAGCCTGCGCACCCCGAACATGAGCATCAAACGCGCTGTCATCAGCGCCGCGGGCGAATTGGATCAAAGCGCAGGTTTCGCGCTGGATGGTGCCCTTGATGCCCGTCTCAATGGATTTGTTCTTGCAGATCCAGCCCTTGCGGCAGCAACAGGCAGCGATCTGACGCTGAGTGCGCGTCTGACCACCGAAGATGGTGCGGATTTCCTGATCCGTGACCTCGACCTGCAAGGCGATACATATGCCGCACGGGGAGAACTGAGATTTAACGGCGTCGAGGGCGACGTACGTATCGCAACCGAACTGGCGCTTGAGGCGGAAAACCTGACCCGCTTTTCCGACATTGCCGGGCTGGATCTGTCGGGTGCTGCCACCGCAGATGTCACAGGGCATTACCAACCGCTCAGTGGGGCATTTGGTGTGGATCTGTCACTGCTCGGGCAGGATCTTGGCACTGGCATCGCGGATGTGGACCCACTTTTGGTGGGCGATAGCACGCTAAAGTTGGTCGCCGCACGTGATACAGCAGGGCTGCGCATTGACCAGTTCGATTTAAAAACCGCCGAAGTAACTGCCAACGGGCAAGGGACGCTGGACAGTGGCGAAGGCGCGCTGCGCCTGGATGCCAAGCTCGCCAAACTCGAGCGTTTTGTGGCGGAACTTCCCGGTCCACTGACACTGGCCGCGAATTTCGACCGCACCGGAGACCGTCTTGATGGCACCGTGGAATTGCGCGGGCCGCGTAAAACCTCAATGGATCTGGACGGCAGCTTTACCCTCGCCGGGGCGGCTGACTTTGGCTTTGAGGCTTTTGTCGGCGCGCCAGAGGCCTTTGCGCCACAACTGGCCGACGCGCCACTGATTGCCGAAGGCACCGCAAGCCGACGTGAGGCACAATGGACGGGCCAAGCCTATGTGAGCGCAACCGGCGGCGCACGCGCACGCATCAAAGGCGGCTTTAGCGAAACAGACGGTGCCGTTGATCTTGATCTTTCGACTTTGATCGCACGGGTCGAACAATTTGTCCCTTCAATCAAAGGCGAAGCGACAGCAAAACTGACCGCAACCCGACGCGATGGGCAATGGCAAGCAGAAGGCGATGTGACCGCCCCCGGTGAAACCACCGCGCGGTTTGATGGTGCTTTTACGGAAAGCTCTGGCGATGTTGATCTCGACCTAAAAGCTGAGGTGGCGGATGTGCGCGCCTATGCGCCCACCCTACCCGGTCAAGCCTCAGCCGATATCTCTGCGACCCGGCGCTCAGGAGAATGGAAGGGCGGTGGTGAAATCACCGGCCCAGCGGGTGCCTCTGCCAAAGTGGACGGCCAGTTCGATGAGGCTGACGGCTCTGCTCGCGTGAATTACGACGCTGTGGTACGACAACTGCAACAAATTGTACCTGGGCTCGACGGGGTCCTCACTGCCAAGGGGGATGCCAGCCGCGCCGACGGGGTGTGGACGATCGAGAGCACCGCTGACGGTCCGCTTGGGATCGACTCTCGCGTTGCCGGCACATGGGATGAGACCCAGTCCATTGCGGATATCACCGCCAAAGGTTCTCTGCGTCTGGAGGGCGCCAACGCCTTTTTGAAACCCAATCTTATCAAAGGGCTTGCCCGATTTGATCTGGCCCTGCGCGGCCCGGCACAGCTCAATTCACTCAGCGGCACAGTGACCACATCCGATACACAACTGGTTCTGCCACAGGCCGCACAGGCCATTGATGGCATTTCTACCCGCATCGCGCTGAACAACGGCTCCGCCTCGCTTGCTCTCTCCGCCCGCCCTCGCGATGGCGGTCGCGTGCAGGTCAATGGTCCCGTATCTCTTAGCGCGCCCTACTCGGGTGACTTGCGCATTTCACTATCCGACGTGGTTTTGACCGATAACCTCTCCTATGACACCTCGCTTGGGGGACAGTTGCGCCTGTCGGGGCCACTTGCGGGAAACAGTAGCCTCACGGGCCGTATTGATGTGGGCGAGACGAGCTTTAACCTCAACACCGCTGGTGGTGCTGTTTCGGCCGCCCCCATCCCGCCCATTCGCCATAAGGGCCAGTCCCGCGCGCAAATCGCCACCAGATCCCGCGCTGGCCTGATTGAGACAGGGTCAGGTGGTTCAGGAGGCAACAGCAATATTGCCCTCGACGTGTTGATCAACGCACCAAACAAGATTTTTGCCCGAGGCCGTGGCCTCAACGCGGAATTGGGCGGTGCGATCACCCTGCGCGGGACCACCTCTAATCTGGCACCTTCGGGGCAAATCGGCCTGATCCGGGGTACTTTCGATATTCTTGGACGCCGATTGAACCTTGATGAGGGTCGCATCACCTTGTTGGGTGATCTGAAGCCCTATCTGGAATTTGTATCCAGCGCCAATACGGAACAAGGCACCGCAACGCTCTCGATCTCCGGTCAGGTTGACAGCCCGCAGATCGAGGTCACATCAGAGCCGCCGCGCCCCAGCGAAGAAGCGCTGGCCCTGCTGCTGTTTGGTGACAACATTCAGGACATCTCACCTCTGGCGCTGGCCCGTCTGGCCAGTTCAGCGCTCACATTGAGTGGCCGAGGTGGCGGCGCGAATAAGGCGCTGCGCAACAGCACCGGGGCAGACAACGTCGATATCGGCGTCGACAACCTCGGCGTTGGCCAGCTTGGTCTGGGTGGGTATCTTGCAGATAACATCTATACCGATGTGAATGTGACCGCAGAGGGCAACAGCGAGTTGTCGATCAACCTTGACCTCACCAAGTCACTCACCGTGACAGGCAAGGCCGATAGCGAAGGTGAAACCGGGCTTGGGGTGTTCTTCAAACGGGATTATTAAAGGGGGCTGACCCCAATCCTGCACCGCCAACCCATTGCGCATCTTGCGCTTTGCTGGTGCTTGCATAGGATTGGGCGGTATTTTCAACGCATTGTCTGGCGCATGACCACAACTCCCGCAAAGATGACTGCCCCCTTACCCATTGATGCCATTGTCATCGGGCGCAATGAGGGCGCGCGTCTTCTGGCTTGTCTCGACAGTCTCAAGGGGCAGGTTCACAGGATCATTTATGTTGATAGCGGATCGACTGATGGTTCGGTCGCCGCCGCGCAGGCGCGCGGTGCTGAGGTTGTGGAGTTGGACATGTCGCGTCCCTTCACAGCAGCGCGGGCACGCAACGCAGGGCTTGCACATCTCGGAGAGACCACCGAAGGCAGGCTGGTGCAATTCGTCGATGGGGATTGCGTGCTGGCTGCCGAATGGTTGCCGCAGGCGGCAGCTTTCCTCGCGCAACACCCCGATGTTGCGATCGTTTGCGGGCGCAGACGCGAGCGCGCACCGGAGGAAAGTGTCTACAACAGGCTCTGCGATCGGGAGTGGGACACCCCAATCGGCGAGGCACGCGCCTGTGGAGGTGATGCCTTGATGCGGCGCGGGCCGCTACAGGATGCAGGCGGCTATCGCGAAACGCTTATCGCAGGTGAAGAGCCAGAACTCTGCGTGCGCTTGCGCCAAGCCGGATGGAAGATCTGGCGTCTTGATCTGGAAATGACCCTGCATGACGCGCAGATGTTGCATTTTTCACAGTGGTGGAAACGCACCAGACGCGCGGGTCACGCATTTGCCGAAGGCGCTTTCTTGCATGGCGCTCCACCAGAACGCCATTGGGTCAAGGAAACAAGACGCGCGCTCCTTTGGGGGGCTGTATTGCCCCTGATGACCGCCGCAGCCCTATTGGCAGCGCCAATGTTTGCCGGGTCAATCGCTCTTTTGTACCTGCTCCAGTTCTTGCGCCTGTCCCGGCGTATGGGGGGCACGGCAGCGTTTTATTCCATTGTTGGAAAATTCGCGGAAGCCTTGGGAGTGTTAGAGTTCCACATCAATCGGCTGCGCGGCAATCAGCGCACTTTGATTGAGTATAAATAATCTGTGCCAAACCTCTCAGGGTTTTGAAGCCGCGCGTAAACGCAAGGCCTGCGCAATCTGTCCCGGCAGGATAGCAAAGCACTGCATATATCTGGGAAAGAGTCGCATCGGATTGGACAGCATGCGCCACAGCCACTCCAGCGCCAATTTGCGCATCCATCGTGGCGCGCGCCGCTGTGCCCCGACAATAAAATCCAAACCTGCGCCGATGGATGCAAACCCGGTCTGAGGTGCAAGGCTGCGGCCAAGTTCAGAAAACTGCTCTTGTTTTGGCGCGCCCAGCGCCAGAAAACACAGGCTGATCTCTTGCGTGGCAAGTTCCTTCAGGATGTCGCGAGCCTCTTCGCCATGCGGGTCAAACCCATAACTCGGTGCCCGCACATAAGCCACATTGAGACCGGGCACCTTGTGCATCAGCGCGGATTGCACCTGCTGCAAGATTGGGTCGGTTGATCCCACAAGAGCGACTTTGACCCCCGCGTTTGCCGCAAGTTTGCACAATGGGATCACCAGGTCAGATCCCGGCACGAGTTCGACCGGGCGATCCGCCAAACGAGACAGCCACACGATGGGGCGCCCATCGGCGACGATAAAATCCTGACGCTGGTAGGCCTTCAGAAACTGCTGATCACCCGCAAGTTTGACAAGATGGTCCAGATTGACTGTCGCCAAGCCAAAACCTTCCTTGCGATCAAACCGATCCTTGATGAGCTTCTTCAGTTGGTCGGCATCCGGCACGTTCACTTCAATTTCTTGATTTTCAAATGCGAATTTCATCTTGCTCTCGATCCAGATCACTAAAGTGCCTGATTTTATTACCCCTGCCCTAAGGGCTTGTGCCAGTTCTTGCGTATACCGTAGTAGTGAATTTGGGTCGAAGTGAGGCGAGCTCTGGTGCCTAACGCGATTGCGAACTTGATGTTGCTGGTGTGGCCGGTGGCGGCGCTGGTATTCTTTCAGCGGCTGCCCTTGCGGCGTGCGATCTTGCTCTGCCTCATCGGAGGGTATCTGATCCTGCCTCCGGTGGCCGCATTCGATCTGCCACTGGTGCCCGATCTCGACAAATTCTCGATCAGTTCCATCATGGCCTTGGTCGGATGTCTCTTTGTGGCGAAGGTTCCTGTTCCGATCCTGCCACGTCCGTTGATCCTGCGCATTTTGATGATCATCTTCGTCCTCAGCGCGATCCCGACGGTCCTTACAAATACAGACCGTGTTTTGTTCGAGACCGTCCCAAACGCCGCACCGATCATCTTCTATCACTCCGAACTTCCCGGTTTGCGTTGGCGCGATATGGGCTCAGTGGTGATCGGGCAAGTTATTGTTTTAATACCATTCGTCATCGCACGCCGGCATCTTTCCACGCCTGACGCTCATCGGGATTTGCTGCTGGCGTTCTGTATTGCGGGTCTGTTTTACTCCATCCCTTCGCTCATCGAAATCCGTCTCAGCCCGCAGATGAACGTCTGGATCTACGGCTTTTTCCAACACGACTTCGCCCAGATGATCCGCCAAGGGGGCTATCGGCCCATTGTGTTCCTGCCGCATGCGCTATGGCTTGCGCTCTTTATGTTCAGCGCCATGATCGCCGCAGTATCTCTGGCCCGCGTCGCAAAAGAGAACAACCGCATCCGCTTGTGCCTCGCGGCGTTTTATCTCTTCGGCATGCTGGTCCTATGCAAAAGCATGGCGTCGCTCTCTTATGGGTTGGCTTTTACACCAATCGTCGCGCTGGCCTCCTACCGTTTGCAGGTTAAATTGGCCTTGGTTATTGCGTTGATCGGCTGCGTCTACCCGATGCTACGAAACGCGCATGTCATTCCGCTCGACGCGATTCTGACACAAGTAGAGGATTTCAGTCCGGAGCGGGCACAATCGCTGGGCTACCGATTTGATAATGAGGAGGTATTGTTAGAACGCGCCGCCGAAAAACCAGTTTTCGGCTGGGGGGCTTGGGGTAGAAACCTGATCCGGGATCCACAAGATGGTCGTATCCTGTCCATCCCTGATGGGCGGTGGATTATCACCTTCGGCAGTTTTGGATGGGTTGGCTACCTTGCTGAGATGGGGCTGTTGGCAGGCACGCTTGCGTTGCTATACTTGGCACTGCGCAGGATGCCAGAGGGGGAAATTTCTCCTTATGTTTCTTGTATATCGCTCATATTGGGCGCAACAATGATCGACATGTTGCTAAACGACACGCTGGTCCCAATTACTTGGATGTGTGCGGGGGCAATTCTGGGGTACGCGGAGCGTCAGCTCTACCCTCGGGATTTTGAGCCACGCAAAGCTTTGTTCGAAGGTCGGCAAGCACTCGATATGCCGCTGAGCAAAGAGCGTTCTCATCCGGTGATGGACTAGCGCTGCGCCATATAATCCACAGCGCAGATCCTCAGTTTGACCACAATCACACCTCAGCGCTGCCCAAGATGTTTCGTAATTCATACATACAAAAGCCAACGCAGAACCGCCACATTACCTAAGCGAATATCATTGAGCGCCGCACACTTATGGGCACGACCGCCGACGCAACGTGAGACAGGGCGATATAGATGGATAAGATGACAAAACTCGATCACCACAGCCCCGACGATATCGCAGTGGTCGGCATGTCTGTCACTTTACCCGGTGCGGCTTCAATTCACGAGTATTGGACCAATCTGCGTGATGGCATCGAGTCGATTGAGGTCGTTGACGAAGACAGCCTGCTTGCTGCTGGCGAACGCGCCGAGACCTTGCGCGATCCCAACTACGTGCCCTCTTCCGCCCGGCTACAAGGATTTGATGAGTTTGACGCGGAGTTCTTTGGATTTTCGCCCAAAGAGGCCGCGATCCTCGACCCGCAACATCGCAAGTTCCTCGAGGTCGCATGGGGCGCGATGGAGGATGCCGGTCACACACCCGAAAGCCTGAAAGGCCAGGTCGGTGTCTATGCGGGCTGCGGCATGGGCAGCTATTTTTACTTCAACATCTGCTCGAACCCGGATCTGGTCGATGACGTGGGCATGTTCCTCTTGCGCCATACCGGCAACGACAAGGATTTTCTGACCACGCGCGTCAGCCATGTCTTTGATCTCAAGGGACCATCGGTCAACGTGCAGACCGCCTGCTCCACCTCGCTCGTGGCGATCCACTACGCCGCCGAGGCATTGCGCAAGGGCGAATGCGATATGGCGCTGGCCGGTGGTGTAACAATCGAACTGCCGCAGGGGCGCGGCTACCTCTACAAGGAAAACGAAATCCTGTCGCCCGACGGCCACTGCCACGCCTTTGACCACCGCGCGCAGGGCACCGTGTTCGGTTCTGGCGCGGGGGCCGTGGCGCTCCGGCGTCTCAGCGATGCGGTGGCCGATGGCGACCACATCTGGGCCGTCATCAAAGGTTCAGCGATCAACAACGACGGCGCGGCCAAGGCGGGATATCTGGCCCCTTCGGTGGATGGGCAATCCGCGGCGGTGCGCAAGGCGCTGACGGCTGCACGGGTGAACCCTGAAACCATCGATTACGTCGAATGCCACGGCACCGGCACCTATATCGGCGATCCCATTGAGGTTGCCGCCCTCACCGATGCCTACCGCGATGGCACCGATGCAAAGGGCTATTGCCGGATCGGATCGGTCAAAACCAACATCGGCCATCTGGACACGGCAGCCGGCGTGGCCGGGTTTGTGAAAACCGCCCTCGCGCTGGAGAACAAATCGCTGCCGCCTTCGCTGGGGTATGAAAAACCCAATCCGACCATCGACTTTGAAACCTCGCCCTTCCGAGTGAACGATACGATGTGCCCGTGGATTTCGCACAAGGGCCCCCGGCGCGCTGCTGTGAATGCCCTTGGCGTCGGCGGTACCAATGCCCATGCGATCCTCGAAGAGGCCCCGGTGCGTGCGCCTTCCGAGGAAAGCGATTTCCCGTTTCAGGTGCTTTGTATTTCCGGCCAGACCAAGGCCGCACTGGAGGCAAACACGCAGAACCTCACGACCTACCTGCGCGCCCACCCCGATGTGGAGCTGGCGGATGTGGCCTACACCCTCAAGGAAGGCCGCCGCGGCTTTGCCAAACGTCGCGTGGTGGTGGCCGAAACCGCGACGGACGCCGCCGACATGCTGGAAGCCGCGAACCCGCGTGAGGTCTTCACCCACGACCATCTCGGTGCGCATCCCGAGGTGGTGTTTATGTTCCCCGGCGGGGGGGCACAATTTGCGGGCATGGCGCGCGACCTCTATGAGACGGAGCCGGTGTTTGCCGACTGGATGGATCAGGGGCTGGACCATCTGGAAAAGAGCCTCGATTTCGACATCCGCGCCCTGTGGTTGCCGGACCCCGGCGCGGAGGCAGGCGCTGATGCGGCGCTGCTGAAACCCTCGGTACAATTGCCGCTCATCATGATCGTGGAATATGCGCTGGCGCAGCTCTGGATCAGCTGGGGCGTCCGGCCTGCGGCCATGGTGGGCCATTCCATGGGGGAAAACACTGCCGCCTGTCTGGCCGGTGTCATGAGTTTTGAGGATTGCATCGACCTGGTGCAACTGCGGGGGCGGCTGTTTGACACGGTTGAGCCGGGCGGCATGTTGTCGATCTCGCTGCCGCTCTCTGAGGTCGAGACGCTTGTGGGTGCGGATCTCGACATCGCTAGCGTCAACGCGCCGGAACTAACCGCTGTATCCGGTCCGGATGATCGCTTGGATGCGCTGGCCGAGACGCTGCGCGCCCGCGATGTGGAGTTCCAGCGTATTCCCATCGACATCGCCGCCCATAGCCGCATGCTGGAGCCGATTCTCGCGGCCTATGGCGATTTCCTGCGCCGTCTCGATCTGCAACCGCCAAACCTGCCGGTGATGTCCAACCGCACCGGCCAGCCGCTGACGCCGGAACAGGCGACCAGCGCCGACTACTGGGTTGAACAACTGCGCAATACCGTGCGTTTTGCCGATTGCATCGAAACGCTCGCAACCACCAAAGGCCGCGTCTACCTGGAGGTCGGTCCCGGCAAGGCCCTCAGCGCCTTGGCTCAAATGTCGCCTCAGGTCGCGTCCGGTCAGGTGCTCAGCTCTCTGCGTCACCCGGAGCAGGATATCGCGGATGATGCCTATTTCTTTGGCATCATCGGCCGTCTCTGGGCCTGCGGGGTCGAGGCCGACTGGCCTCAGATCTGGGGCGATGCCCGCCGCAACCGCCTGAGCCTGCCCACCTACGCGTTCCAGCGTAGCCGCTACTTCATCGAACCCGGAAAATCAGTGCAAGCGCCCGAGATTGCCTTGCCCGCACGGCACGCGGACATTGCCGATTGGGGCTACCGCCCGGTTTGGCGACCCCGTCTGGCCGATTGCGCGCTGGATGTAGAAAACGAACTCACGCTGGAGCCGCACACCTGGCTAATCTTTGAAGACACCGCCGGACAGGCCGCCGCCTGCGCCGAGACTCTTCTTGCCGCCGGTCATCGGGTGGCCCGCGTGCGGGCTGGGGATACCTATGCGCAGCTTGCGCCCGATGTCTATCAACTGGCCCCGGAAGAAGGCCGGTTCGGTACCGAGGCCCTTCTGGCGGATCTGGCCGAGGCGGATCTTCTGCCGCAGCGGATCGCGCATTTCTGGCTGGTCACCGACACCGAGGATTACCGCCCCGGCTCCTCCTTCTTTGATCGCAATATCGAAATGGGGCTGATGTCGCTTACCGCCTTAGGACAAGCGCTGGCGCAGGCAGAGCTGCCGCATCCGGTGCATCTGAGCGTGCTGACCACCGGTGCCGCGCAGGTACGTGGCGAGCCCCTGCCCTATCCGGAAAAAGCAATGATCTCCGGCCCCGCGGGTGTGATCCCGCGCGAGATCCCCGGTGTCACCGTCGCAACCTGTGACATTGAGCTGCCGCAAACCCCTGCGGGCCTTTCTGCCCTCATATCCGGCACAAAACCCGCCCCAATCACCTCGCGCCTGCTCGAAGAGCTGCTGGCCGCACCCGGCAACCACGCCGCTGCTTGGCGTGGCGAAAAACGTCTGGAGCTTGACTATCGCCCGGTGCCCCTCGCGGCACCAACGGCAAGCGACCTGCCGCTGCAAACCGGGGGGCACTATCTCGTCACTGGCGGCTACGGCGGCATCGGGCTGACGATCGCGGAGCACCTGATGCAGACGTATGAAGCGCGCATCACGCTCCTGTCCCGTGACGCCCTGCCACCGCGTGCCGAATGGGACCGCTACCTGCGCCGCCACAGCCCGGCTGACCGGATCGCAACCCGCATTCGCGCCGTTCAAAAACTGGAGGCGACCGGACGCGGCGAAGTGCTCACGCTCAGCGCCGATGTCTGCAACCTCCAGGACATGCGCAACGCGGCAGAGGCCGCACGCGCCGCATTTGGCCCCATCACCGGGCTGTTCCACGGCGCAGGCTACATTGCCGACGCCCCCCTTCTGGCCAAGACAGATCGCCAAATCGCCGAGGTACTCGCGCCCAAAGTGAACGGCCTGCGTGTGCTGGATCAGGTCTTCCCGGATGGCACCCTCGACCTGATGGTGCTGTTTTCCTCCTCCTCCACCGTGACGCGCCCTGCCGGGCAGGTGGATTACGTGGCCGCCAACGAATACCTCAACGCTTGGGCGAAATCCCGTCAGGGCGGGCAAACCCGCGTGATGGCCCTCGACTGGGGGATCTGGGCGGATGCCGGCATGGCAGCGGACGCTATGGCCGCTCGGCGCGGCAGCGCTGCCCCCTCGGAACCACTGCCGTCAGAGGCCGCGCTTTGGCAGACACAAGGCTTTGATCGCTCCGGCGCGCCGGTGTTCCGCAGTCGTTTTGACGCGCGCAGCGACTGGCTGCTGGATGATCACCGCACCCATGATGGCACCGCCCTGATCCCCGGCACCGGCAATATCGAGTTCATTGCCGAAGGGCTGGATGCGCTCGGCAGCACCGCGCCCTACGAAATCCGGGACCTCTATTTCCTGCAACCCTTTGTGGTCGAGGATCATATGCCGCGCGAGGCGGTGATGCATCTAAGGCCCGGTGCAGCAGGCTATGAGGTGCAAATCCACGCGGAAACGACAGAGGGATATGCACGCACGGCACAGGCTGAGGTGGTCACGCTGGACCACAGTACCGCCGCCCCCCTGGATCTGAATGCAATCTCCGCGCGCTGCACGCCGCAAGAGGCAGATGTCGCGGGCGCACGCATCAGGTCCCCGCAAGAAGCCAACCTGCGGTTTGGTCCGCGCTGGCATGTGCTGCAATCAGTGGCGCTTGGTCGGGACGAAGGGCTCGCCCAACTGTCCTTGCCTGATGTTGCAGCAAGTGACGGCGCGTTGTTGCATCCGGGGCTTATGGATCTTGCCACCGGCTGGGCCATCGAACTTGCGCCGGGGTACGAGTCCAGCACGCTCTGGGTGCCGGTCTCCTACGGCACGATCAGGGTGCTCGCCCCATTGACCAAGGACATCTACAGCCATGTGCGGCTTGCGGACGGGCAGGCCGAGCAGGGCGCGGTGCTGTTTGACATCACCCTGTCCGACCCGGCAGGGACCGTTTTGGTGGAAATCTCGCATTTCCGCATGCAGCAACTGAGCGGCGGCTTCAACCTTCTGCCCACCCGCACCGACACCACAGCCGCCGCGCTTGGCCTGACCCCTGATGCGGAGACGCAGCCCCTGTCGCCGGACGAGCGGCGCCTGCTCGCCAATCTGGAGAATGGCATCCACACCAGCGAGGGCGGCATCGCGCTGGAACGCGCGCTCGCTGCGAGTCTGCCACAGGTTGTTGTCTCCTCGCTGGACTTGGACGCCTTGCGCCAGCAGGCGGACACCAGCGGGCAAACAGCTCCCGAAGGTGAAGGGCAGAGCTTTGACCGCCCCGATCTGGATACCGACTATGTTGCGCCCCGCACGGCAACCGAAGAGGCCCTCGCCGGTCATTTCGCCACACTGCTGGGCTTATCGCAGATCGGTGTAGAGGACAGTTTCTTTGATCTGGGCGGTCATTCTCTGATCGCCGTGCGGCTCTTTGCGCAGATCAAACGCAGCTTCGGGGTCGAATTGCCAATGTCCGTGTTATTTGATGCCCCGACCGTCGCCGCGCTGGCGGCCCGGGTCGAGGCTGAGACCGGGCCGCTGGAGGCCCAGGGCAATGCCGCGGACGACCAAGAGGCCGCACCGCAGAGCTTCAGCCACCTCGTGCGCCTTGCCCCCGGCAAGGACAGCCAAGCCGCACCGATGTTCATCGTGGCGGGCATGTTTGGCAACGTGTTGAACCTGCGGCATCTGGCACGGATCCTTGGCGAGGATCGTCCGGTCTATGGGCTACAGGCGCGTGGCCTGATCGGCACGGATGAACCGCACGAGCGGATCGAGGACGCCGCCCGCGACTATATCGCCGAGATGCGACAGGTGCAGCCCGAAGGGCCCTATCTGATCGGTGGGTTTTCTGGCGGCGGCATCACCGCATATGAAATTGCCCAGCAGCTCAAGGCCTCTGGCGAGGCGGTGGATGCGCTGGTGCTGCTGGATACGCCGCTGCCGGTGCGCCCAGACCTCAAACCCATTGACAAGGCGCTGATCAAGCTCGCAGAGATCCGCAGCAAAGGGCCGGGCTACCTCGGTGAATGGCTGCGCAACCGCATTGCCTGGGAAATTCGCAAGCGTCAGGACCGCCCGGCGGAAACCGGCGAGAGCACCGGTTTCAACAATCGCAAGATCGAACTGGCCTTCCTGCGCGCGGTGGTCGGGTATGAGGTTCAGCCCTGGACGGGTCCGGTGACACTCTATCGACCTGTGCTGGACCGGCATTGGAAAGTCTCTGGTGGGCAATGTGTGAGCCGAGATCGTGAATATGTCTACGCGGATAACGACTGGACCCGATTTGCGCCGTCACTGGTCGTACGCGAGGTTCCCGGCGACCACGACGGTATGGTTCTGGTGCCCAACGTCAGCGTACTGGGGAACGAAATTCGCGATCTCCTAGGGAAAAATACACGCCAAATCATCTGCCCGCGCGGTGTCGCAAAGGCGGCAGAGTAACCCATGGCCGCCAACTCTATCCTCACGATCATCCTGAACTTTCGCACGCCTGCCATGACGCTGCGCTCCGCAGAAGCGGCCTTGGAGGAAATGGAAGATCTGCCCGGCGAAGTGCTGATTATCGACAATGGATCGGGTGATGGATCTTTTGAAGCCCTGCGGGCCGGGGCGACAGCGCGCGGCTGGCTCGACAGTGGTCACCTGCGGATTGAGGCCTCACCTGTCAATGGCGGCTTTGGTGCGGGCATGAACATCGGATTTTGCGCGCGGCTTTCGGATGGATCGCGCCCCGATTTCTATTATCTCCTGAACTCTGACGCCTTTCCCGAACAGGACTGCATTCGCAGATTGCGGGATTTTCTACTGAGTGCTCCGGGTGCGGGGCTCGCGGGGTCGTATGTGCATGGCGAAGACGGCACGCCCCATTGCACGCTGTTTCGCTTTCCGACCATCGCGAGCGAATTTGAAGGTGCGGCGCGCACCGGTGTGATCTCCCGCCTGTTGAAACACGCTATCGTGCCACTGGAGATCCCGTATGACGCACAACAAGTGGATTGGACCGCCGGGGCCAGCATGATGATCCGCCGCGAGGTCATCGAGGCCATCGGCGGCTTTGACGAGACGTTTTTTCTATACTTCGAGGAAACCGAACTCTGCCACCGCGCCGCACGTGCGGGCTGGCGGACGCATTACATCCCACACAGCACCGTTGCCCATGTGGGGTCGGCCTCAACCGGCATGAAGACATGGGCGCGCACACCTGAGTTCTGGCTGGACTCGCGGTTGCATTATTTCACGCAAACCCACGGTCCGATCTATGCGATTGGCGCAACCCTTGCACGGCTGTTGGGCGGTGCAGTCTATGGTCTGCGCCGGCTGACCTCTGGTAAGCCCCGCGCCGATGCGCCCCATTTTCATCGCGACCTGCTGCGTCATCATTTCAAACGATTGCTGCGCCCCTTGCCCGCGCCAAACCCGGCGCGGCCATTTGCGTCCGATCCCGTTCTGGAGGAACACAAGTCATGACATTTTCAACCGTCGTCATTGGCAATGAATCCCTGCTGATCGGGTGTAGCGAGGCATTGCTGACACGTGGTCACGAGATCCGGGCTGTGGTCAGCGAAAATGCAGAGATCACCTCCTGGGCCGCATCCAAAGGGCTGCAGGTTCTTGCTGCTCCGCGTGGCATCGAGGGCGACTTTGATTGGCTCTTGTCGATTGCCAACCTGCGGGTATTGCCCGAAGCAGTGATTGCCAAGGCCCGCCGCGGGGCGGTGAATTTCCACGATGGCCCGCTGCCCGAACGCGCAGGTCTGAACACGCCCAACTGGGCCATTCTCGAAGGTGCCGCGGAACACGGCATCACATGGCACATGATTGAGGGCGGTGTGGACGAAGGCGATATCCTCGCCCAGCGCCGTTTCGCGGTCTCTGAGGATGAAACCGCCTTTAGCCTCAACTCGAAATGTTATGGCGCAGCGCTTGATAGCTTTGCCGAAGTGCTCGACCAATTAGAGAGCGGCACCCTCAACCGCCAGCCACAGGATCTGAGCCAGCGCCGCTATCACGCCCGCGCGGATCGCCCGGAGGCCGCCGGGGTCTTACGCTTTGACCGCCCGGTTGCGGAGTTGCTGCGCGTTGTCCGTGGTCTGGATATGGGCGGCTATTGGAACCCGCTCACCACTGCAAAGATCCGCTTGGCCGATCAGTTCGTTGCGGTGGGTCAGGCGCATCCTGCCGAGGGAACAGGCCCAGCGGGAGAGATCCTCGCCGTCACGGGTGACGACGTCACCATTGCCTGCGCCGATGGGGCCATTCGGCTCGGGACGCTGACTTCCTTGTCTGGCACGCCCCTGAGCCTGCGTGATCTTCTGCGCGCTGGCGATTTACTCCCCGCTCTTGCCGAGGGTGAGATCAACGCGCTGGAAAATGCTGCGCAAACCAGCCAGACGCCCGAGACCTACTGGCGGCGCGCGTTGTCAAACATGCTGCCCCTGCCGGTCCCGTTGCACGCTGCTGAAAAAGGCGACGCGCAAACCGCCGACATCACACTGCCTGCACAGTGCCCGCCCGCAACATTGGCTGCGGCTGCGCTTGCATGGTTGTTGCGCAGTCTGGGCGAGACCGAGGGGTCAATCGCGCTCAGCCTGCCCACGCTACAGTCTGCGGCAAAGTCCGGGCTGATGGCCGATTGGGTGCCCCTCAATGCCCAAACGCATGAAGCATTCTCGACCCTTGTGACCCGTGCTGAGGCGGTTCTGACCCGAGCGGGAGATCAGGGTGGTTTTGCAACGGATCTGATCCTGCGCGCGCCAGAGATTTCTGTGCAGGCCCCTCCGGCGGTTGTCTTGTGTATAGGTACCGACAGCGTGCCGGACCACGCTCAACTGGCCCTGATCCAGTCCGAGGACCGCGTGCAGCTACAGTCCCGGCATCTGTCCCAACAGGCGCTGTCCGTGCTGGCGGCACGCCTCGAATGCCTGCTGGCGGCACTGCCATCGCAGGCAGACACTGCACTTTCAGCCCTGCCCTTGCTGCCCGACACTGAACGCCAGCAGATGCTGGAGCAATGGAATGCAACCGACGCGGACTATCCGGCAGATCAGACCATTCACGCCGCGTTTGAGGCTCAGGTGGCGCGAACACCGAATGCAACGGCCCTCGTTTTTGAAGATCAACACCTAAGTTATGCTGCGCTGAACCAGCGCGCCAATGCGCTGGCAAGGCATCTGCAAGAGCAAGGTGTGAAACCCGGCAGCCATGTCGGCGTCTATTTGCGCCGCTCGATGGATCTGGTCGTGGCAACGCTTGGTATTCTGAAGGCAGGCGCGGCCTATGTCCCGCTTGATCCGGCCTATCCGGGTGATCGTATCGCGCATTATATCACCGACAGTCAGGCCTCGGTCATTGTCACCCATGCCGCACTGGCGCCGGACCTGCCCGACAGCAGCGCGCACTCGCTGCATCTCGACACGCTCGATCCCACATCGTCTGCCGAACCCGTCAGCGAAGGCACCGGCGAGGATCTGGCCTATCTGATCTATACCTCCGGTTCGACCGGCCTGCCCAAGGGCGTGATGGTGCGGCACCGCAATGTCGCCAATTTCTTCACCGCCATGGATGCACGTATCCCGCATCAGGTCGGCGACACATGGCTCGCAGTCACCAGCCTGTCGTTCGACATTTCCGTGCTGGAGCTGTTCTGGACGCTGGCGCGTGGCTTCAAACTGGTGCTCTCTAGCGATGAAAGCCGTCTGCAACTCTCAAATGGCCCCATCGCGCTCAGCGATCGCAAGATGGACTTCAACCTCTATTATTGGGGCAACGACGACGGCGCGGGCGAGAAGAAATACGAGCTGCTCCTTGAGGGCGCGAAATTTGCCGACGCCCATGGCTTTAACGCGGTCTGGACGCCGGAGCGGCATTTCCACGCTTTTGGTGGCCCCTATCCGAACCCGTCGGTCACCGGTGCCGCCGTCGCCGCCGTGACTCGCAACATCGGTGTGCGCGCAGGCTCTTGTGTGGCCCCGCTCCACCACCCGGCCCGCATTGCCGAAGAATGGGCGGTGATCGACAACCTCACCGGTGGGCGCGCGGGCATCGGGTTTGCCTCGGGCTGGCAGCCGGATGACTTTATCTTGCGGCCAGAGAACACGCCGCCGGCCAACAAACCCGCGTTGTTCGAAGCGCTTGAGATCGTGCGCAAACTCTGGCGCGGCGAAGAGGTGGGTTTTCCGCGCAAGGATGGCGGCCTCCATTCGGTGGTAACACAGCCGCGCCCGGTTTCGGACGAGCTTGCCGTCTGGGTCACCACGGCGGGCAACCCGGAAACATGGCGCGAGGCGGGGCGTGTGGGGGCCAATGTGCTCACGCATCTGTTGGGACAAAGCATTGATGAGGTGGGCGACAAAATCGCGCTCTATCACGCCGCATTGCGCGAGGCGGGGCATGATCCGGCCGATTTCACAGTCACGCTCATGCTGCACACCTATCTGGCTGACACCCGCGAGGCCGCCCGCGAGGTGGCGCGCGAGCCAATGAAAGACTACCTGCGCTCTGCTGCGGGGCTCATCAAGCAATACGCCTGGGCCTTCCCGGCGTTCAAGAAACCCAAGGGCGTCGACAACCCGTTCGAGATGGATCTGGGCAGCCTCAGCACCGAGGAACTTGAAGCGATCCTGGATTTTGCCTTTGAACGCTATTTCGAGGACTCCGGCCTGTTTGGCACCGTTGAGGACGCCGTGACGCGGGTCGAAGACCTCAAACGTATTGGCGTGGATGAGGTGGCCTGTCTGATCGACTACGGCATCGAGCCACACGTGGTGCTGGAGGGTCTGAAACCCCTCGCCGAAGTGCTGCGCCGCGCCAATCGCGTACAGGAACTGGCAGCGGATGACTTCTCGCTCGCGGCCCAGATCGTGCGCCACGGCGTCACGCATATGCAATGCACCCCCTCGATGGCGCGGATGATCGCCACCGATGCAGATGCGGGCCCGGTGCTGGCGCGATTGCAGCATCTGCTGGTGGGCGGTGAGGCCCTGCCCGGCGATTTGGTGAACGCCCTGCGCAATCAGACTCGCGCGACGCTTCACAACATGTACGGCCCGACCGAGACGACGATCTGGTCCACGGTCGAAACCCTTGACGGGACGCCGCAGGGGATCGCGCCCATCGGCACGCCTGTTGCCAATACCACCGTCTATGTCCTCGACGGCACGGACCAGCCGGTGCCGATCGGGGCCGCGGGTGAGCTGTGCATCGGCGGCGCGGGTGTGACCGCTGGCTACTGGCAGCGCGCGGATCTCACAGCGGAGCGCTTCCCGGCTGACCCGTTCAGGACCGGTCAGCAAATGTATCGCACCGGTGATCTCGTGCGCTGGCGCGCGGATGGCACGCTGGAGTTCCTCGGTCGTACCGACCATCAGGTCAAGATCCGGGGCCAACGGATTGAACTCGGTGAAATCGAGGCCGCCCTGTCCGCGATTGATGGCGTGACAGCCGCCGTGGTCATCCCGCGCAAGATCGGCACGGACGAGCGTTTGGTCGGCTATGTAGCCGCCTCTGCGCCGTTTTCCGAAGCACAAGCCAAGGCCCATCTGGCGCGCCACCTCTCAGAGGTCATGGTGCCTGCACATATCGTGACGCTTGAGGCTTTCCCGCTAACACCTAACAAGAAGATTGACCGTAAAGCCCTGCCCGACCCGCAACCGACGCGTCGCGAAGCATCTGCGGTGGCGGCAGTGTCGCAATCGCTCACGCAGCAAAAGATCGCCGAGGTTTGGCAAAAACTGCTCGGTGTGAGTATTGTGGGGCAGAGCGACAACTTCTTCGCCCTTGGCGGGCATTCGCTGCTAGCGGTTCAGGCCCATCGCGATATTCGCAGCCTGTTGGGCATAGAGCGGTTGTCGATTACGGATATCTTCCGTTTCCCGACGCTCGATGGTCTGGCGACACATGTGGAACAGCTCCATAGCGGTGGTGAAGCACCAACAGAAACCGCCTCGTCCACCGCAAATACCGCTGGCCGTGCAGATACCATGTCCAAACGCCGTGCAATGCGCGCCAACCGCAAGGCCCGCTCAGGATGATAGAGGCCCCAAGCGTTTCAAGAGAACTTGCTGGAGCACGGCGACGTTTGCTGCGCCCATTGCTGTCGGAAGCAATCGCCATTGCATCCTGCGATCCTCTGAGAACGCCCCCGGCACCTTTGCCAGAGGAAAGCGCCTGCCTGTCACCCAATGCGGTTGAGAAACGCATCCGCGAGTTTGCCGCCGGTCGCGCCGCAGCCCATCAGGCGATGCGCGCGTTGAATCTACGGCCTGCGCCTATCCTTGTTGGCCCGAAACGCGCGCCTCTTTGGCCAGCAGGATTGACGGGCAGTATCTCTCATTGCGACAGCTGTGCGTTGGCAGCCGTCGCAATGACTGAGACATTTGCTGGTATCGGTATTGACATTGAGAAAGACACACCTCTTTCTGGCGACTTATGGGACAGCATCGCAAACGCCACTGAACAGGGTTGGATGGCCGCGCAGCCAGACCCCGGCCGAGCAGGCAAGCTGCTGTTTTCAGCCAAAGAGGCCGCTTATAAGGCGCAATACGCCATTTCTGGCCGCTTTTTTGGTTTCAGCGGTATGGAACTCACCTTCGAAATGAGCGCAGGCCGCTTCACTGCATGTTTCACCTCTGATCAGCCTCCATTTTCAGGCGGCGACAGCCTCAAGGGTCGATTTGCCATCGGCTCTGAGGTAATCATCACAGCGGTCGAGATCCCCAGAAGCGAGCTGCACCCATGATGAACCGTCTCCGCCGCCTGCCCCGTCGCGCAATCCTCATGGCTTGCGCCGCATTGCCGGTCGGTGCTCTGGGAGTTTGGGCCCTTGGGCAGCGCAACAGCACGCCCAGAGAGGTCGCAACCCTCCCCCCTCCACGCGGTCCCTTGAGAGTATATCATCTCGGCCATTCACTGGTCGGTGCAGAAATTCCGTATCTGCTGGCGCAATTTGCGGGCGAGGGTCATCGCTACAACGTGCAACGCGGCTCAGGCACGTCTCTGCGCGCGCATTGGGAAGAGGGTGAACCGATCCTCGACTTCGAGAAAGTCAACGCGGCACCAATCTGGCGCGCGCCCAAAGACGCCTTGGCGACGCTGGGCTATGACGCTGTTATCTTTACCGAAATGGTGGAGTTGCGCGATGCGATTAAATATTTTAACGCGGCGCATTACCTAAACCTTTGGGCTGATCTGGCCCGCAAAGGCAACCCGAATGCGCGGCTCTATCTATATGAGACATGGCACCGTCTCGATGATCCGGATGGTTGGCTTGCTCGGATAGACAAGGATCTGGACGCGCTTTGGCTCGGGCAACTCACATCCAAGGATGACCGCACCGCAAACGATCAACCGCTGTATCTGATCCCCGGCGGGCAGGTGCTCGCGGCGATCACCCGCGCGGCAGAGGCCGGAGGCATTCCGGGCCTTACAGACCGGAATGCGTTGTTTGATCTTCTGCCAGATGGGACAAGGGATCAGATCCACCTGAGCCCGCTTGGTGCTTATATCGTTGCGTTGACCCATTACGCGGTGCTCTATCACCGCAGTCCCGAGGGTCTGCCACATCAGGTTACACTCTCAGATGGCACCGCCTATACCGCGCTTGACGCAGAGGGCGCGGGCATCCTGCAATCCCTTGTCTGGCAGGTGGTAACCGCCCTGCCCCGCACTGGTCTTGCCAGCGCTGCAGTGGAGGTCACATGACACCGGAAACGCTCCTCACGGCGCTTGTCATGATCGGTCATTCGCTGATCGGTCCCGAAAATCCGCGCATGTTACAGCAGTTGCTCGCAGCCGGGCAGGACAACCGGCCTGTGGTCGAGTATCAGGTGATCAACGGCGCGCCCCTGCGGTACAACTGGGAACACGCCGACAAGGCCCAAGGCATCAACGCCCGCGAACGTCTCGCCAAAGGACCCGTTGATGCGGTGATCGTCACCGAGGCCATTCCGCTCGCCAATCATCTGCGCTGGAGTGACACCGAAGGCTCTGTCGAGAACTTCTACACGCTCGCCGCTCAATCAAATCCCAATGTGACGCTTTACCTGCAAGAAGGCTGGCATAGCCTGCTGAGCGGCACCGGCGTTGAAGTGCCGTTTGATAATGGTGGCGATGTGGCATGGCGCGAGAGGCTCGACAACGATCTGCCCCGCTGGCAGGGTGTTGTGGACAAAGTGCGCGCCAATACCGGCGGAGACATTCGTTTGCTGCCGACAGGACAGGCTCTGGGCTGTTTAGCCGATGCCATCCAGACCGGCACCGTGCCGGGTTTGCAGGATATCAGAGACGTGTTCTCAGACGATATTCACCCCAATGACATCGGATTTTATTATCTCGCTTTGGTGCAATATGCGGTGCTCACTGGCAACTCCCCCGAAGGGTTGCCGCGTGTTCTGAAAACCGAGTGGGGCACCGCCTATAAGGCCCCTTCTGCCGAACTCGCCCAGCGCTTGCAGGAAATCGCTGCGGGCGCTGCCAGCGGGTCACAGGCACGTATGACCTTGCCACCAGACCCGGTGGACCTGCCCGCGGACCCGGCACCTGCCATCCTTAACGCCAATATTACTGTCCCTTCGCTGCCGACCGGCAGGCCAGATGTGCGCAGGCAACCGATTGCCATGAATCTGGCTTCTGTGCGCGATTGGAGCCCGCAGGCGCCGTTTCTTGACCATTTCAAAACCGCGCGCGCCTGGATCGGTCATTTGCCCGGCCGTTGGGGCGGTGTTACCGAAGACGAATTGCGTGACGCAGGATACCTTGATCCGGATGGCTGGCCCTTGGCCCTGCCGCCCGAGCTTGGCTCGATTGGAACTGTGATCCTGAACGATTTGCCTGAAAGCGCGACTAGCCTCTCCGGGCGCTATGTGCTGCGGTTTGAAGGACAAGGCATCGTCGAGACCGGGGGCCGGGCGAAAAATGTTCGATACGGCCGCAATCAAGTGTCCTTTGACTTTGAACCCGGACCCGGTGCTGTGGACATCCGTATTCAGCGCACCGACCGCGAAGGCACCGGAGATTACGTGCGCAATATCACCGTGGTGCGCGAACGTGACCTGCAAGCCTATGATCAGGGCGCTCTGTTCAACCCTGATTGGCTTGACCGGATTGAGGGCTTTGCCGCCCTGCGTTTTATGGATTGGATGGACACCAACAACTCCAAACAGATCGGTTGGGAGGACCGCCCGCGTTACAGCGATTACACATGGACCACCAATGGTATACCCGCCGAAGTGCTGGTGACACTTGCCAATCGCGTTGGCGCAGATTCGTGGTTCACCCTGCCGCATATGGCCGACGACACCTATGTGCGCAACCTTGCGACATTGGTGCGCGACGGTCTGGACGAAGACCTGAAAACATACGTCGAATATTCCAATGAAGTGTGGAATTGGCAGTTTCAGCAGGCACAATGGGCCGACAAACAGGCACGAGAGACTTGGGGCAAGGACGGTCTCTGGCTTCAGTATTACGGCGGACGCGCTGCCGAGGTTGCAGGCATCTGGACAGAAGTGTTCTCGGAAGGTGCGGGCCAAACTGACCTATCGGATCGACTGGTGCGGGTGATTTCGACCCAGACCGGGTGGCTCGGTCTCGAAGAGCAAATCCTGAACGCACCGCTTTGGACCGCAGCACAAGCGGGTCGTGAAGCGCCCTATCGCAGCTTTGATGCTTATGCCGTGACCGGCTATTTTGGCGCGTCCCTTGGTATGCAGGAGCAGGCCCCAATGGTTCGGGCATGGATTGCCGACAGTCAGGATCGCGCGCGCGCTGCGGCCTCCGCGCAGGGACTGAGTGGCGACGCCGCAAGCGATTACATCCGCGATCACCGCTTTGACGTGGCCGCAGCGCAGGCTGCAGTGGAGTTGCAGGATGGGCTAAACACCGGATCTCAAGAAGGATCACTGAACGACCTGTTGACCCGTGTGCTGCCGTACCACGCGGAGGTTGCGCAAAAACACGAGCTTGAACTGATTATGTACGAGGGCGGAACCCATGTGGTCGGCCATGGCGCATCGGTCGATGATGACGACCTCACCGCGTTTTTTACCTACCTGAATTACACGCCAGAAATGGCGGAACTTTACCGCAAGCTCCTGAACACTTGGCCCGACATTGGTGGCACGCTGTTTGGTGCCTATTCCGATGTATCCGTGCCCGGGCGTTGGGGCAGCTGGGGGGCGCTCCGGACCTTGTCGGATGACAACCCGCGCTGGGATGTGCTGGAGGCCGCTCGGTGACAGGCTCCCCTCCGCGCAGGATCTCGGTTCTCATCCCGGCCCATAACGAAGCCGACTATATCACGGGCTGCCTGACCGCGCTCTATGCCTCAGCCATCAGCGGGCACGGGATCGAGGTACTGGTGCTGGCCAATGGCTGCACAGATGACACAGTGGCGCGCGCCCGCAGTGTATCCGTTCCAGATGGTTGGGAGATGAGAGTCCTGGAGCGCGCAGAAGGCGGCAAGCTCGCCGCGCTCACCGAGGGCGATAAGGCTGCGAACGGTGACATACTGGTTTATCTGGATGCGGATGTGCAGGTCGAGCCGGAATTGCTGTCGCAAATCGCCCACGCGCTCTGCCCCGAGCGCGCGCTTTATGCGAGCGGCAGCCCCTGCGTCACTCCCGCACGAAACGCGTTCACCCGCGCCTATGCGAGCGCATGGGTCCGTCTGCCGTTTGTTCGTAAAGGTGCGCCGGGATTTGGGATCTTTGCCATGACACGCGCAGGCCGAGAGCGCTGGGGTCAGTGGCCTGCAATTATCTCTGACGACACCTATGCGCGGCTGCATTTCTCACCAGAGGAACGTATCCGCCTACCCGGTCGCTATCACTGGCCCATGGTGGAGGGGTTTCGCAACTTGGTCCGGGTGCGCAGACGGCAAGATCGCGGCGTCGCTGAGATCAAAACGCTTTTCCCACAGTTGTTGCAAAACGATGACCCGCGCCCATCTGGCATGCGTGCTATGGCCCGGATCGCGCTCAATAACCCCATTGGCGCGGCAGTCTACGTCGCTGTTTCACTGGCGGTAAAGACGCGACTGTTCTCTTCCAACGTCGTCTGGGCACGGGGACGCTGATCGCCTCCCCTTCAGCGCTCGCCTGCAGCGATTGCTTCGGCGAAATGGCCTGCGAGCTTTTCGGCCTCCTGATCTATGTCGTGGCGCTCCAGCACTCTCTCACGCGCCTGTTGGCCCATCTGAGTCAGCCGGGCCTGCGGCACCGCGGCGACCCGCACCATGAGATCCGCCAGCGCCTGCACATCACCTGCAGGCACCATCCAGCCTGTCTCTTCTGGCACCACCAGCTCCGGCGTGCCCGCGACATATGTCGCCAATACCGGACGGCCCGAAGCCATGGCCTCCATAACAACCATCGGCAACCCTTCGGCAAACGAAGGGATCACCAGAGCATGCGCATTGGCCAGTTCATCGCGAACGCCCGCCTCTGACAGCCAGCCGGTCAGCGTGACATTCTCACTCAATCCATGCGCTGCGATTGCCGCCTCAAGATCCGCACGCATCTCGCCGTCCCCAACCAAAGAGACATGAATATCCGGTACATCCCTGACCGCATCTGCAAGCGCGTGGATCAGAACCATCAGTCCCTTTTGCTCAACAAAGCGCCCTATGGCCACCAGACGCAGAGGCCCTTGCGGCACCGCTCGCGGCTCGGCAAAGCGCGCAGGCTCAATGCCGCAATGCACAACCTTGATCCGTGCCCAGGACCCAAAAGACGCCCAGCGGCTCAGCTGACTGCGGCCAAAACTCGATATCGCAACGGCAAATCGGGCGCGATCCACCTTCTGCCCCAACGACAATGTATGCGGGGCATCAAATTCTTCTGGTCCGTGGGTCGTAAAACTATATCCCGGAGCGCCCAAAGCCTCTGCCAATAAGGCAACCGTAGCCGCATTGGTGCCAAAATGCGCGTGGATATGCTGGCAGTTTTCGCGCCGGGTGACGCGCGCCACATAGGCGGCTTCCATCAGGTAGATCAGATGCCGCAGACGCGCTGCATTTGCGCCACCCAACCGCATCGCCAGCCAGAAGGTACGCCAGCCGCGATGCGGCGCGCGGACAACGCAGACCAAAAACGCCAACGCGAAACGCGCCGCTCCTGCCGCCAAAACATAGTGACAGCACTCTGACTCGGTCTGATCACCGGGATCAACAAGCCGCTGTTCTGAGGGGCGCATCGGCAGTCGCAGCACATCAACACCGCGCCGTTCCAACGCTTGGATTTCGCGGCGGATGAAACTCTGCGAGGGTTGCGGATAAGTATTCAGCACATATGCAATCTTCACGCCGGTTCATCCCTTCCTGCGGTCCGGCTTGCAACCTAGCGGGATCACAGAGTTTTGCCCAGTATCAACCACAGCGCATCTACTCTCTAATGGAGAGGAATTTGGTCCAAAAGGTCACCATCGGCACGCTTGAGCCCGTGCTGTGATTGACCTTGCTGCAGTGCGGCCATAGCCTGCGGCTGATCTGAAACGGCGCGATCTGGACTTCAATGAAACTTGCGATCAACGATCAGAGCCTCATGGCGCGCGTCGTACGCTCTACCTCTTGGATTATTCTCGGATTTGGCACCGGGCAAATCTTGCGGCTGGGGTCAAACCTGCTGCTGACCCGCATCCTTTTTCCCGAAGCCTTCGGGCTGATGGCATTGGTCACAGTCATTATCATCGGCCTATCGCTGTTTTCGGATATGGGCATCTCCAATGCCATTGCCCAAAATCCGCGAGGAGATGAGCCGGACTTTCTCGACTCTGCCTGGACTGTTCAAATCATCCGAGGCGGCTTGTTGTGGCTTTTGACCTGTGCGCTCGCTCTGCCCGCCGCCACATTTTATGACGCCCCCGAATTGGCTTACTGCCTGCCTCTTGCCGGGTTCAGTCTGGTCATTCAGGGGCTTCAGCCGACGCGGGTGGAGACCGCCTATCGTCACCTACTGGTTGGGCGCGTCACCGCAATCAACCTGATGGCGCAGGTTTGCGGGATCGTCAGCATGGTCACTCTCGCTATCTGGACTCAATCCGTCATCGCGCTTGCCATCGGCAGCGTGCTGCAAGAAGCTGCCAAACTGGCGCTTGCCCATTGGGCCTTGCCGGGGCGGCGTAACGCCCTGCGTTGGGAGCCGGCAGCCACCCATGAATTGATCGGCATGGGCAAATGGATTTTTCTCTCTACCGCATGTTTCTTTTTGACCACGCAGGGTGATCGGGCGATCCTTGGTAAATATCTCTCGCTCGAAGCGATGGGGATCTACAACATCGCATTTTTTCTGGCGAATTTCCCAGTGCAACTGGGGCAAGACGTCAACCAGCGCCTGATGATACCAGTTTATCGCGACAAACCTGCCCTGCACAGCGACGAAAACCGGCGCAAGCAACGTCAATTGCGCTACGCGCTCACCGGAGGGATCTTGTCGATCCTATGGCTTATGGCATGGATCGGCCCATGGCTCGTGGACCTGCTCTATGATCACCGCTACGCCTCTGCAGGACCGGTCATTGTCCTGCTGGCAAGCAGTCTGGCCCCCTCAATCATTGTATTAACCTATGATCGCGCCTCATTGGCGGCGGGCAACACCAAAGGGTTCTTTTTCTACACTGCGACTCGCGCATTTGTGCAAACGGCGCTGTTTCTAGCCGGGGTGGCGAACTTCGGACTGGTTGGAGGTATCGCCGCCATGGGGCTTGCGGTTTTTCTATCTTATCCGACACTCATGCGGCAGACGCGACCTTACCGCGCCGAAGACCCAAGACATGATCTGGTTTTTCTGGCGGCAAGTGCGATCTTATGCGGCGGTGCGTTGTGGTATCACTGGCCCAAAATCAGCAGCAGTTTAGGGCTGATGTGATCGGCAAGATGTAAGACGCTGAATGATGCGCCGCGCCCTTCCTGTCTTCTGCTTCAGGTAATCAGGGACGGGACTTTAACCGTGCATTTCGCCAGTTGTCGGACGCGCTCCGCCCCCAAACAGGCGCCCAAACAGCCCCTTTTTGCGCGGGGTCAGAACCGGAATTGTGACCACAGGCGACAAGCCCGTTTCACGTTTCATTTGTCCGCTGGTCCGCAAAACAGGATGACGTAAATCCAGCGCAAAGGCCGCAAGAACCCCTAGCACAAAGCTCGCAAGCCCGCCCTTGATTGCCAGAGCCTTGCGACCGCCCCCCATGGCATAATCTGGCAGAGGAGCAGGCTCGATCACCGTCAGGCGTTCACCCTGACTTGCAGTCTCCAGGCGAAAGCCCACTTCCGCTTCTGCACGGCGCGCCGTGATCACTTCGAGTTCAGACTGCATCTGTCGATGCCGCCGCTCATAGCTTGCCAATTGGCGATCGACCTCGGGCGTCAACTCAAGCGAGGCTTCCAACTCCGCGCGTCGGTCCAGCAACAATTGACGTTGCGCCGTAAGCGTCTCTAACTGGCTTTCAAACTCCTCACGAACGCGGCGTGCATAGGCTTCACGCTGGGTCGCCTCAGCCTCTTCTGCACCCTTGCGCAATTCGATTTCTTGCCGCGCAAGTTCGAGCAAGCTCTCATTGATGGCGGCGATCTCGGCCCCGCGCATCTCGATGGCGCCGGGCAGAGTCACCTCATTCTGGTAGCGGAAATTGGCAATTTCTTCCTCAAGAGCCGAGATGTCGCGCACCAAAGCCTTTTCTTTTTGGTCAAAGAACAGCAACGTCTCGCGCGCTTGATCCAGCCGCGTGCTCTGGCTCAAGGCAATCGTACGCTTGGAAAATTCCCGCGCAACCGCCTGAGCCTGTTCTCGCGTGGGCATATTGGCGGTGATCGTCAGCACCGAAATCGCCCCATCATCCGAAGACCCTTCTCGCACGGCTGCGGTCCCCATCAACGACACCGAAGTCCGCATCATTGGGACAATTTCAGAATCGAGCAAACCCGGACGATCTGCAAATAGGTTGAGCTGATCCACGATCTCAAGAATGGTGCCACGCGCCATCAAACGCTGCTCAATCAACTGGATGCGCCGCGCTGATGATCCGTCGGCGGTGGACCGCGCCAATTCGCCCGCGATCTTGGGACGGGTGATCTGAATCACTTCCGTGCTCGAATAGACCGGTTGCTGCTGCAGCGCCATCCACACGGAGGCCACACAACCCAGAATCGTCACCACAAGGATCAACCACATGCGGCGGCGCAGCATATCGATGAAATCTGCAACTGAGTAAATCGAAGCCATGGTGAATTCCGTTTTCCTCTCCTGCGCTGCCGGTTCAGGCACCGCCGGAGAATTCATCCTCACTGCGGGCGCGGTTCAGCACCACCCCGAGAAGCTGTGTGTGTCCTGCAAGCATTTTCTCGCAGGCTTTCAAGTGACGTGCGGTTGTTTGACTGCCATCAGACACCAACAGCACCCCGTCAACTTGTGGTAAAAAAGCTGCCACATCATCATTGTGCAACACCGGCGGCAGGTCAAAAAGCGCAACATCTGCGCGGGTGCGCGCAACCACATCGTCGATGATCGCGGCACAGCGGGTTTCGTGCAGAACTTCGGCCGCGTTGTGAAACGTCGAGGAACTCAGCCCCAATGCCAGCCGGTCGGAAGCCGCCACCAAATGCTCTTCCAGACGGGTTTCGCCCCGTAAGAATCCAAGCATATCGCCGTTATAAAGCGCAGAGCGTTCCAGCCCCAATGCGCGGGCGATGCCGGGGTTGCGCAGGTTCATATCCATCAGAACCGTACGGCTGTTCGGTACTCGAGCAAGGCTCAGTGCGAGATTGGCGGCGGTAAAGCTCGCCCCACACCCCGGTGTCGGACCACAGATCGCCACACGCTTCCAGCCATGGGCGCGCAGGCTATGCAGCATCCGGGTGCGCAGCAAATCAAAAGCCCGCGCAGTGGGTGAGCTGCGGAAAAAATCGACCAATGGCAGACGGCTGCGGCGTTCATTCAGGCCGGTGACTTCAACCTGTCTCATCACATGCCACGGATCGGGGAGCGCGGCGGGCAGGGCCACAGAGTCGTGCGACCGCGGCGCGGCTATGTCCTCAATCGCAGGTGTCTCAACGCTGGGCACGTGTCGCATTTCACCACGCGTTGGCTGTAGCTGCTCGGTCTCCGTTGCAACCTGTGCACCGTTCAGTGGCTTTGCGCCCGTGTGACGGGGCTGCGCCGTTTGAGGCGCGCGCTCAGGCCGCGACGGGCGCTCTGATTGCGGCGGGCGCGCAGACTGCGCGGGACGTACGGGGCGTGACGGGCGCACAGGTTTGGCAGGCTCGGGCTGGTCTACGACATCAGAGCTTGGCGCCTTATCAGATGGGTTAGGATGCACGGCATCTTTCGCAGGCGCTTCATCACGCTTGCGGCGTCGCCGAAATTTCCTGAACCCATGGTCCGTCATCAGTGTCTCACCACCTTCTTCCAAGCATAGAATGGACGCTATGTTTTCGCCATTATGATCTACGTAGTCTTTCACGTCACACCTATCAAAACTCTGCGATCCATCGGCACATATCCGCACGCAATGGCGTGCGTCTTTAAACCCGCGCTTAGTATCCGGTGCTGCGCAATATGACCCCAACAGTTCTGAACAAGATGTTCAAATCCTCGCGGAAAGAGAGATTTCGGCAATAGGCCTCGTCAATTTTGGCGCGCTCGGCAAAGCTGGTTTCATTGCGATCCCCCACTTGCCACGGCCCGGTGATCCCCGGGCGCAGCATGAAGTATGCATCCGCCTTACCGTAAATCGACAGTTGATCCACCATCATCGGGCGTGCGCCAACAATGCTCATGTCACCGATCAGCACATTCCAAAGCTGAGGCAACTCATCAAGTGATGTGGTCCGCATCATCCGGCCAAAGCGCGTGATTCTTGGGTCATCCTTGAGTTTCTGATCCCGCTCCCACTCCTGACGCAGCTTCGGGTCTTGAGCGAGATGCCACTCCAATAGCTCATCGGCGTTGGGGACCATCGTGCGCAGTTTCAACATCTGAAACACGCGCCCATCCTTGCCCAATCGCTTTTGGCGATAAAAAGGTGATCCGCTCTCAAACCACAGAGCCAGAACACAAAGCAGCATCAACGGCAGTGCAATAGGCAGCGCAAACAGCACCAGGACAATATCCAGCATCCGCTTTCCATAGGCCGCATAACTGCCATGCCCGTAGTCGGTCCCAGCCTCGCGAAACGCAGCAGCCAGCGTCAACTCTGGGAAGTCGCGAACTGCAGAACCAGTCATCGCCCCGTGATTGAGTATTTTCATTGTTACCCCCAAAAAACCACGCACCACTCAGGCCTCTTGCGAGGCAACACAGCTTCTCCAATCCCCCGGAGATCCGTGCAATCGAAACGGCCAAAGTCCCCTAATGACGGTCGGTTCGATCCAGTGCAGTACGTCGGACACATTCTCCCGTGTCCTAACTTCCTTCTCAAAATACCGTATTTATAGAAAAATCGATGTAAATCTGACCAAATGGTTACTATCGCTACCCATCCGGGTTTTGAACCGCTCATTTGCGAAACATTCCGCTGTTAACACTACTATTGTATACGGTCCAGCCCAGCGCATGCCGGGACCGGACGGGAATCACATTCTTAGATGGGAATATCGGATCTTGATCGAACCTCGTTGATCCTACGATCTCACGACGCTCTCACGCAGTGCTTCACTACGATAGCTGCCGGGGCTTTGGTCATACCAACGGCGAAAGGCATCGTTAAAGCTGCTCAGGCTGGAGTAGCCCAGCGCGAAGGAAATCTCTGACAGAGATTTCTCATTCTGGTGCAGGTAACGCAGCGCAAGCGACTTTCTTACCCCCTCCAGTATTGCAAAGAAACTGGTGCCTTCGCCCGCCAATTTACGCGAGAGAGTCCGCTGACTCATATCGAGCAAGTCAGCCACCTGCGCGAGGCTCGCCTCTCCATCCGACATGCCATCCATAATGAGACGTTCGACCGTAATCGACAGATCATTGCTATTTCGATCCGGGCGGCGGCGCAGCAATTCGGCATGTTCAAGCAAGAGACGTAACAGCCCCGCATCGGCGCTGCGTAGAGGTTGCGCCAGATCTTGCTCTCGAAATGTCAGACGGTTCACCCGGCCACGGTATCCCGGCCTTAGCCCAAACGCCAAAACTGCGGGTTCAGAGGCCGCCTGCGGCGCGTGGGTGAATTCGACGGCGACCGGAGTAGCTGTTCCTGTGCTGAGCGTTTTAAGACTGCGCACCAGCAGTGCCGCAATAAACTCGCTCCAGTGTCGCAGATCCAGCTTACCTTGTGACCCATAATCCCAACGCAGATCCACCTGCCCGTTTTCGACCGATGTAGATACGACATCAAAGATGCTGCTAAGTCGGGTTAACGTTTGAAGCGCTTCTCCCAACGTCTCGGAGGCGCTTATCGCATATCCAACAAGACCTGCGTCGCGCAATGTACATTGATGCGCCAGAGAGTAGCCGATCGACGCATCATTACAGACCCGTTCTGCCAGTCCAAACACCAAAGAGTGCTCGTATACAGGAAGCACCTGATTGCTGTCACTGAGTTGGCCAGGGATGGTAATTTTATTGTTGATCAGACTTGAAAAATCATGGCCCTTACCAGACACATACTCTACCAACCGATTGACAAATACCCCACCGTTCGGGGCAAAAACATCCTTCACAACACGCCTCCCGCACGCTGCGCAGATCTATTGGAACACGCGTGGGTAGAAGGGTTCGAAAACATATTATATCCTGTCGCCACCATCCCGTCGCTGAGCATTCCGAAGACCTCGCAGATACGCATACTTCAAATGTCTGCATGCGTTAACAGATTTCAAAATTTTACATAGTCAGCCGACAGGATGCGACACAAAAGATCCTGACTGTTGCCCGGAAGGCAACGTTTCAACCAGCAAATTCCGCAACACAACCCTGCCTAGAACGCGACTTCTCTACGCACCCTGACCTTGTCCAGTATTGTAGAGATGTATAAAATTCTCATCATAGCATCCGCTTAATTCGCCAAACCAAAAGTATAGCGCCCCTATCCAGAGTGGGAGCGCAGCCGGGTGATTGAGTTTTGCTTAAATTCAAGGCATCAGTGGCACAAACGATCCAAACACTGAATGGGGCCACAATATGTCACAGCCTTCCGATACTTGGTTCGCCGTCGATGACAGCCACCGCCCCGCCCGCATCTGGCGAATGGTAAGAACCACGCCCGACGGCCCTGCAGAAGTCGTTGCCGGATTTGATGAAGCCCGCAAGGTCGCATTGGGACACCCGTTGGTGACACATGCGCACGCAGCCACCCCGGCCTTGCCGCTACCTGCCGCACCCGCAGACCTGAACCTTCACGCGGACGGCGATACCTTGCGCCTTGGGGCCCTAACGCAGGCTCAGCCACACACCCGGCTATGTGCCGCGGTGTCAAAAATCCGGGGGTTCTTGCAGGTCAACAAGGACTGGGATGGTGTGCTGTGTTTGCCGGGGTTTGCAACAACGGTTTGGGCCCTGATAAGCGCAAATGAAGTGGTAAGTGTGCTCTCCTTTACCACAGCCCCCTTGGTCGAAGCGCTATCACCTATTGCTGTTTCGGCATCAATCGACTCGGACGCTCTGATCTCCCCACTGCAGGATGTGATTTCCAAACCCGAAACCCTGGGATTGCGCCTTGCGGAGAGCCGATCGCTTTGGGCTGCGGGCGAGCTGAACGATGCGGCGGTACTGTCGCAAACATGGGGGGCTGCACTGGGGGCTGAACTGGCGGCAGCCCGCGCCTATTGGCTGGGGCAGAACCTTGCCCTGATCGCCCCTTCGGCGCTGGCCGCACCCTATAAGGCAGCGCTCTCCAGCCAGTATGTCCCATTTACCGAGGTCGACGAAGCGCAGATGACGATCAAAGGACTGGCCAGCGCCTACGCCTACTATAAGACTAAAACCTGACGCCGCGCAGGCCCCCAAATAGCGCCACTCAAAGTGGACGGCGAAAGCGCGTTCCCGGCTCCGGCGGCTTGTTGGGAGGCCCCGCAAAACACTGCGCCTGCTGCATCCAGCGCTGCGCCACCTCAGAAGATGCGGCAACACTTGTGTCTTTCCAATTGCGTGTCTGAGTGACGATCTGTGCAAACTCTACCGCAGTTCCAGTGACCTTATTGTTGTCTTGCGGCGTGTTCCACATCCAGACTTCGCCAGATGGGGCGATCAGCTCCACATAGGGGGCAGGCTCTGGCACCGTCTGCCCCCATACGCGAAAGCTCCAGCCATACGTCGCAACACCGAGATGCACGATGTTGCGGATACGGTCGCTTTCGGGGCGTTCCTGGCCCAAGAGGTCGAAAATCGCCTGCCCATGCGCCCATGTTTCCATTTGCCGGGCGGTGATTGCGCTCAGCGCACTCATCTCAGGTCCGACCCATTTCACACGCTTTTTGGGATCTGCGGTGCTGTAGGCGTCTGCAAGACGTGTCGCACCATCGCGCCACGCAACAAACAGTTCTCTCCCAGAAAGCCCGGCAAGCCACGGAAACTGCAACGCCAAGATACTGCCACCAGCGGCAAGTTCGGCCATCGCTGGTGCCATCATACGATCGAATGCTTTTGGACCAGCCAGCGCGGCCTCAGCAGCGGCATTAAAGAAATGCAAATGCCCCAGAATATCCTCGACGGTCCAATCCTTGAACTGTGTGGTCGCAGCAAAGATCGTGTCAGGAGCCGCTTCAAGACAGCGCGCGAGAATCCGGCTCTCCTCCTGAAAGTCATTGGCCTGCTGCATAGCATCTCACCTCGAATTACGACGATGTATTGATGCGAGTTTGAGGCGGTTGCGCAGGCTTTGGCAACCGGTGATCAAAAGGCTGACGCAACGAACTATGCGCCAGAGATTTGCACATTGGGCCTCAGGCCAGGGGAGCAGTGCGGAACAAGCGAACCTTTAGGCCACCATGCGCGATTGGCGCGCCAAGCGGCAGGAACGGCAGCCCCGTTGCCCGCGCCAGCGCCGTATCGCTGGTGACGATACCGACGCGCCAACCCGAAAAGCGGGATTTCAGCACCTCGCCCAAAGCACCGTAGACCGCAAATAGCTGCTTCTTATTGCCGATCCGCGCCCCATACGGTGGGTTGACCATCACAAGGCCCGGAAGTCCGTCTGGGCGTTGCAGGTCGCTGACAGCCGCATGGGTAAAGCGGCACAAGTCCCCAACCCCAGCCCGCGCGGCATTCTGACCGGCCATTTCTACTGCCCCGGTGTTGCGATCTGAGCCGAAGAACTGCAGATCCGGGGATTTCGCAGTTGGCAGCGCCTGCCGTTCGTCGTTCCAGGCTAGGGCGTCATGATTGGCGAGCCGTTCAAACGCGAACTCTCGACTGCGCCCTGCGGCAAGCCCTGCGGCGATCTCTGCCGCCTCAATCACAAAGGTACCGGAGCCGCACATCGGGTCTACGACAGGCTCTTGCCCGTCATAGTCACAGGCACGCAGCAGCAGCGCCGCCAGCGTTTCGCGCATCGGCGCTTTGCCGACTGCAACTTTGTGACCGCGTTTATGCAGCCCTTCGCCTGAGGTATCGACGCTGAAGATACAAGTATTGTCGTCGATCCGCACCTTGAGCGTCACTGGCGCATCCGCAGCAATCGGCGCGCCGAGTTCCTCGGAAATTGCAGTCTCGATCCGCTGCGTCGCCGCACCGGCATGATAAATCTTGGATTTCTTGTTGGTGACAACCTCGACTTTCACCGGCACGTCTTTGCGCAACACCTCACCCCATGGGAATTTGCGCGCGCGCTTATCAAGCTGCGCAAGGTGAAATGCCCTAAACGAGCCAATCCGCGCCAACACACGAGTGGCGCCACGAAGATAGAGGTTCGCACGCCGCACATCCTCCCATGTGCCATCAAAGCTGACACCGCCCGCGACCTGTCGCGCAGCGGCAAAACCCACACGACGGGCCTCATCGCAAAGGATGTGTTCCAGCCCCGGTGGGGCCACGAGAAAGATCTCAAAGGTGCTATCTGCTGTCATGAGGCATCTCTTAACCGGAATCACTGACCTCCGGTATCCCCAAACGTTCGGCGTAAAACCGCTCGCTGCCGTGGTAGGTCAACACCAGATTTAGGCGTAAGGTCGGTTTCTGGACCCAAGGTAAGCAGCATCGTAGCCAATACATAATTGTTTACTTTCTGATAGATACACGATTACTAAATAATTAGTTTGACATCATCGCTGGCTCGGTGAAATCCTTTAGGCCAGTTGGATGGGCAAACATCCGACCTTGCAGACTTTAGGGAGGAAAAGATGCGGAAGTATCTTTTGACCGCAGTTGCAGCCGGGGCTGTGATTGCGGCAACGGGTTCGTATGCCGATGAGGCAGCAGCCCAGAAATGGATCGACGAGGAGTTTCAACCCTCGGCTCTGACCAAAGACGAACAACTTGCAGAGATGCAGTGGTTCATCAACGCCGCCGAGCCTTACAAGGGCATGGAGATCAACGTTCTGTCCGAGGGCATCCCCACGCACAGCTACGAATCCGAGGTGCTGACCAAGGCGTTCGAGGAAATCACCGGCATCAAGGTGAACCACCAAATTCTGGGCGAAGGAGAGGTCGTACAGGCCGTTCAGACCCAGATGCAGACCAAGCGGAATCTCTATGACGCCTACGTCAATGACTCCGACCTGATCGGCACCCACTCGCGCCTGCAACTCGCCTACAACCTCAGCGACATGATGGAAGGTGACTTCAAGGATGTGACCAACCCCGGTCTCGACCTAGATGACTTCATGGGCACGCAGTTCACCACCGGCCCGGATGGCGATCTCTACCAGCTGCCAAGCCAGCAGTTCGTGAACCTCTACTGGTTCCGCAAAGACTGGTTTGACCGCGAAGATTTGAAAGCAGCCTTTAAGGAGAAATACGGCTACGAGCTGGGCGTTCCGGTCAACTGGTCCGCCTATGAGGACATCGCCGAGTTCTTCTCTGAGGATGTCAAAGAAATCGACGGCACCGCCATTTACGGCCATATGGATTACGGCAAACGCGCGCCGGACCTTGGCTGGCGGATGACCGATGCGTGGCTCTCCATGGCGGGTGCGGGTTCCAAAGGTAAACCCAACGGCGTTCCAATCGACGAATGGGGCATCCGGATGGAAGAAGGCACCTGTAACCCGGTGGGCGCAAGCGTCACCCGCGGTGGTGCTGCAAACGGCCCGGCGGCGGTCTACGCGATCCGCAAATGGGACGAATGGCTGCGTAAATACGCGCCTCCAGGTGCGGCGTCTTATGACTTCTACCAGTCGCTGCCCGCACTGGCACAAGGCAATGTGGCACAGCAGATCTTCTGGTACAGCGCCTTTACTGCCGACATGGTGAAGCCGAAATCCGAAGGCAACAACACTGTAGACGACAGCGGCACCCCGCTGTGGCGCATGGCACCCAGCCCGCATGGCCCTTACTGGGAAGAAGGCCAGAAGGTCGGCTATCAGGACGTGGGTTCTTGGACCTTCCTCAACTCCACGCCGCTTGATCGTGCGCAGGCTGCATGGCTCTATGCACAGTTTGTCGTATCCAAGACCGTGGACGTGAAGAAATCTCACGTCGGTCTGACCTTCATCCGCGACAGCTCTGTGCGCCATGAGAGCTTCACCGAACGCGCCCCGAAACTGGGTGGTCTGGTTGAATTCTACCGCTCGCCCGATCGGACTGCTTGGTCACCGACTGGCGTAAACGTGCCCGACTACCCCAAGCTGGCCCAGATCTGGTGGCAGCAAATTGGGGACGTGAACTCCGGTGCCTTCACCCCGCAAGAAGCGATGGATCGTCTGGCGCAGGAAATGGACATCACCATGGGTCGGATGCAGCGTGCAGACGAGCAGGCGAATGTCTACGGCGGCTGTGGCCCACGCCTCAACGAGGAGAAGGATGCGGAATGGTGGTACTCCAATGGCGGCGCCAAGCCGAAGCTGGAGAACGAAAAGCCCCAAGGCCAGACGGTCAACTATGACGAGCTGGTCGCTCGCTGGGCCGAGAACTGATCTCAACCTGATCTCCCCGGGGATCTTCCCCTGACGTGCCGGGCCTGACCCCTTATGGGTCTGGGCCCGGCCCCACCTGCCCCGGCTGATTGATCTGCCTCTGTGCGGCTTGTTAGCCGGGGTTTTTCCCTCGACACCACGATTGTCCCGAGCACGCATCAATGCGGGCGCAGGACCGGAAAGTTCCAAACCACCATGGCACTCGAACTCAGATCCGTGACCAAACGCGTGGGCGGTGATCTCCATATTAAGGAGACGTCGCTGACGTTAGAACCCGGTCACTTTAACGTCCTTCTGGGCGCCACCGGGTCAGGAAAGACCTCTCTTATCAAGATGATGGCCGGGCTTGACCCGATTGCCTCCGGCACGGTCCTGATGGACGGGCAGGATGTGACTCGCCTCAGCACGCAAAAGCGCAATATCAGCCTCGTGCATCAGTTTTTCATCAACTATCCGCATATGACGGTCTACGACAACATCGCCTCACCGCTGAAGGTCGCGGGCATGGCCAAGTCGGAACTGGACGACCGCGTGCAGGAAGCCGCGAAGATCCTGCAACTGACCCCGATGCTGCACCGCCGCCCGCATGAGCTTTCTGGTGGCCAGCAGCAGCGCACCGCGCTGGCGCGCGCCATCGCCAAGGAAAGCCGGGCGGTGTTCCTGGATGAACCGCTGGCGAACCTCGACTACAAACTGCGTGAAGAGCTGCGCGACCAGCTGCCCGAACTCTTTGCAGGTCGCGGCGCGGTGGTGGTCTATGCCACCTCCGAACCCGAAGAGGCGCTGCTCTTGGGTGGCAAGACCGCCCTGATGCGGGATGGGCGCGTCACCCAATTCGGCCCCACCGCCGAGATCTACCGCAACCCAGAAAACGTAGAGGCCGCGCGGGTCTTCTCAGACCCGCCAATCAACACTGCCACGATCACCAAGCAAGGCTTTGAAGCACGCCTCGGCGATGACGTTCGTTGGACCCTCGACGGTGCGGCCGCAAGCCTGCAGGACGGTACCTACACCATCGCCATTCGCCCGCACCACGTGGTGCCGGTGGCCGAGGCCGCCGGTCTGGTCAAGCTCAACGGCCGGGTGCAAGTGACCGAGCTTTCGGGTTCTGAGAGCTCCGCGCATTTCGACCTTGCCGCCTCCGGGCAGGAGACCTCCTGGGTGTCGCTCAGCCATGGCGTGCACCCCTACAAGGTCGGTGAACTGCATGATTTCTATATGGACCCCCGGGCGGCTTATGTCTTTGCCCCCGACGGCTCCCGCGTGGCGTGAGGCGAAAAGATGGCCAAGATTACCCTGTCCAAACTGCGGCACAGCTACCTGTCCAACCCCAAATCCGACAGCGACTACGCGCTGAAGGAGATCGACCTCGACTGGAACGACGGTGGTGCTTATGCGCTGCTCGGCCCCTCCGGTTGTGGCAAGTCCACCCTCTTGAACATCATCTCCGGCCTGCTGGTGCCTTCTGAGGGCCAGATCCTGTTTGATGGCAAGGACGTCACCAAACTGCCCCCCGACCAGCGCAATATCGCGCAGGTGTTCCAGTTTCCGGTGATCTACGACACGATGACGGTCTACGACAACCTCGCCTTCCCGCTGCGCAATCGCGGCCGCGACGAGGCCACGGTGGAGCGCCGCGTCATGGCGATTGCCGAGATGCTGGAAGTCACCGAGATGCTGGGCCAAAAGGCCGCCGGCCTCAGCCCCGACAACAAGCAGAAGATCTCCATGGGGCGCGGCCTCGTGCGCGAGGACGTCAATGTGGTGATGTTCGACGAACCGCTCACCGTGATCGACCCGCATCTGAAATGGAAGCTGCGCTCCAAACTCAAGGAGCTGCACCAGCGCGTCAAGGCGACGATGATCTACGTCACTCACGACCAGACCGAGGCGCTGACCTTTGCCGATCAAGTGGTGGTGATGCAGCTGGGCGAAGTGGTGCAGATCGGCACCCCGGTCGAGCTGTTCGAACGTCCCGCACACACATTCGTCGGCCATTTCATCGGCTCGCCGGGCATGAACATCATCCCCTGCTCCTACGATGGCAGCGCCAGGATCGAGGGCCAGCCCGTCGCCTTGGAAGGTCCCGTGCGCGGCACGCCCACCGGCCAGACCGAAATCGGCATCCGCCCGGAGTTTGTCTCGCTGTCTGACAGCGGCCTGCCCGCCACGGTCACCAAGGTTTCCGATGTGGGCCGCCATACGGTCGTCGAATGCGACTGCCTCGGCCACAAGGTGAACGCCGTGATCGAGGAAGGCGCCGCGCCGCAAAAGGGCGACAGCACCCACCTCGCCTTCCGCCAAGACCAGACCCGGCTTTATGTCGACGGCTGGCTCGCCACTGATCCGGAGTAACAGCAAATGAAAACCGAAAACCAAAAAGCATGGTTCTTTGTGCTGCCGGTCCTGCTGCTGGTGGCCTTCAACGCCCTGATCCCGATGATGACCGTCGTCAACTACTCCGTGCAGGAGACCTTTGGCGACAACGTCTTCTTCTGGCAAGGACTGGACTGGTTCGAACAGATCCTGCGCTCGGATCGCTTCCACGCAGCCCTTGGTCGGCAGTTCCTGTTCACCTTCCTGATCCTCATCATCGAAGTGCCGCTCGGTATCGCGATTGCCCTGTCGATGCCGCGCAAAGGGTTCTGGGTACCCGTATGCCTTGTGCTCATGGCGCTGCCGATGCTGATCCCTTGGAACGTCGTCGGCGCGATGTGGAACATCTTCACCCTGCCCGACATCGGCCTTCTGGGGTACTTCCTGAACCACACGCTGGGCATCAACTATGATATGACGCAGGACCCGATTGCGGCTTGGGTGACCATTATCACCATGGATGTATGGCACTGGACCTCGCTTGTGGTGCTCCTGTCCTACGCCGGTCTCGTATCGATCCCTGACGCCTATTATCAGGCGGCCAAGATCGACGGCGCATCCAACTGGTCGGTGTTCCGCTATATCCAGCTGCCGAAGATGAAGACCGTCCTCACCATCGCCATCCTTTTGCGGTTCATGGACAGTTTCAACATCTACACCGAGCCGTTTGTGCTCACCGGCGGTGGCCCCGGCAACTCCACCACGCTCTTGTCGATCGACTTGGTGAAAATCGCCCTTGGTCAGTTCGACCTCGGCCCCGCCGCGGCGATGTCGCTCATCTACTTTGCAATCACGCTTCTGGTCAGCTGGCTGTTCTACACGCTGATGACCAAAGACGATCAGAACTAAGGGAGGGACCTGATATGCAGAAAAGATCTATCGTCCCCATCGTCTATATCCTGTTCCTCATGCTGCCGATCTACTGGCTGGTGGCGATGAGCTTCAAGACAACCAATGAAATCCTCTCTGGCTTCTCGCTGTTTCCGCAAACCTTCACGCTGGAAAACTACCAAGTCATCTTCACCGATCCGACTTGGTACTGGGGCTATATCAACTCGATCCTCTATGTGTCGGTGAACACGGTAATCTCTGTGGCGGTGGCGCTGCCTGCAGCCTATGCCTTCTCGCGCTACCGCTTTCTGGGCGACAAGCAGCTGTTCTTCTGGCTGCTCACCAACCGGATGGCGCCTGCAGCGGTCTTCGCCCTGCCCTTCTTCCAGCTCTATTCCGCTGTGGGTCTCTTTGACACCCATCTCGCGGTGGCGCTGGCGCATTGCCTCTTTAATATTCCGCTGGCGGTTTGGATCCTTGAGGGCTTCATGGGCGGCGTGCCCAAGGAGCTGGATGAAACCGCCTATGTGGACGGCTACTCCTTCCCGCGCTTCTTCGTGTCGATCTTCCTGCCTGCCATCAAGGCCGGCGTCGGCGTCGCGGCCTTCTTCTGCTTCATGTTCTCCTGGGTCGAGCTCTTGCTGGCCAAGACCCTGACGGCAGTTGCGGCAAAACCCATCGCCGCCACGATGACCAAGACCGCATCCTCCGCAGGCTACGAGTTGGGCCTGCTGGCGGCGGCGGGTACACTGACCATCATTCCGGGCGCGATCGTGATCTATTTCGTCCGCAACTACATCGCGAAGGGCTTCGCGATGGGGAGGGTTTGATATGCTGAGCTGGATGGCCTGGACCTGGCCCACCGCCCTTGTCTTCATCGGGATCTTCTCCGCCATCGGTGTGTTGATCCTGCTGGAAATCCGCACCCCCGGTGGAGACGCCCGCAAGGGTATCCTCGGCCTTACAACCACACGTGGCGACCGGTTGTTCATCAGCCTCCTCGGCACGTCCTACATCTTTCTCGCGTGGCTGGGGCTGGTCGGCATGCCGCTCTGGACCCCTCTCGGCCTCGCAATCGCGTGGGGGATCTTCTGCTTCTGGAAGGTGTAGACCACCCGCGGGTCAAGGGGGCCGCAGGCCCCGCCCACCGGGCGGCTTGCCCTTGACGCGCCACACACGAACAAACTCAAAAACGGTCCTGAGGGCAAACCTGCCCCTCAGGGCTATCGCAGCAAGCCAAATCAAAGGTCTGCGCCAGTTACGTCCGCTGCAACAAGGCCATCACCTCTCTTCCTGCGAGAAATAGGCGCGCGGAAGCGCACAATTTAACAACCCTGAGGGCACGCCTCGCGCATCTTCTAAAAAAATAGTTTTCGAATTCCCGGAAATCCCCTACCCTCGCCCTTGATCGCAAACAGATCACCGTGGCTTCTCCCCGGTCGCGGCCCGAACAGCAAAGCTTGGACATATGCGCAAGAAACAGCACCACTCTCTTTTGACCGAGGTCGAACTCGAATTCATGACCGTGGTCTGGGAGCTGGAACAAGGCTCCGTGCGTGACATCCTTGCCGAACTGAACACAGTACAAGAGCGCGCCTATACTTCTGTCGCTACGGTGCTTAAGATCATGGAGCAAAAGGGCTTTTTGACCAGCGAACGGGTTGATCGTTCTCTCGTCTACCGTCCTGCGATTCCTAAGGCCGAGTATCAGAAAACGTCGCTCAAGAACTTGTCGAGCAAGCTCTTCAACGGTGCACCCGCCGCCCTCGTGGCGCGGTTGGTCGATGACGAGGACATCACCGATGCCATGCTCGAGGAAATGAGGGCCTTGCTGAACGAAAGGCTGGGGGACAATGAAAGCTGATGCGCTTCTGAACGCTTATATCGATCTGAACCTTCTGGTTTGCGCAGGCGCGCTGCTCTGGCTCGCCGCACGTTACCTGATGCGACGAACGTCCCTTGCGACGTCCTATGGACCGCAACTGTATTTGCTGAATGGGATGACGGTGCTGCTGGCCGCGACACCGATTTTGGTTCTGGCCCTCAACGCCAGCGGCATTGGCAATCCCCCCACTCTCTCCGATGTACTTGTCGCGCAGTACCTGCAAGGCAATGTCAGCATGTCCGCAGTACAGTTTGAGACCATGATCGGGATGCGTGAGGATTTGGTCCGTGATCTCAGCACTGGCACAGCGCTGTGGAGCCAGCTCGTAAGCGCATTTATCCTCGTCGGCACCACGATCTCAGTGCTTCTGCTTGGCACCGCCATCCTGCGCCTGCGCCACGCACTTGCATCAGCGTATCGGTGGAAGCGCATCGGTCGCGTGGACCTTCTTCTCAGTGACGATACAGCGGTTGCCTACTCTACCCGCGGCCTGTTTCGTCGCTATGTCGTTCTGCCGACCTCGCTTTTGAATGATTCACGCGATTTGCGCCTTACACTTGCGCATGAGCTGCAACATTTTCGCCAGCGTGATGTTGAGACTGCCTTTTTGATGGAATGCCTGCGACCGCTCCTGTTCTGGAACCCTGCCTATTACCTGTGGCGCCGCGATATGCGGGCGGTACGGGAATACGCCTGTGATCAGGCGCTCAGCAGCAGAGGGCGCTTTGACTTGCGGAGCTATTGCGAATGCCTGATCCGCGCGACCGAACGCGCCCGCAAGTCTCCGGTGTTTCTCAGTTCCCGCAGCCCCTCTGTTGCCCTGCTGGAGCGTCGGGAAATCCGTCACACGCCCATTCTCGCGCGCAGGATTATTGCCGTAACCGAACAGCGCCCTCACGAACACCAAGGCCTAGTCTGGGGCGGCGTGTCTGCGGCCATTGCTTGCGCCGTAATTGCGACCGCGTTTTTGATCCAGCGTCCCGGAGATTGGAGTCACGATCGCCTCATGCTGTCGACCGTTGTTAATCTGGAACGCATGGCCCATCGCAACACTGGTCAGACGGGCGTATCGGCCTGGAGCAGTTCCGTCTTTGTACCTCTGGATCGCTGAGTTTCGCATCTCGCCTCGTGCCCATTCCAAAGCAAGCCAACGGACACCGCCCCATACCAAGCCGTTGATTTAACAACCGTCGCAGAAATTTCAAAAAACGCCTTGTCTCTCCGCGCACTGCCACATATACGGATCAGCGGAGACGTGGCCGAGTGGTCGAAGGCGCTCCCCTGCTAAGGGAGTAGGCGGGAAACCGTCTCGAGGGTTCGAATCCCTTCGTCTCCGCCAGATCACCCGAATTTTTCCGGGTCGGGCATCCAATTCACTACATATTCTGAGTTTGACAGATTGTCATAACATTTGCCCCGACGCTCTCACTGAACGTGTGGAATAGAATGAGAGTTGAGATATGGACAGTTCATCTTTTCCTGAAACAGCGCGGCGCGTGAAGGCCGGACCGCACGTTGAGTAGAGCTGAACGCGGCGTTTGTTCCAAGGCTGGTCGCGGTCGGCACGCCGATGGAGGCGGCCCATAAGCAACAAGCCTTCGAAATGCATTTCCTTCGAAAAAAACTGAGGCGTCGCTTAAGCGCTTTCGATTGTGTCCGCGAAGTTCTGAATGTCTACGCTACAGGAGCGTTCCGCTCCCCCGCTGCCTCAGATCTCAGTCTTTGCGGCCAAGGTTCAGTGTGTGCTCGCGCAGCCACGCCATAAAGCCGCGAGGATCACTGTGTAGTCGCTCCATCTCCTGATCCGTCAATGGCTCCCCCACAACAGGCGCTTGCGGTTTATTACAGGAGCGCACGATCTCATGCAGGAGAAGGCCCTGGCGCAGGATTGGCGAGACTTGACACGCAATCTGATAGGCTCGGGAATTTCGCCCCGGAAAGAACATCGGAACGACCTTTGCACCTGAACGTCGGATGAGCTGTGCCGTGAAGACATTCCATTCGCGCTCTACAGCGGGGCCCCACCAGCTGTCGGATGACATCACGACGCCTGACGGGAACAACGCCACAACACCGCCCTCTTTCAGGTGGGCCATTGCCTTGGCGCGCATCTCGACCATTTTGCGTTGGGCGTCAGGGTCATGAGGAAAGGGCACCGGGATCATGAAGGAGGTCGCCGCCTCATCCAATCCGGTCAGAACAGAGCGTGTCAAAATGCGGTAATCCTGACGCCGCCGGCCGATCAAATCAGCAAATATCATGCCATCGACCATCCCGTGCGGGTGGTTGGCCACAACCACAACAGGCCCTGTCTCGGGAATATTGTTAATCTGCTCTTGCGGGGTCTTCAGTTCAATGCCCATCACATTGAGCGCACCGCGCCAGAATTTGTTCCCGCGATAGTCAGCATTGCGAGATTCAAACTTTGACACCATCCGAAGAATGGTGAATTTCCCTGTCAGCCATTCCAGCGTACGGATCGCCAGAGACGTCCAGCGATCATCGAAGGAATTCGCATAGGTCAGCGTGCGCCGGTCATAGACTTCAACCGTAGACGCCCCTTTAGGCTCCTGCGGCGTGATGCCGGAATCATTATCGTGCGCGGTGTCAGCCACTTTCACCTGTCCCGTCTTTTTGGACCGTTCCGCCAGATTAGTAGCCTTCGCCAAACTTGTCAGCCACCAAGGCCTCTACGGCAGAAGCCAGCGCATCAGCATCCGGTCCCGAGGTTTCGACGTCAATAGTCGTTCCCTTCGACGCTGCCAACATCAAAAGCCCCATGATACTGTCTCCGGAGGCCGACATTCCGTCTTTGATCACCTCAGCGGAGGCATCAAAGCCTTCGACGACCTCAACCAATTTGGCCGACGCGCGCGCATGCAGACCCTTTTCATTCACAATCTTGAGCGTTTTTCGAGCCATTGATTATGCCACGCCCCCTTCAGGGTTCACATTTTGAGAATTGATATATTTACGTCCGGCTTCCATCGCATGACGCACCGCATCCGCCACCGGCAAATGACGTGACTTCGCCAGCTTAATCAGCATGGGAAGATTGGCCCCGTAGAGGATGCGCCGGTTCGCAGGGGCGCAGGCACGCAGGCTAAGGTTCGAGGGACTGCCGCCAAAAAGATCGGTCACCACCACAACGCCATCGCCAATGTCGACAGAGTTGGCGGCGGCGCAGATTTCATCTTGCTTGGCATCGCGGTCGTCTTCCGGGCCGATGGCGATTGCCATCAGCGCAGGCTGACGCCCAACTACATGTTCTACGGCGGCCAGATATTCCTTGGCCAATCCGCCGTGTGCGACGATCACGATCCCGATCAAGGGCATTCTCTCACTTCAATTGCTGGCCAAGCAGCTCGCGGTGCCTAATTGACACCTGCTGCCCCTCGCGTGCAAGGGCCTTTGCCAAGGTTTCCGCCAAAGTGACGGAACGGTGTTGCCCGCCTGTGCAGCCAAAGGCAATCGAAAAATGCGATTTACCTTCTTCACGATAGGCTGGCAGCAACATCAGGGTCAAATCGAGCACGCGGTCGAAAAAGCCCTGATATCGCGCATCCTTCATGACGTAATCCTGCACTTCCTTATCTTGCCCGTTATGCGCACGCAGTTCCGGCTCCCAGTAAGGGTTTGCGAGAAAGCGGCAATCAAACACCATATCGACACTGCGCGGAATGCCGCGTTTGTAGGAAAAACTGTGCAGGGCTACAGCAAGAGTGCGCCCTTTGGGCGCAAAGAGGCGCTCTACCTCTGCACGCAGCTGGTGCACATTCAGGTCGGAAGTATCGATCACAACATCAGAACGCTCCCGGATCATTCGCATCAAATCCAGTTCACGGGTTACGCCCAGCTCTGGGCTTTCTGCGGGGGACAACGGGTGACGGCGGCGTGTCTCTGAGAAGCGACGCAACAGAACATCTGCCTGTGCATCGAGATAGAGAACCGTGGTTTTAATCCCCTGCCGCGCCTTGAGCATGTCGATCATATCGACCATCGCCTCGGTAGAAAAATCCCGATTGCGTGGATCAAGCCCCAGAACAAGCGGTCGGTCGGCGCCACCGGCATTCACCAAGGCAGGCACAAGGCGCAGGGGCAAATTGTCGATCGCCTCGAAATCGAGATCCTCCAGCACGTTAATAGCCGTGGTGCGCCCGGCACCCGATGGGCCGGTCACCAGCACCAGTGGCGGCTGGAGCGCAATGGCGCTAACGGAGTTTTGGCTCTCCTTCGGGGTCAATTGCTCCACCTTTCAGGTATTGAATCAGGGCTGCCGGAAAGTAATCGCCATCCACGCGGTTCAATCTTGGCAGCGCAATGTCGAGTATCTGCCCCTCTAGGTGGCGTGGAAGCCGCACGGTTTCAAGCTGCCCCATATCGACGATGACGTGGAGTTGTACCTCCGTCACAACATCCGCGCGCAGAATACCAACACCGCGCGCCTCAATAAGGCCGCAGATCGCGGCAGGTGCACCTGCCAGCAGGCGTTTTCCCACGCGGCGTACCTCTGTTCGGTCGTCTGCGACCAAGCTCGCCCCGCGCGCCATCAACTCCAGTGCCAATGCCGATTTCCCACTGCCTGCGGGGCCGCAAATGAGAACGCCGCGCCCATCGAGCGCGACGCAACTGGCATGTAGGGTTGTATTCTCAAGAGTGGAAGGAACCACCGGATCAGACCGGCAGCCCGACTACGAAACGCGCACCAAGAGGTTCTGACGTCAGATCGGCCTCTGTGGGGCGAATGTTTTCGGCCCAAATCACGCCACCGTGCGCTTCTACGATTTGCTTGGAAATCGCCAGACCGAGACCCGAGTTGTTGCCGAAATGCTCATCCGGGCGCTGGGAATAGAATCGCTTGAACACTTTGGACAGCGCCTGTTCTGGAATACCGGGTCCCGTGTCTTCGACCACCACCAAAACGCGATTGTCGCGACGCCGCGCCCAGACGCGAATGGCGTCACCCTCTTCGCAGAAGGAAATCGCATTGGTGATCAGGTTGACAAAGACCTGCGCCAACCGCGCCTCGAGACCGCGGATCAGGATTGGCTCATTGGGCAGTTCGGCAATATAGTCGATGCCCTTGCTACGCGCATCTTCGCCCAGATACTGGTTCAAGTTGCCGAGCATGTTGAGGAGGTCAAAGTCCTCTTCGTCTTCCTTCACCAGTTCCGCATCCAGTCGCGACGCGTTGGAGATATCACTCACCAACCGGTCAAGACGACGCACATCATGTTCAATCACTTCCATCAGCTTCTCCCGCTGGTCCTCTCGATGAACCATGCGCAGCGTGCCGACCGCAGACTGCAAACTGGCCAGAGGATTCTTGATCTCATGTGCCACATCAGCTGCAAATTGTTCGTTACTATCGATACGATTATATAGCGCTTTTACCATACCACGCAGCGCGCGGCTCAATCGTCCGATTTCATCAGGGCGCGCCGAAAGGTCCGGGATGCGAATGCGACCGGGTTTTACCTTGTCATCGTCGCGGTCCTTACCGAGCTCTGCCGCCTCAGCCAAATCGGCAAGAGGATTAGCGATTGTCGATGCCAAAACGAGGCTGAGGCCGATAGACACCATCAAAGCCACAATAAACATCTGCAACACGCGCTCGCGCTCGATACGCACCAAACGGTCGATCTCGCCGGTGGCGGAGGTCATCAATAACACGCCAGCCGCCTGACCTTGCTGCAGGATCGGCGTGGCTGCTGCATAAACTGTACCGCCTGCGCTATCCGGTACGGCCCCCACTTGCGTGCCATCTGTTAGCGAACGCTGGATGAGATCCTTTAGCTGAGGTTCCGACAGTTCGATCTCGGCCGCGGTGTGCTCCGGCGCACTCTGGCCACCAACTGCTGACCAAATGGCCTTGAGCGTATCGGTAATGAGAGTGCGCCCACCTTCATTGTCGTTCAGGCGGTTCAGCGCATCTGCCCGCATGATACCTTTTTGCTGATCAAGCAAGGTGAGAGAGGTATCAAAAACAAAAATCTCCACGCCACCGCGCAACGAGATGTTGTCGAGCATGCGCGAGATGCCGTCTTGGCTTACGGTGACGCCAACTGAACCGCCCTCAGGCAGTTGGGCCTCCAGCACATCAGTCGCCAGCATCGCCTCAGACACGAGTGTACCCAATCGCTGATACACAAGACTCTGTCGCGCGGAGTTCAGATAGAGAATTCCGGAAACCAGAATGATCAGAGCGATCAAATTGAACGTAATGATCTTACGGGTCAACGGGGAGCCGCGTAGCGAAAACCAGCCACGCCGCGCCCGTTTGGCCCGCATTTCACGCCCAACGGTTTGTTCTGGCGCAACCCAGTCGTCGCCCAGAACCAGCTCTCCGTCCCGGCCTGCATTCCGGCCCGTCTGCCGGTGAGTGTCGGTCATGCTATTGTCGCGCATGCGCGCATGCCTCCGCCAAAGTCCCCGAAAATCGGGAACTTATTCTTCATTATAGCGGTAGCCGATCCCATAAAGGGTCTCGATCGCCGCGAAATCTGCATCAGCACTGCGCATTTTCTTGCGCAGACGCTTGATATGACTGTCGATGGTCCGGTCATCCACATAGACCTGATCATCGTAGGCCACATCCATCAGCTGGTCACGGCTTTTGACAAATCCGGGGCGTTGGGCCAGCGCCTGCAGCAGCAAGAATTCGGTCACGGTCAGGGATACATCCTGCCCTTTCCAGCTGACCGCATGGCGCAACGGATCCATTCGCAGGTGCCCGCGCTCCATCACCTTAGTTTCTGGCGCAGTGCCGACCTCATCCGTGGCGACCGCCTCCTGCCGACGCAAGAGCGCGCGGATGCGTTCCACCAGAAGACGTTGGGAAAACGGTTTCTTGACGTAGTCGTCCGCCCCCATGCGCAGGCCCAGAACCTCGTCGATCTCATCATCTTTTGAGGTGAGGAAGATCACCGGCATCTGGGTTTTCTGGCGCAGGCGCTGCAACAGATCCATGCCATCCATACGCGGCATCTTAATATCCAGCACCGCCATATCCGGCAGTCGTTTATTAAAGGCGTCTAGCGCCGCCTGTCCGTCATTATAAGTTTCGACTTCGAACCCTTCGGCCTCCAGTGTCATAGACACCGAGGTCAGGATGTTCCTGTCGTCATCGACCAAAGCAATCTTTGACATCGAACTTGCCCTTATCTGCTCATTATTCGTTTGTTTTATGCCCTTTGTCGCTTGGAAGACGGCACGAATCAATCCCTGATTAACGAATCAGGCGAAACTTTGGCGTTCATTGACGCAAAAATACCTTATCAACTGTTAAAGACAGCCATGTGAAACACCGATGGCGGCGCTGTGAAACACCTCTGTTCACTATGGGAAACTTTTGGTGGCGCTAAAGGTTTGCATGGTTGCGCTAACTACCTGAAACCATCCTGTTCATTCTGCAAAGCCTCATGTTAAGACCGCCTGCATGAGTGCTAATGTTGCGCTCCGGTGCCCTATGGCGCAGCCTTTGATCTATGCGGTCCCTGTCACAGCTACAGCGCAATCAGCAGGGCCGACACCAGGAGAGACACAAGATGACATCTGGACGGGTAAACCCGAACTTCCGCCTCGAGGATCAGGGAATAGAGGGTCTGGGCAATGTCTATTACAACCTCATGGAACCGGCCCTTGTGCAGGAAGCACTGAGCCGCGGCGAAGGCAGCCTCGGCAAGGGCGGCGCCTTCCTCGTGACCACCGGGAAATGTACCGGTCGCTCCCCGAAGGACAAACATGTTGTAAAGACCGCCTCTGTTGCCGACACCATCTGGTGGGAAAACAACGCCGAGATGAGCGCAGAGGGCTTTGATGCGCTCTATGCCGATATGGTCGAGCATATGAAGGGTCGCGACTACTTCGTTCAGGATCTCGTCGGTGGTGCGGACCCGGTCCACGCGATCAACGTGCGCATGGTAACCGAGCTGGCATGGCACAGCCTGTTCATCCGCCATCTGCTGCGTCGCCCCGACCGCGAAGATCTGGATGATTTCACTTCTGATTTCACCATCATCAACTGCCCGTCCTTTCAGGCAGACCCCAAAAAGCATAATTGCCGGTCCGAAACCGTAATCGCACTGAACTTCGACCGTAAGCTGATCCTGATCGGTGGCACAGAATATGCGGGCGAGAACAAGAAATCCGTCTTCACCCTGCTGAATTACCTGCTGCCGGAAAAAGGCATCATGCCGATGCACTGTTCTGCCAACCACGCCAAGGGCAACCCGGTCGACACCGCTGTGTTCTTCGGCCTCTCCGGCACCGGCAAGACCACCCTGTCAGCAGACCCCGACCGCGTGCTGATCGGCGATGACGAGCACGGCTGGGCCTCTAACGGCACCTTCAACTTCGAGGGCGGTTGCTACGCCAAGACCATCAACCTCAACCCCGAGGCGGAGCCCGAGATCTACGCCACCACCGAGAAATTCGGCACCGTGATCGAGAATATGACTTTCGATCCGGAAAGCTTCGATCTCAACTTTGATGATGACAGCCTGACCGCCAACATGCGCTGTGCCTACCCGCTGCATTACATCTCCAATGCCTCCGAGTCGGCGCGTGGCGGCCATCCGAAGAATATCATCATGCTGACCTGTGATGCCTTTAGCGTGCTGCCTCCGATTGCGCGGCTGACTCCTGCGCAGGCGATGTATCACTTCCTGTCCGGCTTCACTTCCAAGGTGGCCGGGACCGAGCGTGGTGTGACCGAACCGGAGCCGACCTTCTCCACCTGCTTTGGTGCGCCCTTCATGCCGCGCCGCCCAGAGGTTTATGGCAACCTGCTACGCGAGAAGATCGCTGCCCACGGCGCGACCTGCTGGCTGGTGAATACTGGTTGGACCGGCGGCGCCTATGGCACCGGCTCGCGGATGCCGATCAAAGCCACCCGTGCCCTGCTGACCGCAGCGCTGGACGGCTCGCTCGCCAATGCGGAGTTCCGCAAGGATCCGAATTTCGGCTTTGATGTGCCGGTGGCTGCGCCGGGCGTGGCCGAAGTGCTTCTCGATCCGCGCCGCACTTGGGATGACAAGGCCGCCTATGACACCCAGGCTGAAAAACTGGTTCAGATGTTCTCTGACAATTTTGAACAGTACCTGCCCTACATCGACGAAGATGTAAAAGCGGCTGCGATCTCCTAATCCAACTTCGACCTTGAGATTAAAAAGCCCTCGCCTCTGCGAGGGCTTTTTCGTTCCCGCGCATAAAAAGGTCAGGCGGCGATTTCTGTCTCTTAGCGGCTGGCAGGTACCGATTGAATGACCTCCGCCACCCTGCCCCCGATGATCCGGCTGGCTTTTGGCGAGGGATGGATACGATCCACGGCGTGAAAGCTCAGATCGCCATAGGGTACCAGGTCAGCAGCGGGCAGGAAGGTCACGCCAAGATCGCCCTCTGCCAGCCTCATAAGGCGTGCATCCAGCTCATCGCCTTCGTCACGGCAGTTCTCGATCGGGGAGGACCGGCCCGGCGTGCGCAAATACCCCAGCAGGATCACACGCGCGCCGTCCTGCCGGATGCGTGTGACAAGTTCGGGGAAAACCCCTGTCTGAGTATCTTCGGAAATCAGCTTATCCATCTTTCGGTCGCACTGCCCGCAGCCGCACCCCAACCACAAATCGTTGCCGCCGCCATTCAGGATCACCCAGTCCCAATTGCCAGCGCGATATTGTTTCGGGATCGACAGACCCGCTGCCCCGCTGACCGGCAGGCGATATATCATGCGCGCGCCCGATACAGAGCGATCTACAACCGGCTCCCCGAGCACATCAGAGACAACATCCGGGATCGACTGCCCGCCAAGGCTGTTCCACGCCATCATGGAATCGCCCATGGCAAGAATGCGAGCCTCGCGCCCAACGGGGCTGTCGCCGCAGGCGGTTAGAAAAAACAGGCTGAGGAGAAGGAAGCGCATCATACCGGAGCGATATCACAGATCTCGCCAGATGCGCCGGGCAATTTGGCGAAAATTCTCGCCCTCCCCACGGGAGGGCGCTTCCTCCCGAGGTCGGGCGCAGTCCTGTATGCCGTTTCCTAGGCCAACAGCCGTCGCGCGATCACCTGCGCTTGGATCTCTGCCGCACCTTCAAAGATATTCAGAATGCGCGCATCACACAGCACCCGCGAGATCTTATACTCAAGCGCAAAGCCATTGCCGCCGTGGATCTGCAAACCGTTGTCTGCAGCGGCCCATGCCACGCGCGCACCAAGGAGCTTTGCCATACCGGCCTCAAGGTCGCAGCGGTGGCCATTGTCTTTCTCCCAAGCCGAAAAATACGTGAGCTGCCGCGCCACCATGACCTCGACCGCCATCATCGCCAGCTTCGACGACACCCGAGGGAAGTTGATCAGCGCCTTGCCGAATTGTTTGCGATCCTGAGCGTATTGCATGGCAATATCGAGCGCCGATTGCGCCACACCAATGGCCCGCGCCGCAGTCTGAATGCGCGCGCTCTCAAAGGTCTCCATCAGTTGTTTGAAGCCCTTGCCTTCCTCGCCCCCCAACAGGTTTTCACCCTTCACATGGAATCCGTCAAAGCCCAGCTCGTATTCTTTCATGCCGCGATAGCCGAGCACCTTGATCTCTCCACCCGTCATCCCGTCGGTCGGGAACGGATTATCCTCTGTTCCCGGCGTTTTCTCAGCGAGGAACATGCTAAGACCGCGATGGTCGGCTGTCTCCGGATCGGTCCGCGCCAAGAGTGTCATCACATGGGTCCGCGCCGCATGGGTGATCCATGTTTTATTGCCGGTGATTTTATAGTCGCCATTGTCATCCTTGACCGCGCGGGTGCGCAAAGAGCCGAGGTCAGACCCCGTGTTTGGCTCGGTGAAAACAGCGGTCGGCAGGATCTCCGCGCTGGCAATTTTGGGCAGCCAGTTCGCTTTTTGGGCATCGGTGCCACCGGCGAGGATCAACTCGGCGGCAATCTCAGAACGGGTACCAAGGCTGCCGACTCCGATATAGCCGCGTGAAAGCTCCTCGGAGACCACGCACATCGAGGCCTTGGATAGACCAAAACCGCCGAATTCCTCTGGTATAGTCAGGCCAAAGACGCCCATCTCCGCCAGTTCTTCGATCACCTCGATCGGGATCAGCTCGTCCTTGAGGTGCCAGTCATGTGCAAAAGGTTCGACCTTTTCCTGAGCATAGCGGCGGAATTGATCTCGGATCATCTCCAGCTCGTCGTCCAGACCTGATGCTCCGAACATGGTGCTACCAGATTGCTGCTCCATCAGTTCGACCAGACGCACACGCGCTGCCTGCGTATTGCCGGACTGCGTCAGCGTCATCACCGCAGGTGCCATCATCGCGCGCTGGTCGTCCTGGCTGAGGCCCAGATCCCGCAGGCGCAGAACTTCGCCCTGGTTCATCTGAATGCCACCGTAGATCTGCCAGAGGTATTCACCAAAGGCGATCTGGTGGATCAGCTGTTCCATCTCACCAAACTTACCCTCTCCTGAGAGCGTCTCGGCCCAGCGGTGCATCTGACGCAGAGAATAGACATACGTCGCCAACCACGCGAGGCCGTGGGCGGCGTATTGGTGCTGCTCCACCAACGCACCAGAAACACGGCCGCCATCGCTGACAGTTTCGCGAACCCGCGAGGTTGCGATCTCGAGCAGCTGATCCAGAGGCGCGAGTGCGCTTTGTGTCAAAGCCAGCAAATCCGGCAGCAGCGGCGTGGTAGGTTTCATATCCTGTCCGTCCAATTGTCCGTCGTGGGGCATGAGTGCCATCCTCCTCAGAGCTTGCCCTGTGATAGGCCACTTTGCACCTGCAGCGCAATATTAAATCTCAAATAGCACTCATATCGTTCAATAATTACCCTTTCGTTTTTGCGGTGCAGCACCCGTTGGTTGTGCTAAACGCAAGGATATGACTGATCTCATTCCCTTTCTCGCGCCCGCTGGATTCGTGTTGGCCTTTGTCGTGGCGTTGGTTGCTGGCACGATCAAAGGCCTCGTTGGCTTTGCCATGCCGATGATCATGGTCTCGGGCCTCAGCTCTATCATGGCGCCGGACCTGGCATTGGCGGGGCTGATTCTGCCCACATTGGTCACCAATGGGTTTCAGGCGCTCAAACAAGGACCGGGTGCGGCTTGGGAGTCGATCAAGCGATTTCGGGCCTTTTTGCTGGTGGGCGGGCTGTTCCTCATGATGAGCGCGCAGATGGTACGGGTATTGCCTGCGCAGGTGATGCTGTTGATTATTGGCGCACCGATCACGCTCTTTGCGGTGACGCAACTATTGGGCAAGCATCTGGTTTTGCATGAAGCCTCGCGCCGAGTGGAGATTGGCATCGGGGCGTTTGCAGGGTTTATCGGTGGCTTTTCTGGCATCTGGGGGCCGCCCACCGTTGCGTATCTGACTGCTCTTGGCACTGAAAAGAAAGAGCAGATGCGTATTCAAGGCGTCATCTACGGCCTTGGCGCAGTGGTGCTGTTTTTTGCCCATATCGGCTCTGGCGTGATGCGCAGCGAGACACTGCCATTTTCCGTTTTGATGATTGTGCCTGCGCTGATGGGCATGTGGATCGGTGGCAGGCTACAGGACCGCATTGATCAGAAAACCTTCCGCCGAGCCACATTGTTCGTTCTGCTGATTGCCGGCCTCAATCTGCTACGCCGCGCCTTGGTGGGTTGAGCGGATGCCCTTGGGTCTCAGTTCGCGCCTCAGTGCCAGTCAGATCGCAACCGGCACGATTGCGGTCTCTGTTTTGGTGCTGGCGCTAAAACTCGGCGCTTGGGCGCTGACCGGATCGGTCGCGCTTTTTTCCGACGCGATGGAAAGCCTTGTGAACGTGTCGGCGGCGGTGCTGGCATGGTTTGCAATCCGCTATGCAGAGCGCCCGGCCGATGATGGGCACCCGTTTGGGCACCACAAGGCCGAGTATTTCTCTGCAGTGATCGAGGGGATCATGATTATCCTCGCCGCCGTTTTGATCCTGCATCAGGCGGTTGTCGCTCTGGTCTCAGGGGCCTCTGCGAACCTCACACCTGTCGGATTGGCTGTGAACGCATTGGCGCTAATGGTAAACCTCGGCTGGGCTCAGGTGTTGCTGCGAGCAGGCGGGCGCCTGAAATCTCCGGCGTTTATCGCAGGTGGCCGACACCTGATGAGCGACGTCTGGACCTCCGCCGGTGTGATGGTCGGTCTGGTTTTGGTGCTGGCAACCGGTTGGCACATCCTAGATCCAATCCTTGCCTTGCTGGTTGCGGTAAACATCCTCCGCGAGGGGCTTCATGTGGTCTCTGACTCAGTGGATGGGCTGATGGACAAGGCCGCCTCCCCCGAAGAACAGGAGAAGATCGCCGCCGTCATCCTTGGCTCTGGCGGCGGTGCACTGCAAATCCACGACATTAAAACCCGGCGCGCAGGCAAGGCGATTTTTGTGGAGTTTCACATGGTTGTGGACGGCGACATGTCTGTGGCGGAAAGCCACGACATCTGCGACCGATTGGAAGAAGAGATCGAAGCCGCCCTGCCCGGTGTTCATGTGACAATACATGTCGAACCGGACAACAAACTGGAAGAAGATGGGATTGAACCCACCGCTTTGTAATAAAGCGCAAGGCGGGGCCATCAGCCCCGCCAAACATTCGCTATGTCATGACCGCGTGGCCAATGCGCGCAATTGTGTCATCAAATCCGCAAGCGTTTTGGTATAGAGATCGCTGGTGAGCGTGCCCGTCTCATCGAATTCCTTGCTGGACCCCGCCAGATGCACCTCCGGCCCCGGCAGAACATTTGCGCGAAAGGGCACCATGAAACCGCGCAGGATCATCTGAGCACGCTCCCCACCTGCACGCCCCGCTGCCGCAGACATCACCGCCACTGGCTTGTCGGCCCAGGGGTTGCCCTCGGTGCGGCTCACCCAATCCAGCGCGTTCTTCAACACACCTGACGGTCCCTTGTTATACTCCGGCGTCGAGATGACCACCGCATCAGCGCGCGCAATTTGGTCTGCCAGCGCTTGAACAGCGGTCGGTATACCATCGGCCTCTTCAGCGTCGCCATCATAAAGCGGCAGGTTCAGCTCGCCCTCGATGACCTCTGCGGGTCCAAAGAGCCGAGCGGCCTCTCTGGCCAGTTTACGGTTCGTCGCCTCCTTACGGAGAGAGCCGGAAATAATAAGCAACACAGGATCAGCCATCATTCGGTCCTTTCAAATTATCAATCTCGCTCACAAAGCTAGGGCGTGCCTGTCCGCGAACAAAGGCCGACCACCGCAGACGGGCTGTGCACCTTTACACAGGCGATGCGAAATAACGAAAAAAGGCCGCGCTCTGGGCGCGGCCTTGGGGTTTTGTTCGTGAGACTGGCTTAGCTCGCCTGCGGGATGATGACGATCTCCACCCGGCGGTTGCGCGCTTTTCCTTCTGCCGTCAGGTTGCTGGCGACAGGCTGATCTTCACCACGACCGATGATGCGCATACGGTTGTAAGAAACACCCCCGGCAGCTATTTCATCGGCGACCGCATTGGCCCGACGTTCAGACAGCGAATAGTTATAGGACGCAGCACCATCGCTGTCGGTGTGACCGATCACTTGAACCACACTGCCCGGATAGCGCTGCAAGCTGCCTGCAACCTTGCGCAGATCGCTCCGCACCACCGAGGAAATAGCAGAACTATCGGTGGCAAAGGTCAGATCATTGGGCAGCGAGACAATCAGACGATCACCGGTGTTCACAATGGAAATCGAGTCGTTATCGAGGCTTTGACGCAGCTCAGCCTCTTGCTTGTCCAACTCTCGCCCGATCAGGCCGCCAGCCAGTGCGCCGACAGCAGCGGTGCCGATGATGGTCTCGGCCTTGTCGTCATCCGAGGTCGCCGCACCGATGCCTGCGCCAATCAGGCCACCTATGATGGCCCCGTTCTGAGAGCGGTTGATACCGCCGGGCGCACCATAGGAGGCAGGATCGTCACAAGCGCTCAGCGCCACGGCAGCGGCCAGCACGCCAAGGGCGGGGATTTTTGCAAAAGACATACGTAGTTTACCTTTTCTTCCTCAAACCTGTCTTTTATCGCCCGCGTTTTCTGTTCGCGGGCGGAGACGTTGTGTGTAGATATTGTGCGCATCGCCGCGCGCAGCAAGCGTGCAGGCATCGCGTTCGGCGGATTGCCGCGCAACCCAACTCGCAAAGCGGCGGGCTAGGTTACGCCTTGTAAACAAACGTGTCGCGTTCTTGTTCCCGCCACAGCTTGCGCAACAGCGCGGCTTCGCGCGTAAAATGGGCCTCCAGCAAGTCAGCAGACATCATCCGGTCCGTGCGGAAATGCCGAAAGCCGCTGCGCAGCTCGCACCACGCCGCAAGCAGCGTGCAATCGATGTGATAGATCAACGCCAAGGGGCGCAGGATGCGCTCACTCTGCTCTCCGGCCTCATTCACATAGACCAGTTGCAGTTTCTGGGCGCTGCGGACCGCTTGGCGTAAGATCGCCTTGGACACACAGCCATTGTCGGGGTCATCAAGTGGCGCACCATAAGGGGCAACCTGCAACCACTCGGCGCTGGCGTGGACATCGCATATCTTGCGCCCAACCCTTGCCGCCGCCTGCTGTAGCGCGCCATCCCCCGTGCGCATCAACATCGCAAGCCCGACATGCAGCGCCTCGATTTCTTCTTCATCGAAGTTGAGCGGCGGCAGATCATACCCCTTGCGCAGCATATAGCCGATCCCCGCCTCTCCTTCGACGGGCGTGCGCATCGCCTGAAGCGCGGCAATATCGCGGTAGATCGTGCGCTTGGAGACCTCAAGCTGAGCGGCAAGATCCTCGGCCCGAACCGGCGCAGAGGCCGCGCGCAGGATCTGGATTAACTCAAACATCCGATTGCTGCGGGTCATGACACCTCCGGTGATGCAGATGGGCGGGCACATACCGTGACACCCTGCTGCCATCCTAGCATGCCCCACTGACAACAGGGTGTCAGCAGCGATTTGCTTTTCTCAGAGGGTCACATCACACCCAATGGAGTCTGCTCATGTCGTCTTATGATTGGATCGCTCTTGTCACCCTCGGCTTGGATCGCTGGAACGAGCCTGCCCCACCGCGCACCGCTTATGAAATTGAGCGCAAAGAGGCTTGGGACAAAGTCGAAGCACATCTGACTGCGAAACGCCGCGCACGCCGCAAAGCGCTTTTGCAGAGCATAAAAAGGGTGCTCACGCGCATGTTCACGCGGCGCTCTCCTGCGCGACCTCCGCGCGGGCGGCCTCAAAAGCCAGCATCGCGCGTTTGACCGGCACGCCCCAGTGGTAGCCGCCCATCTCGCCGCCCTTGCGCAACACCCGGTGACAGGGGATGAGCCAGCTCAGCGGGTTCTTCCCCACCGCCGTTCCCACGGCGCGCACAGCACGGGGGTTATCGATAGCTTCGGCAATCTCGCCATAGGTGGTGGCCTCGCCCTCGGGGATCTGCAGGAGCGCCTCCCAGACCTTGATCTGCAAAGGTGCTCCCATCAGATGCAGCGCAGTATCGCCTTTGCGGGCAAAGGCCGCTTCGACCTGTGGGCGCAACGCAGCTGCATCCTCGACAAACGCGGCCTTGGGCCAGCGGGCACGCATATCGCTCAAGGCCGTCTCGGCCCCGACCTCGGCCGCGAAGGCCAGACCACACAGGCCTTTTTCAGTGCCCATGGCGAGCGCCAGCCCGAAGGGGCTGTCAAACCAGCCCCAACGAACGGTCAACCCCTCACCCCGGCGGGCATATTCACCGGGACTCATGGCCTCCCAACGCACGAACAAATCATGTAAGCGGCCAGACCCGGAAAGCCCAACGGCATGGGCGGTCTCCAGCAAGGGCAAATCCTCACGCAACAGCGACTTTGCATGCCCCAAACGCAGGTATTGCTGGTAGCGTTTGGGCGAAACACCAACCCAGGCTGAAAATATACGCTGAAAATGTGCCGAGCTCATATCCATGCGGGCCGCCAACTCTTCGAGAGACAGATCCGCCCCATCCGCATCAATGACCTCGATCGCGCGGCGGATGACCCCATAGTGATAAGCCTGTTCGTCCCGCGGCATGGTACTCGTCCTCATTGGTATTCTCTCTACTTTGGCATTGAGACTAGCCACAGTAAGCACGCGGCGCGACCCGGAACCTGCGGTTTGTTTTGTTGCGCGACGCAAAAGCGCGACTTTTGCACCGCAACGCCTGAACCCTTGCGAATACCACGCGTTTTTAATTTGCGCCCTGTGTCCTCAGCGGGCAAAAGAACGCCCGATGGCCAAGCAACTCGATTATCATACGCTCCGCGAGATCTTTACGCGGTTCCAGGACGCCGAGGCCGAACCCAAGGGCGAACTCGACCATGTCAACGTCTACACGTTGGTCGTGGCCGTCGCCCTGTCCGCTCAGGCAACCGACGCAGGCGTGAACAAAGCCACCAAGGATTTGTTCAAAATCGCCGACACACCCCAGAAGATGCTCGCCCTTGGCGAAGAGGGTGTGATCGAACACATCAAGACGATTGGCCTTTATCGTAACAAGGCCAAGAACGTCATCAAGCTCTCCCGCATCCTTGTCGATCAATACGGTGGCGAGGTTCCCTGTTCTCGTGCAGCGCTGGAAAGCCTGCCCGGTGTGGGGCGCAAGACAGCCAATGTGGTTTTGAACATGTGGTGGCGCTACCCGGCACAGGCGGTGGACACGCATATCTTTCGCGTCGGCAACCGGTCTGGCATCTGCCCCGGCAAGGATGTGAACGCTGTTGAACGGGCGATCGAGGACAATATCCCGGTCGATTTCCAACTGCACGCGCATCACTGGCTGATCCTGCACGGCCGCTATCACTGCAAGGCGCGCAAACCCTTGTGCTCCACCTGCATCATCCGAGATCTCTGCCTCTACGAGGATAAAACACTATGACCAAAACCTATCAACTCGTCGGTATCGGCAATGCCGTTGTCGACGTGATTTCTCAATGCGACGACAGTTTTCTCGACCATATGGGGATCGAGAAGGGCATCATGCAGCTGATCGAGCGTGAGCGTGGAGAAGTGCTCTACGCCGCGATGAAAGAGCGGGTGCAGACGCCCGGTGGCTCTGTCGCCAATACCATTGCGGGTGCTGGTGCGCTGGGGCTTTCTTCGGCTTTCATCGGTCGCGTGCATGACGACGCTCTGGGGCGGTTTTACGCGCAAGCCATGCAGGACGATGGCGTTGATTTTGTGAACCCGCCCGTCGCGGGCGGCGAACTCCCCACCTCTCGTTCGATGATTTTTGTCTCGCCCGATGGCGAGCGCTCGATGAACACCTACCTGGGGATTTCATCTGAACTCAGTTCTGACGATGTACCAAACGAGGTCGCAGGTCAGGCGCAGATCATGTTCCTTGAGGGGTATCTCTTCGACAAGGACAAAGGCAAAACCGCCTTTATGGAAGCGGCGCGTGACTGCCGCGCAGGCGGCGGCAAACCCGGCATCGCAATCTCTGACCCGTTTTGCGTCGAACGTCACCGTGCCGATTTTCTAAAGCTGATCGAAACCGAACTGGAATTTGTGATCGGCAATGAGGACGAAATTCGCTCTCTGTTTGAAACCGATGATCTGGAAGAGGCCTTGGCGAAAACGGCAGCAATCTGTCCTTTGGTGATCTGCACTCGCTCGGGCGATGGCGTGACTGTGGTCAGCCCGGACGGTCGTATCGATATCTCCGTAACAAAGGTTGTCCCTGTGGATGCGACCGGGGCAGGCGATCAGTTTGCGGCAGGCTTCCTGTTTGGCCTCGCCCAAGGACGTGATCTGGAGACCTGCGCACGCATGGGCAACACCTGCGCCGCCGAAGTCATCAGCCACATCGGACCCCGCCCCAAAGCAGACATGCGCGTCTTGCTGCAAGAAGCGGGTCTTCTCTAACATCACGGATCATGGCACCGGGCCACGTGAGCTCGGTGCCAGCAGATGCGCGCATCCCAACACGCAATAGCGCCCTCATCGATACGCCCAAAATATTAGCATATCCAAATTTATGCGCAAATATTGGGCAATTACCCCCCGCCATCATTCCCCCGATTCGAATCGGACTTTCCCTGTGAGATCAAGGCGTTTCGCATTGAGGCCATAGCTGACCGGAATTCCGAACACTTCGACAGCGCGAAAGTATAGGTTCGCTCGAAAGATATACGATTATGGCTATATTTGCGAATTCTTAAACAGCGGCGACGACAGATACTCTGAAGGTCAAGCAACACCACAGGATCTCGTCATGTTTCGTACGAATACCATAAAAATCTCTCGCAAACTGCCCTTGTTCTTTGCGGGATTTTGCGCGGTAACCAGTTTCCTCCTGATCGCTGCGGCGCTGATTGCCTTCAACCGGTTCGCCGAACGATCCGTCAAAGACCAGATGGCATCGCTTTTGGCGGACCGGAGCTATTCTGTGCGCCAGATCATGTTCAATATTCGTAACGATCTGGTCTCACTGGCCCAGTCTCCCGCCACCTCAACTGCGCTGATCAGTTTTGAAGAAACATGGAACGCTCTTGGATCTGAGGCGGCAGCCAGTTTGCAAACCGCTTACATCACTGAAAACAGCTTCCCTACCGGTGAGAAGCATAAGCTACAGCGCGCCGAAGGGGGCGCGGCCTATCACGAGACGCACGCGGTCTATCATAACGGTTTGCGCACCTTGATTGAAAGCAAAGGCTATTACGACGCCTTCCTGATCAGTCCAGAGGGCAACATCATCTATTCCGTCTTTAAGGAGATGGATTACGCCACCAACCTCAGTGATGGCGCCTATGCGGACTCTGGATTGGGCAAGGCTTATCGCGCTGCAAGCTCTGCTGCTGAGGGTGAAGTGGTTTTTGCAGATATGGAGCCATACGCCCCAAGTTATGGCGCGGCGGCGGCGTTCCTCGCAACCCCTGTCATGGCAGCGGATGGCAGCCCGCTGGGGGTCGTCGCGGTACAGGTTCCGGTTGATATGTTCGGTGTCATTACAAACAATGATGACGGTCTTGGTGAGACCGCACAGGTCTATATCGTTGGCGCAGATTATAAAGCACGTACAACCTCCCGTTTTGACGACGGGTACAGCGTGCTCGACACGCTCCCAGAGGCAGATCATCTTGCAACGGCCCTGAAGGGAGAGATCCATTTCTCCAAGGGTGAAACGGGGTTGGACGGCCACCCAGTCATGGCGGCATCCCGTCCAGTCGGACTTGATCTTGCCAATTGGGCGCTGGTTGTCGAACAGGATGTCGCAGACGTCATGGCTCCACTGCGCCGCCAAGCATTGATACTGGCTCTCATCGGATTTGCGATCTGTGCGATGATGTCTTTTCTCGGCTGGCGGGTTGCTGCGTCGATTACCCGTCCGCTGCATAAAATTGCGAACGGTATGGCCCAAGTTGCCTCCGGAAATCTGGACACCAGCGTCGAAGAGGCCGAGCGTGGCGATGAAATCGGCGACATCGGCAAAGCGCTGCTCTCTTTTCAGGACGACCTGAAAATCGCCCGCAGCGCAGACGAAGAACGTGCTGAGCAACAGCGTGAACAGGCCATTGTCGTCGAAAACCTCAGCACCGGGCTGTTGCGTCTGTCGCAAGGAGACTTCTCCACAAAGATTGAGACGCCTTTCGCGGGTGAACACGAAAAACTGCGCGAGGATTTCAACAAAACCGTGACCACGCTCAATGAAACACTCGGGCATGTGGTGAGCGCGGTGAACCGCATCCGCAATGGTGCGGCGGAAATCAACCAATCATCAAATGACCTCTCCCACCGGACTGAAAGTCAGGCCGCGACACTGGAAGAAACAGCCGCCGCGCTAGAAGAGATGACGGTGAGCGTTAAGTCCGCTGCAGACAGTGCTCGCAGCGTCGAACAGATCACTGGCGAGGCGAAACAGGAGGCCGAAGTCAGCGGC
>NZ_LNWY01000059.1 GCF_001681715.1 Tritonibacter mobilis | reverse complement strand
GGGGGGGGTTTTTTTTTGGTTTTCCGGGGCTTTTTTTTATGGGGGGGTGCGTGGGGGGTGACAAAAAAAAAAAATGGGCCCCTCCCCCCCCCCCTGTTGGCCCCAAAGCGGGGGGGGGGCGGGGGCGCGCCCCCTTCCCCCCCCCCCCCCCGCCCCCCACCCCCCCCCCCCCCCCTTAAAAAAAAACCCCGCGGGGGGGTCCCCCCCCCGGCCGGGAGGGGGGGGCCCCCCCCCCCCTGCCCCCCGCCCGCATCACAGCGGCATCAACGCCCAGTAATCCAGATCAAGCAGCACCTCTGG
>NZ_LNWY01000058.1 GCF_001681715.1 Tritonibacter mobilis | reverse complement strand
TCTTCGCCGCCCAGCAAGCCACCAGTCAGACCGTCCAGCGGGTTGCCACCAGCGAGCAAGCCGCCCACGAGGCCGTCCTCACCCAGAACCGTGTCGAGCAAACCTCCCCCATCAGAGTTGTTGCCATTGCCATCACCAAGCAAACCCGCACCAAGCAGTCCTCCGACCAAACCGTCTTCGCCAGTGACATCAGACAGCAACCCGTCGTTCCCGACCAGATCGCCAAGGAGGCCATCGCTTCCCGTTACATCTCCCAACAGGCCGCTATTCCCGGTGAGTTCACCGAGCAGACCACCGTCAGCAACAATTGGGTCGAGAATCCCGGCCTGCGCATCGGTAGGGTCTGTACCGTCAGTGGGGTCCGTGCCGTCAGTAGGGTCCGTACCGTCGGTGGGGTCCGTGCCGTCAGTAGGGTCCGTACCGTCAGTAGGGTCAGTGCCGTCGGTGGGGTCCGT
>NZ_LNWY01000057.1 GCF_001681715.1 Tritonibacter mobilis | reverse complement strand
ATTTGTCAACATGACCTAGAAATTCTCAACTGCGCTATGCCTTCTATGTGTAAATTCGGCTCCACGTATCAATCAACGCATTTTGTAGTACGCGATGCAACCGCGTGTTTCTGGGGTCAAAAAAATATGGACAGCTCTGCCTTGCTGCTTCAACGGCGGGAGGCTTGGTCTGGATCAAGTCATCAACATAACATTAAACGAAACAAACATTGGGCGGTTTCGCTTGATGCCACGTGGTTCCATGTTGGCTCTGGGGAAGCAGCATTGCGACGTTGCGCCACTTGCGAAATAGCAGGAAAGGTCCGTTTGAGATGTCCGCGCGCAGCAAGGCCCGGAGAGACGCACTCAGCCTCGCTCTTCCAACGGCTCTCAGCGTTTAAAGAAGCACTGCACCTGTTTCAGGGACGCCGCGGTGCCTGGCAGTAAGGCAGGCCCACGTACTGTTGCATATCCGCGACACCCTCAATCCGCCTCGTTTGCTT
>NZ_LNWY01000056.1 GCF_001681715.1 Tritonibacter mobilis | reverse complement strand
CTTGGCGTTTCAGCTTCGACCACATCTGTGGTGTCCCACTCCACATCCGCCTCCTCTCCCCAGCTGCTCGGCGCGGGGCTGTCCTCGGGACTGGCGGGTTCCGCCGCCGCCGGGTCGATCTGGGCCGTCTGGAACCGTGCCACCAATTCTGCAAGCGTCTGTGCATCGGTGTTGAGCAACTGCCCTGCCGCCGTGGCTTGTTCTACCATGGCCGCGTTCTGCTGGGTGACCTGATCCAATTGGTTCATGCCCGTGTTGATTTCACCAAGCCCCGTAGATTGCTCCTGCGCGCCTGTGGCAATCCCGGAAATCAACTCCGATATATGGCTCACCCGCTGCAAGATATTCTCAAGCGCGCTGCCGGCCTTGCCAACAAGATCCACACCGCGCTCCACCTGCACGGAGCTGTCACCGATCAGGTTCTTGATCTCCAGCGCCGCATCGGACGACCGCTGCGCCAGCCCGCGGACCTCGGAGGCGACCACCGCAAAACCTCGCCCTGCTTCGCCTGCGCGCGCCGCCTCGACCCCGGCATTCAGCGCCAGCAAATTGGTCTGAAAGGCGATGTCATC
>NZ_LNWY01000055.1 GCF_001681715.1 Tritonibacter mobilis | reverse complement strand
TCACCGATGCCGTAGGGCGACCGATCTGGTTCTTCATCACCGCGGGTCAGGTCAGCGACTACACCGGTGCCAAGGCGTTGGTAAGCAGTCTGCCATCGGCTGACTGGCTACTTGGAAATCGAGGATACTATGCGGACTGGTTCTGTGACGCCTTAATAGAAAAGGGCATTAAGCCCTGCATCCCAGGACGGAAGTCGCGCGACAAACCTATCAAATACGACAAGCGGAGATACAAGAGGCGCAACCGGATCGAGATCATGTTCGGCAGGCTCAAGGATTGGCGGCGTGTCGCAACCCGATATGACAGGTGACCGAAAGTCTTCCTCTCCGCAATCGCGCTCGCAGCAATCGTCTTGTTCGGGCTCTAAAACAATGAGTCTGGAGCCTA
>NZ_LNWY01000054.1 GCF_001681715.1 Tritonibacter mobilis | reverse complement strand
CCGTTAATGTGACAACACCCGCAGGACCCATTCGCGGGCAAGCGCATCCGGTTCGCCCATCTCGAACTGGACTATGACGGACGGACCCTGACCGCCCCGGACGGCACCCGCAATCAGGTAACCTCCGGTGAGCTGAAACTCCTGTCCATCCTGCTCGAACGCCCGCGTATCGTCATGAGCCGCGATGAGCTGCTGGAAATGACAGCGGGGCGCGTGGCCGGACCGCTTGACCGGACGATCGACAATCAGATCAGCCGCCTGCGCCGCAAGATCGAACCGGACGTATTGCGCCCCCGTGTCATCTCCACCGTGCGCAACGGCGGTTACAGCCTGACCTGCGATGTCGAGGTCAGTTCGTGAAAACGCGCCCGTGGAGACTGCGCACGCAGATCTCACTCTTGGTGCTGGGTGTTATCGTCGTGGCGCAGGCGGTGAGCCTCTGGTTCTTCGTTGACGAAAGAACACTCGCCGTGCAGGCGGCGATCGGCGCGGAAGCCGCCGGACGGGCCGCCAATGTAGCACAACTGATCGAAGGCGCGCCTCCGGAGCTGCACCCCCAGATCATTCGCGCCGCGACCTCTCCATTGATCCGTTTCAACCTGACCGAAGAGCCGGAGGTTGTGCATACGGATCATGACGCAGGCGGCGCGGTCGAGGCGCGGGTGAGGGCTCTTCTGGGCGATGACTACAGCCGCGACATCCGCATCGAAATCCATGTGTCGCGTAGCCCTTAATTGTGAGATGGGAAATCCAACGAAATCAACGGCGGGAGTGGACAGAACATGG
>NZ_LNWY01000053.1 GCF_001681715.1 Tritonibacter mobilis | reverse complement strand
CACATGCTGCGCAAAGAGGGCGGAGACCGAGAGATGGTCGATGTCCTGTCATTGGTTCTTCAGCACAATGAGGAAGACATCCTGTGCGCAGTGGAACTGGCGCTGGAAGCGGGTGTGCCAACCAAAACGCATATCCTGAACCTGCTGCATCGATTGATTGATCGCAAACCGACCGACCACCCCGAGGTCGATCCGCCTGACGTACTCGCATTGCAAACAACGCCAGAAGCAAACGTAGATCGCTATGACGGACTGAGACTGGCCGGGGAGAAGCGCCATGCGTCATGACCCAGCCGGAGCATCCATTGTAATCATGCTGCGAAGTCTCAAGCTCTATGGCATGGCAAATGCGGTCGAAGATTTGGGCGCCCAAGGCGCGCCGGCATTCGAGGCCGCCATTCCAATGCTGTCACAGCTCCTCAAGGCCGAGATCGCGGAACGCGAAGTGCGGTCCATTGCATACCACACGAAGATTGCCCGCTTCCCGGCGTACAAGGACCTCAGCGGCTTCGATTTTACATCGAGTGAGATCAACGAAGCGAAAGTGCGGCAGTTGCACCGCTGCGAGTTTATCGAAGCCGCCGAGAATGTCGTACTGATCGGTGGGCCTGGAACGGGTAAGAGCCACACTGCAACCGCTATCGGCGTTCAAGCGATCGAACATTACCGGCGGAAGGTGCGCTTCTTCTCAACCGTGGAGCTGGTCAATGCACTGGAGCAAGAGAAGGCGCTCGGCAAGGCTGGGAAACTGGCCGAGATGCTGACCAAAGTCGATTTGGTTATCTTGGATGAGCTTGGCTATCTGCCGTTCAGTTCGACCGGCGGAGCACTTCTCTTCCATCTGCTCAGCAAGCTGTATGAACGCACCAGCGTCATCATCACAACTAACCTCAGCTTCTCGGAATGGGCGCAAGTCTTCGGCGATGCGAAGATGACAACCGCGCTTCTCGACCGGCTAACGCACCGCTGCCACATTCTGGAAACTGGCAACGACAGCTATCGGTTCAAGGCCAGTTCTGAGGCAGCAAAGAAAACAGGGAAGGAGACCAAAACATTGACCGCGTCATAGACCAAAGCGCATAA
>NZ_LNWY01000052.1 GCF_001681715.1 Tritonibacter mobilis | reverse complement strand
CGTAATAAACCGCACGTCAACATCGGCACCGTTGGCCACGTTGACCACGGTAAAACCACGCTGACCGCAGCAATCACCAAATACTTCGGCGACTTCCGCGCATACGACCAGATCGACGGCGCACCGGAAGAAAAAGCACGCGGTATCACCATCTCCACCGCCCACGTGGAATATGAAACCGACGCGCGTCACTACGCACACGTCGACTGCCCCGGCCACGCTGACTATGTGAAAAACATGATCACCGGTGCGGCGCAGATGGACGGCGCGATCCTGGTTGTGAACGCAGCAGACGGCCCGATGCCCCAGACCCGCGAGCACATCCTGCTGGCGCGTCAGGTTGGCGTTCCCGCGCTGGTCGTGTTCATGAACAAAGTGGACCAGGTTGACGACGAAGAGCTCCTCGAGCTCGTCGAAATGGAAATCCGCGAACTGCTGTCTTCCTATGACTTCCCCGGCGACGATATCCCGATCATCGCAGGTTCCGCTCTGGCGGCGATGGAAGGCCGTGACGCCAACATCGGTGAAGAGAAGATCAAAGAGCTGATGGCGGCTGTGGATGAGTACATCCCGACCCCTGAGCGCGCTGTTGACCAGCCCTTCCTGATGCCGATCGAAGACGTGTTCTCGATCTCTGGCCGTGGTACTGTTGTGACCGGTCGTGTTGAGCGTGGCGTGATCAATGTTGGCGACAACATCGAAATCGTTGGCATCAAAGACACCACCACCACCACCTGTACCGGTGTGGAAATGTTCCGCAAACTGCTGGACCGCGGTGAAGCAGGCGACAACATCGGCGCGCTGCTGCGTGGTATCGACCGTGAAGCGGTTGAGCGTGGTCAGGTTCTGTGTAAGCCGGGCTCCGTGACCCCGCACACCAAATTCGAGGC
>NZ_LNWY01000051.1 GCF_001681715.1 Tritonibacter mobilis | reverse complement strand
TAGGCTGGCCAGTTCCTAGGCTCTGGACCCATTAATTTGGTTGCCGTGTGCGGGCGATCTTGTTTCAAGCCCCCAAACTTTAGGGCGCGTGACGAGCAATCTTTTCTGGCTGACTGACGAGCAAATGGCCCGGCTTCGACCGTATTTTCCGAAGAGCCATGGCAAGCCACGCGTTGATGACAGGCGTGTCCTGAGTGGCATTATCTTCATTAACCGCAATGGTTTGCGTTGGATCGACGCACCAAAGGAATACGGTCCGCCCAAAGCGCTTTACAACCGCTGGAAGCGGTGGAGCGACATGGGCGTGTTTGCTCGGATCATGGTGGGGCTTGCTTCGGAGGGAGCAGATCACAAGACGGTCATGATCGACGCGACTTACCTCAAGGCGCACCGCACGGCCTGCAGCCTGCGGTTGAAAAGGTGGGCGTGGTAGGCTGATCGGGCGCACGAAAGGTGACATGAACACAAAGCTACATGCCGTCACCGATGCCGTAGGGCGA
>NZ_LNWY01000050.1 GCF_001681715.1 Tritonibacter mobilis | reverse complement strand
CCTAGGAACTGGCCAGCCTACAATGAAGCGCTCAAGCGCCGAGGTTCACTGACCATTTAGTTCGATCCCGCTGTGACCTGGGATGCCGGACCGACAGGCAGGCGTGGCCGCCAGAGAACCTACAGCGATGCCGCTATCCAGACCTGCCTTTCGATGAAGGTGCTGTTCGGCATGGCCCTCCGCCAGACGACAGGTTTCGTGGAAAGCCTGTTGCGGCTGGTCGGTCTCGACTGGACAGTGCTGGACTTCAGCACGCTTTCGCGCCGCCAGAAGACTTTGGCCGTAAACATCCCCTATCGCGGGCCCAAGGGCCCGCTACATCTGCTAATTGACAGCACCGGCATCAAGGTTGAGGGCGAAGGCGAGTGGCACACCCGCAAGCATGGTGGCCCCAAGCGGCGGGCCTGGCACAAGATCCATCTCGGAATTGATGAGGAAACACTGGAGATCCGCGCTGTCGAGATCACCGGGAGCCATATCGATGACGCACCTGTCCTGCCCGATCTGCTCAGTCAGATACCGCTTGGCGAAGAGATCGGTTCGGTGAACGCCGACGGCGCCTACGACACCCGGAAATGTCACGAGGCAATCGCTGACCGCGGCGCCCACGCTGTCATCCCACCACGCAAGAACGCCAAGCCGTGGAAGACCGTCACCGCCGGAGCCATAGCCCGCAACGAGGCCCTGCGCGCCGCGAAACACCTCGGCCGAGCCCTCTGGCGACGATGGAGCGGATACCACCGCCGGAGCCGCGTCGAGACGAAGATGCATTGTGTGAAACTGTTGGGCCAGCGGCTCATGGTACGGGACTTTGACCGTCAGGTCGCCGAACTCCAGATTCGCATCGCCGTCCTGAACGGATACACCGCGCTCGGCATACCCGTCACGGAAGCTGTGGGATAAGTCCGTCCGGAGAAAGGGGAAACTCGGCCATCACCTACTTTGCGCAACAGAGCC
>NZ_LNWY01000005.1 GCF_001681715.1 Tritonibacter mobilis | reverse complement strand
CAAAACCACATGTTTTCATAGAGATAAACTTCTGCGAGACCTCTCCGACACCCCTGATCCCGCACGAGATCCCAGCCTTCTCGTGTACAAATCCGGCCCTGAGCGTGGAATCGTGAAGCGGTGCGAAGAGATTCCGCTGCGCTCAGGCCCGTCGCGGGACCGGGAGTTTCAACCTGAGCAGCAAAAGCAGACTGATTCCGCCCAAATACAGCAGCGGTTCGATCTGAAACCCTTTCGCGAGCAACACAAAGTGCAGTGCTGCCAAGAGTGCTGCCGGGTAGGCGAGTCGGTGGAGCTTGCGCCATCGCGGCCCGAGTTTGCGAATAGAGGCCGTGTTTGAGGTCACCGCCAATGGGATGAGCAGCACAAAGGCGGCCATACCGACCGTGATATAGGGACGCTTGGCGATATCAGCGACGATCTGGCTCGGGATCTGCACGTCCAGCAGCAGCCACACCAGCAGGTGACAGACAACATAGGCAAAGCACAAAAGTCCCAAGGCCCGGCGATGCATCATGAGGTTCACCCCCAGGAAGCGCCGCAACGGTGTCACGGCAAGCGAGGCAATAAAGAACTGAAGTGCCAACTCTCCGTAGCGATGCTCCAGTGCCTTGATCGGCTCCACGCCAAGCCCGCCTGTGAGGCCCTGCCAGAACAGCCAGACCGCCGGTGCCAGCCCACATATATATATGAGCCACGACGGCACCCAGCGCAGAGCGGAATTCAGTGTCGCAAGATCCATCAGAAGTTCTTTGTCAGATCCAGACCTTCATAGAGGGATGCGACCTCCTTATCGTAGCCATTGAACATCAGGGTCGGCTGACGGCGCGAGAACAACCCGCCACCGATGCGGCGCTCTGTGGCCTGACTCCAACGCGGGTGATCCACCTCCGGGTTCACATTGCTGTAAAAGCCGTATTCGCGTGCGTTGGCCATGTTCCAGCTGGTGGGCGGCTCTTGATCCGTGAGGGTGATCTTCACCACCGATTTGATCGACTTGAAGCCGTATTTCCACGGCACCACCAGACGCAGAGGGGCGCCGTTCTGGTTCGGCAGTGGTTTTCCGAAGATCCCCGTCGCCATCAGGGTCAGCGGATGCATCGCCTCATCCAGCCGCAGGCCCTCGCGGTAGGGCCAATCCAGAACCGGGTAGCGAGTGCCCGGCATTTCATCCGGACGCAGGAGCGTTTCAAAGGCGACGTATTTCGCGCCTTCCTGCACACCGGCCACATTCAAGAGGTCGGCCAGCTCAAACCCTTGCCATGGGATCACCATGGACCAAGCCTCAACACAGCGGAACCGGTAGATCCGTTCTTCCAAGGTCATTTCCGACAGGATCTGCTCAAACCCATAGGTGCCGGGGTTATCGACCATACCGTCGATCTCGACCTCCCAGGGGGATGTCGTCATCTCGCCTGCATATGTGGCAGGATCGGTCTTGCCGGTGCCGAACTCATAGAAGTTGCAGTAAGACGTGACCTCTTCCCATGTGTTGGGATCAAGGCTCTCCGCCTCGGCCTGTGCAAGCCCCGCCCCAATGCTGCCAAGTCCAACGCCGCCAAGCCCGGCGAGGATCTTGCGCCGGTTCCAGAACAGGGGTTCGGGCGTGATGTCGCTGTGGGTCAGGTCGTTCTGCCAGCGGTGGGCCATATGTGCGCTCCTTCAAGTCGGGTTGTCCCATGAGGTAACGCCCCAAGGCCTCAGGGCAAAAACATATCCTCTCACATCTCCGCGACAGCACTGTAACTTGGCAGGATCTCATTCATCGGCCGCGATGAGCCATCCTCCTGCACGATGCGCATGTGACGGCGGCGCATCTTGCGCGGCTCATCCACACCGACCGAATGGGCGATGGTCTCCACCTCGTGAATCACCTCGCGGGCATAGCGGGCGACCTTCAGGTATTTATCCTCAACCACAAGCCCCTGCTGAAAGCGCGGGTCGTGGGTGGTGATGCCGGTCGGGCAGGTGTTACGATTGCATTTAAGCGCCTGAATGCAGCCCAAAGAGAACATGAAGCCCCGTGCAGAGGTCACAAAATCCGCGCCCGCCGCCAGCGCCCAGGCGACATCGCCCGGATTGACCAGCTTGCCGCTGGAGATGAGGCGAATGCGCTCCTTGAAACCATACTCATCGCGCAGATTGCACACCATCGGCAGCGCCTCGCGCACGGACATGCCCACAAGATCGATCAGCGGCATGGGCGCCGCCCCGGTGCCACCTTCGCCACCGTCGATGGTGATGAAATCCGGCACATCATCGGGACGTGCGGCGAAGTTCAGGAACATCTCGCGCAGGGCGACTTCGGAGCCTGCGACAGTTTTGATGCCGACGGGTTTGCCTGTGATCTCACGGACCCGCGCCACCATATCCAAGAGTTCGTCATAATTTGCGATATCAAGGTGACGGTTGGGGGAAATGCTCGCTTCGCCCTCAGTAATACCACGAATTTCGGCGATCTCGGCATTGACCTTGGCCGCTGGCAGGATGCCCCCCTTGCCGGGCTTTGCGCCCTGCGCGAGCTTCAGTTCGAACATCCTCACCTGCGGGATCTCGGAGATTTCCTTCAGGCGCGTATCGCTGAGATTGCCCGCCGCATCGCGGACCCCGTATTTGGCGGTCCCGATCTGAAAAACGATGTCGCAGCCCCCATCAAGGTGAAACGGGCTGAGGCCGCCCTCGCCCGTATTGAGCCAGACACCTGCCTCGCGCGCGCCACGACTGAGGGCCGTCACAGCGGGGCGCGACAAGGCCCCGTAGCTCATGCCCGAGATATTGAAGAACGATGGTGCATTATAAGGGACGCGCGCGGTGGGGCCGATCAGCATCGGCTCGGTCAAGGCGGATTGATCGTCCAGCGGTGGAAAGGGCGCGTTCACAAAGATCGGCGTGCCCGGCACGGATGTGTTGCGGGTGGAGCCGAAGGCAACCGTATTTGTCACCCCGGCACAGGCGCGCGCGATCCATTCCCGCTGCGCCCGGTTGAAGGGCAGCTCCTCACGGTCCATCGCAAAGAAGTACTGACGGAAGAATTCTCCCAAAGTGCTGAACAGATGGCGAAAGCGCCCAAGGACCGGATAGTTGCGCCGAATGGCATCCTGCGTCTGCGTTCGATCAGAAATGAACATCACAAGCCCGACGAGGCCAAACACGCCAATCAAGCAGATAAACACCACCGCGAGGATCGACACCGCATTCATCGCAAAACCCATCGCACTTCCTTTCCGTACTCAAATTGCGCGGCCCATTTGGACCTGGCTGCACTCAGCTATAACATGTTGATCCATGACAGGCGGATGACGTTTGCCGCACCGCCGATCACGAGACCTCTATATTTGCAAAAAAGGGCCGCCCCGGCAGGGCGACCCATGACCATTCTATCAGGGCGATCAATGCACCACGGCATCATCCGGTCTCGGCCGGTCAGAGCTGCCGACACGATCCCCGATCACCAGACCCTCAGCGCCCGCGGAAACAGGAACGGTCTCACCATCCTTGATGTCTCCGGCCAACAAGGCCTCGGCCAGCGGGTTCTGCAAGGCACGCTGGATCACGCGCTTGAGCGGACGCGCACCGAACACAGGGTCATAGCCCTCATCCGCGAGCCATGTCTTGGCACCGTCATCCAGCTCAAGCGTGATCTTGCGCTGCGCCAGCCGTTTGGCCAGACGCCGCAGCTGAATTTCGACGATACCGTCCATGTCCTGCCGCGCGAGGCGATCAAAAATCACGGTCTCATCTAGACGGTTCAGGAACTCGGGCCGGAAATGCGCCCGCACCGCGTCCATCACGTCGCGCTTGGCATCCGCCGCATCCGCACCATCCGGCAACTGGCTCAACGCCTGTGCACCGAGGTTCGACGTCAGGATAATCAGCGTCTGCTTGAAATCCACGGTCCGACCCTGACCATCCGTCAGCATCCCATCGTCAAGCACCTGCAAGAGCACGTTGAACACATCTGGATGCGCTTTTTCGACCTCGTCGAACAGCACCACCTGATAGGGCCTGCGCCGCACGGCCTCCGTCAGCACGCCGCCTTCGTCGTAACCGACATAGCCCGGAGGCGCGCCGATCAGACGTGCGACCGCGTGTTTCTCCATGAACTCCGACATATCGATGCGCACCATGGCGCTGTCATCGTCAAAGAGGAACTCGGCCACAGCCTTAGTGAGCTCTGTTTTCCCCACGCCGGTCGGCCCGAGGAACAGGAACGACCCCAGCGGACGGTTCTCATCATTGAGCCCCGCGCGCGCCCGGCGCACCGCGTTTGCCACAGCCGTCACGGCCGCATTCTGGCCGATGACGCGCTTGTGCAGACCATCTTCCATCCGCAAGAGCTTCTCACGCTCGCCCTCCAGCATCTTGGAGGTCGGGATACCGGTCCAGCGCTCAACCACGGCTGCGATCTGTTCTGGCCGCACCGCTTCCTCGACCATCAGGCCCTGCTCTTCTTTCTGTTCCGCTTCCGAGAGCTGCTTTTCCAATCCCGGAATGACGCCATAAGAGAGCTCACCCGCCTTTGCGAGGTTGCCTTCGCGCTTGGCGATGTCCAGTTCCGCACGAGCGCGATCCAACTGCTCTTTCAGATCACGCGCCGAGGCGAGCTTGTCGCGTTCGGCCTGCCATTGCGCCGTCATCTCGCTGGAGCGCTCCTGAAGATCCGCCAGTTCCTTCTGGAGATGGTCCAGACGGTCCTTCGACGCCGCATCATCCTCCAGCTTCAGCGCCTCTTCCTCGATCTGCATTTGCAGGATCTGACGATCAAGCGCGTCCAGCTCTTCGGGCTTGGAGTCCACCTCCATGCGCAGACGTGATGCTGCCTCATCCACAAGGTCGATCGCCTTGTCGGGCAGGAATCGGTCGGTGATGTAGCGGTTTGACAGCGTCGCCGCAGATACCAGCGCCGCATCCGCGATGCGCACACCGTGGTGCAGCTCGTATTTTTCCTTGATGCCACGCAGGATGGAGATCGTGTCTTCCACCGTTGGCTCGGTCACCATGACGGGCTGGAAGCGGCGCGCAAGGGCTGCGTCCTTTTCCACGTACTTGCGGTATTCGTCGAGCGTGGTCGCACCGATACAGTGCAACTCTCCCCGCGCCAGCGCCGGTTTGATGAGGTTTGCCGCATCCATTGCGCCATCGGATTTACCCGCGCCCACAAGCGTGTGCATCTCGTCGATGAACAGAATGATTTCACCCGCCGCATCGGTGACTTCGTTGAGAATCCCCTTGAGACGCTCCTCAAACTCGCCGCGATACTTCGCACCCGCAATGAGCGCGCCCATATCGAGCGCCAGCAGGCGTTTGTCCTTGAGGCTCTCCGGCACGTCGCCGTTTACGATGCGCAGGGCCATGCCTTCGGCAATCGCGGTTTTACCCACGCCCGGCTCACCAATCATCACGGGGTTGTTCTTGGTCCGACGCGACAGCACCTGCATGGCGCGGCGGATTTCGTCGTCGCGACCAATAATCGGGTCGATCTTGCCTTCACGTGCGCGCTCCGTCAGGTCGAGCGTGTATTTCTTCAGCGCCTCATAGGTATCTTCGGCCGTCGCCGTATCTGCGGTTCGGCCTTTACGCACATCGTTGATCGCCTCATTCAGCTTTTGCGCAGACACACCACCTGCATCCAATGCCTCTTTGGCCTTGGATTTCACCAGCGCCAGTGCTGTCAGCAGACGTTCGACCGGGATAAAACTGTCGCCCGCTTTTTCAGCGACCTTGCCAGCTTCATCCAGAACCTTGGCGGTCTGCCCATCCAGATAAATCTGGCTTGCATCACCAGAGACCTTTGGCAACTTGCCAATGGCGGTTTCCACGGCCTCGCTGACGCGCGCCATATTCCCACCTGCATGGGTGATCAGGTTCGCCGCCATGCCCTGGTCGTCGTCCAGCAATGCCTTGAGAATATGTTCCGGCGTCAGCCGTTGGTGACCTTCGCGCAATGCAATAGTCTGGGCAGCCTGCACAAAACCACGCGCCCGTTCAGTGAACTTGTTCAAGTCCATCTTCTTCTCCTCTTCATAAGCGCCCCTCGCATGACCCCGCCCGCTTAGCAGCACAGGATCGGTGTGGGCCTCGGATAAAGATGTGGGCATTTGCGCCCCATCTTCAAGTCCCTCAGTACCACATCAGAAGTTGACGAACCTTGACCCTAATCAAGCCTCGCAAAAAGCCGCCATGCACCCTTTTCGACACAGGCCGGAGGCAGTAGGAAGGCGCGACCCAGCGCAGCAAACCGGAGTATTCAAAATGACCAGCCCCCTCGCCGATGACCGCCTGATCGTTGCCATGGATGTTCCAAATGCCATTGCTGGCTTAAAGCTGGCAGAGCAACTCGGAGATGCTGTCTCATTCTATAAGATCGGGTTGGGCATGCTGACCGGTGGCGGCCTCGCGCTGGCCAATGAGTTGAAACAGGAACTCGGCAAGAAGATCTTCCTCGACATGAAGCTCTTTGACATTGGCGCCACCGTGGAAAACGCTGTGCGGGGCATTGCCCAGTTCGACCTCGACTTCCTCACGGTGCATGGAGATCCTTACGTGGTCAGCGCCGCCAAAGAGGGCGCCGCGGCCAAAGACCTGAAAATCCTCGCCGTGACCATTCTCACCTCTCTGGATCGCGAGGACCTTGACGGGGCGTTGATTAAATCCGGCGCAATCAAGGATCTGGTGCAGGAACGCGCAGGCAACGCCTTGGCCGCCGGTGCGGATGGCGTAATCGCAAGCCCGCAAGAGGCCGCCTTGATCCGTGCTTTGCCCGAAGCCGAGGGCAAACTGATCGTGACACCGGGTGTGCGCCCGGTTGGGGCCGATCTGGGCGATCAAAAACGTGTCACGACACCTGCGCAAGCGCTGGCATCCGGCGTCGACCACATCGTGGTTGGCCGACCGATCTGGCAGGCCGAAGCGCCGCGCCTTGCAGCCGAAGCCATCATCAATGAAATGAACAGCCCGCAAGCACAGACCCCAAATCAGGGCTGACGGGCACTGTTCACCCTCAATCCGTGGGCGTGCCTAAAAAACAAGCGCAAATGAAACGCACGGGCGTGTCTCGCTCTCTAGCGTAAACCCAACGTGTTATCTTGCTGCAACCCGTAGCGATCAAAGAACAAATCGAGCCCATATGAGGCTCGATTTGAAATATTGAATGCATGCTCCGTGACATTGAAAGCACAGGGCGCACCGTTAAATCCCCCCATACATGCCCTCAACCTTTGCGAAACTGGCCCAAATAGTCGATTCTGGGGTTGAGACACTCCCCTGACGTTTACCTCTTCCTGAGAAACGTCACCTTCCCCCGCCAATTGTGCGGGGGCTTTCTTTTGAAAACGCTGAATTTAGCAGCCAATCCTCTTTGAGGAAGCTGCCTTTCTTCCCATCAATCACTGGGGCCACCACGGCAACTTTGCAGGTAATCTTGCAACCTTACCTTGAATCGCGGGATGCCCAGAGGGTGCGCCGCGTATTCATCCGGGTTCATCAAATCCCAGCGCTGGCCCTCATCGCCAAAGCGGATGTCATCGACGCTGCGCGCTGAGATCTCGGCGGCAAAGAACCATGTGGCGCCATCAGGTCGCGGGTAACGGCGGCTGTAGTGAATGGCGGCTTTGGGCACGATCAGCCCCACTTCTTCGCGGGTTTCACGCAATGCACAGGCCTGCGCTGTCTCGTCGCCTTCGCGTCCGCCGCCAGGGAAATCCCAGTAGCCGGGAAAGGGGATATCCGCCTTCTGGTCTCGCAGAATCACCAACAGCCGTGGCCCGAGAAACAGCAGCAGTTTCGCTCCCTTAAAGCTCATGATACAATCCAACTCTGCGCCGGTGCGCCTGTTTGCAATGCCTGCACGCTAACGGGAATGACATCGGTGCACACCCCCGTTTTTGCCTTGCCCGAGCACATCATGCCTGCCCTTTGTCGCGACTGCCTGCATTGTTTCAATCCCGGCACGCAGCCACGCGGTCCGCAACGCTGCCCATCGTGTCGCAGCCCCCGTATCAAGCAGCATGACGAACTTTTCACACTCTCTATCGCGCATATGGATTGTGATGCGTTTTATGCAAGTGTTGAAAAACGCGACAACCCTGAGTTGGCCGACAAACCAGTGATCATTGGCGGTGGCCATCGCGGCGTTGTGTCTACTGCGTGCTACGTGGCGCGCATTCGTGGTGTGCGTTCGGCGATGCCGATGTTTCAGGCGCTCAAGCTCTGCCCCGATGCGGTGGTGATTAAACCGCGTATGGAGGCGTATGCAGAAACCAGCCGCGCCATTCGCGCGATGATGGATGAACTCACTCCCGAGGTGGAGCCGCTCTCGCTAGATGAGGCATTTATGGATCTCTCCGGCACCGAGCGCCTGCATGGTGCCCCGCCCGCAGTGATGCTGGCACGCCTTGTGAAGCGCATGAAAGACGAACTGGGCGTCACAGGCTCTATTGGCCTCAGCCACAACAAATTCCTCGCCAAAGTCGCGTCTGACTTAGATAAGCCGCGCGGTTTCTCAGTGATAGGCGAAGCTGAAACAGTCGAATTTTTGCATGACAAACCTGTGCGCCTGATCTGGGGCATCGGTCCTGCTGCACAGGCTTCCCTTGAAAAAGCAGGCATCCGTGCGTTCTCCGACCTCTTGCGCTGGGATCGGCGCGACTTGAATGACAGATTCGGCAGCATGGGCGACCGGCTGTGGCATTTGGCGCGCGGAGAGGACCGCCGCAAGGTGTCTGCCCGCAATCCTGTCAAATCGATCTCGAAAGAGACGACCTTCTTTTCGGACACCATGCATATTGATGTCTTGGACGGGCATCTGTGGCGATTGGCCGAGCAAGTCTCAGACCGGGCTAAGGCAAAAGGGCTGGCAGGACGGGTGGTGACGCTCAAGCTGAAGCGTGCGAACCACTCCACCCTCACACGGCGGCAGTCGCTTCACAGCCCGACACAATTTGCCGATCAGATCTACCGCACCGCGCGGCATTTGCTGAACCAGACCGTGAGTCAGGGGCCGTTTCGTCTGCTGGGGTGTGGCATCAGTGAACTGGTCCCCGAGACCGAAGCCGATACCACAGGTGATCTCTTGGATCCCAATGCCGCCAAACGGGCCAGCGCAGAACGCGCCGCCGATGAGATTCGCAAACGCTTTGGCAAAGAGGCGATTCTGAAAGGGCGCGCCCTTCGCTAAGGCCTGAGCCTACTCGGCCGCCATCGGCTTTTGATCCTTTCGCAAACCAGATATCCGCTGCAACGCCTGCGTGATACGCGCACGGATCGCCTCAAATTCGGCGTTAGGCGCGATATTGGCCTCATCCATATAAAGAGAGCGGTCGATCTCGACCTGAATCGCATGCTGTTGCCGAAATGGGCGACCATAGGTTTGGGTGATATAGGCCCCCGCAAAGGGGCTGTTGCGCGCGACGCGAAACCCAGCCTCGGCAAACGCAGCTTCAATCTCATCGACGATGGAACCATCCGCCGCTGCGCCAAAGCGATCTCCCAGCACAATCTCGGGTCGCTTTTCACGCTGGGGCGAACAATTTTCGATAGCCTCATGGGGCATTGAGTGACAATCGATCAAAATCGCCTCGCCAAAGCGGGTGTGGGCTGCATTCAACAACCGCTGCAAGGCCGTATGATACGGGAACCAATAGTCATCGATTCGCATACGCGCCTCCTGCATGGTGATTTTGCCGCTATAAATCGCACGTCCGTTCGACACCACGCGAGGAATCACACCCAATCCGGAGGCCACACGGGGATTCTGTCCGCGCCTGCGTGCACCTTCGATCAGGGCAGGATCGAGCTCCTCTGAGGAGCGGTTGAGGTCCACATAGGCCCGCGGCATTTTTGCTGCCAGTAATGGCATGCCCAACCGGGGCGCTGCCGCGAACAGTAGATCAACAAAGGCATCCTCACTGCTGCGCAGCCGCTTTGCATCCAGAATCGACTGAGAAACAAAGGTTTTTGGATAATTTGACCCGCTATGAGGAGACGCAATCACCACTGGTGACTGCCACCCTTGCGGCATCTCAATAGAATATGCCTGACCTGACATGCCAGCTCCGCCTTCCCGCCTGAGATTCCCAGCATAGAGTTTATATTTCTGTGGCAAAAGCTCTTGCGCCCACAATCGACTCCTTTTATAGACCCCTTCACCGACGCGAAGCGATGCGCCACTCGGCGCAGCGAAATTTGTTTTGAGTTGGTATCATGGGCGGTTAGCTCAGCGGTAGAGCACTTCGTTGACATCGAAGGGGTCACAAGTTCGATCCTTGTACCGCCCACCATGATTTCGCTGTTTTGAACTTCGGTTCAGAACGCCCCGCTAACCCAGGCGCTGGTTCGCGCCGCAGAAAAGGAGAGAGACCATGAAGGTCAAGAACTCGCTCCGCTCGCTGAAGAACCGGCACCGTGACTGCCGGGTTGTGCGTCGCAAGGGCCGCGTTTACGTCATCAACAAGACGCAGCGCAAGTTCAAAGCACGCCAAGGCTGAGCACTTAGCATCAGACGCCTCTTTGAGGCTCCGAAAAACCGCATCTCCGGATGCGGTTTTTTGTTTTTTGGGCCTAGCGCATTCAACATGTGCCCCTGCCCCTCGAAACCACCGATGTCATCGGCTGTGTCGGCATGTTGCGGGTGTCGAATAACTTTTCTGACAGAATTAATCGGTTACCCCTTACATTTGGTCTTCAATATAGTAATTGACTAAACAACTTGGGAATTGGCCGACGAGGCATGACCCAGGGACTAGCGACATTCACGAGGATGGAAATCACATGAAAACCAAAGTCTTCACTACTGTAATCGCCGCGAGCCTTGCCACCACTGCCGTTGCTGACGGTGTGGTCAACCTATACTCGTCCCGCCACTACGACACTGACGAGCGCCTCTACTCTGATTTTGAGGAAGCCACAGGTATCACCATCAATCGCATCGAAGGCAAAGCGGACGAACTGATCGCCCGCATTCAGGCCGAAGGCGCAAACTCCCCTGCGGACGTGCTGATCACCGTCGACACCTCCCGCCTTGAGCGCGCGAAGGATGCAGGTGTTCTGCAGTCCATCGACAGCAAGGTTCTCGAAGAGCGCATCCCCGCCAACCTGCAAGACAGCGACAACCAGTGGTTCGGCTTCTCGCAGCGCGCGCGCATCGTGTTTTATGACAAAGCAGACGTGACCAACCCGCCCGCAACCTACATGGATCTGGCAAAGCCCGAATACAAAGGTATGGTCTGTCACCGTTCGTCCTCCAACGTCTATTCGCAGACGCTGCTGTCCGCGATCATCGAGAACCACGGTGAAGAAGAAGCCCGTAAATGGGCAGAAGGCATCGTCGCGAACTTTGCCCGTGACCCACAGGGCGGTGACACCGACCAGCTGCGCGGCCTGATCTCCGGCGAATGCGATGTGTCGATCGCCAACACCTACTATTTCGCTCGTGCCCTGCGCAAAGACGTCAAAGGTCTCTCCGCTGACATCGAAAAAATCGGCGTAGTCTTCCCGGCACAGGACGCGGAAGGCGCGCATATGAACCTTTCGGGCGCGGGTGTCGCAGCAAACGCCCCGAACCGTGAAAATGCAATCAAGTTCCTCGAGTATCTCGCGTCCGATCAGGCACAGCAGTACTTCTCGGGCGGCAACGATGAATTCCCGGCCGTTCCGGGCGTCAGCAAGTCTGAAAGCGTGGCAAAACTCGGCGAGTTCAAAGCGGATGATGTCGACCTGTCCAAGGTGGCCAAGAACGTCCCGACCGCACAGAAGATCTTTAACGAGGTTGGCTGGGAGTAATTCTCTCAGGCACTCGACCAGAGGGGGCGCAGTCTTGGCTGCGCCCTTTTTCTTTGCGCTCAATCCCTTGGCAGGGGGCTAAACAGCCTTCGAGACCACCAGAGATTCGTCACGGTTTCACGGATTTTCAAAACTGGAGCCGCCAAAACATGCGCAAAACAGCATAACAAAAAATTGAACCGTCGCACAATTCTCGTGCAAAATCAGAGGCCAAGCCTCGCGTGGGTATACCTGGTAGGTATCCCGCCCAAGGTTTGTCTGGACCGGTCACTTCCCACGACCTATAGAGTTGCGCCAAGCAAGACGAAGAGTTTGCAATCTCACACAATGGGGAGCTCGGCTGACATGCCGTTTGCGTTGCATTTTATGCGCGAGGGCACGGCCTGATGCGCATTCCGGTTACAATCATCAGCGGATATCTCGGCGCGGGGAAAACCACGCTGATCAACTCCCTTCTTGGCGAGGACCACGGGCTGCGCCTGTCGGTCCTGATCAACGACTTCGGCAGTATCAACATCGACGCCGCGCTGATCGCGGATGAAAGCGTCGATAGCGTCGCTCTCACCAATGGATGCGTCTGCTGCTCGCTCGGGGATGATCTCGCGGTGAGCGTCAATGACGTGCTGTCCCGCACACCGCAGCCAGATCACATCCTGATCGAGGCAAGTGGCATCGCTGAACCCGTGACCATTGCCAATGCGCTGTTGAGCGACAGTCGCCTGAGTTATGCTGGCATCGTGACGGTCGTGGACGGATCAAACTTTGCCGCACTGATGGATGACCCGCTGCTCAAGCCGCAAGTATCGCAGCAAATCCGGGCGGCTGATCTGGTCTTGATCAGCAAGCAGGATGAGGCCCCGAACGATGCTTTGGTTGCCGAACTGAGCGCGCTGGGTGCTCGCACACCAACCCGCACCGCTGACATTGAATTGTCCCGTCTGCTGTTTGACATCACCCCGCTGCCGCGCGGTAAAAGCCTCGTTTCACATCCGGGATATGTAAGCTGGCAGCACCGCAGCACCGAAATCATCGACCGTCGCGCATTGGGCGATAAACTCGCCGAGCGGCCTGAGGGGCTTTATCGGATGAAGGGGTTTGTGCTGACCTCTGGCGGCGCCTATGAGCTTCATATCGTGGGGCGCCATGTCGAAGCCCGCCGCTGCGATGCGGAGGAGACGGTGCTGGTTGCGCTTGGACCGGCGCAACGGGTCAGCCACGCCCAAATCGAGGCTTGGTGGGCCGGTCGCTAAGGCTCCGCTCAGCTACGACGCCGAACCTGACGGCAAACCAAGATCACCGGCAATAACCCGACAGCCATAATCACGAGGGACGGCACCGCAGCCCCCTCCAGCCGTTCATCCGCGGCCAGTCGATGCGCCTGCACCGCAAGGGTGTCGAAATTGAACGGGCGCATAATCAAGGTTGCTGGTAGTTCTTTCATCACATCAACAAAGACGATCAACAACGCCGTCAGCAGGCTTGGTGTCAGGATCGGCAGGTGAACGCGGCGCAGCATGCCCAGCGGGCTTTGCCCGAGCGAGCGAGCGGCGGCGTCCATATTGGCGTGTACCGTGGCTTGCCCGCCCTCATACGCGCCAAGCGCCGCCGCCATAAACCGCACCATATACGCGACCACCAAGAGCCAAATTGACCCCGTCACCAGCAACCCGGTGCGCAGACCAAAATTGGCCTGCATCCATGCATCCAGAGCATTGTCGAATGCGGCGAAGGGCACCATCAGACCAACCGCAATCACGCCACCTGGCACGGCATAGCCAAGGCGAGAGATATTGGCCGCTGTGCTCGACACCCGCCCCGGCTGCAAACGCTGATAGAACCCAAGGCTCACAGCCGCGAGCAACGTCACAAGTGCGGCCGTGCTGGCGAGCGTCAGAGAGTTGGTGATAAACGCAATATAACGACGGCTCAGAAGGTTCTGCTCAGAGTTCAGCCCCATCAATGTGAGGCTCACCAGAGGTACAAGAAAGCCAAACACAACCGGCAGCGCACAGAGGATTATCGCCCCGGTGGCCTTTGTGCCCGATAGTGTCGCAGGTGGCAGTGCAGCCTGCTGCTTGCCCGCGTGATGATAGCGCGCGCGCCCCCGGCTAAGTCGTTCTGCCACCGCAAGCATCAATGCAAAACCGAGAAGGCACAGCGCCAGTTGCGCAGCCCCCGCACGATCCGCGAGGGAAAACCAGCTTGTGTAGATACCGGTGGCAAAGGTCTGCACGCCAAAATAGGCGACCGTGCCGTAATCTGCGATGGTTTCCATCACCGTGAGCAAAACGCCCGATGCCACAGCGGGCCGCGCCATCGGCAGGCTGACACGCCAAAACGCGCGCCAAGAACTGTCCCCCAGTGCGCGCGCTGCCAAGAACGCAGAGGAGCTTTGTTGCAGGAATGCGGCGCGCGCCAGCAAATAGACGTAAGGGTAAAGGACCAGAACCAACATCAGCGCGGCCCCGCCAAGCGACCGGATTTCCGGGAACCAATAGTCACGCGGTCCCCAGCCTGTCACCTCGCGCAATGTGGTCTGCACAACGCCGGGATGATCCAGCAAAAAGGTATAGCCATAGGCCAGAACATAAGCTGGAAACGCCAGCGGCAGCACCAAGGCCACCTCAAAAAACCGCACCCCCGGAAAGCGGGTCATCGTCACCAGCCATGCGGCCCCTACCCCGATGGAGAATGTGCCCAGCGACACCAGCAGGACCAGATAGATCGTCGTGCGCGCATATCGCGGCAGCACAGTTTGCCCGAGATGAGTGATGGTATCCACGCCACCTGTCATCGCGGCGATCGCAACGGCGGCCATCGGCAGCAAACAGGCAAGAGCGACACACCACGCCACCACCTGAAACCTGCGCGCGTCTTTGACGCGGGCAGTGGGTCTGCGACGGGTCACTGGCACTTGGGTTTGGCTTGCTTGCGTCATTCATCCTGCCTTCAAACAGAGTCGGCCCTGTTTGAAGCATTTTTGTCGGAAATTCCAGCGCGAAACCGCCGCTGCGACGGCATGTCGGCAGCGGCGGCTCCTATCGCTGTACCAGAGAAACCTCGTCAGTCGTAGCTGCGCTGGTCCTCGATCACCAAGCCATCTTTGGGCAGCGTACCCGGTGCCACAATGTCCACGCTGCCCTTGAGCTTCAGCACATCCACGACAGATCGGGCAAAGGTGATCTCATCGCCACCATTGGCCTCGATGCGAACGGTCATTACATCCATCTCGCCACTGCGCGATGCAACGACGCGGGCTTTGACGATCTCGTCGTGTTTGTCGACCAGTGCGGCCACCTGCTCGGGGCGCACAAACATCCCCTTGATCTTGGTGGTCTGGTCCGCGCGGCCCATCCAGCCCTTGATGCGCATATTGGTGCGGCCACAGGGGCTCTGACCGGGCATGACTGCGCTCATATCGCCGGTGGCAAAACGGATCAGCGGGTAATCCCGGTTCAGCGTCGTGACCACAACTTCGCCCACCTCGCCCGGTGCAACCGGGGTGCCGGTGCCGGGGGTGACGATTTCGACGATGACCTGCTCATCGACGATCATGCCCTCCATGGCGGCGCTCTCATAGGCGATATTGCCCAGATCCGCCGTGGCATAGCATTGCAGGCAGGAAATGCCGCGATCCGCATAGTCCTGACGCAGGCTTGGGAACAATGCGCCACCTCCAACCGCCGCCTTTTTGAAGCCCAGTTCGACGCCCATGGCCTCCGCCTTGTCCAGAATCACCTTGAGATAATCGGGCGTTCCTGCATAGGTCGTCGCCCCCACGTCGCGCGCCGCCGTGACCTGCAGTTCGGTCTGACCGGTCCCCGCAGGCAGAACAGAAGCCCCCACCGTGCGGGCACCATTTTCAAAGATCATCCCAGCCGGTGTCAGGTGATAGCCAAAGCAGTTTTGCACCACATCTCCGGGCCCCACGCCCGCCGCATGCAGAAAACGCCCCATGCGCCACCAGTCATGATCCACGCCACCGGGTTCGTAAATCGGCCCCGGAGATTGGAAGATATGGGCAAAGCCGTGTGCGGGTTTTACGGTAAACCCACCAAAGGGCGGCTGTGCGGCCTGCGCCGCGCTCAAATCCGCTTTGCGCAGAACGGGCAATGATGCCAGCGCCTCCACTGAGGTGATCTTTGCCGGGTCTACATCCGCGAACAGGGCGGCAAAACCGGGGGCGGATTTGGCCCGTGCGATCTGTTCCGGCAAAAGCGTCGCCAGATCTGCGGCGCGTTCTTCGGCACTGCGGGTTTCCAGTTTATCAAAAAAAGTCATCTCGTCCCTCCCCGCCTTAGCTCAACCACCTTTTGCGACGGCGATAGGAACGCACATCGCGGAAACTCTTGCGGCCTTCTTCGGACATACCAAGGTAAAATTCTTTTACATCAGGGTTTTCACGCAAATCTGCTGCAGGGCCGTCCATCACCACGCGCCCGGATTCCAGAATGTAACCATAGTGGGCATAGCGCAATGCCACGTTGGTATTCTGCTCAGCCAACAAGAAGGTCACGCCTTCGTTTTCATTGATGGATTTCACAATCTCAAAGATCTGCTCCACCAACTGTGGTGCCAGCCCCATGGAGGGCTCATCCAGCAGGATCGTTTCCGGGCGGCTCATCAGGGCGCGCCCCATGGCCACCATCTGCTGCTCCCCACCGGAGGTGTAGCCAGCCTGACTTTTGCGACGTTCCTTCAGGCGCGGAAAGTAGGTGTAGACCATCTCAAGATCTTCTTGGATCTTGGCGTTGCTATCGCCGCGTGTATAGGCGCCCGTCAGGAGGTTCTCCTCGACTGTCAGATGCTCAAAGCAATGGCGGCCTTCCATCACCTGGATAACGCCGGTCTTTACCAGCTCTGCGGGATCCTGCTCGTGGACATCCTTACCACGATAGCGCACGGAGCCTTTTGTCACCTCGCCGCGTTCGGAATGAAGCAGGTTGGAAATCGCCTTTAGTGTCGTGGTCTTGCCCGCCCCATTGCCACCCAGCAATGCGGTGATGCCGCCTTTGGGCACATTCAGGCTGACACCTTTCAGCACAAGGATCACGTGATTGTAGATCACCTCGATATTGTTGACCTCAAGCAGTGTTTCCGCCTGCACGTCTGTGGAGTTGGCCGCATCCAGCATCTCGACAGCTATCCTTTCGCCAGCGTCCGCTCGGGACGGATCAGATGTGGTCGGTTCCGCCACATCGGGTAAATCTCTTGGTCCGCGCCGGAGCCGAAGCCCCGGCGCGAGGGGCGCTTAGTTGCAGCGCTCTTCGATGTTGTTCTCAGCCGCGTAGGATGCAGAATCCTCTGCCACCAACGTGCCGATCACCTCGCGGTCCGTCGGGTTAAAGCCCGAGATCAGAGACCACGTCTGCGTATCGGCGTCCCACTGGGTCACACCCACCAAACCGGGGCCACCGTGGTTTTCACAGCTGACGTTAAAGGCCGGACCAAAGTTCGCCATGCCAAGAGCGTCCATCTTCTCGGCTGTGATGGAGAGCGCTTCCATCCCGTCGCGCATCATGGACGCGTCGATCTCGGCGGTGCCGTGGATTTCCTGCGCGGTTTTGGCAGCTTCGACCGCCAGCATCGCTGCATACATACCGCGGTTATAGGCAACCTTGCCAACCTGATCGCCGGCACCTGCCGCGAGACCTTTGTCGACGACATATTTGCGCATGTCATCAAACACCGGGAAGTCATCGCCCACGTTGTGGAAGGTCACAGCCTTGTAGCCATCTGCCTTGGCCCCTGCGGGGATCACATCGTGATCCGAACCAGACCACCAGACGCCGATGAAGTTTTCCATCGGGAAGCGGATGTTGGCGGCTTCTTGAATAGCCACCTGGTTCATCACACCCCAACCCCACATCACGACGTAATCGGGGCGATCACGGCGGATCTGCAACCACTGCGATTTCTGCTCTTGGCCGGGATGGTCAACCGGCAGCAGGCTCAACTCAAAACCGTGCTTTTTGCCCAGTTCTTCCAGCGTGCGGATCGGCTCCTTGCCATACGCAGAGTTGTGATAGACCAGCGCAATTTTCTTGCCGTTGAGGTCGCCTGCGTTTTCTTCCAGCAGGTGATTGATCACACCGGACGCGCCGTCCCAATAGTTGGCCGGATAGTTGAAGACGTTGGAGAACACCCTGCCGTTGGCGGCAGAGGTGCGACCGTAGCCCATGGTGTGAAGCGGGATGCCATCTGCGGTCACTTTAGGGATCAACTGGTAGGTGATCCCGGTGGAGAGTGGCTGATAAATCAGAGCCCCTTCGCCCTTGGTGGATTCATAGCATTCCACACCTTTTTCGGTGTTGTAGCCAGTTTCACATTCGATCACGCGCGCCTTGACGCCCCCGATGCCACCGTCGCGCTCATTCACAAGGGTGAAATAGTCGTTATAGCCATCAGAGAACGGAATGCCGCCCGCTGCATAGGGGCCGGTGCGGTAGCTCAGATCCGGGAAGACCAGATCGGCCATTGCGGGGCTTGCTGCAATCAGCGCACTCAGCGCCACGCTCGTCAGTTTCAGTTTCATCGGGTGTCATCCTCCCTGAATTTTTCCGATGTTTTTATAGTTCGGGGCCGACCTCCTCTTGCCGCCCCCGGCGAATGTCTTGTGATCCTGCTCGCTAGTGCGGGAACGGCCAGAGACGCAGTTTTTCTTTGGCAACGCGCCAGAGCTGCGCAAGGCCATGCGGCTCAAGGATCAGGAACGTGATGATCAGCGCGCCAACAATCACCAGCTGGAAATGCGCCACGATATCCGTGGGCCAGCCCAGCCAGTCGACGCCTACGACCTTGAGGATCACCGGCAGCAGCACCAGAAATGCAGCGCCCGCAAAAGAGCCAAAGATCGATCCCAATCCGCCGATGATGACCATGAACAGCACGAGGAACGACTTGTTGATGCCAAAGGCCTCACCGACCTCGACCGCGCCGAGATAGACCGAGAAGAACAGCGCCCCGGAGATGCCGACAAAAAAGCCCGAGACTGCAAAGGCTGTCATTTTTGCCTTCAGGGGGTTCACGCCGATGATTTCAGCCGCAATGTCCATGTCGCGGATCGCCATCCACGTACGCCCTTGGGTGCCCCGTGTCAGATTGCGAGCCATAATGGCGCAGAAGGTCAGGAAAATCAGACAGAACATATAGGTCGCCCAAGCCGGTGCATTGGGGCCGGTGATGATAATGCCAAACACGTCCCGTTCCGGTGCGTTGATCTGGCCAGAGGCCGAGTAGTTGTAGAACCACGGCACCCGGTTGAAGAGCCAGACCAGAAAGAACTGCGCCGCCAAGGTTGCCACCGCAAGGTAAAAGCCCTTGATGCGCAAACTGGGCAAACCAAACAGCACACAGACCAGCCCGGTGATTCCCCCCGCCAGTAACACGTGGATGAACATGGACACCTCGGGAAAGGCCGTCATCAGCTTGTAGCAAGCGTAAGCGCCCACCGCCATGAAGCCCCCGGTGCCCAGCGAGACCTGCCCGCAGTAACCAACAAGGATGTTCAGCCCGATCGCCGCGATCGCGTAGATCAGGAAGGGCAACAGGATCGCATTGACCCAGTAGTCATTGACCAGAAACGGCACCACACCAAAGGCCACGGCCAGCACCGCATAATAGCGGTAGCGGTCGAATTTGATCGGAAAGGTCTGACTGTCCTCGACATAGGAGAGTTTGAAATCCCCGGCTTCACGGTAGAACATGGCTCAGAGGCTCCCTTCTTTGAATTTATCGTTCTGCATCAGACCTCTCCCCAGTTGGACTGTGCCTCATCCCGCTGACCGCGAGTCATGCGGTTAGAGGGTTTCGCGTAGCCTTTGCGCTCTGAGATCCGCACAAGTTTCAGATAGGCGAAGAGCCCACCAAACAGACCCAGTGCCGCCAACAGGGTCGCGATGGTGATCTGCCCGGTGGAGTACCCCTCGCCCGTCAGCGCAAGGTAGCCAAAGGCCCAGAATCCAGACCACGCAATGACGTTCAGCACAGCGATCAGCTTGCTCATAACAGGGCCTCTCCGTTAACCATTTCGTCAGGTTTCCGCGTTTCGCCACATTTTGCCCCAATCTCACCAGCACGTTGCGCGTGGGAAAAGTGAGTGGGTGATATGACCGTAATGCTGGAGAGACTCCGGCAGCTGGATGCTGCACGGAAACGAGGTGACCTGACCGATGCGCAATATGCCGATGCCCGGTCAAAGCTATTGTCGATGGTCGAAGATGCCGAGGTAGAACCCGCCGGACCGCGTGCGCGTGGCGCTGCTGCAGCGAAAGCGGCGCGTCCAAGGCCACGCCCGGCCGCCACGTCCTCCGCGCGCCGCGCCGCACCGATGGTGGCTCCGCAGTCGGATCCTGCCGAGAGCCATGACATGTCGTTCTTCTGGGGGCTTATTCTCGTGGGGCTCTGCGCCGCAGGCTTGATGACCTTCCTCATCGGACGGCTGATTGGGGATATCACCATTGCATTGACGCTCGCAGTCACGGTCTTCGCCGCCGTGGTCATCGCCGCCTTCCAGCGGATGCAGAACTGAGTCTGCACACCGCCGGAGGGGGGGAGGATATGCGCCTCAAACCCGCTCAATGATCTTCTCGCCAAAGAGGCCCTGTGGGCGGAACACGAGGAAAATCAGCGCCAGAACATAGGCAAACCAGTTCTCGGTGGCACCGCCCACCATCGGGCCGATGAGGAACTCAAAGAGTTTCTCGCCCACGCCGATGATCAGCCCGCCCACAATGGCCCCGGGGATCGAGGTGAAACCACCCAGCATCAGCACTGGCAGGGCCTTGAGCGCGATCAGCGACAGCGAGAACTGCACGCCAGATTTTGTGCCCCACATGATGCCGGCAACCAGCGCGACAAATCCCGCAACCGACCAGACCAGCACCCAGATGAAGTTCAGCGAAATCCCCACCGACAGCGCCGCCTGGTGATCATCCGCCACCGCGCGCATGGCCCGGCCTTGCTTGGTGTATTGGCTGAACAACACGAGGCCGGTGACCAGAAGCGCTGCGATGACCGTCGCCACGATATCGAGATTGTCGATAAAGAAGCCGTACCCGAAGATCCCAAAGGTCGTCTCGTCAATCCAGAGGTTGATCCCTTGTGGCAGGCCCACATCAAGCGTCTTGATCTCGGACCCCCACATCAGATCCGCCACACCTTCGAGGAAATAGGCAAGCCCGATGGTGGCCATAAAGAGGATGATCGGCTCTTGCCCCACGAGGTGTTTCATCACGAGGACCTGCACCAGCCACGCCAACAGAACCATCACCGCAACCGTCATCAGGATTGCGACGAATGAGGGAACCGTCCAGCCAAAATGGGTGATATGGCCGCCAAAGACCGCGTTGATCACATGCGAAAACGGCACCTGCCCCTGCATGATCCCCACCAGCGTCATGGCCGCAAACAGCGCCATCACGCCTTGGGCGTAGTTGAAGATACCAGAGGCCTTGTAGATCAGCACGAAGCCCAGCGCGACCAGCGCATAGAGCACCCCGGCCATCAGCCCGTTCAGCGTCACTTCCATGGCAAAGATCAGTTGATCAGGCATGGTCCGCCTCCTTGTTCATTACAATTGTGCAGGCGAGATCAGTCATGAGACACCCCCAGATAGGCGTCGATGACGTCTTGGTTGTTGCGCACTTCGTCCGGTGTGCCATCGCCAATCTTCTTGCCGTAATCCATCACCACCACCCGATCAGACAGGTCCATGACCACGCCCATATCGTGCTCAATCAGGGCAATGGTGGTGCCAAACTCGTCGTTCACATCGAGAATAAAGCGGGACATGTCCTCTTTTTCCTCGACATTCATGCCGGCCATCGGCTCATCCAGCAGCAACAGCTTCGGCTCTGCCGCCAATGCGCGGGCCAGTTCGACGCGTTTCTTCAGACCATAGGGCAGGCGCGCGACGGGCGTTTTGCGGATCGCCTGAATTTCAAGAAAGTCGATGATCTTTTCCACGACTTCGCGGTTCTCGACCTCTTCTTTCTCGGCGCGGCCCTTCCAGAAGGCCTGCTGGAACATGCCCGCCTTCATGTAGTTCAACCGGCCGGTCATCACGTTGTCGAGCACGCTCATACCATCGAACAGCGCGATATTCTGGAACGTACGCGCGATCCCCTGCCGGGCCACCTCATAGGGTTTCATCGGGGGGCGTTTGGCCCCATGAAACCAGACCTCGCCTTCTTGCGGCACGTAAAAACCCGAAATCACGTTCAGCATCGAGGATTTACCGGCACCGTTCGGGCCGATGATCGCGCGGATTTCCCCTTCGCGGATGTCAAAGGAGATATCCTTGATCGCCACCACGCCGCCAAAGCGCAGGGTGATGTTCTTCATCTCCATGACCACGCCGCCAATGGTGCGGCCATCCTCGGTCACATAGCTCTCAGCCGCATCAAGCATGGGCCACTCCTTTGGAATTTCGCGCCAGACGGGACGGCGGGCGGGGCGATGTGCAGCTTGCCTGCACGAGCGTCGTCAAAGCCGTCATTCCGCTGCCACCTGCTGCGCCATGGGTGATTGCACCTTCGCATCCACACAGGTCAGCGTCGCACTGATCGCGCCTTTGCGACCGTCTTCATAGGTCACTTCGGTCCGGGTCGAGATCTGCTCGGAGCCATCATAAAGCGCGGCAATAATGTCGGCGAATTTCTCCTCGACGATGCGACGGCGCACTTTGCGGGTCCGCGTCATTTCACCATCATCTGCGTCTAGTTCCTTGTGCAGCACCACAAAGCGATGCACCTGACAGCCCGACAGCATCTCATCCTGCGCCACCGAGGCATTCACTGCCTCCACATGGTTCCGGATAGTCTCCAGCACGCGCGGATGACCGGCCAGCTCCTGATAGGAGGCATAGGCGATATTGTTGCGCTCCGCCCAGTTGCCCACCGCCGTGAGGTCGATGTTGATGAAGGCCACACAACGGTCGCGGCCATTGCCAAACAGCACCGCCTCCAGAATATCCGGATAGAACTTCAGCTTGTTCTCGACGTATTTCGGCGCAAACATCGCGCCGCTGGCCATTTTGCCAACATCCTTGGCCCGGTCGATAATCCGCAGATGGCCGGAACTTTCCTCGATAAAGCCCGCATCGCCCGTGGCGACCCACCCCTCGGCGTCCTTGGTCGAGGCGGTGGCTTCCGCGTTCTTGTAGTATTCGACAAAAGTGCCCGGCGAGCGGTAATGGATCTCGCCCTTGTCGTCGATCTTGATCTCCACATCTGGCGCAGGCACGCCCACGGTATCGGCGCGCACTTCGCCATCGGGCTGCACGGTGATGAATACCGTGGCCTCTGTCTGACCATAAAGCTGTTTGAGGTTGATCCCCAGCGAGCGGTAGAAATCAAAAATCTCCGGCCCGATCGCCTCCCCCGCCGTATAGCCGACACGGATACGGCCATAGCCAAGCGTATCCTTCAGGGGACCGTAGACCAAGAGATCCCCAAGGCGATACTTCAACCGGTCCATCATGCCGACGGGTTTGCCATCCAGGATCAGACCGCCGACTTTCTTGGCATGGGCCAAGAAGTGATGAAACATCTTCTGCTTCAGCTTTCCTGCGTCTTCCATGCGGATCATCACATTGGTCAGCTGACCCTCAAAAACGCGCGGCGGTGCAAAGAAATAGGTTGGACCGATCTCACGCAGATCGGTCATCATGGTGTCTTCGCTCTCGGGGCAATTGACACAGAACCCGCACCAGTAGGACTGCCCCAGCGAAAAGATGAAATCCCCCACCCAGGCCATCGGCAGATAGGACAGGATGTCTTCTTTTTCGGTGAGCTTGTCGAACATGCTCACGTTCTTGGCGCTCTCGACAACATTGCGATTGGAGAGCACCACGCCCTTGGGCCGCCCGGTGGTGCCCGACGTATAGAGCATCACGCAGATGGAATCATAAGTGAGCTTGGCTTTGCGCGCCGCCAGATCATCGCTGAATTCATCGCGCGCGGCACGTCCCTGTTCCTGCACGTGGCTATATTGATGCAACTGGTGATGGTCGTATTTGCGCAGGCCCTTCGGGTCCACGTAGATCATGTGCTTGAGGTTGGTCAGTTGGTCCTTGACCTCGATGACCTTGTCGACCTGCTCCTGATCGCCGGCGATCACATAGGCCGCACCACAGTGATCAAGCACATAGGCCATCTCTTCGGCGCTGGAATCCTGATAGACAGGCACCGGCACCGCGCCAACACTTTGCGCCGCAACCATCGACCAATAGAGCGAAGGCCGGTTGCGACCGATAATGGCGATAAAATCTCCCTCAGCCACGCCGAGGTTCAACAGACCCAGTGCAAGCGCCTCGATTTCCTCGGCGGTTTGCTTCCAGGTCCAGCTTTGCCAGATGCCAAACTCCTTTTCCCGGTAGGCCGGGCGGTTGGCATGGACAGTTGCGTTTCTCTCCAGCAGGGCCGGAACAGACATAAGCTGCCCGGCGCCAGACGATGTCTGCGCAGCGGTCTGAGACACGTATTTACTCCTCCCATATCCGGTCCTCCCCGACCGGATTGATCGCTTCTCCCACAGGTGCGGCGTGCGATCCTTATGTCCGCATTAGGACTGCTCCTTTGTAACAAAGCAAGTTTTTCGCGATGATTTCTGAAACCTATCGAATTGTAACAAGGTCGCGAAAATGCGACGCTGGGGCCGAGCCGACCGGCGCAAGAAGCCGCTTTGCCAATGCTGCGCAAGCTGCTAGCCCATACGTGGGGAGCTCAAATGAAACAAACCACAGCACAGCGAATGGCGATGATTGACGCCGGACTCAACCTGATTGCGCAGGCGATGTCGATCTATGACAGTGATTTGCGCCTCGCCGCCTGCAACCATCGCTTTCAGGAAATGTTCTCTCTGCCCCCCGAATTGATCAAGGTCGGTGCCACCTTCAGGGACACCATCCGCTTCATTGCGGAGCAGGGCGATTATGGCCCTATTGATGACATCGAGTCCTTCGTGCAACTGCGTGTCGATCAGGCCCGCGCCTTTGTGCCTCATTATGTCGAACGCCAGCGCGCCAATGGGCATGTGATTTCGATCGAGGGCGCGCCCCTGCCGCAGGGCGGCTGGGTGACCGTTTACACTGACATCACCCGTACCAAACGGGTCGAGGAATTGCTGCGCGCCCGGTCCGAGGAACTCTCGGATCAGGTGATGAGCTACACCGAAGAGCTTTCGGCCACCAACCGCAAGCTGGCCGCGACCATCACCACGCTGGAGGAAACCAAGCGTCAACTCACCCAGACCGAGGCCCGCACGCGCCTGACCACCGAAATGATGCCCGCGCATATCGCCCATGTGGACCCGGAGGGATATTACACCTTCACCAACGGGCGTCTGAACAAGGTGTTTCCCGGGCGCCCCTCCGATATTCTTGGCGAACATATTGCTGACGCCCTGGGGCCAGCCGCATATGGCCGCATTGCCCCGCATCTGGACGCCGCCTATCAGGGCGAAAGCCCGGTGTTTGAGTTCACGGAGGATCACGACAGCCGCCGCCTGCGGGTGGCCTTTACGCCCGACAATGAGGGCGGCGTCTTTATCCTGTCGATGGACGTGACCGAGGAAACCCAAACCCGTGTCGCACTGCAACAGGCCCGCAAACGTGAAATCGCGGCACAGATGACCAGCGGTCTGGCGCATGATTTCTCCAATCTGCTGACTATTATCCTTGGTATGCAGACCCGTCTGGCCCGTATTTCTCTGCCCGAAGGTGCTGGCGAGCTGGTTGAGGCCACGCTATCGGCCGCACGACGTGGGGGGCGTCTGCTGGACCGAATGGCGGAGATGACAAGTCACCGGGGATTGCGCCCGCAAGCCACTGATTTGCACGCGCTGCTGGAGGAGATGAAAATCCTCGCCACGCCCTCACTGCCACAGGGCATTGGCCTCAGCGTGCTGGATAATACTGGCGAGGGTCGGTTCCTTCTTGATCCGGGCCGGTTGCAGGATGCGCTTTTGAACCTGATCCTGAATGCCCGTGACGCCTGCGGCACCAGTGGACAAATCACTGTTGCCGCCCATTTGGTCGGGCAAACATGGATTGAGTTCTCCGTGAATGACACAGGTCCGGGGTTTTCCACGCAAGCCCTTGAAAACGCGCTCAATCCATTTTTCACCACCAAAGGTCAGGAAGGCTCGGGCCTCGGGCTGTCGATGGTCTATGACATGGTGAAATCCGCCGGCGGTGACATTCGCATCAGCAACACAGTGTCAGGTGCCATGGTCACCTTGCGCCTGCCCCACCGCCCAGCGCCCATGGCAGCGGGCGGCATTGCTCTGTTGGTGGAGGACAGCGACGCACTCCGGGCGACCTACCGGCAAGTGTTGATGGACCTTGGATATTCGGTGATTGAGGCCACCAGCGTGGACGAGGCCATAGCACTACTGGCCGATGTGGAGGGGATCGCGCTGATCCTGTCGGACATTAAACTTGAGGGCGAGGCCACTGGTGTCGATCTCTGTGCGCGGCTCGGGCCAGACGCGCCGCCGGTCGTGTTGATGACCTCCCTGCCCCACACGGACCCGCTTTACCGCGCGGCATTGGCCTCTGCGCCGCTGTTGCCCAAACCCTTTGAAAGCCCCCATCTGATGGCGCTCCTGCAACAAAAGGCCGACCATGCGTGATGCCAATCAATCCCCGCTCGTGACAATCCTCGATGATGAGCCCGAGATCCGCCAGCTGTTGACCGAGACACTGGAAGACGCGGGCTATCGCACGCAGAGCTTTTCCCGCGCGCGCGATTTCGAGGCGGCGCTCAAACGGGTGACGCCGGATGTCTGTCTGGTGGATCTGTCACTGCCCGACACCGACGGGCTGGCTTTGGTTCATCGGCTGGCGCTGGAACAGGGCGCCAGCGTCATCATCATCTCGGGCCGGGCACAGGTGCAGGATCGGGTAACAGGGCTGGAGCTGGGGGCGGATGATTACATCACCAAGCCATTTGATCCCGCCGAGGTCGTCGCGCGCATCCGGGTGCGCCTGCGCGACACGCCGCGTAGTGGTCAAACGCCATCCGGGGATCGCGCACAATTCTCAGGCTGGACCGCACATTTCGACCGCTACGCGCTTGAGGATGAGAACGGAGGCGAGACAGCCTTTTCCCACGCTGAAGGCGAGGTGCTCAGGCTGTTTCTGGAAAGCCCAAAGCGGCTGATCTCGCGCACACAGATGATGGAACGTCTGGGCGGAGGGGCGGGCGACAGTTTCGACCGCGCCATGGATGTGCGGGTCTCGCGCCTGCGCACAAAACTGCGCGAGGACCCCAAGAACCCGCGCCTCATCAAAACCATCTATGGCGCAGGCTATATTTTTCTGGGCGATGTCAGCTGGAGCTGATCACTTATTGGCGAAACGGATACCCTGATCACGAGGGGGCGCTCCCGCCCCTGCAGGTGCCTTGCCTGCGGCAAACCCCCTTGGCAGCGTTGGGCCGAGCGCTTGCCCGGCCGGGCAAGCGGTCAAGCCGCGCCATAGGCGCGGCGCCGGGCCCAACGGGAGCGGAGGAGATTTCTCCTCTGGCGACGGGCGGGAGGGCCCCCGCCTCTTGCAGCGGTGATTCGGCTGGCGTAAAAAGACAATATGACCACCTGTCTGCTCTATAACCATGCGCAAACCCGCCCCGCCCGGTTCTACCGGATCGAACTGGCGATGAACCTCTTTGACGAGGTCTCGCTCTTGCGGGAGTGGGGCATCAAAGGGGGCAAGGGGTGCTCAACAATCAACATCTTCGGCAATCTGCGCGAGGCCTCCGTCGCGGCAGACCGCCATCGTCACCGGATGTTGAAACGCGGCTACGACCGCGCCTGAGCGCCACAGTTTCGACTGCCTGCATCTGGCGCGTCGCTCACCGCGCGCTCACACCCAATGCAGTTTGACCCTTTTAACCCGGACGCCCCTCCCCTAGTACTTCTGCAACAGGATCGAAGGGGCGCGCATGTCAGAGATAACGCTGGTCCGCCACGGCCAGGCCAATACCGGAGCACGGGATGAAGCCAGCTACGACAAGCTGAGCGCCCTTGGTCATCAGCAGGCCCAATGGCTGGGTAACTATCTGCGCAACTGTAAGGACCACTACGCCCGCATCTATTGCGGCACCCTGACCCGGCACGAAGAAACCGCCCGCACCATGGGCTTTGATGCGGGGCAATTGATCCGTGACCCCCGCCTCAACGAGATGGAATATTTCACCCTCGCACAGAGGATGGAAGCCCAGCACGGCCTGCCGATCCCGCAAGAACGCGAGGGATTTGTCGCCCATCTCCCACAGGTTTTTGCCGCGTGGGAGGCCGACAAGATCGGCGCCCCGCCAGAAAGCTGGCGTGATTTTGAATCCCGAACCAAAGCCGCACTCGCAGAGATCGCAGAAGGTGAAGGCCCCGCATTGGTGGTCACATCAGGCGGGCTGATCTCCATGGTGATGCGTCAATGTCTGGGGCTCGATACGGCAGCAACCGCGCGTATGGCGCTGGCGATCATGAACACCTCGCTGCACCGTTTGCACAATATCGGTGGGATCCATGCGCCGGTCCTCTTTAATGCGGTGCCGCATCTGGAAGAGCCGGACCGGCAATACGCGCGCACCCACCTCTGAAATCCCCGCACAGGAGACAGCCATGCAACTTTACTACGCGCCCCACACCATCTCCATTGCGGTCGCCATCGCGCTCGAAGAGGCTGGCCTCGCCTATGAGGCCATAAAGATCGATTTTGCCGAAAAACAGCAAACGACCAAAGCCTATCATCAGATCAACCCGAAGGGCCGCGTGCCGGCTTTGGTGGTCGAAGGCGGTATCCTCACAGAGACCGGTGCGCTGTTGGAGTATATTGCCGATCTGGCCCCTGATGCCGGATTGCGCCCCACCGATCCGGTCCGAGTAGCCCGCATGCGCGAGGTGATGTTCTATCTTGCCTCCACCATGCATGTGAACCATGCCCACAAACTGCGCGGCGCGCGATGGGCCTCCAATCCCGCCTCGTTCAAGGACATGACCCGCAAAGTGCCCGAAACGATGGCTGCCTCCTGCGAGTACATCTGCAACCACGGCCTACGCGGCCCGTTTGTTCTGGGTGACTCGCTGAGCCTCGCCGATTGCTACCTCTACGTGATCAGCACCTGGCTGGAAGGCGACGGGGTCAAGCTTACGGGCTTTCCAAAACTCCAAGCCTTTATGGAGGCAATGGAAGCACGCGACAGCGTCAAAGCTGTGCGCGCCAAAGATATGCTTTGAAGGACAAGACTATGACACATCTCTGGGTCCGGGCCGAGCAACGCCCGAACGAGGATCGCGTGGGGCTGACGCCTGCGGGGGCCAAAGCCCTGTTGGACGCAGGCATTCGCGTCACCGTCGAAGACAGCCACAGCCGCGCCATCCCGCTGCAAGGCTACATCGACGCAGGCTGCGAGATTGCGGCAGAAAACTCCTGGCCAGATGCGCCGCGCGACGCGATCATCTTTGGCCTGAAAGAACTGCCCGAGGACGGCACCCCTCTGCCCCATCGCCACATCATGTTCGGCCATGCCTTCAAGGGCCAGCATTCCGGCAAGGAGCTTTTGCGACGGTTCCGCGAGGGTGGCGGGGCGCTGTATGATCTGGAATATCTTGTGGACGAGACCGGACGCCGGGTTGCCGCCTTTGGCTACTGGGCGGGCTATGCGGGGGCTGCCGTGACACTCAAGGCATGGGCCGCGCAACAACGCGGTGAAGTCTGTGGCCCGGTTGGTGTCTACAAAGACAAGGACGCTCTGCTCTCTGATCTGGGGGATGAGCTGGATGCATCCGGCGCTGAGCGTCCCACAGCCATTGTCATCGGAGCCCTGGGGCGCGTGGGTACTGGCGCGGCGGACCTCTGCGAGGCGATGGGCGTCACGGTCACAAAGTGGGATATGAAAGAGACCGCTAGCGGCGGGCCGTTTCCCGAGATCCTCAACCACGATCTGTTCCTGAACTGCATCTTCGCGCGCCCCGGCACACCTGTGTTTGTGCCGCAAGACGCGCTTCAGGCCGACCGTAAGCTCACCGCAATTGGTGATGTGGCCTGCGATCCTGACAGCGACTACAATCCGGTTCCGGTCTATTCCCGTGCCACCACATGGGACGCACCTGTGCTGCGTGTTGCCAACGCCCCGGTGCTGGATGTGATGGCCATCGACAACCTGCCCTCGATGCTACCCGCCGAGAGCTCCGAGGATTATGCAGACCAACTGCTGGCCAGCCTCTTGACCCTGTCCGATCTGGATGCGGGTGTCTGGGGCCGGGCCAAGGCAGTCTTTGACGAACATGTGGCGGGCTAACCAGCCTGCCCGGACGAAGGAGAACAACTATGACTATTCACTGGTGCGGCACTGGCCTCTCCGCGATTCCCGGCCTGCGTCGCCTGCTTGAAGCGGGCCACGACGTGGCCGTCTGGAACCGTACACCCGAAAAAGCCGCCGAGGCTGTTGGCGACCTCACCACCAACATCCACAAGTTTTCCATCGCGCGTCTGTCGGAACTCCTCAGCCCCGCTGACGTGGTGGTCTCGATGCTGCCCGGCGACTGGCATGTAGAACTGGCAGAACTCGCCATCAACAATGGCGCGCATTTTGTGTCCTCCTCCTATATCTCGCCGGAGATGCGGGCGCTGGATCGGAAAGCCAAGGACGCAGGCGTCGCGCTGGTCAATGAGGTCGGGCTTGATCCGGGCATTGATCACCTGATGGCGCATGCCTTGGTGGCCGAATATGCGGAATCCCCCGCCTTCGACCCCGACAATGAGGTCAGCTTTCTGTCCTATTGCGGCGGCATCCCCAAAACCCCAAATCCCTTCCGCTACAAGTTCAGCTGGTCGCCTCTGGGCGTGCTCAAGGCCCTGCGGTCCCCCTCACGTTCGATCCGCGATTTTGAGGTCCTCGACGTGGCACGCCCTTGGGACGCAATCTCCACCTATGACGCGCCTCTGGCCACGCCGGAGAGCTTTGAGGTTTATCCCAACCGCGACAGCCTGCCCTTCATGGCGCAATACCACTTTGACAAGGACTGGAAGGTCAAAACCTTCGTGCGCGGCACCCTGCGTCTGGATGGCTGGACCGAGGCCTGGGCGGATGTCTTCAAAGAGGTCGAAACACTTGAAGGCCCCGAAGGCGATGCCCGGCTCAAGGAAATGTCCGACCAGTTCTGGGATGAGAACGCCTATGACGAGGGCGAGCCGGATCGTGTGGTGCTCTGCGTGGACCTCAAGGCGGAAAAAGACGGCCAGACCAAATGGCACAAGACCTATGTGATGGACGCATGGGGCGACGAGCGCGGCAGCGCCATGGCGCGTCTGGTGTCCTATCCGGTGTCCTATGCCATCGAGGCCGCGATGAACGGCAAGATCACCCCCGGCGTCAGCGCCGCGCCGAGTGATCCGGCGCTTGTCGACAGCTGGATGGGTCGGATCGGCGCGCTGGCCCAGCACCTTCAGGTGGTGTCACACCGCTCCTGAAATCAGTGAACTCAAGAGAGTCCCGCCAGAGAGATCTGGCGGGACTTTCTCTTGTTATTTACCGCCCCATGACATCCTCGGCGGCGGCGGTCACATCAACGCCCAGCGCCTCCAATCCCGCCTCAATGTCATAGGCAAGGTTCGGGGTCGCGAGGAGATAATCCTCGGTTGGCGTGGTTTTCTCGGCGCGCGCCGTGGCCACCGCCTGACCAAACTCCTCCGCCTCAAAAACACCGCGCCCCACCCAGACCAGAGCCACAAGCTCCGCCTGCTCATCTTCATTCATGTCGGCAATGAAGGCGCGCAGCTCAGGTTCCGCACGCTCGATCTCACGCGCCATCAGCGCGACCTGTTCCGCCTTGTTGCTTGCAATCTCGACCATCCTGCGCGTCCTTCCATGAAGCTATCGGGTACCGCAACAGTGACACCCATCGCAGGCCGCGACCTTGATCTACAGCAAATCAGGCCACACCGGGCTCACGCATGCGCTCCTTGCGCCCAAAGAGGGCAAGTGGCTGGCTGCGCCCGCGCAAGGGCGCCGGTTCCAGCGCAATCCAGTCCTCGCGCGCGGGCTCCCCTGCCGCCTCAAGAACCGCGTCCGATACGATGATCTCCATTTCACAGGTCTTGGTCATCTGCTCCAGTCGCGCCGCGATGTTCACCGTGTCGCCGAGCGCAGTGTACTCCAGCCGGTCCTCATCACCGACCACGCCGGAAAACACCTCGCCCCAATGCAGCCCGATCCCCACATGCACCGCGCTACGTCCTTCTTTCTGACGCGCATCAGACCAGTCGTACATTTCATCAGAGAGACGCCGCGCGCAGTCCAGCGCGCGATGGGGCGCGCCCTCGCCGTCAAACAATAACATCGCACCGTCCCCGATGAACTTGTCCACCATACCACCGGTCTCACGCGCCGCTTTTTGCACGCGGATACGGTACTCTGTCACAAAGCCCCCCACCTCGGCAGGATCACGTCCTTCAGCCCAAGAGGTGAAGCCGCGAATGTCCACGAACATCACTCCCATGTCCTGCCGCTGCTCCTGACGCATATCGTCAAGGTTTTCACCCTGCACCCGGTTCGCCAGCCGCGCAGGCAAATAGCGCGTCAGCAGCAGGCGCTTTTCTGTCTCGATCAGCGCGCGATGCAACAGATCCCGCAACGCCGCCGCGGCCACCACCAAAACCACGCCCGCCAGCAAAATCATGGTCAGCCGCACAATATTGGGCGGCACCGACACCAGATGCTTCAGGCGATTGGCTATCTCTGGCGACACAGTCACATCGCTGACAAAGCTCAGGTATCCCAAGCCCCCAACGATCAGGGCCACGCAATAGGCCTGCAAATAAGGATTAAACCGCAACACTGCAAAGGCCAGAACCACCGGCACCAGCCATGTAGGTGGCAACAGGAATGTCAGCGCGCCGGGCATGGAGACATTCTCCAATCCCACCCATGCATTCACCAGCATGAACAGGCAATCGAGCGTCACAACCGGCCAGACCATCCAGCGCCGAAACCGCCCGCTGCGGGCCAGCCACAGGCTGAACACCCCCAACAAAAGATATGACACCATCGACAGGATCGCAAAGATCCACTGTTTGCGCAGAAAGTCGGCAATCTCAGCCGGGGGTTCTCCCACCGCTAGGAAGAAAACCACCATCAACCCCAGCGCCACAAAGATCCGCAGGATAGAGACGACCTTTTCCGCCCTGAGCTCTGCTTCGCGCAACAGCGCCGCATCCGGCGCCATCCGGCGACGTGCCAGCCGGATCATTCGCCCGGGCGCTCCAGCGCCACCACCTGAGCCATGCTATCGGGGCTCAGTTCCTCAAAGTCGAAATTATCAAGCCGCTGGGCCCGTCGTCCGGCCTTGTCGGCGCTGATCTTGATGTCGGCGATATCCTTCTGCGCTTGGCTGAAATGCCGGTCCAGATTGCCAACCCGGTCGCCGAGACGCTCCACATCCTTGTGCAGCAGACCCAGCTCTGTGCGGATTGCACCGGCCTGTTCGCGCATGCGCGCATCTTTCAGGATTGCACGCATGGTGTTGAGGGTCGCCATGCAGGTGGTGGGTGACACGATCCAGACCTTGAGCGAAAATCCTTCGCGCACCACGTCAGAGAAATTCGCATGTAACTCCGCATAAACAGCCTCAGAGGGCAGAAACATCAGCGCCCCGTCGGCGGTTTCCCCATCAAGGATGTATTTCTCCGAAATGTCGCGGATATGCTTGCGCAACGCCCCCTTCAGGAGCCGCGCCGCCTGCGCACGGGCCTCTTGGGTCTCGGCATTGCGCAGCGCCTCATAGGGTTCCAACGGGAACTTGCTGTCGATCACGATCGGCCCCGGCGGGTTGGGCAGATGGATCAGACAGTCCGCCCGCTTGCCGTTCGAGAGCGTGTATTGAAACGCATAGGCATCGCTGGGAAGCGCCTTTGACACGATGTCATTGAGCTGGATCTCTCCAAAGGCCCCGCGGGTCTGCTTGTTCGACAGGATATCCTGCAAGGACAAGACATCGCCTGACAGTTTGGTGATATTGTCCTGCGCCTTGTCGATCACCGCAAGCCGTTCCTGCAACTGCGTGAGCGAGGTGGCGGTGCGCTTGGCGTTGCCGTGCAGGCTCTCGGTCATGCGCTCCTGCATCTCTGTCATGGCCCGCGCTTGCCTCATGGCGTTGTCGGCCAGCCGGTCATTCATCCGTTGCTGCACGTCGCCCAGCCGCGCTTCCATGGTTTGCAGGATCTGCAACTGCGCATTGGCTTGGGTGTCAGACACCGTCTGCAGATTGCCCCGCAGCGCCTCCTGGCCGGAGGATAACTGCTGCGCCACCTGCCCCAGCGTGCTCATTTGATGGGTCAACGGTTCAATCGCACGCGCCGCGCGGGCAGAGTTGCGCATCGACTGGATCAGGAGCGCAAATAGCAGGACCACCCCCACTGCGGCCCCCAGCAGGATCATTTCCAGACTGTCCATATTCGCGATGGCAATGTCCGTGCCGTCCATCCGGGGTTCCTTTAGCTGCGACCAAACAGGCGTTCGATGTCAGCGAGTTTGAGTTCAACATAGGTTGGACGGCCATGATTGCATTGGCCGGAATGCGGCGTCGCCTCCATCTCGCGCAAAAGCGCGTTCATCTCCTCGCCGCGCATCCGTCGACCGGACCGGATTGAGCCATGGCAGGCCACACGCGACAGGATCGCCTCCAGTCGCGCCTGCACCAGCTGGCTCTCGCCCTGATCGGCCAGTTCATCCAGAATGTCGCGGATCATCGCCTCGGCATTGACCTCGCCCAAGATGGCCGGGGTTTCGCGCACGGCCACGGCACTGCCGCCAAAGGCTTCGATCCCGAGACCGAATTTCGCCAGATCGTCGGCTACACCCAGCAGGCGCGCGCAATCGCCATCCGAGAGTTCGACAATCTCGGGGATCAAAAGGCCTTGGGTCGCAACGCCATTCTCGGCCATCTGATGTTTGAGTTTTTCATAGACCAATCGTTCGTGCGCGGCGTGTTGGTCGACGATCACCATACCGTCGCGGGTCTGAGCAATGATGTAATTCTCATGCACCTGCCCGCGCGCCGCGCCCAAAGGCAGATCCTCTACCGGGTGCGCTTCTGGCTCCGCTGCAGCGTCTTCGACCAGACGGCCACTGTAGGCGCAAGACATCTCGGCAAACCCGGCAGATTCCGCCGGTGGCGGCGCAGGATAGGACGGTGCGGGCGGCTGACCGGGGGCTTGCGCCGCGTAAGAACTGTTGCGTGCGCCCAGGGATGGCCGATCCATCTGATAGACCCTCGGCGCCCCCGTCACGGTGGGTTGCTCGGGCCGCATTGCGCCCAAGGTCGCCCCCGCCACAGTGCTGGAGGCACGATGCCCGGCCTCCGCCAGCGCATGGCGCAACGATGAGACAATTAAGCCCCGCGCCAGTCCGGGATCGCGAAACCGCACCTCCGATTTTGCCGGGTGGACGTTCACATCCACCAGAGTCGGATCGCAATCAATAAACAACGCCGCTGCAGGGTGGCGATCACGGCTGAGGAAGTCCATATAGGCCGCCCGAAGCGCGCCTGTGAGCATCTTGTCCTTCACCGGCCGCGTGTTCACGAACAGGAACTGCGTCACCGCAGCCCCGCGCGAATAGGTCGGCAGCGCCGCATAGCCATAAAGGCGGATGCCCTCGCGCGTCGCGTCGATCTTCAGCGCGTTCTCCGCAAATTCGCGACCAATCACATGCGCTAGCCGCCCATGCAGCGCATCAAAAAGATCGCCGCTCATGGGATCGGCGCGGAACGTCACGCGCCCTTCACCTCCGCCAGAGACATCGCGCAGGGTGAAGCCCACGGCAGGCTCGGCCATCGCAAGTCGCTTCACCGTGTCGGAAATCGCCTGCGTTTCGGCCCGGTCTGTGCGCATGAACTTCAGCCGTGCAGGCGTCGCAAAGAACAGATCGCGCAGCTCCACAATTGTGCCCTGCCGCAGCGCTGCCGGTTTGACCGGCTCCAGATGCCCACCCGCGACGCGGATCTGAGCCGCATCGCACCCTTCGGCCCGGCTCGTGATGGTGAGCCGCCCGACCGCACCCAAACTGGGCAGGGCCTCGCCGCGAAATCCAAAGGTGTGGATGTTCAGAAGATCCGAGCCGTCGATTTTCGACGTTGCATGGCGTGACAGTGCCAGCGGCAGATCCTCGGGTGTCATGCCACAGCCGTTGTCGATCACCCGGATCAGGGTCTTCCCGCCGTCAGCAATCTCTACCGTGATGCGGGTCGCCCCTGCGTCGATGGCGTTCTCCACCAATTCCTTGACGGCAGAAGCCGGGCGCTCAACCACCTCACCCGCCGCAATGCGGTTGATGGCGCTGTCATCAAGCTGGCGAATGACAGGCCGATGAGCCTCGGTCGCCTGTTGCACTGAGTTTTCGCTGATTTGGGGGTCGAGTGTAGCCATGACCCAAGATTTAGCATGAGGGCGCACGATTCTGCCACCCAGAATACGTGCTCCGAACAGCGCCTACAACGTGTCTCAGACGTTCGGCAACTACACGCCGGACGGCGCTCCGGCACGGGCTCGACAGGGGCCAACCAAGGCCGTAATTGCGAGGATCAGACCTGATACGGTCGCGATCATACCCGCAGCACTCACCGCATCGCCCATGCCGATCCAGATCGGTCCATACCCTGCAAATACATAGCCGATGATCGCCGACAGAGTGGCAAAGACGACGCTCCACGCGATCTGCACCTCCAACCGATTGGTCATCATTCGCGCCGCTGCGGGTGGGCAGATGAACATTGCGATCACGATGATCGACCCCACCGCATCAAAGGCCGCCACCGCTGCAATCGCGGCTGTGATGACCAGCGCCAGACCCAGCAAGTCCGTTCGCATCCCCATGGTGCGGGCGAAGCCTTCGTCAAAGGTTGAAATCTTCAAAGGTCGCCAGAACAGCGCGATAAAGCCAGCAACCACCACCAGCGTCGCTGCCATGCGAGGCAGTTCCACCGGCAGATAGGCCAGTGCCTCGGGGTCCAGAAGCGACCCCCAGCCTGTGCCGTCTAGCCAGATCAGGCTCTCCAGATTGCCGTAAAGCGCGTGTTCCACATCCAGATGCACCGAGGAGGTGTCGCTCTGTTCCAAGAGCAAAACACCCGCCGCAAAGAGTGTGGTGAAGACAACACCCATCGCCGCTCCGGGCTCGATCCGGCCCAAACGGCGGATACCTTCGATCATCACAACCGCGACCACCGCTGCGCCTGCCGCACCCAGCATCATCGGCCAGGTGGAAATTGCGCCGGTCAGCAGGAACGCCACGACGATGCCCGGCAAAGCCACATGGCTGATCGCGTCACCAATCAGTGCCTGTTTACGCAAGAGCAAAAAGTTCCCCGGCAGTGCGCAAGCCACCGCCGCAAAGATCCCGATCAAAAGCGGCGTAAGAGAGAGGGTGACAAATTCGCTGCCCATCTAACAGGCCTCCTTTGGAGTGCTGATCTTACGGTCAATCTCGGCGATCTGATCTGGCGTCAGGACAGTTTCAATCTCGCGGAGACCATCATAGAGCGCGGCGGCGGCCTCTTGCGCCTGATCGCGGCGCAGAATGTCCCAGCGATGTTCATCGCGAAGCGCCTTGGCCGCTCGCGCCCGGCCTGCTTTTGTGGCCACACCATCTGCCCGCACCAACCCGCGCTTACTCAGCAGCCGCAGCGTGAGGGGTTCGTAGATCGTCTGATCTTGTGCAAGTGCCAGAAGACCCTGACGAATATGCACCCGGCGTTGGAATTTTTGATGCCGAAGGACCGCAGCCAACACACCTCGGTTCGGCGCAACCAGCAGTGACAGAGCAAAAAGCGCAAAGCTCATTAATACAATGATCGGCCCTGTCGGCAGGTTCGGGGCAGACGCCGAGATTGCCGCCCCCAGATAGGCGGCCACCGCCCCCAGAACACCGGCAAGAATCACCACCTGATCCGCGCGCTCCGTCCAGAAACGGGCGGTGACTGGCGGGATAATCAGCAGCGCCACGATGAGGATCAGCCCCACCACCTTGAGACCCACCACCGTCACAGCCATCACCAGACCCATCATCAGCATGTCGACCTTGTCGACCGGCAGGCCGCGCGCGGCGGCATATTCGGGGTCAAAAGCCACCATTGTCATGGGGCGTCGCGTCAGCAGTATCAGAAACAGCACCGCCGCACCGCCTGCCGCAATCACCAGTGCATCAGAATAAAGCATGCCTGCGGTGGAGCCCAACAAGAACCCCTCGAGCCCGGCCTGGCGTCCGACCCCCAGCGTTTGAATGACCGTCAGCAACACCACGCCGAAACCAAAAAACACCGAGAGCACCGCGCCAATCGCGGCATCTTCGGCCAGCCGCGTGTTGCGTGTCAGCCAGTTCATGCACCAAAGCCCGATGCCAGCCGACACCGCAGAACCGATAAGCAACCCTGCAAGATTGCGGCCATCCCCACCCAGCGCCACGAGGACCAGGAACGCAACGCAGACGCCGGGCAGGGTGGCATGGCTCACGGCATCCGATACCAGCGCGCGCTTGCGCAGGAACAGGAAGGTGCCCGTGATCCCCGAAGCTGCGCCCAACAGCGCCGCTCCGATCGCCACCAATGTGGCGTTATACCCTAATTGCAGGAACAGTGCGTCGATCAGCATGCTCCGCCTTTCTCTTTCTGGATTGGTATTTCACCACTCACGCTGGCCGCACGATCTGTTCGATCTGTGCCGTTGCCAGCCGGCCACCATAGGCTGCTTGCAAACTCTCCGGCGTAAAGGCTTCCGCCACAGCGCCCTCGGCAACTTTGCGGGTATTGATCAGGAAGACATTGTCGAAATAGTCCTGCACCGTCGCCAAGTCGTGATGCACCACAACAACCGTTTTGCCTTCGGCCCTCAGGGCCTTGAGCACGCCAATAATGGCCTTTTCCGTTGCCGCATCCACGCCTGCAAACGGTTCATCCAGCAAGTAGAGATCCGCCCCCTGCGCCAGTGCGCGCGCAAGAAACACCCGCTGTTGCTGACCGCCGGAAAGCTGACCAATCTGTCGCTCGGCAAACTCGCTCATCCCGACACGTTCCAGACAGTCTCGCGCGATCTTGTGATGGGTGCCGCGAATGCGCCCCAGCAGCCCTAACTCGCGGTATAGCCCCATCATCACCACATCGATCACCCGCGTCGGGAAATCCCAATCGACCGAGGCGCGTTGGGGCACATAGGCGATGCGCGCGCGCTGATGATCCAGCGGACGGCCAAACACCTGCACCCGGCCCGACACCGGCGGCACAATGCCCAGCGCCGCTTTCAGGAGTGTGGATTTGCCAGCACCGTTTGGCCCGATGATTGCAGTCATCTGCCCCGGCACCACGGTCATATCAACGGAAAAAACTGCCGGTTTTTCGCCGTAGCTGACGGTCAGACCGCGGATCGCGAGCGGGCTTTGGTCCAGCCCTTCCTCTCGTGCGGTCTGACCGTTCTGGCTGGCAAGTGAAAGTTGCATGTTAGTGACCTGCCCCGAGTTTGCCGTCCATACCGCCGGTGGGCACATCCGCGCCCAGCGCACCGGCGATGGTGGTAAAGTTGTGATCGAGCATACCGACATAGGTGGCCTCATAGGTCCCATCCTGACCCATGGCGTCCGAAAACAGCTCGCCGCCGATCACGACGTCATGCCCTTTGGCCGCCGCCCCTTCCATCAATGCGCGCATGGAGCGATCCGCGACTGAGGTCTCGACAAACACGGCCTTAATTTGGCGCTCTACCAATACGTCGACCAACGCGCCAATCCGGTTCAAACCGGCCTCTGACTGCGTCGAGATGCCCTGAATGCCTAACACCTCAAAGCCGTAGTCGCGACCAAAATAGCCAAAGGCATCATGCGCGGTGACCAACACACGGTTGCTGTCTGGCACCCCGGCCACAACTTTGCGACCGTAGTCGGACAGGCGATCCAATTCCCCTAAATGCCGCTCCAAATTGGCTGCAAACAGATCCGCAGATTCCGGGCGTGCCTCGGTGAGGGCGCGTGCCACTTCGCGTACCACATGCTTCCACAGCTCCGGGCTCATCCAGACGTGCGGGTCGTATTTATCGGCGTAATCATCATGGCCACGCAGCAGGTCCTTTGGCATCGCTTCGGCCACTGCCACAACCTCGCGCTTACGTGCGAGCGAGTGGAAGAAATCCTCCATCTGCGCCTCAAGGTACAAACCGTGCCACAACACCAGATCTGCACGGGTCATCGCAGCAATATCGCTGCGGGTCTGGCGATAGGCGTGCGGATCAACACCCGCTCCCATCAAGGCGGTCACCTCGACCTCCGCAGCACCGATTTGACGGGCTGCATCGGCAATCATCCCGGTGGTCGCCACCACCGTCAGTGGTCCGTCAGAGGCTGCAACAGGTTTCGCAGCAAGGGCCACCATGGCCCCCATACCCAGAAGAGTGTGACGTCGGTTCAGCATAAAGGTGCTCCCTGCCCGCAAGATTCTCGTTTCGCCTACCCGCAATATGAGAACGATTCTCAACTTCGTCAATGAAAATGAGAATTATTCTCACAATATCTTTGATTTTTGTCCTCTTGGTAAAAAATGGAACGGGAAAACCTTTGGGAAACCTTGCATCAAAGCGGGGTGGCATGCGATTTTGGGTGTGAAACGTTCGAGGACTCCCACAAATGGACAGCCAAACTGCAGAAGACGGCACGCAGCCGCCGAACACCTCCGCTGCCAACCCGACCAGCAAGGCCACACCGCCTGCCGCGCAATCTGCCGCCCCTCAGGGTGCGACCCACAGCGATCTGCCCCGCAACCCCGGCATCGCGCTCGATCTGGATTGGGCTCTGGGCCTTGAGGCAAATACCTCCGCAATCGAACGCTGCTGTGCCAGCCTGCCCGGTCGTCGCTCGGTCAAGAAGGACTATCAGGCCGCGTGGCTGCTAAAGGCAATCAGCCTGATCGACCTCACGACGCTTTCAGGCGACGACACCGAGGCCCGCGTCCGCCGCCTTTGCGCCAAGGCGCGCCAACCCGTGCGCGCAGACATCCTGTCAGCACTGGGGATGGACAGCCTCACCACGGGTGCGGTCTGCGTCTACCACGACATGATCCCTGCTGCCGTGCGAGCGCTTCATGGCACCCAGATCCCTGTTGCAGCCGTCTCTACCGGGTTTCCGGCAGGTCTTTCGCCCTTCCACCTGCGGGTCGAAGAAATCCGCGAGAGCGTGCGGGCTGGTGCCAAGGAGATCGACATCGTGATTTCGCGCCGCCACGTTCTTTCGGGCAACTGGCAGGCGCTCTATGATGAGATGAAAGCCTTCCGCGAGGCGTGTGGGGATGCCCATGTAAAGGCCATCCTCGCCACCGGTGAACTTGGCACCCTGCGCAATGTCGCGCGGGCCTCAATGATCTGCATGATGGCGGGTGCAGATTTCATCAAGACCTCTACCGGCAAGGAAGGGGTGAATGCCACCCTACCGGTTTCGCTGGTGATGATCCGTGCCATTCGCGACTACTATGAACGCACTGGTTTCCATGTCGGCTACAAGCCCGCAGGCGGCATCTCCAAGGCCAAGGATGCCCTAGTTTACCTCAGCCTGATGAAAGAGGAACTGGGCAACCGCTGGCTGCAACCGGACCTCTTCCGCTTTGGCGCATCCAGCCTGCTGGGCGATATCGAACGTCAGCTCGAACACCATGTGACCGGCGCTTACTCCGCTGGCTACCGCCACCCGATGGCGTGAGGACCAATAGATGACAATCAAAGAGATTTTTGACACCATGGACTATGGCCCCGCCCCCGAAAGCGCCGCAGAGGCCCTCGCTTGGCTGGTCGATCAGGGAAGCCAGTTCGGTCACTTTATCAATGGTAGCTTCACCGCTCCGGGCCAAACCTTCGAGAGCAAAAACCCCGCAACCGGCGAGGTACTGGCAGAGCTGACGCAAGCGACACAAAAAGACGTAGACGCCGCTGTCAAAGCTGCCCGCGCCGCGCAAGGGGCTTGGGCCGCGATGGGTGGCTCTGGCCGTGCGACATATCTCTATGCCATTGCGCGTCTTTTGCAAAAGCACAGCCGCCTCTTTGCGGTGCTCGAAACACTCGACAACGGCAAGCCGATCCGCGAGAGCCGCGACATCGATATTCCGCTGGTGCAGCGTCATTTCTACCATCACGCAGGCCACGCGCAGCTGATGGATGAGGAAATGTCGGGTCGGGAGGCGCTTGGCGTCTGCGGTCAGATCATCCCGTGGAACTTCCCGCTCCTGATGCTGGCATGGAAAGTCGCGCCCGCGCTGGCGATGGGCAACACGGTGGTCCTGAAACCGGCTGAATATACGTCGCTCACCGCGCTGCTGTTTGCCGACATCTGCCGTCAGGCGGGCCTGCCCAAGGGCGTTGTGAACATCATTACCGGCGATGGTGCCGTGGGCGAAATGATCGTTAATGCGGACGTGGACAAAATCGCCTTTACCGGCTCCACCTCGGTGGGGCGCAAGATCCGCGAAGCAACTGCAGGCACCGGCAAGGCGTTGACCCTGGAGTTGGGCGGCAAGAGCCCCTACATCGTGTTTGACGACGCCGATCTGGACAGCGCCATTGAGGGGCTGGTGGATGCGATCTGGTTCAATCAAGGTCAGGTCTGCTGCGCCGGGTCGCGCCTTTTGGTGCAGGAAGGTGTCGCAGAACGCTTCCACCAGAAACTGCGCGCGCGGATGAAAACCCTGCGTCTGGGTGATCCGCTCGACAAATGCATCGATGTGGGCGCAGTGGTGGATCCGGTTCAACATGCGGAAATCACCCGCATGGTCGCCTCTGCGAAAAACTGCACCGTGCATCAAACCGCAGTTAATATGCCTGCCAAGGGCTGCTTCTTCCCGCCCACCCTCATTGAGGGCCTCTCACCCGCTGATACGTTGATGCAGGAAGAGATCTTTGGCCCGGTGCTGGTCTCTACCACCTTCCGCACCCCTGCTGAGGCTGTCGAACTGGCGAACAACACCCACTACGGGTTGGCCGCGACACTCTGGACCGAGAACGTGAACCTCGCCCTCGATATCGCACCTAAACTGGTTGCGGGCGTGGTCTGGGTCAATGGCACCAATATGTTCGACGCCGCCGCCCCCTTTGGCGGCGTACGCGAAAGCGGCTTTGGCCGCGAAGGTGGCGTCGAAGGCCTGATGGCCTACACCAAACCCACAGGCGCGTTGGACACGCTGAACCCTGTTGGGGCCTTTGAAGGCGACGACAAAGGTGCGGCACCCGCGGGCATCGACCGCACCGCCAAGATGTTCATCGGTGGCAAACAAACCCGCCCCGACAGCGGCTATTCCAAATCCGTCTACGGCCCCAAAGGCGACCTGCTGGGCCACGTCGGCGCTGGCAGCCGCAAGGACGTCCGTAACGCGGTTGAGGCCGCAAACGCCGCCAAAGGCTGGGCCAAGACCACCGGGCACTTGCGGGCGCAGATCCTCTATTATCTGGCCGAAAACCTCGCAGCTCGTGCGGGTGAATTCGCCGCCCGCATTGATGCGATGACAGGCAAAGGCGACGGCACAGTGGAGGTCGAAGCCTCGCTGCAACGGCTGTTTTCTGCTGCTGCATGGGCCGATAAATACGACGGGCTGGCGCATGGCGTGCCAATCCGGGGCGTCGCGCTTGGCATGAAAGAACCGGTTGGCACCATTGGTGTTCTCTGCGCCGATGAAGCCCCGCTTCTGGGTCTGATTTCGGCGATGGCCCCTGCAATTGCGATGGGCAACCGTGTGGTGCTGGCGGCGTCTCAGGCCTTCCCGTTGGCGGCCACCGACCTCTATCAGGTGCTTGAGACGTCAGATGTCCCTGCGGGTGTGGTGAATATCCTTACCGGCGCGCACAAGGACCTTGGCGACACTATGGCCAAACATCTCGATATCGACGCGGTCTGGAGCTTCTCTTCCACCGACCTGTCAAAGATGATCGAGGCCGCATCTGCTGGCAATCTCAAGCGCACATGGGTCAACAATGGCCGCGCCTTTGACTGGTCGCGCGACCAATCCAAACGCTTCTTGCAGGCCGCAACCGAAGTGAAAACCGTGTGGATTCCCTACGGCGAGTAACACTTCGTCCCCAACACAGAAAAAACGGCGCGGCTCCCATTTGGAACCGCGCCGTTTTTGTTTCAGGGATGTTTGCCCAGTGCTTAGTTCGTAGACTTCAGCCCTTCGGGCTCTCCAACCACCACGAACCGCAGCCCCTCGGGGTCCAGCAGCTCTTTGGCGATCCGGTTCACGTCATCCAGGGTCACCGCCTCAACCTTTTCGTTGCGGGTGACCACATAGTCGGTGGGCAGGTCATCCATCTGCATCGACACAAGGATCGCAGCGATCTGACTATTGCCGTTGAAGCGCAAAGGATAGGCCCCGGTCAGATAGGTCTTGGCATCCTGCAGCTCCGCTTCGGTCACACCGCCGTCCACCAAGGCCTGCCACTGGTCGCGCACAACGCCGACCGCTTCTGCCATCTTCTCATTGGCAGAGGCAAAAGATCCCATGTAGGTCGAGGCCAGATCACGCGGCACCAAATAGCTATAGGCTCCATAGGTGAGGCCGCGTTTGGTGCGCACTTCCTGCATCAGGCGCGTCTCAAATGATCCACCACCGAGGATCTGGTTCAGCACATAAGCGGCAAAGAAATCCGGATCATTACGGTCGATCCCCTTCTGCCCGAAGAGCGCCACAGACTGCGGCGTGGCAAAGGGCACTACCGTGGTGCCACCTGTCAGCAGCACCTCTGCCGGGCCGGGCATCGGCGCCCCCTCGGCGGGCAAATCGCCCAGCAATTCGTCCAGCAGCGCGCCCAGCTCTTCGGGTGTGATATCACCAACCGCGCTTACGTACAGACGGTCACGGGAAAAAACAGCCTCATGGGCGGCAAACATGTCCTGACGGGTCAGCGCCGAGACGCTCTCCACCGTGCCCTTACCATCGGAGCCATAAGGGTGGTCGCCAAATGCCAGCTTACCAAAGGTCTTGCCCGCAATCGCATTGGGATCGGTCTGATCAGAGCGCAGCCCCACCAGAACCTGTGCCCGCACGCGGTCCAGCGCATCCTGATCGAAACGTGGCTCTTGAATGGTCTGGCGCAAAAGCTCCATCACCTCATCGCGGTTTTCGGTCAGAAAACTGGCGGAGATCGCGACCATGTCCTTGTCGGCGTCATAAGAAAAATTGGCCGCCAAAGCCTCCACAGCGCGGGCGTAGTCCTGCGCGCGCAGTTCTCCTGCTCCCTCTTCCAACAGGCCGCCCATCAGATGCACGGCCCCGCGTTTGCCGGGTGCGTCCAGTGATGTGCCGCCGCGAAACCGCAGTTCCAAGGCAGAGAAGGGAATGCTGTGATCTTCGACCAGCCACGCCTTAATCCCGCCGGGAGATGTGACTTCTTTGATGTCGATCTCAGCCCGCGCCATCTGCGCGGCAAAAAGCACTGCAACCCCAACCAACAGCGCCAGAATGGCACGTTTTAGCGGGCGCAGATCAACTGCGCGCGCGCGGGCGGATGTTATATTCCGGCTCATTGGTCAGCCTCCTGCTGGCTTTGGATCAGGTAACCGGTGACAGATGCCTCGGGCCGCAATACCTCGCGGGCGACGGCAATAATCTCATCCTCAGTGATAGATTGCAGCACGCGCGGCCAATCCTGCACATCCTCAACCGTCAGCCCCGAGGTGAGCGCGCGGCCATAGCGGTTGGCAATGCGGTCCACATCGTCCCGAGCATAGATTTCTGAGGCGCGCAGCTGCAGCTTGATACGCTCAAGCTTTTGGCTATCGACACCTGTCGCGAGGAACTGCTGCACGCTGCGATCAAGCGCCGCCTCGGCCTCTTCGAGGGTCACCCCATCAGCGGGGACAATCACAAAATCAAAGGTGGTGTCATCCAGCGACACACCAGAATAGAAGGCCGCCGTATAAACCGCCAGTTGCTGTTCAAACTGTAGTGCATTGGCCAGATAGGATGTGGTTCCCCCACCCAGGAGCTGCGAGAGCAGATAGAGCGCAGCGGCCTTTTCCTGACTGCCGCTGTCACGCTCAGGCGCCAGATAGGATCGCTGTACATAAGGTTGCGAGACCCGCGCATCGGCAAAAGTCAGACGCCGCGCTGCGGTTTGCGGTGGCTCCTCGCTGCGCAACCGTTCCGGAAGATCTGGATTGGCCGGGATCACACCATAGTAGGTCTCGGCGAGCTTGCGCACCTCGTCGGGTTTCACATCACCAGACACCACAAGGATTGCGTTATTGGGCGCGTAATAGGTGCCGTAGTAGGATAGTGCGTCCTCCATCGACAGGGTTTCCATCTCGTGCCGCCAGCCGATCACCGGCTGACTGTACCGATGGTTCAGGTATTGCACCGCCCGCATCTGTTCACGAAACAATGCAGTGGGATCATTGTCGGTGCGCTGGTTGCGTTCTTCGAGGATCACCTCGCGCTCGGTCACGATATCGGTCTCAGTGAGGCGCAGATTGCGCATCCTATCCGCTTCCATCTGCATCATCAGCTCCAGCCGATCTGCTGCAACACGCTGAAAATAAGCCGTGTAATCATAGCTGGTGAAGGCATTGTCGCGACCACCGTTACGCGCAACTGTCGCCGACAGCTCGCCCGCGTCCAGCGTATCGGTGCCCTTGAACAGAAGGTGTTCGAGGAAGTGGGCAACACCGCTTTGCCCCACGGGCTCATCGGCAGAGCCCGCACGATACCAGACCATATGCTGCACCACAGGGGCGCGATGATCTTCGACCACCACCACCATCATCCCGTTCTCAAGCGTGAAGGTGGTGACCATCTCAACGCCGGTTTGCTCGGATTTAGGTGCCGCGTCACTTGCCGGAGACGCCTCCTGCGCGGAAAGCACAGGCGCGCCAAGGCCCGCTGCCATCACAAGGGCACAAAGCGCACCCCGCCAGCTGGCCCGCAGCCCGGACGGAATCGCTGCCTCAGATGTCATATGTTCTATCCTCCAGATCGGTCCCCCGAGCGCGCGCAATGGCACGGCCCGGCGCAGAGTCGTTTTGGCCTGCTGCGCATCAAATTACGGTGCCGACCGTCAGCCACAAGACGGTTTGCCGAAATTGTGAAGGATTATTCGCCTTTTGGCGGTGAAGACGGGGTCGGAACCCCGGCGCGACGGTAGGCTGTGCTAACATCTTGCGGATCGAGTGCTTCTCGCTCGTAGGTTTCAGCGTAGCGATCCACGGGGAAGAGCTTGATATTGGCGAGGATACCCGCCCGCTTGCGCCGCTTTGTATCCTCAGCAGTCAGCGTTTCCCGAATGTCGCCCTGCACGCCGTGGCGGCTTGCGGCTGTCACCAGTGCGCCATCAGAGGCCGGAATACCCGCACCGCTGGGTCGCCCGCCCAGCGCCACGATGGCCTCGGCCTGCGGGTTGCGGTCGGTGCGATTGCTGCCACCGGGGGTCGGTTGCGGCAGTGCGGCATAGCTTTCGGGTTGTTCCAGCGGCTTGTTGGGCAGCACGAGGAACTCGTCCGGCGTGTTGCGACGTGCATCAAGATCATGCAGCGGCTTGTTGGCACAAGCAGCCACCAGCAGAACGGAACTCAAGATGATCGGTGCAGTCACAAAGCGCATGGGGCGCGGTCCTTCTCGTGCATGTCGCGCAACAGTCAGAACCCGTTAAGCGCGCCTCAGACATGCGTTATCAATGAGTTGAAGCGAGATGCCAGAGCCCCGCGCTTCAGACGTTCTCAACACCTCTAGCGCAAATCACGCAGGAGGTCACGCGGGCTTTTTCGCCCGCCCCTCAAACAGGATCAACCCCGCCGCACCACCAAAAACAAATATATCGGCGACGTTAAACACATAAGGGTTATTGAACCCGCAGCAGGACATATTCAGGAAGTCCAGCACATAGCCGTACAGCACCCGATCCAGTACGTTGCCCAGCGCGCCGCCAATCACCAGCCCGGCACTGATGAGCATCATCCGGCTGTTTGAATGGCTGCGGCGCACCCATATGAACACCGCAGCACAGATCACCAGCGAGATCGCGATCAAGATCCAGCGGCTGGAGTCGCCACCATCGTTGAACAGTCCAAAGTTGATGCCCCGATTTTCGCCGTAGCGAAAGTTCAGGAGCGGCGGAGCCACGTCAATGCGCAGCAGGTTCACCAGATCAAGGCCGAACACGACCCCGATCTTGGTGGCCTGATCAACGATCAGCGCAAAGAGGGCCGCAAAGTATAGCGCGTAGCTCCGCATATCAAACTGCTCCGGGATCAGTGACGGAAGTGGCGCATGCCGGTGAAGACCATCGCAAGGCCCGCTTCATTCGCGGCCTTGATGACCTCATCATCGCGCATCGACCCACCGGGCTGAATGACGCAGGTTGCGCCATTTGCCGCCGCTTCCATCAGACCATCCGCAAAGGGGAAAAACGCATCCGAAGCCACGGCAGAACCTTTGGCAAGGCTTTCTGGCAGCTCCATCGCATCCGCCATCCGCTGCGCCTTGACGCCTGCGATCGTGGCCGAGTCCACGCGACTCATCTGACCGGCGCCGACGCCAACGGTCTGGCCGTCTTTCACATAGACAATCGCGTTGGATTTCACGTGTTTGGCGACTTTCCACGCAAACAGCAGATCCGCCATTTGCTCATCGGTCGGCGCTTTTTCGGTCACCACCTTGAGGTCATCCATGGCGCGGTGGCCAACGTCCTTGTCCTGCACCAGCATCCCGCCAGAGACCTGACGGGTGGTCAGACCTGCGTCCTGCGGATTGGGCAAGCCATCGGTGATCAGCAGGCGTAAGTTTTTCTTCGCCGCAAAGATGGCCTTGGCCTCATCAGAGGCCCCCGGCGCAATCACCACTTCGGTAAAGATCTGGGTGATCGCCTCGGCGGTTGCCGCGTCAAGCGGCATATTGAGCGCCACAATGCCGCCAAAGGCAGAGGTGCGGTCGCAGTCGAACGCCTTGTTATAGGCCTCCAGCAGGGTTGCGCCGCGCGCCACGCCGCAGGGGTTGGCGTGTTTGATGATCGCCACAGCCGGGCCGTCGGCAGGTGCGAATTCACTCACCAGTTCAAAGGCCGCATCGGTGTCGTTGATGTTGTTGTAGGAGAGTTCCTTGCCCTGCAACTGCTGGGCGGTCGCCACGCCAACGCGCTCGGTGCCATCGGTGTAGAAGGCCGCGTCCTGGTGCGGGTTCTCACCATAGCGCAGCGTCTGTGCAATCTGACCGGCAAAAGCGCGGCGGCGCGGTGCCTCAAGGCCAATCGCACCGGCCATCCAGTTTGAAACGGCGGCATCATAGGCAGCCGTGCGCGCATAGGCGTTCTGCGCCAGCCACTGACGGAAGGCAAAGGAGGTCTGGCCGTCGTTCTGGTCCAGCTCTTCCAGCAGCACGCCGTAGTCTTCGACATCGACCACGGTGTTGACGAACGCGTGGTTCTTGGCCGCCGCGCGGATCATCGCGGGGCCGCCAATGTCGATGTTCTCGATCATTTCGTCATAGGCCGCGCCCCGCTTCAGCGCCGCTTCAAACGGGTAAAGGTTCACCACCAACAGGTCGATCTCGCCGATGCCATGCTCGGTCATCGCCGCCACATGGGCGTCATTGTCGCGCAGCGCCAGCAGACCGCCATGCACCATTGGATGCAGGGTTTTCACACGACCGTCCATCATTTCCGGAAAGCCGGTCACATCAGAGACATCCCGAACGGCGAGACCCGCATCACGCAGCGCTTTTGCAGTGCCACCGGTCGAGAGCAGTTCAACCCCGCGCTCAGCGAGGGATTTGCCCAGCTCGATCAGCCCGGTTTTGTCAGAGACGGACAGAAGGGCGCGGCGGACGGGGTGGAGGTCGGTCATCGGTGTCAGAATCCTTGTTCAGGTTCACTCTTCGTAAGCCATGGGTTCGTCGCGGGCCAGATCGCGCACGGCCACGGCCGTTTCCTGCGCCTTGCTGAGGGTCCAGCGGATCTGGGTCGCGTATTGAATGGCCCGGCCCGACAGGACAATTTGCAGCGATTGACGCGGCTTCAAGCGGGTTTTTTCCAGGTAAACGCTGGTTTCCAGCTTCAGGTCGCATTGACCATCGTGACGGAATACCCAGATTTCCCCACTCTTGAGCGCCATGGATACTGCCGCGCCCCCTAAGTCAAGGGCTGCGTCCACATCCGGGTGCAAATGGAACCGTAAATCATAGCCGATGCCCTTCAGGCCGCCTGCATCCAGCGCCTTATCAAAGCGTTTCTTGGCCGCACCATCCAGCGCCAGCACCATGTCTTCGCCAGCAACAGTGCGCCCATCCACCGACAGTTCCAGTGACCGCGCCACCGTCACACCAAAATGTTTGGCATAGCCATCATGGGCACCTTGAAAACGATAGCCGTCATCCAGATCGTCCCGCTCGATCGGCACCTCGGTGGGGGGCTCGATCAGGAACTCATGGCCGGTGCCTTTCTGTGGTGCGGCCAGCCGCGCGCTGGAATGCCCCTCCACACACAAAGCGGAATGCGACGGCGTGGCCCGCCCGGCTCGACGCCACTCCAGCCCGAAGTTCTCGCCCGCGCCGCAGTTCACGATCAACGGGCGTCGCCCCGAGGTCAGCTCGAACGCCAATGTGGAGGCATGCGCATTATACGATGCCTTGCCAACCGGCGGCACATTGGCATCGACAATGATCGAGGTGCGCCGCGCCGAAAGCCGCGCAAACCCCATTGCCAGCCCTTCATACGCTCTTGCCGGAACATGCGAGGCGGCCAGCGCATGATCGAGCCAGCCCTCCTGTCCACGCCCACCGCCATGAAACCGCGCCAATGCGCCATCGCTGTGACGCAGGGCACGCAATGTCGGCGCGATCCGATCCAAGGCTGCGTGATGCTCGCGCGGCACAGACCGCCCCGCCTCATGCAGCGCAGCCGCCGCCCAAGTGAGCAGCGTGAACACATCCAGCAGTTCTTCGGGATTGCGGGTGGGCAGGCCCCCATCGGCATTGATCAGAACCGCACAATCCTGAGAGAGCGCTTTGACCGCCGGGTCCGCCAAGTCCTCGCAGCCTTTGAGCGCAAGCCCTGCATAAATCAGTCCGGTCAGCGCCTCAAAGCGTGGCAAGCCGGGGGATGCCCCCTTCCAGCGCTGCGCGAGGAACCAGGTTTGCTGGGACAGTGAGCGGTAAAAGGCGTCAGAGGTGGTTTTGTCCTGACCACTCAACAGAAATAGCGCGTGGTTGATCCATCGAATCACCCGCCGCCCGGTCAGATCCGGCGACCAACCGGGACCCGCGCCCTTGCCGAACTCATCAATCCAACCCCAGACCCAATGCTGCGCCTTCTTGCGCGCCCTGAGATCTCCCACGGCAGCCAGATCGTCCAGCCATGTGCAGCCCTGCCGCTCTGCCTCAAAGGCAAAATCAGGCGCGTCCACATCCCATAGTCCCGTGGTGTCGCTTTCAACCAGATACCCCGCAAACAACAGGTTCCCCGCAACGAGCTGCCGCCCACGCGCGAAACTGCCAATAGTGCGCGGCTCCGGCTGGGAAACAAACCCCGTGGCCGCAGGCTGCTTGCGCGCCTTCCAGGCGGTATAACGGTTCAGCAGCCGCGTGCCGCGACTGGCCATTCGATCATATCTGGACATGCACTCTTGCCTCACACGCCTTTGGCGTTTTGGCCAGAGGATAACGCGCCTGCCGCCGGGTGTCATGCGCTCTCTGCCCTCTGTGGGGCATCACGGCAAACTCTCCCGCCCGTCGCCGGATCATGCAGAGATGATCCGCTCCCGTTGGGCCCGGCGCCCTTCGGGCGCAGGCGGTGGCGGTTCTGATCGTTGCGATTAATGCTCAGCCTTGATGAGTTCCGCCATGTAGAACCCGTCCATGCCTCCGATCTCGGGCCAGTAATCCGGCCGAAGACGCAGGCCGCCTTCCTCGGTGATCCACGCCGGATCAATGCCTTCGAGTATTTGAACCCTGTCGCCGATCCGGGCCTCGGGGAACATCTCCAATGCATCTTCGATCTGGCACTCGCCCTCATCCGGCAACAAAGAACAGGTGCAATAGACCAGCCGCCCGCCGGGCCGCACCAATGTCCACGCATGCGCCAGCATCTGCGCCTGCAACTCGATCAAGGCGCCAAAACCGGCGCCATCCTTAGCGTGAGGCAGATCCGGGTGGCGGCGGATGGTGCCTGTCGCGGAACAGGGCGCATCCAGCAGAACCGCATCATATTGCCCCTTCTGCGCAAGCACATCACCCGCGATCACATGCGCCGAAAACCCGGTGCGGGTCAGGTTCTCTTGCAGACGCGCCAGACGGCCCTCGGATATATCAACCGCCGTCACATCGGCCCCCGCCGCGGCCATCTGCAACGTCTTGCCCCCCGGTGCCGCACAGAGATCGAGCACCCGTTCACCTGCCTGCGCATGGATCAAACGGGCAGGAAGCGCTGCGGCTGCGTCCTGCACCCACCAATCGCCTTGCTCATAGCCCGGCAATGCCGAGACCTGCCCCGCGTCATCCAATCGCAAACTACCTGTCGGGGTTGGCTTGCCCCCCAACGCCGAGAGATCCGCGCCCGGTTTAAAGCTCAGATCAAGCGGAGCGCCCTTCAAATGCGCGGCCTCGATGGCAAGCATCGCATCACTGCCCCATGCTTGCGCCAACGGGCTGCGCAGCCATTTTGGCAATCGTGGCACGCGCAGTTTGGCCCACTCGGTCGGGCCATCCGTCGCCACTTTGCGCAGAACCGCGTTGACCAGCCCCTTGAGCTGTGCGTGACGGCGATGACGCGCCACCAGATTGACGATATCGTTCACCACCCCATGCGCAGCCCCACCAGAACACAGCTCCACCGTTCCCAGACGCAATGCGTTTCTGACATGAAGCGCGGGGGGCTTGCGCAGATGTTTCGCCAGCACCCGATCCGCGCGTTCGAGGGAACGCAGCACTTCCAGCGCCAATCTCTGCGCGCGCGCGCGATCCGCAGGCTCCAGCCGCTCCAGCACCTGCGTTTGACACTCTGCAAGCAAAAGCCCCTCGCCCAGAACCTTATCAAGAAGCGTCACAGCCGCACGGCGTGCGTCAGAGGCAGATGTGGGGCGGTCGGACATGGGGGATGGCTCCTGATCGGGGATCGGCTTGTCCATAGCGGACGCGGGCGTATATCATGGTGTCAGAATAAAGAAACCCACCCTGCGGAGAAGCCCCCATGAGTGACGCCCCCGAATCCCAACGGGCAAAGGAACTGCCCGCAGCCGCCCAACGCGCCCTTGCCGAGGCAGAAGAACGCCGCAAGGCCCGTGAGGCGCAACATCCTCAGCCAACTGAACTGGGGGGGCGTGATGGCCCCGATCCCGCTCGCTATGGTGATTGGGAGAAAAAAGGCATTGCGATTGATTTTTGAGTTTAGCGGATCAGGGGCGCTGCCCCTCGCGCCCTTTTGGGCGCTCACCCCGGGATATTTCAGGTTAGAAGAGCGATGAGCGCATCATCTTTTTTCAAATACCTCCGCCGGAGGCAGCCGCCCCTAGGGGCGGCCTATGATCCTCACAAGCCAAGCACATCGATCATGTCATAGGCACCGGCTGCTTTGCCCTGTCCCCAAAGCGCGGCCTTGAGCGCCCCGCGTGCAAATATCGCACGATCAGTCGCCATATGGCGCAGGACGATCCGTTCGCCAGCCGCCGCAAACAGCACATCATGTTCGCCCACAATGTCGCCGCCGCGAATGGCGGTGAAGCCGATGTCGCCTTTCTTGCGCGCCCCAGTGATGCCGTCCCGGCCCCGGTCCGCGACATCGGCTAGTTTGACACCTCGGCCCTCAGCCGCTGCTTCACCCAGCATCAAGGCCGTACCGGAGGGCGCATCGACCTTGTGATGGTGGTGCGCCTCAATGACCTCAATATCGAATTCCTCATCAAGGGCCGCCGCGACCTTTTTGGTCAATTGCACCAAAAGGTTCACCCCAAGCGACATATTGCCCGCCCGCACCAATACGGTGTCGCGGGCGGCAGGGTCCAATGCTGCGATCTGCGCATCACTCATGCCGGTGGTGCCAATCACATGGACGCAGCCTGCCTGTGCGGCCAGCTTGGAAAAGGCAATCGTGGCCTCGGGTGCGGTGAAATCAATCACCGCCTGCGCTTCAGAGAACGCCGCCAGTGCATCGTCGGTGACTGCCACGCCAAGCGCCGCACCGCCCATGGCGATGCCAATGTCCTGACCGACCCAATCGTGACCTTCACGCTCCACCACGCCTGCAAGCTCGGCCTTGTCGCTTTCCAGCACCGTCTTGATCAACATTTGCCCCATGCGCCCCGAAGCGCCGGTGATCACGATCCCTGGTTTATCCGTCATGGCTTTACTCTCTGATTGGACTATCCGCTGGATTTCTCCTACCCTGACGAGGACCGCTTGGCAAAGGGCGGCTTTCGGCATAGATCGAGTCTCATGGCTAAGAACAAATTTCACGACGGTCCCGGTCCTTCTCAGCGTCAGCTTCGTGTGGGCGAGGTTATTCGCCGCACACTCTCTGAGGTGCTGGCCCGTGGCGACATCCACGACCCGGAGCTGAACCGTCTGTCTATCACCGTCGGTGAGGTGCGCACCTCGCCGGATCTCAAAATCGCGACCGCCTATGTCCTGCCCTTGGGTGGCAAAGGGCAGGAGGACGTGCTGCAACTTCTGGCGCGCAACAAGAGCGAGCTGCGTCGGGCGATAGGCAAGAAGACCGGGCTGAAGTTCACCCCAGATCTGCGGTTTCAGATCGACGAGACATTTGACCGGATGGATGACACCCGCCGCCTGTTCAATCAGGACGCGGTGCGTCGCGATCTGGAGGACTGAGGCGATGCGGGCCTCGTTACTGTTGAGCCTGCCGCTGGGGTTTACCCTTTGGGCTGGTCAGGCGGCGGCAGTGGAATGCCGCGACGAGAGCTATCAAGGCAATCGCTATTCCCTGTGCGAAGTGGATGCCAGCCGCGAAGAATTACGCCTGTTCCTGCGCGATGACACAGGCGCAGTGATGGGGCATTTCTCCACCATCGAAGAGCGTCTGTCAGCCGAAGGAAAAACACTCTCCTTTGCCACCAACGCGGGGATGTATCACACGGATCGCTCCCCGGTCGGGCTTTATCTTGAGGATGGCAACGAGGAAATGCGGCTGGTCACCAATCCCGGTCCCGGCAATTTCGGTCTCGTGCCCAATGGCGTCTTTTGCCTGCGCGACGGGCGCGCCGATGTGATCGAGACACTCACCTTTGGGGCCAGCGCCACCACCTGCAAGAGCGCCACTCAATCGGGGCCAATGCTGGTCATCGACGGCGCGTTGCACCCGAAATTCCTGCGGGACAGCGATTCTCGCTATATCCGCAATGGTGTTGGCACCAGTGCCGATGGCCGCCGCGTGGTTTTTGCGATCTCGCGCAACACGGTAAATTTCTATGATTTCGCGAGTCTGTTTCGCGATCACCTCGGCCTGCCGCAGGCGCTCTATTTTGATGGCAATATCTCACGTCTGCACGCGCCCGACCTAGATCGCTCCGATGCCGGGTTCATGATGGGGCCTGTGGTTGGCGTGGTTGAGGATATCGCAGGGGACGACGCAGACGCGCTGCAGAATTGACAGCCCTCGCGTCCTAGGCTACCTCGCGCGCCTTATCCGACAGATCAGAGGACATTCATGGGACGCAAACGCAAGGGACGCGACATTTCCGGCTGGCTGGTGGTGGACAAACCCGCAGGCCTCACGTCGACCGCCGTAGTCAACAAGGTCCGCTGGGCGTTTGACGCCAAAAAGGCCGGTCACGCTGGCACGCTCGACCCCGAAGCCACCGGCGTTCTGGCCGTCGCTCTGGGCGAGGCAACCAAGACCGTTCCCTTCATCACCGACGCCATGAAAGCCTATACGTTCACAGTGACGTTGGGGGCTGCGACCAACACCGATGACGCCGAAGGAGAGGTGATTGCGACCTCTGGCGAGCGCCCCTCGGATGAAGGCATCAAAGAGGCCCTGCTTGGGTTTATTGGCGAAATCCAGCAGGTGCCGCCGAAGTTTTCAGCCGTGAAGGTCGACGGCCAGCGCGCCTATAAACTCGCCCGCAATGGCGAAGAGGTCGAGCTGTCCTCCCGCCCACTCTGGGTAGAGGAACTGGTGATGCTGGACCGCCCTGATGCGGACCACGTGATGCTGGAAATGACTTGCGGCAAAGGTGGTTACGTGCGGTCCATTGCCAGAGATCTGGGCGAGAAACTTGGCTGCCTTGGTCACGTACAGGAGCTACGGCGGATCTGGTCCGGCCCGTTTGATGCCGAGGACGGCGTCTCGCTGGAACAGATTGACGATCTGGCAAAGTCGCCCGAGATCGACCAGTTCCTGCGGCCGCTCGAGGAAGGGCTTGCGGACCTACCGGAACTGAAATGTACGCCTGAAGGGGCAACCCGGCTCAGAAACGGTAACCCCGGCATGGTGATCGCATCGGACGTTGAATATGGCGATGAGGCCTGGGCGTCGCTAGAGGGCAAAGCGGTTGCCGTGGGGATCTACAAGGCAGGTGAATTGCATCCATCGCGGGTGTTCAATCAGGATTGATACGGCAACACGCAGGTTCATCACCTCCGCGGCACATCCGTTAACATCATGTAAATGATAGGGAAAACACGCTGACCCATTGTTTCGCACGCGAAACAATGGGTCACATGCGTTGACCTACTCATGCAGCAATTCGACCGCGAGACCAGACCATTTCCATAGGGAATTGCGCTGCGCGCAGCGATACGCCAAAACCCTCACCATGATCACCCGCCATCACATCAAGGGCGACGCGCCCTCCACCGCCCTTTATTCGGACTGCGAAACCTATCGCTACAGCCTGACACGCGTCTGGGAGCCTCATGGGCAAAAGGTGATGTTTGTGATGCTCAACCCATCCAAAGCCACCGAAGTCCAAAACGACCCCACCATCGAGCGCTGCGAGAGGCGCGCACGGGCGTTGGGGTTTGGCGGGTTTCAGGCCACCAATATCTTTGCTTATCGCGCCACCGATCCGCGCGACATGCGTGCGGCCTGCGATCCGGAAGGGCCGGAGAATATGTCCGTGTTGCTTGCCGGGGTGGATTGGGCGGACATGGTAATCTGTGCGTGGGGCACCCATGGCGCGCATCGCAATCAAGGCCCCGACGTTGCTGCAAGGCTGCGCGCAACAGGCCGCCCTTTGCACCACCTGGGCCTAAGCAAAGCCGGCCACCCCAAACACCCGCTCTATATCTCTTATGCGCAGAAGCCCTTGCTTTGGCAGCAAGATGTTGACCTATAAGGGTTTCATTAACCGATGTTCCCGTTTTGTTTGGATTTTGACCACATAATTGTGGCACTCTCGACCCCGGTTGAGTGTGTTTAAAACGAAGTGGACCAGTTCGGTGTTGTGGTTGGCCAGTATTCTTGGGATCGTCGCCGTGGGCAGCGCGATCATGATCGATTTTGAATCCGACGACGAGGAAACAGAAGACAACGACGTGACCGCAGAGGCAGACACCTCCGGTAGTACGATTGTCTCGCCAGAGGTATTTTTATCCGGCGGGCAGGCCGACGAAGACCCGACAGAAGACGTGTCCACCACAGGTTCTGGCGACGCTGAAACCGATACGCCCCAGGATGGCGGGATCGAGGATGGCGGTGTTCTGATCGGCTCTGATGAACTTGATCACATGTCGGGCAGCGATGCGAATGACGCGCTGCTTGGTTTGGGGGGCGACGACCAGATCAATGGCTTTGGCGGCGATGATAGCCTCGAAGGAGGGGCGGGCGATGACGACCTCTATGGCGGCGAAGGTCAAGACACGTTGGAAGGCGGCGATGACGACGACACATTGAACGGAGGGACGGGCCAGGATTCGCTTGCGGGAGGCGCAGGCAATGACTCTCTTCTGGGGGGACTGGGCACGGACCGTATTCAAGGGGATGAGGGCGACGACACCCTGTATGGCGGTTCCGGCAATGACCTTGTCCGAGGGGGCGCGGGCAATGATGCAGTCCATGGCAATGACGACGATGATATGGTGTTTGGTGGCACCGGGGAAGACGCGCTCTTTGGGGGGCGCGGCAATGATGTGGTGAGTGGAGCAGATGACGGTGCGGAGAAGGATTTTGTGAACGGCGGCGACGGTGACGACACGCTGATCGCGGGTGCCTCAGACGTCGTGACCGGGGGAGATGGTGCAGATCAAATTCTTCTGGGAGATTGGATCGCAGCAGGCACAGTCGAGTTAATCGACTTCGACACTGCTGAGGACCAGTTGCTGCTGGTTTACGATGGCGATCAGGGCGTGCCGGATCTGGAATTGGAACCGGATCCCGATGCCCCCGGCGAGACGATTCTGCGTCTGGATGGAGAGATAGCCATGCGCCTTACAGGAGCCGAGGCATTGACGGCTGATGATATCTTGCTGGTAGAAGCCGATGATGGCGACGTCGCGCATTTGCCACTCCCTCAGTAGTCAATCGCTCCCATTCGTCTCTGTGGCGAATAGCACCATATCTAGCCAATTGATGTATCATCCGCACATTACGGCGTCGTAATTTGAGATGTTTCGCTTTGGGCTTTGCCCAAAGCGCCCCGCGCCGCGCTGGCCTTTCAGGCCAGCGCGGCGCGGGGCCCAACCATGTGATGGGTCCGTGAGGACACGAACATGGGCGGGAGTTCTCCCGGAGTTGAAGTTATGCGCGTGGGACAGCACTCAGAAACACCAGATCAGTTGCCCACGGATCTCAGTACTCACTCCAAATATCTTTGCAAAACATCATTGAACAACTCCGGCTCTTCCAATGGCGGCGTGTGGCTGCTGCGTTCGAACAAAGCAAACTCCGGTGGATTGTTCGCAGGCACAAGAGGCAACCACGTCTCTACCGGCGCCACGAGGTAATCATGACGCCCCAGACAGATCAGGGGCGGTTGCTCTAACGCCAGCAGCGCGCCTGCCGCATCGAAATTGGAAAACGCCCCTCCCCAAAGGGCGTCAAAAACCGGCATGTTGACCTGTACCCCCTGCCAGAGATCCGTGGCATCAAAACAGGGGTTAAACCAACTGCGGGCAGCAAGGCCGAGGCACATCCAAATGAACCTCTGTTCGGGCTCACTTTCGATGCGGTGTTGCATAACCTCCAGATCCCGCGTCAGCCGTAGTTTTCGCTCCGGCGCGGCCAGCATCTTCCAGATGCGCTCTCCATACGCCATATGTTCCGGCGCGTGGCTGGGGCCGGTGGCCACGACCACGGTTTTGCGAACCAGATCCGGACGGCAACGTGCAAACTCCAGCGCCATATACCCGTGACCGGAATGCCCCAACACATCCACGCGCGTCAAATTAAGCGCGCTGCAAAGGGCCGATAGGTCGTCCATGATGGTCTCAAGCGTGCAATCGTGCGGCTCGAGAACGCGGTCTGCATGCGCAAACCCACGATGATCGACAAAGATCAGCTTGCGCGTGCGGCGCAAATCCTTTGAGAACACACGTGGATAGAAGACATGACTGCCGATGACTAGCAGCGGGTCGCCTTCCCCTTCAATTTGATAGCCGAGTTTAAAGCCATCACGGCAGAGATGCCCCTGAACGGGTTGAGATTTTTCCATAGGTTTTATCCGCAAGAGACTGTCTCTTGCGCTCCGATTGTAGCAGTTTGAATTCTCGACCGGTCAGAGCTGAACGGTCGATGTGGCATTCACTGCAATCTTCGCTAACGGATAAATTTCATGGCTCTCTCGTGCTCAACCTGAAAGCGCGTCTAGTCAGCCCGCCGATACCCGTCAAGACGATCTCCGCCAGCACGACACGCCTGTGCTGTGGATTTCCTTTGCAAAACGGAGCCGAATTCCGTAATCACCCGCATCCCGAAGTGGAATCAACACCGCCTCGGGACTCTCCATGGGCCTGCGCTGGACGACATCCCGGCCTGCGCCATCCACTTTAACCTTACGAAGGAGACCCCGATGTCGATTACTGCAGAAGAAAAAACACGCCTGATGAAAGAATTCGCGACCAAAGAGGGCGACACCGGTTCTCCGGAAGTCCAGGTCGCAATCCTGACCTCGCGCATCAACACGCTCACCGAGCACTTCAAAACCCACAAGAAGGACAACCACGGTCGTCGTGGCCTTCTGAAGATGGTTGCTCAGCGCCGTAAGCTGCTGGACTACCTGAAGGGTAAAGAAGAAGCGCGCTATCAGGACCTGATCAAGAAACTGGGCATTCGTCGCTAAGACGCTACTCAGGACTTCGGTCAAGAAACGCCCGCCCTCTTGCAGGTGCGGGCGTTTTTTATGCGGCACCCGCAGTGCGGCAGATGTGTTGCCCAGAGGTCACGGGCGATGGTCACGGGCAAAAAATCACAATTGCTGCATTTGTCGCCTTATCATAAATCGAGCGAACTCTAGCCAGGTAGGGTCGATCCTTCGTCCCGTCCCCCGCAATGACACAAATTGTAGAGGGACAGACACAAGATGCAGCGCATCTCCACCAAAAAACTGACAGCCCTGCTGCTGACAACTGCGATGCCTTTTGCCACGACGGCAGGGGCTCAGGACGCCAGTGGCGTTATCGAACTCGAAGAGATTCGGGTCGAGGCCGCAGATGCTCAGACCCTTCTGGGCAATGACGAAATCACCGAAGACGAGATCGAGGCGCGCAACCCCTCCTCCACCAAAGATGTCTTTGTGGGGGAAAGTGCGATCACCACGGGCGGCGGCGCGGCAATCGCGCAAAAGGTCTATGTGAACGGGATCGAAGAAAGCCTTCTGTCCGTCACCATCGACGGCGCGCGGCAGAACAAATCCGCCTTTCACCATACCGGCAATGTGCTGCTTGATCCTGAGCTTCTGAAACGTGTCGAAGTCAGCAAAGGTCTGGCCCCCGCAGATGCAGGTGCTGGCGCTGTCGCAGGCTCAATCGCTTATGAAACCAAGGATGCACGCGACCTGCTGGAAGCGGGTGACACCTTTGGGGGCCGCCTGCGCCTGTCGACCGACAGCAACGCCAACAGTCAAGACGGCTCGCTGACCATCTACGGCATCAACGGCGGTTTCGAATATGTGCTGAGCCACACCCGCCGCAGCAGCGACGACTATGAAGATGGCGACGGCGTGGTCGTCCTTGGCACCCGCGCGGAGCTGACGGATTATGTGGGCAAAGTCGCCTATGAGAGCCTTGAAGGTCACCGGTTCGAATTCGCAGCCTCGCGCACCGAAGACAGCGGCCCGCGCAGCGCGCAGCCGGGACCGGGGGGTGTCTATTTTATCCGTCCCGATTTTGGCGGCCTCACCACTGGTCCGAGCGTTCTCATTGAGGCGCTTTCCCGGCGCACCTCCTACACGCTGGGCTATAGCAACACGCAAGCCAGCGGGATGTGGAACCCCGAGATCCAGCTGAGCTACAACAAGCAGGAAATCGACGCGATTGGCTCTTATGGGGTGAACTCCAGCTTTAGCGCGACGTTCAAGAACCGCTTTGACATTGCCGGCGGCAATCTGACGGCCGGTTTGGATTTCTTCCGCGAGACGGCTGAGGGACGCACCGGCGGCGCATTTGGCAGTGGCGGCGGAGAGACGCTACGCAATACTGGCGTCTTTGCGCAGGCCCGTCAGGATCTGAACGACACGTTCTCGATCAGCTACGGCGCGCGGATCGACAGTCAGCAATTTACTGGCGCTGACGGCACCAAATTCTCCGATACCGGCGTCAGCATCAATGGCACGGTGGATGTGCGCCTCTCTGACACCTGGTCGCTGAATGCAGGCCTTGCGTCGACCTGGGGCGGCTATGAACTCGGTGAAGCAGGTCTGGTGAATTTCTTCACGCCTTGGGATTATACAGGCTTCACGTCCTCTCGTGCGAAATCTGCGCGTCTCGGGGTCCGGTTTGACAATGGCACCTGGAAAGCAAGCGCGGCACTCTTCCAGACGGAGGTCGACGATATCGCAGCCGTTCTGCCCTCGGGTGGTGCGCGCGGAGAGCTGTCTGATCTGAAGAGCCGCGGGATTGATACCTCCCTGCAATACAGCTGGGCCAATGGGTTTGCGCGGGTGAACTGGACCTACGCGGATGTTGAGGTGGATGATGCGACCATCACCTCCACCGCCTATTATCTCGGCCGTCCGCTGGGGCATATCATCGCGCTTGAAACGGGAATGGAGCTGACACCGCAATGGCGCGTTGGTGGATCTGCACAGATCGCACTCAGCAACGACGACACCACACCGGAATTGCCGAGCTATGAGGTTGTGAATCTCTATGCAAGCTACACACCCGCCCGCTACGACAATCTCGAACTGCGACTGGACGTGCGCAACCTGTTTGATGAGACCTATTACAGCCGCAGCGCGGATGGGCTTGATAACAGCCGCGTCGTGCCGCTCAATGAGCCGGGTCGCACCATCGGATTGACCGCGCGCCTGCGGTTCTGATCTGCATCTGACCGTGAACGAACACACCGCGCCCCTTGAATTGGGGGCGCGGTTTTTCATTTCAGGGGGCTTGCCTCTTTCTGCACTTCGTGATTGTTACATTATAACATTTCACACAGGAGTCGCAGATGTCCGATCCCCGCCTTCCCGTTACCGTCCTCTCTGGCTTTCTCGGAGCGGGCAAAACGACGCTTCTGAACCGTATCCTCAACAATCGCGAAGGCCGCCGGGTGGCGGTGATCGTGAACGATATGAGCGAGGTCAACATCGACGCCGATCTGGTGCGCGAAGGTGGCGCAGACCTGAGCCAGACCGAGGAAACGCTGGTGGAAATGTCAAACGGCTGCATCTGCTGCACCCTGCGCGATGACCTCTTGGCGGAGGTGCGTCGCCTCGCTGCTGAACAGCGGTTTGATTACTTGCTGATCGAATCCACCGGGATCTCGGAACCGCTGCCCGTCGCTGCAACCTTTGATTTTCGCGATGCCGAGGGAGAGAGCCTCTCCGATGTGGCGCGTCTCGACACAATGGTCACGGTGGTCGACGCGGTGAACCTGCTGAACGATTTTGCCAGCCACGACCTGCTGGCAGACCGAGGCGAAACGCTGGGCGAAGAGGACGAGCGCTCCCTCGTGCATCTGCTGACCGATCAGATGGAATTTGCGGATGTGGTGGTGCTGAACAAGGTGAGCCTTGCCAGCCCCGAACAAGTAGACGCCGCGCGCAAGATCATCCGCAGCCTCAACGCCGATGCCGAGATCATCGAGACCGATTTCAGCGAAGTGCCTGCCGACAAGATCCTCGACACCAAGCTGTTTGATTTTGAAAAGGCACACGAGCACCCGATGTGGGCCAAGGAGCTATACGGCTTTGCCGATCATGTGCCGGAGACCGAAGAATACGGCATCGCGTCCTTTGTCTATCGTGCACGCGCACCTTTTGACCCAAACAAACTACATGCGGTGCTAAACGGCAATCTGCCCGGCGTGATCCGCGCCAAAGGCCATTTCTGGGTTGCCACCCGCCCCGAGTGGGTGGCGGAATTCTCGCTCGCTGGGGCGCTATCAAGCGTGGCGCCCTTGGGGACATGGTGGGCCTCCGTACCTGCCGAACGCTGGCCGACCCACCAGCAGGCGCGCGACTATATGCAGGCGCATTGGCAGGAGCCCTTTGGCGATCGCCGTCAGGAACTGGTGTTCATCGGGGCAGGCATCGACTGGCCCGCGATCAAATCCACATTGGATGCTTGCCTGGTCCCCGAAGCAACGGCCGAGACTCTGCCGGACTACGCGGATCTGGCCGATCCCTTCCCGCAGTGGCGGCGCAGCGATCAGGCGGCGTAACCATGCGACGTCGGGATAAGAACGGCAACCGGGGGGCAGTCGCACTGCCTACCCGGCGCAGGCGCGAGGACCCAATGGCGGCTTATGATCGTCTGCCCGCACCTTTGCGCGCATGGCTGCAGGAGGCCGCATTGCCCTGGTCCGCGCAGTCCTGCCAGCGCATCTGGCAAGCCGCGCGCCGTGACGGCCTGTCGCCAGAGGCCGCCTTGGCACGGCTGGATGCCGCCGAACGTAAGACCCTGAACCGCAGCGCTCGCGCTTAATCCCGCGCGGCGCATCGCAAGCGAACACTTTCTTTCTGCAACGAACTCATGTATGGGCGGAACTATCTGAGACGATGTGCCCAGACCCCGGCACGCGAAAGAAAGATAGCATAAGGGTCGGCGGCAATGGGGCCGCCACGCAATTAGGAGACCCGGGATACGCCTGGGAGCGCTCCGACTTAGGATACGATAGATGTTCAACGTAACGACGAAAACAATGCAGTGGGGCGAAGAAACGCTCACACTGGAAACCGGTAAGGTTGCGCGCCAGGCAGATGGCACCGTGATCGCGACCCTCGGCGAAACCTCGGTCATGGCCAACGTGACCTACGCTCGCGAACAAAAGCCCGGTCAGGATTTCTTTCCGCTGACCGTGCACTACCAGGAAAAATACTACGCCGCCGGTAAGATTCCGGGCGGCTTTTTCAAACGTGAAGCGCGTCCGACTGAAAAAGAGACGCTGACTGCACGTCTGATCGACCGTCCGATCCGCCCGCTGTTCGTTCCCGGCTTCAAAAACGAAGTTCTGGTGATGTGCACCGTGCTGTCCCACGATCTGGTCAATGACCCCGACATCGTCGCGATGATCGCTGCCTCCGCGGCGCTGACCATCTCTGGCGTGCCGTTCATGGGTCCGATCGCGGGTGCGCGCGTCGGTTACGAGGATGGCGAGTACATCCTGAACCCGACCGTCGACGACATGCAGGACCTGCGCCTCAACCCCGAGCAGCGTCTGGACCTTGTTGTTGCAGGCACCAAAGACGCCGTGATGATGGTCGAATCCGAGGCTTACGAGCTGACCGAAGAAGAAATGCTCGGCGCTGTGACCTTCGCACATGAGCAGATCCAGCCGGTCATCGACCTGATCGTCTCGCTCGCGGAAGAAACCGCAAAAGAGCCGTTCGACTTCACCCCGCCGGATTACTCCGACCTCTATGCTGCCGTTAAAGCAGCGGGCGAAGAGAAGATGCGCGCAGCCTATGCGATCTCTGACAAGCAGGAACGCGTTGCTGCTGTTGGCGCTGCCAAAGAAGAGATCATCGCATCCCTGACCGAAGAGCAGCGGGAAGACGGCAACCTCAGCTCCGCGCTGAAAAAGCTCGAATCCGTTGTTCTGCGGGGCGACGTTGTGAAGAATGGTCGCCGCATCGACGGTCGTGCTCTGGATCAGGTCCGCGCGATTGAGTGCCAGACCGGCCTTCTGCCGCGTACACACGGTTCTGCTCTGTTCACCCGTGGCGAAACGCAGGGTCTCGTGGTGACCACGCTGGGCACCGGCGACGATGAGCAGTTCATTGATGCGCTGCACGGCAATTTCAAATCGAACTTCCTGCTGCACTACAACTTCCCCCCCTACTCGGTTGGTGAAGTAGGCCGCGTGGGCTCGCCCGGTCGTCGTGAAATCGGCCACGGCAAGCTGGCATGGCGCGCGCTGCAGGCGGTTCTGCCAGCACCGACCGACTTCCCCTACACCATCCGCGTGGTCTCCGAGATCACCGAATCGAACGGCTCTTCCTCCATGGCTTCGGTCTGTGGTGGTTCGCTGTCGATGATGGACGCAGGTGTGCCGCTGAAAGCACCGGTTGCCGGTGTGGCCATGGGCCTCGTGCTGGAGGACGACGGCTCCTACGGCATCCTGACCGATATTCTTGGCGACGAGGATCACCTCGGCGACATGGACTTCAAGGTTGCGGGTACCGAAGCAGGCATCACCTCCTTGCAGATGGACATCAAGGTTGCAGGCATCACGCCTGAAATCATGAAAAACGCGCTGGCTCAGGCCAAAGCGGGTCGTCTGCACATCCTTGGTGAGATGGCAAAATCGCTGACCGAAGCGTCCGAGTTCTCGCAGCACGCACCGCGCATCGAAACCATGCAGGTTCCGACCGACAAGATCCGCGAAGTCATCGGTTCCGGCGGCAAAGTCATCCGCGAGATCGTTGAAGTCTCCGGTGCCAAGGTCGACATCAACGACGATGGCGTGATCAAGATTGCCTCCGCAAACGGCGAAGCCATTCAGAAGGCCTATGACATGATCTACGCGATCGTGGCAGAGCCGGAAGAAGGCGCAGTTTACACCGGTAAGGTTGTGAAGATCGTCGACTTTGGCGCCTTCGTGAACTTCTTTGGTAAGCGCGATGGTCTGGTGCACGTATCCCAGATCGAAAACCGCCGCCTGAACCACCCCAGCGATGTGCTGAAGGAAGGTCAGGAAGTGAAAGTGAAGCTCCTGGGCTTTGACGATCGCGGCAAGGTGCGCCTGTCCATGAAAGTTGTGGATCAGGAAACCGGCGAAGAGATCGTCGCCGAGAAGAAAGAAGATGCAGAGTAAGATCTGTCCCACGACAGTCTGATCTGACATAAGGTGCCCGGGAGCGATGTCTCCCGGGCATTTTTTATGGCCTTCCCCCCGATGCACTGAAAGGGACGATATGACCCGCGTTACGCTCGTCACTGTTGCCTATAATTCTGCTGCGGTTCTGCCGACGCTGCTGGCGTCGGTCCCAGAGGATGTGACCTGCATTGTGGTGGACAATGGTTCCAATGACCCGAGCGCGACGCGCGCATTGACCGAACACTATGGTGCAGAACTGATCATATCGGAACGCAACATCGGGTTTGGACCGGGCTGTAATCTCGGGGCTGCGCAGGCAACGAGCGAGTTTCTCTTTTTCGTCAATCCAGACGCGCAGCTTACGCCCGGCGCAGTGGATGCGTTGCTGGCAGCGGCGGATGCCCACCCTGAGGCCTGCGCCTTTAACCCGCGTCTGCGAGAGGGCAACGGCAAGATCGCCTTCAAACGGCGCAGTAAACTTCTTGCCAAATCCCAATGGCTGTCACGGGATTCAGCACAAGCTGACTGCGAGCTTCCAGTGTTGCAGGGGTCGGCAATCTTTGTGCGGCGGACAGCCTTTGAACGGGTGCAGGGGTTCGACCCCAACATTTTTCTCTATCACGAAGATGATGATCTCAGCCTGCGCCTGCAAAAAAGCTGTGGCGCATTGCGGTTGGTGACGACGGCAGAAGTTGTCCATCTGTTTGGTGAATCGACTGTGAGGTCGCCCCAGACAGCCGCGCTGAAGGCATGGTACATGGGGCAATCCCGTGTGTATGCCTGCCGCAAACATGGCATGCCCAACGCCTTTGGCACTGCATTGCGAGAGGCACTCGCACAGTTGCTATCCCCGGTGACACTACTGTCCCGTCGCAAACGGGCAAAAAACTGGGCTTATCTACGTGGCATCTGGAACGCACGAAATGCACAGGACGCAAAACGCCCGTTTCAACCAACCCCGTAAGGGTACGCGCTTGGGCTGATCCAGAACCAAAAAGCCATCGCAGCGGTTGCGATGGCTTTTGTCTTTTCTTTGGGTCTCGAACGACCGGCTTACTGCGGCGCTTTTGTTTTGCGCAGGTAAGGGAAGATGGTCTCGAACTCGCCAAACTTCGCTTTTGCATCTTCATTGGAGACCGAAGGCGGGATGATCACATCTTCGCCGGGCACCCAGTTTGCGGGGGTTGCAACGCCCTTGCCGGACATTTGCAAACCGTCCAGCGCCCGCAGAATCTCGGCAAAGTTCCGCCCCACAGTCATCGGGTAGGTCATTGAGAGCTTCAGTTGCTTATCCGGGCCGATGATGAAGACGGAGCGCACGGTGGCGCTGTCGGCAGGTGTGCGGCCATCGGGCAGGTAGGCTTCGGCGGGCAGCATGTCGAATGCCTTTGATACCGCAAGCCCCTCATCTGCGATGATCGGGAAGCCAGCGGAGGCCTTACCATAGCTCTCAATATCACCTTTCCACTTGCGGTGATCCTCGGCGCTGTCGACGGACACGCCAATGACTTTGGTGTTCCGTGCGGCCCACTCCTCAGAGAGCTGCGCCACAGCGGAAAACTCGGTGGTGCAGACCGGAGTGAAATCCTTGGGGTGCGAGAACAGGATCGCCCAGCTGTCACCAATCCAGTCGTGAAAGGTGATGGTTCCCTGATCGGTCTCAGCCGTGAAATTCGGCACTACGTCGTTAATACGCAAACCCATTTGAGTGCTCCTCTTGTCTGAAGTCGCGTGAATCGCTGAGGCAACCCTACTCGCTTTCTCCGGGGGTTAAAGGGCATAGCCCGCCTGCCTTTGAATTTGTCGCAGCTTACCGGCGTGTTGGCAGGAGTATGCGTGATTTCAGAATTTGATCAAAAATCTGACTTGCCGCGCAGCACCGGCGCTGACACAGTGGCGCCAGATGGCCGCCAATCGGCCAAATTCCAAGCCTCGATCAGGGAGCCTACCATGCTTGAGAAACGCGAATTCTACATCAATGGCCAGTGGGTTCAGCCCTCGGCAGCCAATGACTGTGCCGTTATCGATCCATCCACCGAAGACCCCTGCACGGTGATTTCGCTGGGCAGCCAGGCTGACACGGATGCCGCTGTTGCTGCCGCCAAGGCCGCCCTGCCCGGCTGGATGGCCACCCCACCGTCAGAGCGCATCGCGCTGGTGGAAAAGCTGATCGGCATCTACAACAGCCGCGCCGAGGATCTGGCGCAGGCCATGTCCACCGAGATGGGTGCCCCCATCGATCTGTCGCGCTCCAGTCAGGTGGGTGCAGGCACATGGCACCTGAACGGCTTTATCGAGGCCGCGAAGAATTTCCAGTTCGAACGCCCCCTTGGCGATCACGCCCCCAATGACCGCATCATCTATGAGGCTGTCGGCGTCGCGGCGCTGATTACCCCATGGAACTGGCCGATGAACCAGATCACGCTTAAATTTGGCGCTGCCGCGATTGCGGGTTGTACCATGGTTTTGAAACCGTCTGAGCAAAGCCCGCTCAACGCGATGATCTTTGCGGAAATGGTGGATGAAGCAGGTTTCCCTGCAGGTGTGTTCAACCTTGTGAATGGTGATGGTGCGGGCGTTGGCACCCAGCTTTCGTCGCATCCGGATGTGGATATGGTGTCCTTCACCGGCTCCACCCGCGCGGGCACCGCGATCTCTAAGGCGGCAGCGGACACGCTAAAGAAGGTGCATCTGGAACTGGGCGGCAAAGGGGCGAACCTTGTGTTTGACGACGCCGATGAAAAGGCCGTGAAGCGCGGCGTGCTGCACATGATGCAGAACACCGGCCAGAGCTGTAACGCGCCCTCCCGCATGCTGGTGCAAAAGGGCATCTACGACCGCGTGGTCGAAGAAGCCGCCGCAGTGGCCAATAAGGTCGAAGTCGGCCCCGCGTCACAGGAAGGTCGCCATATCGGCCCCGTGGTCAATGAACTTCAGTGGACCAAGATCCAGGATCTGATCCAGAAGGGTATCGACGAGGGTGCGCGTCTGGTCGCTGGTGGCACCGGTCGCCCCGACGGGTTGAACAAGGGCTACTATGTGAAGCCCACGATCTTTGCCGATGTGAACAATCAGATGACCATTGCGCGTGAAGAGATCTTTGGCCCGGTTATGACCATCATCCCGTTCGAAACCGAGGAAGAAGCGGTAGAGATCGCCAATGACACGCCTTACGGCCTGACCAACTACGTGCAGACGCAGGACGGTGCGCGCGCAAACCGCCTGGCGCGGGTGTTGCGCTCCGGCATGGTGGAGATGAACGGCAAATCCCGCAGCGCCGGTGCCCCCTTTGGCGGCATGAAACAGTCCGGCAATGGCCGCGAAGGTGGCGTCTGGGGGCTGGAGGACTTTATGGAAGTCAAAGCCGTAGGCGGCTGGACGCCAGAAGCCTGACCGTTACATATCGCGATTGGAGCCGCCCTTTGGGGCGGTTCTTTTTTATTGTCCTGCACTACACATAGATTTGTCTTCAAACATTCACTCAAACTTGCAAGGCTTGCTGCGGCTACCGGAAGGTTGGCGATTTGTTAGATTTGTTTTTAGGAACACAGAAGGCCGGCACGTGCCGGGAGGTACAAAATGGATTTCCGTGCCGCATTGGGGCTCAATGTTGCCAGCGACGCAACGCCCGATGACATCCGAGGGGCTCTGGCGCTATCAAAGACAATCGTGGTGCGTACCATCACCTCGATCCCTGACCCTAGCGTGATCTGTGGCAAGTTCCTCCGCCTGCAACGGTATTGCGCCATCACGTCACGGATGCATCTGGAGGGACTGGATGAAAACAAGCTCCACCTCAAAGCCGATCCATCCGCAGGCCGACAAGATATTGAAGCGCAGCTGATCGTCTTGCATGCGCTGATGGAACGTGCGGGGCTAGAGGTGCGCACCTCTCGCGAAGGAGAGATCCGCTGGCAAGACGTACCGGCGCTCCCTGCCATTGATACCGGCGAGTCTGAGAGGCTCAGCGACCATCTGCACCGGTTGATCGCAATCGATCCTGCACGGGCGTGGCGGCTGGAGGATACGGCAGCAGCGCTTGGCCTCTCAACCCGGAGCCTACAGCGGTATTTACTGGCTGAAGGGGGCAGTTTTTCCGCCACGTTGCGCCATATGCGCACGGATCTTGCCTCACAGATGCTCCGACGCAGCGCCACAAGTCTTGCCGAGATCGGGTTCTGCTGTGGCTACGCAGATCAGGCCCATTTTCAGCGCGAATTTCGTAAAGTCACCGGCCAAACGCCCCGGCATTTTCGCACGCAGCCCAAGGCCACGATTAAAACGGCGCCTTAGCCCGAAACTTCTGCGAAGCACCGCCCTCGGGGTGTTTGAGGCGTAGCTCTTCGGAATGCAGCATCATACGCGGATAATCCCGCGCTGCGCCACTTGCGTAAAGAGGATCCCCAAGGATCGGATGGCCAAGCGACTGCATATGAACCCGCAACTGATGCGACCGGCCTGTTTTGGGCTGAAGCCGCACGCGCGTCTCCTCCTCGCCGTGGCTTATGACCTTCCAGTCGGTATGGGCAGGCTTGCCGGTTTCCTTGCAGACTTTTTGCAGCGGACGATTGGGCCAATCCACGATCAGCGGCAAATCAACAGTCCCCGAACGCGGCTCCAGCTTGCCAGTCAGACGGGCAACGTAGGTTTTCTTGGTCATGCGTTTTTCAAATTGCAGTCCCAGATGACGCTGGGCATGCGCGGTCATCGCAAAGACCATGACCCCTGACGTGTCGCGGTCGAGCCGATGCACCAAAAGCGCCTCAGGAAAAGCGGCCTGAATACGGCTGATCAAACAGTCTGACAGATGCTCTCCTTTGCCCGGCACGGACAAAAGCCCTGCGGGTTTGTTGACCACAAGGATTTGCGCATCGTGATGCAGGATGTCGAGCGGGTCGCTCGGGGGGCAATACTCACTGGATACCGTCATGCCCGCTGCCTAGCGCCGCGCCGGCATAAGGGCAAGATGAACTGTACCGCGCATTTCCCGAGAGGCCACGTTGGGGCGCGGTCAGCAAATGCGCGCCCTACAAGAAAAGTTGAATTGCCGCTGTCAGTGCGGCCACTTACCTCTGCTGCGGGGTGGGTTTGACCACCAGATATTTAACAGGATTGCACCATGTTTCGTTTTATTCTCGCTGTGCCGGTCGCCGCATTGGCTATGCCGGCCCTCGCTGAGACGGCTGTTCCCGCGGACACCACGCTTTCGACGATCCAGACCGAGTACACATGCGAACGCGGAGTGCGCGTGCCGGTGGTGTTTATCAACACTGAGGCAGGCGAGTCGCTGGCCATCGCGCAACTGGATGGGCAGCAAGTGGTGATGACGCAAGTGGTTTCGGGCTCCGGCATGCGGTACCGGTCGCGCGATGAGAACCGCCCTTATGAGTTGCACGGCAAGGGCAACGACGCATTGATTGCCTATGGCCCGCAAGAAAATGCCGATCTGATCCTGCGCGATTGCGTCAGCAACTGACCCCGCGCCTTAAGGTTCGCGAGCAGGCGCTGCCTCGGTAAGCGCCTCTCGCCCCTTGCGCCGCATTTCGCGCAGCAAGGACACTGAATAGATCACCAACGCCGCCCAGATCAGCGGGAAGGCCACCATGCGCGCACCGCCAAAGGGTTCCTTGAACACGAAGACCGCAACCAGAAAGATCATGGTCGGCGCAATATATTGCAGGATCGCAATGGTTGAGAGCTTCAGGAGCTTTGCGCCATTGGCGTAGATGATCAGCGGCACCGCCGTCACCACACCGCAGCCCAGCAGCAACAGCGTATCAAACCGCACATTGGCAAAGTGGCTCTGCCCGGTGGCGGTCAGGTAGATAATATACCCCAGCGCCGGAATGGTGAGGATCAGAACCTCTAGCAAAAACCCCTGATTTGGCCCGATGGGCAGCGACTTTTTGAAGAAGGCGTAAAAACCCCACGAGACAGTCAGCCCCAGCGCCGCAAGCGGCAAACGACCGGTTTCCACCGTCAGAATAATCACCGCCAGTGTCGCAAGCCCCACAGCCACCATCTGGGCGCGGGTCAGCCGCTCTCCCAACAACAGCGCCCCCAAAGCAATAGAAAACAGCGGGTTGATATAGTAGCCAAGCGCAGCCTCCAGCGCATAGCCTGAGCCGACCGACCAGACGTAAATGCCCCAGTTCACCGACACAAAGGCCGCGGTCACACAGCCCATCAGCAGAACGCGTGGACTGCGCAACGCAGCCTTCAAGTCTCCCATACGTCCCAAAAGCAGCAGTAACACCCCGGCGATCGGCACGGACCAGATCACGCGGTGAGCCACCACCTCTGTCGGCGGAATATGAGCGAGCATCTTCATATAGAGCGGCAGAAAGCCCCACATGACATAGGCTGTCAGCGCAAAAGCAAGACCTTGGGGGGTGTCCACATTCTCGGGTTTCGTGCGCATGGACATTCTCCCTCAACGTCGATTCGTGCTCGGGCAATCTGCCCGCAACTGCTTAACGTATAAAGCAAAATATCGCCCTGTCGGGTTACCTGCCCTTCACATTCGCAATGCGGAATTCACAGGCATGAACATCAGTGAAGGAATGCCACAAAGGCAACCGGTCTCAATCGCGCTGAGGCAGACCGTCGGCAATTTCATAGTAATCGCCTTTGTCAGCGACAAAGATATGCTTTTCCAGCGTCACTGTTGTGGGGTTGGTGACGGCACCAAGGGCAAAGCTGGTGGTGTCCTCATCATGGGCCTTCCAAAATAGAAAAGATCCGCATTTGGCGCAAAAGCCGCGCTTTGCTTGCGCGCTTGAGGCGTACCAGCTGACGTCGCCGGTGATCGTCAACGCATCATCTGCAACATAGGCCGATGACCAAATACCACCGGACTGACGGCGGCATTGACCACAGTGGCACATGGATGGCCCTTCCGGTGTGGCAGCAGTCTCAAACGCGATATTGCCGCACAAGCAGTGACCTTTAATCATTCTTTCCACCCCTGTAATTGCTTCGCCTTGCTGGCGAGCTGGTAATATCTGGACCCTAGCGAAGCCGCCAAGATTGTTAAACAGTCAAGCGCGAAGGGGTGGGTTCAGGGTCCAGCTTGGGGGCTGGGGGTGCTGCTGGCCCCGAGAAGTATCCCATAGATGATGAAACAGACTGCCAAGACCCGGCGTATCCAGACGTTGAAAACGGCGGCCAGTGCTGCGCGCCCCATCACGACACCCAGCAATGTGAACCCCGTATAACTGAGCGCCGTCAGCGTGAGTGCGGTGGGCATGATCACCACCATCTGCGACCAGATCGGCACATCAGGCTGCACAAACTGCGAAAACGCCGCGAGATAGCCTGCAACGCTCTTTGGGTTGATGGTGGCGATGGCGAGCGCGTGTAAATAAACATGCCGCGCCGGGCGCGCGGCAGTGGGCACTGGTTTTCTGGCATTTCGCCAGCCGCGAATGCCTAAGAAAATCAAAAACCCCGCCCCCACCAGCTTTGCGATAAAAAACGCGGTCGGTGACGCCGCAATCAAAGCCGTCACGCCCAGTGCTGAGAGAACCAGAAAGGCGCTCGCTTGCGTCAGAATTGCCAGCACCCCGAGCATCGCCTTACCAAAGCCAAGGTTCATCCCGTTGGAAATGCAATTCACCGCATTTGGTCCCGGCGTGGTGACAAAGGCGATCCAGAAGAGAGTAAAAACGATCCAAGCGTCAAAGCTCACGAGCGAGTGATCCTATCATTTGGCGGCAGGGAGGCTGCCAAAAACTGCATCCAGCAAGCTCTCAAGCGCCGCCTGATCTTCTTGATCGAACGCAGCGGGCTGGTTGCTGTCGATGTCCAGCACCCCAATTACCTCGCCCGCCTTGTTGCGCACGGGCAGGACGATTTCCGAACGGGTCGAGGACGAACAGGCGATATGGCCGGGGAAGGCCTCGACATCATCAACAAGCTGCGTCTCGTTCAGACGCGCCGCCGCGCCGCAGACACCGCGCGCAAAAGGGATCACCAGACAGCCGTGCCCCCCCTGATAGGGGCCGATTTTCAGCACCTCAGGCTCTGTCACGCGGTAAAATCCGGTCCAGTCGAACCGATCGTCCGCGTGATGGAGCTCGCACGCCACGGTGGCCATCAGGGCGACTTCATCCGTTTCTCCCTCGGTCAGCGCCGCCACTGTCTTGGACAGATCCTCGTAATTCACCCGCATGGGACATTTGCCTTTTCAAATATTGAGGAAGGGTCGCGCCCTCCAGATAGGTAAAAAGCGGCGCATCTTTTGCGCCGCCATTATGCGTGCCCTCAGATCAGGCGCGCTCAATCGCGATGGCTGTGCCTTCGCCGCCGCCGATACAGATTGCGGCGATACCGCGCTTGAGGCCACGTTTTTCCAAGGCGTTCAAAAGCGTCACCATGATGCGCGCACCAGACGCGCCGATGGGGTGACCCAACGCACAGGCGCCGCCATTTACGTTCACTTTCTCACGCGGGATTCCCATCTCGCGCATGAATGCCATCGGCACCACGGCAAAGGCTTCGTTCACCTCCCAAAGGTCCACATCCTCGACGTCCCAACCGATCTGCGCCATCAGCTTTCGCGCCGCGGGAACGGGGGCGGTGGTGAACCAGCCCGGTGCCTGCGCGTGGCTGGCGTGACCCAAAATATGGCCGCGCACCTGCAGTCCACGGGCTGCAGCGGCCTCCTCAGACGCCAACACGAGCGCTGCGGCACCATCCGAAATCGACGAGGAATTGGCCGCTGTTACAGTGCCGCCCTCACGGAAGGCAGGTTTCAGCGTCGGGATCTTGTCAGGGCGGGCAGATTTGGGCTGTTCATCGGCGTCGGTCACGACCGCGCCTTTGCGGGTTTTCACTGTAACTTCAGTCAGTTCGCCCTCAAACGCGCCGCTTTCTTGTGCCGCCAACGCATTTGACAGCGACCCCAGCGCAAATTCATCCTGCTCTTCGCGGGTGAACTGGTAATGCTCGGCGCAATCTTCGGCAAATGTGCCCATCAAACGGCCCTTATCATAGGCGTCTTCAAGACCGTCGAGGAACATGTGATCAATGACCTGACCATGCCCAATCCGCGCACCACCGCGCATCTTAGGCAGCAGGTATGGCGCGTTGGTCATGCTCTCCATTCCACCCGCAACCATCACATCCGTATGGCCAAGTGCGATCTGATCGTAGGCTATCATCGCGGCTTTCATCCCCGAGCCGCACATCTTGTTGAGAGTGGTGGCCGGGACGTCCTCGCCAAGGCCTGCGGCAAATCCCGCTTGCCGTGCCGGAGCCTGCCCCTGCCCTGCAGGCAAGACGCAGCCCATCAGAACCTCATCCACAGTTGTAGCACCGGACCGTTCCAGCGCAGCCTTGATCGCCGCTCCGCCGAGATCCGCCGCGCTCACATTCTCATACATCCCCTGAAATCCGCCCATCGGCGTCCGGGCCGCCCCCGCGATCACGATCTTGGTCATTCTCTTAACTCCTCCAATTGTCGGCACTATCCATACTGAATGATAACATTTAAGGTCTAGGGTGAGTTCCAAGTATGACGAGCCGAGGAACACTCTCATGAGCCTTACGAGCACGGAAGCAGGTGGTGCACAAGTCGTGACCGTGAATGCCCAGCGCATTGACGCAGCGATGGCGATTCAATTCAAGGAAGACATGCGTACAGAGACCGAAGCCGGTCCAGAGCGCGTGATTCTTGACCTGTCTCATGTGGATTTTATTGACTCCAGCGGGTTGGGCGCAATCGTCGCCGCGATGAAGCAACTCGGCAAAGAGCGCAAACTGGATCTCGCTGGCCTGACGCCAATGGTCGACAAGGTGTTCCGCCTGACACGCATGGACACTGTCTTTAACCTTTATGACACACTTCAGGACGCGCTCGATCCAGAGCACGCCGCGAATTGATACTGCCGGGATCGTCTTTGAGGACCAAAATTCATGGTTGAGACTTTCGCCTGTTCCTTCAAGGCGACCGAGATAGACGCCAGACGCGGCGTTGTCTCGGTGGTTCAACGGTTGAAGGACATGGGTATCGCAGATACCCGGGTTGACGAGGTGCAGATCGCCCTCGCCGAGGCGGTGAATAATGTCGTCGAGCACGCGTATGCCGAAAGCGCGACGGGCGATGTTTTGATCCGCTGCAATCTACACCCAGACCGTTTGTGGGTGGAAATTCGCGATGCAGGCGCACCATTTCCAGATGCAAAACTTCCCGAGGGCAAACCTGCACATGTGGATCCCAACATGCCGCTCGACGATCTGCCCGAAGGAGGCTTTGGCTGGTTTTTGATCCGCGAACTTGCAAGCGACATCCAGTACCAGCGCAATACTGACAACAACCAGTTGTCGCTGTGTTTCGAGATCCAGCTGACACAGTAGGGCCTTCCCAGCAGATGCGGCCGGTAGGATTTTAGAAACTTCACGACACCCACCGATCGCCCACCGCATTTCTGCCACATTGGCGGCAAATGAAGGCCCCAATGCTGCGCGAAACATCAACACAGAGCTGGACTATTTAGCTTGCCCCGGCGTCGTGTAATTTGCCCCCACCAAGCGCGTGGCGTCGGGGCTATAGTCCTCAAACCTATCCCTCTTTTGCACGCCAACTTCACGCAGCATTTGCGTTTTGCCATTGCCTCGATCCGCAGGACCTCTACGCTCGCCGCAAAAGAGGAGGACAGGAATGCGTGATTTCCAGACACCGGGCCGCTCTGCGGTCTTCGCGCAAAACGGCATCTGCGCCACATCACATCCGCTGGCCGCACAGGTCGCCATCGATATTCTAAAGCGCGGCGGCAACGCCATGGATGCTGCGATCGCTGGGGCTGTTTTGCTCGGTATCTGCGAACCACAGATGACTGGGATCGGCGGCGATTGTTTTGTTCTTTACAATCGTGCAGGCGAAAACACAGTACGGGCGCTGAATGGCTCTGGACGCGCGCCCAAGGCGGCAGAGGCGTCGGCATTGCGTGCGCGCGGCCTGCAAACGGTGCCCCTGAATACTGCCGATGCTGTCACGATCCCCGGCGCGATCGACGCCTTTTGTCATCTGTCTGAAACCGAAGGTAAAATCGGCCTCGATGCCGTGTTGGCCCCAGCCATTCACTACGCCGAAGAAGGCGTGCCCGTCGCGCCGCGTGTGGCCTTTGACTGGGGGAATGACGCCGGCACCCTTCAGGGCAGCGCCCGCGACACATATCTGGTCAATGGACGCCTGCCACGCGTGGGCGAGATCTTCCGCGCACCGGGTCAGGCCGAAGTGCTGCGCCGCATCGCCCGCGAGGGCCGCGATGCCTTTTACAGCGGCGAGATTGCGGAGGACATGATCGCAGCTCTCACCCAACAGGGTGGCGTTCACACTGCCGAAGATTTCGCAGCGACCCAAGCCACCGCCACCGATCCGGTGTCGGGCCATTACAAAGGCGTCGACCTGTTGGAGCACCCGCCCAACGGTCAGGGCGCGACCGCTATCCTGATGCTCAATATCCTGAAGCATTTCGACATCGCGGCGATGGATCCCTTTGGCGCGGAGCGTGCCCATATTGAAGCCGAGGCAGCAAAGCTCGCCTATGACGCGCGCAACCGCTTTATCGCCGATCCTGAGCATATGTCCCGACTGGATCACATGCTGGCACCGGAAACGGCTGCGAACCTCGCCGCATTGATCGACCCGAAACGCGCCATGGCCGCCCCACGTGAGGTGAGCGAAGCGGTCCACAAGGACACCATATACATCACAGTGGTTGATAAGGACCGCATGGCCGTGTCCCTGATCTACTCAATTTTTCATGGGTTTGGCTCCGGCATTGCCTCCGAAAAGTTCGGCATCTTGCTACAAAACCGAGGTGCGGGATTCTGCCTTGAGCCCGGACATGCAAATGAGCTGGCTGGTGGCAAACGCCCAATGCACACGATCATTCCCGCGATGCTGGCAGAGAACGGTCGTGTGACCATGCCGTTTGGTGTCATGGGCGGCGCCTATCAGCCAAACGGGCACGCGCGGTTTGTGTCAAACCTGCGCGACTTCGGCATGGAGCCGCAAGCCGCGATGGATGCACCGCGCGCGTTTTCCGATGGTGGCACGTTCAAAGTCGAACGTGGCTACAGCGATGCCGTGCGCGCCGAGCTGTCTGAGATGGGGCACAAGGTCGAGGTGCCCGAAACCGCGATTGGCGGCTCGCAGGCAATCCATATTCACGACACCGGTGTTCTGGAAGGCGCAAGCGATCCGCGCAAAGATGGCTGCGCGCTCGGTTACTAAGTTTTGAGGGATGCCGGGTTATCCCGGCGTCCCGCTTCAGTTCAGCTGATATTGCAGTTGATAGTTGCCGTCATCAAAGCCGGTGAACATTTCATGCAAATCCGGATGGCTCACAGGTTCGCCGGAGTAATCTGCCACCAGATTTTGCTCTGAGACATAGGCAACGTAATAGGTCTGATCGTTTTCAGCGAGCAGGTGGTAATAGGGCTGTTCCTTGGCGGGGCGGCTTTCTTCGGGAATCGCTTCATACCATTCTTCGGTATTTGCAAACTCGGGATCCACATCGAAGACAACACCGCGAAACGGGTGCTTGCGATGACGGACGACCTGGCCAAGATTATATTTTGCGCGCGTTTTCAGCATGTTTGTCGGCCCTCTTCTTTCCCTGTACTAGCGTTTTCCGGCATTGAATGTCCAACCTTGGCGCGGAAATTTTGCAGAAACAGTCTGTCCGACTGCGTTTTACAGTTCGGCAAGCCGATAATTTCAAACGTATTTTCTGAAATCCGCGCGAAATGTTACCGCATTTCAAAAGGGATTTTCTCTCTTGGCGTGATTGGTTAAGCTGCCAAAAAAATCAAAAGGCAGAGGCAATGAGCAGAATCATAAGTGCCCTGGCGCTCTTGTTGGCATTGGCCGCCTGCGGTGGAGGCTACAATTCTCCCCCTCGGGATTTGGACAATGCCTGTAGCATCGTGGCGGAGCGCCCGAAATACCTGCGTGCGTTCCAAGACACTGAACGCCGCTGGGGTGTGCCCATCCATGTGCAGATGGCCACCATCCACCAAGAAAGCCGCTTTATCGGCAACGCCCGCACCCCGCAGAAATACACTTTGGGCGTCATTCCTATGGGCCGCGTATCAAGCGCTTACGGATACGGTCAGGCGCTGGATGGCACGTGGGAAGACTATAAGAAAGATACCGGTCGCCGCAGAGCGCGGCGCGACAAGATCGAAGACGCGACCGATTTTATGGGTTGGTACATGACGCGCAGCTTCCAGCGCAACGGCATCCCGCTCACGGATGCTCGCAACCAGTATCTAGCCTATCATGAGGGTCACGCTGGCTATGCCCGTGGCACCTTCAGCAGAAAAACATGGCTGTTGAATGTAGCCAACAAGGTCGAGGCACGCTCAAACGCCTATCAGGTCCAGTTGAGCAATTGTCGCAAGCTGCGCTGAAGCACCGAATATTCTGATTTTACTGCCCCGCGCCCAATAGGTTCGGGGCAGTTTACGTTTCAGCGGTCACGTTTGGGGCGCGAAATGCTGAACAAGCTAGAGGGGAAGGACATCCCTGTCTTCATGTCGCCGAGGATCACAGTGGTCTCCTCACCAGAGCCACCATGAATAACCCATTTGCGCAACTGCACTGGATTGTCCGTGAACATCATCTCGATACTGCCATTCTCTGGCGCTTTGGGATCATGCGCGCGCACAATGGTCGACACACCGTCAAACCCGTGCCCCACCACCATATTCGCCCGGCCCAAGTTTACATTGCGGGCCAGAATAATCGAAAGCGGCGTACGGCTCAGCGGGTAGGTTTCAGGTGGCTGGTTGGATTTGGGGTCCATGATCGCCACGGTCCCTGCTTCTGCTAGCACAAGCCCGCCGTTGTTTGCATACTCAAACCGTACTTTGCCCGGTCTGCGCAGGTACAGCTGGCCCGTCGACAGGCTGCCGTCGTCATTCACCTGTGTGAAGTCTGCCTGCGCGGTGGCAAAACTGTTCAGATAGGCCGAAATCTCATTCAGACTCAGCTTCTCCGCCGCAGTTGCAACGGTAGAGGCCAGAGTGGTTACGCCGAGCGCAAGAGCAAAGACAAACTGTTTCATGACTTAGAAGATATGCGTGTGTGATCCAAAGTGAAGAGGCCGGGCAGAGCGCCCGGCCTTTTGTCGCCTATTGCTCGGGAACGAGAATTTCCCTTTTACCAACGTGGTTTGCGGCAGATACGAGACCTTCTTCCTCCATCTGCTCCACCAACCTCGCGGCCTTGTTATATCCGATACCGAGCTTTCGCTGGATGTAAGAGGTCGAACATTTGCGATCTTTGATGACGATTCCAACCGCCTGATCATAGAGCGCATCCTCGCCATTGGTGTTGCCGCCCGTATTGAGGCCCAGCACCGCGTCGATGTTTTCCGCTTTTTCATCGTCAGGGCCATCCAGCACGCCGCCGACGTAATCGGGGGGACCGAATTGTTTCAGGTGGTTCACCACCTCTTCGACCTCTTCATCGGACACAAACGGGCCGTGGCACCGGGTGATCTTGGCCCCGCCTGCCATATAAAGCATATCGCCCATCCCGAGGAGCTGTTCAGCCCCCATCTCACCAAGGATGGTGCGGCTGTCGACCTTGGAGGTCACCTGAAAGGAAATCCGCGTCGGGAAGTTTGCCTTGATGGTGCCGGTGATGACGTCCACGGAAGGTCGCTGCGTGGCCATGATGAGGTGAATACCCGAGGCGCGCGCCATCTGCGCCAAACGCTGGATGCAGGCCTCGATCTCCTTGCCCGCAACCATCATCAGGTCGGCCATCTCGTCGACGATCACGACGATATAGGGCAGTTTCTTGGGCTCGAACTCTTCGGTCTCAAACACGGGCTCGCCGGTGTCGTCGTCAAACCCGGTCTGCACGGTACGGCTGAACATCTCGCCTTTGGCTAGCGCCTCAGAGACGCGGCCATTGTAGCCCGCGATATTGCGCACGCCCATTTTGGACATCTTGCGATAGCGGTCTTCCATCTCGCCCACGACCCATTTCAGCGCCACAACCGCTTTTTTCGGGTCGGTCACAACCGGAGAGAGCAGATGCGGGATGCCGTCATAGACGGAAAGCTCCAGCATCTTCGGGTCGATCATGATCAGGCGGCATTCCTCTGGCGTGAGCTTATAGAGAAGCGACAGGATCATCGTGTTGATCGCCACCGATTTACCGGAACCGGTGGTCCCCGCGATCAGCAGGTGAGGCATCTTGGCGAGATTGGCGACCATGCTGTCGCCGCCAATATCCTTGCCCAAGGCCAGCGGCAGGTTTTGGTTGCCATCGCCAAAGTCACGGCTGGCGAGGATTTCGCGCAGCACCACTTTTTCGCGGTTCTCGTTCGGCAGCTCGATCCCGATCACCGTCCGGCCGGGCACGGTCGAAACCCGCGCTGACAAGGCTGACATGGAGCGCGCGATGTCATCGGCCAGACCGATCACACGCGAGGCTTTGAGACCCGGTGCTGGCTCCAGCTCATACATGGTGACGACGGGGCCGGGGCGCACCGAGACGATCTCACCTTTGACGCCATAATCATCCAGAACCGTTTCCAGCATGCGAGCGTTTTCTTCCAGAGCCTCATCGCTCAGGTGATGACGTTCGATTGCTGTCGGGTTGGTCAGCAGAGACAGCGGCGGCAATTCAAAATCGCTGTTATCTTCTTTGAAGAGGTTCGGTTGCGCTTCGGCCTTGGCGCGGGTCGAAGGTTGAACCGGTTTGCGCTGGGGCTGTTCGACCACGGCCTTGCGCGGCTCTGCCACAGGAATGTTCATTGCAGCACGTTCCACGGGTGCATGCTCTGCCGGGGCAGGGTCAGTACGCGGCGTGATTTGAACGCGCGGCGCAGCCTCTGCCACAGGCGCGGAGGGCATGGTTGCAACCGGTTCTTCTGGCAGATCTTCAGTCGGCACCTCATCCACAAAGAAGGTCTCAGGCGACGAGGTCGTGGTTTCCTCGAGGGTTGGTGCCTGTGGGATCACGCTGGTAATCGTCGGCGCGGTTGGAATCTGTTGCGCGGGCGCAGAAATCGGCGGCTCTGCTGCCGTTTGAGCGGGTGCGTTAAAGATCAACGGCTCCGGGCGTTTGCCACGTCCTTTGGTGAGCGGCAGATTGGGATCTGGCTCTGGCGGTGTGGTTTGGGCACGACGGATACGCACCGCGTTGGCAATCTTCTGTGCAATACGCTCATCACCCGGGGCCTGCTGCACGTCGACAACAGGTTGTTGTTCCACAAGTTCGGGCTCCGGCATCTCTACCGGCTCTGCGCGGCGAATGAGGTTCGTCGCGCGACTCAGTAGTCCACCACGTTCCTCAACGACAGGTGCAGCAGCAGGCTGCGGCTGCGGAGTCGGTGCAGGCGCATGCAGGCCAAACTGCGGCTCTGCGCGGGTGAAGCTGCTCGGCTCCATCGGCTCGCTGTAGACCAGAGCATCGTCCTCACAGTCGATGACCTCGGCGCGGCGCTCTGCACGGCGATGCTGCCATGTGCGCGCAGCCTGAAGCCCGCCACTAGCGCTGCGACCCAGAAGACGTGCAATCATATCATAGGCCAGCAGCACGCCCAGCAGCAGGAAACGTCCGATACGCTTCAACTCATCCCGTGAAAACCCGAGTACGAAAGCGCCCAGCGCGATCATCGCAACAGCCGTCAGAAACGACAGCGATTTCACCAGAAAGGCCAGCCCAAAGGGCAGAAGCGCCAACAGGCCGCCAAGGGCTGTATTGCCGATCATACCGCCAAGGCCGGAATTGTGGAACGCGCGCCATTCCTCGTCCGGAACCAGCGTTTCAAAATGCAGCGCCACCACGATGAGCCAGAACACCAGCATCAACGCAGGCCACAGGATGCGCCCCTCGCCCTTGTGCAGCAGGAAACGTGTTCCCCATGCAAACAGGAACACGGCAATCGCCCAAGATCCCTTGCCAAGGAAGGTGATCAGCAAAAAGGCAATTGTCGCGCCAGTCTGGCCCAGCATGTTCTGCACCGGCGCATCGGTGGAGACCATCCAGTTGCTGTCATCCGGCGTATAAGAGCCAATGATCGCAGCCACCAACAGGCCAACGCCAATCAGCAGAAGCCCGATCAGCTCCTTGCCACGCTTTTCAATGGCCGCCTGCATGTTGCTGTCCAGGAGGGGATTCCTGCTGCGGGTTTGAAATGCCATGCCTACCTCGGTTCGCTCGCGTGGGGCATCGGCTGTTTCGCTCTTGGATCAGCCCCACGGGTGTTTCGTCTTGCTTTTGGCCTGCCCCCGCATTGGCGGAAGCAGGCATTTATATCAGTTCAATAAAGACAATCGCGCAGCGACTGCAGCGCCGTGCGTGTCTGCTCCTCGGGCGCAACAAGCGCCACGCGGATGTATCCATGTCCGGGGTTTGCCGCGCCTTCGCCTTGCGCCAGAAACGCACCGGGCAACACCCGCACACCGGTTTCCTGCCAGAGTTTCAGTGTTGCTGCCTCGCCATCCTCAACCGGCAGCCACAAAAAGAACCCTGCCTCGGGTGACATGTATCCGTTCAGCCCTGCAAACACCTCGTCCGCGATGCGGTATTTTTCCTGATAAAGCGCGCGGTTCTCAACCACATGCGTCTCATCGGCCCAGACCTTCGCGGCTGCGGCCTGCAAGGGACCGGGCATCGGCGCACCGGAATAGGCGCGCAGCTTCTTCACCTGCACCAGTGTTTCGGGACCACCGGCCAGCAAACCAGAGCGCAGCCCCGGCAAGTTCGAGCGTTTGGAGAGCGAGTTGAACAGAACCACCCGCTCCGGGTCTGCACCCATTTCATCTGCGACGGTGAGCGCTCCGACGGGGGCCTCATCACGATAAATCTCTGAGTAGCACTCATCCGCGAAGATCTTGAAATCGTACTTCTCTGCCAACGCGATCAACTGCTGCCAGTAGGCGCGCGAGGCCACCGCGCCCTGCGGGTTCGCGGGCGAGCAGATATAGGCCACGGCGGTGCGGTTCAGCACATCCTCGGGCAGAGAGGCATAATCCGGCAGGTGGCCGGTCTCTTCGGTTGCGGGCACAAACACCGGCTCCGCCGCCACTGAAATCGCTGCGATCATATAGACCTGGTAAAACGGGTTCGGGATCAGAACCACTGGCCGCTGGCCATTCTTTTCCTCGGGGCAGAGCGCCATGGCCGCATTATAAAGCCCCTCGCGAGTGCCGTTGAGGGCCATGAGCCGGGTCGCCGGATCAAGCGTCACGCCATAGCGCTGCGCCGCCCAGTCCGCCATCGCACCGCGCAACTCGTCGGTGCCCTCGTTTTGCGGGTAGTTGTTGAACGCAGAGGCATTCTCCACGATCACATCGGTGACCCATGCGGGAAATTCGTGTTTTGGTTCGCCAATAGTCAATTGCACCACGTCGCCACCGGGCGCGTGATGGTCAAGAAGCGCACGCAAACGCGGGAACGCGTAGGGCGGCAGATGGGCAAACCGCTCAGGAAACTTCATGTCTGTGCCTCAATACCGGGATCGTAATCGCCCCGTTTGCCCCGTAAGTTACAGGCCAAACGGGCATGCGTCCACCCGCTGATGGCGCGGGTGCAACAGTGTGTCTTTCAGGCCAGTGCAGCCTCAACGCCCGCGCCAATACGCAACAGCGCCTCTTCGCAATCGGGCTGGCCGATCACTTGCAATCCGCAACTTGGTGTGCCCGTGGGCAGTGAGAGCGCACACACGCCCATCAGGTTGCCGATGCGGGTGTTCCTGAGCGCCATCAAATTCGAGGTGACGTAGTAGTCATGATCGCTCTGCAGGCGGGCCAGATTCGGTGGCAGGATCGGCGCCGCAGGAGCCAGCACCGCGTCAAAGCCTGCAACGGCCTGATCCCAAACCATGCGCACCTGTTCAAGTTTAGCCCATGCTGCCACGTAATCCGCACCAGAGAACTCCGCCCCCGAACGGAACCGGGCAAGGATTTCCGGGAACATCAGGTCTGGCGCGGATTCAATCACATCTTTCCACAGGCCATAGGCCTCGGTGGTGAAAAGGATCGCCGAAAGCGCCATGGCATCAGGCAGCTCTGGCACCTCAAGCGGGACGATCTCCGCTCCGCCTTCGCGCAGCTTGTCCAGCGCCACAGCATGTGCGGCGGCAACCTCGGGGGCGAGGTTGTCCTGCGCCACGGTTTGAAGATCCGCAAATCGCTTGCCCTCAACCGTGGCACCGCGCAGATCCGGTGCGGTGGCCGATCCCTCAATCAGCGCCAGCATCAGTGCCGCGTCCTCGACCGTACGGGCCAGTGGACCGATGGTGTCGAATTTCAGACACAAGGGAACAACGCCCTCAAGACTGACGCGGCCAGAGGTGGTTTTGAGGCCCACAAGATCATTCCACGCCGACGGGATCCGCACCGACCCGCCGGTATCAGACCCAATCGCACCCGCCGCCAGTCCAAAGGCCACCGAAGCCGCGGCACCGGACGACGACCCGCCGGGCACCGCCTCGGGGTCATTGACGCAGGGCGGTGTGGCCTTAATCGGGTTGAGACCGAGGCCAGAAAACGCCAGCTCACTCATATGGGTTTTACCAAGGCACACAGACCCCAGCGCGGTTGCGTTCTCCAGAACCAGCGCATCGTGATCTGGCACCCGCCCCTTCAGAAGGTCAGAGCCAGATTCGGTTTCCACCCCGGCACTGTCGAACAGATCCTTCCAACTGAGCGGAACACCGTCGAGCGGCGAGCGGCGCAAGCCGGATTTTGCGCGTTCTTGCGCGGCCTTAGCCTCAGACAAAGCACGCTCCCGGGTAACTTTCGTGTAGATTCGCGCAGTCTCGGGGTGGCTGTCGATCGCCGCCAGATAAGTCTCTGTCAGTGCCACCGGGTCGATCTCTCCCGCGGCGATACCGCGGCCCAGTTGCGCGGCGCTCATGGTCAGCCAATCCTGCATCGCGTGTGCCTTCTTATGATCCCCGTGACGGGGCAGATTTCCATTTGCCGCCACCGTAACGAGAGCACCGAGGCCGCACAATCCCGTGCATTCATTCAGCGCTCAATGTGCGGACTGCGGCAGCGTGCCTCTGGACAATGGCATGGACAATTCCACCTTAGGGCGCATATTGCGAGGCATGACTGATATGCGTGATATCCTGATCGTGGGCGGCGGCCTGAACGGCCCCTCGCTCGCCCTTGCGCTGGCGCAGGCCGGACATTCTATGACGCTGATTGATGCGCTGCCCGCGCCGACCCGCGAGGATGCCGATTTTGATGGCCGTTCCTACGCGCTGGCGCTCGCCTCTGCGCGGCTTTTGCAACAGATCGGAGTGTGGTCGCGCATAGAGGCTCACGCGCAGCCGATGAATGAAATCAAAGTCAGTGACGGTATCGCCGGACGCGGCCCCTCACCGCTTTTTTTGCATTTTGAAGAAAGCGATCTGGATGAAGGCCCGATGGGTTACATGGTCGAGGACCGCTACTTGCGCCGCGCCCTGTTGGAGGCGCTGGATGCCGAACCTAAGATCACGCAAATCTCTGGTCAGCGGGTGATCGCCCAGACCGTCAGCACAGATGCGGTTACCGTGACGCTTGAGGATGGCTCGCAGCTTTCTGGCGCGCTTTTGGTGGGCGCGGACGGTCGCCAAAGCGGCACCGCAGAACGCGCAGGTATCAAGCGCATGGGCTGGGACTATGGCCAGACCGCGCTGGTCTGCGCCATCTCGCACGCGCAGCCGCACGACGGCATCGCGCATCAGTTCTTCATGCCGCCGGGGCCGCTGGCGATCCTGCCCCTACCCGGCAATCGCAGTTCCATCGTCTGGAGCGAAACCCACGCAGAGGCTGCGCGCATTCAAGCACTCTCGGATGAGGACTACCTCACCGTGCTGCGCCCGCGATTTGGGTCATTTCTCGGAGAGATCGGGCTAGAGGGAAAACGCTTCAGCTATCCGCTGAAACTGAGCCTTGCCAATGCGTTCTACGGCGAACGGTTGGCCCTGGTCGGGGATGCGGCACATGGATTGCATCCGATCGCGGGTCAGGGACTCAATGCCGGTCTGCGCGATATTGCGAGCCTTGCCGAAGTGCTGACGGATGCCGCGCGGCGCGGTGAGGACATCGCAAGCCCGCTTGTGCTGGCGCGGTATCAGCAGTGGCGGCGGTTTGACACGACGTCCTTGGCACTGGCGACAGATGTGTTCAACAAGCTGTTTTCCAATGACAATCCGATCCTGCGTGCCACCCGTGACCTCGGCCTCGGTCTGACCAATGCGCTGCCGAGCCTGCGTCGGGGTTTCGTGCGCGAAGCCGCAGGGCTCTCGGGGGATCTGCCGCGTCTGTTGCGCGGGCGCCCGCTCTGACCGCGCGCCCGGTGCAAGGTTACTCCAGCGGGCGCGCCTCATCCGTCAGCATCACGGGGATACCGTTGCGGATCGGAAAGGCAAGGTTTGCAGGCCGCGAAATCAGCTCCTGCGCCTCGGCGTCATATTCCAGCACCGTCTGAGTAACCGGGCACACGAGCGCCTCCAGCATGTGCCGGTCAAAAGCAGGTGTTGTGTCATTCATTGCAGTTTTTCCTCAAGCGAGCCGCCGCGTAGAGCGAACTCCATCAATGTGACCAGCGTTTCACGCCGGGTTGTCAGGCTTGGTGCCTCTAGCAGAGCCTGCTTGTCCTCGGGTTCAAAATCCAGAAGCATGGACAGCGAATTTACCAAAAGCTCATCGCCCGCCTCGTCCAGCACGCCCCAATCCGTCGACATCCCGCGTGCATCCAGATAGCGCCCTAAGAGCCCCATCAAGGCCGCGCGATCAAACCCTTCGTCGCGCTCAGTCTGACCAAGGTCCGCATCAAACCCGTTCCAATCGACAGAACAGCGCCGATAAGGGGTGAACCCCTCCACCTCTGCCTTCACACGAAACCGCGAAAGGCCACAAAGCGTGATGAAGTACCGCCCGTCCTCGGTCTCGGAAAACTGGGTCACGCGCCCGGCACAGCCAATAGCGTGCAAGCCCGAGCTGTCCGCATTACGGGAACCACAGGGCTGGATCATCCCGATGACCCGATGCCGTGTTTTGAGCGCATCCTCAAGCATCTGCAAATAGCGCGGCTCGAAGATATGCAGAGGTAGCTTTGCCCGAGGCAGCAAGAGTGCTCCGGGCAAAGGGAAGACAGGGATCGTATCCGGCAGGTCTGCGGCTTTTATCATGACTGAGAACCTAGCGCCGCGATCGCGTCAGGCAAATATCATAGAACTCAGTTTGCGGCGGCCATTCAGCACCACCGGATCATTCGGCTTCAGGGCCTCGAAAATGGTGAAGAGCTGGGCCTTGGCCGCACCCTCATTCCACTCGCGATCACGCCGGAACAGCTCCAGCAGTTCATTCACTGCGGCCTCAGCCTCACCTGCGGCGTGCAGCGCCTGTGCCAGATCGAACCGGGCCTGATGGTCATCTGGGTTGGCGTCAACCGCCGCACGCAGCTCCGCCACGGGACCTGCGTTTTCCGCCTGCCGTGCCAGTTCAATCTGGGCATGCGCGGCTTCAATTTCGGCTGCGGTGGAAATCTCGGCAGGTGCGCCGTTCAGCACCGCTTCGGCCTGATCAAGTTCCCCCAGCGCGACGTGACAACGTGCAAGGCCGCTGTAGGCCGCGGCGTTCTTGTCGTCTTCGCCAAGGATCGCGGCAAAGACTTGCGCTGCGTCCTGAGCCGCGCCTTCTTCCAGCATCTGCTCAGCGGTCTCGATGGCCTCGCCGAGGCCACCATCGGCAGTGCTGCCCGCGGCCTCTGCAAGCTTTTGCAGGAAAGCGTCGATTTCAGATTGCGGCAGCGCACCTTGGAACATGTCCACGGGACGGCCCTGATAGAACCCGACCACCGTCGGAATTGACTGAAGCGGCAGCCCCTGCTGCGCGAGTGCAGCGGCCAGACGCTGATTTTCATCGACGTTGATCTTGGCCATTTTGACCGCGCCTTTGGCCTTGGTCACTGCCGCCTCCAGCATCGGGCCCAGCGTCTTGCAGGGGCCACACCACGGTGCCCAGAAATCCACGATGACCGGAACTTCCATGGAGGCATCGACCACCTCAGCCATGAAGGTCTCTTCGGTCACATCCTTGATGAGATCGCCCGCAGGGGCCGCATTGGCTCCACCGCCCAGAATGTCCATCATTGCTCTGCACTCCTTTTCGAGTCTTGCTTGCGCCCTATATGCGATTTCAGCGCCGGAAAACCAAGGGATGAGTTTTGCGTCAAGCGTGCGTCTTGCGCACGCCGCACCGGCAGGTGCGGCGCTCGGCCCAACAAAAATGCGCGCCCCTTGGGGCGCGCGCCTTTTGGCGGGAGCCTCCCCGACCTTTGATCCCGGATCTCAGAGATCAAACGTCGCAAAAACCGGCGCGTGATCACTTGGCTTTTCCCACCCGCGCGCGTCGCGCAGGATGCGGCTGGAGTGCGTGGCGTTGGTGATGTCGGGCGTGGTCCAGACATGGTCCAGCCTGCGCCCCTTGTCGGCGGCGTCCCAGTCCTTGGCCCGATAGCTCCACCAGCTATAAAGCTGCCCTTCGGGGATATCCTTGCGCGTGACATCGGCCCAGCCGCCCGCCTCCATCACCTGCGCCAGATGCTCCACCTCGATCGGCGTGTGGCTCACCACCTTCAACAGTTTCTTGTGGTCCCAGACATCATCCTCGCGCGGCGCGATATTGAGATCCCCGACCAGCACCGACTTCTCGGGCCGGTCCGCATGGAACCAGTCCCGCATCTCGGTCAGATAGTCGAGCTTCTGGCCGAATTTCACGTTTTTCTCGCGATCCGGCTCGTCACCGCCAGCGGGCACATAGAAATTGTGGATGGTCACACCGTTTTCCAGCCGCCCCGCCACATGGCGGGCATGGCCGAGGCTGGCAAAATCCTTGTCGCCCACATCCTCGATCGGCAGCCGTGACAGGATCGCGACGCCATTATAGCCCTTTTGCCCGCGTGCAATCATGTGCTGATAGCCCAACTCGCGGAATGCCTCCATCGGGATCTTCTCGACCGGGCTTTTGCACTCTTGCAGGCAGAGCACATCCGGCCCTTCTTCTTGCAGCAGCTTGATGACAATCGGTTCGCGCAGACGCACGGAGTTGATGTTCCATGTGGCAAGGGTAAAGGACATGCGGGCTCTCTATCTCTGGCAAGTGTTTGTGGGGATATTGCCTGCGCTCTGCCCAAGATACCAGTGGGGTGAATGCGGTTTCCTGCGCAATCACCACGCCGTGAATTTGCTTGCAAAGGGCGGTGCCACATACTTTACATTGACAAGAGCAACCCACGAACGAACTGGCCAAACCCATGGTACCGGTATTGGGGCAACGCCCCGGACACCCCTACAAAAAGGCCTATGACTGGTGGCCGCCACCGGCACCTGATGCTGCGCCCTGACGGGGCGTTTCCACCACAATTAGCATCCCAAACGCCAGGAGGATTCTCATGGCACAGGCCGTTTTGCAGCCCGAGGACGCATGCGTTCTCGTCTCTTTCACCGATGGCACATCCGCCCGCTACCCCTATATCTGGTTGCGCGACAATGACCCCGCCGGGTTTCACCCCGACACACAGGAGCGGGTCACCGATCTCTCCGCGATCCCACCCGACCTCACCGCAGCATCCGTTGCGATCTCAGGCTCGCATCTCGTGGCTCACTGGCAGGATGAGTCCCAGAGCAGCAGTCGCTTTGATTTGGCTTGGTTGCGCGCGTATGTGCCGGGCACACGCGTATCCGATCCGGCCCACACAGGGTTTCAATCCTGGCGCAGTGATCTGGGCGCAAACGGCATACCCCGCGTCGCGGCGCAGGAGGTGTTGGCCTCGGACCGCATGCTGCGGGACTGGCTGGAGCAAACCCAGATCATCGGCGTCTCGATCGTCGAAGGGCTTGCGGACACAACCGAGGCCGGCATGGAGGTCGCGCGCCGCATCGGCTTTCTGCGGCAGACAAATTTTGGCGTCACGTTTGAGGTGAAATCCAAACCCAATCCCAACAACCTCGCCTACACACCGATCGCTCTGCCCCTGCACACGGATCTGACCAATCAGGAGCTACCGCCGGGGTTTCAGTTCCTGCACTGCCTCGCCAATGAGGCTGTCGGGGGTGGCTCGCTGTTTTGTGACGGCTACGCCATCGCCGAGGACCTGCGCGACCAAGATCCCGAGAGTTTTGAGCTGCTCTCCACCGTCTCGGTCCCGTTTCGCTTTCACGATCATGAGACCGACATTCGCAACCGCAAGAAGGTCATCAACCTCGACGAAGAGGGCCGCGTGATCGAGATCTGTTTTAACGCCCATCTGGCGGATATCTTCGACCTCGAACCCGCCTTGATGCAGCGCTACTACCGAGCCTATCGGCAGTTTATGATTATGACGCGGTCGCCTGAATACCTCGTGACACTCAAGCTCAGGGGCGGAGAGATGGTGGTATTTGACAATCGCCGCATCCTGCACGGGCGTGACGCCTTTGATCCGCAAACAGGCTATCGCCACCTACACGGATGCTACGTGGATCGTGGTGAGTTCGAGAGCCGCCTGCGCGTTTTGCACCGCACAGCCTGACACGGCACAAAAAAAGGCCGGGCACGAAGCCCGGCCAGTCCAACAGGGAGGATGCATATCATGACCCGGATATGCGCGGGATCTCTCGTGTGGTTCGACCGTATAACGTGTGTGGTCGAAACTTGTTCCGCACCTGATTGTCGCTTAGGCCACCAACCGGTAACCGCCTGATTCCGTCACAAGAAGTCTCGCATTCGACGGGTCGGGCTCAATCTTCTGGCGTAGACGGTATATATGGGTCTCTAGGGTATGCGTTGTAACCCCTGCGTTGTAACCCCAGACCTCATGCAACAAAACGTCGCGGGGCACCACGCCGTCGTTGGAGCGGTAGAGGAACTTCAGGATGTTGGTTTCCTTCTCCGTCAGACGAATTTTGCGCTCGTCCTCGGTGATCAGGATCTTCATCGCAGGTTTGAACGTATAGGGCCCCAACACAAAAACCGCGTCTTCGGATTGTTCGTGCTGGCGCAACTGGGCGCGGATACGTGCCAAGAGGACCGGGAACTTGAACGGTTTCGTGACATAGTCGTTGGCACCCGCATCGAGGCCCAAAATCGTGTCCGCATCACTGTCGTGCCCAGTGAGCATCAGGATCGGAGACTTCACGCCTTGTTTGCGCATCAAACGGCACAATTCGCGCCCATCAGTGTCCGGAAGGCCCACATCAAGGATGATCAGATCGTAGATCGCTTCCTTGGCGCGTTCCATCGCGCGCTGCCCGTCGCCAGCCTCGAAGACGTCGAAATCTTCGGTCATAACAAGCTGTTCGCTCAGCGCCTCGCGCAGATCCTCGTCATCATCAACGAGCAGGATTTTCTTCAACTGGGCCATCGGGTCTCTCCTGGTGTCTTGTTTTCACAGATGTGCGCAAGCTCACGAAAGAACAAGCTTCGCGGTGATCGCTTCACGTCGACGTGTCCTCTGAGGCGGAAATATTTCACTTTTGCAGCAATTGAGCATAGGAGTAGGCTCCTGATGTTACAGCCGGGAACCAAGACCTGATGAGCCTATTGCCGACAATGCTGGAGCGGATTGCCCGTGCCAGAGTGGATCTGAGGATGGGATTACCGGTGATCCTGACCACAGGTGACACCGCTATTCTTGCAATCGCGGTCGAAAGCCTGAGTGCTGCCCGCCTCGCAGATCTGCGCGATTTGGGGCAAGTGTCGCTCGCATTGACCGCGCGGCGTGCCGCCACGTTAAAGGCTCGCGTCTATGACGAGGACATCGCGCGGATCGCCGTTCCGACAGATGTGGAGCTTGGCTGGATTGAGGCCATTGCTGACCCGGCAGATGACCTGCAGACGCCGATGAAGGGACCACTGACGAGTGCGCGCAGCGGTGATGCGACGCTCCCCCGCCTTGCCATCGCATTGGTGAAATCCGCGCGCCTCCTGCCTGCGACCGTCTATGTCGCCCTAGAAAATGCAGGAGACTTTGCCCTCAAACACGATTTGACTCTCCTGCCCCAATCCGCTACTGAGCCGCTCCTTAATAAAAGCTCGCCGCTACATCCGGTTGCAGCTGCGCGCCTGCCGATGGAGGCATCGCAAGCCGGGCGCTTGCACATCTTCCGTCCCGAGGATGGCGGTGAAGAACATTACGCAATCGAGATCGGGCGCCCGGACCGAAATACGCCGGTTCTGGCTCGGCTTCATTCTGCCTGCTTTACCGGTGACGTGCTCGGTTCGCTCAAATGCGACTGCGGGCCGCAACTGCGCGGTGCTCTGGGGCAAATGGGAACGGAGGGCGCAGGCGTGCTGTTGTATCTCAACCAAGAGGGACGCGGCATTGGCCTCGCCAATAAGATGCGCGCTTATTCCCTGCAGGATCAGGGCTTTGACACAGTTGAGGCCAATCACCGGCTTGGATTTGAGGATGACGAGCGCGATTTCCGACTCGGGGCTTCGATCCTGCGCGAACTGGGGTTTTCATCTGTCCGGCTGATGACAAACAACCCCGGCAAGATTGCAATGATGGAGAAAACCGGCATCACGGTGGTGGAACGGGTTCCGCTGAAAGTTGGCGAAAACGAGTTCAACCGCCATTACCTCGCAACCAAAGCCAGCAAATCGGGCCACATGTTATGACCCCTTCGGATCTGGTTTTAACCCCAAACGGACTGCGTTTCATGGGGCGGAGATTTCCCTGCACTATCGGCAAAGGGGGCATTGCGCCAAACAAACGCGAAGGCGACGGGGCCACACCTGTGGGCACTCACCGCATTGTCGGCATGCTATATCGCCCGGACCGTATCCCAGCGCCGCAGGATTGGGCCACACCGATTCTCCCCGGTGATCTGTGGTCGGATGATGGCGAAGCGCAGGACTATAATCACATGGTGCGCGCGCCTTACGCTTTCAGTCATGAGACCTTGCGCCGCGCCGATCCGCTCTATGATCTGGTGTTGGTTACGGATTGGAACTGGCCCAACTCCGTCAAAGGGCGCGGCTCGGCGGTCTTTCTGCATCAATGGCGAAGGCCCGGCTATCCAACAGAAGGCTGCATTGCCTTTTCACGCCAAAACCTGCGCTGGATTGCCGAGCGCCTACAACCGGGCGCTCGGGTCATCGTGCAGTCACGCTGAATAGGCGCGCTCCCCAAAGATTGCCGAGCCGACCCGCACATGGGTGGCACCAAGCGCAATGGCGCTCTCAAAATCTCCACTCATACCCATGGAGAGTCCGCTCAACCCGTTGCGCTCGGCGATTTTGGCGAGCAGCGCAAAATGCAGGCTTGGCTCTTCATCCACCGGCGGGATGCACATCAGCCCCTTGATCGGCAGGTCAAGCGCGCGGCATTCCTGAATGAAGCCATCAGAGTCCTTGGGCAGGATACCCGCTTTCTGCTCTTCTTCACCGGTATTGACCTGAATAAACAGCTCCGGGCAGTGCCCAAGCTCCTGAGCGAGGCGCGCAAGCGTTGTAGCCAGTTTCGGACGATCTACGGAATGGATGGCGTTGACCAATTCCATCGCCTGCCGTGCTTTGTTGGTTTGCAGGGGGCCAATGAGGTGTAGGTCCACATCTGAGAATTTTTCACGAAATTCGGGCCATTTGCCCGCCGCTTCCTGTACGCGGTTCTCTCCAAAAATCCTGTGCCCTTCCTCAAGGACAGCTTCAACCCGCTCGTTGGGCTGCACTTTGGACACGGCGATCAGTTCTGCTGATCCGGGCGCGCGACCCGCAGCGGTTTCAGCGGCGGCAATGCGGGATTTGATCTCACTCAGCGACATCTCGGCCTCGTTTAGCTAGGGGGCTGTTTGGCCGAACAAAACACTGTTTACGCACAAAAGAAAAGGGCGAGCTCCGAAGAGCCCGCCCCAAGAACCGAGTGGTTCCGTTCTCCAATTAGAAGGAGAAGGACACACCGAGGTCTGCCAGAGTGTTGCCGGAGGAGTCGGAACCAACACCACCTGCGAGGGTCACACCACCGCCGAGGCCGTGGCGGAAGCCGAGACCGTATGCGGTGTCTGCGCCGGTCACACCACCGTCAGCAACCAGTGCGCGGATGGAAGTCGCGGAGGACACTTCGTAGTTGATGGATGCGGACACGGACACGTCCTGCTGGTTGTCGCCGTCGCCAACCATTACGGTGTAGCCAACTGCGCCTGCGGTGCCGTTCAGGCCCAGAACCCAGTAGTCGCCTGCGGAGTCGGTGTCAGAGTAAACTGCGCCGATCGCCATGCCGTTTGCCAGGGTGTAGCCCAGACCCAGCTGCCATTCTTCGTCAGCTGCAACTGCAAGGGAGCCACCAACACCGGGGGAAACCGCTACTGCTGCCTGCGCGCGGGTCTCTTTGTAAGAAACGGATGCAGAGAAGTCACCAACGGTGTAACGAGCTTTAATGGTGGTGAAGTCTTTGCTGTCAGCACCAAAACCGGTTGCCGGGCCGTTGAAGTTGGAGTTCGCTTCCAGGAATGAAGTGAAGCCGATGCCGTAGCCGTAGTAGTCAACCTGGTCACCGGAGTCCAGAACGTTGGACACGTTACCTACGTCAACACGCAGACCACCATAGGACACTGCGAAACCAGCTGCGCCCGGGCCACGACCGGAGATGTCGTTTGCATGGGAGTCTTCGTTGGCTTCAAGACGGAAGCGTGCTTCCAGCTTCACGCCAGCGTCGGTTTCCGCGATGCCGGTGATGTTAACGCGCATACGCTGTTCGATGCGGGTCTCATCAGCTTGGGACTCGTCGTATGCAAGACCAAAGCGTGCGGAGCCGCCGATGGTGATTTCTGCTGCTGCGACGCCTGCGGTCGCGACCAGTGCGGTCGAAGCGAAGAGAATCTTTTTCATGGTTTTCCCTCGGGTTTGAATTTCCAAAGAAGCAATCGGCTGACGCCACTTCGCTCCTCAAGTACGCACATCCTCTCGCTCGTTTTGGGGTCATGAAGCAAGCGTGTGCTGAAAGCTGAAAACCATTCATCAACCAAATGATGCATCGAGGCCACAGTCCGTTTCGGCACAAGCCCCGCGAAAACACAGCAGAAACGAGTCTTTAAAAGAATAGGCTTGTTGGCGCATGCCCGCTTGTCTAGGAGTAGTTCAACTGCAAATTCAGGAGCGGGCCCGGTCAATATGCGTGGTATCAAGACCTTTTTCCTTCTTTCAGCGCTGGCTGTCACAGCCTCTTGCGGTGCATTCCGTTCGCTCGACACCAGCACAGAAGTCGATAAGTCCGATACGATCGTCCTCGCTGGCGAAGGGCGTGAGGCCAAAGACGACAAGACCACAATCTGGGAAGCCTTCGGTCCGCGCAAAAGCGAGCAGCGCGTTCAGGTGAATCGCTACCTTTGGGCCGCGAGCCTTGATGTGCTTGATTTCCTGCCGGTTCAGTCCGTTGACCCCTTCACTGGCGTTATCATCACAGGTTACGGCACACCGCCCGGTGGCGGTCGCGCCTATCGCGCAACGATTCACATCAAAGACCCCGCACTTGAGGCGCGCGCCCTCAATGTCGCGCTCCAAAGCCGCGGTGGCGCTGTCAGCTCTGCAACCGCGCGCGCCGTAGAGGATGCGATTCTCTCTCGTGCGCGTCAGCTACGCATGGCCGACAAGAAGATCTGACGCCTCTGCACTGGAACCCAACAAGAATACCACGTATCAGAAGCGCCGGGTCTAAAGCCCGGCGTTTTTAGTCTAAAGGACCGCTCACATGTCGCGTTACGAAGCCTCGGACATCGAAGCCAAATGGCAAAAAGCCTGGGAAGAGGCCGCCATTTTCCAAGCGAACGAAGATCATAGCAAACCCAAGTACTATGTGCTGGAGATGTTCCCCTACCCATCCGGCAAGCTGCACATGGGCCATGTGCGCAACTACACGATGGGCGACGTGATCGCGCGCTACAAGCTGTCCACCGGCCATAACGTGCTGCACCCGATGGGGTTTGACGCTTTCGGCATGCCTGCGGAAAACGCCGCGATGGCGTCGGGCGGGCACCCCAAGGACTGGACCTATTCGAACATCGACACGATGGTCGAGCAGATGAAGCCGCTGGGCCTCTCGCTCGACTGGTCGCGCATGTTCGCCACCTGCGATCCCGAATACTACGGCCAGCAGCAGGCCTTGTTCCTTGATTTCCTTGAAAAAGGTTTGGTCTACCGCAAGAACGCCGTGGTCAACTGGGATCCCGTAGACATGACCGTTCTGGCCAATGAGCAGGTCGAGGCTGGGCGTGGCTGGCGCTCTGGTGCGTTGGTGGAACGGCGCGAACTCACGCAGTGGTTCTTCAAGATCTCTGACTACTCAGACGAGCTGCTGGGCGCACTCGACGGGCTGGAGAACTGGCCCGCCAAGGTCCGCCTGATGCAGGAAAACTGGATTGGCAAATCGCGTGGCCTTCAGTTCAGCTTTGAGCGCACCGATGGCGGTGAGGCGATCGAGGTCTATACGACTCGCCCCGACACGCTGATGGGCGCGAGCTTTGTGGGCATCTCGCCGGATCACCCGATTGCCAAGCAGCTTGAGGCCGAATCGCAAGAGGTTGCAGACTTTGTTGCGGAATGCCGCAAGGGCGGCACCACCGAAGAGGCGATCGAAACAGCCGAGAAGCTGGGCTACGACACCGGATTGCGGGTTAAGCACCCGCTGGACCCGAACTGGGAGCTGCCGGTCTGGATCGCCAACTTCATCCTGATGGATTACGGCACCGGCGCGATCTTTGCCTGCCCGGCGCATGACCAGCGCGACTTTGAATTCGCCACCAAATACGACCTGCCGATCATTCCGGTGATGGAACCGGTCTCAGGTGCCGACGCTCTGACCGAGGCCTATGTGCCCACCAAAGCCGAGAAAGTCCGCTATGTGCGCGGCTTTGCAGGTGCGGAGGAACAAACCGGCGAAGAGGGTGTCAACACCGCTGTCGACAAGGCCGAGGCCGAAGGCTGGGGCGAAGGCGTCACCAAATTCCGCCTGCGCGACTGGGGTCTGTCCCGTCAGCGTTACTGGGGCTGCCCGATCCCTGTCGTCCACTGCCCCGATTGCGGCGTGGTGCCGGAAAAGAAAGAGAACCTGCCCATCGCGCTGCCTTACGACGAGGACGGCAAGGCGATTGATTTCTCGGTCCCCGGCAACCCGCTGGACCGTCACCCAAGCTGGCGCAACTGCGCCTGCCCCAACTGTGGCAAGCCCGCCCAGCGAGAAACGGACACGATGGATACCTTCGTGGACTCCAGCTGGTATTTCGCCCGTTTCACCGCACCGCGCGCCGAAACACCGACCGATCTGGAGGCGGCCAGCTACTGGATGAACGTCGACCAATATATCGGCGGCATCGAGCATGCGATTCTCCACCTGCTCTATTCGCGCTTCTTTGCCCGCGCGATGCACATCTGCGGCCATCTGCCCGAAAGCGCCAAAGAGCCGTTTGACGCGCTCTTCACGCAGGGCATGGTGACACACGCGATCTATGAGAATGCCGAACGCAAGGACGATAACGGCCGCGCGATCTACCACTACCCGAGCGAGGTCGAGGAGCGCGACGGCGGTGTCTTCGTCAAAGAGACCGGCGAACAGATCAAGGTGATCCCCTCTGCCAAGATGTCCAAGTCCAAGAACAACGTGGTCGACCCGTTGGCGATCATCTCGACCTACGGCGCCGATACCGCCCGCTGGTTTGTTCTGTCCGATTCGCCGCCTGAACGGGATGTGGAATGGACCGCCTCTGGCGCCGAAGCCGCCTATAAGCACCTGAACCGGGTCTGGAACCTCTGTGATCGCATTGGCGAGATGGACCCGGATGCCAAGGGCGAAGGCGACGAGGATCTCTTGCGCGAGATGCATAAGGCGATCCGTGATGTGACGCTGGGGGTCGAGAGCTTTGGCTTCAATGCCGCCATCGCCAAGCTTTATGGCTTCACCAACACGCTGTCGAAATCCAAGGCCAGCGCCGCGGTACAAAAGCAAGCCATCAAGACTTTGGCGCAGCTGATGTCGCCGATGACCCCGCACCTGTCCGAGGATATCTGGGCGCATCAGGGTGGCGAAGGTCTGATTGCCAATGCCCCCTGGCCGGTCGCGGATGAATCGATGCTGGTCGAGGACACCGTGACCCTGCCCATTCAGGTGAATGGCAAACGACGCGGTGAATTGACCGTTGCCAAGGATCTCGACAAGGCAGAGGTTGAAAAACTGGCGCTGGCGCATGAAGCTGTGCAGCGGGTGTTGGAAGGTGCCGCACCCAAGAAGGTGATCGTTGTACCGGGGCGGATCGTCAATGTCGTTGCCTGACCGACGCAAATTCCTGAAATTCACGCTGGCGCTGCCACTTGGCGCCAGCCTTTCGGCCTGCGGGTTTGAGCCGGTCTATGGTCCCAATGGCGCAGGCACTGCGCTGCGCGGCCAGATCGCGTTTCAAGCCCCAGAGACCATTGGCGCCCCGCGCGATACCGACGCCTATTACTTTGTGCGCAGGCTAGAAACCCGGTTGGGTCGTACCGGGGCTCCGACCTATCGTATGGATCTGACCCTTGATACCGAAGAAGTCGGCCAAGCGATCACCGCAGAGGGCAGCATCACCCGCTATTCTCTGACAGGAACCGCAGGCTACAGCCTCGTGCGCCTGTCGGACGGGCAGATCGTGGCCAGCGGTGAGGTCGAGAATTTCTCGGGCTATTCCGCCAGCGGCACCACGGTGCAAACCCTCGCCTCTGAGACAGACGCACACGAACGCCTGATGGTGATTCTCGCCGATCAGATCGTGACCCGACTTTATGCGGTGCCCGGATTGGGCACGACGACCGGCACATGAAACTCAGCCCGCGCGAGGCCGAGGGCTATTTCGCCCGCCCCGACCCCGGCAAGACCGGGCTGTTGATTTACGGCGCGGACGCGATGCGTGTTTCGCTCAAACGTCAGCAGATGCTGGCCGCCCTCCTTGGCCCCGGTGCCGAAGAGGAGATGCGCCTTACACGCATGCCCGCAAGTGATCTGCGCAAAGACCCGGCCCAGTTGCTGGACGCGGTCAAGGCGGTGGGCTTCTTTCCCGGCATCCGCGCAGTGTTTGTCGAGGATGCCAATGACACCGCAACCCCGGCGATCACCACTGCCTTGCAGGAATGGCAGCCGGGTGACGCGCAAATCGTGGTCACGGCCGGGCAGCTCAAGGCGTCGTCCAAGCTGCGCAAAGCCTTTGAAACCCATACCAACGCTTACGCTACGGGCATTTATGACGATCCGCCCTCGCGCGCCGAAATCGAGCGCATCTTGGGCGAAGCAGGCATGCGCGATGTGCCCGGTGACAGCATGTCGGCGCTGACGGATATCGCCAATGAGATCGGCCCCGGCGATTTCTCCCGCATGATCGAAAAGCTGAGCCTCTATAAACATGGCGATAACACACCGCTAACGTTGGAAGACATCGGCGCGGTCGCACCGCAATCCACCGAGGCCGCATTGGATGATCTGCTGAATGTAGTGGCCGAAGGGCGCAGCACCGATATTGGTCCCGTGTTACGCCGACTACAGGCACAAGGCACCAATGCGGTGACACTCTGTATCGGGGCGACCCGGCATTTTCGCACGCTTTACACCATCGCTGCCCACCCCGGCGGTCCCGCGCAGGGCATCGGCGGCTTACGCCCGCCTCTATATGGCAAACGGCGCGACCGCATGCTGCGACAGGCGCAGGGCTGGGGGGCGCAAAAGCTGCAAAACGCGCTGACGATTCTGACCGATACCGACCTGCAACTGCGCTCCGCCGGGCAAAGTGCACCGGCACAGGCACTGACCGAACGTGCAATGATCCGGTTGGCCATGTTGGCTCGGTCACGCTGAACTGCACGGCGTCAGGATGTGACGCAGCGCTTGACCTTTCTCGCACTCGCAGCAAACCTGCCCGCAAGCGAGCGAGGAGAATTTTCATGTATAAAGTGATCGGCTTCCCACTGACCCGCACCTTTCGAGTGCTCTGGGCGCTGGAAGAACTGGGGCAAGCCTATGAGTTGACCCCGGCAAAGCCACAAAGCGATGAAGCCCGGGCTGCCAACCCTTCGGGCAAGATCCCGGTTTTGATCGAGTCCGGTGAAAGCATCACCGATTCCATCGCGATCATCACTTATTTGGCGGACAAACATGGGGCTCTGACGGCGCCTGCGGGCACCTTGGCACGCGCCAAACAGGACTCGATCACCAATATGATAAATGACGAGATGGACGCGATCCTCTGGGCCGCTGCCCGTCACACCTTTGTCCTGCCCGAAGAGCACCGGGTTCCAGAGGTCAAAACCTCGCTGCGGTGGGAATTTTCCAACTCGATAAAACGGGTTGAGTCCCGGCTGACAGATGAGTTTATCGCAGGCGATCAATTCACGATCGCTGATATTCTGCTCACTCACTGTCTCAATTGGGCACGGGGCGCGAATTTCGATGTCGAGAGCGAAGCCCTGCTAGATTATGGCAAACGCATGCGCGCACGTCCTGCCTTTCAGCGTGTTGCAGAACTGGCCAAGTAACGTGCAGCCGCCTGCCCGGCCCAGCGCCCGGTGGCAAAGCAGGCAGTCAGTAGATAGCCGCCTGTAGGTGCATCCCAATCCAGCATTTCCCCGGCGCAGAACGTGCCGGGGATCGCTTTTAGCATTAGACCGTCATCAAGGGCATCACGGCGTACACCGCCCGCAGTCGAGATCGCCTCATCTATCGGGCGTAAGCCTGCGTGACGCACTGGCAGATGTTTGATGACGCGCGCCAGTTCCTGCGCATCCTGCGGGAGCGGGCGGCCAAACTCCTGCAACAAGGCCATTTTTACTGGAGTGATCTTCAGCACCCGGCGCATATGGTTGGCCCAGCTGGCCTTGCCGCGCGGTCGCGCCAGACGTGTTGCAAGGTCATCTTCAGTCAGATCCGGTGCAAGATCTACGAACAAGTCATTCCCTTCGCGCAGCGCAGGTGTCAGCGCGTATAGTCCGCCGCCCTCAATGCCGCGCTTTGCAAGCGCCGCCTCGCCGCGTCCCTGCAGATCACCCGCCTGCCACGCCACCGCCTTGAGCGCCGCTCCGAAATGCGGGGTCATGTGGTCGCTCCACGAGATCGAAAGCGCAGCATTCGAAGGCTGAAACGGAGCGAGCGCCACACCGCGTGCCGCCAATGTCGCCGCCCATGCGCCGTCGGACCCAAGCCGCGCCCAGCTTGCTCCGCCCAGCGCAAGTATGGTCGCACGCGCGCGAATAAACTGTGGCCCTGCGACGGTTTCAAACTTCAGTTGCCCGTCCTGCCAACCGCTCCAACGCCAGCCAAGCTGCCGGGTCACGCCATGACTGTCCAATTCCGCGAGCCACGCCCGCAACAGAGGCGATCCTTTCATAACGGTAGGAAAGACCCGCCCGGTAGAGCCTGTAAACAGCTCCTGCCCCAATCCACGCGCCCAATCCTGCACAGCGGCTGCATCAAAAGCCCGGATCATCGGCCCCAGCCACTCCGCTGCTTCACGGTAATGCGCCAACAAAGCCTCACAAGGTTCGTCCTTGGTCAGGTTCAGGCCGGATTTCCCTGCCATCAGGAATTTGCGGGCCGGTGAGGGCTTGGCCTCAACCAACAGAACCCGGTGCCCCAGACGTGCGATTTCGCCCGCAGCCATTAACCCGGCCGGGCCACCACCGATCACGACCGCATCCCAGTCCTGCATGCTTTTGCCTCTTGCTTGCCTTCGTGATGTGGGATCTGCCGGAAGCATATGCCCGCAGCCCCTACATCCCACGTCCTGCCGCTCATCACCAGACATGATGCGTGCCTGCGTCTGCACAGATCCCTCACAGTTGCAGCAGACGCGCCTATGGTGCCACTCTTGCAAAACACGTATAGCGATGCCGGGATTGAAACCGCCCTCACGCATTTGACATAGAAATACACCGCCATGATCCGACAGTTTTTCGACTATTATCGCCCGTGGAAGACCTTGTTCTTTCTCGATTTTGGCTGCGCCGTCGCTTCTGGCTTGTTGGAGCTCGCGTTCCCTGTGGCCATCAAAGGTTTTATCGATGTTTTGCTCCCGCGTGGCGATTTGTGGCTCACGGTTCTAGCCGCGATTGGCCTGCTGGCTATCTATCTGGTCAACTCCGGATTGATGGCCATTGTGATCTACTGGGGGCACAAGCTGGGCATCAACATCGAAACCGAGATGCGTCGCAAAGCCTTTGACCAGCTGCAACGGCTGTCGTTTTCCTATTTTGACAAAGTCCGCACCGGCAAACTGGTCGCGCGCGTCACCCGCGATCTGGAGGAAATCGGCGAGGTTGCACACCACGGCCCCGAAGATCTCTTTGTTGCGCTTATGACCTTTATCGGCGCGTTTCTCATGATGCTGATGATCGACATGCGTCTTGCGCTCATTACCGCGACGATTTTCCCGCTCTGCGTAATTATCGTAATGGTCTTTGGTGGGCGCATGACGCGCACATGGCAGGCGATCTATTCTCGCGTCGCGGATTTCAATATTCGCCTTGAGGAAAATGTCGGTGGTATTCGCGTGGTGCAGGCCTTTGCCAATGAAGAGCATGAAAAGCGCCTCTTTGCCGACGACAACGCCCGCTACCGCGACACCAAGCTTGCGGCCTATAGGGTCATGGCCGCCTCCTCGACCATCAACTACATGGGCATGCGCTTTGTGCAGGTTCTGGTGATGGTGGCAGGCGCAATCTTCGTGCTGCGCGGAGAACTGACAACCGGCGGCTTTGTCGCCTTCCTGTTGCTGGTCGGGCTGTTCTTTCGCCCACTCGAAAAAATCGCTGCCGTGATCGAACTTTACCCACGTGGGATTGCCGGGTTCAAACGATATCTGGAGCTTCTGGCCATTGAGCCAGAGGTGGAAGACAGCCCCGATGCCCGCCCTGCCCCCGATTTGCGCGGCGCAGTTCATTTTGAAAACGTGACATTCGGCTATGACCAAGAGCGCCCGGTGCTCGACGGGATCTCGCTTGATGTCGCCGCTGGCGAAACCGTGGCCTTTGTCGGCCCGTCCGGCGCGGGCAAGACGTCGCTATTGGCGCTGGTGCCCCGATTCTATGAACCCCAGTCTGGCCGGGTGCTGATCGACGGGCATGATATTCGCACGCTTACTTTGCGCTCCTTGCGCACGCAGATCGGGATCGTCAGTCAGGATGTATTCCTGTTTGGCGGCACGCTGCGCGAAAATATCGCCTATGGCCGATTGGACGCCACCGAAGAAGAAATCCGTCTCGCCGCCGAAAAAGCCCGCCTGAGCGATATGATCGACCAATTGCCAGACGGGCTTGATACTATCGTGGGCGAACGGGGCGTAACGCTCTCGGGCGGGCAGAAACAACGTGTGGCCATCGCCCGGATTTTCCTGCGCAACCCGCCGATCCTCATTCTGGATGAGGCCACTTCCGCACTTGATACCGAGACCGAACGCCAGATCCAACGAGCCCTCGAAGATCTCGCGGTGGGGCGCACGACATTTGTGATCGCCCATCGGCTCAGCACGATCCGCGATGCGGATCATATCGCCGTGATGGAAGCCGGGCGCATTGTCGAAGTGGGCACCCATGCGGAACTCCTTGCCCGAAATGGGAGCTATTCAAGGCTGAGTGCTGCGTGAAACAAATAAGCGGGCCGGTGAGATCCCTCTCACCGGCCCGCATAATTAATACCCCAAGCTTAGCGCGTGACGTGGTCGCGGGCGAGCATGTGGTAGACCACGCCCCCCAGAAGCGCGCCAATTACCCAGTTGTAGCCTGACAGGAAGGCAAACCAAGGCACCCAGACGGTTGCGACAGAGAAGATCGCCGCCAGCCCAAAGGCCTTGACCGCTGCACCGTTCCAACCCTCGTTGTAATGATAGGTGCCGCCATCCATGTTATAGAGATCATCTACGTACAGCTGTTCTTTGCGGTGGACGTAGTAATCCACGATCATGATCCCAAAGATCGGGGCGAGCGTTGCGCCGAGTGTATTCACAAAACCGCCGATGCCGAACTGACTAATAAAACTGGTCCAGAAACCGCCAATGACCAGCGCAAACACCGATGTAATCAGGCCCGCTTTGCGAAAGCTGATCTTTTCCGGGGACAGGTTGGCAATACCATTCACCGCAGGGATGAAATTTGCCACGAGGTTGATGCCCACTGTTGCCGCAAAGAAGGTGATCGCTGCGATGATGCCCAGCAGCACACTGTCCGTGCGCTCCACAATTTCAGCCGGGTTGATGATCGCCTCGCCGTAAACCACCGCCGCACCACCGGTCGTCAACAGGGCCAATGCTGAGAACAGGATCATGTTGAAGGGCAACCCCGCAAGATTTCCGAGCACCATCGTTGGCTTGTCCTTGGCGTAGCGGGAGAAATCGCTGAAGTTGATCATCACCGCCGCGAAATAGGCGACCATCGTGCCAACGATGGCAATAAACCCTTTGAATTCAGTCCAGAAAGTGCCCTCTGGATTGGCAAAGATGGTAGCCGTCGCCGCCAGAAGCTGCCCATCCGAGCGCTGCCAAAGTACAGCCAGCAACCCGATCATGACCAGATAGACAAACGGCCCCGCGATATTGAGGAAGGTCTCTACCCAGCCCATGCCACGCCAGAAGATCACGATGTGAAACACCCAGACCATCACAAACGAAATCCAGTCGATCCCTGTGAGGCCCAGTATCTCCGCACCTCCGCCAAGGCCGGTAATCGACCGGATCAACAGCGCCAATGCGGTTGAGGCAAAATAGACCTGCACCCCATACCAGAACACCGCAACCGTTGCGCGCAATACTGCAGGCAGCTTCGCGCCCTGTGTACCGAGGCTCGCGCGCGCCAGCACCGGGTAAGGAATGCCATATTTCTCACCCGCAGCGCCGGAGAGATTCACCATCCACATCACAAAGACCCCAGAGGCGATCAGCGCTGCAAACGCTGTCCAGCCGCCAACCCCATAGGAGATGAACAACGACGCCACCAATGAGTAGCCAAAGAGCGACTGCACATCATTTGCCCAGATGTTGAAAATGGCAAACCAGCCCCAGGTTTTTTCATCCTTGCCAACAGGGTTGAGTGTATTGCCGTCCGGGTCCAGCGTATCGCCGCTGGTCACATGTATTTCATCAGTTGCGGTCATGTTTTTCTCCCTAAAGCCCCGTGCCCGGGCGACCGTCAAGCGGGCCCCTCATTCATGCGATTATTGAGCTTGCAACTGACATGTTAGAAGGTATTCTAGAAATTACACTATAAAAAATTTTAGGTAGGACCTTAAGGGAACTCTAGGAAATACCGCATGAGGGTCTGTCGATGAACCAGATGCAGGACGGCCAGCTTCTAGCAGAGCAGGCACAAGAGGCGCTTTGGGATGCGCTCCGCAACGGCACTCTGCGCGACGGGCAATTTCTGTCTATGTCTCAACTGGTTGAGATCCTTGAGTTTCCCCTTGCCGCGACTCGTGAGGCCGTGAAACAGGCGTGCTCACAAGGGCTGTTGACCACATGGCCCAAGCGCGGTGTACAGGTGATGGAAGCCCGCTCTGAAACGATCCGTGACTGTCTCGACTTTCGGATGGTGCTTGATCAGGAAGGCGCACGCAGGCGGATTCAGCAGGGCGATCTGACCGGGTTGGATACTTTGCGTGCGCAACATGAGACTCTTCGCGACGCTGCCGCAAATAACACTGCCAGCGATCTGCCGCCGCAAGCAATCGGGATTGATTTGTCACTGCATGACTATCTGGCGGCGGGGTTGAATAATCCACAATTGGCAGCGGCTTATAGCGCCAATCGCATGCGTATTGCCATTATCCAGAATGTGCGCCCTTTCCTTCAGGTGCGGATTGTGTCCGCAATGGAAGAGCATCTTGCGATTATTGAAGCATTGCAGAGCGGGGACACCACCGCTGCAACCGATGCGATCCGCTATCATTGCGAACAAACTCTGCAATGGTGGGGCGTGGATTAGAGCCACCCTTTTCTATCGCTAAAATCCGGACACCCCACCCGAAGGCTTTCGGTATTTTGGGCGCGCTCTGCGCATCCAGAAATTTCGCCCTTAGGTGGAACTATTTTGTTCACGTCTGCGTTAGGTCAACGCGCCTCCATTAGGCGCCAATAGTTGATTTATAGAACAAAGGGATCATTGGATGCAGGGATTGATAAAACGCCTCGGCCTCAGGACCGACCCATATATTTTCTTCATCTCCGCCATTTTTACAGCCCTATTTGTGCTCGCTCTGGTGATCGCTCCCGAAGAGATCGGCAACGCCTTTGCAGTGGGGCGCGCATGGATTGTTTCGCGGCTTGGCTGGTTTTTCATACTAGGTGTCAACGTCTGGCTCGGCTTTTTGATCTGGGCCGCGATGAGCCGCCACGGCCATATCCGCCTGGGGCCGCGGGACTGTCGACCGGACTATTCCAGCCTGTCATGGTTCACCATGCTGTTTGCCGGTGGGATCGGCACCGTTTTGATGTTCTGGGGTGTCGCTGAACCCATCAGCCATTTCTCCAACCCGCCACTGCCGGGGGTTGCACCCCATTCCGAAGAGGCCGCGCGCGATGCGATGTCCATCGCGATCTACCATCTGGGCTTGCACACATGGACCATCTTCGCCCTTCCGGGGCTGGCCTTTGCCTATTTCATCAACCGTTATGATCTGCCTGTACGTGTGAGTTCGGTTTTCTATCCGCTGCTCAGAGAGCGCATCTATGGCCCATGGGGCAAAGCCATTGATATCGTTTCTATTCTTGGCACTTTGTTCGGTGTCGCCGTATCGCTGGGCCTTGGTTCATCACAAATTGCGGCAGGCCTGTCCGCGCTCTTTGGCTGGGATGCGGGTGTGCCGCTCAAGGTCGCCATTCTCGCGGTACTCACCGGGGTTGCAGTAATCTCGATCGTGGCCGGCCTCGACAAAGGGGTGAAGCTGCTCTCCAACATCAACATCGGGATGGCGGTTGGCCTGATGGTGTTTGTGCTGGTGACCGGATCGACGCTGTTCCTCTTGCGCGGCATGGTCGAAACGCTCGGCCTCTATCTCAGCAACTTGCCGAGGCTCGCCTTTTGGAACGACATGCTCGCCAATACCAATCCAGATAACGGCGACTGGGGCTGGCAGGGCAGCTGGACTGTATTCTATTGGGCGTGGACTGTGACATGGTCGCCCTTCATCGGCCTGTTTGTGGCGCGTATCTCGCGGGGGCGCACCATTCGTGAGTTCGTGTTCGGTGTCCTGATGGCACCTTCGCTCTTTACCTTGGTGTGGTTCTCCATCTTCGGCTGGCAGGCCATGGAAATCGACGGCCTTGGTGTCGCCGCCCGTGCAGCATTGGGTGATCAGGCCGGAGCACTGAGTGCAGCTGTTTCCGAATCTGTCCCACTTGCCATGTTTGCGTTCTTTGAAAACTTTCCCTTCGCCACTTTTGTGCAGGGCATTGCGGTGTTGGTGGTTGCGATCTTCTTTGCCACCTCATCTGACTCGGCCTCTCTGGTGGTCGACATGCTCTGTACCGGCTCTTCCAAGCCCGGACCGGTCCAACAGCGCGTGTTCTGGGGCGTCTCAGAGGGGTTGGTGGCCGCTATGCTGCTGATACTGGCCGGTGATCTGGGGCTTACGGCTTTGCAACAGGTCATCACTGTGGTCGGACTGCCGATCTTCTGCCTCGTGTTCATGATGATCCCCTCACTCATCCGGGGGTTCCGCAATGAGGATATCGATCACATCACCATCGGGAAACGGCCGGGCCTGAGAGAGTTCTGACTGGAAAGCCATTACTGAGCTACAAAAACTCAGAACCGGCTTAACCTGACAAAGCCTGTGATCGGCCCCACTGCGGGCCGATCTTAAAATATCAAAGCACAAGCTGTGGCCACATCATCGGGCCACATGTGACGTGTCGAAGGATGCATTCTAATCCGAATTGGGTTTTGTACCGGACCAAGGGCCTGTATTTGCAGAGGCCGAGACCCGACAGTGTGCCGTCAATCACATGCTCAAAACCGAGTGATGACGGTCGCGCCAACTGACTGGAATTTATCCATATTCATCAACGCTGATGGGGCTTCTTCAAGGCTGATTTCACGACCCACAAGTTTCTTTGGATCAAGTTTTCCCGAACCGATCATATCCAGCATGGCACCATAGCGATGCGCTTGCATCCCGTGAGACCCGAGGATTTCCAACTCCTGCCCAATCACTTTTGCCATCGGAACCTGAGGGGAGCTATGTGCACCCAACATAAGGCCCACCTGGACGTGTTTACCACGCGGGCGCAAATTCTGGATCGAATTGAAGCAAGTCACCGGATGCCCCAATGCGTCCAAGGAGACATGCGCGCCGCCACGGGTCAATTCGATCACCGCCTCAGCCACATCCGCCACCTGAGCACCGTTGATGGCGGCAACCGCACCAAGCTCTCTGGCGAGCGCCAGTTTGTCATCGTCTATATCAATGGCGATGACATTTGCCCCAACTGCATGGGCGATCATGACGGCCGACAAACCCACTCCGCCGCAGCCATGCACCGCAACCCATTGTCCAGCGCCAACTTTACCCTGATCGACGACTGCTCGAAATGAGGTTGCGAAACGGCAGCCAAGGCTCGCGGCGGTCGCAAAATCCATGACATCCGGCAGCGCCACTACATTCAGGTCCGCCTGATGAATGCCAACGTACTCCGCAAATGACCCCCAGTGCGTAAACCCCGGTTGCTGCTGATTGAGGCATACCTGCTGCTGGCCTGCGTGACATTCTGGACATGAACCGCAGGCCGAAATGAATGGCACTGTCACACGATCACCGACCTTCCAGTTGGTCACGCTCCTGCCCACCGCTTCGATCACGCCTGCCAATTCGTGACCGGGTACATGTGGCAGATCAATGTCGCTGTCGTGCCCCATCCAACCATGCCAATCTGATCGGCACACACCAGTTGCCTCCACCTTGATGACCACACCATCAGGTTCTGGCGTCGGATCATCCACTGAGACGACCTTTGGAGCCTGTTCGAATTTCTCGTAGAGGACGGCTTTCATCGCGGCTGACCCTTCTGTAACGCGCTTTGATTGGGGTTACTCTACCCCGTGACCGCAAAATTACTTTGCCAATCTCCTCTGATCTGAAACAAAATGAGGCAGAACCCACTCGAATTCAGAAACAACGCTGAGGTTTCTGCCCCATGCCCGATATTGATGCCGCGAACGCCAAGATACTGTCTCTGCTGCAGGAGGATGGCCGCATGACCAATGCCCGTCTGGCTGAGCATCTGTCGATGAGCGAGACACCCTGCTGGCGTCGGCTAAAACGGCTGGAAGAGAGTGGCATTATCGAAGGCTATCAAGCCAATCTCAATCGTCGCAAGCTGGGCCTTGGTGTCATGGCGTTTGTTCAGCTCAGCTGTTCAGAGCACGATCAAGCGGCCACCGCTGAGTTCCAGCGTATCGTAGAGATCACTCCCAACATCCTCGCCTGTCACAACACGACTGGGGCGGACGATTTCCTGTTGGTCGTGGTGGCGCGCGATCTGGATGACTACAGCCGGTTTATTGACACAACGCTGCGCCAACTACCGGGTGTGACCAGCATTCGATCCAACCTGTCGCTTAAAGAAATGAAATCGTCCAGCAAACTACCCGTCGAAATCAGCCGCAGCTGATCGCCTTTGCAAGAGGCTGGCAGCCATTCAGTTGCGCGACGACTCCCGCTCTATCCTTGCCAAGTGAAGAAACTTCGAGCAGGTTTTACTATAAGTTACCGATCACATAAAAACGACAGCCCCCGTAGCGTGCGACAATGCACTGCGTTGGGGGAGCATATTTACTGGGTGGACAATGAAAACACCGCTGATTTTCGACGGTCACAACGATCTCCTGCTGCGCCTTCATAATGGCGATGTGAGCTTGGACGATGCAGGGGTTTTAGGGGGAGGAGGGCGTCAGATTGATGTCCAGAAAGCCCAAACCGGGGGATTTGCGGGCGGTTTTTTCGCAATCTTCATTCCGGGCGGGGACTCACTTTCTCATGATGATGAGATGATGAAGGATGCCTATGACTTGCCTCTGCCTGCGATGGTAGACTGGCAAGACGCGATCAAGGTTGCCTTGTCTCAGGCCACAATCTTGATCGAGTTGGAGCGCCGGGGCGCTGTGCGCATCTGCCGTTCCACCGCAGATATTCGTGCCGCCATGAAAGAGGGTCGTATGGCCGCGATCCTGCATATGGAAGGCGCCGAAGCGATCGACCCGGAGTTCAACACGCTGGAGGTTCTACATGCGGCGGGCCTACGCTCGCTGGGGCCTGTCTGGAGCCGCCCGACGTTGTTTGGGCATGGTGTACCGTTTCGCTTTCCTTCCAGTGGTGACACTGGCGAAGGGCTGACGCCCGACGGCATTCGCCTGATCAAACGCTGCAACGAACTGCGGATAATGATCGATCTGTCGCATATGAACGAAGCAGGCTTTTGGGATGTCGCCCGCATCAGCGACGCGCCCTTGGTTGCAACACATTCGAATGCCGGGGCCCTGACGCGCCACAGCCGCAATCTCTCAGACCGCCAATTGCATGCGATCCGCGATAGTGACGGGATTGTGGGACTGAACTTTGCCGTCGCTTTCCTGCGAGAGGACGGGCGGATGGACGAGAACACGCCAATTTCACGAATGCTCGATCATCTGGACTATCTGATTGCGGAAGTGGGTGAAGACCGGGTTGGCATGGGTTCCGATTTTGACGGTGCGACAGTACCAGCAGAAATCGGCACCATCGCGGGATTGCCTGCCTTGCGCGAGGCCATGATCCAGCGCGGCTATGATGCCGCACTGATGAAGAAACTCTGCCATGAAAACTGGCTGCGTGTCCTCGGGGAAACCTGGGGAGAATAACAAAAAGCCGAATAAAAAATCGGCACCATAATAACCAAATCACAAACAGGGAGTTCATTACATGAACGCGTTTACAAGACTGATTAGCTCGGCGGCTCTGGGGCTTGCCATGGGGGTCACAGCACTGCCAGCATTATCCGCCACGCCAGACAATATGCTGGTGATCGCTAATCGCATCGACGACATCACCACGCTCGATCCAGCCCAGAGTTTTGAGTTTGCGGGCGCAGACGTCATTCGCAATATCTACGGCAAGCTGGTGAATTTCGACCCGTCCAATCTCGAGGCAGGTTATCAGCCCGATCTGGCAGAAAGCTGGACAGTCTCAGAAGATGGCAAGACGATTACTTTCACCATGCGTGAGGGCGTGAAATTCCATTCCGGCAATCCCGTGCGCGCAGAGGATGCGGCCTTCTCGCTCCGACGGGTTGTCAAACTGAACAAAACGCCTGCGTTTATCCTGACGCAATTTGGTTTCACACCTGAAAACGTGGATGACGTCATCACTGTCGACGGCAACACTCTGTCGATCACCACCGACAAACGCTATGCGACTTCGTTTGTCTTGAACTGCCTGACGGCAACGCTGGGCGCAATTGTCGACGAAAAACTGGTGATGGAGCACGAAAAAGACGGCGATATGGGCAACGAGTGGCTGATGACCAACTCTGCTGGGTCCGGCCCCTACACGCTGTCCTCTTGGAAACCCAAGGAAAGCGTTACGCTGACTGCCAACCCGGATTACTACGATGGCGCACCTGCGATGCAGCGCGTTATCGTGCGTCACGTTCAGGAAAGCGCGACCCAGCGCCTGATGCTGGAGCGCGGCGATGTCGACGTGGCGCGTGACCTGACGCCCGCTGATGTGGATGGCCTTGACGGCGTCGAGGGTGTCGGAGTTCAGCGCGAGATGCGTGGCCGTCTGATGTATGTGTCTTTCAACCAGAAACACCCCGAACTGTCGAAGCCACAGGTGCGTCAGGCGCTGAAGTACCTGATCGACTATGATGGGATGGAAAACAGCTTTCTCAAAAACTGGTATGTGAAGCACCAGAATTTCCTGCCCAAAACCTATCTGGGTGCGGTGGATGAAAATCCGTTCTCGCTCAATCTGGAAAAAGCCAAAGAACTGCTGGCAGAGGCGGGCGTGCCTGAAGGCATGGAGCTGACCGTGGGTGTGCGCGAAGCACAAGAGCGGCTGGAAATTGCACAATCGTTGCAAAACACCTTTGCACAGGCAGGCATCAAGCTGAACCTTGAGGTGGGCACCGGCAAGCAGATCCTTGGGAAATACCGGGCGCGTGAGTTGGATATCTACCTCGGCGCATGGGGTCCGGATTACCCTGATCCGCAGACCAATGCGGGCACCTTTGCTTACAATCCAGACAACTCTGATGAGGCCAACGCCACCGGTCTCTTGGCATGGCGCAATGCATGGGACACCGGTGGGCTGACCACCGAGGTCGAAGCGGCTGTGGTTGAAGGCGACACTGAAAAGCGTGCTGAGATGTATCACCAAATTCAGGCTCAGTTCCGTGAAACCTCACCCTTTGCAATCATGTTCCAATTGGTCGAACAGGCCGGCATTAGTGAAAATGTCGAGGGCCTGAACCTTGGCGGCGCGATCACCGCTGCGGCGTATTGGGACGTGACCAAGTAAGATGGCGTTCTACAGCAACGTCCCGAAGAGGCAGCCCTGGCTGCCTCTTCCCCCATGGGCGCGAAGCATGGGGATTACCCTGCTTTCCGTGTCGATCACCATGCTCGGGCTTTTGTTCGTCACCTTCCTGATCGGGCGCGTCATGCCGATTGATCCGGTTCTGGCGGTTGTTGGCGAACGGGCAAGCGAAGAACAATACAATGCCGTCTATCAAGAGCTCGGCCTTGATCGTTCGCTCATTGTTCAGTTTTTCTACTACGTCGGGGATGTGTTGCAGGGCGATTTCGGCAAATCACTCCTGACCGCGCGCCCGGTGTCACAAGACATCGCGCGTGTCTTTCCCGCCACGTTTGAGCTGGCAACCATCGGCATCATCTTCGGCTGTGTGCTCGGCATACCCCTTGGGGTCATCGCAGCTGTACGCCGGGGGAGCTGGGTCGATCAGATCGCCCGGGTGGTCGCACTTGTGGGCTATTCGATGCCGATTTTCTGGCTGGGTCTGATGGGGCTTTTGCTGTTTTATGGCATGCTCGGCTGGGTCGGCGGCCCCGGACGGCAAGGGATCTTCTACGAAGATATGATCCCATCGGTCACTGGCATGATCCTAGTGGATTCGATTATCGCAGGTGACTGGGGTGCCTTTTGGGATGCCTTTTCCCATATCGTGCTGCCCGCATCCATCTTGGGCTATTACTCGCTGGCCTACATCAGCCGGATGACGCGCTCTTTTATGCTGGAGCAGCTCTCGGCAGAATATATCACCACCGCACGTGTCAAAGGCATGAGCGAATGGGCCGTGGTTATGCATCATGCGTTCAAGAACATTCGCGTGCAGCTCATCACGGTGATCGCCCTGTCTTATGCGAACCTTCTGGAAGGGTCGGTTCTGACCGAGATCATCTTCTCGTGGCCGGGGATCGGGAACTACATCACCACGGCATTGCTTTCGGCAGATATGAACGCGGTGCTTGGCGGCACTGTCGTTGTGGGGCTGGTGTTTATCGTTCTCAATGTCTTTTCCGACCTCCTCTACAAAGTCTTTGATCCGAGGTCGAAATGAGCATCCAGAGCATGACACTTCGAGAGTGGCTTTTGTCAGAGACACCCACGTCGCGCCGTCAGGCCAGACTGGCCGCATATTACAAGGGTTGGCTGACATTACGGGCCAATCACATGGCGATGGCGGGGCTTGCCATCATTGTGCTGCTGGTTGGCGTTGCCATATTCGCGCCGCTGCTTGCGCCGCATGATCCCTATTATCAGGATCTAGGGAACAGGTTGCAGCCCTTGGGCACCGAGGGCCATATCCTCGGGACGGATTCACTGGGTCGGGACATCCTGAGCCGTTTGATCTGGGGGGCGCGGATCACGCTTTACATCGTCGCGCTGGTGGCGATGATCGCGCCCATTGTCGGTCTGCTGGTCGGAACCGTTTCCGGGTACGCGGGCGGATGGGTCGATATCGTGCTGATGCGGGTGACAGATATTTTCCTCGCATTTCCCCGCCTTGTGCTGGCGCTGGCCTTTGTGGCGGCGCTAGGCGCCGGGATCGAGAATGCGGTGCTGGCAATCTCGCTCACCGCGTGGCCACCTTATGCGCGTCTGGCGCGGGCTGAAACCTTGACCATCCGTTCGTCGGATTTCATCAGCGCGATCCGGTTGCAAGGGGCGGGGCCGCTTCTGATTATCACCAAACATATATGGCCGCTGTGCATCAGTTCGCTGATCGTGCGGGTGACGCTGGATATGGCGGGGATCATTTTGGCGGCGGCGGGCCTTGGCTTTCTGGGTCTTGGTGCGCAACCTCCAAGCCCCGAATGGGGCGCGATGATTTCCGAGGGGCGTCGGTTCATTCTGGATTACTGGTGGGTCGCCACCATGCCCGGTCTTGCCATTTTTGCCGTTTCGCTGGCCTTCAACCTGTTGGGGGATGGTCTGCGCGATGTGCTTGATCCAAAGGACAGCAGCTCATGAGCACGCTTCTGGACATTGAAAACCTCTGGGTGAAGTTCCCGACCCGCAGCGGCATGTTCGATGCGGTGCGCGGGGTGAGCTTTTCGCTCGGTAAGGAACGGCTTGGCATTGTGGGGGAAAGCGGGTCCGGCAAATCCATGACCGGGCGCGCGATCCTGCGCCTGATCCGCAAACCCGGCATTGTCGAGGCCGGCCATATCAACCTACATGAGACCAACCTTCTGGACCTGTCTGAGCGTGACATGCGCAAGGTGCGGGGAGAGAAGATCTCCATGGTGATGCAAGATCCCAAATTCTCGCTCAACCCGGTTGTCACGGTGGGCGATCAGATCATCGAGGCTTATCGCTTGCATGCCAAGGCCAGCAGGGCAGAGGCCCGCATGAAGGCCATCGAGATGCTGGAGGCGGTGTCGATCCGTGACCCCGAACGGGTGATGAAGGCCTATCCGCACGAGATGTCCGGCGGCATGGGTCAACGCATCATGATCGCGATGATGCTGATCCCGAACCCGGAAATATTGATCGCGGATGAACCTACATCGGCGCTGGATGTTTCCGTGCAGGGGCAGGTTCTGTCGATCATGGACAAGCTGGTGCGCGAACGTGGCATGGGGCTGATTTTCATCAGTCACGACCTCAATCTGGTGTCTCAGTTCTGCGACCGGGTGCTGATTATGTATGCGGGCCGCATCATCGAAGTCTGCGATGCGGATAAGCTTCATGAGGCTCAACATCCCTATACTCAGGGGCTCTTGGGGTCGTTGCCGCGGTTCGATCAGCCGAAGGCGCGGCTACAGGTGCTGGATCGCGACCCCCAATGGCGAGACGCCGCAAGCGTGGAGGGCAGGCCATGAGCACAGCCATCGATATCAAAGGGTTGAACGTCTACTTTGGGGACAGTCACAACCTCTTTCACGCCGTCAAAAGTGCGACTTTTGCGGTGGAAAGCGGCGCGAGCTTTGGTCTTGTGGGGGAGTCCGGGTCGGGCAAATCCACGATCCTGAAGGCGATCACCGGCCTTGCGCCCTATTGGGAAGGCGAGATGACCGTGGCTGGCCAGCCGCTCGGGGCCAAGCGCGACCGGGCGTTTTACAAGACGGTGCAGATGGTGTTTCAGGATCCTTATGCGTCACTGCATCCGCGCCAATCGGTCGATCAGGTGCTGTCGGAAACCCTACGGCTGCATGGGTTCAAGGACATCAACGACCGGGTCGACCAGCTGCTGAAGGATGTCGGTCTTGGACCTGCGTTTCGCTTTCGCTATCCGCATCAGCTCTCGGGCGGGCAGCGCCAGCGTGTCGCCATTGCCCGTGCGCTCGCGCCAAACCCAAAAATCCTGCTGCTGGATGAGCCTACATCGGCGCTGGATGTTTCGGTGCAGGCCGAAATCCTCAATCTGCTGAAGGATCTGCAAGCCGAGCATGACCTGACTTATGTGATGGTTTCGCATGACCTCGCAGTAGTGGCGCATATGTGTGATGCGGCAGCGGTGATGCGAAATGGTGAGATTGTGGAGATCCTCAGCATCGAGGATATGCGCGCCGGCAAAACCGCGCATGACTACACAATGCAGCTGTTGAACGCGTCAGCAAACCGCGTCGCCACAGTGGCGGCGGACTAAGCATAGGTGCAGGGCTAGCAAAGCAATCAACCGGCCCTGCACCCATTAGATCACCGTGATGCGGCTACTGATCGGTTTTGCCGCCCATTCGACCAATCCGCGTGGCGAGTGGCGTAGACGTCAGCCCATGCAACAGGATCGACAGGCCCACCGTCAATGTCACACAGGCCAGCAATTCTTCTTCGTTTGGAATATCAAATTGATCCATCATCAACAGGGTGAACAGGATTGAGGCCAGCCCACGCGGGCCAAACCAGCCAAGAAATAGCTTTTCTCTGGTCGCCAACCCACTGCCCGACAGGGATAGAAAGATTGGGACCACGCGCACCACTGTCAAAAACAAGAGCGCAAGTATCACTGTGGACATGCCCGCGTGTGCCAATCCGTCAGGCAAAAGAAATGCCCCAAAAACCAAGAACGCAGCCATGGTGAGCAATTGCCCAGCGCCCTCCATAAACTCGCTGATGAAGTGAATATTGTGACGATAGGAGTTGCCAAAAACCATCCCTGCGACAAAAGCGGCTATGAAGCCGTTGCCGTGGATTGCAACCGCCAAGAGATAGGCGGCGAAGGCCGTGACCAAAAATACGATCGCGCCCGCCGCTTCCAGCATCACATCGCGGTTCTGCGCCCAATCCATCATCTTGGCAGCAGTCCACCCCACCGCAATTCCTGCCAGCGGACCAAGGATCACTTCGATCAGCGCCTCAAGTGCCAGCCCATCGGTATTAGCTTCTCCGCCGACAGCAGAGGCCAGAATTGCCCCCGTAAGCACAAAGGGTAATACCAGCCCATCGTTCAACCCGCTCTCAATATTGATCGTTTGCGCCAACCGGTCGGGAACATCCGGGCTGTTGACAACAGATTGCCCCAGCGCCGCATCGGTAGGCGTCAGCACAGCCGCCGTAAGCAATGCGACGGCCAGACCAGAGGTCGGGTTTAGCCAAAATGCCACTGCGGTCCCCAGCGCAATCGTGAGCGGCAGACCAATGACCAGCATGCGCGTGGGATACTGCCAGTCCATCACGAGCTTGCGAAATCGTACGTGGCTCGCATCTGAAAACAGCACGAGGATCAAAGTCACCTCAGCGAGGCCCTTCTTACCCTCATGGATCACATCACCCGGCAGTGCGTTCTGAAGTGGGGCAGAAAGTGCCAAGCCAAGACCAGTAAACAAAATTGGCAACGTCAAAAGGCTTCGATCAATCGCTTTACTGAAAAGGGAGTAAGCAGCAAAGGCAACGAGAACGATCAAAAAGAGTTCAGTCATTGGGCGTCTGGTTCCTCGTATCGTACCTTACGTTTTTCGAAGAAACCCTCGGAGAAGTAGCTCGCTGAGGGTGTCATTTGGTCGGACGCATCGCGACATTCTATGTACTTCGGCCCGAAAGCCCTGCTCTCGAGACTGGCTGACATACGCATTCCTCGAGTTTGCAGATGGCGCGTCACTCAAATTCTGTCTTTGCGCCGCCTACAATGGCATTAGACCCTTTGCTCCCTGACAACAGGCACTGCGAGACCCGATTACGCCAGACATTTATAACATAAGGAAATCATAAATTGGATTACGGTGGAACTGCAGACCCCTCTTCGAACATGGAAAGAGCGCCGAGACTGCCTTGGTATGCTCCAAGGGAGACATCTGCCTATATTTGGACTATCAAAATAGGGATGCAGGCCATGTGATATTCGGTGCTAGGTTGAGGTCATGAAACGCTTTTTTCGAAAACTTGCTGCCTTTGGTATTTTCTTGGCCGTGTTGGTCATGCTGGCACGAATTGCATTCCCCCTGCCTGACCTGTCAGATCGCCCCGCAAGCAAGGCAATTGCCGCAAGTCGCGACACGCAGATCGGTGCCGCCGTGACACAAGCCAGTGCCGCTCATAGTGGTCAGACAGGTGTCATCGCGCTGCAAAATGGTCATGACGCTTTAGCGAGTAGAATTGAACTCGCCGCGGTCGCTGAACAGTCCATCGATGCGCAGTATTACATCTGGCACAATGACACCTCCGGGATCATGTTGCTCAGTGCGTTACTGGATGCCGCAGCGCGCGGAGTTCGCGTGCGTCTGCTCTTGGACGACAATGGTGTGCCCGGACTTGACGACATCATGGCCACCCTGAACGCACAGGAAAACTTTGAAATCAGGCTCTTTAACCCTTCAACCGTCCGCCAGCCCAAACTCCTTGGATACGCCTTCGATTTCTTCCGCATGAACCGACGGATGCACAATAAATCCTTCATTGTGGATGGGTCGGTTGCGATCATCGGTGGACGCAACATTGGGGATGAGTATTTCGACGCCGGTGCAGGCAGCTTCTACATCGATATGGACGTGCTGGCAGCAGGGCAGGTGGTACCGGAAACCGCTCAGGTTTTTGATGAGTATTGGAACAGCGCATCTGTGTTCGAGCTAGAGACAATCGTTGATGGCACAGGTGATCTACCCGCGTTTGAGGCGCGCGTTACGGACGTGATGCAAAGCCCAGAGGCACTCACCCTCATCGGCAATATTCAAAGCAGCGCGGATCGATTTGCGCGGGGGGAAATGCCGATGGAATGGACGACAGTGCAACTGGTGGCAGATGACCCGGTTAAAGGGCTGGGAATAGCCACCCCTGACCAGTTGATGATCAGCCGTCTCGGCGAAATTTTGGGCGAAGTCGAGAGGCGCATGGACGTGGTCTCAGCCTATTTCGTGCCCGGACGCAGGGGGACCGAATATCTCGCAGGTTTGGCCGCCGCCGGCGTTGATGTGCGTGTGCTAACCAATGCGATGAATACAACCGACGTCCTAATGGTGCATTCTGGGTACACGCGATACCGGCGGGAGTTGCTCGAAGCGGATGTATCGCTCTATGAGTTGAAACTACGCGGTGAGATGTCCCCTGAGGCTGACATGCAAGTCAAACCCTTCGGGTTGTCTGGGGCCAGTCTCCACGCAAAGACATTTGCGGTGGATGGGGAGCGTATTTTTATCGGATCGTTTAATTTCGACCCAAGATCGGCAATCCTGAATTGTGAAATGGGCTTTTTGATCGAAAGCCCCACGCTCGCCGGTCGGGTGAATGCGGGCTTTGATGGTCCTTTGGAGACCATTACCTATCAGCCCGCGCTCACGCCCGAGGGTAAAATGGTGTGGCAAGAACCGCTGAAGGACCAAGAAACCGTTATCTACCAAGAAGAGCCGGGCGCGACGTGGTTTCAACAAATCGCGATTGCAGTGATCGGAATATTACCGGTGGAGTGGCTCCTCTAGAGATCCTTACTGACGGTAGGTGTCGCTGTGGTACAGGGTTAAGGAAACTGCGTTCAACGATCCACGCGCAACCCGCTGGGAACGCTTTCGGGCACCCCGAGCCGCCCCGCTGCCGCGTCCTCATCGGTCAGCGCCCGTAAAAAGGCCACAATATCAGCCACTTCATCTGGCGTAAGTGATATCGGCGGCACATCCACAGCTGCAATGAGCGCAGCGCGTTCTTGTGAGTTTTGTTGAATATTCCAGTCTTCCGCCCCGTCCAGATTGGGAAGTATGGCTTCTGTTGTGTCATACGCATTTAAGGACTGTTCAGGCGACATGTGGTGCTGCACCACCCCCTCCAGCGTGGTATAAGCACCAGAATGGCCATATGGCGCAGTGAGGCTCACGTTTCGCAAAGAGGGCGTACGAAAGGCAAAGGCATCCTGTGATTTGCCTGTGACGCGGATGCGGCCTTCATCGCGGTTGTGGGTTTCAAACCGAGCCGCCTTGCCCGGCCCGATCTGCGGCACCGCAAGCGTGTGAAAATCATGATCGGTCTGAAACCAGCCGGAGTGGCACTGGCTGCAATTGGCCTTGCCGTAAAATAGCTCCATTCCGTGCAAGGCGGGCGCGGGCAGATCGCCCTGCCCCAGCATATAGGCATCAAAGGGGCTCATATCGGCGCGCCACTCGAACCGAATGAAATCCGCAAGCATATTGCCGATGTCGACAAAGGTGATGGGCGCGCCCTCCCCCAGCACCACATCAAAACCAGCGCGATAGGCGGGAATGGCCTCGACACGTGCGGCGATCCGGTCCCATGCGCCACCCGGTGTGGACAGTTGCCCCAGCCGCACCGCCTCTGCGACCTCGTTTTCCGAGTAATGCCCGGCCATCTCATCGGCAGAGAGCACCGGGAACATCGCCTGTGCGGCAAGCGCGTCGTCAAAGCCAGCGACCATATCATCGCCCAAGGGGGTGCGGATACCGCCGGGGTGTTCAGGGTTATCCTCCAGCCGCCCATCGTGAAACATCACGGTGAATTCCGGTGCACCAAGGTTCCACAGCCCCGGCGCATTTCGCGGGATGCGCTGCTCGGGCAGGTTGGCGGGATCAGCGCGCCGCTCGGGTCCGAGGCCGATGCCGCCCTCGCCCAAACCCAGCGACAGCCCATCGCCGGTGCCAAAGCGCGGGTGATGGCAAGTGGCGCAAGAGATGTTGCGATTGCCCGACAGGATCGGGTCGTAGAACAACAGCTGCCCCAGCTCCACCGCCGCCATATCCGGTGCGGGGAACTGCGGGCGCGGGCCAAGGTCAGGGCGCATATCTGCCTGTGCGGTCGTGGCTCCAAACAGGGCAAGCGCGATCATCCGGTGCATCAGTCCCACCCGAATTCAAGGCGCAGGCGTTGCCGGTAGGGGTGATCCGGGGTCGCAATCACGTTGGGAAACTGTGGCAGGTTTACCGCGTTGGGAAAGCCCTGCGGCTCAATACAGACACCCATGGCGAGGCCGATCCGTTGCCCTCGCAAGGCACCGGGTTGCTCCGGCAAGGTGGCAGCGGTGTAGACCTGCGCGCAGGGCTGATCGCTTACGATCCGCATCTGCAGCCCATCCGGTGCAGTCAGTGTCGCCACCGGCAATTGCGGATCACGGCAGGTGTCGAACACAAGCGCCACATCGCTGCCTCGGTGTTCCGGGTCGAGGTCGGCAAAACTGCGCCCCAGCCGAAGGTCATGATGGCTGCCATCCAGCGCCGCGATTTCACCGGTCGGGACATTGGCATCATCCAACACAAGAAGGCTGCTGGCGTCCACCTGCAAGCGGTGATCGCGGACCGGCTGCGCGCCCCCTGCCAGATTATAATAGTTGTGCTGCGCGAGGCTGATCGGGGTTGGTGCGCTCACGTCCGCCCGCATGTCATAGGTAATCGCCAGCCCCTCAAGCGTGACGGTCAGCGACACATCCACTGCACCGGGGAACCCCGCCTCACCCTCCGGTGAGTGGTGGCGCAGGCGCGCGCTGGCGTCAGAGAGCAGCTCAAGCTCCCAACACACATGAGAAAGCCCCTGTGCCCCGCCATGCAGCAGCGTATCACCTTCATTGGCGTCGAGTTGGTAGCTCTGCCCATTGAGCGCAAAGCGCGCGTTTTTGATCCGCCCGGCCACGCGGCCCGCAATCACGCCGAGATAGCCCGGGTTGTACAGATAGGCAGTCGGATCCTCAAACCCGAGGATCAGCGGGCGGTTGCCCTGCAAAAAACGCAGATCGCGGGTCACGGCACCAAAGTTCAGCAGGCTGACGGAGAGGCCCGCGCTGTGCAGCCGCGCCTCTTTCAGCATGTAGCCTTGGTGGAGGCCGTGATCCACAATCTGCGCATTGCTCATTCAGACAAACCGGTTGATGACGTTTTCCAGATATTCCTGCCGCCCGGACCGCGGTTTGGGGTTGATGTCATCGGCCTCGACCCGCTTTGCGATGTCGTCCAGTGACAACTTGCCCGAGAGCATATCCTGCGCATCGTCCCGCTGCCATCCGGCGTAGCGGTCGGTGACGAACTGATCCAATGTGCCGTCCTCGATCATCGCCGCAGCGGCCTTGAACCCACGGGCACAGATGTCCATGCCGCCGATATGCGCCATTAGCAGATCCTCCGGGTCGATGGACTGGCGGCGCAGCTTGGCATCAAAATTGGTGCCGCCCGAGGTAAAACCACCGTGTTTCAGGATATGGTAATAGGCCAGAGCCACCTCCGGTGTGTTGTTCGGGAATTGATCGGTGTCCCAACCGGACTGGTAATCGTTGCGGTTCATGTCAATCGAACCAAAGACGCCCAGCGCCTGCGCTGTGGCAATCTCGTGCTCGAACGAATGTCCCGCAAGGATCGCATGCCCCTGCTCCAGGTTCAGTTTGACCTCGTTTTCCAACCCGTGGCGCTTGAGGAAGCCATAGACGGTCGCCGCGTCGTAGTCGTACTGGTGTTTGGAAGGTTCCTGCGGTTTCGGCTCCACCAGAATCGCACCCTTGAAGCCGATCTTGTGTTTGTACTCGACCACCATGTTGAGCATGCGGCCCATCTGCTGATCTTCTTGCGCAAGATCGGTGTTCAGCAGCGTCTCATAGCCCTCACGCCCCCCCCAGAGCACGTAGTTCTCGCCGCCGAGACGATGTGTTGCATCCATGCAGGTCTTGATGGTCGCCGCCGAGAAGGCAAAGACATCCGGATCCGGGTTGGTCGACGCCCCCGACATAAACCGCGCGTTGGAAAACAGGTTGGCGGTGCCCCAGAGCAGTTTGACGCCAGTTTCTTCCTGCTTTTGCGCGAAATACTCGACGATCTCATTCAGGTTGCGAGTGTTTTCCGCAAAATTCGCCCCCTCCGGCCGCACATCCGCGTCGTGGAAACAGTAGAAGGGCGACTGCAGCAGGGTGAACATCTCAAACGCCACATCGGCCTTGAGCTTGGCAGCCTCCATCGTGTCCTTGAACCATGGGCGGTCAAAGGTCTGGCCGCCAAACGGATCGCCGCCCGGCCACACGAAGTTGTGCCAGTAGCAGGTGGCAAAGCGCAGATGTTCTTCCATCCGCTTGCCGAGGATCACCTCGTCGGGGTTGTAGTGGCGAAAGGCCAGCGGGTTGGTGCTGTCTGCGCCTTCATATTGGATTTTGGAAACGTCGCCAAAGAAGCCGGTGGTCATGTCATCAGTGCCTTCATGTTGGGATAGAGCGCGCGATAGCGGGCGTAGGAGGCATCATAGGCCTCGGTCAGGTCGCTGCGGGGATCAATGGTGTGGGCGATGGGTGGTGCAGTCATCACGGCGGAAATGTCGGCGCCGGTGGCCGTCATCGCCAGACGGGCAGCGCCCAATGCCGCGCCAAACTCGCCCTTGTCGGGCATGTCGAGGGACACGCCAAGAACGGTGGCGAGGGTTTCCACCCAATAGGGCGACCGGGTGCCGCCCCCCACTGCAAGCAGGCGCGTGAGGTTGGTGTCGGTGCCCTTGAGCGCCTCAAGGCAATCGCGCAGGGCAAAGGCCACACCCTCCATCACCGCTTGTGTCAGCTCTGCCGGGCCATCGCCAATATCAAGCCCTGCAAGCGTGGCGCGAATGCGGGCATCGTTATGCGGTGTGCGCTCGCCAGAAAGATAGGGCAGGAACGTCACCGAAGACGGACCCGTGACCTGATCCGGCAACAGTCCCGCCAATGTCGCAGGGGTCTGCCCAAGCGTGCGCGACAGCCAATTGAGACAGTCCGTCGCCGCAAGGATCACCCCCATCTGATACCACGTATCCGGCACCGCGTGGCAGAAGGTATGCACAGCCGAGGCCGGGTCAGGTTTGTAAGCGGCTTTTGCGGCCAGGAGCACGCCGGAGGTGCCAAGGCTCACAAAGCCCTCACCTTCACGGAAACACCCGGCCCCGCAGGCGGCAACCGCGTTGTCGCCACCGCCCCCGGCGACAACCACCGGACCGTCGATGCCCCATTCATCGCAAAGCGCGTCACGCAAGTCGCCACCGGCGGCGGAACCTTCGACGAGATCGGGCATCTGGTCGCGGCGCATGCCGGACACTTCCAGCAGCTGGTCCGACCAATCCCGCGCGCCCACATCGAGCCACGACGTCCCGGCGCTGTCTGACATGTCAGAGACATAGGCACCGGTCAGCCAGTAGCGCAGATAATCCTTGGGAAGCAGCACCTTGGCGACCTGAGCAAATTTCTCCGGCTCGTGCGCTTTGACCCACGCCAGTTTCGGCGCGGTGAATCCGGGAAACACGATATTGCCCGACAGATCCCGCACGCCTTTTGTGCCATCCAGCTGGGCCGCCTCGGCAGCCGAACGCGTGTCGTTCCACAGGATACAGGGGCGCAGAACCTTACCTGCGGCATCCAGCAGAGTGGCCCCGTGCATGTGGCCGCTGAGACCAATGCCGCGCAGGGCAGCCAGCTCGGTCGGGTGGTCCCGACGCAGCGCTGCAATCGCGGTCTGACAGGCGGAGATCCAGTCCTGCGGATCCTGTTCGCTCCATCCGGTACGTGGATGCGAGACCCCATAAGCTGCATCCGCCACGCCAATGACATTGCCACCCTCATCGGCCAGCAACGCGCGCAGCCCCGACGTTCCCACGTCAAGACCAAGAAACATAAGATGTCCTCCCAATCGCCAGACGCACACGTCTCTCATGATCGTGCACATATTTATTTCGGCTAATAAAATAAAAACAGGTTTGGCGCGGGCTGTCAATCGGCGAGCAGACAAACAGGTGCATCGACTGGACCAGTGGCCAGCCGGTTTAAGATCTCTGATTTTGAGGAGAGGAGGGCCTGACCATCTCGCAAAGCATCGCGTGTGGTATCAGTTTGCCTCAGCACGTGGCGCGTGGGCGGGCGTTATTAACGGCAGCGCCAATCAAGGTCCGCATCTTTGCGGGAACGCCTGCGGAAGCATTCTCCGCAGGCGCATCTTCGTCGCTTAGGAATTCATTTCTTCCAGCAGACCATCGTAATACTCGCACACTTCGGACAGGTCCTCGGCGTTTTCGAACATGGCGGATTTCTCCATCATCTCGGTGGCCACTTCCTGCATGCGCTGCGGATCCTTGGCTGCCAACTTCTGCAGACCTGCGTTTACTTCCATGGATTTCGCCTGTGCAAGTTCCGCGGTGCACTCCTCAGCAAGAGCAGGTGCGGAGAACGCAACGGTCAGTGCGAGTGCGGCAAGTTTCGTTTTCATAACAATAGCCTATAAATCAGTGGTGATAGTCATGCGCCGGTCAATCCGGGCCGCGCTCACCTACTCAGATCGCGCAGGGCGTTCCAGCCCAGAAGCAGGCTCAACCAAAAGAAGAGCGAAATTCCGCCAACTGCGGCAGGAAACCGCCGCGCCCCGACGGTGGAATGCGGCGATTTCAAGGGCGCGTTTAGCCGAGATACACATCGCCTTTGGGATACCGCACCCGTGGCCTGCTGTGGGTCGCAAGGAAAAACCCAAGCGTCAGAGGCCCAACTCGGCCCAGGAACATGATCGCGATGATCACCGCCCGGCCAAAGCCATCAAGTTCCCCAGTGGCACCACGCGAAAGACCAACTGTTCCAAAGGCAGAGGTGGCTTCGAACGCAAGGTCCAGAAACTCTTCGTCATGAGAAATCGAGATCAAAAAGATCCCCGCCAACACGATGAATATGCTGATGGTGGTCAGCGCCATCACTTTCATCACATCCTCCACCCCGAGGCTGCGACCAAAGACGTGCAGCGCGGTTTGGCGGCGAAAGAATGCAACAGTGCCGATCAACAGAACGATGAGCGTGGTCACCTTGATGCCACCCGCCGTGGAGGTGCTGCCACCCCCCACCAGCATCAGCGACATGGTCATAAGTGTGGTGCTGTCGTGCATACCGCCTGTGTCGATTGTGTTGAAACCGGCTGTGCGCGGGGTCACCGCTTGAAACCAACTGGCCCAAAGACGACTGGCCGTGTCCGGCAAACCACCAAGCGTCGCCGGATTTGTCCATTCAAGCGCGGCAAAACCCACCCACCCCAAAAGGATCAGCGACAAGGTACCCGTCAGCATCAATTTACTGTGGAGATTGAGCCGCCGCCACGACCGCGCCCGCACCAGATCCCCCACCACAACAAAGCCCAGCCCCCCGAGAATGAACAGCGCCGGGATGGTCAAATTGATGATCGGGTCATTAACATAGCCCGAAAGACTATCGGAATAGAGCGCAAAACCTGCGTTATTGAAGGCTGAAATGCTGTGAAACACCGCATGCCATAGCCCCATCGGCCAGCCTAGGTCCGGCACAAATACAAAAGACAAAATTGCGGCTCCGGCCAGTTCGCACACCAATGCCACCAGCATGATTGTCCGCACGATGATCGCCAGCCCGCCAAGGGAACGCTGGTTGAGATCTTCTCGTAGCACCAGCCGTTGTGGCAAGCCGACCGGGAGGCCCAGCGCCGACAACAACAGGACCGCAAAAGCCATCAACCCCAATCCACCGAGCTGGATGAGCAAGGCCAAGATAACCTGCCCGATCACGGTAAGATCACTGCCGGTATCGACAACCGCCAGCCCCGTCACCGTCACAGCCGAGGCAGAGGTGAAAAACGCATCGCCGAATCCGACCGCACCGGTATGCGACATTGGCATCCACAAGAGCAGCGCCCCGACAAAGATGCTGGAAAAGTAAAGAAGAGCCAAAATCAATGGCGGCGGCAGCCCGCGCTCAACCGGCGAAGCGGTCTTGATTGTGGGAAGTTTCACGACAGGCTCGCTGCAAAATTGCGCAAGTCAGAGCGTTTGCCCAGCAGGATCAACAGATCATCCTGCGCAAGGGTACAGTCAGAACCGTCCTGACCAAGAAACTCAGTCCCGCGCATCACGCCGATGCAGCGTAGATTGTGGCCTGAAGCGTAGGGGATATCCACCAGTGCCTTGCCTTCCAGCGACTGCGGGATCTTAAAGTTCACCACATGATAGCCATTTCCAAGGCTAACATAATCACGCACCAATGGGTTGTGGAGAACCTGCGCGATGTGCATGCCCACGTCGACCTCTGGGTGGATGATCCGGTCCACCTTCAGCTTACTGAGAATGCGGTGATGAGTCTTGGTGGTCGCCTTGGCCCAGACCACAGGCACACCGATGGTTTTCAGGTTGATGGCCGCAAGGATGGAGGCCTCCAGATCCGATCCCATGGCGACCAGCGCCACGTCACAATCCGCAATCCCGGCCTGTCGCAGGGCAAGATCATCACGGGCATCGATTATTAGGGCTTGAGACAGCTCATCAGCGCATTGGCTGACTCGGGCTTCGTTGCAGTCTACCCCGATCACATGATTGCCGAAGCGGCTCAATTCTCGGGCGACGGTAGTTCCGAAGTTTCCAAGACCCACAATCACGAAGGTCTGGCGTCGCTCCGCGCTTTTGCGTTTGGCAGTTAGCATGCGCGTTTTGCTCTCTGTGGCGTTGCCGGCTATGTCCGGCGACTCTTGGACAAAACAAAGCCTTACGCGCTTGGCAAGCCTTTCTGACGGCTGTTCACTGACATGCCCTCGGGGCACATCTCGATCACAAATACAAAAGGAGCGCCCAAACGGACGCTCCTATCAAGCCGGTAACATGTTGTGATCAAAAGGACTTTACGAACGTCAGGGTTGCCTCACGACCGCCCCCATAAGAACAGACATAGGCCGTTTGGCACCCAGTTACATATGCATCATCTGCAAGGTTGGTGATCGCCAGGCGCATATCTATGCCATTGTTAAAGCCATAACTGACATAGGCATCATAGAGTGTGGCACTTGGAACCTGCAGCGTATTGGCAGCATTTGCCTGACTGGCACCGCGATGACGCAGACCTGCGCCGATACGCAATCCATTCAACTGCGGTGTGCTAAATTCATACTCTGCCAAAAGGCTCAACTCCAGCTCCGGCACCAGTGTCGGAGACAGCCCGATCAGGCTGGAATTGCTGTCCGCAGTGATCTCTGCATCAAGCTTGGTTGCAGCACCGCGCAGATGCAGACCATTGCCAAAATCATAGGCTGCTTCCAGTTCCACCCCGCGCATGCGCACCTCTCCGAGTTGGTCAAAAGTCGGCCATGCGCCCGTGACCACGTTTTCCTGATCGATCTGGAAAATCGCCCCGGCGAGGCTGAAATTCCCCCCCGCAGGCATCCACTTGAACCCCAGCTCAAGCTGGTTGCCCTGCTCGGGCATGGTAACGCCGTTCGCGGGTGAGGAGATCAGCGGGTTAAAGAAGCTCGCATAACTCAGGTAGGGCGTGAAACCATTGGCAAACTCATAAGCTGCGGCCGCGCGATAGGAGGTCTCACTATCGGAGCGTTCAAACCCAGCGCTGCCGTCTTGCTTTGTTTCCACCCAGTCGTGGCGAAGGTTCCCGGTAAGGATCAGGCCGCTCGCAAAAGTGATCTGGTCTTGCAGATAAAGACCAACCTGTGTCTGGGTGGTCAGCGCGTCCTGATATACCGAGGTCATGGGCGTGCCCGGCGCGGTGGGTTTCACCACCGTGTTGGAGCCAAAGCCAGAAGCCTGAACTTCGTCCAGTTGGTAGCGGCGCGCATCCAGACCCAAGAGCAGATTATGTTCTGCATCGCCGGTGCTCACGCGACCGAAATACCGGATATCCGCCTGTGCACTGCGTACCGTGGTGTCATGCTCAAAGGCGATAAGGCTGAGGGTGCCATTGGGGTCCGCTGGTTGCAGTGCATAGCCTGCGTAGCCATAGGGGTAGTAATAAGACTCCTCGACCGAGGCATATCCCAAGCGCGTAATCCCGGTCAGGGTAAACCCATTGGCGAACTCATGCTCAACGATTGCAGAAACGGTAGCCTGATCACGGCGATAGCTGTCCCAGTTCGGGTCGGAGAAGTTGGCGCCAGGGTCGATATAGCCAAATTCTGCGGTGGGCACGACAGTGCCATAATAGGGCAGAAAGGTGCTGCCGTTATGTTGCTCATCCGCCTTATGGAGATTTGCGAGCAGGGTAATTTCGGTGCCCGTATCAAGCGCCATCTTGAAACCACCCGCCAAGGTGCCACGCCAGCCGGAATTCAGATCGTCATAACTGTCACCCGCCTGCAAGCGCCCGGTTAGGCGAAAGGCACGATCCGCGCTCAGGTCCTCGCCATAGTCAAATGCCAGACTGCTCTGCCCCGCATCATTGATACTAAGGGACAGTTCGCCCATATGTCCGCCCGGACGTTTGGACACGTAATTCAGAATACCGCCGGGATTAGACCCCCCATATAGGGCCGAGGATGGTCCACGAAGCACCTCGATGCGCTCTAGCGTATAGGGGTCGATAAAGAAAGATCCGAACGCAAACGCGAGGTTCTGGGCATTGTCGAGGTAGACTCCCGTCTGGTCGGCCTGAAAGCCGCGCACGCGAATCCAGTCGTAGTCCTGATCGTTGCCGAAAACCTCTGTGGTGACGCCTGCGGTGTAACGCAGGGCTTCGCTGACTTGCGAGGCGGAAAAGGTCTCGATCTCTTGGCGTCCCAATACCGAGATCGACTGCGGCACCCGGTTTACCTCAAGTGGAACCTTGCCGCCCGTTGCCGTGAGCGGATTCACAGTTCCATTGACCGGCCCGGTGGCGCTTTCGGTATAGGCCACGTTGATGTCCTGTAGAACGATTACATCCTCATCTGTCGTCTGAGACGATGCAGATGTTGCGCTACACAGGAGGAGGGCTGTGGCCGACATGCAGAACACATCCGACCTGAATAGAGTTTTTTGCACTGGCATGGAGCGCCCCTGTTTCGTTTCGATACGCTAGGCCCGTGGCCTGCGGTTCCCGAATACTGTGGTCCGTGGGGCGGGCGGGTGCGGTTCCATAGATCAAGTCAGGAGGTGCGGTCTTGTAGGATCGGCGCAGAAACTGATTGGGTTGGTTCATTCATCCAATCGCTGGGCACCTGCCCGGTCAGGGATTTGAACACCCGGTTGAAGTGGGCCTGATCCGCAAACCCCGAATGCAATGCCACCTCGGCAAAGCTCTGCCCACTCGCAAGCTGCGCTTTGGCATGCTCGATGCGTTGCGCCAAGACCCAGCGGTATGGCGACAGGCCAGACGTGCGGCGCATCACGCGATTGAGCTGGCTGCGTGACAAGCCAACATCAGCGGCCATGTCATCAACTCCGATCTTGCGGTCGAGGTTTTGACGGACATACCCCTGCAGACGGCCCACCACATGCGTATCTGAGACAATCTCACGTTGCGTCGAACGCTGATTGAGAAGCTCCAGAATAATGCAATCAGCAAGCTTCTCGCGCAGTGGTTCCGGTCGGTCAGGGTCCGCCAGCATTTGAACCAAAGGGCTGATGGTACGTAAATCGCGCAGGAAGAATGGAGCAATAGTTTCGGGCGGACGTCCCATTAAACCATGCAGCCGATCCTGTGACACATGGATATCCATGTGGCGCAACGTGCCGGGTTGCGCGATCTTACTCCAGACCTCCATGCCTGCGGGGACAAAACAGGCGGCGCAATGCTGCAGATCACCATCTCGGGTCTCGCTCAGTGGGATGCGATACCCATCGCGCATGATCACAAAACGGGGATGACGTGACACGTAATGCCCGCCCGCATGAGCGCTGTTGCGGACATGCCAACAATCCACCGCTAAGCCGTCTGCGGAAAACGTGCTGCTGTCAGAAAGTGGCGTAAAGCCATGAATGGCAGCCATCATACGGGGGTGAAAACTCATAACTTCCTCAGGCCTTACAGGTATTCGCGCAGACAATGACGCGCGAGAATACGAACAACAGGCTGGACTGAGGACTCAATCTGGCTGCCTGACATTAGCATTTCACGATATACAACACCACAGGGAGCAATGCGTCGGGCGATAATGGGATCGAGATGCGCGCTTTCCCACTGTTCCGGAGGGGCGAGCCTGTTGAGTTCACCATCCAAAGCGCCTATGTCGATCTCAATTCACATCACACAGCCAGATCAGGGACCGCGACGTGGCCACGCATCTATACCAGAACGACCTTCCGGATTCTGTCGATCTGGGCCCCGTGGTTGCCATTGACTGCGAAACCATGGGTCTGAACCCGCATCGCGACCGCCTGTGTGTGGTGCAAATGTCGGGCGGCGATGGAGATGCACATCTGGTGCAGATCAGCAAAGATCAGACCGAAGCACCGAACCTGACCTCAATGCTGACCAACCCGGACGTGCTGAAGCTGTTTCATTACGGTCGGTTTGACATTGCGGCACTTTACCACCGCTTTGGCGCACTGACCGCGCCAGTTTACTGCACCAAGATCGCCAGCCGATTGGTACGAACCTACACCGACCGTCATGGGCTGAAGAACCTGACACAGGATCTGCTGGGACAGGATATCTCCAAGCAGCAGCAGATGAGCGACTGGGGTGCGGACACGCTCACTCGGGCGCAGATGGACTATGCGGCTTCGGATGTGTTGCACCTGCACCGGCTGCGCGACGCTCTGGATCTACGGCTGGCCCGCGAAGGGCGCAGCGATCTGGCGCAAGCCTGTTTTGATTTTCTGCCAACCCGCGCACGACTGGATCTGGCTGGCTGGCCGGATACCGATATTTTCGCCCATTCCTGACGTCATCTCGCCGTATCACGCATTGAGTGCGGCATTAATAGCAACACGATAACAGAGAGGAGACACAGCCATGGATCGCTATTCACGCGTCGTCTCTTATCTCAAGGTTGCGCTACCGCTGGCCGCACTGGCGCTGCTGTCGACGCTGTTTTTGATCTCGCGGACCATCAATACCGACCCCTCGATCCCATTTGCGGATTTTGAGCTGGAAAACCGGCTGCGCGGCCAGCAGGTGACCGCTCCCTTCTTTACCGGCACAACGGCCACCGGGCAGGAAATTACCATTGCCGCCACCAAGGCGTTGCCCGGCGGTGGTGGCGAAGGGGCCTCTGCCAGCGACCTCGAAGCGGAGATCCTCACCACCGAGGGCCGCCGTATTCTGATGCTCTCGGACAGCGGCTCCATTCGCCCGGATCAGGACAGCGCCATATTGATGGGCAATGTGCGGATTTTGACCCCCGATGGAACCCGTGTTGAAACCGAGCGGTTGAATGCACAGCTCAGCGGTCTGGAGGTGATCAGCCCCGGCGCTGTTACCGCAGAGGGGCCAATGGGAGATTTTAGCGCCGGAACGATGCGGATCTTCACGGATTCGAAGAACGCCCCGGTACATATAGAGTTCACGGAAGGCGTAAAGCTGGTGTACGATCCTGCAAAAGTAGAAAGATAACCCGTGCGACGACTGACATTTGTTATTCTCTTTGGTTTGACAGCCCTTGTGCATGCCCCCGCCCTGATGGCGCAGGGGACAGGTGTGTCCTTTGGGGTGCTGCAGACGGACACGTCGCAACCAGTCGACATTACCTCCGACAATATGAGCGTAAATCAGGAAGATGGCTCTGCATTGCTGACCGGTAGCGTGTTGATCATTCAAGGCGAGATGCGCCTGAGTGCGGACAATGTTCTGGTGGTCAGACGGGCTGAGGGCAACGGGATCGAACGCCTGGAGGCGCGCGGCAATGTGTTGCTGGTCAGCGGCGAGGATGCCGCCGAGGCGCGCGAGGCCGATTACACCATTGAGAGCGGCACCGTAGTGATGCGCGGCGATGTGCTTTTGACCCAACAGGGCAATACGCTGGGCGCAGAACAGATGACAGTCAATATCACCACCGGAAACGCCACACTGAGCGGTCGCGTCCGTACCACTCTTCCGGGCAGTGGCGGCAACTGATGGCCAAACCAAAGTTAGAAGTCACCTCCGGCTCGTCCGGGCTGCGCATTGAAAAGATGCGCAAGAGCTATCGCAAACGCGTGGTGATCCGCGACGTGTCGATGGAACTCAACCGCGGTGAAGTGGTGGCACTGCTGGGGCCGAATGGCTCTGGCAAGACCACCAGTTTTTACACCATCGCCGGTCTGGTCTTTCCTGAGGCCGGGCGGGTTACGCTTGACGGCCAGAATGTCACCTCATTGCCGATGTATCGCCGCGCGCGCATGGGTATCGGCTATCTGCCGCAGGAAATGTCGATCTTTCGCGGCCTCTCGGTCGAGGACAATATCTCAGCGGTATTGGATATTGCGGTCTCTGATGACCACAAACGCCGTGAACGCCTCGAAGAACTGCTCTCGGATTTCTCTATCGAACATCTGCGTCGCGCCCCTGCGCTGGCTCTGTCGGGGGGGGAACGCCGCCGGGTGGAGATCGCACGCTGCCTTGCGGCTGATCCAAAATATCTGCTTCTTGATGAGCCTTTTGCGGGCGTTGACCCGATTTCTGTCGGCGACATCCGGAATCTTGTGGCGGACCTCAAGACACGAGGCATCGGCGTTTTGATCACGGATCACAACGTTCGCGAAACGCTGGAAATCGTTGATCGGGCCTATATCCTGCACGACGGACAAGTACTAATGTCTGGCAGCCCCTCTGAGGTAGTCGAGAACGAAAACGTCCGGCGGGTCTATCTTGGTGACAACTTCCGCATTTCCTGACCTTGGCTGTGTCCACTGGTCTTTGGGCATATAATGGTGGTCATACGATCACTTAACGCTCTCATTTGGCGAGGGCTCGCCGACAAGTTGTCTACCCCCGCAAAATGCACGCTGAATTGCATTGACTCCGTGCGGGCTTTGTCATCGAATTGACGTATGGCACATGTGCAACCCGCTGCAGTCTACCTGGCAATCCCGATTTCGGGGTACCGCTTTCTGCATGCTGCACATTGTGCCCATCCTTCCTGGCGATCCTGAAACAGACTGTGCACACACTTCGCACCCTGCTGTGCGGACCCAGGCAACACAAAAAGGAGATCACATGCGTTACAAAGTCAGCGGAAAACAGATCGACATCGGCGAATCTCTGCAAACTCACGTAGAGACGGAGCTAAGTGCGGTCTTGGAGAAATACGCAGGCCGACCGACTGATGCTCAGGTCGTTTTCTCCCGCAACGCGCATGAATTTGTCTGCGAAGCAATCGTGCACCTGTCCACCGGGCTTACCTGTCAGGCAAAGGCTCATGCTACTGAGATCTATGCGTCTTTTGAGGCCTGCCTTGAAAAGATGGACAAACAGCTACGCCGTTACAAGCGGCGGTTGAAGGACCATCACCGCGATCGGGCCGAGCCGGTTGAACTTATGGGGGCTAGCTCGTATATCCTCGCGTCTGAAGAAGTGGAATCCGACGTGGAGCCGGACTCGCTGCAGCCCATTATCGTGGCGGAGATGGAAACCAAGATCCCATCGCTGTCGGTGGGTGAGGCCGTCATGCAGATGGAGCTTGCTGGCTCTCCCGTTCTGGTGTTCCGCAACGAAGGTAAAGACGGACTGAACGTGGTGTATCGGCGCGAAGATGGCAACATCGGCTGGATCGATCCCTGATTGAATTGCGAAGGGGCCAGGATAAGGCCCCTTCACCCCGAATGGAGCAGTGGCAATGCAGATTTCGAACATCCTCAAGCAGGAGGCCGTCCGTGTTATCGGAGCGGCGTCGAGCAAAAAGCGCCTGTTTCAGGAAGTGGCTGAAGTTGCGCAAGCAGCCTACGGGTTAAAAGCCCAACTTACTGTCGAAGCGCTTCTCGATCGAGAGAGCCTCGGACCAACCGGTGTGGGACATGGCGTCGCCCTGCCCCACGCGCGCCTCGACGGGATTGACCGCGTTGTTGGTGTCTTTATTTCCTTGGAAAAACCACTGGATTTCGGCGCGGTGGATCGCCAACCCGTAGATATTGTCTTTGCCCTGCTCGCACCGGTAGATGCGGGTGTTGAGCACCTGAAAGCCCTTGCTTTGGTGTCACGGACCCTACGTGAGCAGAGCTTTTGCACCAAATTGCGGGCCAACCCGGACCCGGCGACCTTACATACTATTCTCACTGAGAGTCAGTCGGTTCAGGCCGCTTAGATCGGCGACCTGTTCAGGTTTCAGCCCTCGGGTCGTGCCCAATCCTCAAAACCGAAGGTCAGATAGTCGCGCGCATAAACCGCGCGACAGAGAGCTTCGAGCTTTTCATCATAGATATCAGCAAGCGCAATGGGCCGATCATCAGGCACAGGTGGCACATCGCCCGGAGCCATTCGTCCGAGCTTGCGTGCCAGCCACGGTAAATCCTCTACCAGTTCATCCTCACGCAGGATCAGATCGGGAGCACCAAGGTCTGCAAAACCGCTGATAATCTGCGCCTGACTGGCCCAGCGCGCGTCCACTCTGATCGCAGTCTGCCCCGCGAGATTGGCCTTGAGAAAGGTCAGGAACTGCTCGAACGCGGCACGATGCATCGGGCGGGTATAGCTCTCATCCGGGTTTTCCTGCGGGATCTCGAGATTAAACTGCCGCCGCAGCGTATTTCGGATCTGTTTCATCGTGCCCGGACCGCGCGACAGGATCTTGGTGCAAAAGACATCATGCGCACGCGCCAAAGGGTGACGCACCACGGTAAAGCTGCGATAGCCCGGGTTGCTATGTCGCCATTGCCGCAACTGCTTTTGGTTCATCCCGGTGATCAGCCCATCAGCAGAAACTTTATCAAGCCCACCCATCCAGTTGGTCACATGCGTCTCCAGACCATTGCGGACGGGCATATAGAGGATCGGCGTTACCACACCCGCGACATATCCCGGAACTGCAGGCCCACGGCGCGGTTCAAAATTCGGGGTGCGTGTCAGGTTAAACCGATCCATTCCCGAAAGCGCACCGATCATTTCGTCCGGGTTTTTGACTTTAGAGATCACTGGCGCCGGGTTCTGGCGTTTTAGCTTGTCATCCAGCGCATCTAAGCGCGCAGGAACCCCCAGCCACGCCGCCAACCCGTTCATTACATCAAGGTCCTGAAGATCCTCATAAGCGATATAAAACGCGGTCTGGCCACTGCGCTGCAGATGGTTCAACACAGCGACCTGAAACTCCTGCAGCCGATCTACATGTTCGCCAAATTCCTCTGTATCAAATATGGCTTTGGCATCTTTGCGCCGCTTAACATTGGTAAGCTTCCACTGCCCTGTGGCCTGCGCGATCTTCCACGACACATAACTATCGAGCGGATTACGGGTCAGGATGATCTTTGCCACCTGCGGATCATCAAGGATCGTATCAAGGATGCGGGGATCGTGATCATGAAAATAGCGAAATCCACCTAGGTCTGCGTCATCACGGATCGCCGCCAAAAGCTGGTGCGGGTCATCCTCGCGCCGCTGTTGCGAGATACCAAGGATCTCTGTGGAATTGGGGTAGCCGATGAAATGCGGGTTAAACGCCTCGCCATGGCAAGTCACCCCCTCAAGCGCATTGAGGTTCGCCTCGAGAAAATTCGAACCGGTGCGCATCTCTGCAAGCACCACAAAGGAGGTAAAACTGCCGGGCATCTGACTACTTCACAACATAGGTTTTGCGCATCGGGCGCGCAGGGCGCGCCGGTGCGGGTGTGGTGGGGAAATCGCCCATCAGATAGGGATGCATTCCCTGATTTTTCAGGTTTTGCAGAAACTGGCCAAAGCCGGTCAGATCCACCATACGCGGAGCCTCTGCGATATGGCTGCGCGAGATTGGACCGATTTCATCAATAATAGTTTGCAGGTTCTCCATCGGGGCCTCAATGAACTCCGCCATACTCCAGACCCGAATACGCGCGTTGGTCCAGCGTCCGCGCAGGATTTTCAGATGCTCCGCTTCAATTCGCTGCAACTTAGCCGCCTCACGACGTAGATCCGCAAAGCTGCGATTGGTCTTGAACAACGACACAGACCACGCCCCGGAAATCACCGAGATTTGCGCATTGCTGTCCTGCGCAATGAACCAGTTGGCCGCCTGAGTGTCGCGTGGGCCAAACTGAAAACACTGACGTTCGCCCCGGGTGTTCCAGATCAAATTGGTGAGAAAGCTTTGTGGATTGCGGTCGCGGTGCAATGCACTGTCACTGAGACAGCCATTGAACAATTTCTGTCCGCCGGAAAACTCTGCCCGCTCTGGGGCGAAGAGATGACCATGCACCCGTGCACCCGTGGCGCGTGCAAGCCAGCTTTCAAAGTCTTCAAACAGCTCTGAGAAGCCCTGAAACATCGAATAGGCCCCGCAGGTCTGTTGATTTTCAACTCCTTTTGCGGGGTAGCGGCTCTGCATATAGAGGCCCTTACGCCCCCGCGTGCGCCGCTCTACCGCCTTGGCAAAGATCCGGTCGATCTTGCCCGGATTTGGTTCGGTGCGGTTGATATCGGCGGCTGTGGGCGACAGGAACGCCTGATAAAGCCGCTCCGCATGGGGCCAGATCTTGCGCGCGACAAAGCAATCCGAGCGACGCAACAATTGCAAATGGTCGTCGTAAAAAACATGCGGTTTGCCCTGATAGTCAAATTTCGACAGCGTCAGGGAACGGCTCTCGATATTGTCGGAATGCAGGCGTGCGAGGGTCTGATAGTAGCTCTCGTCCGGTATCCAGACGTGGCGAAAATAGGCGTCATATCGCGCCCGGTCCGCATCTGTGAGAATAGCCGTGAGGGTGCGACGGGTTAGGCACCACCATTGGCTTCCCATATGCGGTACCAGCCCGGCTGGGATACGGCGGCGCAGTTTCAGCCTACGTTGCAACCGCACATAGCCGTCAAACAATCTGCGGCGTTTTTTCCACGAGAACGGGAACCGCAAGGTAAAGCGTTCAGTGCTGAGACCGCCCACGATCCAAGGGACATCCGCAGTTGTGGCGCTCTCGATAAAGTCGATATCAGGCCGTGCTGCCAGATAGGTCTGCAATTCCTGAACGGGGCGCAAAGGCAAGCAAGAACCGGATGCCAAGTAGACATGATCCACATCAGCAAACTCTGAAAGCATTAACTCAGACGCACATTGAGAGGCTTCGACGATCCCCCATGTGCCCCATTCGCAGCGATGACGGCGTGAAAACCGTACCAATGGATCGTTCTTCAGGCGCGCGCAAAACGCCTGAAACACCTTTCGGTCTACCTGTCGGTCTACATGCAATACCACGGGGCAGCCTGAGGCCGTCCAATGCCGCACAACCTGTTCCGCGCGGTCCAAAGCCGTGTGCACCAGCATGATGACGCCGACGTTACTCATGCCCAGTTCCCTTTGGACATCAGGCCGAGGATCTCCAACTGGCGCCAGTTGATGTATTTTTCGCTCCACTTGCACCACAGCTCAGGCGCGGCGTCGGCTGTTTTGGCGTAGGCCGTATATTCAATGGAGCCCGCGTAATGCTGTCGGCGTTTGAGTTCCTCTTCGGCCTTGGCGGTGAAAGTGTTGAGGAATTTCGTGTGCATCAGGATGCCGCTGGCTTTTTCGCCGCCATCGGTTTCATAAACCTGATTGAGACCACGCGGCAAAAGCATATGGGTCGAGCTGACATAGGCGTAGCGACGATCCCATTTGACCAATGGGATTTTATTCAGCGCAGGTGCTAGCTTAGGTCGGTCAGCAAAAAACACCCGCGCACGCGGGCCACCCTGTATCCACAGGTTGCCGTAGCGCGCATTTCGCGTGATCGTGTAATTTCCGCTGTCGAACCAATGGGCAATGTCCAGCGGATCCTGCCCCGGCTGGTAAGGCACCTCGTCAATGCGCCCCTTGGGATAGACATCCAGAAGCATCGCGGAAAAGCTGCGAATTTGCGAACTGTCCAGCCAATCTGTCAGCGCGCGCACCGGGCGCGTATCGCAAAACGGATAGACGAACAGCTCATCAGCGTCGACGACAAGGCACCAGTGGTCATGGCCGTATTTGCGCAACAACGCATTGACCCAATCGACGCCGAAAGTGGCCCGCTTATAGCTGCCGCGTGCATTCCAGACAGAGACGTCTCCCATGCCCGACAAATAGCCCTGCGCACCGTCGCTTGACCCATTGTCGATAAACAGGAAGTGATTCACCCCGAGGCTGCGATAATACTGCAGAAAGTAAGGCAGTCGGATCTGCTCGTTGCGAAAGGTGCAGACGAGCAAAATATCACCGGGACGGATGCGACCTGTGTTGTTTTGCACGCAACGTAAATTTCGAGATTTCCTTAACGCACGCAGAAGCCGGCGCTTGCGCCTGATCCGCATACGGTAAGAGTCCCAAAGCCCCAATTCAGTGTCCCCGCTCTCCGGAATCTGCCCCAAGACCCCGATACAGGCGCCGGTCGCCTCAACCCGCGCAAGTTCGCATTAATATGTCATGTCCACGATTAGGAAACAATGCGTTTAGAATTGGTTACGCCGCGAGGGTAGGCTTATGACATCTTCGTCAAAACCCCGACAAAGCCCCAGGTCCGCCAGTTGCTCCGGCGTACGGTATTGCTGCGCCTCAGGGTGCCAGAGGTCGGGTCGGGCTTCAATCTGTGTGTAGTAGCCGTCAAACATCGACGGTGTGTGGAAATGTTCAGCGCGGTTGCGTTCAACTGCCGCTTTTCCGACCACTTCGGGTAGAAACTTCGTATGGAGCAATACGCCTGAGGGCAGCTGCCCTTTTACGCCATCATAGAGCGCGTTTAACGCCCGCGGCAAAAGCGCGTGGGTCGAATTGGTATAGGCATAGCGCCAGTGCCAGCGGATCAAGGGGATCTTGTTCAGCGTTGGACTGCGTTCGGGCGTATTGCTAAAAAACGCGCGCTCACGTGCGCCACCCTGAAGCCAGAGGTTGCCCTGCGGGGCCTGCCGCACCGCGCGATAGGGGGCTTCGTCAAACCACCGAAGTACCTCTGTCGGATCCTGTCCGGCGCGGTAGTCCTGCGCCCCCAATGGCCCTTTCGGGTAGAGGTCAAGCATCAACGCGCCAAACCCCGTCTGCCCAATCTGTTCAAGCCGGTCGGTCAACATAGGGAGCGGCATCTGGTCCATCTCGGGGTAAACCAGCAACTCATCCACATCCACGGTGAGGCACCAATGGCGATGACCGAAATGCATCAAGAGCCAGCCTGACCAATCCAGACCAAAACGGCTGTCACGATAGCTGCCATCCGCCTGCCACAGAGACAGGTCCCCACGCTGTGCTTCGCGTTGCAACAGCGCGAAGCTGCCATCGTCGCTGGCATTATCCACCACAAGAAAATGCGCCGCGCCAAGTCTTCGGTAGTGGTCCAGAAAATAAGGCAAGCGTAGGGACTCATTGCGCAAAACAACCACGACGAGGATATCATTTTGCGCAATATGGGCCGTGTTGTCCGCAATGGAGCGCAGATCTCGACGTGCCCGAAAGGCACGCCACAGATACCGCCGCCGCTTTATACGCAGCCGATAGGCTGACATAAGCGAGATCGGAGGCAGCTGCGGCGCAGTCATATTAACGCTCGTAATGGCCGCTTTGATGCCAGCGCCACGCATCGGCAATCATCTGATCCAGGGTGGAGCGTTTTGGCTCCCAGCCCAGTTCATGACCCGCGCGAACAGACCCGGACACCAGTTTGGTGCAATCACCGGCGCGGCGCTCTCCAATCACATGGGGCACTTCGGTGTTGGTAACGGCCCGAGAATGCGACAGCACTTCCTTTACGGAAAATCCGCTTCCGGTGCCTAGATTGAAAACACGGCTGCCTTTGCCTTCCTCAAGCCATTTAAGACCAAGGATATGAGCATCGACCAAATCGCAAACATGGACATAATCACGAATGCAGGTGCCGTCCGGCGTGTCATAGTCGGTGCCAAATACGGTGAGCGCCGCGCGCTCGCCCTTTATGGCTTGGATCATCAGTGGCACCAAATGCGTTTCTGGCTGATGGAATTCCCCGACCTCGGCCTCCGGATCTGCACCCGCCACGTTAAAATAGCGAAAGATCACACTGCGCAGCCCATAGGCGGCCTCGAAGTCCCTCAGGATATCCTCAACCGCGCGTTTTGACGCTCCATAGGCATTCAGCGGCTGTTGCGGCGTGTTTTCATCCAACACCACATTGTCATGTTCGCCGTAAGTGGCACAGGTGGAGGAGAAGACGAAATCCAGACATCCGGCAGCAACTGCCGCCTCGATCAAACACAAGGAGCCACCAACATTATTGGCCCAATAGCGCCCCGGCTCTGACATCGCCTCGCCCACTTGGCTGAGGGCGGCAAAGTGCATGACCGCAACGGGTTGATAGCGGGCAAACACTTCATCAAGGCGGGTTCGATCCGTCAAGTCGCCCTGCTCAAAGGGGCCGAATTTGACAGCATCCTGCCAGCCGGTCACCAAATTGTCGTATGTGACAGGCGTATAGCCTGCCTGTTTGAGTGCCTTACACGCATGGGAGCCGATGTAGCCCGCTCCTCCCGTCACCAATACATAGGTCACTCTCGCCTGCCTCCTAGATGAAATCTGTGTCAGGAACGCTCAAGAAAAAGCCGCCCCGCAAAAGGGGCGGGCCTAAATTCGGGGAGTGAAGCGCCACTTATTCCGCAGCGCTGCGTGAAGGTACCACAGTGGAGATATACTCCATCAGGTCATCACGCAGTTCTTCGCGCTCCAGTGCAAAGGCAACCGTCGCCTGCAGGAACCCGGATTTCGAACCGCAGTCAAAACGGCGCCCATTAAAGCGATAGCCATAGACCGGAACGTCGCGCGCAATATCCTCGGCGATTGCATCGGTCAGCTGAATTTCACCACCGGCACCCTGTTTGCGCTTGTTGAGGTTATTCAGCACCGAAGGTGACAGGATGTAACGCCCGATCACCGCAAGATTTGAGGGCGCGTCTGCGCTCTTGGGTTTTTCGACCATCCCGTTCACCGAAACCACAGCGTCGTTGCTGTCTTTGACGTCCAGAATACCGTATGATGAGGTTTTCTCCGGCGCGACTTCCATCGCCGCAACCATGTTGCCGCCAGTTTCCTCGTAAGCCTCAACCATCTGCTGCAAACAGGGTTTTTCTGCAGCAATCACATCGTCGGGCAGCATTACAGCAAAAGGCTCATCTCCGATCAAGCGACGGGCACACCATACTGCGTGCCCCAAACCAAGCGCCTTGTGCTGGCGGATATAGGCGATCGCACCAGAATCCATGTTGGTAGATTTAAGAACTTCGAGCAGCTCATCCTTGCCCTTTTTGCGAAGTTCCTGCTCCAGAACAGGTGCGTGGTCAAAATAGTCTTCGAGAGCGCCCTTGCCGCGCGAGGTGACAAAGATAAATTCCTTGATGCCAGCAGCACGCGCCTCATCGATTGCGTATTGCACCAGCGGTCGGTCAACGAGAGTCATAATCTCCTTTGGCACCGATTTTGTTGCCGGAAGGAAGCGCGTGCCGAGGCCCGCCACGGGGAAAATAGCTTTTGTTACTTTTCTAGGCATTCAAACTCTCAATTTTTATCGAAGTTGACCCGGACCGACAGACGTCACCCCTTCAACCACAGTTTCATGACGACTGAAGGGTGAACCCCAAACTGCGTCATAAGTTTCAGGCCAGCACCGGTTATTTAAACCAGTTTTGCGCAAATTCGCCTATTCCAGCCCCATCTTTAGCATCATTGATTCAATTTTCGGCATGTCTTGTGGGTTGTTGAGTTCCCAGAACTCGCGCCCCCGTGCCTCAACAACCACACACAGGATCTTGCGCCCGTTCTCAAGAAAGCGCAGCTGTTCTAGCCCCTCAAGTGTTTCCAGCGGCCCCACCGGCCAATCCGGATAAGCCGCAAGCGCATCCGGGCGGTAGGCATAAACGCCGACATGATGGAACACAGGGGTGTCGTCGGCATCCTCATAAGCACCTGACTGGTAAGGGATTACCTCCTTAGAGAAGTAAAGTGCGCTGTGATCTGCGGCAAAAACCGCAGTGGTGCCGCCAACCCGCCCCTCTCGGCGATCCTGCAGCAAACTGTTGAGCGTCGCGCCATCGCACCGCAGTACAGGTGTGGCGAGCCCCATATCAGGTGCAGCTTTCAACCCGTTTACTAAGTCCTCGATGAACCATGGCGGCGTCAGCGGTGCGTCACCCTGCAGGTTCACGACCACCTCAAAGTTTCCGCCCAATGCCGCATGCGCTTCTGCACAGCGTTCGGTCCCATTGGCGCACTCAGTTGAGGTCATAACCACCTCCGCCCCGAACCCTTCAGCGGCCTCCTTAATGCGGTCGTCGTCCGTCGCGACCACCACGCGGTCCACGCCGTCAACATCACAGGCTGCGCGCCAAGAGCGTTCAATCAAGGTGCGCGTTTTGCCGGTTGCACCAGTGAGTTCCGCGAGCGGTTTACCCGGGTAACGGGTGGACGCATAGCGCGCCGGGATCACAATCAGGACGGACATTTATGCCTCTTTTAACTCGACGGCGGGCGCATGAGCGATGAAGAACGGGTTTGCGAAACCTTCTTTGCCGTAACGCAGCGGGCTGTGGTCATCAAAACGCACCACCGTACCACCGGCCCCATTCAAAACGGCGTGACCGGCTGCAGTGTCCCACTCCATCGTGCGACCAACCCGTGGGTAGAGATCCGCCTCACCGGTAGCCACAAGGCAAAACTTGAGAGACGAGCCGGCACTGCGGGTGTCTTTGACATTGTATTTGTTGATGTAATCGTCCGTCACCTGATCACGATGAGATTTCGACGCAACGACCAGCAATGCGTTGTTATCACTGTCGGCAACGCGAAGGGCGACGGTCTCACCAGCAACATCTTTTGCAAAGGGGCCTTTTTCCTCGACAGAAGAGCCATCTGCGAGCGTGTAGAACATCCGTTCGCGCGCGGGCGCATAGACCACGCCACGGGTCGGCACACCTGCTTCGACGTAAGCGATATTGACGGTAAAATCACCGCGCCGATTGATGAATTCTTTGGTGCCATCCAACGGATCGACGATCAGGAAAGTGTCGCCCTTGGCGCTGTGAGACTCTGCCTGTTCCTCAGTCACCAGTAACACACCCGGAAATGCCGCCCGCAAGCCTGCGGAGATCAAGGCATCGGCGGCCTCATCGGCGGCAGTCACCGGGCTGTCGTCGGACTTCTGTTTTACCTCGAAGTCATCCGCATTGTAGATCTCCATGATCTTGTCTCCGGCCTCCAGTGCCAGACGCCGCATCACCACAACCAGATCGTCATAATTCACTCGAAGACCTCCCGAAGACCCACATATTGCCACAAAGATTTGTGCTTCTTATGCTTACTTCGCAATGGATCAGCAAGAAATCCATGCGAGAATAAGCCACATACTGCTGAATCCTGAGGCCATGTTTCGTTATCGTACCGATAAATCGTCGCTTTCACGCGCCATCACGCTGAGTGAAGTTGTCTTTCACTCGGTGGTGAGGAGTGTCCGGTCGAAACATAACAACGCATTCATGGCCCTCGGCACAAATATCGTCCAGTCGGTGATGTTTGTGATGTTCTTCTACTTCATGTTCACTGTGATGGGCATCAAAGGCGCTGCGATCCGCGGCGACTTCCTCCTTTACATGATGTCTGGCGTATTCCTGTTCATGACCCATACCAAAACAGTGGGTGCGGTCGTGGGGGCCGAAGGGGCATCAAGCCCGATGATGCAGCACGCCCCGATGAACACCACGATCGCCATCCTGTCGGCTGCGCTTGGGGCGCTGTATCTACAGGTGTTGTCGATGCTGATTATTCTGTTTGCCTATCACGTGGCCTTTACCCCGATCCATATCGAGGAGCCCATTCCGGCGTTTGGAATGATGCTCCTGTCATGGGCCTCTGGCGCGGCAATCGGGCTGGTTCTTTATGTATTGAAACCCTGGCTGCCGGGTGCAATTGGGATCATCTCCACGATCTATCAGCGCTCTAACATGTTGTTTTCAGGCAAAATGGTTTTGGCAAACACGCTCCCCGGATACATGTTGCCAATGTTCATCTGGAATCCGCTGTTCCACACGATCGATCAGGCGCGTGGCTATATTTTTATCAACTACAACCCTCACGTCACATGGTGGGAATATACTGTGTGGCTCACACTTATCTTCCTTGTGCTGGGGCTTATGGGCGAATTTTACACACGTCGCTCGGTGTCGCTCAGTTGGGGTGCAAAGCGCTGATATACGCGCCTTGCCGCTCAGGTCACAACTCTCAGTGTGAGGTTCACGCGACCGCCTTTCGGCAATAGCCGGGAGGAGCGAAACCGAATGCGATCCACCCCATGATAGGCCAGACGCGCATCCCCTCCCATTACCACAACGTCGCCAGAGTTGAGCCAGATCGATTCCGTCTTCTCTTTGCGTGACGTGCCCCCAACACGCAGCAAGCCGTCATCACCCAAAGATATCGACACCACCGGATAGGAAAAATCCGCTTCGTCTTTGTCCTGATGCAGGCCCATGCGAGCGCCTTCGCCATAATAGTTGAACAGACAGCAATCCGGCATTCGATCCCGGTCAATGAGCTTAGCCCAGATTTTCAGGACTTCGGCCGGAATCTCCGGCCATGCCTGCCCCGAAGGGTGGCGATCTGCGTACCGATACCCGCTTTTGTCGCTGAACCACCCATAGGTACCAGCAGAGGTCATGCGAACCGACATCTGACCGCCCCCGGGGACTTCTGGCGAAAACAATGGCGCTGCACGCAACACCGGGCGCAACGCCTGAATCAACTCCCGCTGCGCTTCGGCGGCGAGAAAACCCTTGTGAATTTCGAATCCGCGCACCTTGAGCCGTGCCATTTACCCAATCTTCACTCTGTTTGTCGCAAAACCGCCCACAATTGCCTATGACTGGGCAATCGCGCGGTTGCAGGGGTGATTTTCGCTCCCTATATACGCCGGGAAGCGGTCGGGTGCAGACCCTATCGCAACTGAATCGGGGCCGGAATGCCAAAACGGGTTTCGGCTTCGGGTAATCGCCTTGTGAAGTAAAAGGGATCGAACACAATGAGCAAAGTGATCGGGATTGACCTCGGTACCACCAACTCCTGCGTCGCCATCATGGACGGCTCTCAACCCCGCGTGATTGAGAACGCAGAAGGTGCACGCACCACCCCCTCCATCGTCGCCTTCACCGATGAAGAGCGCCTTGTTGGCCAGCCTGCAAAACGTCAGGCCGTGACCAACCCGGACAACACCATTTTTGGTGTGAAGCGCCTGATTGGCCGCCGGTTCGACGACAGCGACCTCGCCAAAGACAAAAAGAACCTGCCGTTCAACGTGATCGACGGCGGTAACGGAGACGCTTGGGTAGAAGCCAAATCCGAGAAGTACTCCCCCTCCCAGATTTCCGCTTTCATCCTCGGTAAGATGAAAGAAACCGCCGAGAGCTATCTTGGTGAAGAAGTGACGCAGGCGGTCATCACCGTTCCAGCGTATTTTAACGACGCCCAGCGTCAGGCCACCAAAGACGCCGGCAAGATTGCTGGCCTCGAAGTGCTGCGCATCATCAACGAGCCGACCGCGGCTGCGCTTGCCTATGGTCTCGACAAAGCCGAAACTCAGACCATCGCAGTCTATGACCTTGGTGGCGGTACCTTTGACGTTACCATCCTCGAGATCGACGATGGCCTGTTTGAAGTGAAATCCACCAACGGTGACACGTTCCTCGGCGGTGAAGACTTCGACATGCGCATCGTGAACTACCTCGCGGATGAGTTCAAAAAAGAGCACGGCGTTGATCTGACTAAAGACAAGATGGCGCTGCAGCGTCTGAAAGAGGCCGCCGAAAAAGCCAAGATCGAGCTGTCCTCCTCCAGCCAGACCGAGATCAACCAGCCGTTCATCTCGATGGATTCTTCGACCGGCCAGCCGCTTCACATGGTGATGAAGCTGACCCGCGCGAAGCTGGAGACCCTCGTTGGCGACCTGATCAAGAACTCCATGAAGCCTTGCGCCGCCGCGCTGAAGGATGCTGGCCTGTCCGCGTCCGACATCGACGAGGTTGTTCTGGTCGGTGGTATGACCCGCATGCCGAAAGTCATCGAAGAGGTGACCAAATTCTTCGGCAAGGAGCCGCACAAGGGTGTGAACCCTGACGAAGTGGTTGCCATGGGTGCCGCCATTCAGGCCGGTGTTCTGCAAGGCGACGTGAAGGATGTTGTTCTTCTCGACGTGACCCCACTGTCCCTGGGCATTGAGACCCTCGGCGGTGTCTTCACCCGTCTGATCGACCGCAACACCACCATCCCGACGAAAAAGTCGCAGGTCTTCTCCACTGCCGAAGACAACCAGAATGCTGTGACCATTCGCGTGTTCCAGGGTGAGCGCGAGATGGCGGCCGACAACAAGATGCTCGGTCAGTTCAATCTCGAAGACATCCCGCCCGCACCGCGTGGCATGCCACAGATCGAGGTGACCTTCGACATCGACGCCAATGGTATCGTCTCGGTCTCTGCCAAGGACAAAGGCACTGGCAAAGAGCAGAACATCACCATTCAGGCATCCGGCGGTCTCTCTGACGAGGACATCGAAAAGATGGTCAAGGACGCCGAGGACAATGCCGAGGCGGACAAGGAACGTCGTGAGCTCATTGAAGCACGCAACCAGGCCGAAAGCCTGATCCACTCGACCGAGAAATCGATCGAAGATCACGGCGACAAGGTTGACCCCTCCACGATTGAGGCGATCGAACTGGCCATTGCCGCGCTCAAGGACGACCTCGAGGGCGATAAGGCCAATGCCGAGAAAATCAAATCCGGCATCCAGAACGTCACCGAGGCTGCTATGCGTCTTGGCGAAGCCATCTATAAGGCTCAGGCCGAAGACGGCGACTCTGACGAGCCGACCGCCGCTGACGAAGGTTCCTCTGCAGGGTCCGACGACGACATCGTCGATGCCGAGTTTGAGGATCTGGACGACAACAAGCGCTAAGGCTGCACCTTGGCCAAAGATGGGCCGGTCCGACCCCGGACCGGCCCTCTTTCGTTGAGGCAGAAGGGATATTCCGATGTCAAAACGTGACTATTACGAGGTGCTCGGTGTCTCTAAGGGGGCAAGCGCCGACGAAATCAAGAAAGGCTTTCGCAAGAAAGCCAAGGAACTGCACCCGGACCGCAATGCGGACAATCCAGATGCAGAAGCACAGTTCAAAGAAGCCAATGAAGCCTATGACGTTCTAAAAGATCCAGAGCGCAAGGCCGCCTATGATCGCTATGGTCATGCCGCATTTGAAAACGGCATGGGTGGTGGCGGCGGTCGCGCAGGTGGGCATCCCGGAGGAGATTTCTCCTCTGCCTTCTCCGATGTCTTCGATGATCTCTTTGGCGACTTCATGGGTGGTGGCGGTGGCCGCGGCGGAGCACGGCAACGGGCAACCCGCGGTGCAGATCTGCGCTACAACCTGCGCCTCTCCCTAGAGGAGGCGTTTGCCGGGCTGCACAAGACCATCAACGTGCCGACTTCGGTCAGCTGTACGTCCTGTGACGGCACCGGTGCTGAGGGCGGCGCAGAGCCGACGACATGCCCGACCTGTTCGGGCATGGGTAAAGTGCGCGCACAGCAGGGCTTTTTCACAGTTGAACGCACCTGTCCGACATGCTCCGGCCTCGGTCAGATGATCAAAAACCCGTGCAAGACCTGCCATGGTCACGGCCGGGTTGAAAAGGATCGTTCGCTTTCCGTGAACATCCCGGCAGGTGTGGAAACCGGCACGCGCATCCGCCTTGCCGGTGAAGGTGAAGCAGGCCTGCGCGGTGGCCCTCCGGGCGATCTTTATATCTTTATTGAGGTCGCGCGCCACGAGCTGTTTGAGCGTGAAGGCAACAATCTCCACTGCCGCGTGCCGGTTTCCATGGCCAAAGCAGCGCTGGGCGGTGCCATAGAGGTTCCCACCATCGACGGGGGACGAGGCCGTGTACAGATCCCAGAAGGCAGCCAGTCTGGACGCCAGATGCGTTTGCGAGGCAAAGGCATGCCCGCACTACGGGGCGGGGGAACCGGAGACATGTTCATCGAGCTTGCTGTGGAAACCCCGGTTAACCTGACCCCTCGCCAGAAGGAGATCCTGAAGGAGTTTGACGAGATTTCAGAGGAAAACACCAACCCTGAAACCCGCAGCTTCTTCTCCTCGGTCAAAAGCTTCTGGGACGGCATGAAGGGCTGATCTGGGCCCAACCGACGGGCCTTCGGGCCCGTCTCAACCTGCAAAACGCCCTTCGGGGCGTTTTTCTTTTTGCTAGCCTCACGATCCGCGCCCCGCATATTAACGCCTCGATAACCAAAATGGCGGCACGATGGCGATATGGGAAAATCGGGCCGCTTTGAGGAACAGATGCTGCCCCTCTTTGGGGAGCGGGCTGGGGATAGTGATGAAGCCCCTGCCCTTCCAGCGCCACAGGGTCGTCTGCCGTCCTACATCAAGGATCATCGCGCCCGCCTGCGCGCCCGCTTCATGAGCGGGGGGGCAGCAGCATTGCCTGACTATGAACTCCTTGAGTTGATCCTGTTTCGCTCCATCCCACGCAGAGATGTCAAACCCTTGGCGCATCAGTTGCTGACACAGTTTGGCGACTTTAATCGCGTGCTATCCGCTTCGCCAGAACGGTTATCAGAGGTACAGGGCATCGGTCAGGCGGTGATCTGCGATCTCAAGATCCTCGAGGCTACCGCGCAGCGCATGGCACGCGCAAAGGTGATGCAGCGGCAAGTGATAGCAAGCTGGGACGCGCTTTTGGATTATTGCCACACTGCTATGGCCCATCGCGAAACCGAGCAGTTCCGAGTGCTCTATCTGGATCGTAAAAACGTCCTGATCGCGGATGAAGAACAAGGACGCGGCACGGTCGATCATGTGCCTGTATATCCGCGCGAGGTTGCAAAACGGGCGCTGGAACTCAATTCCAGCGCCCTGATTTTAGTGCACAATCACCCTTCAGGCGACCCCACGCCCTCGCAGGCAGATATTGCTATGACCCGCAAGGTAGAGGCCGCACTGGACGCGCTTGGCATCACCTTACATGACCACTTGATCATCGGGGCCTCGGACGAGTTGTCCTTTCGCTCCGAAGGGCTGCTTTAGAAGTCCAGATTTTCCACGCTCAGCGCGTTTTTCTGAATGAACTCTCGGCGCGGCTCGACCACGTCACCCATCAGTTTGGTGAAGAGATCATCCGCTTCGATCATATCGTCCACGCGCACTTGCAACAGGGTCCGGGCATCCGGGTCCAATGTGGTTTCCCACAGCTGATCCGGGTTCATCTCGCCCAGACCTTTGTAACGCTGCAACGTCAGGCCCTTTTCGCCTTCTTCCAGAATGGCCTTCAGCAGATCAAGCGGTCCGTAGATGGCTTGCTGGCGATCCTTGCGGTGCAGCACGGCCGGTGCACCATAAATCTCTTGCAAGGATTTGGTGAAGCTGCCTGTCTTGCGCGCTTCACCAGAGCGCAGCATCGGCCCATCCAGCGTGCGGACCTCTTCCACACCGCGCAAGATACGTGCCAGACGGATGCCATGATCCTGCGTGATGCGCCCTTGCCAGCCGCGCTCATATTCCAGCGCAATCAGGTCAAGGCGGGTTGCAACTTTATCGGCGACGCCCTGCAGATCGCTGTCCACAGCACCCGGCACGAAGGCACCTGCAATCGCGGCCTGCTCAAGGATGTGACGCGGATAATGGGTCGGGAACGCATCCAGCAGACGATTTAGGCGGCGCGCCTCATCCACCACACGGGTCAGGTCTTGACCAGCGATCTCAGATCCATCTCCGAGGCGCAGAATAGCTCCATCAACCCCTTGATTGATAAGGTATTCCTCCATCGCCGCCTGATCCTTCAGGTAGACTTCGGACTTGCCACGGCTCACTTTGTAAAGCGGCGGCTGCGCGATATAGAGATAGCCCCCTTCAATCAGCTCCGGCATCTGGCGATAGAAGAAGGTGAGGAGGAGTGTTCGGATGTGCGCACCATCGACGTCCGCGTCGGTCATGATGACGATCTTGTGGTAGCGCAGTTTCTCGATGTTGAACTCGTCGCGCCCAATGCCGGTGCCAAGCGCCATCACAAGGTTGCCAATCTCTTGGCTGCCAAGCATCCGGTCAAACCGGGCACGCTCCACGTTGAGGATCTTACCTTTCAGGGGCAGGATGGCCTGTGTCTGACGATCGCGTCCGGTTTGCGCAGAGCCGCCCGCAGAGTCACCCTCGACGAGGAAGACTTCGGTCTTTGAGGGGTCTTTCTCGGAACAATCCTTGAGCTTGCCTGCAAGGAAATTCACGTCCATCGCGGTTTTGCGGCGGGTGAGTTCGCGGGCCTTGCGCGCTGCTTCTCGGGCCAGTGCGGCCTCGATGATTTTGCCGACGACCTGCTTGGCCACTTGGGGATTTTCTTCGAACCACTCGGCGAGTTTTTCACCCATTAGGCTCTCTACCACCGGGCGTACCTCGGAAGAGACAAGCTTATCCTTGGTCTGAGAGGAAAATTTCGGGTCCGGTACTTTTACCGACAGCACACAGGTCAAACCTTCGCGCGCATCATCGCCAGTGAAGGAGACCTTTTCCTTTTTGGCAATCCCAGAGGATTGTGCATAGTTGTTGATGGTGCGGGTCAGCGCACCGCGGAAGCCCGCCACATGGGTACCACCGTCGCGCTGGGGAATGTTGTTGGTAAAAGGCAGCACCGTCTCGTGGTAGCTGTCATTCCACCACATAGCGATCTCGATGCCGATGTCGTCTTTTTCGCCTTTAATGTAGATCGGCGCGTCCATCACGGGCGTCTTTGAGCGGTCAAGATATTTGACGAACTCATTGACGCCGCCCTCATAGAACAGCTCACTCTCAAGCCGCTCTGCCGGGCGTTCGTCCGTAACAACAATACGCACGCCAGAGTTCAGGAAAGCCAGTTCCCGCAAACGCTTTTCCAGCGTCTCGAAGGAATATTCGAGGTTAGAGAACGTGTCGGTCGAAGCAAGGAAGCGCACTTCGGTTCCCGTGCGATCACCGCAGTCGCCCACAACGGTCAAATGCTTCACCGTGTCACCGCGTTCAAAACGCGCCACGTGTTCTTTGCCGCTGCGCCAGATACGTAGTTCCAGCCAATCAGAGAGCGCGTTCACAACCGAAACGCCCACCCCGTGCAGACCGCCAGAAACCTTGTAGGAATTGCTGTCAAATTTCCCGCCCGCGTGGAGCTGGGTCATGATGACCTCGGCCGCAGAGACGCCTTCCTCAGCGTGAATGTCGACCGGGATACCGCGTCCGTTATCGCTTACTGAAACGCTGGAATCCGCGTGGATTGTGACCGTTACACGGTCCGCATGTCCCGCCAGCGCCTCGTCGATACCGTTGTCCACGACCTCATAGACCATGTGGTGCAAACCGGAGCCGTCGTCGGTGTCGCCGATGTACATGCCAGGCCGTTTGCGCACGGCCTCCAACCCCTTGAGAACTTTGATGGAATCTGCGCCATATTCTGTCGGAGCTTGCTCGTTTTCGGACATTCACGTCATCCTATTCTTGCTTTCGGATTTTATACGCGTTCCGGGGGGGGATGTCACGCGCAACCCCCCTTTTTTCTTGGCAGAATCACGCAGCGGCTCGACCAAGTTCCGTCACTGTTTTCTGCCAGTTTTCCACCTGCCCCGGCTTAGGTTCTGACGCTGGGGCGAAACTGGTGTAACGCACCGGTTTAATCCCGACAAAACCGAGGATTTGCCGCGACAGGATTTTCTTGATCGCGTTGCCGTAAGACAGTCGCAGGAACCACGCCGGTGTATCTGACGTCATCAGGACACGCGCGGTTTTTCCTGACAGCATGGGAGCAGGCAAGCCCAAAGAAGAGGTGTTCCGGGTATCAAAAGCCTGTCCCGGCAAAAGCGCGCGATCAAACAACCCTTTGAGTTTTGCCGGGAACGCACCCCACCACAGCGGCGTGGTGAGGACCAGATGTTCGGCCCACTGCAAATCCGACACAAAGTTCTGCAAATCAACCTCAAGTGGTTTTGTATTTTGATAGCCTCCTTGACCAAAATCCATATCAAACTGCATTTGCGACAGGTCGTGATAGCGCACCTCGTGACCGGCTTTTTCAGCCGCCTGCAGATATTGATCCGCGAGGGATTTATTGAGTGACGTCTGACCGGGATGGCCATTCAGAATGATGATCTTTCGCGTGGACATGAGAGGCTCCGCATAGCAAAATGTGACTTCGGTCAACTTAAAGACCGAATAATTGACCATGGTCAATTATTATATTGACCGAGGTCATTATTTTTGTGCAGGAGATATGTGCTCATGACCCGTGCGCCACAAAAACGCCGATTGGAAACAAGGGCAAAGCTCTTATCGGTTGCCGAGGACCTCATCGATGCCAATGGCGTATCTGCCTTGCGGGTTGAGGATGTCGTGGCCCGTGCAGGCGTCGCTAAGGGAACATTCTTTTCCCATTTCGGCGACAAAGACGGATTACTTGCGGTGATTCTGGGGGCCCAGGTGATGCGTCACATAGAGGACATGGACGCCGCTCCCGCCCCGAAAACGCCTGCCGAGATCGCACAACGGCTCTCGCTATTATTGGATTTCATCTCCCAAGACCGGATGATTTTTGACCTGCTGCTGCGCTATTCCGGCACCACCGGCGCGGAGGTAGACGAGGTCGTTACCCAAGGCTTCCTTCGCCAGATTTCGATGTTCACGGGGTGGATCTCTCAGATGCAGGCCGCTGGCACATTGCGCGGCGATGCCAATCCGGAATTTTTGGCCGAAGGGATACAGGCCTTTTTAAACCATGTGCTGGCCACGGGGTTCTGCATGGAGCATGGCGATTTGCCGCCTCCGGCAGAGGCACTTGTTCCTTATCTGGAACAGTGGCTACTCACGTGAAAGGAATGATGCAGGCCACTGCAATCAGCAGGTAGCCTGCGCCAAGGTTCATCCGCCTCAACGCCGTGGGCGAGGACAAGAGCACTCGAACCTTGCTCACAAATCCAGCCAAAATCACATTGCCAAGCATTGGAACGACCATGGACACACCGATTATCGCGGCCATGTCGCTTGGCGTTACCGCTGATAAGTCAAAAAAGCCCGGCAAGATCCCCATGTAGAAAAGCGCAGCCTTTGGATTGCCAAGGATCACGATGACGCCCGCTAATAACCCCGCCCATCTGCCCGGTTTGGTCAAACGATTGTTGCCCGAAATAGGCGTTCCAGCGCTGCGAATGGTGCTGATCCCCATCACCAGAAACATAAGAACGGCAACACCTTTCAAAACCAGCGCAATCTGCTCGGATGCTGCCGAGAGGGAGCTGACCCCGATCACCGCGATGAGCGGCCAGAACATGTCTCCGACTGCGACGCCCAGCGCCAACGGCCAGCCCGCGTGAAATCCGCCTGACATGGAGCGTGCAACAAGCGCGAGCCAAACCGGACCCGGCGTCAGAAACAGGACGAATACCGCGCCTGCATAGATCGCCAGATCCCAAGCCGTTAATGTCATTCTTGAACCACTTCACTCAGACCATTCTGGTCAACGACTTCCAAATGCTGGGCGCGATCCCCGAGCTCCTGAAACAACTCAGGGCCGGTTCCTGTCATCCACGCCTGTGTCCCCAAAGCGCAAATTTCATCATAGAGCGCCGCCCGCCGATTCCCGTCAAGATGCGCCGCAACCTCGTCCAACAGCAGGATTGGCACGGACCCTTCTTCGGCTTGTAGGGCACGCGCATTGGCAAGGATTAGCGACACCAACAGCGCCTTCTGCTCACCAGTGGAGCAATCCTTGGCAGGTAGGCCCTTGGCCGCATACGCCCCCATCAGGTCACTGCGATGCGGCCCCACCAACGTCCGCCCAACCGCCAGATCCCGCGCACGCCCCGCATCCAGTGCAGCGCGGAGATCATCAGCACTTTCGGGCATCTCACCTTCAGCCTGAATGAGCTGTAGCTCCGCCACCGGAAAAGCGGTTTCCGCTTCCTTTTGCGCGGCTGTCAGCCGCGACACCGCATCTACACGGGTCTGATGAATGCGAAATCCGGCTTCGGCCATCTGCCCTTCCAGCACCCGATACCATGCCGCATCGCGCACATTGTCCTTCAGCAGGCGGTTGCGTTCTCGCATCGCTTTTTCATAGGCCAGCGTCGCCTCGGCATGATCGGGGTCAAAGCTGAGCGCGATACGGTCCAGAAACCGCCGCCGCCCCTCTGCCCCTTCGATCCACAACCGATCCATCGCCGGAATGAGCCAGACCACCCGCGCTATGCGCCCCAAGGCAACCTGACTGGCCGCTTTGTTGTCGATCTTTACCTGTCGGGCGTTACCACCTTCTGATGAGGTCTCAACCTCAAAGGTCGGACCGGTGGTTTGCAACAGTCCCTTCAGCTTCCAGCCCAGAGCCTCCGGTTGGCGCGCCATATCCGCAGCGGACGCCCGCCTGATCCCACGTCCGGGCGAAAACAGAGACACTGCCTCAAGGATATTGGTTTTGCCCGCACCATTGTTGCCGTGGATGGCGACGGGGCGTGCATCCAAATGCAAATCCGCCCGCAGATGCGAGCGGAAATGAGACATGAACAGGGAGGTCAGTGCCAGCACGGGCCTTCATCTTTTCCAAAATACCTCCGCCGGAGGCCGGGCCGTCAGGCCCGTTCCAACGATGCGTCAGACGCGCATCGGCATGACCACATAGACCGCGCTCTCGTCGCTGCCTTCGCGCATCAAGGTCGGATCGCCAGAGGAGTTGAACATAAACACGGCGTTTTCACGATCCACCTGATTGGCGATCTCAAGGAGGTATTTGGCGTTAAAACCAATCTCCAGCCGCTCGTCGCTATAAGCTACAGCAAGCTCTTCTTCTGCGGCACCGCTGTCTGGTGCGTTCACCGACAGGACCAAACGATCCTCATCCAGTTGCAGCTTCACGGCGCGAGAGCGTTCCGAAGACACGGTTGCAACCCGGTCCACTGCCTTTGCAAACTCGCTCGCATCCACTTCAAGACGGCGGGTGTTGCCGACCGGAATAACGCGAGTGTAGTCAGGGAAGGTACCATCGATGACCTTCGAGGTCAGGGTGATGTTCGGCGTCGCAAACCTCACCTTGGTTTCCGACACAGACACAGCGATGTCCATCTCATCATCATCCAGAAGCTTGCGCAGCTCGCCCACGGTTTTGCGCGGAACGATGACGCCGGGCATATCCTCGGCCCCTATCGGCAGGTCCGCATCAATGCGCGCCAGACGGTGGCCATCGGTCGCCACACAACGCAGGGCTTTACCACCGTTCTCGCCGGTGGCCACATGCATATAGACACCGTTCAAATAGTAGCGGGTCTCCTCAGTGGAGATGGCAAACTTCGATTTATCAAACAGTCTTCGCAGCACCGCAGCGTTGGCGGTGAAGTTGGAGTGATACTCCGATGTGGCCATCACCGGAAAGTCCTCGCGCGGCAGGGTTGCCAGCGAGAAGTTCGACCGGCCGGCCTCGACGGTCAAGCGACCGGTCGCAGCATCCGCATTGAGCGTCACCAGCGCCCCATCGGGGAGTTTGCGGACAATCTCATGCAAGGTGGTGGCGGCAACTGTAGTGGCACCAGCACGCTCTACCTGAGCGGGCGCTTTGTCGACCACCTCAATATCAAGGTCGGTGGCGCGGAACATCACATCACTGCCCTCGGCCTCGATGAGGACATTTGCGAGGATCGGAATGGTGTTGCGGCGCTCAACCACCGACTGCGCTTGGGCCACAGCCTTCAGAAGCGTTGCGCGTTCAATGCTGATCTTCATTTCCCTCTATCCTCTTCGGCTGGCAGTCTTTGGAAACATGTGGTTCGAGCGGAACGGCAGATTAACCTTCCTGCCCCTCAACACAAGGTTTTTTATTGATTTCTCCAAGGGAATGAGAGGGGCGTCAAGAGCAGAGCGACATGCCTGCCCACAAAGTCACAAAACAGTCAAAGATGCATCAGATTTGCCGCTTGCAAAATAAGAACGGCCCCGGTGGGCATCCGGGGCCGTGATCTCTTGGCAGGCGGGGTTGAGGCGCAGCCTGCCGATCTAAGTTTGTCGTTACGCCTCGAGCGAACGACGCAGCATTTCGACGTCTTCGGCGATCTGCCCGTCGATGGTCTTGAGCTCTTCGATGCGGCGTACACCGTGCATCACTGTAGTGTGGTCACGGCCACCAAAGCGACGGCCGATCTCTGGCAGCGAGCGGCTGGTCAACTGCTTGCACAGGTACATCGCCACCTGACGCGGCCGTGCATAAGACCGCAGACGCTTGGGACCGATGATGTCGGACATGCGGATATTGTAGTATTCCGAGACCTTGCGCTGGATTTCCTCGACGGTGATTTTGCGCTCGGAAGCACGCAACACATCCGCCAGACAATCCTGGGTCAGGTCCATGTCGATCTCACGACCTACGAGGGAGGCAAAGGCGAACAGACGAGTCAGCGCCCCTTCGAGAACCCGTACATTGGTCGAGATGCGATGCGCGAGCAGTTCCAGCACACCATCTGCGATTTTCAGATCCGGATAGTTCTTGCGGTTCTGTTGCACCTTGGTCTGTAGAATTCCTAGACGCAGCTCATAATCGGTCGGGTGCAAATCCACCACGAGACCGCATTGCAGGCGCGATTTCACGCGATCCTCAAGATCCTTGATCTCGCCGGGTGCGCGATCTGCGGAAATGATGATCTGCTTGTTCTGGTCCACCAGCGCATTGAAAGTGTGGAAGAACTCTTCCTGCGTGGAATCCTTGCCAGCGATGAACTGAACGTCATCCACCATCAACACGTCCACCGAGCGGAAAAGGTGTTTAAAGTCCATCATCTTGCGCTCACGCAGAGCCTGCACAAAGCGGTACATGAACTGTTCTGCTGACAGATACAGAACGTTCAGTTCCGGATTGCGCTCTTTCAGCTCCCACGCGATGGCGTGCATCAGGTGCGTTTTACCAAGGCCCACACCGCCATAAAGCACCAGCGGGTTAAATGTCACAGGACCACCCTCACCGACGCGGCGCGCGGCAGCATGCGCCAATTCGTTGGGTTTGCCGACAACAAAGCTGTCGAAGGTGAAACGCGGATCCAAAGGCGCCGCCTGCAGTTCTTCCAGCGGCGATTTCACAGAGGCGCTTCCTTCCTGAGTGGTCCCCTGATCCACAATGGTTGTCGGAGCAGGAGTAGGCTCTTCGATAGCTTCGGACACCGTCGGCTGCACCGGACGGGTTGGAGAGTTTGCGGCAACCTTGAAGGCCAGTCGCTGCACAGGTTCCCCCGATTTGTTGAACTCATGCAGAATCAGATCTGCAAAGTTCTGGCTGACGTAGTTGCCCATAAAATTGGTGGGCACGTGGAATGTTGCCACGCCTCCGTCGACCTGATCCAGCTCAAGCGGCTCAATCCATGTTGTAAAGTTGTTCTGCCCGACCGTCTTTAGCAAACGTTTTCTTAGTAGACCCCATGTGTCGTCTGTCATGCTGCGCCTCACGCATCCTGTGTTATGGCCGGATTTTCGGCCTATCGTTTCGTCCCAGTCCGGCTGTTCTGCTCAGAACAATCCGGTCACGATCGGGCACAGAAAGAACGTCGCCAGCCTGCATGCAAACTGACCTTCACGTGTTTCGATAACCGAAAACAACGTCATGTAACGTGCGGCAACACACAAAATGGCCGCAACGAAAAAACGTTCGCCCTTAATTCACTGAATGAGACAGATGCCTAACGTGAAGTGCGCGGCGCACTACGCCTTATACTTCATTGTTCCGGTGCCACGCGCAGCGCGCAGATCACCGGCTATAACAACTCTAATGCCCGTCAGAGTTGTCGCGAGCAGCCTGTCCCCCCAGCGAATGAATCGCTGCAACAGTGGTAGCAATTTCGGACATAGAGCGGCAACGAAACTATGATGTTGACTCGGGCTTGGACGACAAAGAATCTCTGCGACTCGTCAGAAGTGACCGGAATCCTTCAAACAAAAAAGCACCGCCATCAGCGGTGCTTTTTCATGTTGAAATCTGGATCAACGCCGCTAGTGGCGCGACATCAGAATCGCCGGACTGGCCAGCGTAAGAAGAGCGTTAGCCCAGCGCTTTCACCCGCGCAGACAGGCGGGAGATTTTACGGGACGCGGTGTTTTTGTGGTAAACGCCTTTGGTCACGCCGCGCATCAGTTCGGGCTGAGCCGCACGCAGAGCTGCGGTTGCAGCTTCTTTGTCGCCGGATGCGATGGCTTCTTCGACTTTACGCAGGTAGGTGCGGATGCGCGAACGACGAGCTTTGTTGATGGCAAAGCGCTTTTCGTTCTGACGTGCGCGCTTCTTAGCCTGAGGAGTGTTTGCCATGGTGTGGTGACCTTATCTTCGAGTTCGTAGTGTTCAATTATGGCGAATGCCAGCCGAACCCGGATCGGATCACCGGTCGTGATTCTAGCCTAAGCGGGCTGCACGCGCATGTATGACGGTGGTCATTACTGGATTCGCGCACAAAGCGCAAGCGATCCCTTGAAACACCGTTTCTTGGAGTGTCTCGCCGAGGAGAATGCAAAAAACGGGCCCGCGGGCCCGTTTTCAAACTTCGCTATCTAACCGGAGGCCATAGTATTTTAGATATCAGTGGGGCCCGTGCGACGTCATTTGCATCGGCACAGAGCCTCACCAAATCTGGTTACTTGTCCCGGAACTGCGCTTCGCGCTTTTCTAGGAAAGCTGCCATACCTTCCTTCTGGTCTTCCGTTGCAAACATGGAATGGAAGACCCGCCGTTCAAAGAGCATGCCCTCGCTCAGCGGCAATTCATACGCGCGATTGACTGCCTCCTTGGCGGCAATCGAGGTCAGAACTGATTTCTCGGCGATCTTATTGGCCGCGGCCATCGCCTCTTCGATCAGTTTCTTGGCCGGAACCACGCGCGACACCAGACCAGCCCGCTCCGCCTCTTCGGCAGTCATGAAGCGGCCCGTCAGATTCATATCCATCGACTTCGACTTCCCGACAAACCGGGTCAGGCGCTGAGTACCGCCCATGCCTGCGATCACACCGAGGTTGATCTCGGGTTGGCCGAACTTTGCGGTTTCTGCTGCGATGATGAAATCACACATCATGGCAACCTCGCAGCCCCCGCCCAGCGCGTAGCCGGATACAGCCGCGATAATCGGTTTGCGGATGGCCGAAATCCGATCATTGGTGTCGGCAAAAAGATTCGACGTGAATACGTCGACATAGCTCATCTCCGACATCTCTTTGATGTCGGCGCCCGCTGCAAAGGCTTTTTCCGAGCCGGTCAGCACGATGCAGCGCACTTTGTCGCTGGCGTCCGCTTCTTCCAAAGCGGCACACAACTCGCCCAGAAGGACGGAATTGAGCGCGTTCAACGCTTCAGGCCGGTTCAGCTTGATGAGGCAGACGTGGTCCTGAGTATCGACGTTGATCGTCTCATAGGCCATGACAATTCGCTTTCGGTTGTTTCTCCTGAACCAGAGTCATTATCACGGCGGCTCTCGCTTTCAAGCTATCTTTGGCATTTGCCACAGTAGAAGGACGACCGCCCGGATTGGGTGATTCGAGAGACTGTCCCCCCACAGCCAGCCCGTCGGCAAGGCTCTCCTTCGCGCCCGTATACATCAAAGGTATGTTGAAAATATCCAAGTTCGCCATTGGCTTGGCGAAAATCCTTGAGCGACGATCCCCCCGCTGCAATCGCGTCTAGCAACACTTGACGAATGATAGGAACCAGCGCTGCAACGCGCGGCGCGCTGATTTTTCCAACTTCGCGACGTGGCGAAATGCCCGCACGGAAAAGCGTCTCACAGACATAGATATTGCCAAGGCCCGCGATGATTCCCTGATCGAGCAGCGCGGATTTCACGGGCGTCTTGCGGCCCTTGAAGGCTGTGACAAGGTGATTTTCATGGAAATCGTTCCCCAAAGGCTCCGGTCCCAGCACCGCAAGCAGCTTGTGACTGTCGGCTGTCGCCGTATCCAGCAGGTCCATCGCACCAAAGCGGCGAGGATCATTAAAAGTGACCCGCGCGCCATTTTCCATGTGAAAGACCACATGATCATGTTTGGCGATTTGCGGATGCGCATGCACAAACTGGCCAAGCGGGTCACCCGATACCGTCATCCGCCCTGACATACCAAGGTGAACCAAGAGCGTCTCGCCGCTATCAAGGTCAGCAAGGATGTATTTCGACCGCCGTCGCATCGACAGCACCCTGCGCCCCGATAGCCGGTCCGCCATACGATCCGGAAAAGGCCAGCGCAAATCGGGCCGGTTCACATCGGCGCGGGTGATGACCTCCCCCTCCATAGAGGGTTGCAGGCCCCGCATCACCGTCTCGACCTCGGGCAATTCAGGCATTAGAGGACTCCCCTGACAGAAGGGCGCATTGTGCCGCCCCGTGAGCGCTCTATAACAAGTGCGAAACTGCGAGGACGACAAGGCCAATGACCGAGAAATCTGACAGCACCACCCATTTCGGCTTTGAAACCGTGCCGGAGCACGAAAAGGCAGGCCGGGTTCAGGGGGTCTTCAACTCCGTTGCCTCGAAATATGACATCATGAACGATGTGATGAGCGTCGGCATCCACCGAATCTGGAAGGATGCAATGATGGACTGGCTCGCGCCGCGCCCCGGTCAGCGTCTGCTGGATGTGGCGGGCGGCACCGGCGACATCTCCTTCCGTTTCCTAAAACGTGCAGGCTACGGTCACTCCACCGTGCTTGATCTGACCACACCGATGCTGGAAGAGGGTCGCAAACGGGCAGAGGCCGAACAAATGGCCGAGAGTTTGGACTGGGTGACCGGCGACGCAATGGCGCTGCCGTTCAAAGATAACACCTTCGACGTCTATACTATTTCTTTCGGAATTCGGAATGTGACCCGCCCGCAAGAAGCCCTGAACGAAGCCTACCGCGTCCTGAAACCCGGCGGACGCCTGATGGTGCTGGAGTTCAGCCAATTGCCCAACGACGGGCTGCAAAAACTCTATGATCTCTATAGCTTCAACGTGATCCCGCGAATGGGGCAGATGATCGCAGGTGACTATGACAGTTATCAATATCTCGTGGAATCGATCCGCAACTTCCCGGATCAAGACACATTCCTCGGAATGGTAAAACAGGCCGGGTTTGAAAATGCCAAATACCGCAACATGTCGATGGGCATTGCCGCTCTGCACTCGGGCTGGAAGATCTGATCGATGCGCGGACCTCACAATATCATCCGCCTGATCCGCACAGGCGCGACTATGGTGCGCACTGGCGCCATGAATGTGGTACTCGACGCCTTTGACGCGCCAGCCCCTTTGCGCATGGTGGCCTATACACTTGGCTGGCCTTTCCAGTGGCTAGGCTACAAGGGCGACCCATCCATGCCACCGGCAACCCGCGCGATCACTGCATTGGGACCCGCCTACATTAAATTCGGTCAGGTGCTCTCAACCCGCCCCGACGTGGTTGGCGAGGATATGGCGCGGCAGTTGCGTGTCTTGCAGGACAAACTCCCCCCCTTCCCGCGCGAAGTCGCCATGGCAGAGGTCGCCAAGGAACTGGGCCGCCCGGTCGATGAGATTTTCACGGAATTCTCCGAACCTATCGCTGCGGCTTCCATCGCGCAGGTCCATCGCGCCCGCCTGACAGAGACCGGTCAGGACGTCGCCGTCAAGGTTTTGCGCCCCGGTGTTGAGCGTGCCTTCCGCAAGGATGTGGATGCATTCTACTTTGCCGCCCGCATTGCTGAACTTTTCGCACCCGGCGCCAAACGTCTGCGCCCCATGGATGTGATCACCCACTTCGATGGCGTTGTCCGTGGCGAATTGGATCTGCGCCTTGAAAGTGCGGCCGCCTCAGAGTTCGCGGATAACACCTCCAATGACGCGGGCTTCCAACTTCCGCCAGTGCTGTGGAATTACTCGGCCCGCCGGGTAATGACACTGGGCTGGGCCGACGGGTTGCCGATTGGCGACAATGACGCGCTGGACGCCGCGGGCCACGACCGTCACGCGCTGGGTGAACGGGTTTTGTCCCTGTTCCTGAACCATGCGCTGCGCGACGGGTATTTCCATGCTGACATGCACCAAGGCAATATGAAGGTCGCCGCCAATGGCGACATCATTGCCTATGATTTTGGCATCATGGGCCATATCGACCTTTATACTCGCCGGGTCTATGCCGAGATCCTCTATGGTTTCATCAAACGCGACTATCAACGCGTGGCCGAGGTCCATTTCGAGGCAGGCTATGTACCCGCCACGCAGGATGTGGACGAGTTCGCCCGCGCCCTGCGTGCAGTAGGCGAGCCAATCTTTGGCATGGACGCCACTCATATCTCCATGGGGCGGCTCTTGAATTACCTCTTTGAGGTGACAGAACGCTTCGGCATGGAAACCCGTACCGAGTTGATCCTGTTGCAGCGCACCATGGTGGTGGTCGAAGGCGTCGCCCGCTCGCTCGATCCGCGCATCAACATCTGGGATGTCGCAAAACCGGTGGTGGAGGACTACATCAAATCCTCCATCGGTCCCCGCGCTATCGCGTCTGATCTGGGCAAGACCGCGCTGGTCTTGGCCCGCTTTGGCCCGCGCCTGCCGACTTTGGTGGAACGTGCCCTGATCGCCCAGGCGCAGGAACCTGAAGACAAATCTGCTCGTCGCCCTTGGAAACGTGCCGCAGCCGCGGGCGCAGCTGTTGGTGTCCTCGCCACTCTCATCATCACGCATGCAATATAACAAAAGAGGGTGCCGACGATATCAGCACCCTCTTCTAACCTAAAATATCCTGGGGTGAATGCGCGCCAGCGCAGAGGGGCAACGCCCCTCCGCCCGATCAGGTCAAAGACGCTCGACTGCCAGTGCAATACCCTGACCACCACCGATACACATGGTGATGATCGCCCGGCGACCGCCCGTGCGTTCCAGCTCATACAGCGCCTTGACGGTAATGATGGCTCCGGTTGCCCCCACCGGATGCCCCAATGCGATCGCACCGCCATTGGGGTTCACTTTGGCGGCGTCCAGCCCGAGCACTTTGTTCACCGCCAGTGCCTGTGCTGCAAAGGCCTCGTTTGACTCGATGAGATCGAAATCCCCGACGGTCATATCGATGCGCTTCAGCAGCTGCTCCACCGCCGGAATCGGACCAACGCCCATTACCTCGGGCCGCACGCCCGCATGGGCATACCCCAGAACGCGTGCCTTGGGTTTCAGACCGGCCTTCTCCGCCGCCTCACCGGTTGCCAGCACCAGTGCCGCTGCGCCATCGTTGATCCCCGACGCATTGCCCGCCGTGACACGGCCATCCTTCTGAAACACCGGGCGCAGGCCTGCGAGCGCTTCCAGAGAGGTGGCTTTGGGGTGCTCGTCCACTTCAAACGGCACCATATCGCGTTTGATTTTTACCTCGACCGGTACAATCTGGCTTTGGAAATAGCTCGCCTCAATCGCCGCTGCAGCGCGGGTCTGGCTGGCCATGGCAAATTCGTCCATCTGTTCACGGGTGATCTCATGCTCGTCTGCGACATTCTCTGCCGTCACCCCCATATGGCCAGTCCCAAAGGGGCAATTGAGCGCGCCCAGCATCATGTCGAGCGATTTCACATCGCCCATTTTTTGCCCCCAGCGGGTCGAAGGCGTGATGAAAGGACTGCGCGACATGTTCTCGGAACCACCCGTAAGCGCGAACTCCGCGTCTCCCAGCATCAAGGCCTGAATGCCCGAAACAATTGCTTGCGCGCCCGATCCACACAGCCGGTTCACATTCATCGCCGGTGTGGTTTCGGGAATACCTGCCTGCATCGCGGCCACCCGCGACAAATACATGTCGCGCGGCTCGGTGTTGATGACATGGCCGTAGACCACGGTGCCGATTTGCGCAGGCTCAACACCGGAACGCTCCATTGCTGCCTTGGCCACCGTCGCGCCCAGATCGATCGGCGCAGTTTGTGCCAATGCGCCACCAAAGGCACCAATCGCCGTGCGCGCGCCGTCCAAAATCACGATATCCGTCATGTCTCACTCCTCATGTCCGTTTGCGCCAGTATGCACCCGCAGCATAAACCTGTCCCGCAGGACGTCCCGTCATTGACAGCCACTGCGGCGCGCGCCACTACTTCCGTCATGACGGACACAACAGACGATATCCTGACCCTTTTGCCCGCCCGCCTGAAAGAGGCACGCCGGGCACAAGGGTTGAGCCTAGAGGCGGTGGCGAACCTTTCCGGAGTCAGCCGCTCAATGGTGAGCCAGATCGAACGGGGGGAGAGCTCTCCCACGATCGCAACACTTTGGAATCTCACCCGCGCGCTTCAGGTGGATTTCGCCGGACTGTTGGAGGCCAGCGAAACGGTGGACCGCATCGATGTTCTGCGCGCGCGGGATGTGCCGGTGATCGACAGCAAGGCCGCGCAATGCACCATCGCCATCCTGTCTCCGCCTGAAGATGTCGGCGGGCATGAGGTCTATGACATCAGCTTTGCTGCTGGAGGGGCCTTGATCAGCCAACCCCATGCGCCCGGCACTCGGGAGCAACTGACGGTCTTGGAGGGAACGGTTGTCTTGACCTCCGGTACGGCTGAGGATCGCCTCTCGCCGGGAGATACAGCCCGCTATGCGGCCGATGTTTCGCACGCGATTGCCGCCCCGGACGGCGCTGCGCGTGTATTCCTGATTGTGAAGAACAGTTGAGGGGCGCGGCCCCTCTTGGCCTCGCGGCCAATTCACCCCGGGATATTTTCAGTTAGAAGATATAAATTCCGCAATCACGGATTTTTTTCCGCAAAGGTGAAATTCCACCTTTACGGACACATGTCCACTATGACAGACTTCGGAAAACAACCGGAGTCGTGCTCATGTCCAATGCTTTCCTCAGCCACATCAGCGAAACCCTGACGCAGATCGAAGCCGATGGTCTTTACAAGCACGAACGAATGATCACCTCGCCTCAGGGCGGCGAGATCCGGGTGGGCGACCGCGCGGTCATCAACCTCTGTGCCAACAACTATCTTGGCTTGGCCGATCATCCAGATCTGATTGCCGCTGCAAAGACTGTGATGGACGACAAGGGCTATGGTATGGCTTCGGTCCGTTTCATCTGCGGCACGCTGGATCTGCACCGCGAGCTGGAGCAGCGCATTGCAAAATTCCTGGGCAAGGACGATTCGATCCTGTTTGCCGCCTGTTTTGACGCCAATGGCGGGCTGTTCGAACCCTTGCTTGGGCCAGAGGATGCGATTGTCTCCGACAGTCTGAACCACGCTTCCATCATCGACGGCATCCGCCTCTGCAAGGCGCAGCGCTACCGCTATGCCAACAACGACATGGCAGATCTGGAGGCCAAGCTGAAAGACGCCCGTGCAGCTGGTGCACGCCACGTCATGGTGGCCACCGATGGCGTGTTTTCCATGGATGGTTATCTGGCCAACCTGCCTGCAATCCGCGAAATAGCCGACCGTTATGATGCGGTGGTTATGGTCGATGACTGTCATGCGACGGGGTTCATGGGGCCGCATGGGGCCGGCACGCCGGATCATTTTGGTGTCGACGTCGACATCCTGACCGGCACACTGGGCAAGGCGCTGGGCGGTGCGATTGGCGGCTATATCGCCGGACCGCAACCGGTGATTGACCTGTTGCGTCAGCGCGCACGGCCCTATCTGTTTTCAAACTCGTTGCCGCCTGCGGTCGTGGCGGCGGGACTGGAAGCAATTCGTCTGGTTGAAGAGGGCGAGGATCTCCGCAAGCAGCTGTTCGAGAACGCTAAATTCTGGCGTGAGGGCCTGACCGAACTGGGGTTCGACCTGCTGCCCGGCGAACACCCGATCATCCCGGTGATGCTGGGAGACGCCAAGCTCGCACAAGCCATGGCAACCAAACTCTTTGACGAAGGCGTCTATGTCTCCGGCTTCTTCTTTCCCGTCGTGCCCAAGGGCCAGGCCCGCATCCGCACCCAGATGAATGCCGCACTGACCCGTGAAGAATTAACCCGAGCCCTCGGCGCGTTTGAGCGTGCGGGCAAAGCCTGTGGAGTGATCTGACATGCTGCCCAACACAATGAAAGCCCTTGAAAAATCCAAACCCGAAGAGGGTCTCTGGATGGTGCAGGCGCCGGTACCGGACATCGGGCCGGATGATGTTCTGATCAAGGTCAACAAAACCGGCATTTGCGGCACCGACATTCACATCTGGAACTGGGACGATTGGGCCGCACATACCGTGCCCGTGCCGATGATTACCGGCCATGAATTCGCAGGCGAGATCGTGGAGCTGGGGCGGAACGTGACCGGGCTCTCGGTCGGGCAGCGTTGCTCGGGCGAGGGGCATCTGATCGGCACCGAGAGCCGTCAGTCACGCTCTGGCAAGTTTCACCTTGATCCGGGCACCCGCGGGATCGGGGTCAACGAGCAAGGCGCATTTGCGCAATATCTGCGCCTTCCCGCGTTTAATGTGGTGCCCCTGCCTGACGACATTCCGGATGAAATTGGCGCGATCCTCGACCCGCTGGGCAATGCCGTGCATACCGCGCTGAGCTTTGATTTGCTGGGTGAAGATGTGCTGATCACCGGCGCAGGCCCCATCGGCATTATGGCAGCAGCCGTCGCCCGCCACGCCGGGGCGCGACATGTGGTCATCACGGATGTGAACGGTGACCGTCTGGCATTGGCGGAACAGGTCGCGCGGGTGCGTACCGTCAACGTGGCCAAGGAAGACCTGAATGACGTGAAGCACGAGCTGGGTCTGAAAGAAGGCTTTGACGTCGGGCTTGAGATGTCCGGCAACCAGCAGGCGCTGGACCAAATGGTTGAGGCCCTAGTGATGGGTGGCAAGATCGCACTTCTTGGGATTCCACCGGGCAAATCCCCGGTCGATTGGTCGCGCATCGTCTTTAAGGCGATCACTATCAAAGGCGTCTATGGCCGCGAGATGTTCGAAACCTGGTACAAGATGATCGCCATGCTGCAAAACGGTCTCGATGTAAGCAAAGTAATCACTCACCGCTTTTCTGTTGATGATTTCGGGCAGGGCTTTACAGCCATGAAGTCAGGCCAAAGCGGTAAGGTCGTGTTGGATTGGACTGGGCGTTAGTCCGCGTTCAAACGAAAAGAGGCAGGCAACCCCGATCCGGGGTGCCTGCCACAGTAAGGACAACGTGAAGCATAACTAAACGCCGCTGAAGACAGGGGATCCTGCTTGCAGGGGGCTACAAAGGAACAGCGCGTTAGCCACGCACATCGTTATACAACCTTTACGGGTGTCGTAACAACAATTCTCTCGCAAAATCGCTTCTGGCGTGTGCCGTGCCCTATGACTGGCGAGGTTCCAGTGGTTTGCGCCCCTCGGAGGTCAGGCACCATGCCTTATCCCCTTCGAACACCACGGGCACGAGGGTACGCCCGTACCCTGCCCCACAGTCAATATCGACACGATTGCCATAATGAACCGGACATTTCTCTGCAGTGTGCCCATGTACGATCAGATGCGGGTGGCTCTCGGTGTTCTCAAGAAACCCCTGCCGAATCCATAGCATATCGTGCTCGGTCTGCTCCTTCAGTGGCACACCCGGGCGAATACCTGCATGCACAAAGAACTGCTCACCTGCCTGATGGGACAGAGGCAACGAATCGATCCAAGCCAAATGTTGAGCAGGAACTGCCGCGCGTGCGGCCTCATGCACACGGGATTTACGATCACTCGGGCCGCAGTCCACACCATAGGAGGCCAGCGTCTGCGCGCCGCCGATGCGTTCCTGTAAATAATAGAGCTCAACCGGAAGATGCGGGTCTTCTCGCGGAAAATCTTCCATAAACCAGGTAAACATACGGTCATGATTGCCCTTGAGGCAGGTCCAATTGCGGCCGTCGGCCTGACCTTGCATCAAACGATCAATAACACCCCGGCTGTCAGGACCGCGGTCCACATAGTCGCCCACAAAGACCACCTCCGCCTCAGCACCACCATCCACGGTGATCAGCTCCAACGCGCGCTCAAGCTGTTCGGTCTGTCCGTGAATGTCACCGATTGCGTAGATAGGTTTGGTCATAGGAGAGGCGTCTTTCGGTTGTCTGCAGTCAGAGGCGGTCATCGCACCGGAGTAAATGCGTCCGAGGCCATTTGCCGCCACAATGGCGCGCGGGCGCGTCAGGGCAAGTAAAAACAGGTATTTAATACAAAAAACGGGCCCATCCTTCGATGAGCCCGCATTCTTTTCAAATCACCCGGTTCAGGCGACGTCGAATGCCAGCGGTTTGATCTGGGTGAAATACCCAGTCTCCGCCAGTTTCGCGCGTGCATCGGCTGGAACTTCTGCATCCACATAAAGAAGCGCGATTGCCTCGCCGCCAACCTCATTCCGGCCCAGCGTAAAGTTGGCGATGTTCACATCCATATCACCAAGGGTCTGCCCCAAGGTACCGATGATGCCCGGAACGTCCTTGTTGGTGGTGTAGAGCATGTGCGCGCCCACTTCGGCGTCGATATTGATGCCCTTGATCTGGATGAAGCGCGGCTTGCCATCGGAGAAGACGGTGCCCGCGACGGAACGCTCGCGTTTGGCCGTCACCACGGTCACCTTGATGTAACCATCGAACGAGCCGGATTTGTCCTGATTGGTGGTGGATATCTGGATACCGCGTTCTTTGGCAACCACAGGCGCGGAGACCATGTTCACATCAGGGTTCACCTTTTTCATGATGCCCGCGACCACCGAACAGTTCAGCGCATCGAGGTTCATGTCTGCCGCGACACCATCATAGAGCACATTGATCGCAGTGATCGGCTCATCCGTCATCTGGCCTGCAAAAGCACCGAGATGGTCAGCCAGTTTGATCCACGGACCCATAACTTTGGCTTCTTCAGCAGTCACTGATGGCATGTTGAGTGCGTTTTCCACCGCACCGGTCAGCAGATAGTTTGCCATCTGGTCCGCGACTTGCAGCGCCACGTTTTCCTGCGCCTCAGTTGTTGCGGCCCCAAGGTGCGGTGTGCAAACTACATTGGGCAGGTTGAACAGAGGGTTTTCCTTAGCCGGTTCCACAGAGAACACATCAAAGGCCGCCCCTGCAACATGACCCGAGGTCAGTGCTTCGGCCAGTGCATCTTCGTCCACCAGACCACCACGGGCACAGTTGATGATGCGCACGCCCTTCTTGGTTTTGGAGATGTTTTCGCGGCTCAGGATATTCTTGGTCTGCTCGGTCAGCGGCACATGGAGAGTGATGAAATCGGCGCGCGCGAGCAGTTCGTCCAGTTCGACCTTTTCGACCTGCATCTTCTTGGCCTTTTCCTCGGATAGGAACGGATCATAGGCCACAACCTTCATCTTCAGGCCCCGGGCGCGGTCGCAGACGATGCCACCAATGTTGCCAGCGCCAATCACGCCGAGGGTCTTGCCGGTCAGCTCAACGCCCATGAATTTGGACTTTTCCCACTTGCCCGCATGGGTCGAGGCAGAGGCCTCGGGGACCTGTCGCGCAACGGCGAACATCATCGCAATCGCATGTTCGGCGGTGGTGATCATGTTGCCGAAGGGAGTGTTCATGACGATCACACCCTTCTTCGACGCAGCTTCCTTGTCGATGTTGTCGGTGCCGATCCCGGCACGGCCAATCACCTTGAGGTTGGTGGCGTTTTCCAGAATGGTCGGCGTCACTTTGGTGGCGGAGCGGATCGCGAGGCCATCATATTGGCCGATGATTTCAGCCAGCTTTTCTTTGTCCTTGCCCACGTCGGGCAGGAAATCCACGTCAATGCCGCGGTCACGGAAGATCTGAACGGCGGCGTCCGAGAGTTTGTCGGAGATGAGTACTTTGGGGGCCATTTGCATTGGTCCTTTGTCTGCGGGGGCCGAGGGGCGGCCTGGAATAGCGGGAGTGGTTGGGTGCAGCCTGGGCTGACGCCCAGACGCTATCCTTTAGCCTTGCGCGGCGATCTCGGCCTCAAAGGCCCATGCGAGCCACGGCAGCATGGCCTCGATGTCGGCCGTCTGGACCGTGCCGCCACACCAGATCCGCAGACCGGCAGGCGCGTCCCGGTAAGCACCGATATCGTAGGCGATGCCCTCGGCCTCCAGCCGCTTGGCCACAGCCTTGGCAAAGCTCGCACCGTCCTTGATCCGCTTGTCGGTGAACTTCAGACACACAGAGGTGTTGGAGCGCGTCGCCGGATCATTGGCGAGGTTTTCAATCCAGTCGTTGGCATAGGCAAAGGCGTGGATCGCATTGGCATTGGCATTGGCCCGACCAATCAACCCCTCAAGGCCGCCCACCGACCGCGCCCAATCGAGCGCGAACAGATAGTCCTCAACCGCCAGCATCGACGGCGTGTTGATAGTTGCACCGGTGAAAATACCGTCGATCAGTTTGCCACCCTTGGTCAGGCGGAAGATTTTCGGCAGCGGCCATGCGGGCGTATAGCTCTCCAGGCGCTCGACTGCGCGGGGGCTGAGGACGATCACGCCATGTGCCGCTTCGCCGCCCAGCACCTTTTGCCAGGAGAAGGTCGTCACATCCAGCTTCTGCCATGGCAGTTCCTGCGCGAAGGCCGCAGAGGTCGCGTCACATATTGTCAGACCTTCGCGGTCGTTATTGATCCAGTCGCCATTGGGAACCCGCACGCCGGAGGTGGTGCCGTTCCATGTGAAAACCACATCATTATCGGGGTCCACCGTCGCGAGATCGACGATGTCGCCATAGTCGGCGGTCTTGACCTCAGCGTCGATTTTCAGCTGCTTCACCACATCGGTGACCCAGCCTGCGCCAAAGCTTTCCCAGGCGAGCATCTCAACTTTGCGCTCACCCAGCAGGTTCCACATCGCCATCTCGACCGCGCCAGTGTCGGACGCAGGCACGATGCCGATCTTGTAGTCTGCGGGAATGCCCAGAACCTCGCGGGTGCCTTCGATGGCGGCGAGGAGCTTTTCCTTGCCAACAGCAGCGCGGTGGCTGCGACCCAGAGGCGCGCCAGCGAGTTTGGACAGATCATAGGTGGGGGGTTTGGCGCAGGGGCCAGAAGAAAAACGCGGATTGGCCGGCCGCGATGCCGGTTGTGCAATAGCCATAAATGCTACCCTTCCAGATAAGCGCCCCTCGTTGGGGAGGGGTGTCCCACCGACAGCGATATGCGGGGGTGCGATTCCGCGCAACTGGGAAAATCGACCGTTTGCGCCGCTTTGGGAAAATTTTGCGACCCCGAATGACGCCAATCGGAAACTTTTATGCCCCTTGCCCCTCCGGGCTGGTGCCACGGGTAAGCCCTCGTTAAGAGAAGACAACCCGCCTTGAACGGAGAACACCCATGCATGTCGCCACCCTGCTCGTGAACCCTGCCAATCCGACGCTGGAACCTTCACTCGTCGAGTCGCTGAGGAACGCTTGGGGCGGGGGTAAGGCCCATTGGCTGAACCCCGGCATTGCGGCGGAGTTCACGCTGGAAGCGCTTCCCGACAATCAATGGGAGGTCTGGAACGATCTGCAAGGCATGAGCGTCGATCTGGTGCTGCAATTCACTGAGGGACGGCGCAAGAAGATGCTTCTGGCAGACATGGACTCGACCATGATCCAGCAGGAGTGCATCGACGAGCTGGCGGATGAAGCCGGTGTTGGCGCACGGGTCAAAGACATCACCGCCCGCGCGATGAATGGCGAATTGGATTTCGAGGGCGCGCTGACCGAGCGTGTGGGATTGCTCAAGGGCCTTTCCGAATCTGTGATCTCTGAGGTTCTGGACAACCGCATCACCTTTATGCCGGGGGGCCGCGCACTCTTGGCGACGATGAAAGCCGATGGGGCATATGCGGCGCTGGTTTCTGGGGGATTTACCGCCTTTACCGCGCGTGTCGCGGCGGAACTGGGATTTGACGAAAACCGCGCCAATACTCTGATCGTCGCAGAGGGCACGCTGACAGGCGAGGTGGGCCACCCGATTCTTGGCCGCGAGGCCAAGGTCGAAGCGCTGGAACAAATCACTGCGCGCCTTGGTATTTCTGAGGCAGACGTGATTGCGGTTGGTGATGGGGCCAATGATCTTGGCATGTTGACCCGTGCGGGGGCTGGCGTGGCGCTGCACGCCAAACCCTCGGTCGCGGCAGAGTGCAACATCCGCATCAATCACGGCGATCTGACGGCTCTTTTGTATGTGCAGGGCTACAGCCGGGACGATTTCAAAGGATAATTAAATGTTCGAAGTCACCTTCGAGGTGCTGCTGCTGTTGATGGCAGCGGGCTTTGCCGCTGGTTTTATTGACGCGGTCGCCGGTGGCGGCGGGCTCATCACAGTGCCCGTCCTGCTCATTGCAGGCGCCAACCCGGTCACGGCGCTTGCAACCAACAAGATCCAGGGGCTGTTTGGCGCGGCCACGGCGGCGATCACCTATGCCCGCGGCGGCCATGTGGACCTTGGTACACAATGGAAACCTGCGGTAATCGCGTTTTTCGCCTCCATCGGCGGGGCGCTTTTGGTGTCGGTGCTGCCGGTCGATCTGATCCGCTATGCCCTGCCGGTCCTTTTGATCGGAATCGCAGTGTTTTTTGCCACCAAGAAGGGGCTGAACGATGTGGACCGCGCACGCCGTTTGTCGCCTGCAGTCTTTGCGGCCACCCTGGTGCCCCTCTGTGCAGCCTATGACGGTTTGCTCGGTCCCGGTGCGGGCAGTTTCTATATGCTCGCCTTTGTGGGGCTTGCAGGCTACGGAGTGCTCAAGGCGACCGCGCACACAAAGCTGTTGAACTTCGCATCAAACGCGGGCGCACTGGCGGCTTTTGCGGTTGTGGCAACACCGTGGTGGTTCACCGGCCTCGCCATGGGTCTTGCTCAGATCGCAGGTGCGCGAGTTGGAGCGGGACTTGCCCAAAAACAGGGGGCAAAGGTGATCAAGCCGCTGTTGGTTCTGACGACCGTCACCCTTGCCCTGAAACTGATCTGGGATCTTCTGTAACCTGCAAAATCTGGACAGTTAGAACTGCAGGCCAGCGGCGGGTCGCATTTCCCCACAGTGGATGCCGTTCCAATTGGTAATTGGCGCACTCATATAGGACTTCGCCGAGGGGCTGTTGCCATCGAGCGCGCCAAGGCTCACCAGTAGGGTTGTGATCGCGTTCTCAGCCGCGCGCGTGGTGCCATCCACGACTTTCAGTGCAATCCCCAGCTCTTGCTCGGGGAGGATGGCAACAAACACGCCCTCCGCCCCTGTTTTTACGGAGACCTTACCGCCCATATCCCGCATCAAGGCCGTGCAGGCGCGACCTTCGCCAGCCACCAACTCCGGATGCAGTGCCATGGCTTCGCGCAACTGTACCGCCGCATCATCAGCGCGCCCGTTGCGGGTATGTGCCGAAGCAAACCAGCCCATGGCGCGCGCAAGTCCTGTAATGCTGCATGCAAAATTAGGCGCAGAGCACCCGTCTATGCCATATGTGGGGCTGGTCTCGCCGGTGGCTTCTTCAAACGCCTCTTGGCAGGCCTGCTGTACCGGGTGGTCGATCTCCACATACTCAGATCCCGCTCCCAAGTGCTGAGAGAGCGTTAGGAAACCTGCGTGCTTCCCCGAGCAGTTGTTGTGGATTTGGCACGGGCTGTCGTCATGTTTGATAAGACTATGCAGCACTTCACTATCACGCGGTTTCTGTGCGCCACAACGCAGGTCACCCTCACTGAGGTCCAATTGTTCAAGCCAATTGCTGACCCGGTCAATGTGGATGCGCGCGCCGTTATGAGAGGCACAAGCCAGCGCGAGCTGCTCGCGCGTCAACCCGTAGCGCGCCGCAGCCCCCGAGGTCAAAAGCGGAAGTGCCTGTACCATTTTGCAGGAACTGCGTGGATAGATCACCTGTTCCGGGTTGCCCCAAACGCGCACAACCTCCCCTTTGCCGTTGCAGATCACGGCATGGCCGAGGTGCTGGCTTTCGAGCAGGCTACCCCGCCAAATTTCGGTAAAAGGTGCAGGGGCGATCGGGCTGGTCATAGGCTTGGCTCTTTGTTTTTAGGAATTTTAATCGCAGCAGACATTCAAAACCCCGGCTTTTCAAGGAAAAGGCGGCAAAAACCTGCCAAACCCAGCAATTGCGCATGGCCCTCGTTCCGCTAATATGCTTGTGTCAAGGATCATGAGGCATGGGCACAGACGGTGTGCAAAACACCGCACACAAGGCCCGGAGACAATTGAGGAAGACAGTCTTGGAGGCGGGACGTATGGCATTGAAACTCCGTCGCTTAGCAGGCGCGCTTATGCTGGCTGGCATGGCCACCACCGCAAGCGCACAGCAAGCAACGACAGATAACCGCGTGGGTGCGCATGTGGATTGGAGCGTCTTTGAAGAGACCTCTCCGCGCGAGTGCATAGGCGTCTCGGCACCGAAAGAAACGGTAAACACCCGCGATGGCCGCGTGGTCGCCGTGCGTCGCAGTGAAATTCGACTGTTTGTGTTTTATCGCCCGGATGGCGGCAACAAAGGTCAGGTTACCTTTACCGGAGGCTATCCTTTCGCCCCCGGTTCTACGGTGAATATGAAAATCGGTGATTCCGAATTTGAGCTGTTCACCGAAGGGGAATGGGCATGGCCTGCAACGCCGACCGATGATGCCAAGATCATCACCGCGATGAAGCGGGGATCAGATGCATCGCTAACCGCACGATCCTCGCGGGGGACGCAAACCAAAGATACCTTCTCTTTGCTTGGCTTCACTGCAGCGATTGAAGACGCAGAAAAGCGCTGTTCCGGCTGAGGCGCAAGCGATCAACACCTACATGAGGCGGCGAAGCGCGGGCTTCGCCGTTTTCTTTTGCGAGGCGCTGCCTCGCGCTCCGGGATATTTTGGGTTAGAAGAGATACGTGCCTGTTGCCCCATGCATAGCAGGGTTGAACGAGAATCCTTTTGATCTTGGGCCGATCTCCTATATAGAGCCGCATCCAGCCCCGTTTTGACACAAGCCAGCGAGACCCGTCTCATGACAGCCTCAGCGCCGATCACCCAAGATGTTCTGACCCTGCCTCGCAAGGAGCCGGAAGGTGGCAAGATAAACCTTGTCGGCCTGACCCGTGACCGCATGCGGGAAGTGCTGATGGAGCATGGCACGCCGGAAAAACAGGCGAAGATGCGGGTCGGACAGATCTGGCAGTGGATTTATCAGTGGGGCGTGCGTGATTTCTCTGAGATGACCAACCTCGCCAAGGCGTATCGCGCCCAGCTTGAGGAAACATTCGAGATCCGCATTCCTGAGGTTGTGTCCAAACAAGTCTCAACCGATGGCACCCGAAAATATCTGGTGCGGATCAATGGCGGCCATGAGGTCGAAGTGGTCTACATCCCAGAAGATGATCGCGGGACGCTGTGTATTTCGTCGCAGGTGGGATGTACGCTGACCTGTTCCTTCTGTCACACTGGCACCCAGAAGCTGGTGCGCAATCTGACGCCCGCTGAGATCATCGGTCAGGTGATGATGGCGCGTGATGATCTGGAGGAATGGCCGACGCCCGGCGCGCCCAAAGACGAGACTCGTCTGTTGTCCAACATTGTGCTGATGGGCATGGGCGAGCCTCTCTATAATTTTGAAAACGTGCGTGATGCGATGAAGATTGCGATGGACCCCGAAGGGATATCGCTGTCACGCCGTCGCATTACCCTGTCGACCTCAGGCGTGGTGCCCGAAATCGCCCGTACCGCGGAAGAGATTGGCTGCTTGTTGGCGATCTCGTTCCACGCCACCACCGATGAGGTGCGCGATGTGCTGGTGCCAATCAACCGGCGCTGGAACATTGATGAGCTTTTGCAGTCCTTGGCGAATTATCCCAAAGTGTCGAACTCCGAGCGGATCACCTTTGAGTATGTGATGCTGGATGGGGTGAATGACTCTGATGAGGATGCGCACCGGCTGTTGGAGCATATCAAACGCTACAACATCCCGGCAAAGATCAACCTCATTCCCTTCAATGAGTGGCCCGGAGCGCCCTACAAACGGTCGTCAAACAACCGTATCCGGGCCTTCGCGAACATCATCTATCAGGCCGGTTACGCCTCACCGATCCGCAAGACGCGTGGTGATGACATCATGGCGGCCTGCGGTCAGTTGAAATCCGCCACCGAACGCGCTCGCAAGAGTCGTAAACAGATCGAAGCCGAGGCGGGCATGGGCCAAAGCTGAGCCTTGCCAACACAACTGAGATCCTTCGAGGCGCTGCGAATAATCGTAGCGCCTTATTCTTTCCCAATTTTAGCAAAATTTGCGCCACCTGAGGCCGACAGTCTCAGAATCAGAAACAGTACACGGAAACAATCTCCGGACAGCAAATAGAGCAAAGGGCAGAATGATGATTGGACAGCAGATCGCGCAAATGGATGATGGTATTCTCTCGTTGGTGCGTGAGGAACGGCGTAAAGCACTGAGCCCGCGTGAATGGCAATTTCGCCTGCGTGGCTATGGATATGCCATCCGCGACGAAGACGGTGCACAGGTGCTGACACGTCTGCCGCGCGGTGAAGCCGTCGGTATTTTGCCTGCGGATATGAACTGATCGGTCGTCAGGTTTTCCAAATTCTTATGGTCTAACGCGCTCCCGACGTTCCCACAAACGTTCCCATCCCACCCACAAGGGAAAACGACTTTTGGCCATAGGTTTCCGCCCTTTCGGGCGGACCCGCGCGCCGGGCCCCATGGGCCCGGCGCGCGGTCGTCTGTCGCTGCTCTTGCGACCAAATTTCAGGTATAGCGGTGACGCTTAGCGCTCGCGACCGGGCAAGTTTTGACGTGCAGGGACCGGGTTCCATGCATCAATCGCCTCAATCGCCTCATCTGCACTTTCGACAAATTTAAACAGATCAAGATCCTGCTCGGAGATAGTGCCCGCATCCGCCAGCGCCTCCCAATTGATGATCTTCTCCCAGAAACTGCGACCAAAGAGCAGGAACGGCACCGGTTCCATGCGACCGGTCTGGATCAGCGTCAGCGCCTCAAACAGCTCATCTAGGGTGCCAAATCCACCCGGAAAGACGCAGATCGCCTCCGCCCGCATCAGGAAATGCATCTTGCGGATCGCAAAATAGTGGAAGTTGAAGCAAAGTTCAGGTGTGACAAATTCATTCGGAGCCTGCTCGTGTGGCAACACGATATTGAGCCCGATGGATTCACCTTCGGCATCTACCGCGCCACGGTTTCCAGCCTCCATCACACCGGGTCCGCCCCCTGTCACAACAACATGACGACGCCCGCCAGAAGCCTTGGACTTCTCGGTCATCTTGCGCGCGAACTCGCGTGCCTCATCATAGAAATGACTAAGATCCGCGAGCGTCTGAGTACGCGCCTTATCCTTGTCGCGAGGGGCCGGTATGCGAGCGCCGCCGAACATCACGACGGTGCTCTCGATGCCTTTTTCATCAAGCATCAGCTGCGGCTTCAACAGTTCCAACTGCAACCGCACTGGGCGCAGTTCCTCACGGCACAAAAAACCCTCATCCGCGAAGGCTAGCTGATAGACTGGCGACTGGGTCTGCGGCGTAACGGGTACATGTTCGGCGCGGCTACGGTCTGCGCGGGCATCGGGGAAACGGCTATTGCGGTCGTCACTCATATCAAATCTTGCCTGTTCTTTGATCCAAAAGGTCAGACCCTGTCATAGCCCGAGCGCCTTGCTCAGGCCAGCGCTCAAATCCTGTCATCTATCCCCTTGCCTCCTGCGAGCATTTCCCTAGGGTTCGCCGCAAACGCACTGAGACGAGGTACGACGATGGATTGGACAACCCAGATTTCCGGCGCGCACAACAGAATTGCCGCGCATGTGGTGGAAACCCCAACCGTCTCGGTGCAGAGCTTCGGCCTCGCCTTTCCGGTAGAGTTGAAGCTCGAACATCTTCAACATGCGGGCAGCTTTAAGGCACGCGGCGCATTCAATACGTTGCTGTCAAATCCCGTCCCCGAGGCCGGTCTGGTTGCAGCATCTGGCGGCAATCATGGCGCGGCCGTCGCCTTTGCTGCGCGGGCATTAGGGCACAATGCCAAGATCTACGTGCCGGAAATTGCCGGACAGACAAAGATCGACCTGATCCGCTCGACAGGTGCGGATCTGGAGGTTGTTCCCGGAGCCTATGCAAATGCGCTGGAGGCCGCACAGGATTGGGAATTGCAGACAGGTGCCATGCAGATCCATGCTTATGATGCGCCCGCGACGGTCGCGGGACAGGGTACTCTTTTTGCGGAATGGGAAGAGCAAGGGCTAGATGCAGACACCGTGCTGATCGCGGTTGGTGGCGGCGGTCTCATTGGAGGCGCATTGGGGTGGTTTGAGAACCGTCGCAAAGTGGTTGCGGTGGAACCTGCTACGTCCTGCGCACTAAAAGCAGCCCTGATGGCAGGTAAGCCCACAAATGTTGATGTTAGTGGTATTGCCGCCAATGCGCTGGGCGCTCGGCGGATCGGCGATATCTGTTTTGATCTTGCTCACAACGCGCGCACGCCTAGCGTAATTGTTCCGGATGCCGCCATTGAAGCGGCACAACATGCGCTCTGGCGCGATCATCGCCTGCTGGTGGAGCCTGCAGGGGCCACGGCTCTGGCCGCATTGATGTGCGGCGCGTATCTGCCCGCACGTGGTGAAAAAGTCGCGGTGCTCTTGTGCGGTGGCAATATTGACCCTGAACCCCTAAGCGATCCCGCCACACAACTTGATGTCTCCTTCACCTAAGGGCCGGAAAGTCTTGCGGCATTGGTCATCGCCCCCTATCGAACGGACATGAGTGAAACCGCAGTCGACAAGATATTTCGCGCCTTGATGGAACGGATCGTGACCGGCGATCTGCCCGCGGGTGAGAAACTGCGGCAGGACCATATCGCGCGCGATTATGAAGTGAGCCATGTGCCGGTACGCGAAGCTTTCTTGCGACTGGAAGCAAAAGGGCTTGCAAAATCAGTGCCCCACAAGGGCATGCGTGTCACCGAGCTGGAACCGACAGAGATCCGAGAAGTGATCGAAATGCGGGTTGCCTTGGAGGTTCTGGCTCTGACGCATGCCCTGCCCCGCCATGATGATCAGACGTTGGCAGAAGTGGACGCAGCCCGCATCGCCTGCGACGCCGCGCGTGACATGATCACTTGGGATCGCTGCAATCGCCGGTTTCATTTTGCATTGCTCGTGCCTTGTGCGATGCCACGACTGCTGTCATCGATCGAAGACCTTCATATCACTGCGGCCCGGCATCTCTTTGCCTATTGGCGTGACCGTTGGGTATCGCGCCCAGACAGCGATCATGCAGCTCTACTGGAGGCTGTCAGGGCACAGGATTTGACACTGGCCTGCGATATCCTGCGCCGCCACCTGCGGCGGGTCAGCTAAAGATAGCCCCCACACATCTGCTTACCTGCCGCTTCGCCCGCGCGTATGGGCGTGTTCAGGGCATGACGCATCTGGCTTTTGCGGCTATAAGCGCCCGAATCCAACAAAAACCCGGAGCCGGAACACATGTCCAACGCGCAGCTGGAAACCGCAATCGAGGCCGCCTGGGAGGCCCGTGACACCATCACCCCCGCCACCAAAGGCGAAACCCGCGACGCCATTGAGGCAACACTCGCCGCACTCGACAGCGGCAAACTGCGTGTGGCGGAAAAACAGGACAGCGGTGACTGGCACGTGAACCAGTGGGCAAAAAAAGCCGTATTGCTGGGCTTTCGTCTGAAAGACATGGAAGAGCAATCCGGCGGCCCGCAGGGCTCTGGCTGGTGGGACAAGGTCGACAGCAAGTTTAAGGGCTGGGAGGCGTCTGACTGGCAATCCGCAGGCTTCCGCGCGGTGCCGAACTGCATCGTCCGCAAATCCGCCTATATTGCTCCCGGTGTGGTACTGATGCCGTCTTTCGTGAATCTCGGCGCCTATGTCGACGAAGGCACCATGGTTGATACCTGGGCCACAGTCGGCTCCTGCGCGCAGATCGGCAAAGGCGTGCACCTCTCTGGCGGTGTCGGTATCGGCGGCGTTCTGGAACCGATGCAGGCTGGTCCCACCATCATTGAGGACAACTGCTTTATCGGCGCGCGTTCTGAAGTGGTCGAAGGTGTGATCGTGCGCGAAGGTTCCGTGCTCGGCATGGGGGTCTTTATCGGCCAGTCCACCAAGATCGTTGACCGCGAAACCGGCGAAGTAATGTACGGCGAAGTACCGCCCTATTCCGTCGTGGTCGCAGGTTCCATGCCATCCAAGAATGGCGTCAATCTCTATTGCGCCGTGATCGTGAAGCGCGTGGACGAAAAGACTCGCTCCAAGACCGGTATCAACGAGCTTCTGCGCGACTAAATCCGCATCAAAAGCGGACCCATCACAAGCAAGTGATATGGCAGGCAGCTTCGGCTGCCTGTTTTTTTATTTCTCAAATTATTGTTTCTGTAGAATATTATTAAAGTTACGGTAGATTATTGAGTGGGCCGTCAATAACCGCCCGGCTGAAATAGGCTGAAGGAGGCACACCAATGTCCGAGTCTTGGAAACCCACAGACTACCCCTCGCTAAGCCCCTACCTCGTCTGCCACGACCCGGAAGGCACGATATCATTTCTGCAAACGGTGTTTCACGCGCATTTATTACGCCGCTATGATCATCAGGATGGCAGTTTAATGCACGCCGAAGTGCGGATTGATGACAGTATCATCATGATCGGTGGCTTACCTGATGCCGATGACAATGACGCACATGTGCATCTTTACGTCCCTGACGTGCAGACCACATTTGATCGCGCCGTCGCTGCTGGAGGAGAGATCATTCAGGAGCCACTTCGCAAACGGGGCAGCGACGATATCCGTGGCGGCATAAAGGGGCCGAGTGGCACAACCTGGTGGCTGGCAACTCAGACCCCTCTTTGAGCGCACGAGTACAAGCCTCATGCATATGCGCAAGAGGGTGATCCCTCTTGCGACAGTCTTATCATCCGAGGATGCCGGGGAGGTTCAAACCATGCTCTTTGGCGCAGTCTTTGGCGATCTCGTATCCCGCATCCGCATGACGCATGACACCGGTGGCCGGATCGTTCCACAGAACCCGACCGATGCGACGATCTGCGTCCTCGGTCCCGTCACAGCAGATCACCACACCGGAGTGCTGCGAAAAGCCCATGCCGACGCCGCCGCCGTGGTGCAGCGACACCCATGTCGCACCAGATGCGGTGTTCAGCAGTGCATTCAACAGCGGCCAATCCGACACCGCGTCAGAACCATCCATCATCGCCTCAGTTTCACGGTTCGGCGATGCCACAGAACCAGAGTCGAGGTGGTCGCGGCCAATCACAACCGGCGCGGACAACTCGCCATTGCGCACCATCTCGTTGAACGCGAGGCCAGCCTTGTGGCGGTCGCCCAGACCAATCCAGCAGATCCGCGCCGGCAGGCCTTGGAAGGCGATCCGCTCATCCGCCATGTCGAGCCAGCGATGCAGGTGCTCGTTCTCGGGGAACAGCTCCTTCATCTTGGCGTCGGTCTTCTTGATGTCCTCGGGATCACCCGACAGCGCACACCAGCGGAACGGGCCGATGCCCTGGCAGAACAGCGGGCGGATATAGGCGGGCACAAAACCGGGGAAGGCAAAGGCGTTCTCAAAGCCCTCTTCCAGCGCCATCTGACGGATATTGTTGCCGTAGTCGACTGTTGGGACGCCCATATCGTGGAACGCCACCATCGCCTCAACTTGCGCCCGCATCGAGGCACGCGCGGCTTTCTCGACTGCCTTTTTGTCGGTCTCGCGTTTCTCTTTCCACTCTGCCATGGTCCAGCCCTGCGGCAGGTAGCCATTGACCGGGTCATGTGCAGAGGTCTGGTCTGTGACGATATCGGGGCGCATGCCGCCCGCTTTGGCGCGCTCCACCAGTTCGGCAAAGACATCCGCCGCATTGCCCAACAGGCCCACGGATTTCGCCTCGCCCGCCTTGGTCCAGCGGTCGATCATCTCCAGCGCCTCGTCCAGCGTCTCGGCCTTTTCGTCGAGGTATTTGGTCCGCAGGCGGAAATCGATCGAGTCAGGGTTACACTCCACCGCCAGACAGCAGGCACCAGCAAAAACAGCCGCCAGCGGCTGCGCGCCGCCCATGCCGCCGAGGCCGCCGGTCAAAATCCATTTACCCGTGAGATCGCCACCATAGTGCTGACGACCTGCCTCGGCGAAGGTCTCATAGGTGCCCTGCACGATGCCTTGGGTGCCGATGTAGATCCAGGACCCGGCGGTCATCTGGCCGTACATCATCAGGCCTTTTTTATCGAGCTCGTTGAAGTGGTCCCAATTGGCCCAATGCGGCACCAGGTTCGAGTTGGCGATCAGCACGCGGGGCGCGTCCTTGTGGGTCTGGAAAACGCCAACAGGCTTACCCGACTGCACCATCAAGGTCTGATCTTCATCCAGATTCTTTAGCGTTTCGACGATCAGGTCGAAATCCTTCCAGGTGCGTGCGGCGCGGCCAATGCCGCCGTAGACCACCAACTCATGCGGATTTTCAGCCACATCAGGGTGCAGGTTGTTCATCAGCATCCGGATTGGTGCCTCGGTCAGCCAGGACTTTGCGGTGATCTCGGTGCCAGTGGCCGGATAGATGTCGCGGGTGTTCTTGCGGGGATCGCTCATGCGGGCCTCCATTCAGTCAGATCGGTGAGAATTTGGGTCAGATGTGTGCGCAGCCGGTCGGCGCGTGCGGGGTCATAGCTCCAAGGCGGGGTCTCGTCGCAATAGGTGGCTTGGGCGAGTTCCATCTGGATCGCGTGCCAGCCCTCATTGGGACGGCCATAGTGGCGCGTGGTCCAGCCCCCCTTGAAACGACCGTTCAGCACAGAAGAATACCCTTCTGCACGCTGACAGTGATTGAAGACCATCACCTCAAGATCGCGCGCGCAGGTGGTGCCGAGGTTGGTACCGACGTTGAAATCCGGCAGGCGGCCATCAAACAGGAACGGAATGTCACCCCGGATCGAGTGGCAATCATACAGAATGGCAAAGCCGTGGATGCCTGCAACCCGCTCCATCTCTGCCGTGAGCGCGGCATGATAGGGCGCGTGATAGGTCTCGCGGCGGCGGGCGATTTCCGTCTCATCCGGCTCACGAGTCCAGATCGGGTTGCCATCAAAGTCTGTCAGCGGCACCAGCGTGGTGGTGTTCTGACCGGGATAGAGGCTGACGCCTGCGGGATCACGGTTCACGTCGATCACATAGCGATGGATGGGGGTGCGCACGGTGGTCACACCCTCCACCAGATCCGCATAAAGGTCGTGAATATGCCAGTCCGTATCGGCAAGACCAAGACCACGGTCGTTCAGATCCTTGGCAACCTCTGCAGGCACCTCGGTCCCCGTATGCGGCAGACCAAGGACCAGCGGTGAGGAACCTTGCGTGACCTCGATCATATCGCGACCTCCACACCTGCGGCCTCGGCCACGCGACCGGCGCGCACCACGGCGCTGGCGGCTTCGATCTCAGGCGCGAGGTAGCGGTCTTCGCCCAGGCTGGGGATTTCACCGCGCAGCATGGTCAGCAAATCCTGCAACCGGGCGGAGGTTTTGAGCGGCGCGCGCGCCTCCACACCCTGCGCGGCGCAGAGCATTTCCACGCCGAGGATCACCGAGAGGTTCGCTGTCATCTTCGCTAGGCGCAGCGCGCCGTGGGCCGCCATCGATACATGATCTTCCTGGTTGGCAGAAGTCGGCGTGGAATCGGTCACGCAGGGGTTAGCCAGATGCTTGTTCTCGCTCATCAGCGCGGCGGTGGTGACCTCCGCGATCATGAAACCGGAGTTCAGGCCGGGGTTCGGCGTCAGGAAGGGCGGCAGATCGTGGCTCAGGGTCGGATCGACCATCAAGGCCACCCGGCGCTGCGCAATCGCGCCTATCTCTGCCACGGCGAGCGCAATCTGATCGGCGGCAAAACCCACATATTCGGCGTGGAAGTTGCCGCCCGAAACAATTCGTCCGGCCTCGACCAGCACCAGCGGGTTATCGGTCACTGCGTTGGCCTCAATCTCCAGCGTGCGCGCAGCCATGCGCAGCACGTCAAGCGCCGCGCCCACCACCTGCGGCTGACAGCGGATGCAATAGGGATCTTGTACGCGGGTGTCGCCCTCACGGTGGCTTTCCCGAATTTCCGACCCATCCATGATGTCGCGCATCACCTGCGCCACATCGATCTGCCCCGCATGACCACGCAGCGTGTGGATGTCGGCCACCAGCGGTGCGGTAGAACCCATGATCGCATCGGTCGTCAGAGACGCAATTGCCATGGATGCCCGCGCCAGATCCAGCGCCTGAAACAGCCCAGCCAGCGCGCAAGCGGTCGAGAACTGCGTTCCGTTGATCAGGCCGAGGCCTTCTTTCGGCCCCAACACGATAGGGTGCAGGCCGGCGCGTTTCAGCGCTTCGGCTCCGGACAGACGTTCGCCTTCAAACGTCGCCTCACCCTCACCAATCATTGCCGCCGTCATATGCGCCAGCGGAGCAAGGTCGCCCGATGCGCCCACAGATCCTTGCGACGGCACAACCGGGGTCACGCCACGGGCCAGCATCTCCTCGATTTGATTGATCACCAACCAGCGCACACCTGAGGCACCGCGTCCAAGCGACAAGAGCTTCAACACCATCATCAACCGCACTTTGTCTTCGGCCAATGGCTCACCGACGCCGCAGGAATGGCTGAGGATCAGGTTCCGCTGAAGTGTCGCGGTATCTTCGGATGCGATCTTGGTCGAGGCCAGTTTGCCAAATCCGGTGTTGATGCCATAGACGGGCGCCTCACCTGCCGCTGCCTCGGCCACCATCGCGGCTGCCGCTTCGACACCTGCGCGGGCAGAGGCTGCCAGACGTGCGGGGGTGCCATTGCGCCAGATCTGCTCCAACGTGGCGAGGGTTACGGTGCCGGGGATCATCTCAATCATGTGCGAACCTCCAGTTTGCCGCCGATGACGCGGGCATGCAGCGGGTTAAATCCAATGCGATAGGCTAGCTCTGCCGGGCGGGCGACGTCCCAGACCACAAGATCTGCGCGCAGACCTGGCGCGATACGTCCCCGATCCGAGAGGCCCAGCGCGCGGGCCGCATGTGTCGTTACCCCTGCCAATGCCTCTTCGGGTGTCAGCCGGAACAGGGTGCAGCCCATGTTGAGCGTCAGGAGCAACGAGGTCAGCGGTGAGGAACCGGGGTTACAATCGGTCGCCAAAGCAATGGGCACGCCATGGGCGCGGAAATGCTCCATCGGTGGCAATTGCGTTTCCCGGATCGTGTAGAAAGCACCGGGCAAGAGCACGGCAACAGACCCGGAGGCCGCCATCGCTCGGGCGTCTTCCTCGGTCGCGTATTCCACGTGATCGACGGACAAGGCGCCGCGGTCCGCCGCCAGCTTGCTGCCCCCTTGATGGGACAACTGTTCAGCGTGGAGCTTCACCGGCAGACCCAGCTCGGCTGCAACATCAAAGACACGCGCCATCTGTTCGGCAGAAAAGGCGATGCCCTCACAGAAGCCATCCACCGCATCCACCAGTCCCTCGGCATATGCAGCGCGCAAGGTCGGCAGGCAGACCTCATCCAGATATTCATCCGCACGATCCGCATACTCCGCCGGGACCGCATGCGCGCCGAGGAAGGTGGTCTTGACCGTTACATCCCGCAGTTCGCCCAAACGGCGCGCCGCGCGCAGCATGTTAAGCTCGGTGTCGCGATCAAGCCCATAGCCGGATTTTACCTCGACCGAGGTCACCCCCTCAGCAAGCAGCGCATCCAGACGGGGCAGCGCACCAGCAACAAGTGCGTCCAGATCCGCCGACCGAGTCGCCGTCACCGTGGATACGATACCGCCACCCGCCTTTGCGACTTCCTCATAGCTCGCCCCATTGAGGCGCATCTCAAACTCGCCCGCGCGGTCACCGCCAAAGACAATATGCGTATGGCAATCGATCAGCCCCGGCGTCACCAGCCGTCCGCCCAGATCCTCATGCGGCCAATTCTTATACTCCGCGGGAAGGGAGTCTTCAGGACCGCACCAGACGATTGCAGCGCGATCGATGGCGACCGCCCCCGCTTCGATCATCCCATATGGCGCGCCCGGCTCCATCGTTGCCAGCCTGGCTCCACTCAACACGTATTTGTCGCGCATCTCGCCCCCTCAGAATCCTCTTGCTCCATAAACGGTATGCGCTTATTCTCATTATGTCTATACATAAGAGGGCCAGATGCAGACAATTTTTGCCGCAACCGCCTGCCTGCCCGAGGGCTGGGTTCAGGACGTGCGCCTGACCGTTGAAGGCGGCAGCATCACACGTATTGAGAGCGCGGCCACCGCCGCACCCGGCGATACGCGCGTTGATGTCTTGCTGCCGGCGCTTGCGAACTTGCATTCACATAGCTTTCAGCGCGCCATGGCTGGCCGCACGGAGTACCGCGCGGGTGGGCAGGACAGTTTCTGGACATGGCGGGAGCTGATGTATCGCTTCCTCGACCACCTCACCCCCGAACAATACGAGGCCGTGGCGGCGCTGACCTTCATGGAGATGCTGGAGGCTGGCTATGCTTCTGTGGGTGAATTCCACTATGTCCATCATCAGCCCGGCGGTGCGCCCTATGAGAGCCTCACCGAACTCAGCCAGCGGGTGATGGCGGGCGCTCAACACACCGGCATCGGCCTCACACATCTGCCCGTGCTCTACACCTACGGCGGTGCGGAAAAACAGCCACTTGCGGGCGGGCAGCTGCGGTTTGGCAATGATGTTGAGCGTTTTTCGCGTCTTGTCACCGAGGCCCGCGATGCGGCGCAAGAGCTCGGGGGCGACACGCGCGTCGGTATCGCGCCGCATTCCTTGCGGGCCACCTGCCCCGAGGATCTTGCTGCGGTGTTGCCGGTCGCCGCCGGAAACCCCATCCACATCCACATCGCCGAACAACCGCGCGAGGTGGCCGAGATCAAGGCATGGCTCGGCGCGCGCCCGGTGGAATGGCTGCTCGCGAATGCACCCGTCGATGACCAATGGTGCCTGATCCACGCCACCCATATGACGGACGAGGAGACCCGGCGGATGGCAAGATCCGGCGCAGTGGCGGGCCTCTGCCCCGTGACAGAGGCAAACCTCGGCGATGGCCCCTTCAATGGACCGGAGTTTCTGGCGGAGGCCGGGCGCTTTGGCGTTGGCTCCGATTCTAACGTGCGGATCTCATTGGTAGAAGAGTTGCGCACGCTTGAATACTCACAACGCCTCCGCGATCTGGCGCGCAACGTGCTGGTTCCCCACGAAGGCTCCGTCGGTGAAACGCTCTATCTGGGCGCGGCCCAGGGTGGGGCACAGGCGCTTGGCCGCAACGCCGGACGGCTGGAGGTTGGCGCGCTTGCGGATCTCGTGGCAATTGACCGCAACCATCCCGCCCTGTTTGGCTTGCCAGAGGCGCAAATTCTGGATGGGTTGTGTTTTGCCGCTGACGACCAGACCATCACCGATGTCTGGGCGGCTGGTCGTCACATGGTGCAAGAAGGGCGCCACATCGCCCGTGACGCCATCGTCAAAACCTACCGAACGGCAATCACATCGCTTCTCGCAAAGCTTTGATCTGAACATGCAGCACCGTGCCCTCGACTACACCTTGGGCCGGTGCCTCCAGCTCGCAGCCTTGCGCGGCGACGAAGTGATCCGAGCCAAGGTGCAACGCGCCGTCGATCACAAAGGCCAGATCACCCGCCTGCCCTGCAAAGGCCCCTTGATGCACCTGTGCTTTCACCTGCACGTACCGAGGGTCAAGGATCACGTTCACGGCGCGGCACGGGCCATCAATCAACTGTGCCTCCAATGCCAAACCTCCGTCAAACTCCAGCGGTATCAACGGCTTGGCCTCTCGCTCTGCGTCTGTGCTGTGCAAACGCAGCCCTTGGCCTGCGATGATGGTATGGACACGCCACAGCCCAGGAAACGCAGAAAACGGCCCATTTTGCGCAATCTCCGCAAGGCTCAGACGCCAGATTAGGCCGTCCGCCCCTTCGCGCACCGCAAGCTCTCGCGTGGTGCCGCCACTGTTCTTCCATGGCATCGGTTCGATCTGCGCAGCGTCAAAGCGCATGGGCTCTCCTTTACAAGTGCGATTTAATGCAGACATAATGGCATTTAGCCAGAGTTATTATTCAGCGCGGAGCCCTGAAGTGCAACAACAGAAGAAAACCAGCTTTCAGGATGTGCGTGACGAGGTTATGCGCCGGATTGAGGCAAGGGTCTGGGATCAGGGCGCGCTCCTGCCGACCGAGGCCGATCTGGCAGAAGAGTTTGGCTGCGCTCGTGCCACTGTCAACCGCGCACTACGCGAACTTGCAGACCGCGGCATTCTTGATCGCAAGCGCAAGAGCGGCACGCGTGTTGCGACGCTCCCGGTCAAACAAGCCAAACTGGAAATCGCCACCACCCGCCGTCTTGTGGAGGAGCGCAACGCCACCTATCGCTATGCGCTGGTGTCCCGCAAAATACAGGCTGCGCCCGGGTGGCTCAGCTCTCAAATGAACTTGCCTGTCGACACGCGGGTTTTGCACATGGAAGTGATGCATTACGCGGACGGCCAGCCCTTTCATTTTGAGGATCGCTGGATCAATATTGCTGCAGTTCCTGACAGTGAAACGGCAGATTTTTCCGAAACGCCTCCGGGTGAGTGGCTGCTGGCTGCGGTGCCGTTCTCCAATGCGGAGGTTAGCTTCTTTGCCAGCGCAGCGGACGCTAAAATTGCGGATTATATGGCCTGCGCCACGGGCACTTCACTGTTTCAGATGGAGCGTTCCACCTGGTTTCAAGAGCAGCCCGTGACCTTCGCCCGAATGAGCTTTCATCCCGGCTACCGCATGCGCAGCCGTTACTAACCCTCTCCAAGCAACGCACGCGTTTCATATGATTTGAGCGTCGGGCGTTTCATGTTCTGATAAGTTTGCCATTTGTCGCCCATCAGATCGAAAAACTCTGCCCGCGTCTCGGCATCCAACCCGCCAAGACTGGCGGCACCCGGATGGTAGCTTTCGCTTTCCAGACCGTTGCCGCGGATGATTTCATGCTGATCGAACAGGAGATGGAAGTAGGTCACAATCTGCCCATCCGCGCGGCGCTGAATGGTTTTGTCGTTGATTAGATGATGTGCCGGAACCAGCACCTCTTCCTGTCCAAAGAGCATCTCGGCCGTTGCCGAACACAGCAACACGCGATGACTGGGTGAAAGCTCAATTGCGTCATGACGGCCCAACGCATTGGCAGCGATACGCACCGGAGCGTGCTTGCCGAAAGCTGTGCGCGTACTGCGTCCGATCCAGCGCAGCTTCTGGCCACCATTGTCGCGGGTTAGAACCGTCATACCGACTTCAAGTTCTTCGACCGCTACAGGCCCATCAGATGTGTCGATCAACGTCCCGGCGACGAAACAGGGGGTGGTTGTCAGATCGACAAACCCGACGTCGGTGTTTCCTTCGTCATCTGCAACTGTGTAGGTGAAAACCGAGGTTTCGTCCTCATCCACATCTGCCTGACCGGTGATCTCGAGAGTGCCATCAGCGTTTAGGGTGATAATTTCACCATTCGCCAGCGTTACCGAGCTGCCTGCCGTCACCGGCTGGTTGTTAATATGGGTGATCGTAAGCTGCGCGCCGTTGCTTTGATCGTCGTTCGACAGCACGTCGAGGGTGGTGGAATCGCCTTCCTGTACCGTCACCTCATCGTCACCAGCGACCAGTGCAGTCTGAACCGAGTCTCCTGCAATCAAGAGGTTGGAATCATAAGACGCATCGCCACCGTCAGCGATGGCAATCTTGATGTGGTTTGTGACCCCGGGGTTTACCGGCGCTGTCAGCTTTAGAGTAACGGTAAACCCGTCCATCTCGGTGTTATACGGATCAGAACCAGCCGGGTTATCAACATAGAGATCCTGATTGGACGTATTGTTGATGTTGTTGATGGTGACGTTGCCATCACCCACCACCAACTGCGCCTCGACACCATTGACCCAGACCGAGACCGCATCGTTATACCCAGAATTGACATATTCGAGGTATTCTTCCGACGAAAAAACAAATTGCATCGTCAGGTTTGAGCCTTCGGGTACGAAGTCTGCCTCAAACACGGCGGCGTCATATGTGGTGCCACCTGCAATCGCGTCTAAGTCCGAATCCCCTGCGGTGCCGTGACTTGTCGATCGCCCCGACGAGGTATTCGTATTGGTGCTGCCCGAACTGTTGGTAAAGTCGGTTGCCCGTCCAGTAGACAGGATTACACCGGTATCCGAGGGGGTTACCCCCGGAGCAATTGTATCGCCATTGCTATAAATACCGGATGCGCTGCTCGCACCGGTATAGCTAGCTGACTCGATTTCAATGCCGTTGCCAAAAATGGCCTCAGCCATTTGTTCAGCGCTAGCACTGGTATCAATTGGTAGTTCTTGAGCCGTTGGCATAACGCTCTCACCCAAAATTTACGTCTTCACCCTGCGCAAAATTAGCGCGTGGCGAATTTGACTCTGAAAGGTGGTCAAATTGTGGCAAATTCCCTGTCGATTTGTAAACAAATTGGTTTGACCTTACCCGGCGCTCCCGTCTAATTCAGGCCCATGACACAGAAAAAGCCCTCCCGTCAGCAGGTCTATACCTTGCTTGTTCAAATCGGCCGCAAAGAGGGCGATGGCCTGCCGCAGGACGCCACCGGCGCTGCCCTCATGGTATATGCCTCAGGCGTTGATGAAGCCGAAGCCGTGCGCGAAACCGTTGCGATCCTCAAGCAGGCAGATACTGCTCCGCTGGATGTGACCGGCTATGGCACCATTGCCGAGCGTGAAGCCGAAGGGCATGATATCCCTCAGGAAGAACGCGATCTCATGCAACGCGCTTTGGATGAGAATGCTGTGATCGTCGCTCAGATGACGCCGTTTTTTGGCGATGAGCTGAGCGCTATCGACGACAGCAACGCGCCGCACTGACGGAACACAACACAGCTATCAAATACAAGTTACGCTGGGTGCGCCAGCGTAACGGACCCGCAGGTCATGCGAGATCAGGATCTGCGCCCGAACCACTTACGATAGATCGTCTCGTAGCTACCGTCTTCCTGCATCTCAAGCAGTGCGCGGTTGAACGGCTCCACCATTTCGGACCCCTGCGGGAAAATGATGCCATAGTATTCGGTCAGGAACTTGCGCCCCATCACATGCCCAATCCCGGCCCCATCGGTTCTCACATAGTGATTGAGCACCGGTGCGTCGAACACAACGATCCGTGTTTCACCCTGCTCGAAATCCTCCAGCATTTTGTCGAGCCCCGGAAAGGCAACATAGTCGATTTCACGACGGTCCAGGAACCCGGCGGCGGTTGATCCCTGAATGGTTCCAACCCGTTTGCCATAGAGGTCATTGACCGAGTTCACCGACCCGTTGATCGCCTCAACCGTCATCGCAGCAGTGATCTTGGCCACAAAAACCGAAACCACGAACAGCGAAGACAAGACCAAAAGAACGCCGAAGATGCGGCCCAGAAAGCTGCGCGGCACACGTTCTTCGAAGCCACCGTTGACCACCAGATTGAGCGCCCACCAAAAGGATGGAAACCATGCATCCTTGAGCGGTCGATCGAAATAGGGCTGTGCGCGGCGTTCAAACACCCACATCAGCATGCCGCCCACCAACAAGAGCACAAAGGCGATACCAATGGCTGCAAAGAGATCCCACGACAGCAGTGCTGACATCAGGCTCGGTTCAGATACGTCCTCCTGATGAAGCATGATCTGCAGACCGCTTTCAAAAATTGGCTGGCTGAAATCCATCACAGCCTCACGGCTCGCAGTGATTGAGATATTGGCTGCAGCCATATCCGCTTCGCCGCGCTCAACCTCTTCTAGCATCTGAGCAAAACTGTCGACCCGGTTAATCTGAGTATCCCATCCCAGTCGACGTGAAACCTCGCGCAGAAGGTCCATTGTGAACCCCGCCTCTTGCCCGCCAACTGGCATCGAAAATGGCGGACGCGTCACAGTATTCACCACCACTTCCTGTGCACGGAGCGGCAGGGCGGGCAGGGTCATCAACAAGGTGATGAAACAGAACCAGAAGGAACGCAGGGTCATGGAGCGGATCTCGCTATAAACAGTGAGTCTGCCTTAGAGGGGCTGTGGGCGATTTTTCAAGCCCCCAGTGCTCAGGCGGTGCGATGTTCTGCAAGGATTGCGGCATCAAACGCGCGCACGACAGGGTACCGAGGCTGGGCATGCTCAGGAAGCGCATTGCGATCCAAGTCTGACAAAAGACTCGCAGCAAGCGCGGAGCGGTCGCGCCGGATGCGGCCCAAAAACAGGCTCTCCACCCCCAAACCTGCGGCGACCGGAACCTCATGTCCCGGTAGAACAACCTGAATGTATGTGACCAGCGGCCCCGACGGTGTCACCCGACTGGCAGTTCGCGTTGCCGCAAGCATTTCCGCCGGAGCGAGCACTGCCTCGCAGCCAAAGAGATATTCAACCTCCGACCCTGTCAGCACCATCCGTTGGAAAGGCGCAGCAGTGATATCCTGCATTAGGCCAAAGTAAGGCGCACGCAGCCTGACAGGGCAAAAACTGCCGTATGCAGGCACTTCACGCTCGATCATATGCAACACGGGAACCAAATCACCATTGGCACAGCGCAAGAGATCCCCCCGGCGCACCTCCCCGATTGGGCGCAGACCGGTTTCCGTCTCGACGGGCGTGTCGGCAAACAGCCCCGGCATGGGGCCAACCGGCTCTGGCTTTGACGACAGCGCGATATATTCAACACCCGGCGCAATATAGCTTTGCGGAGCTCCCTCTAGCAGAGCTTGCACATCCGCGAGTCGCCATGGACGCGGTGATGGAATATCCGCAATCTCTGCGCGTCCCCCCTCTGGCCACTCAAGCGCCAACTGACCACAAAACGCCGGAGCGTCCCAGTTATAGGTCAGACGCACCCGGTCTGCCCGCCCTCGCTTGGTGGGATTTACTGTCTTGTGCAAAACCGCGCCATATTGCTCCAGCACCAAATTGATACCGCCACCCGGAACTGCCGACAGCTGAAAGCGCATCGGCCAGTCGCCACCCCGCTCAAACAGGATCAGGGGTTCGGGTTTACGAAGCTCGGGCAGGCTGACCTCAAGCACGAGCGCACCGCGCGCCAAAAGCGCATCAGCTTCGCGCAGCAAAAGGCAGCTATGCTCCCCCTGCGGTGTCAGCCCGGCCGGGTCAAAATACTGCGCCTCGCGATGCCACAGGCCCAGCCAGCTCATTCTTGCGTACCCTTGGGGGCGCCGTCATCTTGCCGTCTGTCACCTGCCATTATGCACCTCGCCGCGCGTCAATGTCGTGCCCCGGGCGGCACGTTAATCGGCCTTTTTGGTGCCCGGGGCGTCCCTCAGTTTCAGTTCCGATGTTCCCGGTCAGGGACGCCGCGCGGCGCAGGTCAGAAAGGATGCGGCAAGTTTCATCGGTGAATCGGAGATTCAACGGCGCACATCTGTTCGTTTTGTAATCCTGCTCGTCGCACGTCCGGGCGATCTTGTCGCCGTCCCGTTCCATGCCTCGGTCTGTTATTCCGCCCATGCTAGCACGCCCTAGCGGTCCTGTCAGGAGCGCGATTGTTTGGGATACGACCACACGAGCATTTCCGCCACAGGTTCCAGCACATAGCGATGGCAATTGCACCTCTACGTCAATTCGCGCTAGGTCATCTTCGATATTTCAGGAGGACCCCGCATGACCGCCATCGATCCCGTCCAGTTGACCGCAGACCTTGTGCGCTGCCCTTCGGTCACCCCCACTGAGGGCGGCGCTCTGGTGCTGCTGGAACGCCTGCTAAGCAGCGCAGGCTTCGCCTGTACGCGGGTGGACCGGGGAGAGGTCTCCAACCTCTTTGCACGCTGGGGCGACAAAGGCCACGCAAAGACATTCGGCTTTAATGGCCACACCGATGTCGTTCCTGTCGGTGACGCCGCCGCGTGGACTCATGACCCGTTTGGCGCCGAAGTCGTGGAGGGGGTGATGTATGGACGGGGCACCACCGACATGAAGTCGGGCGTTGCCGCCTTTGCCGCCGCCGCCATCGACTTTGTGCGCGAGACACCGCCCGACGGCGCGGTCGTTCTGATCATCACCGGCGATGAAGAAGGCGACGCCGTAGATGGAACCACCGCTTTGCTCGATTACATGGATCAGGCAGGCGAAAAAATGTCCGTCTGTCTGGTGGGTGAACCCACCTGCCCGAACCACATGGGGGAGATGATCAAAATCGGCCGCCGTGGCTCTATGACCGCATGGTTCACGGTAACCGGCGTGCAAGGCCATTCAGCCTATCCACACCGCGCCAACAATCCGCTGAATGGCCTGTCGCGCCTGATGGATCGGCTCGGTAGTCATCAACTTGACGAGGGATCCGAGCATTTTGACGCTTCAACACTGGCCATCGTCACCATTGATACCGGCAATCCTGCAACCAATGTGATCCCCGCCCAAGGCCGAGCAGCAGTCAATATCCGCTTCAATGATCTCCACTCGGGCGCATCGCTCACTGACTGGCTACAAAGCGAAGCAGACAAAATAGCCGAAGAGTTTGGCCTCAAGGTCGAAATGAAGGTCCAGATCTCTGGCGAGAGTTTTATCACCCCTCCCGGCGATCTGTCGGAACTAGTCTCAAAGGCAGTGCAGACCGAAACCAACCAAGTGCCAGAACTATCGACCACCGGCGGCACATCCGACGCGCGTTTCGTCAAGGCGCACTGCCCGGTGGTGGAGTTTGGCCTTGTGGGCAAAACCATGCATCAGGTGGATGAGAACGTCGAAGTGGCGCAAATCCACCAGCTGAAATCTATCTACACTCGCATTTTGACGGATTATTTCGCATGAGCCTTTCGATTGACGTGACGCAGGATCTCGAAGCCTGTCTGAAGCTGCGGTTTGAGGTTTTTGTGGATGAGCAAGGCGTTCCGGTCGAAGAAGAACGTGACGCGCTGGATGACACCGCTACGCATCTGTTGGCGTTGCAGGATGACACTCCCGTGGGAACCGCACGGATCGTGTTTCAGGATGACACCGCCAAGATCGGGCGGGTCTGTGTGGTAAAAACTGCGCGCGGTACAGGGCTTGGTGCAAAACTGATTGAGGCCTGTGTCAATGTTGCCCGAAACCAAGCTGGGATCACCCGAGCCAAACTCGGTGCGCAGACGCATGCCATTGGCTTTTATGAGAAACTTGGATTTGAGGTCTACGGACCTGTTTATCTCGATGCGGGCATAGATCACCGGGATATGGTGAAGCCCTTATAGGGCTTTCATCCGACTGCACCGGGTCAAAGGCTCGGAGTGCGTATACCCAGAAAGTGTTTGATCTTTTGAGCATGACGTCCCCTGCGCGCCATGCTACGGCAGAGCTATGGCGCGTATACCCACAAAGGCCGAGATTCTGGAATGGATCTCCGCCCACCCGACCCAGACTTCTAAACGTGACATTGCCAAGGCTTTTGGCATCAAGGGCGCTGAGCGGATCGACCTCAAGCGCGTTCTGAAGGAATTGGAGGCCGAAGGGCATCTGGAAAAACGCAAGCGCAGTTACACCGATCCGGATCGTTTGCCGCCGGTTACAGTCCTGCTTGTCAAAGCCCCTGATGACAATGGCGACCTCTTTGCCCAGCCGCTGGAATGGCACGGCGAAGGGGTTGAACCTATCGTGATGGTAATCCCACGTGCGTCTGATCCGGCTTTGGGTGAAGGCGACCGTATCCTTGCACGCCTGACCGTGGTGCAAGAAGAGGATCACAACTATGAGGCCCGTCTGATCCGGCGTATCGGGACCAACCCGAAGCGCATTCTGGGTATTTATCGCCAGGGGTCAGAAGGTGGGCGCATTGTTCCCATCGACAAGGCGGGTTCCAACGAGTGGCAAGTGCCCGAAGCAAACACGCATGGCGCGAAGGACGGCGAATTGGTCGAAGCAGAGCTTGCCGGACCAAAGGCCCGCATGGGTTTGCCCAAAGCGCGTATTGTCGAACGGCTCGGCGATCCGTCCGCTCCCAAGGCGGTGTCGCTGATCGCAATCCACCAGCATGGCATTCCCGATCACTTCCCCGATGCGGTTGTTGCCGAGGCTGACAGCGCCAAGCCAATGGGCCTCAAGGGGCGCGAAGATCTGCGCGACCTGCCGCTGATTACCATCGATCCTGCCGATGCCCGCGACCACGACGACGCCTGCTTTGCCCATGCGGATGAGGACCCCAAGAACCCAGGTGGCCATGTGATCTGGGTCGCGATCGCCGATGTCGCGGCATATGTGACACCCGGTTCGGCACTGGACCGCGAAGCACGCAAACGCGGCAATTCCAGCTACTTCCCTGATCGGGTGGTACCGATGTTGCCAGACCGGCTTTCGGGCGATCTCTGCTCTCTGCACGAGGGGGTGCCACGTCCCTGTCTGGCAGTGCGCATGCAGATCGACGCCGAGGGCAACAAGATCGCGCACCGGTTTGTACGCGGCCTGATGAAATCGCAGGCCTCCTTGCACTACGGCGAGGTGCAAGATGCCATGGATGGTCGCGTCACCGCGCGCACGGAGCCGTTCCTGGAAGACGTCATAAAACCACTTTATGCCGCCTACGAAGCGTTAAAAGCCGCCCGTGCTGCGCGCCAGCCACTGGATCTCGACCTGCCAGAGCGCAAGATCGTGCTCGACGACAAAGGCAAGGTTGCCTCGGTCAATTTCCGCGACCGCCTCGATGCGCACCGGCTGATCGAAGAATTCATGGTGCTGGCCAATGTGGCTGCCGCCGAAACCCTGATCAAAAAGCGCCAGCCGCTGTTGTTCCGGGTGCATGAAGAACCCGCTCAGGACAAACTGGACGCGCTGCGCGACACGGCGCTGGCGGCGGGTCTGAACCTTGCTAAAGGACAAGTGCTGCAAACGCGGCACCTGAACGCATTGCTGAATGCCGCGGCGGGGACCGATGATGCGGAGCTGATTAACATCTCCACGCTGCGGTCGATGCAGCAGGCCTATTACTACCCGGAGAATTTCGGCCATTTTGGTCTCGCGCTGCGCAACTATGCGCATTTTACTTCACCGATCCGCCGCTATGCTGACCTGATCGTGCACCGCGCCCTGATAACGGCCCATGGCTGGGGCAAAGACGGGCTTTCGGTTGACGAGATCGAGCGGCTGGAGGACACCGCGACCCATATTTCCGCGACCGAGCGGCGCTCGATGCTGGCGGAGCGTGATACCACGGACCGCTATCTTGCATCCTATCTGGCGGAACGCGTGGGCAATGAATTCACCGGTCGAATCTCGGGCATCGCCCGCTTTGGCGCCTTTGTGAAACTGGATGAAACCGGGGCCGACGGGCTGGTGCCAGTGCGCTCAATCGGACGGGAGTATTTCCATTTTGACGCACAGGCTGGCACATTGATGGGATCTGACACCGGATTGATCATCGCCATCGGCCAACGGGTAACGGTGCGCCTGACCCAAGCTGCACCGGTGACCGGCGGGTTGGAGCTGGAATTGCTGGCCCTTGAAGATGCGGAACTGCCAAAAGGGCGCGGCGATGCTGGCAAAGGCGGCCGCCGACGTAGCCCGGCGGGCCGTACCGTGTCTCGCAGCAAGGCCGCAAAATCAAAGCACAAGGCAGCCAAGGTAAAACGCAAGGTGACCCGAAAACGCAAGTAACCGGCTCGCGTTGCCCGTGTCTGCGATTCGCACCTGAGGTATTGCGCTCCGCTTTGCGGATCGCCGGGGGGCAGGCCGCGCCTTCGGCGCGGCCTGCCCGGCCAAGGGGCGCCCTTGTATTTCAATGCAAAGGCGACGCGCGGGAGCGCCCCCGGCCCCTATCAGGTGTCATCAACTGCGCCAAACTTACGCCGCCTGCGGGAGTGTCAGCGCGCCCTGCTCCATCACGCGGGAAACATAGGCCAAGAGTTTACCGTGGCGCTGCGTCACCTCTACTGCCTGCGGCGCAGCAGGTGCACGGGACAGGGCCTCAATCATCGGCGCGGTAGAACAATCGGCGGCGGTCATCTGATCTCCAAACAAGAAACGCTGATCGCCCAAGATACTCTCAATCGCCGTTAAATCCTGCTCCAGCCGCTTCAAACGCTCCGCCCGGTCGAACCGCGAATGCCCCGTGAAGTGCAGACCGTCCAAAACTTTGGCGCGAAAACCATTTACTGGTTCTTCCGGCACACCGGCAAAAACCGTCTGCAGCATCCCCGCCCAGCCGTCATCTTCGAGCCAACGGGCACACATAAGCTGCAACCACAGCGACTCGTCCACCATGCGGATGAGCGCGCGTGATTGACCCTTTTGGACAGCACTGAGCCCTGCATCGAACTCTGCGCCCCGGTCCTCAAGGAAACGACGGATACCTTCGCTGTCCGGGATCAATGTGCTGGTGTCATCACGCACCACCGGCAGTTTTGTATGGGGCATCCGTGCGAGTTCAGCAGGGTTGTGCACATCCTGCCGTTGCCAATCTTCACCAGACATCTGCAGCAGCAGCGCCGCTTTTGTACAAAACATGCTGTAGCTGTAAAAACCGTCGCCACCACCGTGGGTTAATAGGGTCAACATCATCTCTCTCCATTTGGGATGTGATGAGGATGTGCTACACGGGCCTATTGACAGATTTTGTCATTAGGAGACGGCACACTTAACAGATGACCAAGACAGAACGCCTCTTTCGTCTGATGCAGACCCTGCGCCAGCTGCCACCACCAGTGACAGCGGAGCAACTCGCACGGGATCTTGGCGTTTCGGGTCGGACCATTCACCGCGATATCGATACGCTTCGGGCTTTGGGTGCCGTGATCGACGGGGCCGCAGGATTTGGGTTCACTCTGATTGAGGATGCGACTCTGCCACCGCTCGGATTTGGAGCCACAGAGCTGGAGGCCCTGGTCTTGGGTCTGTGCGAGGTTCAACAAAAGGGTGATCCCGATCTGGCAGAGGCAGCCCGGACCGCCCTCAGAAAGCTTCGCGCCCGCCTGCCGCAAAGTCAGGCCGACAGGCTGCAACACGCTGTACTTTCGGCACATAGCTTTGCCCCTCCCCTCACCCCGATGGTGGACGCCGCAGTGCTAAGGCAGGCAACATGGGATGAGCGCCAAGTTGGGTTTGATTATGTGGATGCCAAAGGCGACGCGACCCAAAGGCAGGTAAAACCGCTTGGGCTTGTCTATTTCGACAAGTCCTCAGTCCTGATCGCATGGTGCCTGTTACGGCAGGACTTCCGTGTGTTTCGTCTGGACCGCATGCGCGCATTGGTGGTGACTGAGACCTCCTTTCGGCCCCACCGCGTCAGACTCTACCGCGAGGCACTCGAACATTTGCGCAATCAGACCTACAGCTGACCGGCGAGGCTATGCTGAGGTAGGCGCTGTCGCATCAGAGCGCTTTTGCACCGACGCCTCTCGCGTTACAGTTGAGACAAGAAACAGAGCAGGTGTTGAGGTTGATTATGCGCAGCTGGATAAGGACAGCGCTGTGGCTCGGGGCCGTTTTACCCGCAGGTGCGGCGCTGGCAGCGACTGAAAACAAGATCGAATTGCAGGGCACACCACGACCGTTGGAGCGCCCTGCAGTAGACAGTAGTGATGCGGCAGCTCCGATACAGCTTGCCTCGGCAACCACGTTGCGACCTGTCGCCCGTACGAATGTGGCGACGGCTGCCGAGAAGGCGCTTGCGACTGCGGGTGAAACCAGTGGTAGCGCAGGCTTTCCGGCGTGGATCAAGGAGTTCCAGGTGCGCGCGCAAGCGCAGGGCATCAGCGCATCGACACTCCGGCGCGCGTTTGAAGGGGTGACCTATGACCCCTCTGTCATCAAGCGCGATCGTAACCAGTCTGAATTCAGCAAGACAATCTGGGAATACCTCGACAGTGCGGCCTCGGACAGCCGGGTCAGCAATGGCAGTAAGGCGCTACGTGACCACCAAGCCAAGCTACAACAGATCGAGAAACACTATGGTGTCGACAAGGAGATCGTTGTTGCGGTCTGGGGATTGGAAAGCAGTTACGGCACTTTCCGAGGGGACATGGATATCATCCGCTCGTTGGCAACGCTGGCTTATGACGGGCGGCGCGGTGCTTTCTTTGAGCAACAACTGATTGCCGCGCTAAAGATCCTGCAGGCGGGAGATGTGGACCCACGATCCATGACCGGCAGCTGGGCGGGAGCGATGGGGCACACGCAATTTATGCCCACATCCTACCTCGACTATGCGGTGGATTTCACCGGTGACGGCAAACGTGACATCTGGTCGGACACGCCCACCGACGCACTGGCCTCCACCGCTGCTTATCTGAAAAAATTCGGATGGGTCACAGGCCAGCCATGGGGAGTCGAAGTCGTTTTGCCGCGCGATTTTGATTTTACACTCGCCAATCGCAAAATCAAAAAGAGTCCGGCGGACTGGGTAAAACTCGGCGTGCGCGCGATGAATGGGCAGCCCGTGGAAAATCACGGCGACGCGTCAATCCTGCTGCCTGCAGGTGGCAAGGGCGCAGCCTTCATGATTTTCAAGAACTTCTCGGTGATCGAGCGATACAACACGGCGGATGCCTATGTCATCGGTGTCGGTCACTTGAGTGATCGGCTGAAAGGTGGCGAGAAGATCAAAGGCAGCTGGCCACGCGGCGACCGGGCGCTAACGTTCTCGGAGCGTAAAGAGTTGCAACAACGTCTGACACGCGCCGGATTTAGCACGGATGGCGTTGATGGCCGCATAGGCCCCAATACAGTGGCCGCCGTGCGCGCCTATCAGAGCGCAAAGGGACTGATGCCAGATGGTTATGCCTCGCTGACCCTGTTGGAAAAGCTCCGGTAACACCCCAATCCGGCGCGATACGAAAAAAGCCCCGCTCGATGGCGGGGCTTCTTTCTTGTCGTGAGGTAGGTCAGCTCGGGCTCATGCCGCGCAGTCGCTCACTGCGCCGCCGCAGCATTTCCACTGTCGTAAGCAGGCAGATCGAGATCACAACCAGAATAGTCGCCACCGCAAGGATTGTGGGAGAGATCTGTTCGCGCAAACCAGTAAACATCTGCCATGGCAGCGTTTTCTGCCCAGCAGAGCCAACAAAGAGCACCACAACCACCTCGTCGAAGGAGGTGATGAATGCAAACAGACCGCCAGAGATCACACCCGGCAGGATGAGCGGCATCTGCACCCGGAAAAACGTGGTGACAGGACCAGCCCCCATGTTTGCGGCCGCACGTGTCAGAGAGCGATCAAAGCCCACAAGCGTCGCGGTCACAGTGATGATCACAAAGGGAATGCCCAGCGCGGCGTGCGCCAACACAACGCCAAAATACGTGCCCTGCAAACCGATGCGGCTGTAGAAGAAGTACATGCCCGCAGCAGAGATGATCAGTGGCACGATCATCGGTGAGATCAGGATCGCCATAATCGCACGACGGAAGGGCACATGCGGCTGGCTCAGGCCGATGGCGGCCAGAGTACCAAAGCCCACCGACAGAAGCGTCGCCATCGGAGCAATCGAAAGCGAATTCCAAAGCGCCTGTTGCCAGTCCGCGTTGGTGAAGAAGTCACGATAGTGCTTCAGCGAATAACCTTCGGGATCAAACCGCAGCATCTCGGGCGTGAAGGTAAAGAAGTTCTCCGCGTTGAACGACAGCGGCATCACCACGAGGATTGGCGTGATCAGGAACACGAAGATCGCGCCACAAATCACCCGAAAGCTGTAGTGCCACAACACCTGCCCCGGTGTCAGATAGGGAGCAAGAGTGGCGCGGTAGCGCGAGGTTGCGAGCCAGAAGATGAACCAGCCCGTGAACCACCCAAAAAGCGCGCCAATCACCAGAGCAGGAAACCCGCCGACGAAAAATCCTGCTACCGCAAAGACGGCCAGAACAGCCCAGCGGATCGGTTTTTCCTGTGCGGTGAGCGACGTGAAGACAAAGCCGAGGACGCCCAGAAGGACCGCCCCGATAATCAGGCCCAGAAAGCCCGATCCCTGAGCCGTGCCGACGAAGAGGCCAAAGAAGGCCCCAGCGCCGGCCGCCACTGCGGCGGTGAAAGCGGGAGTTTGGTTTTGAACAGGTGTAAGTGCCATGTTTTCTTATCCCAGCTTCACATTGTCGATGCCGACGATCTTGTCGTAGGCCCAGTAGAGCAGCAGAACCACCACGAGGAGGATCGTGCCCAGTGCCGCCGCAAGACCCCAGTTAAGAGACTGCGAGATGTGGAAGGCGATCCGGTTCGAGATGAACACGCCCTTCGTACCACCGACCAGTTCCGGCGTGATGTAGTAACCGATGGCCAGAATGAAGACGAGGATTGAACCCGCCCCGATGCCCGGTACCGACTGCGGAAAGTACACCCGCCAGAAAGCCGTCCAATTGGTCGCCCCCAGCGATTTTGCAGCCCGCAAATAAGACGGGTTAATTGTCTGCATCACCGAATACATCGGCAGGATCATAAACGGCAGCAGGATGTGGGTCATCGCCACAATGGTACCGAATTGGTTGTTGATCATCACCAGACGGTCATTGTCTGCTACGATGCCCAGCCAAACCAGAACGTCATTGATAACACCCTGTTGCTGCAACATGACTTTCCACGCCGATGTCCGCACCAATAGTGAGGTCCAGAACGGCAGCAGCACCAAGATCATGAGAACGTTCGCGGTGCGCGACGGCAGATTCGCCAAAATCCATGCCACCGGATAGCCAAGCACGATACAGCTGACCGTGATAGCAAGCGACATGATCATGGTGCGCAGGAACAATGTACCGTAGATGCGCTGGAGCTCAGGGCGCAGTTCAGGACCGTCATGGCCTTTCTGAAAATCAGCTGCATTCAGGAAGTAACCGTTCGTGTACTTGCTGGAGTAGGTCTTGATGGTGCGCCAAACTTCCGGATCTGCCCAATCCTCGTCAATGTCCACAAATGCATCGCGGGTAGACATGGTTTGCCACTCGGGCGACTGGATCGCTGCTGCGGCAGCTGCAAGACGTGCAGCAGTGTCTCCTTCAAACGCAGAGGCAGCATCGGGGTTGTCCGCGAGATCATGGTACAGCGCCATATAGACCGGCGCCCATGGCTCCTCTTTGGTCGGGCTGTCCTGATCTTCTGTCTGAATAGTGCGCGCCCACGCAGTATAAGCATCCGTCGCGCCGGGCAGAACCTCGGCCGCAGCGGAAGAATACTCAAACCGGGGTTCATCTTCGCCACCGGCCGATGCAGCCCAGCTTGGATCTGCAAAAAGCGCAATCAGCGCCTGCGGTTCTTCCCACGCCGGGTCTAGCTCAACGAATTGGTCCAGATAGACCTCGCCCATGTCATCGACTTTGCGGCCTGCCTTGCGAAACAGCGAGGAGATACCCGCGTTCTCATAGTTCAGACGCGATCCGACACGGGTGTGGACCTTCTTTTCGGCGGCGACAACCAGATCGTAGGCCAAAGCGTCAAACGTCGACTCTGGCGGTGCCTCGCCGCCGTCAGCGTCATAGGTTTGCACCGCTGCGGTTGTGCGCGGCAGCGTCTCAGAGACGATGCTGTTCTCAACTGATCGGAACAACATGTCGCCGATCGGGAGAATGAATGTCAGCAGAACAAAGAGAAGGAGCGGTGCGATCAAGGCCAGCGCGCGCATCTTCTGCATCCGGAGCGCCCGTGCGAGGCTACGCTTTAGCGGCGTGCCATCTGCAGCAAGGACCGGTCCGGTATCGGTTGTGTCGCTCATTTAAGGGAGCCCCCCGGGGTGTTGGTGCGGGTATTATTTTTATCTTTGGTGGAGAGAGGGCCAGAATGCCCGGCCCCCTCCCGGATCCGTACTCACATTACGTGCGAGAGATTATTGAGCCAGCCACGCCTGGAACTTTGCGTCCATATCGTCGCGGTTGTCTGCCCACCACTCGTAGTCATAGATGTGCACGTTGGTCGCGTTGGCCGGGTCGGTCGGCATATGCGGTGCCATGTCGATACCCAGTTCTTCGTGCTTACCCACCAGCGGTGCAGAGGATGCACGCGCAGGACCGTAGGAGATGTATTTCGCCTGATCGGCCAGACGCTGGGTGTCTGTGGCGAACTTCAGGAAGTCCATCACGCGCGCTTTACGATCTTCCGGCAGGCCTTCCGGTACGATCCAGCCATCCAGATCGAACGACTGCATGTCCCAAAGCATGCCGATGGGCTGGTCCTGCTCAGCAATCGCAGAGAACAGACGGCCGTTGAAGGTGGAGCCCATGACGACTTCGCCATCGGCCAGCAGCTGCGGGGTTTCCGCACCAGCAGTCCACCAGACAACGCTGTCTTTGATGGTGTCGAGCTTGGCGAGCGCACGGGCCACGCCTTCGTCGGTGCCCAGAACGTCATAGATCTCGTCCTTGGCAACGCCGTCGCAGAACAAAGCCCATTCCATGTTGTCGATCGGACGCTTCTGCAGCGCACGCTTGCCCGGGAAGGCTTCGAGGTCGAACACGTCGCAAACGGAGCTGGGCGCCGTGTCACCTACCAAATCGGTGCGGTAGCCGAATGTGGTGGAGTAAACGATCTGCGGAACAAAGCAGTCAGAGACAAGCAGGTCACCGAAGTCGTCAGACGCAGAGGTTCCGTCGGGAGCCGCAGCGAGGTCTTCGTCCGGGTCGATTTCCATCGCCAGACCTTCGTCGCACAGGCGCATCGCATCAGAAGCGACGACGTCAACCAGATCCCAGGTGACGTTACCCGCTTCGGACATCGCCCGCAGCTTTGCGGTGGCTTCAGCAGAGCTCTCATCCCAGACAACGGTCACGTCGGGATTCATTTCCAGATAAGGCTCAACGTAAGCTTTCAATTGGCTCTGCTGGTAGGCACCGCCCCAGGACACCAGGGTCATTTCATTCGCCATATCCGCAGCCAAAGCCATCGGCGCGCAGAGTGCGGTCGTGGCGGCCAGAGCCGACAGGTTACGCAATTTCATAGTGTATTCTCCTTGTTGAGACACTGAATCTTTTAGTTTGAGTTTCCGATGTGGGTCCCCCGATCCGTTTTTTTTCGCCGGGGGTTCCGATGCGCTGCCGGACGCGATCAAGCGTCCAGAGCGCGGCAGTCTTCGGGCAGCCAGCCGATTTCAATCTGCTGGCCGGGCTGAAGACGAACCTGATCAGGGGCGTTCCGGGTCTTGATGATGAACTCATCATTGCCCGCCACACGCAGGCGAGTGCGGAAGATGTCACCCATATAGATGAACTCCAACACTTCGGCCTTGAGCGTATGTACGCCTTCCTGCAGGCGTTCCTTATTATATTCCACACGTTCCGGGCGGATCGACACACGGGTGCGCTGACCGACCTCGGACACGTTGATGGGCATGGCATCAATCAACTCACCACCATCGAGCTGCACCAAGGCACGGCCTTCGCCAATTTCCTTGATCACACCTTCAAGCGTGTTGTTCTCGCCGATGAACTGCGCCACGAAACTGTTCGCAGGCTCTTCATACAATTGGTCCGGCGGTGCGAGCTGCTGAATGCGACCATCGTTGAACACGGCAACGCGGTCCGACATGGTCAGCGCTTCGGTTTGGTCGTGGGTCACATAAACTGTGGTGATCCCCAACTGGTGCGCCAAGTGGGTGATTTCGAACTGCATTTTTTCACGCAGCTGCTTGTCGAGCGCCCCGAGAGGCTCGTCCATCAGCACCAATTCGGGTTCAAACACCAGCGCGCGTGCAAGGGCGACACGCTGTTGCTGACCACCGGAGAGCTGCGCTGGGCGGCGGCCTCCGAAGTCCCCCATCTCCACCATATCGAGCGCGCGTTTGACTTTTGCTTCGCGCTCGGACTTGCCCAGTTTGCGTACCTCGAGCGGGAAGCTGAGGTTCTCGGCAATCGTCATATGTGGAAACAGGGCGTAATTCTGGAACACCATCCCGATGCCACGTTTGTGCGGTGGAATGTTGTTGATCGACACCCCGCCCAGCCGGATGTCGCCGTGAGTGGCGGTTTCAAAACCTGCCAGCATCATCAGACATGTTGTCTTTCCCGACCCCGACGGTCCCAGCATGGTCAGGAATTCGCCCTTGGGCATGGTGAGGTTTAGATCTTTGACGACGAGTGTCTCACCGTCATAGCTCTTTTGCACGCGTTCGAATTCAACGAACGCGTCAGTATTCGACGCATCGGCCAAATCAGGCTCCCCGTTTATGTTCTTATTTGTGGCGGATTTGCTCCGCTCTTGATGACTTAGTGTAAGCACAGTGCCGTTCCACTGTGCAACCGGCACGCATATGTCCGGTTCAGCTTCGCAGTGGGTTTCTTAACACTCTGGGACGATCACTCGATGCACCCGGTAGTTTTGCGACCCAAACTAGCTCTTTTGCGTCATATTGGGGTAATTTTACCGGTGAGTACAACAGGGCTGGCGAGGTTTTTTTTAGACGAATGCATAAAAAAGGGGCCACGCAGGGCCCCTTGTGATGAATTCGAATCACCAAACTGAGTGATCAAGTTGCAGATTTCAGCAGGTCTTGTGCCTGAAGTTCGGCATAACACTCGTCCAGTGATTTGGTCGCTCGTGCGATCAGCGTGTCGATTTCTTCCGGTGTGATCACCAGCGGCGGCGAGATAATCATCCGGTCGCCTACATGACGCATCACCAGATTGTTGGCAAAGCAACGCTCACGACAGATGAAGCCAACAGTGCCTGCATCGGAGTCGAAGGCTGCGCGCGTTTCTTTATTCGGTGTCAGGGCAATGGACCCCATCATACCGACAATCTTCGCTTCTCCGACCAGTGGGTGGTCCGTCAGCGCTTCCCATTTCTCCTTGAGATAGGGCGCAGCCACGTTCCGGACGTGATCCAATACGTTTTCTTCTTCAAGAATACGCAGGTTCTCTAGGGCCACAGCAGCGGCCACCGGGTGCCCGGAATAGGTATAGCCATGATTGAACTCATCCTGCGCAATCACACCCGCCACCTCGTCGGAGACAATGGAGCCACCAATCGGCGCGTAGCCTGAGGACAGCCCTTTGGCGATGGTCATGATGTCGGGGCGAATACCCATTGTCTCAGAACCGAACCAGTTCCCGGTGCGGCCAAAGCCACAAATCACCTCGTCTGCAATCAGCAGAATTTCATATTTATCACAGATACGCTGGATCTCGGGCCAATAGGTTGCGGGCGGCACGATAACACCACCAGCACCCTGCACAGGTTCCGCAATAAAGGCCGCGACCCGATCTTCGCCCAGCTCGAGAATGGCTTTCTCCAACTCTTGCGCGCGCTGAAGACCAAAGTCATCAGGGCTGGTATCGCCCCCTTCGGCCCACCAATGCGGTTGGTCGATGTGGTGAATATCCGGAATCGGCAGACCGCCCTGAGCATGCATGGCCGACATACCGCCAAGAGAACCAGAGCCCACCGAGGAACCGTGATAGGCGTTTTTACGTGAGATGATGATGGATTTGGTCGGTTTGCCCTTCATCGCCCAGTAATGACGCACCATGCGAATGTTGGTGTCATTGGCCTCCGAGCCGGAACCGGCAAAGAACACATTGTTCAGATCGCCCGGCGCCAGTTCAGCGATCTTTGCCGCAAGCGCAATGGCAGGCACATGGGTGGTCTGGAAGAAGGTATTATAATACGGCAGTTCGCGCATCTGGCGCGCTGCCACCTCGGCCAGTTCGTCGCGACCGTAGCCAATATTGACGCACCAAAGTCCCGCCATCGCATCGAGGATCTCGTGACCTTCGCTATCGGTCAGAGTGACGCCATTGGCGCGCGTGATGACCCGCGCGCCCTTCTGCGCCAGACCGCCGTTTGCGGTGAAAGGGTGCATGTGGTGCGCCGCATCCAGCGCCTGCAGTTCTGCGGTCGGCAGATGGTTGGTAATCGTCGTCATTGATGACACTCCTGAACGGGAAGCTTTCGTCCAGAATATGATCAAAAATCACACTGTCAATCGAATCAGTTGATCGGAGTCAGCCCCGCTCGAACCTGCTCCATGCCCTGCAAGACGTCCCGTTCCATCGCCAGCGCGACAAGATCCGCATCTTTTTTACGCAGGCCTTCAAGGATGTCTTTATGGCGGTCTGGAAAGCTCTGTGTGCCAAAGCGTCCGCAGACCACCCGAAGCGATGGGCCAAAGCGCAGCCAGAGACGATCCGCCAGATCCGCAAGGATCGGTGCATCCGCATGGGTATTGAGCCTGCTGTGGAACTCGTAGTTGAGCGCCAGATACCCGGCCACATCACCGTTGGCTATCGCGACATCCAATTGCAGATCGAGCGCTTCTAGCGCGTCTACAGCAGACGCAGGAATACGGGTCGCAGCACGACGAGCCAGCTCACATTCCATTGTTTTTCTTGCAAAAATAAGCTCATCCACATCTTCTGCACGAAGTTCAGGAACAGAAACGCGACGATTTCCCTGAAACACCAGCGCCCCGTCTGAGATCAATCTGCGGATCGCTTCACGCACAGGAGTCATGCCGCTGTCCAATGCTTCCACCAGACCCTGAATCGTCACCGCCTGCCCCGGCGCCAGTTCACCAAACAATATCTGCGCTCGCAGACGCTGATAAACTTGCTCATGCGCGGGGAGTTTTGCGGCCCCTTCAACGGGGGAAACGGATGGCGGATTTGGCACATTCACCGGGCTTGGATCCTTCTCATTTTCGGGCAGCTTGCACGAAGGAAATACAGATGAAAACATAAAGTGTCTTGCCGGATGAGGCAAAACTTGATCAAAATAGCCCACAGCCGGACGGAAAAGACGCCGGTATGCACAGGGGAGATTCTCATGAAAATCACAACGGCCACCATCGTGTCCGCCATCGCACTCAGCGTCGCAGCCGCCGCTTCGGCTGAGCAAGTGCGCGTCTACAACTGGTCCGACTACATCGACGAATCGCTGTTGGCGAAGTTCGAAGAAGAGACCGGCATTGACCTGATCTATGACGTTTTCGATTCCAATGAGCTGCTTGAGACCAAGATGCTCGCTGGTGGTTCTGGATATGACGTGGTGGTGCCTACCGGCTCATTCCTGCAGCGCCAGATCCAAGCGGGTGTGTTCCAGAAAATCGACAAGGATAAGCTGTCAAACTACGGCAATGTCTGGGACGTCATTCAGGATCGCACCGCGCGTTTTGACCCCAACAACGATTATTCGATCAACTACATGTGGGGCACCACAGGCATGGGGACCAATCTCGGCAAAGTGACCGAGGCCCTTGGCGAAGATGCTCCGATCGACAGTCTCTCGCTGGTCTTCGACCCCGCCAACATGGAAAAGCTGTCCGAATGCGGCGTGCATTTCCTTGATGCCCCGGATGAGTTGATCCCTGCCGCATTGACCTATCTCGGGCTAGACCCCAACAGCCACGAAAAAGACGATCTGGAGCAGGCAGCGGGCGTGCTGGAAGCCGTGCGCCCCTATGTGCAGAAATTCCACTCTTCTGAGTATATCAATGCGCTCGCGAATGGCGACATTTGCGTCGCCTTCGGCTGGTCCGGTGATATTTTGCAAGCCCGCGACCGCGCAGCCGAGGCTGATAACGGTGTGGAAATCGCTTACAACGCCCCATCTGAAGGTGCGTTGATGTGGTTCGATCAGATGGCCATTCCCACGGACGCACCCAACCCGGAGGGCGCACATAAATTCCTGAACTTCATCCTCGACGCTCAGAATATGGCCGCCGCATCGAACTATGTGTATTACGCCAATGGCAACAAAGCCTCGCAAGAGTTTCTGGCCGAAGACGTGATCGGTGATCCGGCGATCTACCCCTCTGCCGCGGCGATGGAAAACACATACATCAAAGGTCCATATCCGCAGAAAGTACAGCGCGTGGTGACACGCCTGTGGACCCGTGTGAAATCCGGCACCTGAGACCCATCAGACCGAACCTCCGGCAGGGCGTACACAAGCGCCCTGCCCCGACTGACAGAAGACGACGGGCAGGCTTTAGGCCGCCCGCATGGGGGCAGACTTGGCAATACCGGTATTTGAACCCTGGACCGATCCGCAGGCTAAGCCGCTGATCCAATTCCAGAATGTGACCAAACGCTTTGGCGATTTCACTGCAATCGACGACCTGACCATTGACATTTTTGAGCGCGAGTTCTTTGCGCTTTTGGGTCCGTCCGGCTGTGGAAAAACCACTATGATGCGGATGCTTGCAGGCTTTGAAGCCCCAACAGAAGGCAAGATCTTCCTTGCCGGGCAAGATATCGCACCCGTTCCCCCAAACCAGCGCGCTGTGAACATGATGTTCCAGTCCTACGCGCTGTTTCCTCACCTTAGTGTCTGGGAAAACATCGCCTTTGGCCTGAAACGCGAAGGCCTGCCTCGCAATGACATCAACGCCCGCGTCGAAGAGATGCTGCGCCTGACCCGGCTGGAAAAATTCGCCCGTCGCAAACCGCATCAGATTTCCGGCGGACAACGCCAACGGGTGGCACTGGCTCGCAGTCTCGCAAAAGCACCCAAACTGTTGCTCTTGGATGAGCCGCTCGGCGCACTCGATAAGAAACTGCGCGAAGAAACCCAGTTCGAACTGATGGACATTCAGGAAAAGACCGGCACCACCTTTGTGATCGTCACCCACGATCAGGAAGAAGCCATGACAGTGGCGAGCCGGGTCGCGGTGATGGACAATGGCAAGGTAATGCAAGTCGCCACACCTGCAGATATCTACGAGGCACCAAATTCCGTCTATGTCGCTGATTTCATTGGTGACGTTAATCTGATCGAGGGCACAGTTACCGCAACTGGCGAAGGCGTATATGCGCTGCACTGGCGCGAGGGTGCCGCACCTTTGGTCGTAAAATCACCCAACACAATCTCTGATGGCCAAATTGCACATCTGGCGATCCGCCCGGAGAAAGTCACCATCAGCGCCGACAAACCCGAAAGCGCCGACAATGCCGTGCAGGGCAAGGTCTTGGATATTGCCTATCTCGGCAACCTCTCGACCTACCACGTCGAACTGCCCACCGGCGATGTGATCAAGGCACAAACCGCCAACACTCGCCGCATTTCGCGTCGTGCCTACACATGGGAAGACACCGTCTGGCTGTCCTGGACAGCCACCGGCGGCGTCTTGCTGGGTGAGTGATGCGCCGTTTTTTTCTGATCGCTGTTCCCTACGTCTGGCTCTTGGCACTGTTTTTGGTGCCATTCATCATCGTCCTTAAAATCTCGCTCTCGGATGCGGCTATCGCGCGCCCCCCCTATGTCCCACAGTTCGAGTGGGCTGAGGGCATTCGCGCGTTCTTCGCAGAGCTGGATTTTGAAAACTTTACATGGCTCATCGAGGACGATCTCTACTGGAAAGCCTATCTCAGTAGCCTTCAGATCGCGCTGACATCGACCCTGCTGACGCTGATCGTGGGCTATCCCATCGCCTATGGCATGGCGCGCGCGCCCGAAGAATGGCGACCGACGCTGATGATGTTGGTGATTCTGCCGTTCTGGACCTCATTCCTGATCCGAGTCTATGCGTGGAAGGGCATCCTGTCGAACGAAGGCTTCCTCAATCAGTTCCTGATGTGGACAGGCCTTGTATCCGAACCGCTGCAGATCCTGAACACCACCACCGCCGTCTATATCGGCATCGTCTACACCTATCTGCCGTTTATGATTCTGCCGATCTATGCGGCGCTGGAGCGGATGGACGACAGCTTGATCGAGGCGGCCGAGGACTTGGGCTGTTCGCGCCTATCGGCGTTCTGGCTGGTGACCATACCCCTGTCCAAAGGGGGCATCATCGCAGGCTGTTTCCTCGTCTTTATCCCGGCAATGGGCGAATTTGTGATCCCTTCGTTGCTCGGCGGTTCTGACACGCTGATGATCGGCAAAGTGCTGTGGGAGGAGTTCTTCTCCAATCGCGACTGGCCGGTGGCGAGCGCGGTTGCAGTGATCCTGCTGTTGATCCTCGTGGTGCCGATCGTTTTGTTCCAACGCAATCAGCAAAAAGAACAGGAGGGCGACGCATGAAACGTCTGAGCGCATTCAATGTGGTCTCGCTGACGCTTGGCTTTGCCTTCCTCTATATTCCGATGCTGATCCTGATCCTGTTTTCCTTCAATGAAAGCAAACTGGTGACGGTCTGGGCAGGCTTTTCGACCAAATGGTACGGCGAGTTGATGCAGAACGAGGCCATGCTTCAAGCCGCATGGGTTACCGTAAAGGTTGCAGTATTCTCTTCAACCATCGCGACCGTGCTTGGAACCATGGCGGCCTACGTCATGGTACGCGGCGGGCGCTTTATGGGCCGGACGTTGTTTTCCGGCATGATCTACGCGCCTTTGGTCATGCCTGAGGTGATCACCGGCCTGTCGCTCTTGCTGCTGTTCATCGGCATCGGCTTGGACCGCGGCGTGCTGACGATTGTGCTGGCACATACCACGTTTGCCATGTGTTACGTTTCCGTTGTGGTCTCTTCACGGCTTGCGACATTTGATCGTTCGCTGGAAGAGGCGGCGCTGGATCTCGGGTGCTCTCAAGCACAAGCATTCCGCTTGGTCACGCTGCCAATTATCGCGCCTGCCGTGGTCTCCGGCTGGCTTTTGGCCTTCACCCTGTCGCTTGATGATCTGGTGATCGCTTCTTTCACAACCGGCCCGGCTGCCACGACCCTGCCGATCAAGATCTTCTCGGCCGTGCGGCTCGGTGTCAGCCCTGAGATCAATGCGCTCTCGACCATTATGATCGGCATCGTCACTGTCGGCGTGATCAGCGCATCGCTCATTAGCAAACGAGCCTTGGTAAAGCAGCGGCGCGAAGAACAGGAAGCGGTGCGTACCGCATGATGCGCCGCATCTTTTCCGACTACGCCTATGGGGCAAGTCCACGCAGCAACTGCTGGTGGGATGAGACCTGCCCTGCGCCCATCTGGCCGGAGCTTCAGGGGGATCAGACCGTTGATGTGGCGATCATCGGTGGCGGTTTCACCGGGCTTTCGGCCGCACTGCATATGTCGGAGGCGGGGCTAAAGGTTGCAGTGCTGGAAGCCGAAACACCCGGTTGGGGCGCATCAGGGCGCAATGGCGGATTTTGCTGCCTCGGCGGCGCAAAGCTTGGCGCGCGCGCCATGTCGCGCCTGCACGGCAGCCAGGAAACACAGGTTTATCAGGCGGGCGAGGAGGCCGCCGTCCACTTGGTAGAACAGTTGATCGCCCGCCACGGGATTGATGCGGATACACATTCACAGGGCGAAACCGTCATGGCGCATTCCGCCAAGGCCCGCACCGCTCTGATGCGAGAGGCCGCAGACACGCGATCGGAGTTCATCGACGCCCCTCAACTGGCTGCCCAGGGTCTGGGCGGAAACTTTCACGGCGCGCTCACCACCCCTGTGGGTTTTGCGCTCAATCCACGTAAATATCTCTTTGGTTTGGCAGATGCTGCGCAATCAGCAGGTGCAGATCTCTATCAAAACAGCCCCGCGCTCCGCCTACACCAAGACGGCAAACATTGGCACGCTGTCACGCCTAAAGGTCAGTTGCGCGCTGCACAGATGGTCATCGCAACCAACGGATATTCAAGCGAAAACCTGCCCGATTGGCTTGCAGGTCGCTACATGCCAGCACAGTCCACAGTGATGGTCACGCGGCCCATCACACCGGACGAACGGGCGATGCAGGGTTGGACATCAGCGCAGATGGCCTACGACACTCGCCATATGCTGCATTATTTTCGCCTGATGCCGGATGGGCGATTTCTGTTCGGGATGCGCGGAGGGCTGACGTCTTCACCCCGCTCCGAGCAAAAGATTCGCTCCCTACTGCGTCGCCATTTTGAAGGGCTGTTTCCTAAGTGGACGCATGTGGAAACCACACATAGTTGGTCCGGGATGGTCTGCCTTTCGCGAAACCTCGTGCCTTTCGTGGGGGCTGTTCCAGACCATCAGGGTTTGTTCGCGGGGCTTTGCTATCACGGCAATGGTGTTGCCATGGGTAGCTATTCCGGCGCGCTTTTGGCACAGCTCGTACAGGGTAACACCCCAGACATGCCCTATTCAAAGGTCCTGCAGCGCCTGCCTCGCTTCCCGTTGGGGCGCGCCAGACGTCTGCTGATGCCGCCTGCCTATGGGCTCCTGAGCCTGCTCGATTGAAGCTCGGCCACTTCCAGATCACACGCCTCCCGATCCCCGCGCCACGCACAATACGCCGCCATCCGCCAGTGGAACCAGGGTTTCAACGCATAATAGCGCGCCACCACCCTGCGATCCGGATAAGCTAAACCAAACTGCATCTCTTCCTCAGATGACAACACACGCCCGCGATAAAGGTGCTGCATTGCGGGCGAGAGAAACATTGCCAAATCTTCTGCCGGATCACCCAGCTGCGGACATTGCCAGTCGATCAAAGTCAAAGTGCCATCATGAGCCACGAGATTCCCGGGCACCGGATCGCCATGGATCAGGCAAACCTGCGATGTCGGCGGCACCACACCCCGCGGGGCGATCGACACTAAACCCGCGTCCGTAGAGCACTGCGCAAGAATCTCACGCGTTTGCTCTGTCAACGCACGAGATCCATTGCGGCCTGCTGGAAGATCCGGAAGCGCCGTTTGGTCATGCAGAATGCCCAACAGCCGCGCCACATGACCCGCATCTTCATGCCAGCGAGAACCCGCGACATGACGATAAATAAGCCATGCCCGCCCCTGCCACGTTCCATGCGCCAGATAACGCGGTGCCATACCGGTTCCATTGAGTGCCAATAGCACAGATCTTTCGCGTCCCCACTCGTTGGCAAATAGCGGGTTCTGACAGCCCTCTCGATAGAGTTTCACCACTCTGTCACCTGACCGCCAGACATAGTTGCTGCGTCCACCCGTCAACACAACAGGGGCAGACATAGACCAACCCTGCTGCGCCAGATGGCGAAACAGGGCTGTCTGGATCTCGTGTTGCGCAGATAGAGGCAAGAACGCTCCGCTGAACGGATCACCACCTGCCCCGGCGATCATGAGGCCCGGTTAATGCTGCGGATCAGGAACTGCCAGACGGCGTACCCGGGTCACGCAACGCTGTAACCGAGGTGGCGAGAATGGCGCTTCCACTCTCGAGGATCAAGGCCACTTCACCATTCACGTTTTGAGTTTCCTTAACAACGCCATAGACTTCCGCAACTTCTGAGAGGATCACTTCGCCCTTGGACGAGCTCTCAATCACAAAGGTATAAGAACCCTCGGGCAAGGTTTCGCCCTCCCCGTCCTTACCATTCCACTGGTAAGGCTCGGCAGAGACAGGCAATTCGACCCGCCCAACCTCATTTTCCTCGGCGTCATAGATGACCATTTCCACCTTATCCGCGACAGCAGCTGGATTCGGCGCCACAGAAATAGGAGTCGATCCATCAAAGTGAGCCGCGGCTTGCGCACGTACTTCTTTACCGACCCAACCGGTCAATTGAGACATATTGGAAAGCGACAGGGCCGTCAGCATACTGGTCAGCGTTTCATTAGTCAGAACCTGCTGTTCGACCGACGAGAACTGCGCCAGCTGCGCGGTATAATCAGACGAATCCATCGGCTCCAGTGGATCCTGATACTTCGCCTGAGTCGTCATCAGCCGTAAGAACGTTTCAAAATCTGATGTGAGCGCGCTGGTCGCAGATTGTTTGCCTGCGGCCGCGCCGCCAGTGGCCGTTTGCTGGGTACCTGCACCTGTAACTGGAGTGGTCATGCTCTTATATCCTTATATCCAGCCGGTCGGCTGCGATGTTCAATTGTTGTGACAATGGAAGGCCAGACTGCGTCTCCTCGACAGCGTCGCCTTCACCCTGAAGACCCGATCCACCTGCACCGCCATTTCCATCACCATCTTCGGATTGGCCCGCCTGCGCGTCAGAACCAAACTGGAAAGAGATGTCAGAAAAGCCCATTTCTTTGAATTCACGGGCCAAATCCTGAATATGCCGCCGCATCAGATCTTCGGTTTCAGGGCGTTCCGCATTGATGGTGACCGTGACACCCACATCGGTGGTCATCACGCGCATGTTCACATGCCCCAACTCACGCGGGTTCAGGGTCACGTCCACGTTGCGCTTGCCGCCAGTCGCGACGGCTTCTGCCAGTTGTTGTGCGACACGACGCGGTGTTTCAGCACGAAAGCTAGACGCACCTGATCGCACCGATGCCTCTGCCAACAGCTGTGGCAGAGCAAAGCTCTCTGCCCCGCGCTGGGTCAGGATATCCTCACCAACTTTCGCCGCATCGCCTGCGCCCATGAGGCTCGTGACCACGGCGGAACTTGACTTGAGGACGGTGTCGCTCAGTTGAGCTTGGGCTGTTGCCAAGGTCTGGGCCGTCCCGTTTGCAGCCGAATGCAACTGCCTCGTGTCGCCTGCGCTTATTTGAGCCCGAGCGCTCACAACTGTGGTCGCCGCCTGAGCCTGCACCGCCGTCAGAGGCATATCCCGAACACGAATTTCGTCTTTGCCCACCTCAACTGGAGGAGCTGTTTTCAAAGCCTCGGCTGACGTCATAGCTTGAGTTTGAACGACCGGCTGCCCTTTCGTCTCAGGTGGCATCGGACCGATCACCCGCTGCTGACGCACCTCTTTGTGCTGCGCATTCAGAAGTACGGATGTTTCATTGCGTTCCTGTGTTTCAGACAGAAGACCTGCACGGGTGGCAATGGGTTGACTGTCTTCAAACTTCGCTTCTGCCTGTGGCGCCGTGCGAGGCAAAGCTTCTGTTTTAGAAGGCGTTTCGACTGCTGATTCTTCAGTTACAGTCGATGTCTGCGCAAGCGGTGCTTGTACTGCAACTGCCCCGGCCTCTGCTACTATTTCAGCAGCGTCGCTCTCTTCTGATGTGTGAAACTCGGGATCTGTCTCCATATCCTCATCTGAGGAGGTCTCGCCCTCTTCGGCCGCGCTGTTACCCGCGACAAGCGGGTCAGCTTCAGCATCTTTATCGGATGTCTCAAAGGGGAGTGTCTCCTCAGAAGCGGGTGCTGATTCAAATTCAGGTGCTGGTGCTGGTCCGTCAGCTGGCTGATCACCATTCACCTCTTGTGACTTAGCATCTTCACCAGTTGGGGCCTCTGCCTCAATTTTTCCTTTGGAGGAGTTTTGATCTTGTTCGTTTGCTTTGCGGGCGAGGACGGACTCGAATGAATCACCGCCCCGGCGCGCCGGGTCTGTTCGCTTTGACGACTCAGCAGGCGTACTACCAACTGATTGAGTCGTAAGGATTTTCGTAATCATGATCCACCGGATGTTCTATCTCGTGTGCATCCTGAATAAATGAAATCGGTTACGGCATTTTTAACCGCTTTTCGCGAAACTGAAAAATATCGAAGAATTCGACACAGTATCAGGACTGAGGCAAAATGCCCGTAACACATGTTTCGACGCCCGTAACGGCGGTCACATATCCGCAAGCCAATGATCCAAAAGATCAAGCTTTGCGGCAGGCTGCGATTGATCTCGAAGCCTCCTTTCTTTCTGAAATGCTCAAAGCCGCTGGCCTCGGCAAAGCGCCTGAAGCCTTTGGTGGCGGTGCTGGTGAAGACCAGTTTGCCGGCCTTCTAGTCAATGAGCAGGCACGCGCAATGGCAGAAGCTGGCGGCATCGGGCTCGCAGAATCAATCTACAACTCACTGAAGGACTCTCAAGAATGAGCGCACTTACCGATCAAACCCCGCAAGCCATTATCAATGCGCTCGACACGCTGCTGGAAGAAGAGCGCGGTGCATTGACCAATGGCGAACTCCATAAACTTGAAGACATTCTCGCACGCAAAGAAGATCTGTTTGATCGCCTCAATAACATCACGGATCTGGAAAGCGGCGCACTCGAATCCGTGCAAAACAAAGTCACCCGCAATCAAGCTCTGCTCGGCAGCGCGATGCAAGGCATCAAGGCGGTCGCAAACCGTATGTCTGAACTGCGCAAAGTGAGAAAGGGTCTGGAGGTATACAATCAATCTGGTCAACGCACCCGTTTTGCCACCACAGGCAGCCTGAAACTGGAGAAGCGTGCGTAACGCAATCAGAGGTCTGGACAATTTTAAAAATGCAAATTGCGCCTTTAGCACTCTCTTAGCACCTAATACGCCAATGTCACCTTGCATCTCAAGCGAGGTGGCGCGGAAACCGAACGGTGAAGCACAGTCAGAACGACGACAGAGAGAGCTCCGGCAACGGAGCTGGGATTACCAAATCAAGGGCTAAAGTGCCCTAAATCAAAGGAACTCATGCTATGTCCAGCATTCTGACGAACAATGGTGCAATGGTTGCTCTGCAGACCCTTAAGTCTGTGAACAACGACCTGAACGACACCCAGAAAGCCATCTCCACCGGTAAGGAAATCGGAGTTGCAAAAGACAACTCAGCCGTTTGGGCGATCTCCAAAACCATGGAATCCGACATCGCGGGCTTTGAAGCGATCGAAGAAGGCCTGTCCATCGGCGAGGCAACCGTTGCCGTCGCATCCGCAGGCGCCGAACAGATCGTCGAAAAACTCACCGAAATCAAAGAACTGATCGTTTCCGCTCAGTCCGAAAACGTTGACCACGGCAAGATCCAAGACGACATTTCGTCCAAGGTTGATCAGGTCGCCGCAATCATCTCCGCTGCACAATTCAACGGCGCCAACCTGCTGGCGACCGATGTTGACGGCAACGGCGCGACCAACGTAGGCGTTCTGGCCTCGCTGGACCGTGTTGGCGCAGGTGGTACAGTCTCCGCAGTTGAGATCACCATCGACTCCGTCGATTTTGAAGGTGATCTGGATCTTTCCTCTTCGCTGACTGCAATCACCGACACAACGACTGCAGCAACTGCACTCACTGAGATCGAGACCTTCCTGCAGACAGCTATTACTGGTGCTGCGGCTCTTGGTGCCGACTCCGCTCGCCTCGACGATCAGTCCGAATTCGTAAGCAACCTGGTCGACTCCATGACCATGGGTGTCTCGACAATGACCGACACCGACATGGAAGAAGCATCTGCTCGCCTCTCGGCCCTGCAAACCCAGCAGGAACTCGCAGTGCAGTCGCTGACCATTGCGAACGAAGCGCCGGGCTCACTGCTGCAGCTCTTCCGCTAAATCCGCCTTTGAGTTGGGGCGCTTAACAGCGCCCCAACTACCTTACTTCTCTGAGAATCAGTGAAAAATAATACGTTAGGATAACACGTGAATGCCCTTCTAAAGGCGAAGAGCGCCTATGCGGCGGCAAAAGCCCCGACCCGTACAGCACGGAACACCGAGTATGAAATCCTTGCCCGTATCACACATCGAATGATCGTGGCGAATGGCAAGGGCTCGGATGGATTCAAGGATCTTGTCGCAGCGGTTTCCGACAATCGCAAACTCTGGACACTCTTCACTTCAGATTTGGCCAAGGACGGCAACAAACTGCCGGACGAGTTGAAACAACGCCTGTTTCATCTGGCTCGCTTCACGCGTGAACACAGCAGCAAAGTTCTGGCTCGTAAGGCGTCAGTGCAGCCGCTGGTCGAAATCAACACAGCCATCATGCGTGGCCTTAGAAGCGGAGCGTCCTGAAAATGAGTGGATTGGTCCTTAAACTCGCCCCTAAAGAGCGTGTCCTGGTCAATGGAGCCGTAATCGAAAACGGAGATCGCCGCAGTCGCTTGTCGATCGTCACCCCTGATGCGCATATCCTGCGCCTACGGGACGCGATTCACCCAGAACAAGCGAATACGCCGGTACGCCGGGTCTGCTATGCAGCACAGCTGGTGCTGTCAGGTGATGTCGATCCCGAAGAGGATCGTCTACCAATGCTGCGTCGGATCGAAGAGTTGAGCCAGGTCTTCACCGACCCGGACAGCCGTGCGGCCCTGTCAGAAGCAACCGAAGCTGTGATCAGCAACAACCACTACCGTTGCCTCAAAGCATTACGTGCTTTGTTACCCCGGGAGGAACGGCTCATGGCCGTCAGAGCGCAATGACCTATACACCGCTCATTCCTTCATCAGGGGTTGCGGGCTGGAATTTTCTGCAATCGACCTATGACCGGCAATACGACGCCTTCGTCAAGTCGGGAAGCTTGAAAAACGATAGTGAGTACTTCGCCGAGAATATCGGCGGAGTTACCTCCAGCGAGGATTTACTGAACGACCGCCGCCTGCTTCAGGTGGCGGTTAAGGCGTTTGGTCTCGAGGAGGAGATCAACTATCGCGCCCTGCTGCAACGTGCGCTCAATGAAGGCACATCTGCCAGCGATGCGCTTGCCAACACGATGAATGACGAGCGCTACGTTGAGTTTTCCAACGCCTTTGGGTTTGGTCCCGGGCAGTCCCCGATGACCAGTGACAGCAAAGCCATGCAGGCGGTGATTGACAAGTTCCAGTCTGCCTCGTTTGAAGAAGCCGTTGGCGAAGTTGATGAAACAATGCGCACGGCTTTGTTTGCCAAACGCGCCATGATCGAAGTATTCGGCGAGCCGGACGAAGACGATGTATCACAACTCAGCGTGAAAGAGCGTGCGCTGCGAGAGTTTGATCTCTCGATGAAAGAGATCAATGGCAAGGGCGATGACGTACCCGGCGTAACCTCTGTCGAGGATCAATGGCAGGACATCGTTCAGCGCGATACGTTGCGAGAATTCTTTGACACAACATTACGTATCCCAGCGGGTGCTGCGGGCCTCGAGGAAGATGAGCGTATCCAACTCTACCGCGAACGCGCACAGGTTGTTTTTGGCACCGATGATCCGACCGTGTTCTTCTCTGGAGAGAATAAGGGAATCATCGTGTCTGCGTTTAAAACACGCGCCACGGTTGATGGAGATGACGTAGCTGAAATCGCCAAGATCGCAAAACTATCAGAGCACATCCTTGATCAGATGGTGTCTCGCGACGCCGCATTGAATGAGGAATGGGACTTCATCTCGCGCCAAGAGCCATTGGCAGAATTTATGAAAGTTGCCCTCGAACTGCCTGACGATATCGCGACACGCAACACCAGTGACGCGATGCGGATTTATCGGGAAAAAGCGATCGAAGTGTTTGGTACTGATGATCCAAACATCTTTGCCAGCGCCGCCAACTTGGACGCTACGTTGAACACGTATCGAGAAAACGCTGCCGAAGCCGGCATGAGAAGCAGTGAAATTTCGGGAAATCTCCGCACCGTAGAAACGATCCTGAAATTCTCATTTGGTAAGGAAGATGCGGTTGACGGAGGAGACACAGATGCCGCTGACACTGCAGCAGTTGACGCAGGCTGGTACAGTATCATGGGCCAAACAGGTGTGCCTCGTTTCCTGAATACGGCTCTTGATGTATCGTCAGGGCTTGAACCGGGTGAGACCTTTGAAGCGCTGACAGTCGAAGAGCAGCTTGCAATCTATAAAGAAAAAGCGGTCGAAATTTTCGGGACCGATGATCTCAAGGAACTAACCGGCCCCTACCAGATGGGCGCCGTGAGCGAGGCCTACAGAACCAACGCCGAGGCCGCTGGTGAAAGTGAATTTTTCATTACCTATTACTCTCAGATCGCTGAACGGGAGTTAGATATCCTGTTCCAAAGTGATGAAACCGATGCTGAAAAAGAATTTGAAGAGGCATTGGAAAAATTGCGGACCATGAACGACGAAGATGATGGCCCCAGCGCCAATTCGCAATGGTACACGATCATGGGCCAGCAAGCGATGACGGAGTTCATGCAGGTCGCTCTTGGATTACCCAAGGAAGTCGGACAAATGGATATCGATCAGGCTGTTGGGGTATATCGGCGCAAGGCAGAACAAGTGCTGGGCACTGACAAACCTTCAGAGTTCATTTCTCGCGATAAGATGGATGAGTTGGTCAACATGTACCTGACGCGCTCGCAAATGAACAATATCAGCAGCGGATACAGCTCTGGTAGTGCGGCGTTGATGATGTTGCGTAGCTAAACCTTCAAAGTCTGACAAAATGAAAAACGCCCCTGCTTCACGGGGCGTTTTTCTATCTGATCGACTAAATTTGAATTGATGTTGGGCGGCCAAGACTCAGCCGCGCCGACCTTGCAGGCCAGTTGCTACCGCTTCAGGCGATCGAATACCCACTATCGGCCGCCGCCAGCACGCCGCAACAAGAGCGCCAAACGGTTGAAACTTCCCTGGGTGCCGTCAGTTTCGTTGCGTCCAAAAAAGGAATCGAGCTCGGGCCAGATTTTGACCGCCTGATCCAGCACCAAGTCATTGCCTTCTGAATACAGGCCCGCACGGATCATCACCTCGGATTGCTCATAAGCGCCAAGGAACTTGCGGACCGCCAAAATCATCTCATTTTCTTCTTTTGTCGCTGCCGCAGGCAGGCTGCGCGAAACGGAGCGTGAAACATCGATGGCTGGGAACCGCCCGCGTTCCGCAATCTCCCTATTCAGTACAATGTGGCCATCCAAAACCCCGCGCAAAATATCGGCAATGGGCTCATCCATGTCGGAGCCCGCGACAAGAACGCTGAATACCGCAGTAATGTCACCCTGGCCTTCCAGGCCGGGTCCAGCGCGTTCGCAAAGCCCCGTAATCAATGGCGTCACGGAAGGCGGGAAACCACGAAGGGCCGGTGCCTCACCAGAGGCAACAGCAATTTCACGATGAGCTTCAGCAAACCGCGTAATGGAATCGGCCATAAACAGTACGTTTAAGCCCTGATCACGGAAGTGTTCTGCCACTGACATCGCCGACCACGCGCAGCGTCTGCGTACCAAAGCAGACTGATCAGAGGTTGCCGCCACGACAACCGCACGCTTCATCCCCTCCGGCCCAAGTACCTCCTTCACGAAGTGATTCACCTCGCGCCCACGTTCGCCAATCAATGCCATAACAACGACGTCGGCTTCCATGTTTTGCGCCAACTGCGCCATCAAGGTTGATTTCCCGACACCCGATCCCGCAAAAAGACCAATCCGCTGGCCTGTTACGATGGGAAGCACCGTATTGAGGATGGCAAGCCCGGTCGAGAGGCGTTTGCCCAAGCCACGACGGGCTGCGGCTTTGGGAGGGCTTTCCATCAGATCACGGCTCTCGACCCCACGCAGCATAGGTTTGCCGTCCAAAGGCTCGCCAAAGGGATCAATGACGCGGCCGATCCAGCTGTTATCCGGCGCAAATTCCGGTGTTTCAAAGAGAAGCACCGCATCCCCTATGGATGCACGTTCCGGCGCAGTGTCCGGTAACATACGAATATGATTGGCACCGATCGCCAGCACCTCGCCATGGAGATCATCCTTTTTGCCGCGCCGGAGAACGAGTCGATCCCCAATGCGAGCCTGTGTCTCAAGGCCGGACACTTCGATCTCGCCACCCGAGATACCTGTCACCCGCCCCATGGGGGCAGCAAGGCGGGTATTGGCCAGTTCCTGACTGAGCGCCTGGATCGATTTCATCATCTGCGGGTTCTCCAACATTCCTCTGAAAACAATTTCTAAAGGAATCAGGGTTAAGCCTTGATTGAAATTGATCGAGGGAGAAGCCCCGGTGTTCGAAAGACTGAATGTTTTTAATATCGCCTATTCAATGGCGACTCATGCGGGCAAGCGCCAGGCGCTTGTCTCGGAAAATATCGCAAACGCGGATACCCCCGGGTATCTCGCGAAGGATATTAAACCCTTCAAAGAAGTCTTTGCTGCAGGCGAAGCGCAGGGCGACATGATTGCCTCGCGCAGTTCGCACATCAATGGCGCAAATGGCTCCGGGTTTGATTGGGCCGTCACCACGGACGATTCGGCCGTAGACCCCAACGGTAACTCCGTCTCACTTGAGGAGCAGATCCTCAACGGTATCGAAGCCAAGCGGCAACATGACCGCGCATTGGCTGTGTACCGATCATCCATGAACGTGCTGCGCGCCAGCCTTGGCCGTAGCTAATCAAGGAGACTGAGAAATGAGCGACTTTTCCAAATCCCTGTCCGTCACAGCCAGTGGCCTGCGTGCTCAAGCTGCGCGCCTCACCCATGTATCGGAGAACATCTCTAACGCAGATACTCCGGGCTACCGCCGCAAAACCGTATCCTTTCAGGCGGTGCGCGATCTGGAAACGGACGTAAGCCAAGTCAAAGTCGGTCGCGTTTCGCTCGACCGTAGTGAACTGGAGCAAGTTTACGACCCCTCTCATCCACTGGCCGATGAAACTGGCCACTACGAGGGGTCGAATGTCGATCTGATGATCGAAATCGCGGACGCGCGCGAAGCGCAGCGTACCTATGAGGCAAACCTGAAAATGTTCGATCAGACACGACAAATGTCGTCCTCCCTGATGGATCTTTTACGCCGCTAACCTGAACAGATTGGAGATCCAGAATGGATATTCGTTCGCTTACTGCCACCTCCGGCTATGCCGCAGCTCGTCCCGCTACTAAGGTTGATCCGGACTACAACCCGGCCTCCCTGCAAGAGCAGGCCAAGACCAGCTTTCAAGACTTCACCAACACGCTCGCCCACAGCGAGCAGGTTTCTGTCCAGTCCATGACCGGCGGCGCAGACCCCCATCAGCTGGTACAGGCGCTGGCCCAAACTGAGCTTGCAGTCGAAACCGCAGTAACGGTGCGCAACAAGGTCGTCGAAGCCTATCAGGAAATCCTGCGGATGCCGGTCTAAGCCATGCTGACCGAAGGCATATTCTACGACACTTTGCGTCAGGGAATTCTGGCGGCGATTACTATGTCGCTGCCCATTCTCATCACGGCACTGGTGATCGGCCTAACGGTTGGTCTGTTTCAGGCGCTGACGTCCATTCAGGAAATGTCGCTGACGTTTGTTCCTAAACTCACGGGCATCCTCGTCGTTTTCTGGCTGACGATGGCAACCATGACGCAGACGCTCGTCGCCTTCTTTACTGGTCATATTATTCCCCTCATTCAGGGAACAGGAGGACTGTAATGGGTTCTATCGGCTATACCACGTTGTCGCGCCAGTCCGGGTTGCTGAACGAAATGCAGGCCGTGGCGAACAATATCGCAAACTCTGCGACAACCGGCTATCGCTCGGAGGGGTTGATCTTCTCGGAGTATGTCAAATCAGCTCCAGGCCAAGAAAGCCTCTCGATGGGGCGTGCGAATATCCGCAACACCTCCCTCGAACAGGGCACAATGAGCCAGACCAATGGCAGTTTTGATCTCGCGATTGAGGGCGATGGTTTCTTCATGGTGGAAACACCTGCGGGCAACCGGCTCACTCGGGCGGGGAACTTTACCCCCAATGCTGAAGGTGATCTCGTGACGGCCGATGGCTACCGGGTTCTGGATGCGGGCCAAGCGCCGATGTTCGTTCCGGGTGATGCAGAAAGCATCTCCTTCGGTGCGGATGGAACGCTAAGCGCAGATGGACAGCAGCTTGGTCAGATCGGGCTATTTGTCCCTGATGAGGAGGCTCAGATCCTGCGCGAGGACGGCGTGATGTTCCGCGTGGAAGGAGAGACATTGCCAGCTGAAGGCGCGCAGGTTCTGCAAGGGTTCCTTGAAGGGTCAAACGTCAACACCATCCACCAACTGGCCCGGATGATCGAAGTGCAGCGTGCTTATGAAATGGGGCAGAGCTTCCTCGACAACGAAGATAAGCGCATCCGCGCGGCCATCGACAACCTTATGAAATCATAGGAGATAACCATGCGTGCACTCAAAATCGCCGCCACGGGGATGAGCGCGCAGCAACTGCGCGTCGAAACGATCTCCAACAACCTCGCCAACATGAACACCACCGCCTACAATGCGCGGCGGGCCGAATTCGCGGATCTGCATTACCAACAGATCTCACGAGCTGGCACCGTGAATGCTTCTGACGGCACCGTCCTGCCCACAGGTGTTCAGGTCGGCCTAGGTGTGCGTCCAGCTGCGGTATCCGTGTATCTCAATCAAGGCGCTTTGTCGCAGACCGGCAATGAGTTGGATGTCGCCATCGACGGCAACGGCTATTTCGAGGTCACCCTGCCATCTGGCGAAACCGCCTATACCCGTGATGGTTCGTTCAAGCGCTCTGCCGAAGGATTAATCGTCACCAATGACGGCTATCCGGTGTCGCCCGAAATAACCATTCCGGAGGACGCGAATTCCATTTCGATCAACGCTGAAGGCGAAGTTTACGCCTATTTCAACGATACGGTCGAAGCAGAGCTGCTTGGTCAGTTGACCCTATCGGGTTTTACCAATCCCAAGGGGCTTGAGGCGGTGGGGAGCAACCTCTTCAAACAAACCGAGGCCTCAGGCCAGCCCAACACGACTGAACCCGGTGCAGACGGTGTCGGAACCCTGCGCCAAAAGTATCTCGAAGACAGTTCGGTTGATGCCGTGCGCGAGATCACTGAGCTGATCGAAGCCCAGCGCGGTTACGAAATGAACTCCAAGGTGATTTCCGCCGTGGACCAAATGATGTCGGCAACCACACAGGTACGCTAAATGAAACTCCTGCCCATCCTCATCGGGATTCTCTTTGCTCAATCCGCACTGGCCGACATTCTGGTGCCTGTGCGGACCATTCGAGCCAAGGAGATCATCGCAGCCGAAGACCTCGTTTTCAAAAACGTCGAGGCCCCCGGTGCGCTGAGCAGCCCCAACGAGATCATTGGGCAGGAAGCAAGGATTGCGCTCTATGCAAGCCGTCCCATTCACGCTGGCGATATCGGACCGCCAGCGCTCGTGGATCGCAATGATCTGGTGAAACTCATCTTTCGCCACGGCGGTCTCGAAATCTCTACAGAAGGTCGTTCGCTCGGCCGAGGCGCGGAAGGTGAACTGATCCGCGTTATGAACCTGTCCTCGCGCACCACGGTCACAGGCCGGATCAGGGCGGACGGAAATATTGAGGTAAATTGATGAAACCCCTTCTCGCAGTAAAATGTGCGGTTCTTGGCCTTAGTCTTGTGGGCGGGTGCGCCCGTATGGACCACATCGGTAAACCACCAAGCTTCACGCCAGCAGACGAAACGCAGGAACACGTGGCGATGCTCTATCAGGGCCTGCCGCTGACGTCTCAAACGCAACGCGCGGTAGACAACGCCTCGCTCTGGAGTGGATCTCGCGCCTCCCTGCTCGGTGATCGGCGTGCCACCAAAAAAGGTGACATCCTCACTGTGGTGATTGAGATCAATGAGAAAGCCTCAATTTCCAACGACACAAAGCGTTCCAGAAACTCCTCGGAAAGCATGCAGGTGCCACAGCTCTTGGGCTTGCCTCAGCGCCTTGACGACAGGTTGCCCGATGGCGCGTCCAGCGCCGATTTGATTGACTTGGGGAGTAACTCCTCATCCGGTGGCAGTGGTTCAGTGAGCCGTAGTGAAAAGCTGGAACTGCGTGTCGCGGCGACGGTTGTGGATGTGCTGCCAAACGGCGTTCTTGCCATTAGCGGATCGCAGGAGTTGCGCGTTAACTTTGAACTGCGTGAACTACTTGTGTCCGGCTACGTGCGCCCCGATGATATCAGCCGGCAAAACGAAGTGACCTACGATAAAATCGCGTCAGCTCGTGTATCCTACGGTGGTCGTGGCCAGATTACAGATGTGCAGCAACCGCGCTATGGCCAGCAGGTTCTTGATGCCGTGCTGCCGTTCTAAAGGAGGTCATAATGGCGAAATTACTTCCTATTCTTATGCTGCTTATCGGCATTGGCGGCGGCATCGGTGCGGGCATTATGCTCGCACCTGCGCCCGAAGAGTCTGAGGTCGCTGCCGCGGGCGAAGGCCATGATGCAAGCCATGAGGAAAACGCAGAAGAGCACGCCGAAGAAGACGCGGCCGAAGACGAAAACGCCGAACCCAATGAGTTCATCAAGATCAACAACCAATTCGTGATTCCGGTGGTCGAGCGTGACCAGATGACTGCAATGGTGGTTTTGTCGCTCAGCCTAGAAACAAAGCCCGGCATGTCTGGGAAGGTACATTCCTTCGAACCCAAACTTCGCGATGTATTCCTGCGCGTGCTGTTTGATCATGCCAATATGGGGGGCTTCCGTGGCGCGTTCACCCGCTCTGAAATTTTGGATCCGCTTCGAACCTCTCTTCGTGAAGAGGCACGGCGTTTCCTTGGCAGTGACCTGGTTGATGTCCTGATACTGGAAATTACACGTCAAGACGTCTGATCGGGCAACATACCCTCCGAATATGAGAAAGCCGCCTCCCTGATCGGGAGGCGGCTTTCTTATTGTTCGGGGTTGGCTGAGAGCTCAAGGCCGAGTTTTGTGTGGTGCGTTACCGGTATCACCAGACCCGGCCATGGTATGAGTCCGTAGTCCAGATGCCGATCAATCCAGATTCATAAGACGGTCGAACAGCATCTTATTGCGGCGTTCCTTTGCATCAGACTTATGCTGGTTTTCCATAGTTTCCACAGCATGCTTGCGTCCAAAAGCATGACGCAGCTTATCCATTGCTCGGAACTTTTGTGCGGTGACCTGCGCCAGATCCTGATTGATGTCGCGCCGCGCATTCGTATGCCATTTTTGCCATTGCAGATCGACGCCAAGCGCTTTCATCTCGTGACTTTGATCAACGAGCGCACGAGAGTCTTCGACTTGCTGCTTCAGCATCGCAAGTTTACCGCGGAGTTGCGCTTCGCGATCCAAGATCGGTTTCACTTTCGCATGCTCCCGCAAGTAGACCGCATTTGTCACAGCTTTCATCTGCGCAAGCATTTTGTCTTGTTTCATAGAATGCTCTCCTTGGCCTTTTTGCGCATCTCTTCTGCAAATCGAATAGCGGCTGCGACCGGTGCATAGTGTTCCTCGGCAATCTCATCACCGACCTCAACAGTCGCATACAATGCCCGCGCAGTTGGCGGGTCACTGTGAAGCGGCACCCCATTTTCCTGAGCGATCTCGCGGATCATGGCAGCAACACCATCGACCCCTTTCGCCACACATTCTGGCGCACTGCCCGAGACGCGGCTCCACTTCAGTGCAACCGCATAGTGCGTCGGGTTTACGATCACCACATCAGCCTCTGGCACAGCTGCCGCAATTTGCTTGCTGACAATCTCGCGACCTTTTTGTTTACGCTGGCCTTTCGTGTGGGGGTCACCTTCAGAGTTCTTCATCTCATCCATGACATCTTTGCGCGACATCATGTTCTTGCGGATGAATTCAGCTTGCTGAAACGGAGCATCCACCAGGCCAATCGCAAGCGCGATGATCAACGTCAGAATGAGAAACTCCATCGCGAGTTGCACCAAAAACGGTACAACCGAATACGGGCTGGTTCCAACGGATGCGATCATTTCTGGTAAACGCCACGACAGATATATGCCTAGCGTGATGGAGTAGAGTAACAGCTTGAAAAAACTCTTGGCGAATTCGAACAGTCCTGAACGACCAAACTTGTTCTTTGCGTTCTTGATCACTGACAGACGGGACAGTTTCGGCTCGATCCGTTTGGGTGCAAAAACCATCGCCTTTTGGGCAAATACCGCGAGCAAAACCAATGCTGCGGGCACAATAAACCATGCCATCACGGAGGTTAAAGCCGCTGAGATGAATTCTCCTGCGACCGGAGCGGCAATCCCATCGCCAAAAAACACCGGGGCCAGCCTATCAGGCTGATCGATCATGCTCATTAAGACGGTACCGAGCGCCTCTACCGAGGAACCACCCGCAGTATAGAATGCGATCAAAAGCCCCAGATAGGAGGCCGCCTGCAAAAGATCATTTGACTTTGGAACATCCCCTTCAAGCCGCGCTTTTCGCAGCTTCTCCGGTGTCGGTTCAAATGACTTATCTGAGTCGTCGCTATCGTCGCTCATGGCATCCCCACTCCCGGGTCAGCAAAGAACATCAATAGGTTACGCCCCCATACCTCAAGCATCATAGGCGCGCCGATCATCAATATCGACAAGCCGCCGAATGTAATAACCGGTGCCCCCACAAAGACCACCATCAGCTGTGTCATCGCCCGGTTGATAACACCAAGCGTAAGGTTATAGATCACCGCCGTAATCAAAAACGGCGCAGCTAACGTAAACGCTTGGGCAAAGGTCGCCGACACGCGATGCACTCCCCATTCGGAAAGCCCTGCAGCATCCGGGAACCGACCGACGGGGAACAAATCGTAGGATCGGATCATCAATTGCGCCGCGTGGATGTGAAAATCGAGCATCACCGCGACCGCAATCCCGGAAATCCATAAAACCGCACCCAACGCAGGCATGGGATCCGCGCCCGCACCACCAAGCACCTGACTAAGAGAGGTACACTGCGCGGCAATCGACCCAGCGGTTTGCAGCATATGCATGAACATCCGAAGCCCGAGCCCCAGTGAAAGCCCCACCACCACCTCCGTGGCTATAAGACCTGCATACTGCATGACCGTTTCAGGTATCGGCATTTGCGGCAGGGCTGGCGCTACAATTGCTGTAAACACTAACCCGGCAACAAGGCGGATTTGCGTTGGGATCAGTTGTTCACCAAATCCCAGCATAATCGATGTCATCGCACCGATCCTGAGGAACACAATGGCTCCGTGCCAGAACCCTGCCCCGAACAACGCCATCAGCTCGGGTGTTATGCCGACAAAATTCATGCTGCGACCATGCCGACGAGGGCAGGACGTGCCTCCAATCCGATCTCCTCGAAGGACAGCACCGGGTTCTGGATACCCCGTGACCTCAGAATTGTACGCAAGTAGCGGCGGCGGCGGGTCGAGGTTACAATAGCCGCAAAGATTCCCTGCTCCGTCACCTGGTTGATTTTGTCGCTCATCGCGTCAACCAGCTTGTTGAACGTATCAGGCGGTAGAGCGATATCCAGCCCGGATTGCGTTTCAACCTGATAGGTCGTGAAGGCATCTTCCCATTCGGGTGCAAGTTGCACCAGAGGAATCGTCCCATCGTCGCGTTTCATCTCAGCCACCAGCTGGAAGCCTAGACGTTGACGAACATGTTCTGTGATGAGTTCCGGCGACGTGGTGCGCATCCGTGCTTCGGCAATCGACTCGAGAATGAGTGGCATATTGCGGATCGACACGCGTTCCTCCAGCAACAGGCGCAAGACAGCATGCAGCGTATCAATCGGAACCTTGTCTGGGATCAGTTCATCAAGGAGCTTCTTGTTGGCATTGGCACGGAATTCATCGCTCAGTTCTGTCATTTCGCGCAGCAGGCGGCGCAGTGCTTTGAGCGTCAACAAACGTGGGAAGCTCTGTTTAACAACTTCCAATAGATGAGTCGCGAGGATCTCTGGCGGAGAAACGACGGTCGCCCCCATGAGCGCAGCATCCTCCTGATGTTTGGTCGCAATCCAGCGTGCAGGCGCACCGTAAACAGGTTCTGTCACATCATTGCCTGCGGGCAATGCGGCATGGTTATCCGGCATCAGTGCCAACACCATATCAGGATGCAGCGTGCCGCGCGCCTGTTCGACACCCTGAATGCGAACCACATAGGTTCCGTTGTCCAACTCCGCTTCATCGGTTAGTCGGATTTCAGGTAGAATCAAGCCGAATGTTGTCGCCACATGCGTGCGCATGTTGGCAATTCGAGCATCCAGTCCAGTTCCCGGATCCAAGACCATGGACACCAGATCCTGCGAAAACTCCAAATGCAGGTCATCAAGGTCAAGGATGTCGCCCAGGGCTTTGGATTTTTCTGGTGACTGAACTTCTTCGACTTTTGCATCAAGCTCTTTTTGGGCGACTTCATCGTTCGTTTTCTTAACCCGATACGCGAGGTAACCTAAGGCTCCGCTCCCCGCGATGAAGGGGATAAACGGCAAACCCGGAACCAGTGCAAACAACGCCATCAGCACCGCCACAGCTCCTATGGCGCCTGGGTATTTTGCAAACTGCGAGAAGATTGCGGCATCGGTTGATCCGGATGCACCACCTCGTGCCAGCAAAAGCGCCGCAGCGATGGAAATGATGACAGAAGGAATTTGCGAAACCAGACCATCACCCACGGTCAAAATTGCATAGGTTTCAAACGCAGTACCTACGGGCATACCGTGGATGAGAACCCCCATGATGAGGCCCACGATCAGGTTCAAAAGGGTGATGAGAAGGCCGGCAATTGCATCGCCTTTCACGAACTTCGACGCACCGTCCAAAGATCCAAAGAATGTGGTCTCGCGCTGTTCGGTTTCGCGGCGTTCTTTAGCGGTCGCATGGTCAATCGCGCCCGCAGACATGTCGCTGTCGATAGCGAGCTGTTTCCCCGGCATCCCATCAAGAGCAAATCGCGCGCCCACTTCGGCCATGCGCGCGGCACCCTTCGTGATCACCATAAAGTTCACGATCAAAAGTACGCCGAACACCACAAGCCCGAGGAAAACGCTGCCCCCCATCACAAAGTTGGCAAACCCCTCGATCACGTTTCCGGCCGCGTCGGTGCCAGTATGGCCTTGCCCGATGATGAGCTTGGTCGACGACACATTCAGCGACAATCGCAACATGAGCGAGCCGAGCAAGATCGTCGGAAAGGACGAAAAATCCAACGGTCGCTCAATAAAGAGCGTGATGGTGAAAATCAGGATGGCGAGAGCGAACGACGTCGCAAGTCCCACATCCAGCACCCAGGCTGGCATCGGTAGGATCATCATCACGATGATCGCCATCAGCGCCATCGCTAGGAGAATGGTCGGACTAAAAAGCTCTTTGACTGACAGATTCGGCACGGATTTTCTCTTATGTGAAAGCGATCAGAAGCGGTCCGGCGGTGCCTAGGCACCGGGAGTGAAAGTGGGAGAGTTTCTGATCTAGAGGGGCCGAAATGCCGCAAACCGCACCAACAAGTCCTGTCACCTGTTGCGCGGTTGCTAAAATCCGAGCTTTACGCCCGGTTTGTCTAATGTCGTTCACTGGCATTCTGCCCGTTCCAGATGAGGATTCTTCCCTGTCCCCAAGCTAGGCTGCTATGCTTTACAAAGTGTTAGCATCAGAATGTGAAATGGCCGCACCAATGGCACGGCCATGTCGTCAAAATTCGACGTTTACCTTAATTTTCAGCTTCTTGAGGCGTACGCTCTACCTGACGCAGCAGTTCTTCAATCGAAGATCTTGCGCCAGCGCTGCTTTCGACCAACGCACGCGCCTCGGCAAGCGGTGGCAAGCCTTCGGGGTCGCGTACAGCCGAGTCGATCTGTTTGGTCACTTCAGCAACGGAGCTGAAAGGTGCTGCGTCCTGATCGATGGCTTCTGCTGCCTCAAGATCCTCGGAAAGCCAGTATCCTCGGGCGGCACCATTCAGATCTTCTGCGGACATCATGTATTCGCTTGCGCGCTCATATTCTTTATTGCGCCACAACGCCTCAGCGCGCATGCGGTCTGCCTGCTGACCTTCTAGCCCCATTAGCTCAACCAATGCGCGTTGGGGTTGGTCCAGCTGCAAATGCGCCTCCGCACTCATCATGCGACGCTCTTGGTTCTGTGGCTCAAGGCTCATCTTGCGCAGAAGCATTTCAGCCTGCTCCGCAAAACCCAGATCCAGCAGTCGACGAGCAACGAGATCACCGACTTGCGCCGCACGCGTAGCGCCAGCTTCTTCTGCAAAGATAAGGGCGTACTTTAGGAATGTTACATCGTCTGCATTTTCAGCGAGCAGTGTCATAAGCGGAGCGTTCACCGCGTTTCGCGATGTCGGGCCGTCGCGTTCTTCAAGCTTTGTGGCTTTGTGAAATGCTGCGTCGAAACTTCCGGTGAGTGCCAAAGCCATCACCTCAGCTTTGCGCAGATCTGCCCCGAGTGACGTCCCACGGTTCTCCAATTCATATGACGCTGTCAGGTCTGGCACATCCGGCGACAGTGCGCGCCGTTCAGCATAGCTCAATTCAATCAAGTCAATCAGGGCCCGCGGCGTATTTTGACTTTGCTCCGCAACCTCTTTTGTAAGGTTGCGAGCTACGGCTTCTGTATCCCCATCAAGTTCCGCAATCGCCGCTTCAGCCAGATTGCGATCGGGGATACCCTCGACCCCGGTGCGATCAACAGATCGCAATGTTGCCTTTGCGACGCTAGGATCGCCCGCTTTGGCAAACAATGTACTCATCCGCACCCCAAGTTGCACACGCAAATGGGCGGGTAAACGTGCAAACGCTTGCTGAATCGCATCCGTATTTGCACCTTTTTTAACAACCCCATCCGCCATGGCCGCCCAGAAAGCTACGCTCCCATTACAGGTTTGCTGACCGGAAAAGACCGTATTTACCGGAAGCTCGCCTCCATCAACGATCTTTGCCAAGGTGGTCATAACTTCACGTGAGCGCGGCTTCAGGCTGTTTTCAGGCAGCATGTGCAACATCGCAACCGCCTCAGCGCCAAAACCGAAGTAAAGATAGGTACGCGCAAGTTTGAGCGTTGCGTCACGATCCACCTGATCAAATTCACCCAACATCGCGTTTCGTAAGGTGCCAATTTGCTCTGAGAAAGGTGTATCAGTGCCCCATTTGTGAACAGCAAGTTCACGGTCGGGGATACAATGCGAGTCGGCCTCATCCCTGTCGCCACCCACCGCAAACAATCCCGTTTCCCGGTCAATCGCGGATGTAACAGACATGTTGTCCAATGGGTTGAGAGGGCGATTGTCATTGCCCAACGGATCAAGATGCAGATTTTCTTGCCGTTGTTCACTCGGCTCCAATAGCCCCTGATTGCTCGCTCGCCCAATTTGTTGCAGCAGACGGGCCTCAGTGTCATTTACCATCGCGGCGCGCTGGTTTTCCTCAAGATCCATGAGCAGGCTTGCATCCGACGTCAGTGTCTCAGGCGCTGATTTACCATCTTCGTCTTTTACGTCCGCAGGGGCGGCCACCTCGCGCTTGCGATCAGACCTGATCGAAGGACGATCATCTGACAACAGTGGAAGCTCTACAGGACCGGTGTGAACTGGTTGGCGTTTTGAAGACCCAAATGTCTGCTCAACAGCATCTTCGAGCCCCATTGCAACCCGCGCACTCGCAAGGTCACGCGGGTCGATATTGAACTCTCGCCCCTCACCGTTGCTGGGAAACGTCAGAGGCAGGCTGCTGCGGTCAGCAGGTGCGGCGAGTGCCAGCGGACGCCCCTCGCGCACGTCGATCACAAGGTAGCCATCAGACTGCTGATAATAGTCAACGCTGCATTCACAGCCCAAATCGATCCGGAGCGGCTGCCCTGGACCGTTCTGGCTAACTGATTGAATGCGGGTTCTTGGAATGAGGTCAAATACGCTTTGTGTATTAAAAACCGCCGTCGGAGAGCCGACATTCACCGTTGCGACGTTCTCATTTTGGGTCAGTGACCACTCGACACCCTCAGGAAGGCGCATCACCAATCGGGTGAAATCCTCGTGCTCTCCTGAGCGTGTCACAATGGTTTGTGCTTCTGCATATCCGGCGACCACTACTGCAGTCGTCAATGCGATTGCTCGCGAAATCATGCTGCGTCCTGTTTCACTTCATTCAAAGCTTCCTCCAGCTCGGAGAACCCGGGCCGGATGTGGGAAGGCGTATTCTGACGCCCCACTTCGATACAGATGGCTGCCGCATGGTTGTGGAGATTGGCCACAAGAACCTCGCGGATCAGCTGATAGAAATGCGCGTCTTCTTCGACAACGGATTTTACTTTGCCCGCAAACGGCGCCACCAGACCGTAGGACAGGAACACCCCAAGGAAGGTCCCCACCAAGGCACCACCGATCATCTTACCCAAAACCTCTGGAGGTTGGTCAATCGACGCCATGGTTTTGATAACACCCAAAACGGCGGCAACAATTCCGAGCGCAGGCAGGCCGTCGGCCATGGTCTGCAGCGCATGGCTAGAGTGCAGCGCATGGTGCAGGTTGGCCTCGATGCGTTTTTCCAGAACTTCCTCAACCTGATGTGGATCGTCGTAGTTCATTGAAGCGGAACGCATTGTATCGCTGATCAGGTTGATCGCTTCTTTGTCCGCTAGAATTTTGGGGTATTTTCCAAAAACGGTAGAATTTTCCGGGTCTTCAATATGTTGTTCAACTTCGACCGGGTTGGCCCGAGCAATACGAATCAACGCGAAGAGCAGGCAGAGAAGGTCCTTGTAGTCGTCAGGCTTCCATTTCGGGCCTTTAAACACCTTACCCATGTCTTTGAGCGTGTGTTTAACACCGCCCATGTCATTGCTGATCAGGAATGCCCCGACAGCCGCACCGCCAATCATCATCATTTCGAATGGCAGTGACTTAATGATGATGCCCAGTTTACCGCCAGCCAGCAGATAACCACCAAACACCATGGCAAAGATCACAATGATCCCTACAATCCCGATCATAGGTAAGCTCCAAATTCCGTCACTGGCTCAAGAGTAGGATAGTCTTGTTAAAAAAGACTGAGTGAGGGCCCAAGTTACTCCTTGGGCACCTCGCCATTTCGACCGGCAAGCACCACACTGATGGTATAAGCTGCCTCTGGGCTAAGCCCCGCCATAACACCCGCAGCAGCCTCAGGCTTCATGCGTGCGAGAAAACCTGCCGCGAAGGTCGGGTCCATCTCTTCAAAGAGAGCCGCGGCGTCTTTGGGCTTCATCTGTTCATAAACGGTGGTGAGCTTGGTCACATCCTGTTCCGCAGCACCATCCGCCAACGCGAGTGTGGTAAGCAGCTTTTGCTCGGCTTGTTGCAAGTCCTGAAGCTTCTTGTCGATTGCCTCATCAGCAATTTCCAAAGCTCTCATTCTGTCTTCAAGCTCAGCCTCTCGTTCAGCCAAATTGGCCTCACGCTTCTTGAAAGCTGTGAGCATGGCTTGCATTTCGGCCGAATCGGGAACCGATGCGCGCCCCGGCGCGGATGGTGCCGCCTCGTCGTTCTCACCTGCTTTGATTTCGGCAACCTCGCGCGCGATTGCGGGCGCTGCCTCAAGGGCGATTCGAACCACCGCAGACCCCATCAGGAAAAGAGCCAACAGCATCAGTGTGCCGCGTCGGGCTTTCTCCATCTTTTGGGATTTATTTGCCTTCGCCATCATGCCACCCGGTTTTGATTGCGGCTGTGCCGCACAAACATCAGACCTGCCGGCTTGGCTTCTTCCTGTGGCTCGGGCTCAGCGACGTCTTCGGTTACTTCAGCCTGTGCGTCAGCTTCATAAGCCTCTGCGAGAGCATCATTTTCCTCGGTCGCTTCGGGTTGAGCCTGTGCCTCTTGCTGAGGTGCGATGTCGTGCATCGACGCCATCATCAACTCCAGCTTATGGGCCACCGATTCGGCGCGTCCGGTCAGCTGTTCCAGCGCTTGACTGGAGCCATCAGACATTTTTCGCGCCGCGACCAGCGACTTGTTCAGATCATCCACTTGCGATGAGAGCACTGCCACCGCGCCTCCGACCCCTTTTTCAAGATCGTTGAAGCGTTTCAGTCGGCGCGACAGCACCAGGCAATAAAACCCGGCACCCAGTGCTCCGGCCGCAAGCAGGATATCAGCGATAAGTTCCATCCTGTCCTCCTAGTTGAGTACGAAATCCATGATCAGCAAATCACGCACGCGACCTTGTCCGGTTACGATGTTGATCCGCCGTAGCATCTGTGCCCGCAGTTTTGGCAGAGCCATCGGATCGGTCAGATCCTCAAGCTCCAGCGCCCGCAGGTAGCTGTTCAGAACGTCGACAACTCTGGGGAGGACTGTTTCAACCTCAGCCTGATCGGCTTGGTTGACCTCGAGTTGCGCACGGAATCGAAGTTGTTGCACGCCACTGGCTCTGTTCAGTGTGACAACAATCGGTTCCATTTCAATAAAGGCAAGATTGGCGATCTCTTCCGCCGACTCACCCTTGTCCACGCCTTCTGGCGCCTCTTTGGTAACCTGCGCAACTTCTGGCGCGGGCTTATTACCAAAGGGAAGAAGGCCTGACTGAACGGCAAAGAAGCCGCCCCCTGCGCCAGCGATTCCAAGTACGAGCCCTATGATAAGGGGCATCTTACTCTTCTTCGCCGGTTCGTCTGTTTCTACATCAGCTACAGCGTCTGTCATGGCTATCCCTAAAACGTCGTGCATCCCGTTCATAACCCGACAGGAACTAACCGAATGTTAAGGCCAATCGGAGAAAAGGGTTGCAGACCGGAGAGAACGCCGGTGCGACGGAGGTTAATGTGCAGCAGATCAAGAATGTCTGGGCAGGTTTGGACACGCGGAAGCGGATGATGGCGATCGGGGCGACCCTCGCTGTGATCTTTACTTTCTTCCTCATGTCCATGGTGGCGAATAAGCCATCCATGCAATTACTATATGCTGGGCTGGAGAGCAGCTCGGCCGGAGATGTGGTCAGCGCTTTGGAACAAAGCGGTGTCGACTATGAAGTGCGCGGCGGGTCGATTTATGTACCCTCCAATAAGCGTGACGAATTGAGAATGACGCTGGCGAGCCAAGGTTTGCCTGCAAATGGTGGCAAAGGGTACGAGCTGCTCGATTCGCTCAGCGGGTTCGGAACCACTTCGCAAATGTTTGACGCTGCCTACTGGCGCGCCAAAGAAGGCGAACTGGCCCGTACTATTGTAGCGAATCCGCATGTCAGCCAGGCGCGGGTACATATTGCCAATACTGGCAGCAATCCGTTTCAACGGACAATTGAACCCACCGCCTCGGTGTCCGTCACACCTATGGGCACGCCAATTACACCGGCACAAGCAAACGCGATTCGCTTTCTTGTCGCCTCGGCGGTTGCCGGGCTTGCGGTAGATAATGTTGCCGTAATCGACGCCAATGGTGCACTGATCGGCTCCCCAGAGGCTGCTGCGGCAGCTGGCGCTGGCACGGATGACAGATCCCAAACCCTGCGCGAGCGCGTGTTGCGACTGGTCGAAGCGCGGGTGGGTCACGGCAATGCTGTGGTTGAGATCAGCGTTGAAACAGTCACCGATACCGAATCGATCCGAGAAAAACTGGTCGATCCGCAAAGCCGCGTCGCCATCAGCACCGATGTCGAAGAACGTACCGATTCCTCTCAGAATCAGGCAGGAGAGGTCACCGTCGCCTCCAATATTCCTGATGGTGATGCAGGCAACGGAGAAGGGTCTCGCGCTAACACCAATGCCACACGGGAACGCGTGAACTATGAGATTTCTGAAACCGAAAAAGAAATTGTACGCGGTCCCGGAGCAATCAAGCGCCTCACCGTCGCGGTGCTGATCAACGGCGTCACGACCCCAACCGCTGATGGTCAGGCCACATTCGAACCGCGACCAGATGAAGAACTCGACGCTTTGCGCGAATTGATTTCTGCTGCGGTTGGCTTTGACGCTGAACGCGGAGACGTCATCACCCTGAAGTCGATGGATCTGCCCAACGTGGAACCAGAAGGAACCGCCGTTACGTCGTCCATGTTCGACAATCTCTACTTTGATGTGATGTCGATCATTCAAATGGCCGCGCTTGCTGTCGTTGCACTGATCCTTGGCCTCTTTGTCGTGCGCCCGATTCTCGCAGGTAACGGCGCTTCGGTGCAATCTCTGCCGTCGCCCGACGGAATGGCGGCTGGTGGCTTGCCGGAACTCCCCAACATGGGAGGCGGTGATGCGGGCTTTATGACCAATCCTGATCTGGGTTCGAATATCGCTCTGGACGGCGAGATCGACAGCGGCGGTGACGGGCAATTCCAACCCTTGGGCGGGCTTCCCGGCATGGGTGACGGCCTCGCCACCTTCGGCGGCGGCGGTGGCATGAGCGACGACCCTGTGGATCGTCTGCGCTCCATGATCGGCGAACGCCAAGAGGAAACCGTGCAGATTCTGCGCGGGTGGCTGGAAGAAAACAATGAGGAGCGTGCGTAATGACAATTGCCCATCTTCTGGAAGATTTCGGCATTAAAACTCCTGTCGAACCCGTCAGCAGCTTTTCCGAGGAAATTGTCGAAGAAGCCAAGCTAGTCTCTTTCGAGAAAGGTTATACGGCAGGTTGGGATGACGCGATCGAAGCCAAAGACAAGGAGACAACGCATGTCTCCGCTACTCTTGCTACGTCGCTCGAAGATCTAAGCTTCACCTACCATGAGGCGCAATCTCAGCTGATGGAATCACTCGATCCGATGTTCAAGGTCCTCACCTCTGTGATTCTACCTGACACAATGGCTGCAACGTTCGGCCACCATGTGATTGACCACCTCAATGAGATGGCCAAAGGCCAGATCAACGAACCGATGGAAATCGTGGCGGCTGCCGGAGAAGGCAACGCTATCCGGGCTCTGTTGGGTGAAGATCCGACCTTCAATGTCCGGGTGCGCGAAGACGCAAATCTCTCCGCCGGTCAGGCACAACTCCGTGTTGGCCAAAGTGAACGTGAACTCAACTCTGAGGCCCTGATCGAATCCATTCGCGATTCTATCGATGCCTTCTCCTATCAATTCAAAGAGGACAGCCATTATGGATGAGACTGGCGAACTGAACCCAAAATCGGCCGATGCTGGCAACCCGTTTGTCTCAGTGCCGGTTGAGGTGATTGTTTCGGTCGGCAAAGCCCGCCCGCTGATCCGAGATCTCGTCAACCTTGGCGAAAATGCGATCCTCACTCTCGACAAGAAAGTCGAGGATCCGGTGGATCTCTATGTCGGCGACCGCCTCGTGGCGCGTGGACAATTGGAAGAAATGGAAGGCGATCAGGCAGGTCAATTGGCCGTACGTCTGACGGAAATCGCCGATCTGCAAAGCGGTTTGGGATGATACGGAAAACTCTCGCTCTGGGCGCGCTGGCAGTCTTTGTACTGTTGGTGCAGCCGCAGGTAGCGCTGGCGCAAGAATTGAGCCTCAACCTCGCCGATGGTCAATCAATCTCGGCCCGTACAATTCAGCTGATCTTATTGATCACCGTGCTCAGCGTCGCGCCGGGCCTGTTGGTCATGCTCACCTGTTTTCCATTCCTGATTACGGTTCTGTCGATCCTGCGTCAGGCCATCGGTTTGCAGCAGGCTCCACCGAATATGCTGATGATCAGCCTCGCGATGTTCCTGACCTATTTCGTCATGGAGCCCGTCTTTACCGAAGCTTGGGACACCGGCATTGCACCTTTGATCGACGAAGAGCTCGAGGTTGTGCCAGCACTGGAACGCGCCGTCGAGCCTTTCAGGGTATTTATGGCCAATCGACTGGACCCTGATACCTACTATGCAATTGCAGATCTGCGCCCCGGAACGCAAGGCAGTGACCCTTCGCCGGAATCACCGCTCTCCGTACTGATACCGAGCTTTATGCTGTCGGAAATCACCCGCGCTTTTGAGATCGGATTTTTGGTCTTTCTACCGTTTTTGGTGATCGATCTTGTGACGGCAGCAGTGCTGATGTCCATGGGGATGATGATGGTGCCGCCGGCGCTGGTATCATTGCCGTTCAAACTGGCGTTCTTTGTCGTTGCCGATGGCTGGAGCCTGATCGCAAGCGCCCTGGTGCGAAGTTACTACCCCTCCTAGCGCATTCAGCAAATATAGTCCTACAAAGCCCCGGCCCGCTCAGCGGTTCGGGGCTTTTCATGTTTCCAGCACGACCTCAGGCGAACACGTACGCAAACGGTGCCAATTCGAGGCTGACGACTTGCATCAGTGTCCCGCCATCTATCGACAAAGAGCTTCGGAAGCGCGAGTAAGGTATCTCTATCCATATCGGTTCATGCAAAACCTGATCACGACACCGTTCCGGCGGTGGCCCTGTACGCTTGTCCCAGTGGTTTTATTCAGTATGGAACCGGACACCCCTCCCAGAACACCATCAAGGCGATGCCCCAATCGGTGCGCCAGACCTGAGAGCGCGACCAATCGACGGTAGAGGCCGAAGATCAGGGGTGGGCAGCTCCCCCGCGCTGCGGAGGTATCGACTTCGCCCTGAGTACGAGCAAATACCCGAACACGGGCACAAAAAGAACACCCCGGGCGGGTCTCCCGGGGTGTTGGTCAGGGGGCTGTGGTTAGCGGGTCAACGCACGACGAACTCCGCATGCAGCGCCCCTGCGGCCTTGAGGCTCTTCAGGATGTCGATCATGTCACGCGGTGATACACCCAGTGCGTTCAGACCTGCGACGACTTCAGATAATGAGGTGGTTTCCGGGACTTCTGCCAGCTGAACACCTTCTTCTTCTTCGATGGCGGCACCAGTACGGGGAACCACCACGGTTTCGCCTTCAGCAAAGGGGTTTGGTTGCGACACCAGCGGAGCTTCCTCGACCCGTAAGGTCAGATTTCCCTGCGCAACAGCCACATTTGAGATACGTACATCGCTGCCCATCACAATGGTTCCGGAACGCTGATCCACCACAACCCGGGCCTTGCGCTGCGGCTCCACCAACACGTTTTCCATTCGACCCACCGCGTGGGCTGTGGAACGCGCATTGGTCCGTTGGATATTGACCTCAACAGTACCAGAATCCCGCATGACCGCGACATTGCGACCGAATTCGCTGTTAATCGCCTGCTCAATGCGGCCAGCTGTGGTGAAATCCGGCTCCCGAAGGGCAAGGCGCATGGAATTCAGTGATGACAGATCAAAGTCGATCTCGCGCTCCACGCGTGCGCCCGACGGTATCACGCCAGAAGTCGGAACTCCTTGCGTCACGGTTGCGGCTTCGCCTTCCGCAACGGCACCACCAGCGAGAATAGTCCCTTGTGCCACAGCATAGATCTGACCATCGGCTGCGTTCAGCGGCGTCATAATGAGCGTCCCGCCCAGAAGACTGCTGGAATCACCGATGGCTGAAACCGTAGCGTCGATCGTACCACCGACGCGCGCAAAGGGAGGCAGCGTCGCAGTCACAAACACTGCGGCAACGTTCTTGGGGCGAAACTGCTCACCGCTGACGTTGACACCGAGGCGTTCCAGAATGTTGGCCATGATCTCTTCGGTGAAGGGTGAATTTCTAAGCCCATCCCCGGTTCCGTCTAGACCGACCACAAGCCCATAGCCTACCAGATCGTTCCCCCGGACCCCGTCAAATTCGACGAGATCCTTGAGGCGAATTGCATTGGCCTGCGCTAGCGTCGGCAGCAACAGGCACGTCATCAGGATATGAAGAAACTTACGCATTACATGTAGTTCAACAGATTGAGTTGCGAGGAGCGCACAGTGATCGAATAGAGCGCTTCGAGTTGGAACTGCACTTCTTCTACCCGGCTGGCCGTTTCGGCTGGGTCAGCAAGGATCAGATCATTCAGAGTGGTCCCCATCGAGGTGAGCGCCGCGGTGTTTCGGGTCTGAGTTTCCTCAATGCGCGCCTGGATGAAACCGAGATCCGACTGAACATCCGTCAGTTCAGATTGCGCGTTCATCAGTTCTGTCCCGGCTCGCTTGATCAACGCAGACGACTCTACAGTTGAAAGATGAGAAAGGTTGTCCGAGCTCGCGAGCGCACCGAGCGCGAAACTCTGCATCGCTTGCTTTAGACGGTCATCATCGGCGCGCAGCGCAAAGTTAACCTCTTCGTTTGCTCCGATCCGCACCGCGCTCATATTGTTGGTGGAGCCGTTATACATAATCGCATCAAAGCCGGCAGGATCGTTGAACCAGTTCTCGACGGCTTGGACGATGTCATCGACATCCGTAAGCGCGCCGACTTCGGCGATGAGCGCAGTCATCATGGTATCTGCGCTTTCCAGCGGAGTAGAACTGGTATCTGTGCCCGCAAAAAGGCTACGCCCAGAGAGCTTACCGTTCAGGTTCGCGATCGTTTCCGTCAGGAAATTCGCTGACTGCGTTGCCATTTCCTGCGTGGTGGTGTCGTTTGAGGTACTGGACAGCGCCAGAATATCCGAGCCGAGGTTCAATGCGTTATCATTGATCCGTTCAAGATAGCTTTGTGCGGTGGAGGCAAAAAGACCTGCCTCCTGTGCCGCCACTTTATAGCTGTCCATTTTTGAAATTGAACGCTCAAGATCGACCACAAAGCCCAGATCACCACCCAGACGTTCCGGCAGATTGGACGCGATCCCAGTACTCATTTCCTGAGTCAGTGTATCAAGCGTTTTGTTCAGCTCTACCGAGCGGCGACGCAGGAAGAGATATTGCGCCATGTCTCCAAAGGATTGCACATTCATAGCTTAAAGCCTCATCAGTTCCTGCATCATTTCATCAATCGCCTGAAGCATCCGGGCGTTCGCACCATAGACCGTTTCGATCATCATCAGCGTTTGCAGCTCTGCATCGGTATCGACGCCTTGTTCCAGTTCACGGGACTGGATGTCGCTGTAAATCGCCGAGGAATAGGCCAGTTCCTGTTCCGCCCAGGTGTTTTCCTGGGTGAAATTGGTCATCAGGTTAGCTGCAATCGCATAGGCACTGTAATCACCCGACCCCAGACCGGGGGAGGTGATCGTGTTTGTGGCTTCCATCGCCTCGGCATAGTTGTTGAGGATCGTGGTATCGCCGCGGTCCCCAATCGCCGTAGCATTGAGACCATCACGCAAACGCCAGGTCTCAGCGCTGCCGCTCATTGAGATCACTTCATTGAGCTCAATCCGGTTGGCGGCCCCCAATGTGTTGACGGGATCAAAGAAAGCGCCCGCATCGGTAAAGATACCGGGATCTGTTGCACCAAGGGTCGGATCCACGGCGGGATCCTGAAAGCGCCCAATCAAATCAGCCGCCATGGTATCCAGATCTTCCTGAGCTTGTACAGAAGCGACGTCACGCACATGGAACTGTGCAGCAAGGCTGCCGCCACCGATCTTACCGTTGATGGAGGTGTCAATGGACCTGCCATCGATTTCCAGCCCCGACAGCTGCCCATTGTCGATAGACATATAGGGGGTGACCAGACGGGTTTCGTCGAAAGAAAACTCTGCAACCGATCCGCCGTCAATGAGCTTGATGCCGGAGTTGGTGTAGAGCGCGGTTTGATTGTTATCGCGCTTGTGCACCTGTACCGGGATCACCTCGTTGATGGCGTTGATCAGGTTATCACGCTGATCTTCAAGGCCCGAGGGATCCTGGCCACGGATTTCTGCGGCCAAGATCTTTTTGTTGAGGTCGTTGAGCGTCTCCAGATTGGTCTGAAGCCCTTCTACAAGCGCTCCAATTGAATCCTCTGCTTTGTTCCGCAGAGTCGACACCCCTTCTGCAGCATTGCGAATGGACATCGCCAACTCGCCCGCCTGCATCGACAAATCGTTCAGTCGCGCATCCGAATCCGGCAAGGACGTTGCTTCGATCAGCGCCGTTTCCATGTCCGTCATTCTCTGCGCGATCGAATAGTCATCATTGACTGTACCGACCTGGTCGGAGATGCGCGCATAAAATCCCGCCGTGACCGAGGTTGCTGCAAAATTGGCCTCTGCAGATCGCACGCTCTTTTGAATCGCGGGATCGATCATGCGCTGGACGGAACCGATCCGCACGCCTCCTGCCGAACCGTTGGAGCTAAGGTCCAGGGTCCGGCGGTAATACCCCTCTGTCAGGGCATTCGCGAGGTTGTCGGATACCACCGACGTCGACCTGCCGGCCGCCGTGATACCGGTCATCGCACTACTGAGGGCAGTCGATAGAGACATCCCAAATCACCTTCTGTGACTAAGTTTTACCTGTTCGAAGCGCTGATTTTATCAGCGCTTGATGTTGGTGGTTTCCTGAAGCATCTCATCCACGGTCTGGATGACCTTCGCATTGGAGGAATAGGCGCGCTGCGTCTGGATCATCGAGGTCAGCTCAGTCGCGACATCCGTGCCGGATTCTTCCTGACGATAGCTCGCTACCTCGCCAGTCGGGCCAGCACCCGCATCCCACAGGTAGTACGCACCGCTATCTGGGGAGGGCATGAAAGTCTGGCTGTCCAGCGACTTCATTCCATTGGCGTTAGGCATATCCGCCAGCGGAATTTGATAGACGATACGGCTGCTACCGTTTTCATAAAGGGCGTGCACAAAACCACCCTCATCTACCTCGACACCGGCAAAGCTGGCGGCTTCATAGCCATCCTTCTCGATGGTCGCAGCCGAGAAGGCGCTTGAGAGCTGCGTCATCACGCCAATCTCAATCTCTATTGGGCCGCTATCCGTGGTCACGATGATCGTGCCGGAGGCAGGATCATACGCGCCACCGGTCGTGGTCGCGACGGTATCCAGCGTGCCTTTGCCGGTTGCTGAGTCATCAAATGTGAGAGTGTATTCGCCAACAACGGTACCTGTCGCACCATCGGTAAGCGTCATGGTCCACTCATTGTCGTTGGCACCTGTCGGAGTATAGACGATGTCCAGTTCCTGCTGACCACCAAGGTTGTCGTAGTATTGAATGGCGTTCTCTTCAGGGTCACCAGCCGCACCCGCGACGGCACTACCAGCGGGCAAGTTCACACCAAGGCTTACTGCGGTGGTGGGCGCCGCACTCAGCTGAGAGGTGTCAAATCGAACGGGTTCCAAGGGCCCATCCGTATCACGAGCAACCGTGGGAATGGTTCCGTCCGCGTTCGCTGGCCATCCCAGCAGCACCAGACCAGACGTGGTCGTCAGATACCCTTCGTCATTCGTGCGGAACGAACCCGAGGTGGTGAGAAGCATGGTGGGGTCGCCGCCAGAATCAACTTCTGCAAGGCTCGCGACCGGGAGGAAGCCACGTCCTGCGACCGCAAGGTCGGTGGCATTGCTGGTGGAAATCAGCGAACTGCGCTCATCAATCATACGCGTGTTGTTCACAGATACACCGCCAGCGGCGTAAGAACCGCCATTTTGCGAAATGACCATAGATTCAAATGAGGTCACCACACGCTTGTAGCCAGCAGTCGAAGCATTCGCGATATTATCGGAAATGGCTGCCAAACGAGTGGAATTCGCGGCGAGCCCTGCTACGCCAGCATTCAGCGAGGAGGAAATAGTCATTAGATACGCCTTTCTGCTGCATCTTGATTTATTCTCGCTGAAAGGATTACCGCGCTTGTACTTAACGTGCGGCTAACAGATAAAATCCTATCTATCTGCCAGCCGCATTTGCCTTAGTTTTATGGCGCAATCATTTCCGCAGCAGCGTGATATTGATGCGGTTGTTGCGCGCCGACATGGGATTCTTGGAAGCAAGATCGCGATCCGCGTAGCCTGTTACCCGAGAGATTCGCTTGGCCTGCATACCGCCGGTTTCCAGCAATTCACGAGTGGCATCCGCACGGGCGTGGGACAGTGCCCAAACCGGGTTATTGGCGATCACCACCGGGGTCGAGGCGACATGACCACCAATCGCCACGTTGTTCTCAACCGATGCGGTCACCCGCGCAACCATGCGCAACAGATCTCGCATCAGGATCGTCGGGCGTTCGCTACCGTTTTCAAACAGCTTTGCATCTTCGGTTTCGAAAAGTTCGATGATCAGGCCCTCGTCAGTCACACGGGTCACGATATGGCGCGCCATATCAATGCTGACCATGCTCTCACCGCCACGCCCCATCAACGCTTCTTCGATCTTGAGGAAGTTGGCCTCTTCCGCCTCATCACTTTGTTGGTCGTCAGCGACACCGGTATCGCCCTGCGAGCGTGAGGCGTCGGTTGGATTCTCTTTGGTCGCGCCGATCCCATTTTGCGGCTTCACGTCTTCGGTGAACATGGTGTCCCCCTGAAACGCGCCGTTGCCGCCACCGGAGACACGGCTGAGCGGGATAGATGGCGAGAAGTAGTCTGCAAGCCCCTTACGCTGCTTCTCGGTTGTGGCGTTCAGCAGCCACATCAACAAGAAGAAGGCCATCATCGCAGTCACGAAGTCGGCATAGGCCACTTTCCAAGCGCCACCGTGATGGCCGTCACCGCCACCCTTCTTCACCTTCTTGATAATAATAGGAGCTTCGTTGCTCTGTGCAGTCATGTTCCCACCACCTTTTCTGTTCACCCAAAACCGGGATACAGAGGGCTTTCTTAACTAGGTCTTAACAGATAAAATTGACCCGAGTAACACGTCTAAACTTATGGTTTTCAAGGCAAAATCAGGGCCATACTGGCTTTTCGGGGGAGAACTTGCGGCGCATTGCGGGCAGCAATGTGACCCAAATATGGCAGGGCACAGAAAGGCGCAACTTGCTGCCATCTTTGCCCGCGCATTGGCGGTAGGTCACTATACGATTCGCGGAGGATGTTCTTCTGAACCTTGCCGGTTCCACCGAGCAGCAACACCATCAAGAATGCCAGAGCATTCGAGGCCTGCCACAGAGTGATCCTGCCAGCATAGAGTTAAGAACTCTCTACCCAATTGCGTAAATCAGCAATCTTTAGTCGAGCGTCTCCACTCTCGCTGTTCTTTCGAGAACTCAAAATACCCGGAAGGCGCGAGCTATACCCAAAGTCCACCCGCATGGCGCACATGCGCTGAACATTGGCTTAACTTAATTGGTGTAACATCGAGCCTCAGGAACTGTTCAGAAGAGGCGCCTCGCCCATGAAATATTCAATCCGTACCGCAATTCTGTCCATTGTCGGTTTGGCCGCCATTAGCATGTGCGCGCTCGTCGGGCTGTCTTTCTATACACATGATGCGCGGGACACCTCTCAAGCTGAGGTCGAGCGCGTCGAGAAATTGGACGCGACGTTGGTTCAACTCGAGTTGGCCTTCCTTCAGGCGCGTCGGGCGGAGAAAGATTTCCTCCTGCGTCGCGACGACAAATATGTCGACCGGCACGCAGAGGTCGTCACTCAGCTCAACAGCACCATGGACTCCGCCCGCAAACAGACTGTGGATTTGGCTGGTATGGAAGACATCTCTTCCAACCTTGATCTATTGCAAGATGCCGTAGCATCCTACGCCAGCAGTTTTTCTGATGTAGTCGCAACGTCCAGGGCGCTTGGTTTAGATGAAACCGTTGGCCTTCAGGGGGAACTTCGCAGTGCTGTCCATTCCGTCGAGGAGAGCCTGAAAGCGACGTCCTACCCCGAAATGCAGGTGAAGATGCTGATGATGCGTCGGCACGAGAAAGACTTCATCATGCGCAAGAATACAAAGTACCTGGATCGCCTGCAAAAACGGGTTGAAGAGTTCCGTGCTTTTCCAGACAGCTATTATGATAGTGCCGCCCAACAGACGGAGATAGACGCGCTGCTGGAACACTACCGTGTTACCTTCGCTGCTTTTGTCGAAGAAACGATGGCGCTGGACAAACAAACCGGTGTCATGTCGGAGCGCTACGCCACTGCCGAACCTATTCTCGCAGATACGCTCAACCTGATCCATGATCGCCGCGATACCATCGTATCCAACGCTCAGGTTGCACAGGATGAGCTGATGCAGCGCTCGACATTGATGGCGGGTATCGGACTTCTCGTATTTATCGCCCTTGGTTTCGCGTTGGCTCAGAAAATCGCAAAACCGTTGCTGAGAATTCAGAACGTTCTGAATAAGATGTTTGAGGGAAAATTCGACGTAGAAATCCCACAGTCTTCTATCAGCGAAGTGCAGGCTGTAAGCACAGCCATCGACAACTTCCGCAAAGGGCAAATCGAACGCGAGCGCTTTGCGGTTGAGATTACCAAAGTCATCAGTGCCTGCGCACAGGGGGATTTCTCCTTGCGCATCCCGGTTGAGGACGATGACAGCGAGTTTGCCGAGTTGGGTCACGGTGTAAATGCCATCGGAACAGTCGTGGAGAATGGACTCGCCGACGTCCGTTTCACCGTTGACGCACTTGCAAGCGGCGACCTCACGGTGCGGATGCCTGATACTCATCGCGGAGTGTTTGCAGACATCGCTATGGCTGTTGATACGCTCAGCCAAACGCAAACTGACGTCATCCGTCAACTCGCCGAAAGCAGCATCACGCTGAACAACACCGCGAATGAAATCGCTGCAGCGACATTTGATGCATCCAAACGTGGTGAAGATACCGCTGCATCGCTTGAAGAGACCACTGGGGCCATCCAGGTGCTGAACGACTCTGTGCAGGACACCGCATCCAACTCTCGCCAAGCCTATGATTTCGTGCGCGACGCCCAGAACCGGGTCAACTCCACCCTGAGAGTGGCCGAGGAAACAACCGCATCCATCAACCGGATTCGCGAGGCCTCAGAAGCGATCAGCAAGATCACAGATCTGATCGAGGGTGTATCGTTTCAGACCAATCTACTGGCGCTGAACGCTGGCGTGGAAGCAGCTCGTGCAGGCGAGGCTGGAGCAGGCTTCGCAGTCGTGGCATCCGAAGTACGCGCCCTCGCACAACGTTCTGCGGCAGCCACCCAAGAGATCAATGAGCTGATCCGAAACAGCTCAAACGAGGTCACTCAGGGTGTTGAACTTGTTAGCCGCACAGGTGGTGAACTAAGCGCAATCAAAGAGAGTGTCGCCAGTATCGTCAAAATGGTCGACCAAATCAGTGCCGCAAATGTTGAGCAATCCAGCAGCCTCACTGAGGTGAACAGTGCGGTCACGCATCTGGATCAGAGCTCGCAGAAGAACGCGGCCATGCTGGAACAAACCGCTGCATCAACACAAATGCTGCGCGATGAGGCGGCCAAGCTGGTGGCATCGGTGAATCGGTTCAAAATCGACGAGACGGGTTCAAACCACTCCGCCAATCTGGATCAGGCTTACGACACCCCCGGCGAGGGGCATATGGTCGCCTGAGGTCTCGTCATTCCGCTGCTTGCAAAGGGCTGGTTCTATCAAGAACTGGCCCTTCTAACTTAAGGCTGTGACCCTCTAGTACGCCGTCAACACGATAGTGGTGATAGAGAACCTCACGGGTGAGTACATCTTCCGGCATGCCTTCAGCCACCAATCGACCCTCCTGCATCAAATGCACCGTATCGCAATAGCGCGCCGCCAGCCCGAGATCATGAAATGACACGATCGCGGTACGCCCACGCCGCCTGACCTCATCCAGCAGTCTGAGCTGGTAGTGCAAATCCAGATGGTTGGTCGGCTCGTCCAGAACATAGACCTCAGGATCGCAGGCCAGCAGCTGAGCGAAATAGCAACGCTGCAACTCGCCGCCAGAGAGGCTCTCGGCGTCTTGGTTCGCCTTGTCCTGAAGCCCAACCAATTGCAGCGCATCCTGCGTTGCTTCTCTGCGCTTTTCGCAAGGAATGTCCCGCATTGTCAGGCCGATCTCTACGATATCAGCAGGTGTCAGACCTGCGAGCAGCCCCCCACCCTGCACCAGTGCCCCCACATGCCGAGACCATTCGATGGGGCTATACTCGGACTGCGCACGGCCATGCAGACGCACCTCGCCCGCCTGAGGCCGCAGCGCACGGTACAGAACCCGCAGAAGTGTGGTTTTACCGGCGCCATTGGGACCAAGCAGCCCGTGGAATTGCCCGCGTTTGACCCGGAGCGACAGATCCCGCACATAGGGCTGCCCACCCACGTCTACCGAGAGATCACAAATTTCGAGTATTGGCTCATCGGACACGCGCCATCCCCCTCAGGATATAGATGAACGGCGGGGCAGCCAGCAATGCGAGCAGAACCCCGAGTGGTAATTCCTCAGGCGCGAGGAGCACCCGACAAGCCAAATCCACGAGGATCAAGGTGATCGCCCCGAGGATCACAGCCTGCGGGATCAGCACCCGGTGGCGCGCGCCCACCAGCAGCCGCGCCATATGCGGCAAGATCAAACCAACAAACCCCACAATCCCCGCAATCGCAACTGCGATACCCGTCAGTGCAATGGTGACAAAGAACACCAATACCCGGATGCGCCCTACGTTCACCCCAAGAGATTGCGCACGCTCGTCCCCCAATAGGGTCGCATCCAGCTTGGATGCCGTTCGCAAGGCAAGAATCAGGGAGATCACCAGTATCGCAAGCAACAGCGGAAGTTCATGCCAATCGGTGCCAGCGGCGGTTCCCATCAGCCATCCCATGGCGTTGCGGGTGGCATGCGGATCGCCGACATACAGGAAAAACGCAGTGAGCGCCTGAAACATCAGCGACACCGCAACGCCCGCAAGAATGACCACCAAAGGATCGAGGGATCGCCCACGGCGCGTCGATAGCGACATGGTTAGCAAAAACGCCGCAGCCGCACCAAGGAACGCGATCAACGGCACGCCCAGCGTCTGTGTAACGCTGGCAGGAAACCAAATGATCGCCCCAACCGCAGCAGCAGACGCGCCAGATGACACCCCCATGAGATAAGGGTCAGCCATCGGGTTGCGCAGCGCGGTTTGCATCAACAAACCCGCAAGGGTCAGCCCCGCACCGATCATGCCCACCGCAAGCACCCGAGGGATGCGCCACTGCCAGACAATCATCGACAAACCGCGCGGCGCGTCTTCGCTGCGCAAAAGGATCGCCAGCCGTTCGCTCCAAGTGATCTCAGCCGTGCCCCACAGGACACCGGCCGCCATCGCGAGCAGTAGCACCGCAACAGAGAGTGGCAGCAAGAGCGGCGATCCTCGGCTCACTTATTTCAGCCCTGCAAGCTGATCGTTCAGGTTTTCAACACCATCGGCAAATCGCATCCCCAAGAGCGTTTCGGAAAACGGCACGGTGACAAAACGACCCTCTTTGACAGCGCGCAACTCGCTCAACACCGGGTCCGCCTCCATGTAGGCACGCTTGTCGGCAGCCGTGGACCAGTCGGCCTCAATCAACAGGATGACATCGGGATCAACGGCCACAACGCGTTCCCACGACAGATCGACCCAAGTGCCCGGAACATCGCTGCTGATGCTCTTGAGACCCGTGAGCTGAGACAAAAGCGCAGGCCCGCCGCAACACCCGATAGAGAACGGCGTATCGGTGCCGCTGTCGTAGATAAACGCGGATTGGCCTTCGCCCGCAGGCGCGGCCGTCACTGCGTCCAGACGGGCTTTGAGCGTGCCCACCAGATCTATTGCACGATCTTCGACTGCAAAGAGTTTCCCAACCGTTTCAATATCGTGGAAGATCGGCTCGACAGTCAGAGGCACGTCTTTGGGGTGCTTTTCCTTGCATGAAGCATCCACCAGATAGGTGCCAACGCCGAGGTCATGCCATTTGGTCGCCTCGCCGAGATTGTCCTCAGAGAAAGCAGAACCAAATCCGGCAAAGAGGAAATCAGGCTCGTTTGCCAACACCACCTCAGCAGCAGGGTATTTTTCAGCCAGCACAGGCACGGTGTCATAGGCGGCTTTCCATTGTTCCGGGATGGCGTCATCCATATAGGCGGTGCCAACCATCGCGTCCTGCAACCCCAACGCCAGCATGACTTCTGTCGCCTGCTGATTGAGGGTGATGGCGCGGCTCGGTGGGGTCTCAAAAGTGTGTGAGACCCCACAGCTTTTGATGGTGACCGGATCGGCATGCGCCGCCGAGGCCAGCAACACGAGCGGCAGCAGCAAATTACGCAGGTTCATGGGACACTCCCGTTTGATGAAAAATAAGATGTTCAAGTCGGCCACCCTTTGCGAGGACGGTCGCGACAAAGCTCTGGATGTCTGAGAGATCGGCCACCCGATACCAATCGCCGCGCGGGTAATGCACGATCACCGGTCCGGCGTTACACGGAAACACGCAACCGGTGGTGCTCACCAAACAGCTGTCACTGAGCCCGGCGCGCCGAATTTCCACCTTGAGTGCATCAGCAAGGTTGGGCGCATCTTTCACATGGCAACGCGGACCTGTGCAAACCAGCAGGTGGTGCCGATGCGCGGGCGGCAAATCCCAACCCTTCCCCATCTCACCCGCAGGTTTTTCACCAATCCGGCGCAGGGATACCTCAGCCCGCGCAATAGCGCGCACGGTGGCCGCGTCGTGTTCTGGGCTGCTGGCAAAAAACAACTCCGGTGTTGAGCCCGATTGCTGGGCAAGCCATGCACCTGCTGCACTGGGCAGCCATTTCTCCAGCGATTGTGAAAACGGCATTCCGACCGGGCGCAAGTCAATGCGGCTGGCCCCCCGCACGAGGAGTGCATCAAGCGCAGCCCACAGACCCTGTCCCTCTGCCTCCAGTCGAATGGCCATGGCGGGAACAGGAGCGGCGGCCTCAAGCCCGCGGGCGAGTGCTGCGGAACGCTTTGCGCTCACATAAGTCGCTGAAATCAGGTAGAGATAAACGTGCATTCCAGCCTCCCAACGGGAGGCAGGCAACTGCAGTCCATCAGATACATCACATCTGGCATCGCGTCCTCCGCAGGCCCACCGCCCGCTTGGTTTATACATCGCGATGGCAGGTCTCCTGACTTGCGGGGCGTTGCGCGTCCGTCCCTTCCCGACCCATTTGGATCAGTGGTGTGTGACGGGGCACTTGCCGCTTACAGTTGCGGGGGCAGTTTCGGATTTGGCGCCCTTTGGCTCCTCCTCACCGAATTCCCTTTTCATCCCACTTGCCTTAGGCGTCGGGGAACCATCGCTACTCTCTTGCGTCAGTGAGACGGCCTGTGTCAAGCGACAGGGAAGAGCCGGATCAGACCATCACGACCGGACGACCCTCAACCGTGCGTAATGGCGCGTCGGTTTCAAAGACGCTCTGGATCAGCGTTTCGGTAATCACATCCTGCGGTGCACCATCTGCACAAAGGCGCCCCTCCTTCATCACCAGAACACGGTCGGCATAGGCGGTGGCAAAATTGATGTCATGCAGCACGATGATAACCGTGCGGTCCTTATTGTCTGCCAGATCTCTGAGGCGGGCCATCAGCGCGCGCGAGGCTGCCAAATCAAGATTGTTCAACGGCTCATCCAGCAACAAATAATCCGTATCCTGCACATAGGTCATCGCCACAAACGCGCGCTGTCGTTGCCCACCGGACAACGTATCAAGCGACCGCTCCGCCAGCGGCAACAGATCAAAGAGGCGCATACCGTCCTCAACCATCGCGCGGTCATCAGGCGTTGGGCGTCCCCTGTGATAGGGATACCGGCCAAAGCCAACCAAATCGCGCACTGTCAAACGGCTTGCGGCGTGAACCGTTTGCGGCAAGATCGCGAGGCGCCTTGCCAAATCCTTGTCATCGCTTTCGCCCACGACAAGCTCATCCACCGTGATACGCCCCTGTTGTCGGGGTATTAATCGCGCCATGAGTGACAGCAGCGTGGATTTTCCCGCACCATTGGGACCAACAAGCGCGGTCACGCCACCTTTGGGGACAGTGACAGAAATATCCCTGAGGATCGGTGCACCGTGGATATCATGGGACAGGTTCTGGACCTCGATCATCGTTTCAGTCCTTTCATCAACAACAGCAGGAACACCACCCCACCAAGGAATTCGACCACGACACTGAGCGGGGTGGTAAAGGCAAAGACACGCTCCAGCGCCCATTGGCCGCCAACAAGGATCACGCCGGAAATCAGCGCACTACCCGGAAGCAGGATCGCATGGCGATAGGTTGGCAGAACCAGATAGGTCAGCGCAGAAACCAAAAGACCAAAGAAGGCCACCGGACCGACTAATGCGGTCGAGACCGCAACCAGAACTGAAATCAGCAAGAGCGCCCTGCGCTGCCCGCGAAGTGGTGGCTCCCCCAGCGAGGTTGATGCCACCGGTCCGAGTGCCAACACATCCAACCGGTGCCGCATACGCCACGCCAATCCCAGCGCTCCACAGCAGAGGAGAGCGGAGACGCCCAGCAGATCCGTTTCGGCCCGCGAGAACCGCGCAAAAGAGGCCGCTTGTACCACCGCGTATTCACTTGGGTCGATCACACGCTGCAAGAGGCCAGTGATAGAACGCAGCATGACCGCCAAGACCACCCCGGTCAGAAGCATGCGCATCAGGTCGCCCTGCCCTTTGCGCAACAACAGGCCAAAGAGCATCACCGCCGCCGCGCACATCAACGTCGCATTGGTCAGCATCAATAGCCCCGGATCGAGCTGTTGATAGGCAGGTGCGCCCAGTGCAACCACCGCAGCTGTCAGGATCAGAACGTAAAGCGCATCAAACCCCATGATCGCAGGTGTCAGGATGCGATTGCCGGAAATGGTCTGAAACATCACCGCCGCCACCGCCTGCGCTGCGCCAATCAACAATAATGCCGCGAGTTTTTTGCCGCGAAACATCAGCGCAAACTCAAGGCTCCCCTTCACGCCAGTGAACAGATAGGCGAGTGCGCAGGCCAAGAGGGCGAGCGTGAGTAACAGCAGGCGATTACGATACATGCTGCGCTCTGCCGTAAAGCATCCACAGGAAGACAGCCGCGCCGATAATGCCGATGACGGTCGCCACGGGCACCTCGAACGGATGCACCACAAGGCGTGCAAAGATATCCGAAGCCAGGACCAAACCTGCACCCGCCATTGCCGTCAGCGGCAGGCTGCGGCGCAGATTGTCACCGACGAGGCGGCTGACAAGATTTGGCACCACCAGCCCGATAAAGGGAATCGCGCCCACTGTCACCACGGTGAGGCCCGTCACCACTGAAATCACTACCAGACCGCTCAGGACGACCTGACGGTAGTTGAGGCCGAGGTTGAGGCTCACCGTTTCCCCGAGGCCAAGAATGGAAAACTGATCCGCCACCAGATAACTCAGCACGGCCGCAAGACCTGCAATCCACAGCAATTCGTATCGCCCACGCATGGTGCCGGAGAACTCACCGGTCAGCCAAATGTCAATATATTGCAACATATCAAGTTGAAAACCGATGTAGACGGCAGCCGAGCCAATCACACCGCCATAGACGATACCCACGAGCGGCACCAAAAGCGGCTCCTCTGGCGGCAAGCGGCGGGTGATCGCAAAAAAACCGATGCTCCCGATCAGGGCAGCAAAGGCCGAGAGCGCCATCTTGAGCCCAACGGAGGCGGCCGGCAGACAGACGGAAACGACCAACAGTCCGAGCATCGCGCTTTGACCGGTGCCGGCGGTCATCGGCTCCACAAATCTGTTGCGCGCGATGAGTTGCATGATCTGACCGGCAATCGCCAGCGACGCACCGGTCAGGACCACCGCAAATGCGCGCGGCAGGCGACTGTCCCAGATTAAGGCCCTCGCCTCCGGCGTCGTAACGTCCATCGGCGAAAGAGGGGTCGCTCCAACAAAGAGCGACCCAACGAACAAGAGGCTGAGGGCCAGAACACCCAAGGCAGTGCGCGACATCAGAGATCAGTTTCCGTTGAAACCGGCCTCAATATCCGAAAGCGTGCGCATCATCGACTGAATGCCGCCGCCGGAGATGTAGATATCTGATGCGTTGAGGTAGACGACCTGATCGTTCTTCCACGCTTTGGTTTCGTGCATCAACGTGTTGTCGAGCGTGGTTTTCGCATTCTCGCCCGGCTGACCAATCGCAGCGAGACGGTCGATCACAATCAACCAGTCCGGGTTTACGGTCTGGATAAATTCAAAAGAGATGCTTTCACCATGTGTGGAATCGCTGATCTCCGCCGCTGCTTCTGGCAGGTCTAGTGTGGAATGCACCCAGCCAAACCGGCCCGCCTTGCCATAAGCCGAAATTTTCGGACCGTTGGTCAGGATGATCAGAGCCGTCCCCTTATCCGCCACCGCGGCACGGGCGCTCTTTAGCTGCGCATCAAAATCCGCGCGCAATTCGGCCGCCTTGTCTTCGCGACCAAAGATCTTGCCGTAGGTTTCCAAGCGCGCCAACCCTTGTCCAACGACATCTTCCCAAATGGTCATGTCAATGGCTGGAGCCAGTTCACGCATCGTATCAACCTGATCAGAACTGCGTCCGCCCACGATGATCAAATCGGGCTGCAGTGCATGTACGGCCTCAATATCAGGCTCAAACAGGGTGCCCAGATCTTCGGCTTTGTCCGCAACGCTTTGGAGGTAGTCCACATAAAGGTTCTGCGGCGCGCCGCTTACGTCGACGCCCAGCGCAGACAACGTGTCCACAGCGGCGATATCAAAAACGGCGATTTTTTCAGGATTGGCGGGGACATCTACAACACCGCGGTAGGTGTCGACGGAAACAGTCTCCGCAGCAAAAGCAGGCACTGCAAGAAACAGTGCGGAGGCACAGGCGAGTGATCGAAACATAGAAAAGACTCCGGGTCTTTTGATGGTTTTGAGGGATCGGTCTCGCTGGCTGTTGCTTGTGCAATTGCTGGCATTGATTAACTGCCATAGCTCACACAGAAGAGCCATGGTCAATTCGGAAAGTTAGATTTCAGGCCCAGTCAAGGCGCTCTAGTTTATCGCGGAAGGCAAAACGGATCAGATGGCTTTCGATGATCTCTTTGGATTGCTCTAATCCCGCCCGATCTTCTGCCACCACAGTCATAACCAAGACATCGTCGCTGGCAGCGAAGGTTGCCGTGCCACAGGGAAACGCGACCTTGCCGGAATGAGCGTCACATGACGCCTCGACCTTATGCGCGAAATGTTTGCACAATTGCTGCAGATACTGGCTGGCTTTGGCGGTCTCGAACTGACTTTCGGACGTCAACATTTATGTTCTCCTCTTTGCTACGCGTCTGAGTTGCGCCCTTGTCAGGCGCAATGGTTCGAACGTAGTAGAGCGGATCATACCCAATGACTACCGGCAGTTGCTTGCATCTGCCTGCGCCCGCCCGCATGGTCTGCCTCATGACTCAGGACACCACTCTCAAAACGCTTCTCTGCTTTGGATATGGCTATACCGCCCGCGCGTTGGCAAAAATTCTGCCGCGCAATGAGTGGCATATCATCGGTACAACCCGTGACACCCCTGACCATAGCGATGACGCGAATGTGGAGTTGGTCACATGGCCGGGAGATGACCTCCCACTGCAAAACGTCACTCATATCCTCTTGTCAATTAGCCCGTCCGAGGCTGGCGATCCGGTGCTGAATGCGCTGGGTACACAAATTGCCGCGCTGCCTTCGCTGGAGTGGGTGGGGTATCTGTCAACCACCGCTGTCTACGGTGACCACGATGGGGGGTGGGTGGATGAAGCCACTCCCGCCACACCATCAAGTCAGCGTGGAGATTGGCGCGTGCAGGCGGAAAATGACTGGTCGGCGGTGCCAAAGCTACCACTTCATATTTTCCGCCTCGCGGGGATCTATGGGCCTGGTCGTGGTCCATTTGCGAAACTCATGGCAGGCAAGGCTCGTCGCATCGTCAAACCCGGTCAGGTGTTTTCGCGCGCCCATGTGGATGATATCGCACAGGTTCTAAAGGCATCCATCGCTCATCCTGACCCGGGGGCGATCTACAATGTCTGTGATGATGAACCAGCCCCCCCACAAGACGTTTTGGGATATGCCGCCGAACTGTTGGGGCTGCCAATCCCCTCAGAGGTGCCATTTGATGAAGCGGGCATGAGCCCGATGGCCCGCAGTTTTTACGGCGAAAACAAACGCGTGCGCAATGACAGGATCAAAGAAGACTTAGGCGTCGATCTGCTATATCCAGACTATCGCAGCGGTCTTCAGGCGGTTCTGGCTGCCGAGGACATGGAGAAGTTCATCCCCCCTGCAGATCCGCCCGGTGTCTAAGGGCGGTTGAATTCGATCAATCGTGATCGCCGATGCACAGGCTGTGATCGCCCAACGCTCCCAACACCTTGCACGTCCCGCCGCTACCGCCTTCACACAGGTGGGTGATCCTTTCCAGTTCAGCCTCAAGCTGCTGGAGGCGTGAAATCCGTGCGCGGACCTTTTCCAACTGCGCCTTCGCAATAATATCGGCCGCATGACAGTCCTGCCCCAACTCACCGTTGAGCGCCATGAGGTCTTTGATTTCTTCAAGCGCGAAGCCAAGATCACGAGCATGTTTGATAAAGCCGAGCCGCTCTAGCCCTGCTTGATCATACCGCCGCTGATTACCTGCATTGCGCGTCGCATGATCAATCAGGCCGATTTCTTCGTAATAGCGAATGGTTGGAACCTTGACCCCGGTGGCCTTTGACAGTGCGCCGATAGAATACATCGAAATCCCCTCTTGAACCTCTAGTGGCTAGAGCAATTAGGTTCATACCGAATCGAGATCAAGGACAAGAGCAAAGGACCTGACCCATGGCAGGATGTTGCAACCACAACGCTCAGTTTGACGGCGTATCACGCGAATACAAGCGTCGTCTCTGGGCTGTAATCGTAATCAACGCGGCGATGTTCTTCGTTGAAATGGCAGCCGGTCAGGCCGCCAATAGCCAAGCACTGAAGGCTGACGCCCTGGACTTTCTGGGTGATGCGCTCACTTACGGGATTTCACTGGCGGTAATCGGTGCCAGCCTGCGCGCACGGTCAATGGCGGCAATTGGTAAGGGCGTAAGCCTCTTGCTGATGGGGAGCTGGGTCTTTGGCTCTACTGTTTGGAAAGTTTTCGTCGTTGGCGTCCCGGAGGCGCAAGTCATGGGCTATATCGGCTTCATGGCGCTCGCCGCGAACCTTTTGTCGGTGGCATTGCTGGCCGCCTATAAAGATGGCGATGCGAACGTACGTTCGGTCTGGCTGTGTTCGCGCAATGATGCGGTTGGAAACGTGGCAGTGATGATCGCGGCCCTCGGCGTCTGGGGCACCGCAACAGGTTGGCCCGATCTGATCGTTGCGGGCATCATGGCCGGTTTGTTCCTGAGTTCCGCTTTCCAGATCCTGCGCCAAGCTCTTGCAGAGTGGCGCGATGGTAAGGCCAAGGCCGCGCAAGATGACCACGCCCATGACCACGGTCACGCGCACTGACCTAGCCGAATTGTTGACCAGTAAATAATGTACCAGTTCAACCCTGCGCGCTTGCCATTCATCGGACAAGCGCGCAGGGTCCGCTCATGGTAAAAAGCTTAACATCGCATCGACCACTTTTGGCGATCACCCTGAAAGTGACCGCCATTGGGCTTTTCACCATCATGTCGGGTTTGATCAAAGAGATCACACAGACTGTTCCCACGGGTCAGGCCGTGTTTTTTCGATCTTTTTTCGTGCTGCCTGTAATCCTTGTGTGGCTTGCCCTACGTGGCGATCTACCAGCCGGATTGCGCACCAAAAGCCCGATGCTTCATTTTTGGCGTGGCTTAGTGGGGACCTCTGCAATGGGTCTGAATTTTGCAGCCCTGGCCATCCTGCCACTGCCAGAGGTTACGGCTCTGGGTTATGCCACCCCAATCTTTACGCTGGTGCTGGCGGCGTTGCTGCTCGGGGAGCGTATTCGCATCATTCGCATCAGCGCCGTCGCCATCGGGCTTGTCGGCGTAGTGATCATGCTTTCTCCCCGACTTGGGGGATCTGAGGCGTTTCAGGATACGGCCTTCATCGGAGCGATGCTGGTCCTGACGGCCGCTGCCTTGCGCGGGTTTGTACAAATCCACATCCGGAAAATGGTACAGAGCGAGGAAACCGCGGCGATTGTCTTTTACTTCTCTGTGACCGCTTCACTGTTGTCGCTTCTTACCTTGCCCTTTGGCTGGATCATGCCCGATACCCCCTTGTTGCTGCTGCTGATCAGTACTGGCTTTATTGGTGCAGTTGCCCAGATCCTGATCACCTCGTCCTATCGGTTTGCACCTGCATCGCTGCTGGCCCCTTATGACTACGTGTCGATGTTGTTTGCGCTGGTGATTGGCTACATTTGGTTCGCAGAATGGCCATCCGCGGTGATGCTGGCAGGTGCAGCGCTGGTCATTGTGGCAAATGGCATCGTAATCTGGCGTGAGAGCCGTTTGGGACTGGACCGAGGCAAAGCCAAGCCACTGACTGATCCAAAGGGCGGATGAGTCAGGTTACCTTTGCTCCAGCTTGTCGCGCAGTGCGTGCAGTTGATCGCGCAAAGCCGAGAGTTCCTCAATATCCCCTCCCATTGCCTCCAACACACATGCCGTAAGCTCAGTAGCTTTATGCTCCAACACTCGCCCGTTTTCTGTGAGCGTTACAATCAGGCTGCGTTCATCTTCTGGGTTGCGCTGGCGTGTGAGCAGTCCGGCAGTCTCCATACGTTTGAGCAACGGGGTCAGTGTATTCGTATCCAGTTGCAACTCTGCTCCCAGATCGCTGACCCGACGGTGGTCCCTGTCCCACAGCGCGACCAGTACTAGATATTGTGGATAGGTCAGCCCCAACGGGGCCAGCAGCGGACGATAGAGGCGCGAGATCGCATGGTTCACCGAATAAACGGAGAAGCACAAAAGCTCATCGATTTTCAAAGGTCTATCCATGTGGGAAATTTAGATCTCGCACGATGCAATCGCAAGCGGTTGACTTTCTGCTTGGGGCACCCAAGTATATCGCACACGATATAATCGCCCACGACAAAAGGAGCCGAACATGTCCGTATCCCCCGTTTACACCGCCCATGCCTCCGCCACCGGAGGCCGCGATGGTCAAGCCAAAGTAGCTGGCACCGATCTAGTTCTTGATCTCGCCCCGCCCACAGAAATGGGAGGCGATGGCAAAGGCTACAACCCAGAGCAACTCTTTGCCGCCGGGTATTCCGCCTGCTACATCGGCGCGATGAAGTTTGCGACAACCCAAGACGATAGCCTACCGAAAGTTCCGGACAACGTCGAAGTCGAAACCGCAGTTGGAATTGGCCCGCGTGAAGCTGGTGGCTTTGGCCTCAAGGTCCACTTGAAAGTGACACTTCCCGGTGTGGACAAAGAGGCCGCCGAGCGCCTGACTGAAGCCGGACATAAAATCTGCCCCTATTCCAATTCTGTGCGGGGCAACGTCGACGTCACTACAGAAATCGCGTGATCCAGCGGAGCGCCTGCGGCGCACTGGTTTGATCAGAGATGCGAAGCTCTGCCTCGCGCTCCGAGATATTTGAGAAAAGCTGAAGGGGCGACAAGCGCCCAACGGCACCGGAGGTGCTCGTACAGAAAAAGCGCGGGGCATCTGTCCCGCGCTTTTGCATTTTAATAGCCAGAATTGTGTCAGCTGCGGACCAGCGCCTCGTATTCCTTGGCAATTTCACGGGTCATCTGGCCAACCTCGAATTTATAGGGGCCGATTTCACCCACAGGTGTCACTTCGGCGGCAGTACCGGTCAGCCAGCACTGTTCAAATCCATCCATTTCTTCGGGCATGATATGGCGCTCATGTACGGTGATGCCCTTTTCCTTGAGCATCTGGATCACAGTTTGTCGGGTGATACCGTTGAGGAAGCAATCCGGTTTCGGCGTATGTACCTCGCCATCTTTTACGAAGAAGATATTCGCCCCAGTCGCCTCGGCGACATAGCCGCGATAGTCCATAAACAACGCGTCAGAGCAGCCTTTGGCTTCTGCTTTGTGCTTGGAGATCGTGCAGATCATGTAAAGACCCGCCGCCTTGGCATGCACCGGGATAGTTTCAGGAGAGGGGCGTTTGAACTCCGCGATATCGAGCTTTGCTCCCTGCATTTTGGCATCGCCGTAATAGGCTCCCCACCCCCAGACAGCGACCGCCATCCGGACCGGGTTTTTCGCTGACGCAACGCCCATGTCCTCACCCGAACCACGCCAGACGACGGCGCGCACATAGGCATCCTGAAGACCCGATGCTTTCAAGGTCTCTTCCTTGGCTTTCTCGATATCATCCACCGAGTAAGGCATCGGCATATCCAGCGCCTCTGCTGACGCAATCAGGCGTTCGGAATGCGCGCGGCTTTTGAAGATCTTGCCATTGTAGGCGCGTTCACCTTCAAACACAGAGGAAGCATAATGCATTGCATGCGTCAGGATGTGGACCTTGGCATCGCGCCAGTTCACCAATTCGCCATCCATCCAGATCAGACCTTCGCGGTCATCATATCCAGCCATTCCGCATTCCTTTTCAGCGCCGTATTATTTTCGGTTATTGCGCAACATAACGTGATTTCATTCACATAATTGCGCCAAACTCGTCACTCGGTACATCTCGGGTCTTGGAATGTCAATAATGCTGACATAAACTGGCCCGCAAAACAAAGGAGAGGCGATAATGTCTGACGGGCGTTCCGGAGCAGGGTTTGGCGGTGAGAGCCTCCTGTTTCTGACAGATGAGCAGTTGCGCCAAGGGATTGAGGCGATGTTCTTTGCCTATCAGGGCTTTACTGCTGACCCTGACCGTATCCTCGCAGATCTGGCCTACGGGCGGGCGCATCACCGGGCACTGCATTTTATCAACCGCTCTCCGGGCACGACGGTCAACAATCTCCTCAGCATCCTTGGGGTCACCAAACAATCCCTGAACCGCGTGCTTCGTGCGTTGGTTGAGGATGGACTGGTCGACAGCCGGGTTGGAACGCTCGATAAACGGGAACGCAATCTATATCTGACAGAACGCGGAGTGGATCTGGAGCAACGTCTCTCCGACGCCCAGCGCGTGCGTATGCGGGCCGCTTACAAACAAGCGGGTCCAGAAGCCGTTCAAGGGTTTAAAAAAGTACTCGAAGCCATGATGGATGCGGACATGCGTCGTGCCTATGCCGATCTGCGGGAGAGGTCACAATGAACCATAATGATCTGCATCTTCTGATCGTCGATGATGACGAACGCATCCGCGATCTTTTGAAAAAATTCCTGATCCGGGCCGGGTTTCTAGTGACTGCCGCGCGCGATGCGGCACATGCAAGGCGGGTGCTTTCCGGGTTGGATTTTGATCTGATCGTGTTGGATGTGATGATGCCGGGTGAGGATGGGCTATCCCTCACCGCCGCGCTGCGCGAAACGATGACGACACCGATCCTGTTGCTGACCGCACGTGGCGAGACGGATGATCGGATTAAAGGGCTTGAGGCTGGCGCGGATGATTATTTGCCAAAACCCTTTGAGCCCAAAGAACTCCTGCTCCGTATCAATGCAATCCTGAGGCGCATGCCCGAGAGTCAGCCCGAAGATATCACCCCGAAATTCCTGCAATTGGGTGCTATCCGGTATGATATTGACCGAGGCGAGATGTGGCAGGGCGAGGATCTGATCCGGCTCACCTCCACCGAGGTTCAATTGATGAAGATATTTTCCTCGCAACCCGGTGAAGCAGTAAGCCGCGCCAAGCTGGTTGAGGATCTGGGGCGTGACCGAGGCCAAGCGCAGGAGCGTGCGGTCGATGTTCAAATCACGCGGCTGCGGCGCAAAATCGAGCCGAACCCAAAGCAGCCACAATACCTGCAAACCGTGCGCGGTGCAGGTTATATGCTGGCACCGGACTGAGGTAGATCGGGACCTAAGCTGTCTTGATCTTGCCTTATGCAGTCTGAAGGAGCTTTAACGGCATCCCCCTTGAAATGCGCCCAGTGGCGGGAGATCGCCCCTCCAACAAAGGAGAGATGTCATGGCCACCGCATTCATAACCCACGCGGATTGTCTCACTCACGAGACACCGCCCGGTCATCCAGAACAGATCGCTCGATTGGTACATGTGCTACACGCGCTTGAAGCGCTCGACCTGAAACGCGTGTCTGCACCGATGGCGGCCGAAGACGATATCTTGCGCATCCATCCTGCAAGTTACCTTGCAGACCTTCGCCGCACCTTGCCTAGCGAGGGCCGCAAAGAGCTCGACGCGGACACATGGATGTCGCCCGGGACACTGGATGCGGCCTTTCGCGCGGCAGGCGCGGTAGTCCGTGCGGTAGATCTGGTTTTATCCGGCGAGGTCCGTAACGCCTTTTGCGCGACGCGACCGCCCGGTCATCACGCAGAAACGGATACACCAATGGGGTTTTGCCTGTTGGGCAACGCAGCGCTGGCGGCGAAACACGCGCTTGACCACCATAATCTACGCCGGGTCGCAGTGGTGGATTTCGACGTACATCACGGCAACGGCACACAAGACCTGCTCTGGGATGAGCGGCGGGCATTGGCCATCAGTTCACAACAAATGCCGCTTTGGCCCGGTAGTGGGCATGCGGAAGAAGACGGTGCTTACGGCAATGTTATGAACCTACCGCTGCCGCCCGAAAGCACCGGCGCGACAATGAGAAACGCTTACACTGAGCAGGCCTTTCCTCGTCTGAGAGCGTTCAAACCAGAACTTATCATTCTGTCGGCCGGATTTGATGCGCATAAAGACGATTCGCTGGCACAGCTTAACTGGGAAACAGACGATTTTCGTTGGCTCACCGCAGAACTTTGCGCGCTTGCTCAAGAGCTGTGCCAAGGTCGTATCGTCTCGACTTTGGAAGGCGGATATGATCTGAACGCGCTAGCCGACGCCGCCAAGGCGCATGTGGAAGAATTGATAAAGGCCGCGACATGACAACCGAGACCCCCGTCGAAGAGATGAGCTTTGAAACTGCGATGAAGGAGTTGGAACGCGTCGTCGATCAGCTGGAGCGCGGTGACGTGGCTCTGGATGCGTCCATTGCGCTCTACGAACGTGGTGCTGCACTCAAAAAGCGGTGCGAGGACGAGCTGAAGCGCGCCGAAGAGAAGGTCGCCGCGATCACGCTTGACGCAAATGGTCAGCCATCCGGCACTCAACCGCTCGACGCGGGATAAGATCAGATGACGGCAGGGTTTACCGCTGCGCTATTGCAAGCGCAGACGAGAATATCCATCCATATGGAACACCGCTTGCCGCAGACAGATCTGCTGCATCAAGCGATGCTTTATGCCTTGCGTGGCGGCAAGATGCTGCGTGGCTTCCTCGTTCTCGAGAGCGCACGGCTGCATGATGTCCCCGAGACGGCCGCACTTGAGGCGGCGCTGGCAATTGAATGCATCCACGCCTACTCGCTGGTGCATGATGACCTGCCCTGTATGGACGATGATGATTTGCGCAGAGGCCGGCCCACCTTGCATCGCAAGTGGGACGAAGCTACCGCTGTGCTGGCAGGCGATAGCCTGCAAACACAGGCGTTCGAACTCCTCGCGCGTGAGGAAGTCGGCCCCCATGCGATAAGCCTCATTCGCACAATGGCAGAGGCTGCGGGCAAGGACGGCATGGTTTCCGGACAGATGCTGGACATCGCCGCAGAAACGGCTGAGGCACCGCTGACACTTGAACAAATTACCACCCTTCAGGCGCGCAAGACCGGCTGCCTGATCGAATGGTCCGCCTGTGCCGGTGCGCGGCTGGCAGGTGCGGACCCCGCACCGCTGCGTCACTATGCCCAAGCATTGGGACTGGCTTTTCAGATCGCCGACGACATCTTGGATATAGAGGGCGATGCTGCAACCGTAGGCAAAGCCGTGCGCAAGGACGAAGACGCAGGCAAAGCCACCTTCGTGTCGCTCCTTAGGCTGGAGGGCGCAAAACGCCGCGCGCAGGAACTGGCCGATCAGGCTTGTGCTGCCCTTGCCCCATATGGCGCGGCAGGCGATACCTTGAAGGACGCCGCCCGCTTCGTTATCTCGCGCGACAGCTAAATCGCGCCCCGAAGGAGCCACGACCCACATGACCGACCGGCCACAGACCCCGCTCCTTGATCAGATCGCATCGCCTGCGGATCTGAAACGTCTCTCTGACGCGCAGTTGGAGCAAGTCGCGCATGAGTTGCGGCAAGAGACTATCTCTGCCGTCTCCGTCACCGGTGGACATCTGGGGGCTGGCCTTGGCGTTGTGGAACTGACAGTGGCGCTTCATGCGGTGTTTGATACGCCCAAAGACAAGGTGATCTGGGACGTCTCGCATCAGTGCTATCCGCACAAGATCCTGACCGGGCGTCGTGACCGTATCCGCACCCTGCGGATGAAGGACGGTCTTTCGGGCTTTACCAAACGCTCCGAGAGTGCCTTTGATCCCTTTGGTGCGGCGCATAGTTCCACGTCCATCTCTGCCGCGCTCGGGTTTTCCGTCGCCCGTGATCTGGGTGGCGTCACCGAAGAGGGACTTGGCGACGCGATTGCGGTGATCGGCGATGGCGCCATGAGCGCGGGGATGGCGTTTGAGGCGATGAATAACGCGGGCCACCTTGGCAAGCGGCTAATCGTAATCCTCAACGACAACGAGATGTCGATTGCGCCACCGGTTGGTGCGCTCTCTTCATATCTCAGCCGCCTTTATACCGAGGCACCGTTTCACGACCTTAAAGCTGCAGCCAAGGGCGCGGTGTCTTTGTTGCCGGAACCTTTCCGCGAGGGTGCCAAACGCGCCAAGGACATGCTGAAGGGCATGGCCATGGGCGGTACTTTGTTCGAATCGCTGGGATTTTCCTATATTGGTCCCATTGATGGTCACGATATGGACCAGCTTCTGCCGGTTCTGCGCACCGTCAAAGCGCGCGCAAACGGGCCGATCCTGATTCACGCGGTTACCAAAAAGGGCAAAGGCTACCGCCCGGCGGAAGTGGCGCGCGACAAAGGCCATGCGACGGCAAAGTTCGACATGGTGACAGGGGAGCAGAAAAAAGCGCCCTCCAACGCACCTTCCTACACGTCGATCTTTGGCAAAACACTGGCGGAACTGGCCGCACAGGACTCCAAAATCTGCGCCGTTACCGCTGCGATGCCCGATGGCACCGGCCTCAACTTGATGGCGGAGCGCTATCCCTCACGCACCTTTGACGTGGGCATTGCAGAACAGCACGGCGTGACCTTTGCCGCCGCGCTGGCGGCGGGCGGGATGAAGCCGTTCTGTGCGATGTATTCGACCTTCCTGCAGCGCGGCTACGATCAGGTCGTGCATGACGTTGCGATCCAGCGTCTGCCTGTGCGTTTTGCGATCGACCGTGCAGGTTTGGTCGGGGCCGATGGGGCCACCCATGCAGGGGCGTTTGACATTGGGTTTATGGCGAACCTGCCCGGCATGGTGGTTATGGCCGCGGCAGACGAAGCCGAGCTAAAGCACATGGTTGCAACCGCCGCCGCCTATGACGACGGCCCCATCGCATTCCGCTACCCCCGTGGCGAAGGCGAAGGCGTAGAGATGCCAGACCAGCCTGAGATATTGGAAATCGGCAAGGGTCGGATGATTCAGAACGGTAAACGCGTTGCGCTCTTGTCCTTTGGCACCCGCCTTGGCGAAGTGCGCAAAGCCGCCGAGGCACTCGCGGCCCGTGGCATCACGCCGACCATTGCCGACGCGCGCTTTGCCAAACCGCTAGACCGCGACATGATTTTGAACCTAGCAGCCGAGCACGAGGCTCTCATCACGGTCGAAGAAGGCGCGGTCGGTGGTTTTGGTTCTCATGTGGCACAGTTGCTTTCTGATGAAGGCGTGTTTGACGAGGGCCTGAAGTTCCGCTCCATGGTGCTGCCCGATACCTTTATCGATCAGGCAAGCCCCAAAGATATGTACGACAATGCCGCGATGAACGCGGAACATATCGAAGCCAAAGTGTTGGATGTTCTGGGCGTTGCGCGCCTCGATGAACGACGCGCCTAACTGCGTGTGCCCTGTACCTAATACACAGGCTTTGTCAGCATCAGCCAGACAATGGCGAGCACCGCAGCAAATGCCGGAAATCCAAAGGCAAACCACCAGCGATAGAGCCTGAAATAGGCTGCCGGAAGTGGTTCTGAATTGTCACGCGCCGCGCGTGCAAGATTGCGCATGCGCAGTTGCATCCAGACCACCGGCAGCCAGAAGCATCCGACAAAAACATACAGACCAAGCGAGGCTGCGACCCAGCCCTCTGTCAGGGGCCAGCCAACCTCTCGTACCAGCAGATAGCCGGTAACAGGTTGTGCAATCGCCGCCGTTGCTGTGAACACCGTATCTGCAATGACCACGATACCGGAGACATGCGCGATCAGCCGTGCATCCTTGCTTTGATGTGACATCACCATAAAAAAGGCGATACCTGCTCCGGTGCCCAACAGAACTGTGGCGCCAAGCACGTGCAGGAACAGCAGCAACTCGTAGATCATCTGTCCTCCAAAACCAGCGCAACAAAGCCTGCAAGCATCATGCCAGGCAGGACTTTGACCATCGGACCAAGCGGGTCGAGCCAAAGGTCTGGTGCTGTAATGAGGCTCCCCAAGACATAGGCAGCTGACAGGGCGATCATGCCCATGGCAGCACGCGCCGCCCATCGCCGCCAAAGGATTGCCATACCCAATGCCACGTCGAGTACCGCCCCACCAATCACCGCGAGGGCGCTTAGCCAGGAAGGAGCACTGCGGTCAGTAAGGATGGAAATCGTTCCGGGGAGATCGAAAAAGGGGATCAGCCCAGATATAACCCAAAAGAAAGAGAGCGTCGCAATCGCGAGGGGTAACGCCAGATATACCCGCGCGAACACGTGATCCTGACGGGTTGCGGGCATGCGCGACAGGGTTTCGTGCAGCGACATGCAAGGGGAACCGCCAGTGGCCACCCAGTTCGAGGGATCGCCGCGAACCCCATCGCGCAACACCTGAACGGCAGAGCGACGCAGTGGCGATCGCCACCCCAACTGCCCAAGCAAATCCGCTAAGGATGACATGGCCCGCAGCGCCCAGTCCGGTAGGGTCGGACTGAAGATCGGGGGCGATACCCCGAGCCAGTCCCGCATGGTCTCGGTTAGCGTTGCAAGGCTCTGTGTGCCCTCCTCCGTCAAATCCAAAATGGTTGCGGCTGCGATCTCTTTCCGGGCGGCTCTCACCACCGCCGAGGCCACATCCTCGATCGAGACCGTCTGGATCATCGCATCCGGCAGCACCTTGGGCTGTACCAAAGGTATGGCCGCCGCCGCGCGCAACAACGCCGTGCCACCATAGGCCTCGGGCGCCAATACCAATGTCGGGCGCAGAATGACCCAATCGGAGAGGCCGCGTTTGATCACTGCGTCGCCACGTGCCTTACTTCGGAAAAACTCTGTCGAGGCATCCTCCGCCACGCCAGCGGCTGAGATTTGCACCACTCGCAGAGGCATCGTCTCGGCCGCTCGGGTCAGCGCCTTCAACGCTGTGACATGAATGGCTTCTAGGCGATCCCGCGCACCATCCTGCAATGCCCCAGCTGCGTTCACTACGACATCGCATCCCTCCAAAAGGTCCTGCCATTCGACAATCGTTAGCTGCGCAATATCGCGGATAACCCAATCCACAGGCAAGCTGGACCGCTGTGCTGCCTGGCTTGAACGCCCCAAGCCAGTGACATCAAACCCCGCATCCACAAGTGCACGTGCGCAAGCCGACCCAATCAGCCCATAGGCCCCAAGAACGAGGGCGCGCGCCACCTCTACCTGACCCAGACTTCGACGCGACGGTTGGCCTGACGGCCCCAAGCGCTGTCATCGCACGCGATGGGCAACGCTTCGCCATAAGCCGCCGTTTCTATCGTTATGCGATCAAGGTTTGCAGTTTCGGCCGCGCGCTCCACCGCACGACGCACAGACTCGGCCCGTTTCAATGCAATCGCACGGTTGCCTTCTGCTGGGCCTTCCCCGTCAGAGAACCCCACAAACACCATGCGCTTGCCGTCATACACTCCGGCCTCCAATTCACGCGCGATCAGATCGATGTTGTTTCGAGATTGCGCATCAGGGCGGGACGAGCCGGCCTCAAACCGAAACGACGTCGTCAATCGCTGCAAACCATCAAGCCCTGAGATCATTCGCTTCAACTCCCCCAAGGGGATGTCGTCACCCGCGGATTTAATCGCATTGCTGAGGCGCTCTCCCTGCATGCGCATGGGAATATACTCCGGTGCCTGATCCACGAACCCGGCTCTGCGAATGACAATTTGCGCGGCAGGACCCCGCACATAGGTTAGAAAATCCCGTGCAATACGCGGCAGACGATGTGCAGGCAGATAGAGAAACATTGGCGCGGTCAAAGGATAGTCTTCGGTTTTAATGCTGCGGCGGGCCGCCGAAAGTGAGAACCCACAGGTCCCTGTAAGAGTCAGCATCCGCGTCTGGCCCGTTTCCGCAAAACTCGCAATGCCAATAGCAAAAGGATCAGTGGCGACGGTGCGCACCAATGTACTGCCACGATCATGACGCCGGATAGTATTGGCAAGCGTCAGCCCGGCAGGCGACAACAGCTTATCCTCAACCGCTTGCGCAAGTCCTGCCCCGGCGACGGGCAAATGTGTGGAAATGGGTGCATCCGCGCCACCCAGTTCTTGCCAGTTGGTGATCTTGCCCGCGTAGATATCCGCAAGCTGCGGCAAGGAAATACGCCGCACCGGATTGGAAGGCGCCACAACCGGAACCATCGCGTCCAGCGCAAGTACCCGTCCCCGATTAGAGAGCGACATATCGCCAAGGCCTGCCTCGGATGCGAGCAGATGCTCCGCCTCGCGAATTTCGCGCAAGGCCATCACGATATCGGCTTGGTTGGCCAAAACGTCGGCAAACCCTTCGTCCGTATTGCTGACGTGAAAGGCAAACCGCCCTGCCACATGGCCCTCGCGCGACAGGGTATATTCGAACTGGCGCGGGTCAAGTTGCTCTCTGGCGGTCTGGAACCCGTTGCGCAGCGCAAAACCTTCGATAAGCGCAGGCAGCAAAACCTCTGCCATGGTAGAAGAGCCAGACAGGGTAATCTCGGCGACGAAATCCGAGAGGCTGGGGCAACCGGGCCCGTCGCAGCGCACCCCGGAGCCATCCACGGTCAACTCGCCAAATTGCGTTTCGACACGGTAAAATTCACCATCAAATCCCAATAAATCTCCGCTCACCTCGATGGCACCATCGGGCGATGACAGCGTTACATCCTGTCCGAAAGCCGGAACGCTTGCGCTGAAAAAGCAGAGTGCGGCGCAAACCGCCGCACGATAATAGCTCATGAGAAATCCCGGTGTCGCCCCAGTTAGTTGGAGGCGATTTTCAGGCTTTCTACCAGATTATTCAACACCAGAAAGTCACCTGTTGCAGAACATTCCGGGATGTTCAGCACAAGATCGCGTGTCCGCAACCTGTCATCACGGCGTTCAACCAATTGCGCGGCGACGACCTGATCACAATTGTCGCTTGTGATCTCTGCCTCGACAGAAATGTTGACCACGCCATAACCGCTGTTCTTAGGGAGCGTGTAGACTTGCAGCAGTCGTGCGGCGACCTGCGCTGGATCGCCTAGAAACAGAACCTGCCCTGCACCTTGCCCCGGTTCAGAACCTTTCCACACATGTCCAGCGCTCCCATAGGTTGCGCCAAACTCCAGCGCATGCAGTTCAAGCCCGCTGTCGCCTTGCCATTGCATGACGACACGCTCGACACTGTCGAGATCGCTCACCTTTGCAACGGCCTCCAAATCTTGACCCGACGCAAAATCTGCAATGACGACAGCGCGCGCTGCCAGCGCAGGCAACACACCGCTGAATTCACCCGCAGCATCCAGAGATTGGGTCACCATCACGCCGCTATGATGAAGTGTAAATCGCTCGCCACCCCGGCAGGGGGCGGAGATTTCGATGCGCAACAACGCATTGGGCATTGGCGTGAGTTTTAGGTCACTTGCACATTGCAGCAGTGATGTGTCGACATCGCGCAACGGCTGTCGTGGCGTGCGTGTGTCTGTGCGTGCGGACGTATAGGCCACATCCTGAAACACAAGTTTTCCGGTTTCAGGCTCTGTTGGCAGAGGTGCGGGCTGATCGAGCGCCGCACTGGACGCCGGCGATCGCTGCATGTCGGCCGTACGCTGCATATACACGCCTGTGCCCAAGGCACAGACGACAGTGGCCGCAGCAATAAGACCTGTAACTCGGATACCCATTACACCCTCCTTACCCCAAAAGGTTAAGGATTCGTATCTCGGGAAGGGGGCCAGACTGTGGCAAAGGCCGGGAGGAAACACGACCTTTGCCACAGTCTTTAATAGTTTTGGGCAGTTAGACCGCCCGATTGCGCATCAACCCAGCCGACCGTGGCAATGTTTAAACTTTTTCCCAGATCCGCAGGGGCATTTGTCATTGCGCGAGGGGTTACCCCAAGTTGAGGGGTCGTCTTCGACAAAACCCGCAAGCGGTTCTTCTGCGGCGTCTGCAGTGGCGGGCGCTGCGGCTTGTTGCATCCCAGCCTGACGGGCGGCCATTTGCATCATCATCTCGCGCTGCTCTTCTTCGCTGAGCGGGCGCACACGGGACAACTGCTGCGTCACCGTTTCGCGCAGTGAATCGAGCATGGATTCAAACAGCTGGAAGCTCTCGTTCTTATACTCGTTGAGCGGGTCACGTTGCGCATATCCACGGAACCCCACAACAGAACGCAGGTGCTCCAGCGTCAGAAGGTGTTCGCGCCATTTGGCATCAATGGATTGCAACAACACCTGCTTTTCGATGTTGCTCATACCTTCCTGACCAAACGCTTCCACCTTTTCGGCCATAAGCTTGTCAGAAGCCTCGATGAGACGCTCGCGGATTTGCTCGTCATCGACCCCTTCCTCTGCGGCCCACTCGACCACAGGAACGTCGATGCTGAGCTTATCGCGCACATCCTCTTGCAGGCCTTTGGTATCCCACTGGTCGGCGTAGGTCTTGGGCGGCATGTAGAGGTCGATCAGATCGTCGATCACCTCATGGCGCATGTCCGTGACAATCTCATGCGTGTCATCAGACGCCATGATTTCACGGCGCTGTGCAAAAACCACCTTCCGCTGGTCATTCATCACATCGTCGAACTTCAGCACGTTCTTGCGCATGTCAAAGTTGCGGCCTTCTACCTTGGCCTGTGCGCGTTCCAGCGATTTGTTCACCCACGGGTGGATAATCGCCTCGCCTTCTTTCATACCAAGCCCCGAGAGCAGCTTGTCCAGACGCTCAGACCCAAAGATACGCATCAGGTCATCTTCGAGGCTGAGGTAGAAGCTGGTGCGGCCCGGATCACCCTGACGACCGGAGCGGCCCCGCAGCTGGTTGTCGATACGGCGGCTTTCATGGCGCTCAGAGGCCATCACATACAAGCCACCAGCATCAAGCACCTTTTGTTTTTCCTCGGCGTGCTTGGCTTCTTCTTCTGCGCGCAACGCAGCGGGATCAGCGTCCGGGTTGGCCTCAAGCGCTTCCATCACCTTCAGGTCGATGTTGCCACCGAGCTGAATATCCGTGCCTCGACCGGCCATATTGGTGGCGATGGTCACGGCGCCCAAGCGGCCTGCGTCGGCAACGATCTTGGCTTCTTGCTCGTGGTGGCGCGCGTTGAGGACGTTGTGTTCGATCCCCTCCTGCTGCAGCAAATGGCTCAGCAGCTCGGATTTCTCAATTGAGGTTGTCCCGAGCAGAACCGGCTGACCCTTTTCATGTGCAACCTTGGTTTCTGCAATCATTGCCGCATATTTTTCGTTGGCCGTGCGGTAGACCTGATCGTCCTCGTCCACGCGGGCAATTGGCCGATTGGTCGGAACTTCAACCACGCCAAGGCCATAAATCTCGGCAAATTCTTCAGCTTCGGTCATGGCCGTACCGGTCATGCCCGAGAGTTTGTTATAAAGACGGAAGTAGTTCTGGAACGTGACCGAGGCCAGTGTGGTGTTTTCAGGCTGGATCGTTGTGCCTTCTTTGGCTTCGATCGCCTGATGCAGGCCTTCCGACAGGCGGCGCCCCGGCATCATTCGGCCCGTAAACTCGTCAATCAGCACCACATTGCCGTCGCGCACGATATAGTCCTTATCGCGCTGGAACAGCTTGTGCGCACGCAGTGCTTGGTTGACGTGGTGCACCACGGTGGTGCTTTCCGGGTCATAAAGACTCGCACCTTCCTCAAGCAAACCGGCCTTAAGAAGCGAGTCCTCAAGGAACTCATTGCCTTCTTCGGTAAAGGTCACACCACGGGTTTTCTCGTCGATCTCATAATGCTCTTCGTCAAGCGTCGGAATCAGCTTGTCGATGGTGTCATAGAGTTCGGACCGATCTTCGGCGGGACCAGAGATGATCAAAGGGGTGCGTGCTTCGTCGATCAGGATCGAGTCGACCTCATCCACGATGGCAAAGTTGTGCTGCTTTTGGAAAACCTGATCCAGCGAAGGCTTCATGTTATCGCGCAGATAGTCAAAGCCCAGCTCGTTGTTGGTGGCGTAAGTGACGTCACACTCATAGGCGGCCATCTTTTCCGCCTCGGGCTGATTGGAATAGATCACGCCAGTGGTCATCCCCAGCGCCTCAAACACCTTGCTCATCCACTCGCTGTCACGCTTGGCGAGATATTCGTTCACCGTAACAACATGCACACCCTTACCCGTGAGTGCGTTCAGATACGCAGGGAAGGTCGCCACAAGGGTTTTACCTTCACCGGTCTTCATCTCGGAAATGTTACCTTGATGAAGGAACGTTCCGCCCATCAACTGGGTGTCAAACGCGCGAAGACCCAAAGCACGACGCGCGGCTTCGCGAACATTGGCGAATGCTTCGGGCAGAAGATCATCAAGGCTTTCACCAGCAAGAGCCCGCTTGCGCAGGTCTTCGGTCTTGTCCTTTATCCCCTGGTCGCTCAGCGCCTCGAACTCAGGCTCCAGCGCGTTGATTTTTGCAATCAGCGGCCGTGTCGCCTTGATTTTGCGGTCGTTCGGCGTGCCGAAGACCTTTTTGGCGAGAGTTCCGATACCCAGCATGTGCGCTCCAAAAGTCCTGTTCACGGCCTTGTTTAGCGGCAGGCTTGCCCGCCGTGTTCGCAACCCATAAACAAAGGTGGAAAGACGGTCCTGCCGCAGGCCCTATGGCGATGTAAGGGGCAGGAAAATAAGTGTCAACGCCACGACCCGCCGTGGCAGGAATATAGGAAGGTTTCCATGCGCAAAGGTCTCACTTTTTTGCGGAGCGTCGCATTTGCGGCTGCTTTCGGCCTCGCGGCACCTGCATATGCCGAACTGAATGCCAATACGGTGGTCGCAAAGATCAACGGTGAAGAGATCACTGTTGGAAATATGATCGTCGCACGCGCCAAACTGCCCGCCCAGTACCAAAGCCTGCCGGATGATCTGTTGTTCAAGGCGCTGCTGGACCAGCTGATTCAACAAACCGTGCTCAAGCAGCAGCTGCATGGCGACACCCCAGAGTACGTGCGCCTGTCGGTCGAACACGAGGAGCGGTCTCTGCTGGCGTCCGATGTCATCGAATCCGTGATGGAGGATGCTCAGACCGAAGACGCGATCCGCGATGCCTATGATGCGCGCTACAGCAGCGATGATGGCGGCGACGAGTTCAACGCCTCTCATATCTTGCTGGAAAGCGAAGAAGATGCCGTCAACATCAAAGAGCAACTTGATGCAGGTGCGGATTTTGCGGCATTGGCCAAAGAATCCTCCACCGGACCAAGTGGCCCCAACGGCGGTGAGCTTGGTTGGTTTGAAAATGGTCGCATGGTGCCGGAGTTTGAAGCCGCTGTCGCCGAGATGCGTCCGGGTGAGGTCTCCGAGCCCGTGCAGACCCAATTCGGCTGGCACATCATCAAGCTGAATGACCGCCGCAAACTGGAAGCCCCGGATTATGAAGACGTCCGCGAAGAGATCGGCCTTGAACTGGCACAGCAAGCAGTCGAGGATCGAATCAATCAGCTGACCGCCAGCGCGACGATTGACCGGCCTGAAATCGAAAATCTCGAGCCTTCGGTTCTGCGCGACATGAGCCTGATCGAGAACTGATCTCACATCATTTTCAAACTGGAAGACCAAAATGGCAAAAACCCTGCCCCGCTCTCCGCTTGCCCCCGCCACTTTTCCCGCTCTGCCGGAAATCGGTGGTCTGCGTTTCGCCTCCACCGCAGCCGGGGTGCGTTATCAGGGCCGAACGGATGTCATGTTGGCGGTGATGGACCCCGGTACTTCGGTCGCCGGTGTCTTCACCCGCTCCGCAACGCGCTCGGCTCCAGTTCTGGACTGTCAGGCCAAGCTTGGCAGCAACACCGAGCAAGGTGCTGCCATTTTGGTCAACTCCGGCAACTCCAACGCCTTCACCGGCCACTACGGTCAGACCTCGGTTGCGGAGATCACTGCCGCTGTTGCCGATAAAACCGGATTGCCGCAGAATCGCGTGTTTACCGCCTCAACCGGTGTGATCGGTGAACCCCTGCCCCATGACCGTATCCTGTCCAAACTGGACGAGTTGAATGGTGCTCTGTCTGCCTCGGCAATGAAAGACGCCGCCGAGGCAATCATGACCACGGACACCTTCCCCAAAGGGTCTGCTGCGACTGTCGATATCGACGGCACGCCCGTTCAAATCGCAGGGATCGCCAAAGGATCGGGCATGATCGCTCCGGATATGGCCACGATGCTGGTCTATATCTTCACCGATGCAGCCTATGATCAGGGCAGGCTTCAGGCCCTGCTGTCCGCAGAGAACGATACCTCCTTCAACTGCATCACCGTCGACAGCGATACCTCAACATCCGATAGCCTGATGCTCTGCGCAACAGGAGCTTCGGGCGTGGATGCCACCGATCACCCTGCCTTTGCTGAGGCCTTGCGAGGCGTCATGCTGGATCTGGCCCATCAGGTGGTGCGCGACGGCGAGGGTGCGACCAAATTCGTTGAAATCCAGATCACAGGTGCCGCAAGCGATGCCGACGCCAAGATCCACGGTCTGGCTATCGCAAACTCTCCGCTGGTGAAAACCGCGATCGCGGGCGAAGACCCCAACTGGGGCCGCGTCGTCATGGCGATTGGGAAATCCGGCGCCAAGGCAGACCGCGATCTGCTATCGATCTCTTTTGGTGATGTTCTCGTGGCTGAAAAAGGTTGGGTCGCCCCTTCTTACAAAGAAGAACTGGGCGCGGCAGAAATGAAGAAAGAAGAGATAACGCTGAAAGTAGATCTTGGGCTAGGTGACGGAAGTGCAACCATCTGGACCTGCGATCTAACCCATCAGTACATCACCATCAATGCGGACTATCGGTCATGAGCGAACAGAAAAAGGTCGTTCTGGTCTCTGCGGTGGCGCTCATTGATATTGAGGGCCGTATCCTTCTCGCACAGCGCCCAGAAGGCAAATCCATGGCGGGGCTGTGGGAGTTTCCCGGTGGCAAAGTCGAGGAAGGAGAGACCCCTGAAGTCGCCTTGATTCGCGAGCTACAGGAAGAGCTTGGTATCAACACCTGGTCCAGCTGCCTTGCCCCACTAACCTTTGCGAGCCACTCTTATGAGAAGTTCCACTTGTTGATGCCACTCTTCGCATGCCGAAAATGGGAAGGCATTCCGCAGGCACGCGAAGGTCAGGTGCTGAAATGGGCCCGTCCGCAAGAGTTGCGGGACTATCCGATGCCCCCCGCGGACATTCCACTGATCCCAATTCTACGAGACTGGCTCTAAAGCCGCTGAGATCGTTAATTCATCAATACGACCCCAGATCTATTAGGTTAGGTCTGGGGTTTTCTATATGTAGATGCGCCCAGTGCCTATCGAAACCTTTTGTTAACCATTTTCCGGCAACCTGAACGTGTTTTCATCGGGATGGCAGGATCACTCAGAACAGAACAACCTCAAAGGTTTAGATATCCGAACTCATGTGGCAGCACCTTATGGTTTGACATCGGATACGTGTCAGAACACCTCGTTCACCGCTACTCGCGGGACAATCTATCAGCAGATGTGTTGTCAGGGCAGACAATACAGACGTTCCCGGCGCAAAGGCTACGGCAGCTCCAATACCGGGAATGTAAACTCACAACCGAAGGCGAGGCTGGCAGCATCGTCTTCGGTTTTTTTATTGTACCGCCTTAGAATCAAGACATCACCTCAGAGGCAGCGATCTGATTAAGAGTAGGTTTTGCAACGAAAAAGCCCCGGCCATTTCGGACCGGGGCTTTGATATTTGATCTGATATCACGATCAGTCGAGGGTGCGGGTAACTTCCTCGCGCTCGAAGATCTCGATGACATCTTTCGGACGGATATCATCGTAGTTCTCGAATGCCATACCGCATTCCTGACCCGACTGAACCTCGGATACTTCGTCTTTGAAGCGCTTCAGGGTTTTCAGCGTGCCTTCGTGGATCACCACGTTGTCGCGCAGCAAACGGACACCGGCGGAGCGGCGTGCCACACCTTCGGTGACCAGACAGCCAGCAACTTTGCCGACGTTGGACACTTTGAAGACGTCCTTGATCTCGGCATACCCGATGAAGTTCTCTTTGATCTCTGCCGAGAGCAGACCGGAAGCAGCCGCTTTGACGTCATCCACAAGATCATAGATCACCGAGTAATACCGGATCTCCACGCCTTTTTGGTTGGCGGTGTTGCGCGCGGACGCATTGGCACGGACGTTAAAGCCCATGACCGGCGCGCCAGACGCTTCGGCGAGGCCGATGTCGGTCTCGGTGATGGCGCCCACACCGGAGTGCAGAACGCGCACGCGAACCTCGTCGTTGCCGATTTTTTCCATCGCCTGGACGATGGCCTCGGCGGAGCCCTGCACGTCAGCTTTCACAAGGATCGGCAACTCGGAGACGCTTTCGTCATCCTTGGCCTTCTGCATCAGCTGTTCGAGCGTGGTCGCCGCACCAGCAGCAGCGCGTTTTTCCTTGGCCGCATGTTCACGGTACTCGGCAATCTCGCGCGCCTGAGCTTCGGTCTCGGTCACGTTCAGAACGTCACCCGCCTCCGGCGTACCATTGAGACCCAGAACCTCGACCGGAACCGAAGGTCCTGCTTCCTGAACGCGCTCGCCCTTGTCGTTGATCAGCGCACGGACCTTACCGTACTGCTCACCCACAACGAAGATGTCGCCCTGACGAAGTGTACCGGTCTGAACCAAAACGGTTGCAACCGGACCACGGCCCACGTCGAGCTGTGCTTCGATCACTGCACCCTGTGCCGCACGGTTCGGGTTAGCTTTCAGTTCGAGAATTTCTGCCTGCAGCGCAATCGCTTCGAGCAACTCATCCAAGCCTTGGCCAGTGTGGGCAGAGACTTCTACGTCCTGAACCTCACCGGACATCGCCTCAACGATAACCTCGTGCTGCAGCAGCTCTGCGCGCACCTTGTTCGGGTCCGCAGCAGGTTTGTCGACTTTGTTGATCGCGACGATCATCGGAACACCAGCAGCCTTGGCGTGGTTAATCGCCTCGACGGTTTGCGGCATGACCGAATCATCGGCAGCGACCACAAGAACCACGATATCCGTCACCTGCGCACCACGGGAGCGCATGGAGGTGAAGGCCGCGTGGCCAGGTGTATCAAGGAACGACAGAACCGCGCCACTTTCGGTTTTGACCTGATAGGCCCCGATGTGCTGCGTGATGCCGCCTGCTTCGCCTGCAACAACCTTTGCGTCACGAATTGCATCGAGAAGCGAGGTCTTACCATGGTCAACGTGACCCATGATGGTGATGACCGGAGGACGCGATTGCAGATCTTCTTCTTTGTCTTCGACGACTTTAATAACGTCCTCGACGTCAGCATCGGAAACGCGAACGACCTTGTGGCCAAACTCTTCGATGATCAACTCAGCGGTGTCAGCATCGATGGTTTGGTTCTGCGTAACCATCATGCCCATGTTCATGAGCGACTTCACCACGTCAGCCACACGCTCTGCCATGCGGTTTGCCAATTCGGAGACCACAATGGCTTCGGGCAGTTGCACGTCGCGAATGATCTTTTCGCGCTCAACCTGACCCATGGCTTTCTGACGGGCGCGCTCTTGCTTGCGCTTCATGGATGCAACGGAGCGCTGGCGTCCACCTTCCCCACCAGTTGCTTGGCTGAGGGTCAGTTTACCAGAACGGCGTCCACCGTCGTTACGGCCTTTGGCACCACGACCACGCTCTTCGCGCTCGCGCTCTGCCTTGCGAGAGCCTACCGCAGGTTTCGGTGCACCGCCACCGGGTGCAGGGCGCGCAGCAGGCGCGGCGCCTGCGTCCGCTTTGGGCGCAGCAGCGGCAGCTTTGTCGGCAGCAGCGCGCTTTTTGGCGGCTTCTGCTTCTTCCTGACGTTTGCGCTCTTCTTCCTCGGCCTTTTGGCGTGCCTTTTCTTCGGCCTCGCGCTGTTCGCGCTCTTTGGCCTCTTGTTCGGCACGGCGGCGCTCACGCTCTTCGGCGCGGGCCTTCTCTTCGGCCTCACGCTGTGCGGCCTCGTCGGCCTCGCGCGCCTTCGCTGCCTGAAGTGCCTTCAGGCGGCGGTCCATTTCCGCATCAGAAATACCAGCAGGGCGCCGCGAAGCATCGCCGGCAGCAACGCCACCGGCGCCGCCTTTGCCTGCGCCCGGCTTGGGGACAACCACGCGCTTACGCTTGGTTTCCACCACAACATTCTTGGTCCGACCGTGGCTAAAGCTCTGTTTCACATTGCCGGGTCGAGACCCGCTACCACGAAGACCCAATGTCTTTTTGCCGTCACTATCGCTCATAAAGCTCTTTATCCTTCCGTGCGGCCGATGCCGCCCTTTTCGCGCAAACCCTGCAATCGCTGGGCTTCCTCTACAACACGTTGGCTGAGTCCACCAGAGGCGAGCGCGGCATGTATGACAGTTTCACGCCCAAAAGCCATCCCAAGCTCGTCTGCCGTCATGCATCCGATGTATTTGCCGCGGTGCGGCGTGCTCAGTTTTGACTTCCCTCGCCCGGACCCGTCTGAGGCTTGGATCAGAACCCGGGCCTCTTCTTTGTCCAACCAATCCTTGACCTTCTCGTAACCACCCACGGCATCTCCCGACTTGCGGGCAAGGCTGATCAGGTCAACCAACCGGCGCAGCACTAGCCGCTCCACTTCGTCGACCAGACCATCCTGAACCGTCACCTGCGACTTGAACCCGCGTGCAAAGATTTTCTTCTTTACCGCTTGTTCCAGCGCCGCCTTGGTGGCGGAGACATAGACTCCACGCCCCGGCAGCTTTCCCATTACATCGGGATAGACCTGATTATCAGGCCCCAGCACAAAACGGATCAGCCCGGCCTTGGGCTGTGTCTCGCCGGTAGCGAGACATTTCCGTTCTGGCCCGTCAGCACGGGATTTTTCTGCACCACCACGGGTCATTCACATCTCCTCAGAGCAGGGAAGCCGGTCAGGCTTCCGCTTCTCCTTCGGCTTCTTCCTCGAGATCTTCGGCATCGGATTCAAGTTCTGCCGGGTCCACCCAGCCGAGCATGATGCGTGCCGTCATCACTAGATTTTGCGCCTCTTCAAGGCTCATATCGAAGGGTTCGAGAATACCTTCGTCCTTCACACGCTCGCCATTGACAGTGGTCCAGCCCCCCGCCAGTTCCCAGTCGGCGCAAGTTGCGAAGTCCTCAAGCGATTTCACATCGTCCTTCGCGAGTGCTTCCACCATCTGGGGTGTCAGGCCCTCAAAGTCAATAAGGCTGTCCTCGGCGCCCATGCTGCGCGCGTTGTCGAGCGCCGCCTTGGCTTGCGCTTCGAGGTAGTCACGGGCCCGCGCCTGAAGCTCTTCTGCGGTGCCTTCATCGACACCGTCGATGACCAGAAGTTCGTCAAGCTCCACATAGGCAACCTCTTCGAGGTTGGTGAAACCTTCAGAGACCAGAAGTTGGGCGAAGAACTCGTCCAGGTCGAGGGTTTCCATAAACAGCGCGGTGCGCGCCTCGAATTCTTTCTGACGGCGTGCGGATTCTTCCTCTTCCGTCATGATGTCGATATCGAGATTCGTCAGCTGAGACGCCAGACGCACGTTCTGACCGCGGCGGCCAATGGCGAGCGACAGCTGCTCGTCCGGTACCACCACCTCGATTTTGCCCGCTTCTTCGTCCAGAACCACCTTGGACACTTCTGCAGGTTGCAGCGCGTTCACAAGGAAGGTTGGCTGATCTTCGTTCCACGGAATGATGTCGATCTTCTCACCCTGCAGTTCGTTCACAACCGCCTGCACACGAGAGCCGCGCATACCCACACAGGCACCGACCGGGTCAATCGAGTTGTCATAAGACACAACGGCGATTTTTGCGCGCGAACCGGGATCACGGGCCACGGCCTTGATCTCAATGATGCCGTCATAGATTTCCGGCACTTCCATCTTAAATAGCTCGGCCATGAATTCCGGCGCGGTGCGGCTGAGGAAGATCTGCGGGCCGCGCGGTTCGCGACGCACATCCTTGATGAAGCAGCGGATACGGTCGTTGGGGCGATAGCTTTCGCGGCCGATTTTCTCGTTGCGACGCAGGATGCCTTCGCCGGAACCGATATCGACGATGACGTTGCCGTATTCCTCGCGCTTGACGACGCCGTTGATGATGGTGCCGTTGCGGTCCTTGAACTCTTCGTACTGACGATCGCGCTCAGCTTCGCGTACCTTCTGCAGAATAACCTGCTTGGCCGATTGTGCTGCGATCCGGCCCATTTCAACCGGGGGAACCTCATCAACGATGGTATCGCCGACGGAGGGGCTCTCCATATATTGCTTGGCTTGCGCCACGGTCAGTTCGGACTGGTAGTTTTCCAGTTCCTCGTCCTCAACCACGGTACGCACACGGGTGAAGGTCGCCTTGCCGGTTTTGCGGTCGATGGAGACACGAATGTCCATCTCGCTGCCGTAGCGGCTCTTTGCGGCACGGGCGAGGGATTCTTCCATCGCTTCGACCACCAGATTGGGGTCGATCATCTTTTCACGTGCCACGGCCTCGGCGGTTTGCAACAGCTCCAGCTGGTTTGCAGAGGTGATAGCCATTACTTGTTCTCCTCTTCGGACCCTGCGGTCCCTTCTGCGGACCCTTCGGTCTCGATGTCGTCAAAGGCGTCTTCGTTCAGAACACCAGCGGCCTTACGCTGGCGCAGCATTTCCTTGATAAGGTCGTCGGTCAAAACCAGCTTTGCATCACTCAGCCAGTCGAATTTCAAACCGATGGTCACGGTCTCACCGTGTTCCTCGATGTTGATCAGGACCTCGTCGTCCTCAATACCTGCCAGTTCACCCTTAAAGCGACGGCGGCCATCAATCAGATCAGCGGTTTCCAGTTTTGCCTCGTAGCCTTCGAACATGTCGAAGTCCTTGAGACGCGTCAAAGGACGGTCGATTCCAGGACTGGAAACCTCAAGCGTGTAGGCATCAAGGATCGGGTCTTCGACATCGAGCGTCGCGCTCACAGCGTTAGAGATCGCAGCGCAATCATCCACCTCGATCCCGCCATCGGGACGATCCGCCATGATCTGCAGTGTCGTGGCTTTGCCAGACATCAACCGAATACGGACCAGCTCATAGCCCAGATCCTCAATCACCGGAGTGATGATCTCGGCTAGGCGGCGGTCAATCGCGGCTTTGGCTATCAGGTCGTTGGTCATCAGACCTCCAAACACAAAAAAACGGGCCCGCGGCCCGTCGAAATCAATCAAAGGTGCCTCAGGACCAGAGCCCGACGCGCCGCTGTTGAGCGTGGATATACGCGCGTGCGCACCGTTTGGCAAGTGTTTCCTCCTGATGCGCCTTCCCTGCCGAATTGTTCCGGCGGATCACTGCGTTGGGGCGGGGGTCGATTTTACGCCATACACCTGCATCGCCCCATCCACACCAGCCCCGAATCAGGCCAACCACCACCGTTCCGCAATGCGATACTCATCCAGCGGTGCTCGGGCAGAAATGCGCGGCGGCAAACCCACATGTTTCGCCGCAGCCAGGGCCACATCATCATCAGAAGGGTGGAAATGGAACTGTCCCTGCAAACCCTTCGTCACTGGCAGGGCGGCCACATCAACAAACCCGTCGCGCAGCGCTTCTGCCCGAACAGAGGGGTCTGGGATCACGATCAAATCCAGCGCATCTAACCAGCCTGCAATCTCTGATCGGTAATTGTCGTCAGCCCGACGGGCACGAAAATGGCGCTCGTCCTGCGCACGATCCACCCGATAAAGTCCCGTCCCGTTCAAATCTGCGAGAGCAGCACAGATGTCGCCGTCCGGCGCGATCACCAAGCCAGTATCCGCCAATCGATACGGTAGATGCGGACTCCCGTCTGCAAGATCAAACACAACATCGCCCGTTGAAGAAAGATCAAGACTGCGCAGCCCCGCAATTTGCAATTCACCAGTGAGCAGATGCGCCTCGATTGACGCGATAACATCTGCCCCGGTCATCAACCGCCCATCGTGGAATGATACCTCCTGACGCAGACGAAACTCCCAGCGGCGCGCGGTCTCATCGCTGCGCCAACCGGTCGCGAGTTCCCCTCTCAGCACCCCATCCGGAGCCACTTCGGTGAGCTGGTCATAAACGGTAGCGCGCGCAACACGCGCCAGAAACGCACCCTCGCGCGGAACCGCGACACGCAACGTCCCCCCACGACGCGGCGTCTGCTCCATCCCCGCACCCGTTGCTGCCAGCAAGGCAGCAGCCGCACCACTGGCAAAAAGCGCACGACGATCAAGCCGCTTCATACCACCAAATCCTCTGCCAGCTGATCCATGCACCGAACAAGTGCCGCGCTGATCCCCGGCTCGGAGAGCGCATGCCCGGCATTTCGTACCATGATCAGGTCGGAATTCGGCCATTCCTGATGGATGCTGTGTGCCGCTTCCGGAGGGCAAATCATGTCATAGCGCCCCTGAACGATCACACCGGGAATATGGGCAATACGCCCCATATTGGCGAGGATCTGGCCATCCATATGCAAAAAGCCGGCGTTAGAGAAATAATGATTCTCCAATCTTGCGAATGCGCGTGCGTAATCTCCGGGGCTCTCACCCGAAACACCGTTTGAATACACAGACGCCAGCGCATTCTCCCACGCCGACCACGCCCTGCCAAACCGTATCTCTTCGTCGCGATCCCCGGAAAACAGGCGTTTGTGATAGGCTGCAATCAGATCGTGCCGCTCATCCTCTGGTACAAGATCGGTAAATCTTGCCCATGTTTCAGGCCAGAATTTACCCGCGCCACCGCCATAAAACCAATCCAACTCCGCCTGCGTCATAAGGAACACCCCACGCAGGATAAGTTGTGTCGTGCGGTCAGGGTGTGTCTGCGCGTAAATGAGCGCCAGCGTCGCCCCCCAACTGCCGCCAAAGAGCATCCACGAGTCGATATCCAATAGCTCGCGGATCTGCTCCATATCCGCGACCAGATGCCATGTCGTATTATCCTCACAGGACGCATAAGGTCGGGAGCGACCACATCCGCGTTGGTCGAATAGAATAATACGATACACCTTAGGATCAAAATAACGTCGCATTGCCGGGCTGGTACCGCCGCCGGGCCCTCCATGGCAGACAATCACCGGCACCCCATCGGGGTTCCCACATTGCTCCATGTAAATCCGGTGCCCTTGCCCCACGTCCAGCATCCGCTGATCGTAGGGTTCGATCGGCGGATAGAGAAACTGCACTGCGCGCTTTTGATCCGGGTATTTGTCCATTACTGACCTAAATTATCCTCTGAACTCACAAGAAAACACACGGAGACAGGAATGCAAGCGCAACAGTCCACGGTTGACCCCTCCGAAATCGCCAAATTCGAGGCGATGGCGGCTGAATGGTGGGATCCGAACGGAAAGTTCAAGCCCCTGCACATGCTAAACCCCTGCCGTCTCGACTATATTACACGTCAGATCGCCGGAGAGTTTGACCGTGATCTGACCACGAATGCTCCGTTTGTTGGCTTGAGAATTCTCGACATCGGGTGCGGTGGTGGCCTGTTGAGCGAACCAATGGCCCGCCTTGGCGCTGAAGTCGTCGGCGCGGACGCGGCAGAAGGTAACTTGCCCGTAGCCCGAATCCATGCAGAACAGTCCGGGCTCAAAATCGACTATCGCCACACCACTGCCGAGGCTCTTGCAGACGCCGGAGAGGCCTTTGACGTGGTGCTCAACATGGAAGTGGTCGAACATGTGGCTGATCCGCTCAGCTATTTGACAGCGACTGCGCAGCTGCTGAAATCGGGGGGATTGCAAATTTGCTCTACGATCAATCGCAACCCAAAGAGCTACGCCATGGCAATTTTCGGAGCAGAGGTTGTCATGCGCTGGCTACCGCGTGGCACGCATGAATGGTCGAAATTCATTACACCGGATGAGTTGTTTGAACTGTTGCAAAACGCAGGCCTTAATCCCGTGGACCGCAAGGGTTTCGTCTTCAATCCAATCCTGTGGAAATGGTCGATATCTGATCGTGATCTCAGCGTGAATTACGTAACGGCAAGCACAAAATCGTAGCCGTCTCAATAAAGCTGCAACGATATATGGTGAAAAACTCATTCTGCGGCTTGCGTGATTTGCGCTCATATACTTTAGTATACTTACGCATCCCATCGCACCGTTGTGTGGAACTGCGCACCTGAATTATTGTGGATATCAACACGTTTCCACTTTGGCTCGGTACGACGCTCCACACGTGATGAGCATGTCGCGAAGCGTGTAATTGGGGACGCACTCACACCACTCACGGCCCCACCAATTTAAAAGAGCGCTGGAATTAACCAGCGCTCTTTTTCGTTTGAGTTATGAAATGAGATCAGTCCTCGATTTCGAGTTTTCCGCGAAATTCTCGCAAAATGGGAAGCGCCGCACGCACTCGGTCTCCACCCAGTTCGGTCACCACTTCGGAAATCATCGGAATGATTGAGGCCAGCGCCGCATCGCGCGCTTTGCGACCTGCGGGGCTGATCGCAACCATTTTGCGGCGCGCATCGTCCCAGTCCGGGCGCACATGCACATAGCCTGCCACCTCAAGCTTGTTGATCGTATTCGTCATGGCGCCGCGCGTGACATGAAATGCCTTTGCCAGCTGCGCCGGAGAACGCTCCAGCCCCGCTCGGGCGAGATGGTTGAGCACCGAAAAATGCGACAGTTCCATCCCCTTGGGCAAGGCTTTCCCCAGCCGGGCGCGGGCCAATTGGTCCGCCATAAGAATTTCGCTGAACAGCGAAATGGCAAGGGAATGATTCTCATCCATCAGGGTCCGTCAAACTCCCGGTCATGGCTCAGTGAAGGGACGCGTTTGCGTGCCTTTTTCACCGCTTCGAGATCAAGGTCAACGTAGGTGTTGCCGACTTCAGTGCCTGCATCGGCCAAAACTTCCCCCCAAGGCGCAACTGCAAGGGAGTGACCGTAAGTTTGGCGGCGCGCGCCTCGGCTCGTTGGATGAACACCGGTCTGCGCCGCAGCCAGCACGAAACAGCCGGTTTCAATCGCCCGTGCGCGCAACAGGCTGTGCCAGTGCGCAGCTCCTGTGACATGACTAAAAGCGGCAGGCGCGGTCAGAATCTCCGCACCGCCCTTGGCAAGACGGCGATGCAGCGCTGGGAAACGAACGTCGTAGCAGATGGTCATGCCGATTTTGGCAAAGCCTGCATCGGCGACCACCGCCTGGGTTCCGGGCCGATAGCCATCAGATTCGCGATAGGTTTCCTCTGGTGTGACCTCCACATCAAACATGTGGATTTTGTCGTAACGTGCAGAGATTTCACCCGTGGGCGAGATCAGGAACTGCCGATTGGCGAAACGGCCATCCGCATCCTCAGTTTTCACCCCGATCGACCCAATAGAGAGCCATATCCCATGGCGCGCAGCAGCGTCACGCAGCCCCGCAAGTGTCGGATCATCGTCTTCAAGGTGCAAAACGGCGCGCTGATGTGTGCGGCTGGTGGACAGGCAGTTGGTCACCTCGGGCGTGAGAACAAACTCCGCCCCCTCCGTTACGGCGCGCGCAATCATGTCACGCGCCGTCGCGAGGTTTTCCTCTGGCATATCAGAGGAGCACATCTGCAAAAGGGCCGCTCGCACCATCAGCTTAGGCCGCCAACAACGGGTCGAGCTTACCTGCGCGATCCAGCGCATAAAGCTCGTCACAGCCTCCGACGTGGATCTCGCCGATAAAGATCTGTGGTACCGTGCGGCCCCCGTTGGCGCGCTGGATCATCTCCGATTTGCGATCAGGATCGGCCAGCACATCAATTTCAGAAAAGCTCACCCCCTTTTGAGTCAAAAGGCGCTTTGCCGCGTGGCAAAAACCGCAAAGGGGAGAAGTATAGATTTCGACCGGTTTCATATTGGTCTCCGTAGGCGTTGCTCATGGGTTTTGCGCGATGTGGGCACCTTTATCAAGCATTGCCAGAGTTTTCACGCTGCCGTGACCCGCGCGAGGACAACAATGCTCACGCCAGCTGCCCCCGCATCTATGCACGCCCGCGCACAGGCAGAAAGCGTCGACCCGCTGGTCATCACATCATCCACCAAGAGCACCTGCCTTCCGGTCAGTCGCTCACTCATCCGTGGGTTTGGCCTGATTGCATCGGCCAGAAGGGTCATCCGTTCTGCCCGGCTGCGCCCCTCCAACATTGGCGTTTTTGAGACTCTGATTAGGGCATCAGGGCAACATTCGCAGCCCTCACGCGCCGCAAGCCCCTGTGCCAGTAATGCGGATTGATTATACCGGCGCCGCAAAAGTCGTGTCCAATGCAAGGGAACCGGCACCAGGAGCGGCCTGCGGCTAAGAAGATCGCGTGCCGCACGTGCCATCCAACCGGATGCAGGCCGCGCCAAATCCGTTCTGTCTCCGTGTTTGAGCGCGAGAACCAAGCGCCGCCCCTGCCCGCCATACATGATCGCAGCCCGCCCTTGCTCCCAGTCTCTTGGGCTGCTCAAACACTCATCGCAATGTACGCTCTGCCCATCCGCCTCACCCGGGAGCGGCACACCACAGCAATCACAGACCAACCCAGAAATAAACGTCGTATCGCGCCAACAGGCGCTACACAGGCCGAAATCGCTCTCGACCAACCCGCCGCAGTTCAAACAGCGCGCGGGGTAGACCAGTGAAACTGCCGTTTGAATCCGTGCCCGCAACGTCATAGGTACACCTCATGACAAAAGAACCGATGGCTCATCCCCAGATATTTGACCGTGACGCACTGCAATTGCGTCGCGCCCGGCGCAAACCGGAGGCGATGTTTCTGCACGACTTAGCCAGAGACGAGATCGAGGATCGGCTCAGCATGGTTAAGAGAGTCTTTACCAAGCCCGCGATTATCGCGCCTTTTGCGGAGCCCTGGGCGGACCTGCTGCCGGACGCGAAGATCATCTCGGATGACGATGTTCTGGATCTGGAGCCAAAAGCGCATGATCTGGTGATCCATGTGATGGCGCTTCATTGTGCCAATGACCCGGTGGGGCAGTTGATCCAGTGCCGACGCGCGCTGCAAGAAGATGGATTGCTGCTGGTTGTAACGCTTGGCGGTCAAACCCTGCACGAATTGCGCAGCGCTCTTGCGGAGGCAGAGACCTATGTCAGCGGAGGCCTGTCCCCGAGGGTTGCACCGATGGGCGAAATTCGTGATCTCGGCGCTCTTTTGCAAAGGGCGGGATTTGCCCTCCCGGTCGCAGATCTTGTGCCCCTGACAGTTCATTACCGCGACCTTGCGCATCTGATGCAGGATTTGCGCGATATGGGTGAAACCAACACAATGTCTCAGAGGTTGCGCAAACCCACGCGCCGTGCGGTGTTTACGCTTGCCGATCACATCTACGCCCAGAACTTCGCTGCAAAAGACGGCCGGCTCGCCGCAACCTTCGAACTGGTATGCCTCACCGGTTGGTCCCCAGCCGACAGCCAGCCCCAACCCCTGCGCCCCGGTTCCGCCAAGGCACGTCTCGCGGATGCGCTGAAGGTGCCGGAGACCAAACTGCCCGAGGGCTGACGATAACCTGAGCCAATGGTCGCAGTGAGATGATCCAATTGGCCTTTCCCGCCGTATCGACGTAACACTCGACACACTATTTGTTTTCATACCACACAGGACCCTTGCCCATGCTGGATGCGACCTCAACTGCGACCCGCCCTGACAATGCCCCTGCGGATCATCCGCCGGTCAAGGCGGAGAAGGTCGGCATCCTGCTCGCAAATCTCGGAACCCCGGATCACTACAGCTATTGGCCGATGCGCCGTTATCTGAGCGAATTTCTCTCGGACAAGCGGGTGATCGATTATCCGTCGTGGAAATGGCAGCCGCTGTTGCAACTGATCATTCTCAGCAAGCGCCCCTTCGCCTCTGGTGAAGCCTACAAGTCGATCTGGAATCACGACAAGGGCGAAAGCCCGCTGATGACGATCACCAAGGACCAGACCAACGCCATGGCAAAGGCGATGGAAGAGATCTACGGCGACCGTGTGATGGTGGATTTCTGTATGCGCTACGGCAATCCTTCCACCAAATCGAAGGTCGAAAAGATGATCGCCGCCGGGTGCCGCAAGATCCTCTTTGTGCCGCTTTATCCGCAATACGCTGGCGCGACCTCGGCCACCGCAAATGACCAGTTCTTCCGCGTGTTGATGGATCAGCCCTGGCAGCCAGCGGCACGCACGATCGAGCCCTATTTCGACCACCCCGAATACATCGACGCGCTGGCGAAGTCGGTCGAGGACGCCTATGCCAAGATGGAAAAGACGCCGGACATTCTCGTCTGCTCTTACCATGGCATGCCCAAGCGCTACCTGATGCAGGGCGATCCCTATCACTGCCAGTGTCAAAAAACGACGCGACTACTGCGCGAGCGTTTGGGTTGGGACGAATCACAGATCACAACCACATTTCAGTCGGTCTTCGGACCTGAGGAGTGGCTACGTCCCTACACGGTCGAACATGTCGCGGAGCTGGCGAAACAGGGCAAGAAGAACATTGCAGTGATCGCACCGGCTTTCTCGGCGGACTGCATCGAGACGCTGGAAGAGATCAATGAGGAGATCTTCGAGAGCTTTGAGCACGCGGGCGGTGAAGACTTCACCTATATTCCCTGCCTCAATGACAGCGACGTGCATATCTCCGCCCTGTCGAGCGTTATTCGCAATAACCTCAAGGGTTGGCTCGACTGAGCTACCCTGTATGAAACAAGGGTATCCCGAGCGAGCAATAAAAAAAGGCGGCTGGAGATCCAGCCGCCTTTCTTGTTCTTTAGAGCAACGATTAGTTGCTTGCAGCAGCAGCGGCCACGATGACCAGCAGCAGCAGCGGCAGAAGGATGCCGGAAGAAGAACCGGTTGCTTCTTCTACGATAACCGGTGCTTCAACGATCGGCTCAGCCAGGTTACCAGCGGATGCAGCGGAAGCGGCAGCGACCAGTGCGGCAGCAATAACGAGTTTTTTCATATTAACCTCCAGGATACGCGCACAGCACACATATGATGTGCGCACTCAAGACTTACCTCGTGAGTTTTTTCTAAGCGGGATTCCCACCGGATTGCAATTGCTTGTTAAATGCTTCTCATCCAGCTTGCAGCGGTTGTCGTCAAATTAGCAACACCTGTGTGCCGGATCGGGTGAGTTTGTAGAGCTCTGCGATGTGTTCGTTGTAGAGACCGATGCAACCGTTAGAGGATTTGCGGCCAATTTTGCGCGTATCGTGCGTGCCGTGGATTCGATAGTACTTCCAGCTCAGGTAGAGCGCGTGCGTTCCAAGCGGGTTATCCGGGCCCGGCGGAATATACGCAGGCCACTCAGGATTGCGCTTGCGCATGTTGGGGGTCGGTGCCCATCCCGGTCCTTCGACCTTACGCACAATCTTGGTACGGCCGCGACGTGTCAGATCGTCACTTAAAGGTACAGAAGACGGGAATAACTTGTAAACACTCTGATCTTCGGACCAGAAGTGAAGCGCCCGGCTGTCAATATCCACAAGGATCGCCCCACGGCGCAAATTGTCAAAATAAGGCCGCCAGCTCTTGGCGCGAAACGAAGATATATTGCGCTTGACGCTGGGTTCTGGTTCCGGCGGCGGGCGCAGCGGATCAAAGGCCGGCTCTTCGGCATCAGGCAGCGATTGTGCCAGCGCCGGAGTCGCCAGAAGGGATGCGGATCCGGCAAGAAACTGCCGGCGTGATGTTAGAAAAGTGATTTTGCGTGTCATCAGAAAGTTCTCTCTGGCTGAGGGCTCTGGTGCGGAGCAGTCTATGGCTGGAATGCCGCAGTCGCAATTCAATCCCCTGAAATCTCGTGAAAGTGAAGCTGCCGGGTTTGCCTATAAGTCACAGGAAAGCTATGGGACGCTGTGATCGAACACTTTTAGGGTTTAGAATGACACGCGTATTCCTGCTTCTGGCTACACTGACGAGCTTTGTCCTTGCGGCATGTACAACTGGCAACGATGGCAGCGCGACCGGGACCGGTGTCTATAAGATTCGTAATGAGGAACGTACGCAGTTCCGCATGCTTGATTCTGTAAACGCTCTGCGCGAAGCTGCGGGAAACCCGGCTGTTCAGCTCGACAGCAAACTAAACGCTGCCGCTGCGACCCATTCCCGCGATATGTCCGTACAAAACCGCCCCTGGCACTTTGGCTCTGACGGCTCCTCGCCGCTCGATCGTGTGGCGCGGGTTGGATACTCCGGTGCCTTGGTCGGCGAGAACATCGCAGAAACATATGAGAACGAAGTACAGACTCTCACTGCATGGATGGAAGAAAAGGGCACCCGCTCTGTGATTATGGACGCCAAAGCGCGCAACATGGGGTTTTCGTGGTTCCAAGAATCCAATGGTAAGATCTGGTGGACTCTGCTGATGGCAGAATGATCAGACGCCGTTTATGTCTGACATAGAATCAAGGCCGCACTCAGATGAGCGCGGCCTTTTTTGTGGTCTGCAAATCTGTTGCGAGCCTGAGAAGAATGGCTCAGGGGCGCAGAGTGATGGTTGTGCCGTCATTCACCATGGACCAGATCTCTTCGATCTCTTCATTGCTCACCGCAATGCAGCCCGCTGTCCAATCTTGCGTGCGCGCCGCCCGGCGTCGGTCAGCGCGATCATTGGGCTCACCATGGATGAAGATATCACCGCCCGGACTTGCACCAAGTGAGCTGGCATATGCCCGGTCAGCAGCATTGGGATATGAAATTCCAAGCGAAAGGTAGAATTGGCTGCGAGGGTTACGGCGGTCAATACGATACGTCCCCTCCGGCGTGCGGCCGTCACCTTCGATTTGTTTGTGGCCAACCGGAGCAAAGCCCAGCCCGACCTCATATTCTTTTAGAACCTTAGTTTCATTCAACAAATACATCCTGCGGCTGCCTTTATTGATCACAATGGAAGTGACCGGAGGGCCGTTGTAACGCCGAATATTTGGGCCGCTAGAACATCCTGCTGCTCCGAGGGTGGCAAGTATACCTGCCCCGAATGTACGCCTGTGCATGGTTTTGATCTGTCCGCTCGTTTTTGTTTTGTGCTCTTGGCTTAATAATACATCAAACTTGGTTAAGAAAAGATAATCACTTTTGCGTCTTTTCATCCTGAAGCCGCGCGATCCGTGCTTCGATCGCTTCCAGACGTGTCAGCACCTGATCTCGATAGGCATCGGTGCGTTCGCCTTCTTCTTCAGAATGCGCATCCTGCATAGAATTCACGATCAGACCCACCAGCAGGTTCACCACTGCAAAGGTTGTGACCATGATAAATGGTACAAAGAACGCCCAGGCGTAGGGGTAGACATCCATCACCGGCCGCACGATCCCCATCGACCAGCTCTCCAGCGTCATAATCTGAAACAGCGAGTAGGCCGAGAGAGCGAGGCTGCCGAACCATTCCGGGAAGTTATCCCCAAACAGTTTCGTGGCCATGACAGAGCCAATGTAGAAAATGATCGCCATCAACAGGAACACCGACCCCATGCCGGGCAATGCGGTGATGAACCCTTCGACCACACGGCGCAGGCGCGGTGCGACGGAGATCACGCGTAGAACACGCAAGATCCGCAGCGCCCGCAACACGGAAAAGCCCTGAGCACCTGGCACCAATGCAATGCCAACGATCAGGAAATCGAATATATTCCAGCCGTTTACAAAAAACCTCAACCGCCGCACGATCAGTTTGGCCGCGATCTCCAGAACAAAGATGATCAAACACAGCTTGTCGATCAACAAAACCAGATCCCCAGCACGCGCCATGATCGTATCGGAAGTTTCCATTCCCAATGTCACCGCATTCAGCAGGATGACGGCGGTGATGAACCGGCTAAACCCATCGCTGTCCAATACGGATTTCATTCGATCAATCATTTAAAAGGCGCTCCTTAGGATTCGGGGTCAGGACAGGCTCAACGACGCTGCAAGCTCCGTATGCGATGACCAACGGAACTGGTCAACGACCTGCACCCAATTCAATCTATACCCAGCGGAAACAAGCACTTCGGCGTCGCGGGCAAAGGTGATCGGGTTACAGGACACATAGGAGATAGTGGGCAGCTTTGCTTTCGCCAACTCCTGGACTTGCGCCTCCGCGCCAGCGCGTGGCGGATCAATCACCACAGCATCATAAACCTGCCCAAACTTGCGCAGATCCTCGACAAGGAGTGGGTTACGGAACAGATCGCGTGTCTCAGTGGTGACTTTTTTCAAACCCTGCGCTTTACGCCAACCTTGCTCAAGCGCTTGCATCATTTCACGCTCACCTTCGACCGCGTGAACCTCGGCACCCGTCGCCAAAGGCAGCGAAAACGTACCGGCCCCGGCAAAAAGATCCACGATGCGGCGGGCACCGCCTACGGCATCCCGCACTGCTGATACCAGCGCCGCCTCACCTTCAGGTGTCGCTTGCAAGAATGCGCCGGGTGGAGGGCAAACGCACGCAACGCCGAACCGCTGTGTCGGTGGCTGCTCCATGCCCAGAGGTTCATCATCCCATGTAAGCCGCGCCAGCTTGTGGCGCTCCACCGCCTGCGCCAACTGAATGCGCAACGGCCCATCGAGCGGTTTGCCATTGCGAACCAACACATCGAGCCCCACCTCTGAAGTCGTGATCGTCACAGACAAGGGGGCTTTGCGGCTGGCACCAATAATCGCCAGATCCTCAGCCATAGGCAGCGCAGCTATCAGATCAGGAGCCAAAAGATGGCAATCGGGTATCTCTGTGATGACGTCCGAGGCCCGTCCGTGAAAGCCTGCCATAGCACCTTTCTTGGTCCGTTTAACCGCAATCGTCGCGCGCCTGCGGGAGTGCGCCGGTGAGGTCAAGATTGGCTTGAATTCAGTCTCTAACCCGCGTGATAGCAGGGCGTTTCGAACGATATCCGTCTTCCACTGCGCCACAAAATCATCGCTTACGTGCTGCAGCTGGCAACCACCACAAGATTTGTAGTGGCGACACGGCGCTTGAACGCGATGTTCTGAGGGATGTTCAATTCTAATGTCAGTGAGGGATTGCCCCTGCACAACACCGGTGACGATCTCTCCGGGCAAGGTGCGCGGTGCAAACAAAGGACCCGAGGCGATCCCGTCGCCCTGGTGTCCCAAACGTTCAATCGTGGCTCTGGTTCTGGCTGCGTCTGTCATGCGCCTGCATTACCGCGAGAGCGGAATTGGCAAAAGCCAGAAAACGCGTGGATCCGAATTACTCTGCGGCGGCGCTGGTGTCTTGCTCGGTTCGAATGAAGCCACCAGACTGCCGGTGCCAGAACTGCGCATAAAGCCCGTCGCGCTCTAGCAGCTCATCATGACTGCCTTGCTCGATGATCCGACCATGATCCATGACGATAATCCGGTCCATTTCTGCAAGCGTTGAGAGCCGGTGTGCAATCGCAAGCACGGTTTTTCCCTCCATCACCCGCGTCAGGGCTGATTGGATCGACGCTTCTACCTCAGAATCCAAGGCCGAGGTAGCCTCATCCAGCACCAGAATGGGCGCGTCCTTTAAAATCGCACGCGCAAGCGCAATGCGCTGGCGTTGCCCACCGGACAATTTCACCCCGCGCTCACCAAGGTAGGCCTCATACCCGGTGCGCCCCTTCCCGTCCTCAAGATCAATGATGAACTCATGTGCTTCTGCTGCGCGCGCGGCCGCAATGATGGCATCACGGCTGGCATCTGGACGACCATAGAGAATATTGTCGAGCGCTGAGCGATTGAACATCGCTGTTTCCTGCGTGACCATACCGATCTGGCTACGCAGTGAGTTCTGGCTGACATCGGAAACATCAGCGCCATCAATAAGAATACGGCCTTTTTCCGGCTCATAGAGCCGCAACAGCAGTGAGACCAATGTCGACTTACCCGCCCCGGATGCCCCAACGATGCCGAGTTTCTCGCCAGGATGAATGGTCAGGGACAGGTCTGAAATCCCCCCGACTTCGCGCCCATAGCTAAAACTCAGGTCCTCAAGAACGATCTCTCCCGCATCAACTTGAAGTGCGCCAGCATCTGGTGTGTCCTCAATCCGGTCGGGGCGTGCCAGCGTTTTCATGCCGTTTTCAATCTCGCCCACATTGGAATAGATCCCCATCAACGTGAAACTGACCCAGCCTGTCATTTGCGCAATCCGGATCGATACCGCCCCAGCCGCAACGATATCCCCTTCGCTCGCGCTGCCATTCTGCCAGAGCCAAAGCGTCGCACCAATCAGCAGAACCGGCAAAACCCCGGCAAGGGTCATCAGGCAAAACCGAAAGGATGCCGACAAATACCCGAACTCCAGCGCTCGTTCCCGGAAGGTCACCATTGCATCCTGCGCGCCACGTTCTTCGTGATCCGCATGGGCAAAGAGCTGCACGGTCTTGATGTTCGTAATTGTGTCGACAACCTGCCCAGATACATTGGCCCGCGCGCCTGCTCGTTTAGCGGAGCCCTTGCGAATTCGCGGCAAGAACCAGCGGATCATGGCAAAATAGCCAATAAGCCAAATCCCAAAGAGCAGCGTAATGCACAGATCAACCGCGCCCAGCAAGACCATAGCCCCCGCAAGCGACGCAAGCGCGAAGGCCACAACATTTATCACCTCTGACACGACAGACGTAACAGCGCTGGCGGTCTGCATCTGCTTTTGAGCGATGCGTCCGGCAAAATCATCATCAAAGAACCGCACCGACTGGCCCAGGGTCCAGCGGTTGAGCCGGGACAAGACAAGCGGATTTACGTTTGGTTGCAGAATGATAGCATTAGTCGCGGCGGACAGGCCAAACAGCACCGGCCGCACCAGCAAGAAAAACGCAAGAGCGGCAAAGATAATCGCAATATTGGCACCGAAAAATCCTTCGGGCCCGCTGGCGACCGCCGTGTCGATAACTTTGCCGAGGATATAGGCCGTACCCGCCTCCAACCCGCCTGCCAGTGCAGAACAGATCGCCGCAACACCAAGCATCAGCCATGCCCCGGACAGACACCAGCGCAAGAATGCGCCAAGTGTCTGCGGCGGTGGACCATCTGCAGGTTGGAACGCGTCGATCAGGTTTCCTAGCTTCATTCTGCTGCCTCTACATTCAGGAACCCGCCCGATTGGCGCGCCCAGAATTGTGCATATAGGCCGCGATCCGACAAAAGCGCCTCATGTGTGCCTTCTTCGACGATTTTTCCCTGATCTAGCACCAGAATACGGTCCATCTGCGCAATGGTGGAGAGCCGGTGCGCAATAGCAATTACTGTTTTGCCTTCCATCATACCGTAGAGCGTTTCCTGAATGGCCGCCTCGACCTCAGAATCCAGCGCCGATGTGGCCTCGTCCAGAAGCAGGATAGGAGCGTTCTTCAGGATTACCCGCGCGAGTGTCACACGCTGACGCTGACCGCCCGAGAGTTTCACCCCGCGCTCGCCCACATGAGCATCATAACCTTTGCGACCTTGCGGATCCTCAAGATCGAGAATGAAGTCATGCGCATGCGCTTTCCGAGCTGCCGCGATCATGTCTTCTTCTGATGCGTCCGGGCGACCATAGAGCAGGTTATCCCGCACAGAGCGATGCAGGAGCGAACTGTCCTGCTGCACCATGCCGATGTGCTGGCGCAGGCTGTCTTGCGTCACCGTTGAAATATCCTGACCGTCGATCAGTATGCGCCCCTGTTCGGTGTCATAGAACCGCAGGAGCAGCTTCACCAAAGTTGACTTTCCTGCCCCAGATCGCCCAATTAGACCCACTTTTTCACCGGGACAGATTGTGAGGTTCAGCTGATCAAGCCCCCCAACACCACGGCCATAGTGGTGCGAAAGATGGTCAAAGGTGATTTCACCCTTGGTCAGTTGCAATGGCTTTGCACCCTTGGCATCGGTCAATGTAATTGGCTGGGCAATCGTCTCCATCCCCTCGGACACCACACCAAGTTGACGGAAAAAGCTCGTGAGTGCCCACATGATCCAACCGGTCATGGAGTTCAGCCGAAGGGTCAGTGCTGTCGCGGCTGCAACGACACCCACAGAGGCCAGCCCCTGCATCCAGAGCGCAATCCCCCAGCCTACAACCCCCACAATCAACAGGCCGTTTAGCAGCACCAGAACACCATCCATGATGGTAAAAATCCGCATCTCGGCCTGAAATGTGGTGCGTGTGTTCTCGATCGCATCACGCGCGTAATCGAGTTCACGGTTGTGATGGGCAAACATCTTTACCGAGTGAATGTTGGAATAGCTGTCCACGACGCGCCCGGTCACAGTCGACCGCGCGTCCGACGCGGCCTGACTCGCGGGGCCGACCCGTTTCACTGTCCAGCGGATCAGCGCGCCATAAAGGACAAACCAAATGACCAAAGGCATCAGAAGCCGGGGATCAGCCCCCCAAAGCAAAAGCGCCGCACCAACCAGATAGGCAAGCGCGAAGGTGATTGCATCAAAGACCTGAAAAACGACCTCTCCGGCAGCAGGTGGCGTCTGCATGATCCTGTTGGCGATACGTCCGGCGAAGTCATTTTCAAACCAACCAACCGATTGGCGTAAAACATGTTTATGTGCCCGCCAGCGGATCAGCGTACCAAAATTTGGCAAAATCGTATTGTTCAGCAACAACACATCAATGAGCTGCAATGCCGGACGAAGAAGCAAAACAAACAGCGCCATCAGGATCAGCTCAGTGCCGTGATTACTCCAGAATTCTTCTGGTGACCCTGCAAGGATATCAACGACCCGTCCCATATAGGAAATCAGTCCGATCTCAATCGCAGCAACGATGATAGACATCACGCCGGCCGCACAGAACACGGACTTAAACGGCTGCGCATAGTCGCGCATAAACGGCCAGAGTTTGGTTGGCGGAGTGTCCGTTTCCGGATAGTCGCAATAGGGGTTTACGAGGTTTTCAAAGAAGCGAAACATGGTGTTGCTCCATCAATTTGAGCAAAGAATAGAAAAATGCGATGCGCATGGCGAAAGGCGGCGACCGAAGTCCCCGGTTCACCCTACGGGCAGGACTCGGACGTTAAATGTCGTTCCAGATCCCGTAATACATCAGCATTCCTCCTGCCATCGTCGTTTCACGCCCTTATGGGTAGCGCGGCAAAATCGTTTTGTCACGCTTTTAGGGCCATGAAATTTTTCTGACAGTTTACTTAGTGTATGTCAGGCAGGCGCTCTATCAGCTCTTGTTTGTCCATTTGAAAGCCACTCGCGATCCACTCAGCCTCTAGCGTTTTGAGCGCGTGGCCCAGCGCGGCGCCCTGCACAAAGGGCAGCAAATCCTGAGCGGAGATCGGGAACTTAGCTGATGCACCTAGCGCGATACTAGGCTCTAACTGGGGAGATAGTGGCGTTTCCAGAAGAGCCGAGCGCAACATTAGGGCGCGTCTGGCAGTATCTACGTCATGGCGATACGCAAGCTCTGCCCCGCCAGCCATACCCTCCGCCAATTGTCGCAAAAGCCTCACTCGCGCCGCTGTTGACTTACTCAACCGAAGGGTGTCTTGAATACTATCTCCGCCCAGCGCTGCAAGGCGGGTTTCCGCCTTAATGGGCATACCGGCCTCTAGGTGTATGAGAGGCGCAAGCGCACGATCGTCCGCGCCGGGCAAAACATGTGCCAACACACCGATCTGGCGCATGGTCGCAATCGAAGGTGCAGGGTCCGCAGCACTGAGCAGTTTCATCATCTCGGAACCGACACGTTCGCGCGACAAGTGATCCAGCCCTTCCTGCGTCTCGGCAATCGCGCCCAGCGCCTCGGGATCGAACCCTTCGGCGGCATCGCCATACCAGCTGTGGAACCGAAAATATCGCAAGATGCGCAGATAATCTTCGCGGATGCGTTGGGTTGCGTCTCCAATGAACCGTACTCTGCGGGCGCGCAGATCATCCAGCCCTCCGAGTGGGTCAACGACCTCACCGTTCGGGCGGGCGTAAAGCGCGTTCATGGTAAAGTCACGCCGCCGCGCATCCTCCGCGATATCTGTCGCAAAGGCCACGACGGCCCGACGCCCATCCGTCGCCACATCCTTGCGAAAAGTGGTAATCTCAAAGGGGATGCCATCCGCGACGACCGTCACGGTCCCATGATCAATTCCCGTCGGTATCGCCTTAAGGCCCGCAACGGTCGCAGCCTCAACTACCCGCTCAGGCTCAACGTTCGTCGAGAGATCCAGATCCGAGACCGGTTCTTTCAGCAGGGCGTTTCGTACACAGCCACCGACGAAATAGATCTCCGCTTTGGCCGCAGTCAACGCATCGCAAACCGCGCGGGTGGGAGCTGAAGTTAGCCAAGGCTGATCTATTTTCATCGAATATCCATCATCGCAGCAAAACCGCGCAACATGCGCGCTGTCGCCCCCCAGATGTAATAGGGACCGAATGGCACCGCAAAGTAATACCTCCGCGTGCCGCGCCAACGGCGGGATTGCACCTGATATCGTTCAACATCAAGGATGTGCGAGAGTGGCGCGCGGAAAATCTCTGCCACTTCGCCTGCCTCTGCGCGTGCTTCAAACGGCTGTTCAATCAATGCAACCACTGGTGTCACCTGAAACCCTGTCACGGTTTCGTGGCTGGACAGATGTCCGAGTATCTTTGGCAACTCACGAGGCAGCGCGATTTCTTCCCACGCCTCTCGCAAGGCAGCATCCGTGACGTCCCGATCACCTGCGTCCACTTTGCCACCGGGAAACGCAATCTGGCCCGGGTGGTGTTTAAGGGCGGAGGAGCGTTTGGTCAAAACCACCTGTGGTGCAGCGCCGAAGGTCTCAATCCCGACCAACACACCCGCGGGGCGTAATTTGCGCCCTTCTGGCAGTACAGTGTCGGGGTTGAGATCAAAATCAGACGTTGCCGTCTGAGAGCGCGCCAGCGCCTTGGTGATTTTCTCCTCAAGCGCTGACACAGGATTCACTCCTGCGAGGCGTCAAAGCCAAGCGTCGCAGGGTCGAGATTGTAATGCGCGCCGCAGAACTGACAGTCCGCGGTCACCCGTCCATCATCGGTGGTCATCGTTTTGATGTCCTTGGCCGAATAGATCGACAGGCTTTGGCGCACGCGTTCTTCGGAACATGTGCACCCGAAGCGTACGGATTGCGCATCATAGACCCGAGGACGTTCTTCGTGGAACAGGCGCAAAAGCAGCTCGCTCGGCGAAACCGAAGGGCCGATGAGTTCTAAATCCTCCACCGTTTCCAGTAGAATATTGACGCGTTTCCAGTTCTCTTCTTCTTCACCCGAAACCAGATCAGCAGCTGTCAGAACTTCTCCAGAGCCATCATTTTGCGCGGCAAAGGGCGAGGCCTTGGGCATATGTTGAAGCATGATGCCACCAGCGCGCCAGTGTTCGGGTTTACCCGGTTCAGAGCTTTTACCAAAGCTGAGAGAGAAGCGCGTCGGCAATTGTTCAGACTGCGCGAAGTAGGCTTCGGCACATTGCGACAATGAGGTCTCAGCCAGTGGGGTGATCCCCTGATAGGGTTGCGTGCCTTCGCCCTGGTCGATCAGGATCGCAAAGTAACCCTCGCCCACCTGCTCAAAAGGCGCGCCATCGGTGATGCGGTCGGCATCAAAACTCGCGTAGGCGCGAATTCGGGCAGGCTCGCCTTCTTTTTCCGGGGCATAATAATCGGTTGCGATCATCCGCACCGCACCCTTGGACTGTACCTGCAGCGACAGCTTCCAGCGCAGGCTCATGGTCTGGCCGATCAGCGCCGTCAGCAGCGCCATCTCGGCGACCAGAGCCTCTACCGGTTGCGGGTAATTATGTTGTTTCAGGATACCATCCAGCACGCCGTCCAGCCGCGCCACGCGGCCACGCATGTCGGATGCATCAAGCTGGAAGGGCAGGACGGTATCGTCCCACGCGATTTTCGAACCAAGTGTCATGGGGTTTCCTTAACGGCCGGGTATTGGCATACCGACGCTATATAGGCTTTTCAGCATCAGAGTGAAGGGGAGACCGGTGATCAGACGTTTTGGAGAGGCTCCGCGCAGAGATCAGACCTATCGTGTGCGCCCCGGTGCATACGCGTTGCTGCCACGTGATGGCCAACTATTGTTGACCTGTCAGTACGGTCCGGCCCCGGACATTCAACTTCCTGGTGGCGGCATTGATGAGGGCGAATCACCCATTCCCGCGTTGCACCGTGAGGTATACGAGGAAACCGGCTGGAAGATTGCCACCCCAAAACGTATCGGAGCCTTTCGCCGTTTTGTCTATATGCCCGAATACGACCTTTGGGCGGAAAAGATCTGCCATATATATACTGCGCGCCCGGTGCTGCAGCTGAGTGAACCGGTCGAGAAGGACCATGTCGCTCTTTGGATGCGTATCGAAGATGCGAGCGAAGTGCTCGGCAATGCGGGAGATCAGTATTTTGCCGCGTTACTTGCGCGCCTGAGCTGAATATCAGGGCCCCTGATATTCGAACAAAGTGGCGGAGATATCATCCTCCAACCCCTTATCATCCCCCATCACTTGGGTGAGATGCCAATAGAGGTCATCCAAGAACTCTTTGCCGCTGCGCTTGGGATCGCATTGCTTAACGAGATCGACGAGACCCTCGGTATCAAGCATAGACCCATCTTTCAGATGCGCCTCGGTGAAGCCATCGGAGTAAAGAAGCAGCCGGTCGCCCTTCTCCATGATGAATTCTTCTTGCTCGTAGTCGACATCTGGCACCAGCCCCACCGGCACACCACCCCGACCGATGAACTCCATGGAGCCATCCGCACGCAGCAGCAAGGGATGAGGGTGCCCCGCCTGCACCATCTTGACCACGCCTGTGCGCAGATCGGCGATGCAGTAGGCCATGGTAAAATATTCTTCGATCCCGGTGTCGGCAATCAGACGCGCGTTCAATACGCTTGCCACCTCTTCCGGTGGGCGCAAGGCATAGAAGCGGTTGAACTTCTTTTCCATGCCGACGTTCTGATCGAAATAAGTGGACGACAGATATCCACCCAATCGCGCTGTCATCATTGCCGACGTGATCCCGTGGCCGGATACATCAATCGAATAGAACCCAAGTCGGTTGATTCCCGGCGAAAACATTCCGACCAAATCGCCACCGATATGGCCGCAGGGTTTCAGCAGCAGGTTCACTTCCGATGCACCGAACCCACGGGTCAGTTCCGGGACCAGAGATTCCTGAATTTTACGTGCTTGAATAAGGTCTTTGTCGATGGCGTCGTAAACGGTCTGCAGTTCATCGAGAGTTTCCGACACGATCCGGTTTTTCTCAAACAGCTCTCGCTGCATGCGCAAAATCCGCTCGCCCGCAGAAATACGGGCGCGCAGTTCGTCAGAACTAACAGGCTTCGTCAGAAAATCGTCAGCGCCAGCATCAAGCCCTTCTGCGACCTCATTTTTCTCGCTCTTCGAGGTGAGCAGAATAAAGTAGCTATAGGCCTCATGGGATTCCGCACGAAAGGAACGGCAAAAATCGATGCCGTTCATTCCCGGCATCATCCAATCGCTAAGAATGAGGTCAGGCGGATCGGCGCGGCAGATATCCATCGCTTCCTCACCGCCTTCGGCTTCGACAACGTCAAAACCCCACTTTTTCAGTGATGCGACAAGGATACGACGCTGCAAGCGGCTGTCGTCCACTACCAACACTCGTCGGATGGACCCGCTCACAGGCACGTCTTCGCCTTCAATTGAATGCTCTGGCAGCACCGACAATCCCTCATTAACGCGGCGTGTCCCCTCGTGACCTTCTTAGAAAACACCTGATCAGCTTAATAGCTGATGAAAAATACACTTTTAGTCGATTTTTTGTTCTTTACTATACTTTTACTCACTTTGACATAGGCTAGACAGGTCTCGCCCGAAAGTGTTGGAAGAAGACGATGATTGATTGGCCACGCGTACGCGAACTGAAAGAAGAAGTCGGAGATGACGGCTTTGAGGAAGTGATCGAACTCTTCCTCGAAGAGGTCGAAGGCGTCATTGATAAACTCAAGTCCGGCGACCGGTCGCAGCTTGAGCAGGATCTGCATTTTCTAAAAGGCAGCGCCCTGAACCTGGGGTTCCAAGACTTTTCCGACCTCTGCTTTGAGGGTGAGCGCCTGTCTGCAAACGGACAAGCCGACGCTGTCGACCTGTCTCGGGTCTTTGCCAGCTATGACCAGTCCAAAGCACATTTCCTTGCTGACGTAAAAACAATGTCCTGAGGCCAAGCGGCCTCAGATTACAAATTGTGCCAGTGTTTCGTCATTGGTGATGTCAGTGTAGGTGAACCCAGCCGCATCAAGTTGCGCAAAGAGTGGCGCAAAATTCTCCGGTTGCTTGGTCTCAATCCCGATCAATACCGAACCAAAGTTGCGCGCAGATTTCTTCATGTATTCAAAGCGTGCAATATCGTCGTCAGGGCCAAGGATATTCAGGAATTCCTTCAGCGCGCCGGGACGCTGCGGCAGCCGCAACAGGAAGTATTTCTTCACGCCGGAATAACGTTGCGCCCGTTCCTTGACCTCTGGCAGGCGTTCGAAATCAAAATTTCCACCAGATGTCAGGCACACGACGGTCTTGCCTTTGATCCAAGTCCGCAGGTCGCCCAGCGCCTCGACAGCCAGAGCGCCTGCGGGTTCCAGCACAATGCCCTCGACGTTCAACATCTCAAGGATGGTAGTACAGATGCGATCTTCTGACAGGGTCAGCACATCCGGGAGCGGCACAGTGCGTAGGATGTCGAACGGACGTTCGCCGATCTTACCGACGGCCGCGCCATCCACAAACGTATCAACCCGCCCCAACGGCACAGGTTGACCGGCCTCAAGCGCCGCCTTCAGGCAAGCACCACCTTCGGGTTCGACGAGCAAAGCGTGTACGTCATCGCCAAAATACTGAACCACACCCGACGACATCCCGCCGCCGCCGACAGGCAACACAATATGATCCGGGGCCTTGCCAAGCTGCGCTTCGATCTCAACCGCGATTGAAGCCTGACCTTCAATGACATCGGCATCGTCAAAGGGTGACAAAAAATACCCGCCCTTTTCGGCGCACCACGCCTGCGCGGCCGCGAGCGTGTCATCGAAATAGTCGCCAATCAGGTGAACTTCGACGTTATCTCCACCGAACATACGGGTTTTCTGGATTTTCTGCTGCGGTGTTGTCACCGGCATAAAAATCACACCCCGCTTGTCCATTTGCCGGCACATATAGGCCATGCCCTGAGCGTGGTTTCCCGCCGAGGCACAGACAAACAGATCCTTGCCAGTCTGCTTGCGCATGGCATTCAGCGCGCCGCGGATCTTATACGAGCGCACGGGGCTCAGATCCTCGCGCTTGAGGTAGATATCCGCGCCAAAGCGCTGAGACAGAAGTTCATTGCGTTGCAGCGGCGTGGGCGGGAAGACATCGCGCATCGCCGCCTCGGCCGCTTTGGCCTGGGTCCGGAAGTTGGTCATGGGGATTTGGTGGCCCAAAGCCGCGCCCAAGGCAAGAGGGCGCGACAGATCACTCAGTCGATTGGGCTACGATCAGATCGCGCGCCCCTGCACGTAATGCCCATAAATCGTCGTCAGGATAGACACATTTACCAACGTCATGATGAGCGCAGAGACAACCGCAAACACAAGGCCCAAGGGTGCGAACACGTAGATCGAAACGTTGGTTATGAGCTGCAGTAGTATTTGGACCAGCATAAGCACGAGAAACAACACGATAGCGGTACCTGCTGTCCCTTTGGTGGCCTCCATCGACTCGCTGAAGCTGAGTTTTTCTCCAATCGCCGCAGCGGGAAGTGTGGGAAGCAAGCGGAAGAAGAGGATGCCAATCGCGATCATGGCGATGAAGAGCACGATGATGCTGAAAACTGTCGAACTGAGCATCGCACCCACCGCAGTAAATACGCCCCCAATCACAATCCAAGCCAATATGATGACCAGACCAAGCAACAAGCTGGTGCCAAAATACGCAAGAATGCGGTCCCCGTGAAATTTCGGAATCCAGCCTGTCGGGTATTCTTCAAGCAAAACAAAGCGGTGCCAGCTGACGAACACCCAAAGCTCCGCCGCAATGAAGATCACGACAGACAGCAGGATCGACGTCACTAAACCACCACTGGGTACATAATCCAGTCTTCCTTGGTTATCCAACAGCTCGCCGAATTGCCCCCATAGCAGGGCGGCAATACAGACCATCGCGATCAGCACCGGGACCAATGCAATCTGCAAGGCCCAACCCAAATTCCGCAAAACCATGCTCAGGGAATGAGAAAATATCTTCCAACCAGTCACTTAAATATCCTCTAGGTCTGGAAATTTGCTCGATATCTTATCATCAGTTCAGGTGTAGGAAACCCCGTAAACCTTGCAACCCGATGCAAAAGGCGCTACGGCGCTTGACGTTCTGATCAAGAGGAAAACCCATGTCCGCGCCCAAGAAAGTTGTGCTGGCCTACTCCGGTGGCCTTGATACTTCGATCATCCTGAAATGGTTGCAGACCGAATACGGCTGCGAGGTTGTCACCTTTACCGCCGATCTCGGCCAGGGCGAGGAACTGGAGCCTGCGCGCAAAAAAGCAGAGCTTCTGGGCATCAAGCCGGAAAACATCTTTATCGAGGACATCCGCGAAGAGTTCGTCCGCGATTTCGTCTTCCCGATGTTCCGCGCCAATGCGGTCTATGAGGGCCTCTATTTGCTGGGCACCTCGATTGCGCGTCCGCTGATCTCCAAGCGTCTTGTTGAGATTGCAGAAGCCACCGGTGCCGATGCGGTGTCCCATGGTGCAACCGGCAAGGGCAACGATCAGGTGCGGTTCGAGCTGTCCGCTTATGCACTGAACCCTGATATCAAAGTGATCGCGCCGTGGCGTGAGTGGGATCTGACCTCGCGCACCAAACTGCTGGAATTTGCCGAAGCAAACCAGATCCCAATCGCCAAGGACAAGCGCGGCGAAGCGCCCTTCTCGGTAGATGCAAACCTGCTGCACACCTCTTCCGAGGGCAAGGTTCTGGAAGATCCGGCGGAAATGGCGCCGGATTATGTCTACCAGCGCACAGTGAACCCCGAGGATGCGCCGGACGCGCCTGAGTTCATCGAAATCACCTTTGAAAAAGGTGATGCGGTTGCGATCAACGGTGAGGCCATGAGCCCGGCGACGATCCTGACTCAACTCAACGAATATGGTCGCAAGCACGGTATCGGTCGCTTGGATTTTGTGGAAAACCGTTTCGTCGGCATGAAGTCCCGCGGCATCTACGAGACCCCCGGCGGCGACATCCTGCTGGAAGCGCACCGCGGTATCGAACAGATCACGCTCGATAGTGGTGCAGGCCACCTGAAGGACTCGATCATGCCGCGCTATGCGGAACTGATCTACAACGGCTTCTGGTATTCCCCGGAGCGTGAAATGTTGCAGGCGCTGATTGATGAGAGCCAGAAGCATGTCACCGGCACCGTCCGTCTGAAACTCTACAAAGGCTCCGCCAAAACCGTTGGCCGCTGGTCAGAGCATTCGCTCTATTCCGAGGCGCATGTGACCTTTGAAGAGGACGCAGGCGCATATGACCAAAAAGACGCACAGGGCTTCATCCAGCTCAACGCGCTGCGCCTCAAGCTGCTCGCCGCTCGCAATCGTCGAGTGAAATAATGAGCATCGACGACGACTTCGAAGAAGAGTTCCCCGAAGAGGATCTGGAAGAAGAACTCGACATGTTTGTCGAGGCTCAGGACGCGGTCTGGGGCGATGTCGTCGCCGAGTTGAAAGCCGGGAAAAAGACGAGCCACTGGATGTGGTTCGTCTTTCCCCAACTGGCCAGCCTTGGGCAATCTCATATGTCGCAGCTCTACGGGCTTGAGGACGTCAATGAAGCGCGGGCCTATCTGGACCATCCGGTTCTGCGCCAGCGTCTTATTGAGGTGTGCGACCTGATGCTCTCACACAATGACACACCCGCCATTGATATTCTGGGCAAGGTCGACGCCAAGAAACTGCGCTCTTCCATGACGCTCTTTGCAGCCGCACCAAACGCCCCCGAGCAATGCGCGGAAATCATTCAAACCTTCTTTTACGGTGCGCCCTGCACGCCGACGGTTGACGAAATCAGCTGACCCAAATCAAAATGGGGAAATTTCTGCGTAAATGACCTGTCGCGCTCAGCGTCAGATTCGTTAGATTTCGTGCAGAGTAATCAGCTTTGGAGGGCATCATGAGGCCTTTGATCGTCAGCGCCCTGATGGTGCTCTGTGGCTCAGCAGCTCTTGCAGATTTTGAGATCTGCAACGAGACCAGCAATGAGGCCTTTGCGTCCATTGGCTATAAAGATGGTGAAGACTGGGTGTCCGAGGGCTGGTGGACGCTTCAGCCAGACGAATGTGCGATTGCAGTCGTCGGTGATCTGAAGAACCGCTACTATTACGTTCGTGCTGAGAGCAAGACCGGCAATTGGACCGGGGATTACTCTTTTTGCTACATCAATGACCCCTACACCATTCGGGGTGATGAAAATTGCACCTCACGCGGCTATAAAACTGGTGGTTTTTTTGAGGTCGATACCGGCAATTCGCTCGACTGGACTCAAAACCTGACCGACTAATCAGCCGCCGCCTCCCTTTCCCCTTGGTCACGCTTGTAACATGACGCCTGCACCTCCTATGGCTGTGGGATAGGCGTCATGGGAGGGACATTCATGCTGGAACAGATTGCGACAGACATTCGCAACGGCCTGGATGGGAAGAACTTTGATGGATCGTTGAAGTTTGACTGTGGCACTGACGGTGTGATCATTCTTGATAATGGCTCTGTGACCACTCGAGAGCAGCCCACCGACTGCACATTGCGCCTCAGCACGGAAAACCTGAAAAAGCTCCTACGCGGTCAGTTGAACCCAATGACAGCTGTCATGATGGGCAAGATCAAGATTTCCGGCGACATGGGTGTCGCGATGAAACTGGGAAAACTGATTGGCTGAACCACTCAGGCCTTTTGGGTTCTGGCCGGTAAACTGCCGTCACCGATGCGTGACAAATGATGTCATGACCTTGGCTGGATTTTCAGCTTCGGGCATCCTGATCCTTGCTAGCAGGAGCTGGCCCTTTAGGAGGATGCCATGGGACGTCTGGACACAGTCAAACATTTCGCGCTGGCCGCGCTGATTATCATTGGCGCATTGACCAGAGGGGTTGAGGCGCGCGCACAAACGCAGGAAACGCTCATCGTTGCCGGAGGCTGTTTCTGGTGCGTGGAGAGCGATTTTGAGTCCGTCAAAGGTGTCACCGAGGCAGTCTCTGGCTACATTGGCGGCACCACGCGCAACCCGACTTACAAGCAAGTTGGAGGCGGTGGAACCGGACATTATGAGGCGGTGAAAATCCTCTTTGATCCTTCGGTCGTAAGCCGCGAGAGCTTGTTGAAACTGTTCATCCGCTCGATTGATCCCACGGATGCAGGCGGACAATTTTGTGATCGCGGAGCACCCTATCGAAGTGCGATATTCGTCTCTAACAAAGGCGAAAAGGCTCTGGCAGAGCGGATTAAGTCAGAGGCTCAGGCTGCGCTGGGACGTGCCATCGTAACCCCAATCCTTGATGCCACCACTTTTTATAAGGCGGAAGATTACCATCAGGATTACTATAAAGGCGACAATCTGGTGCTGACCCGTTTTGGCCCACTGCGCCAGTCCAAAGCCTACAAGCGCTATCGCACCGCATGTGGTCGCGATGCCCGCGTTGCAGAGCTCTGGGGTAAAGATGCGCCCTTCATCGGGACACACTGACACTACAAAGACACTGCAAAACAAATGAAAAAAGGGGCCGCAGTGGGCCCCTTTTTGTGGTTCGCAGGTTTCTGAACTTCAAAACTTGGCGTTCTGAACCTCTTTTAGATCTGGGATAACATCTGCCGCACCGTGGCGCGTGACCATCAATGCACCTGCGCGTGACGCCTGCGCCATCGCCTGCGCCATCGGCAGACCACGGTCCAATGCGGCCAACACATAACCGGTGAATGTGTCCCCTGCCCCGGTCGTATCTACGGGCGTGACCTTCAGCGCGGGAATATCCGTCACGTCTCCGGAGCGGCCATCGAAATGCCGAGCGCCTTTTGCGCCCAATGTGACAATCACATCCTGTACATCAAGATCATGCGGCGCTTTACCCGTCGCCTCCTCCAGTTGCGCGGCCTCAACCTCATTGAGGAACAGCAGGTCCATAAAGGGCAAAACCGCCTGCACAGCATCCGCATCAAAGGGCGCCGCTGCATAGGCGACACGCAAGCCGAGCTTACGACCCATTTCCGCAGCCTCAGCCTGCATGTTGGTTTCATTCTGGATCAACAGAATGTCCCCTGCGTTCGCCGCACTCAGCGCCTGACCAATCTGATCTTCACTCAGAACTCGGTTTGCACCGGGATAAAGGATGATCTGGTTTTCCCCCGCAGGGTCGACCGCAATGATTGCGTGACCGGTGGCGGTGTCGATTTGCGCAATGTGGCGCGTATCGACACCGTATTCAGTCAGCCTGTCCACGCACCACTTTCCCTCCGGCCCGATCGCACCGATATGGCAGGCATGGGCGCCCGCCCGCGCGGCGGCAACAGACATATTCGCGCCTTTGCCACCCAGCCCTTGTTCAAAGGACGTGGCTGCCAGCGTTTCACCCGGCTGCGGCATATGCGGCAGGGCGTAAACCATATCGATATTGATCGAACCGAGGTTCCAGATAGCCATAAACAGCCTCCTTTTATGGTTCAGCCGATGTTACAGGCCGCCAGAACGGCCATGTTCAGCACGTCATTGGCGGTCGATGTGGTGGAACAGATTTGGATCGGCTTATCGACGCCCGACAGGATCGGCCCCACGACTGTAGCGCCGCCCATTTCCTGCATCAGCTTGACCGAGATCGAAGCCGAATGACGTGCGGGCACCACCAGAATATTGGCCGGGCCAGACAGACGCTGGAACGGATAGTGTTCCTGCGCCTTAGCGTTCAGCGCCACATCCACGGTCATTTCGCCCTCATATTCGAAATCAACGCCGCGTTTATCCAGAACGGTTGGCGCGATGTGCATTTTCTCCGCCCTCTCCGACACCGGATAACCAAAGGTCGAGAAGCTCACAAAGGCCACCCGTGGATCAAGCCCCATGTGACGGGCTACACCCGCTGCACGCTCTGCGATGGTGGCAAGATCGTTCTCATTAGGCCATTCATGTACCAGCGTGTCTCCGATCAACACGATGCGCCCCTTGTGCAAGAGCGCTGTCACCCCGGCCACACCATGTTCTGCATCGGCATCAAAAACGTGATTGATCTTTTCCAGCACATGCGCGGATTTCCGGGTGGCCCCAGTCACCAGACCGTCGCCATGCCCATGCGCGAGCATCAGCGCAGAAAACACATGCCGGTCACGTCCCACCAGACGGTGGATATCCTTGCGATCAAAACCCTTACGGTTCAGGCGGTTATAAAGGAATTCCTTATAGGCATCAAAGTGGTGCGTATTGGCCGCGTTGACCACTTCCAGTTCGCGCACCGCATCGCCCAGACCGGCCTCTTCGAGCTTGGTTTTGACATCCTCCTGACGGCCAACCACCAGCGCCTTGCCAAAGCCCGAGCGCTGATAGGTCACAGCCGCCCGCAGCACGCGCGGGTCATCCCCCTCGGCAAAGATCATACGTGATTGTGCCGCACGGGCACGCGCGTTGAGGCCGCGCAGGATCGATTGCGTCGGGTCCATCCGTCCCCGCAGGCCGTGTTCATAAGCGTCCATGTCGATGATCGGACGGCGCGCCACGCCGGTATCCATCCCGGCCTTGGCAACCGCAGGCGGGATACGGTGGATCAGGCGCGGGTCAAACGGCGTCGGGATGATGTAGTCGCGACCAAAGGACAGGGATTTGCCGTAAGCCAGCGCCACCTCATCCGGCACATCCTCGCGCGCCAGACGGGCCAGTGCGTGGGCACAGGCGATCTTCATCTCGTCATTGATGGCGCGCGCATGAATGTCGAGCGCCCCGCGGAACAGGTAGGGAAAGCCCAGCACATTGTTCACCTGGTTCGGATAGTCCGAACGCCCAGTGGCAACGATGGCATCCACCCGAACCTCATGCGCCTCTTCGGGGGTGATCTCAGGATCGGGGTTCGCCATGGCAAAGATGACCGGATTATCGGCCATGGATTTCACCATCTCTTGCGTTACAGCCCCCTTGACCGACACGCCGAGGAAAACATCCGCGCCTTTCATGGCGTCTTCAAGAGAGCGCAACTCGGTCTTAACCGCGTGGGCAGATTTCCACTGGTTCATCCCCTCAGTACGGCCCTGATAAATCACACCTTTGGTGTCGCAGACGATGCAATTCTCATGCCGCGCGCCCATGGATTTCAACAGCTCAATACAGGCGATGCCTGCAGCCCCTGCCCCATTAAGGACGATCCGGACATCCTCGATTTTCTTGCCAGACAGATGCAGCGCGTTAATCAGGCCAGCGGCACAAATCACTGCGGTGCCGTGCTGGTCATCGTGGAAGACCGGGATATCCATCTCTTCCTTGAGCTTCTGTTCAATGATGAAACACTCGGGCGCCTTGATATCTTCGAGGTTGATACCCCCGAAGGTCGGCCCCATCAGCTTCACAGCGTTGATGAACTCGTCTGGATCTTCTGTGTCGAGTTCAATGTCGATGGAGTTCACATCCGCAAAGCGTTTGAAGAGGACCGATTTGCCTTCCATCACCGGTTTGGAGCCGAGTGCGCCGAGATTACCAAGCCCCAGAACCGCCGTCCCGTTGGAGATCACCGCAACAAGGTTGCCCTTGTTGGTATAATCATAGGCAAGTTCGGGATTTTCGGCGATCGCCTCACAGGGGACCGCCACGCCGGGGCTATAGGCCAAGGACAGATCCCGCTGGGTGGTCATGGGGACCGTCGCGGTGACCTCCCATTTGCCAGGGCTGGGTTCCAGGTGAAAGGCCAGCGCCTCTTCATTGGTGATCTTGGCTTTGGGCATGTCGGTCTTCGTCCTCTCCTAGTCGAAAACTGTCATATCCCAGCGGCCACAGCCTCTCAATCCACCGCTTTCACAATTCACTATTTTGCATTTCTTTCAAATCGTGGCTTAAAATCGAAAGGGTTTGTCAAAGTTTGGCCCCAATTCAGACCCGTCTTTGCTACAGTTCCTTGGTGTTTCTTAACCGCACTTGCTGCCCAAGTGGCGCAGCGACTCATCTGTCGACTGCATATGTCAGAATGGCATCCCCCGTCCGTTCGGGCCTTGCCCGCATGGGCCAACGAAGCATGCATACCAGGTATTGGGTTATATAGGGGTGCGCAAATGACAAGTATCAACACCAACCCGGGCGCAGAGATTGCGCTACGGGTTCTTACCAATAAGCAAGTGGAAAAGGAGGATGTCCAGGACGACATCTCCACCGGCAAAGAAGTCGACAAGGCCAAGGACGCTCCGGCGGTCTGGGCTATTTCCGAAATCATGGGGTCTGATCTGGCTGGCTTTCAGGCCACCTCCAGCGGGTTGAACGTCGGCGAGGCCACGGTTTCCGTCGCCTCCGCCAGCGCGGAACAAATCACCTCGCTTTTGACCGACATGAAGGAGCTGACAGTCCAGGCCAGTTCCGGTGTCGGCGACTACTCAATGATCGAGGAACAGCTCGCCCAGAAGACGGAGCAGATCAATACGATCATTTCTTCTTCTGGCTTCAACGGGGTCAATCTTCTGGCAACCAACGCAGATGGCAATGGCGGCACGGGGCTGACGGTCGCAGCGTCTCAGGATCGCTCCGGTGACGCGGCGCCGACGCAATCCACCATCACCGTCGACAGCGTCGATTTCGAAAGCAGCACGAGCTTTGACATAAATAACCGCACTGCGGTGACCGACGCGGCCTCAGCCCGTACCGCCCTTGGCGAAATCGAGGGCTTCTTGCGCTATGCCACCGACAGTGCCGCGGCACTCGGTGCCGGTGCGCAGCAAATGGCAGAGCAGGATGTCTTTCTCGACAAGCTCAGCGATGCCGTCAAAATGGGCATCAGCGAGCTGACCGATACCGACATGGAAGACGCCGCCGCCCGATACGAGGCCCTCAGCGCTCAGGAACAGCTTAGCGGGCTGTCTCTCTCTATTGCCAACGCCTCACCGGGATCCTTGCGGTCGCTCTACTCCTGATCGCCCCAAAAACAACACCTCTGGCCGAGTTCCGCAAATGCGGGGTTCGGCCATTGGATTGCTGGGTTTTCCTCGCGACTCGAGCCATGTAAACGTCATGCGACCTGACGAATGGGGGCTCGCATGTCTGTCACGCCGATGATGGCGCAATATCTCGAGATTAAAGCGCAATACCCGGATGCGCTGCTGTTCTATCGCATGGGCGATTTCTACGAGATGTTCTTTGAAGATGCGGTGAACGCCGCCGAGGCGCTTGATATCGCCCTCACCAAACGTGGTAAACACGAAGGCGAAGACATCCCCATGTGCGGCGTGCCCGTGCATGCGGCAGAGGGCTATCTCCTAACCCTGATCCGCAAGGGTTTTCGTGTTGCTGTAGGCGAGCAGCTAGAAAGCCCTGCCGAAGCCAAAAAGCGCGGCTCGAAATCCGTTGTGAAACGCGATGTGGTGCGTCTGGTCACACCCGGTACACTGACCGAGGATTCCCTGCTGGAGGCCCGTCGGCACAATTTCCTCGTGGCCTATTCGGAACTGCGCGATCAGGCCGCGCTTGCCTGGGCCGATATTTCCACCGGTGTGTTCCACGTGATGCCAGTCGCCCGTGTGCGGCTCAGCCCGGAGCTGGCGCGCCTTGCTCCGTCAGAGCTGATCGTCGCCGATGGCGCAGTCTATGACGCCACGCTACCGCTGGCGGATGAATACAAGATCCCTCTGACCCCACTGGGCAAGGCCAGTTTTGACAGCACTGCCGCCGAAAAACGTCTCTGTCGCCTGTTCAATGTGGGCGCGCTCGATGGGTTCGGCACCTTTAGCCGAGCCGAAATCTCCGCGATGGGCGCTGTGGTGGACTATCTGGAGATCACACAAAAAGGCAAACTGCCGCTTTTGCAGCCACCCTTGCAAGAGTCCGAAGATCGCACCGTTCAAATCGATGCCTCGACGCGGCGCAATTTGGAGCTCACCCGCTCACTCTCGGGGGGGCGCGCCGGATCGCTCCTCTCTGTTGTGGATCGCACCGTAACCCCGGGGGGCGCGCGCCTACTGGAACAACGGCTCTCCAGCCCCTCGCGCAATCTCGATGTGATCTCTTCGCGTCTTGCTGCGCTCGATGCCGCCGTTGAGGACCCGACGCGCAGTGATGCGCTGCGGGGCCTTTTGCGCAAGACACCTGATATCGACCGGGCCCTGTCGCGGCTTGCGCTGGACCGCGGCGGCCCCCGCGACCTCGCCGCCATTCGCAACGCGCTGAGCCAAGGCGAAGAGATCGAGCGCGAACTTCAGGATCAGGACTTACCGCCTCTTCTGACAGAGGCCAGAAACTCACTTGGCGGATTTGACGATCTTCTGTCCTTGCTGGACGCAGCCTTGATCGCAGAGCCACCGTTGCTCGCCCGTGATGGCGGTTTTATCGCGACAGGGTACGACAGCGAATTGGACGAAGCCCGGACCCTGCGCGACGAGGGTCGTTCCGTCATCGCAGGTCTTCAGAAAAAATACGCGGAACACACAGGCATCAACTCGCTGAAGATCAAGCACAACAACGTGCTTGGCTATTTCATCGAAACCACCGCGACCCATGCCGCCAAAATGCAGTCGGCACCGATGTCGGAAACCTACATCCACCGTCAAACCACCGCAAATCAGGTACGCTTCACGACGGTGGAGCTGAGCGAGATCGAAACCAAGATCCTCAATGCTGGAAACCTGGCCCTGGAGATCGAAAAGCGGCTCTATCAAAGGCTATGTAGTGCGATCCTCGACTGTGCTGCGCGCCTCAATCAGGCCGCGCGTGGCTTTGCCGAGATTGATCTGGTGACCGCATTGGCCGATTTGGCCCGTGGTGAGAACTGGACCCGCCCACGGGTCGACACCTCGCGCGCGTTTCACGTGGACGGTGGCCGCCACCCGGTTGTGGAACAGGCGCTGCGCCAACAAGGCGGCGAGACCTTTGTTGCCAATGACTGCGACCTCAGCACGGACGATGGCGCCGCAGTGTGGTTGCTCACCGGCCCGAACATGGCTGGTAAATCAACCTTCCTGCGTCAGAATGCGCTGATCGCAGTCCTGGCCCAGATGGGCAGCTATGTTCCGGCTGAATCTGCGCACATCGGCATGGTCAGCCAGCTGTTCAGCCGCGTCGGGGCCTCCGACGACCTCGCTCGGGGGCGCTCAACCTTCATGGTGGAGATGGTGGAAACTGCCGCGATTCTCAATCAGGCCGATGACCGCGCGTTGGTGATCCTTGATGAAATCGGACGTGGCACCGCCACTTACGATGGCCTGTCGATCGCCTGGGCGACGCTTGAACATCTGCATGAGGTCAACCGCTCCCGCGCGCTCTTTGCCACCCATTACCACGAATTGACCCAACTCGCCGCCAAACTGCCCGGTGTCGACAATGCCACGGTCTCGGTCAAGGAATGGGAAGGCGAAGTGATATTCCTGCATGAGGTCAAAAAAGGCGCCGCAGATCGCTCCTACGGTGTGCAAGTGGCGCAACTTGCGGGCCTGCCCGCTTCCGTCGTGGAGCGCGCGCGCAGCGTCCTTGATATGCTGGAGAAAAGCAGCCGTGAAGGCGGCGGCGCGGGCAAGGTACAAATCGATGACCTGCCGTTGTTTGCAGCCGCGCCAGCGCCGCAGCCCAAACCCGCCAAAGGCCCTTCACCGGCAGAAAAGCTCCTTGAAGAGATCTTTCCCGATGATCTCACCCCGCGTGAAGCGCTCGAAGCCCTCTACCGGCTAAAGGACGCCAGCAAGAGCTAAGAAAAAGGGCGGTCCCAAACGGCCGCCCTTTCATCTTTTTTAAAATACCTCCGCCGGAGGCATGGGCCCATCAAGGCCCATTTTTATTAAGACGCGGGCGTCGACGACACACCCACCTGTGCAGGCCGCAGCAGGCGATCATGCAGCATGAAGCCCTCAGCGGACACCTGAATAATGTCACCAGCCTTTGTGCCGGGCACGGGTGCCTCGAACATGGCCTCATGCACCTGCGGGTCAAACCGGTCTCCGACGTCAGGTGTTACCACCTGAATGCCGTGCTTCTGGAACACGTCCAGCAGCGCGCGCATGGTCAATTCGACCCCTTCGATCAACGCAGCGGAAACTGCCTTTTGCTCTTCGGTCGCAGCCTCAACCGCACGCTTCATGTTGTCATAAACCGGCAGCATGTCCCGTGCCAATTTGGAGCCGCCATACTGCTCCGCCTCACGCCGTGCCTTGTCGCCACGCTTGCGCGCGTTTTCCGCATCGGCCAAGGCGCGCATGAAGCGGTCCTTGTATTCATCACGCTCCGCACGCAAGCTGTCCAGCTCCAGCGCTTCGTCGTCGAATTCCTCGGTCTGAGCCGACAGCTCCTCGGCTTCGGCTGCCTCGATATCGTCCAAAAAGTCTTCGTTCTTGGGCTCTGCCATAATCCACCTCTAGCTCCGGTCGGATACCATTTTCCCGACCAGTTGTGCCGTGTAGTCCACGATCGGCACAATCCGTCCGTAGTTCAGGCGCGTGGGGCCGATGACCCCGACCGCACCAATGATCTTTCGATCAGCGTTCATATATGGAGACACCACCAAAGAGGAACCCGAAAGTGAGAAAAGTTTGTTCTCCGAGCCGATAAAAATGCGCACACCGTCGCCTTCTTCGGTCAGTTCAAGGAATTCGGCGATGTCACGCTTACGTTCAAGATCGTCAAACAGGCTGCGGATCTTCTCCAATTCGTCCGGCGCACCATCTTCCGAAAGGAGATTCGCCCGTCCCCGCACGATCAAACGCGCCTGATCGCCGCTCTCATCTTCCCAGGCTGCAAGCCCGCTTTCGATCATGTCGCTTGCGAGCGTATCTATCTCCTGACGGCGTTTTTCGATCTCGACTTGCACATCCTTGCGCACGTCGCTCAATGTGCGCCCCTCTATCAGCGCGTTGAGGAAATTGGCCGCCTCCCGCATCGAGCTTGGCGTCTGCCCCGGCGGCGGCGTGAACAGCCGGTTTTCCACATGCCCGTCCGAGAACACCAACACCACCAGCGCACGATCCTGCGCCAGAGACACAAATTCGATATGGCGCAGTTCCGCCTCATGCTTAGGCGTGAGCACCAGTGATGCCCCATGCGTCACACCAGAAAGCGCAGCCCCCACGCGGTCCAGCATGCCGCCCACATCGCTGGAGTTATCCCCCAACGTGCGGTCTATCATCTCGCGGTCCTGCCGGCTCGGATCGCCCATCTGCAACAGGCCATCGACAAACAGCCGTAACCCCATCTGCGTCGGAATACGCCCCGCACTGACATGCGGGCTGTCCAGCAAACCTAAATATTCCAAATCTTGCATGACATTCCGGACGGTCGCGGCGCTAACCTTCTCGCTCAGGGATCGGGTCAGCGTGCGGCTGCCTACCGGACCGCCAGTATCCAGATAATTTTCGACCAGAATGCGAAACACCTCGCGTGAGCGATCGTTCATATCCTGCAGAATGGATTTCGCGTCCGTCATCTCATACCCGATGTTTCCAGCCAGAAGTCGCTGTCCCTCTCATTTGTCACTAAAGCGCATCCTCCGATATGGTCAATGACCCTTGCATCGCCAACCCCACGGGCGGTATCGACGGAGCAACAACAAAAGGATATCCACATGCGACCCTCCGGACGTGCCCTGAACGAAATGCGCAGCGTTTCCATTGAAACCGGCTTTACCAAACATGCAGAAGGTTCCTGCCTGATCAAGATGGGCGACACCCATGTTCTGTGTACCGCAACGATCGAGGACCGTGTTCCCCCGTTTATCAAAGGCTCTGGCTTGGGTTGGGTCACCGCAGAATACGGCATGCTGCCCCGCGCGACCAATACCCGTATGCGTCGTGAGGCTGCGTCCGGCAAACAAGGCGGGCGCACCGTCGAAATTCAGCGACTGATCGGCCGCGCCCTGCGCGCAGGTGTTGACCGCGTCGCTCTGGGCGAACGCCAAATTACTGTCGACTGCGATGTGCTTCAGGCCGACGGTGGCACCCGCTGCGCGTCGATCACCGGTGGTTGGGTTGCTCTGCGTCTGGCTGTCAACAAGCTGATGAAAGCGGGCGACGTCACCATGGACCCGCTGGTTGATCCGGTGTCCGCCATTTCATGCGGGATCTATGCCGGCCAGCCCGTTCTTGATCTCGACTATCCCGAAGACTCCGAAGCCGGCGTTGATGGCAACTTTATCATGACGGGTTCGGGCAAACTGATCGAGGTTCAGATGAGCGCCGAGGGCTCTGTTTTCTCTCGCGATCAGATGAATGAACTGATGGACCTTGCAGCCAAAGGCACATCCGAACTCGCAGAGATGCAGAAGGCCGCCTGCGCATGACCCGCAAATTCGAAGGCGACACCTTACTGGTCGCCACACATAACGCAGGAAAGCTGGGCGAGATCACCGAGATCCTCGCGCCCTTTGGCGTGAAGGTGGTCGGTGCGGGCGAAATGAACCTGCCCGAACCCGAAGAGACCGAAGACACTTTCGTCGGCAACGCCCGGATCAAGGCGCATGCTGCGGCAAAGGCCACCGGCCTCCCAGCCCTCTCGGACGACAGCGGCATCACCATCGACGCGCTCGATGGTGCGCCCGGCGTCTATACCGCAGATTGGGCCGAGACCGGTCAGGGTCGGGACTTCATGATGGCGATGACCCGCGCCAATGATGAAATTACCGCAAAAGGCCCCGATGCCCCCCGTACCGCACAATTTCGCTGCACTTTGGTTCTGGCGTGGCCCGACGGTCACGATGAGGTCTTTGAGGGCGTGATGCCCGGACGCCTTGTCTGGCCCATCCGTGGCGAGGGCGGCTTTGGCTATGATCCAATGTTCATGCCCGAAGGCTATGACGTGACCTGCGCGCAGATGGACAAGGCGGAGAAGAACCGCATCAGCCATCGTGGCCGTGCATTGGCCCAGTTTGTACAGGGGTGTTTTGGTGGATGATTGGCGCAACGGGGGCTTTGGTCTCTACGTGCATTGGCCGTTCTGTCAGGCCAAATGCCCCTACTGCGACTTCAATAGCCATGTGGTTTCCCAGATCGATCAATCGGCCTGGGTGACCGCCTATCAATTCGAGCTGCGCCGCGTGGGCGAACTGCTCCCGGATCGCCTGCTGAATTCCATCTTCTTTGGCGGCGGCACACCCTCGCTGATGCATCCAGATACGGTCGCTGCCGTGATTGAAGCGGCGCGCGAGAACTGGACCTTTGCCAACGACATTGAGATTTCGCTTGAGGCAAACCCAGGTTCTGTCGAGGCGGGACGATTTGCCGGTTATCGTGATGCTGGCGTAAATCGCATCTCGATGGGGATACAGGCGCTGAACGACGATGATTTGCGTCGCCTGGGCCGCATTCATACCGTCGATGAGGCGCGCACAGCCTTTGACGTCGCACGCAGCTGTTTTGATCGCGTCAGCTTTGATCTGATCTACGCTCGTCAGGGCCAGACCTTGGATGCATGGAAGGCAGAGCTTTCCGAGGCGCTTAGCATGGCGATCGACCACCTCTCCCTCTATCAGCTGACCATAGAGGACGGCACCGCATTTGGAGATCGCTACGCGCGCGGCAAACTTCGTGATCTCCCCACAGGCGACAACGCCGCCGATATGTATCTTGCAACACAAGACATCTGCGACGCCTACGGTCTTCCCGGGTATGAGATTTCCAATCACGCCCGCCCCGGCGCAGAAAGCCGCCACAATCAAATTTACTGGCGCTACGGCGATTATGTGGGCGTCGGTCCGGGTGCCCACGGTAGGATCACGCTGAACGGTCAAAGATATGCAACCGAAGCTCCACGCTCACCCGGAGCATGGTTGGATGCAGTAAAAAAAGGTCAAGGCCTATTGCCTTTCGAAATATTAAAACCAGAAGATCAAGTAGTCGAACACATGATGATGGGGATGCGACTTTTTGAAGGCCTAGACCTTGAACGTCATGAAGCGTTGGCCGGTAAGCCATTGTCAGTGAAAAAAATCCAAGAACTGACCGACTGGGGGATGATCGTCGTGGACCGAGCTCGTCTCAGGGCTACGTCTCAAGGGCGTGCGGTTCTGAATGCTGTGCTCCGTGAACTGCTAACGGATTGATTGATGAGATTTATTTACCTCTGCCTTGGTCTCTTTAGTGTCCTTCTGGCTGGGGTCGGTATCGCTCTTCCCCTCTTGCCTACAGTGCCCTTTCTTCTTCTTGCGGCATTTTTTTTCGCCAGATCGTCCGAACGTCTGCACAATTGGTTGCTATCGCACGCAACCTTTGGCCCAATGATCTCAGATTGGAATGAACACGGCGCTATTCGTCTAGGTGCAAAAAAAGCGGCAACCGCATCGGTTGCCGCTGTGTTCATTCTGTCAGTTGTTCTTCAGGTACCAATCTACGTGCTCATGATCCAGGCCATTACACTGGGTTGCGTAATGATCTTTATCTGGACCCGCCCTAGCGGCTAAGCAAATTACACAATTCATCAAGCTGGTCGAGCGTCTCGTAGGAGATTGTCATCGTACCAGCCTCACCTCCCGCCTTATGATCAATCGAAACTTTCATCCGGATCATAGCAGACAAATCGCTTTCTAGCGCCCGTGTATCAGCATCCTTCTCAACCTGAGTCTTAGCTCTCTTAGGTCCCGAAGTTCCGGCAACACCCGCTGCATCTTTCTTCACCAAGGATTCGGTTGCGCGTACGGACAGGCCGCCTTTCACAATTTTCTTCGCCAATTCGGAGGCATTGTCAGATGTAATCAGAGCCCGCGCATGTCCGGCAGATAGCTTACGATCTAGAACCAGCCCCTGAACATCCTCTGGCAAATGCAGCAATCGAACAAAGTTAGCTATGTGGCTGCGGCTCTTACCAAGCGCTTCGGCCATTTTCTCTTGCGTATGGCCAAACTTATCCATCAGTTGCTTGTAACTTTGAGCTTCTTCCAGCGCATTCAAATCTGAACGCTGAATGTTCTCGATAATCGCAACTTCGAGCATCTCGACATCAGAATAGTCGCGAATGAGAACGGGAACCTCATGAAGCTGCGCCGCTTGAGCAGCACGCCAGCGACGTTCCCCCGCAACGATCTCATATATTCCACCATCGCGCGGGCGAACGATCAGAGGTTGAAGAACCCCTTTCTCTTTGATCGATGCAGTTAGATCATCCAAATCTTCCTGCAAAAACTGGCGTCGCGGCTGGTCAGGATTAGCTTGAACCTTTTCAATAGGCACAAGAATTTCGGCATTTCGCGGCGGACGCCCACCTTCGGTGCTCACTGGTTCCGCATTCACATCCGCCATCAACGCGGAGAGACCACGTCCCAAGCCGCGTGGTTTTGGTTTCTTATCTGCCATTGTTCGCCCCTTTTCTTCTTATTGTGCCGCGATATCTTGATGATTGGCAACAATCTCGCCCGCCAATTGACGGTAGGCTTTTGCACCAAGTGAAGCTGGGTCATAATTTAGAACTGGCATCGCATAGGATGGCGCTTCGCTTACACGGACATTTCGCGGAATTTTGGTTCGGAACACCAAATCCCCGAGGTTATCTCGTGCATCCTGCTCCACTTGTTGAGACAGGTTGTTGCGCCGATCATACATCGTCAACACAACACCCTCGATCCGCAGTTGGGGGTTGGCAGCATGACGAACCTCACGAATGGTCAACATCAGCTGCGACAAGCCTTCCAACGCAAAAAATTCGCTCTGCAACGGAATAAGAACGGAATGGGCCGCAACCATTGCATTCACGGTCAAAAGGTTCAGCGATGGAGGGCAATCGATCAGGATATAATCCCAGTCATATTCCGCCATTGCTGGCTGTCTCAGCGCATCATGTAGCAAAAAGCTGCGCTTTTCGTTGGAAAAAAGTTCGATATCTGCAGAACTCAAATCGACTGTCGCGGGAACAATGCAGAGATCTTCTAAATCAGTTTGCCGAATAACTTCAGAGAGTTCCGCCTCTTCGACCAATAGATCGTAGGTCGTGTGATCCCGGTCATCCGCTTCGATTCCAAGACCTGTAGAAGCATTTCCTTGTGGGTCCAAATCAACAAGCAGAACCCGCATACCTTCTTCTACCAGGGCAGCTGCTAGGTTGATCGCAGTTGTCGTTTTCCCCACCCCTCCCTTCTGGTTGGCAATCGCGATAATACGGGGGACTCCCAAACGGGACATGTCAGACACGCTCTACTCCCTTGATTTTGAGAATGACAGCCTCAGGCTCAGTAAGACTTGTAATCTCTTCGCAATCAAACCGCCATCTATTGCGCGCGTTATCCACTTCTTTTTTCCAGTTCGCACCCTTAGGGAACACGGCGGTGCCACCCGATTTCAAATGTCGCTCAGAATATCCCAGCAAAATGTCCAAATCAGCCAATGCACGCGCAGACATGATGTCAGCGCTCTCTGGCTCAGCTTCCTCAATCCGTTGGGACTTAACTGTCACTTGAACACCGCACTCTCGGGCGGCGTTTCTAAGGAAAGCACACTTCCTCTGATCGCTTTCCATGAGGGTAACTTTGGTCTCTGGGCTTTTTTCAGCAACCAAAATAGCGACGATGATGCCGGGGAGACCTCCCCCGCTACCGATATCTAGCCATGTCTTAGTATTTGGGGCAATCTCAAACACCTGAACGCTGTCCAAGATGTGACGCGTCCACAGATCCTCTAAGCTCTTTCGAGAAACCAGATTGATCTTAGGATTCCACTTTGTGAGAACTTCCGAGAATACCTCAAGACGTTCAAATGTTTCACGTGAAACATCCGAGTACTCTCGGATCAGTTCAAAATTCATGCAGATTTAGCCCCGTTTTTCGCCAAGCGTTTCAAACTCCCTAGTATCAAAGCTAGCGCGGCGGGAGTGATACCGTCAATGCGAGCTGCTTGCGCCAAGCTCTCTGGGCGAGATTTGTTCAGCTTTTGCTGAAGTTCTCGAGAAAGACCATCTATGCTATAGTCAAAGTTTGACGGGATAATATACTCCTCATCCTTCTTCAAAGCAGCAACTTCCTTTTCTTGCCTCGAGATATAGTTCGCATACAGAGAATCACGCATAATTTGTTCGCGGATTTCCTTCTCGGTTGCTTCCAACTCCGGAAATAGAGGAAGAATATGTTCAAATTCAACGTTCGGAAACGCGAGAACATCAATCCCGCTTCTCTTGTTGCCATCTTGATTGACTTGGATACCTGCTTGAACCAACTGTTTGGGCGTCAATAGAACAGCTTCCAATGCGGATTTGGCACAGTCTATTCCTGCCATCTTTTTGTCGAACGTAGTAGTTCGCTCAGCAGAAATACACCCCAACTCTTTAGCGAATGGCGTCAATCTTTGATCTGCATTATCGGCTCGGAGAGAAAGCCGGAATTCTGCTCTAGAAGTGAACATCCGATACGGTTCTGTCACACCGTTAGTGATCAAATCGTCAATCATCACCCCAATATAGCTGGTGGAGCGACCGAAAATAATGTCACCATTTCCACGACACTTAGATGCCGCGTTGAGACCCGCTACCAAACCTTGTGCACCTGCTTCCTCATAGCCGGTTGTACCATTGATTTGTCCAGCTAAATGCAGGCCGCTAATATCTCTGAGTTCGAGCGTCGACCTCAGGGCTCGCGGATCCACATAGTCGTATTCGATTGCGTATCCCGGTTGAAGAATAATCGCCTGTTCCAATCCATAAATGGATTGAACATAAGCTGTCTGTACTTCTTCAGGTAGGCTTGTCGATATACCATTCGGGTAAACCGTATGATCCGAAACGCCCTCCGGCTCGAGGAAAATCTGGTGCGAGCTCTTATCAGAGAAACGAACAATCTTGTCTTCAATCGAGGGACAATATCGTGGCCCGACACCTTCGATATGACCTCCATACATAGCTGAAAGTTCGAGATTATCGCGGATAATCTCATGAGTTCGCTCGTTAGTATGCGTGATCCCACAAGCGATCTGAGGAGCTGAAACAGACTTGCTCATAAAAGAGAAAAGAGTCGGTTCATCATCACCTGGCTGACTGTCTAGGACATCCCAGTTAATGGTTCGCCCGTCCAGTCGTGGTGGTGTTCCGGTTTTTAGACGTCCCAAGGGAAGGTCAAAAGATTTCAGCCGTTCCGCTAGCTTAATAGACGGTCGATCTCCCATACGACCACCAGACTTTGACTGATTTCCTATGTGTATGACACCGTTCAGAAAGGTCCCAGATGTAAGAACGACCGCACTCGCGGAAATTTCGCTCTCATCTGCAAGACGTACACCTCGAACGGTATTCTCACCTTCCATCAGGAAGTCGATCACCTCGCCTTCGATAATGTCCAGATTTGGTTGCGTTTCTGTGGCTTTAAGAACTTCGGTTCTATATATTGATCGATCTGCTTGCGCCCGCGGTCCTTGTACAGCAGGGCCCTTTCGACGATTCAAAAGTCGAAATTGAATACCTGCGAGATCCGCAACGCGACCCATTACACCATCCATCGCATCAATCTCGCGCACCAGGTGCCCCTTTCCAAGGCCACCAATTGCAGGATTGCAGGACATGACACCGATTCCATCACGGCGCAGCGTCACTAGGGCAGTTCGGACACCCATTCGAGCCGAAGCATGCGCAGCTTCAGTTCCAGCATGTCCGCCACCAACAACTACGACGTCATAGTGCGAATGTTTCACGTGAAACACTCCTTATTTTCCTAGGCAAAAACTCGAGAATATCTCATCGAGGAGATTCTCTACATCAATTCGACCAACCAAGAGTTCAAGAGCGCGAATAGCAGACCTCATATCTTCGGCAGCAAGATCATAGAACTCTGGCCCCTGCTGTAGGACATCTATCGCTCTTTGCAAACTCTCTGAGGCGCGCTTCATCGCATCCCTATGCCGTGCTCTTGTTGCAATTCCAGCATGGGTCGAACGATTCTTCAATGTGCAGGCGATGTGCGAAACCAGATCATCTATCCCCTGCCCGGTCTTTCCGGAAATCGCGCCACGGGTTGCATCCCGTTCGTCCGCTTTAGGTAGCAGGGAAAGGTCACCATCCCGGAACGGCACGTCGAACGTCTCGTTTTCTTCTGCCAAAAACACACGAATATCCGCAGCATTTGCGCGTTCCTGTGCCAGTTGGATTCCAATTTCTTCAACATGATCGTCGGTGTCACGTAGGCCGGCAGTGTCGAGCAGTGTCACAGGCAGTCCTGCGAGATCCATGCGAACCTCAATTACATCCCGTGTTGTTCCAGCATATTCAGATGTAATCGCCGCGTTTCGACCCGCCAAGGCGTTCAGCAAGGTTGATTTTCCAACGTTCGGAGATCCGACGATAGCAACCTCAAAACCTTCACGGATACGTTCGGCAATCGAGACACCCTGAACTTCTTTTTGAATATCACTCAAGACACCAGAAAGCAGCGCATCTACTTCTGGTGTGACATCAACCGGAACTTCTTCATCTGCAAAATCGATTGTAACTTCGATCAAGGATGCGGCTCGGATGAGATCCGTCCGCCAACGATCCGCCAAGGCGCCAAGAGCACCCGATAGAATGACCTGCGCTTGTTTTCTTTGAGCTTCAGTTTCTGCATCTATTAGGTCCGCCAGACCCTCAACCTGAGTGAGGTCCAGCTTACCGTTATCCAACGCACGACGCGTGAATTCACCGGGATCTGCAAGCCGTGCTAAATTGGAAACCTCCAGAGCAGACATGACAGCTGAAACGACAGCGGTGCTTCCATGCAGCTGAAATTCAACGATATTTTCCCCAGTAAAGCTATCTGGAGCGGTAAAAGACAAAACCAGAGCCTCATCAAGGATCTGACCCTCTTTATCTTTCAGTTTAGAAAATATCATGCCTCGCGCAGGAAGCGTCCTGTGCGTCAGGTTTTCTCCGACCTGAATGGCATTCGGGCCGGAAACACGAATTACAGCAACACCGGCCTTCCCTTGGGCGGTGGCCAGCGCAAAGATCGTATCCATGGGATGGCCTCTTTCTCCGCCCTGCCCTGTTTACGTGTTCATCGAGTCGAAAAACTCAGAATTTGTCTTTGTTTGTTTAAGCTTAGACAAAAGGAACTCAATCGCGTCGGTCGTCCCCATCGGGTTCAAGATGCGGCGCAATACAAAGGTCTTTGCCAAATCGCCCTTATCGACCAGTAGGTCTTCCTTCCGGGTACCCGACTTAAGGATATCGATTGCCGGGAACACACGTTTGTCAGCAATTTTGCGATCCAGAACGATCTCAGAGTTACCTGTACCTTTGAATTCTTCAAAGATAACCTCGTCCATCCGGCTGCCGGTGTCGATCAGTGCGGTTGCGATAATGGTCAGCGACCCACCCTCTTCGATGTTCCGCGCAGCACCAAAGAAGCGCTTGGGACGCTGCAGAGCGTTTGCGTCAACACCACCGGTCAGAACCTTACCAGACGACGGCACAACCGTGTTGAACGCACGACCGAGACGCGTGATCGAGTCGAGCAGAATTACGACATCGCGCTTGTGCTCAACCAGACGTTTGGCTTTTTCAATGACCATCTCGGACACCGCCACGTGACGCGCTGCGGGCTCGTCAAAGGTGGAGGACACGACCTCGCCTTTGACGGATCGCTGCATGTCGGTCACCTCTTCGGGGCGTTCGTCGATCAGAAGGACGATCAGATAGCATTCCGGGTGGTTCTGCTCGATCGAGTGGGCGATATTTTGCAGCAGAACCGTCTTACCAGTCCGCGGCGGTGCCACGATGAGCGAACGCTGACCTTTACCGATAGGCGAAACCAGATCGATCACACGTGCGGAGCGATCCTTCACGGTGGGATCTTCGATCTCCATGTTCAGGCGTTCGTCCGGGTAAAGAGGCGTCAGGTTGTCGAATGCGATCTTGTGACGGGCCTTTTCGGGCTCCTCAAAGTTGATCTTGGTCACTGTGGTCAGCGCGAAGTAACGCTCGTTCTCCAGTGGTGCCTTGATCTGTCCCTCAACCGTGTCGCCGGTGCGCAGCGAGAACTGGCGGATCATGTCAGGAGAGACGTAGATGTCGTCCGGACCGGGCAGATAGTTGGCCTCTGGCGAGCGCAGGAAGCCAAAACCGTCCTGAAGTACTTCCAGAACCCCATCGCCACCGATGTTCCAGCCCTCATCCGCGCGTTCACGCAGGATTTGGAACATCATCTCACCCTTACGCATGGTGGAGGCGTTTTCGATCTCCAGTTCCTCGGCCATTGCCAGGAGGGCTTTCGGGCTTTGCGCCTTAAGATCGGAAAGGTTCAGGGATTGCTCGGTCATATGCACACGGCCTTTATTCCCTCAGGGTGGAGGGCGTCACAGTATCAAATACGGAAAATGCGGGAATCCCGGACGGGGCCGCTTTATCGCTAGATAGTGAGTCTCCGGGGGTGAGTCAAACCCCGCGTCAGAACTTGAAGATCACTGAGACCACAATCACCACCATCAGAAGGGTCGGAACCTCGTTCATCAGGCGATACTGGCGCCCTGTGAGGGTATTCTTGCCTGCTTTGAAGTCCTTGTGGCGAAACATCAGCCAATGATGGAACCATGTCATAGCAAGTACCGATGCGCCCTTGGTCCAGGGCCAGATGTAGGACCAATCCACCAGCCCCGGCGTAAACACCATAAAGAGCCCTGCCGCCCAGGTCACAACGCTTGCTGGACCCATGATCACTCTTAGCAGTTTGTGTTCCATGGTGAGAAAGATCGGCGTCACATCCTGAACCTTCTCAGCCTCCTCCACGTGATACACAAACAGACGTGGAAGGTAGAAAAGACCCGCCATCCAACTGATCACCGCCATGATGTGAAGCGATTTCACGTAAGGATACAGTGTGAACATCAGATCAGTCAGATCCATGGAAGGTTTCCTTCAGGCGCGAGGTGCCGGTTGGCCACCCTAATATAATTAATAAGTTTTATAAGGATGATGTTTTTGTAGTGCACCCCAGAATCCGTGGATTATCGAGTCTTCACACCGGTTCTGCACAAGGTGGACAGTTTTCCTTCCTTATTCCTACCAGAAGGGTGAATAACTCCTTAACGCCCTTCAAACCATGCGCATTAACAAAATATTTACATAAGAGACTCTGGGGATAAGAGCGGGACAAACCGGGAGAGCCGTACTTATCCACGTGTTCAAAGTTATCCCAATACCCGATGGAGGAATCGCGGAGGAATCACCCGAGATTTCAGAAGTTGTCCCACCCTTGCGTTGAGGGTGGAAAATCATACAAAACGTCCCTGAATGATCAGACGTTTTCCCATAGGGTTTTCCACATGAGTACCCACATCCTGCTTGCTTCTGGATCTGAGATCCGCGCTCAACTGCTCCGTCAGGCGGGGGTTGCGTTCCGTGTGGAGGTCGCGCGCGTCGATGAAGGCGCAATAAAGGCCGCTCTTCTGGCCGAAGGGGCCGCGCCACGCGATATTGCTGACACGCTTGCAGAGGCCAAAGCGCGCAAAGTGTCGGGAAAACACCCCGGCGAGATGGTTCTGGGCTGCGATCAGGTGCTCGATTTTGAGGGCACGCTGCTGTCAAAGCCCGACACAAAGGACCAAGCGCTGGATCAGCTCAAGGCGATGCGTGGAAAACGTCACATGTTGTTGTCGGCCGCAGTGATCTACCGCGATGGTGAGCCACTTTGGCGCCATGTTGGACAGGTGCGGCTGGTGATGCGCATGGCGAGCGATGCCTATCTTGAGAGCTACGTGGACCGCAACTGGGAGAGTATTCGTCACGCGGTCGGCGCATACAAACTCGAAGAAGAGGGCGTGCGACTGTTTACAACTATTGACGGCAGCTACTTTAATGTCTTGGGATTGCCGATGTTGGAACTCATAAACTATCTGGGACTGCAGGGGATTATAGAACAATGACAGAGCACAAGATCCCGCTCGCTGGCGTGATCGGTTGCCCGATCGCACATTCGAAATCTCCTCAGTTGCACCGGCACTGGCTACGGACGCATGAGATTGACGGACATTATATGCCGATGCATGTGGAACCAGAGGACCTGGAGTCTGTGGTTCGGATGATGCCCAAGATGGGGTTTGTGGGTGCGAATGTGACCATTCCCCACAAACAGGCCATCATGGAGATTGCGGATAAGGTTACGGATCGCGCCAAGCTGATGGGCGCGGCGAACACGTTGATTTTCCATGAGGATGGTGTGATTGTGGCCGACAATACAGATGGTTACGGCTTTATCACAAACCTTCACGAGGGTGCCCCTGATTGGGATGCGAAATCCGGGCCAGCGACCGTGCTGGGTGCGGGTGGTGCCAGTCGCGCGGTTGTCGCCTCGCTGATTGAGGCCGGTGTTCCGGAAATTCGCCTTTGCAATCGCACTCGGTCTCGCGCGGAAGAGATGGCAGAGACATTCGGCTCCAAGATCACGGTTGTGGATTGGGTACAGGCTGGAAATGTCATCGAGGATGCAACCTTGGTCGTGAATACAACGTCTCTTGGGATGGTAGGTCAACGGCGTCTGCGGGTTCCGCTCGATGGTCTACACTCCGGCATTGTGGTCACTGACCTTGTTTATACGCCGCTTAAAACGGACCTGTTGCAAGCCGCCGAAGACGCGAATTGCACCGTGGTTGATGGGCTGGGGATGCTGTTGCATCAGGCTGTTCCCGGATTTGAGCGCTGGTTCGGTCAAAGACCAGAGGTCAATGATGCGGCGCGTGCCGCTGTGATGTGATGAGTTTTTCTCTCGGTCTTACGGGTTCAATTGGCATGGGAAAATCGACCACCGCCGCCCTCTTTGCAGAGGCGGGGTGTGCGGTTTGGGATGCGGACGCCGCTGTTCACCGTCTGTATGATCGAGGCGGCGCCGCTGTTGAGCCAATTGGCGCAGCCTTTCCGCAGGCCACCATGTCTGGATCTGTAGATCGCACCGTCCTGAAAGAGCTGATTTCAAACGACGACGCTGTTCTAAAAACGATAGAAGAAATCGTCCATCCGCTGGTACAGGCGGACCGCAAGAGTTTTCGTGCTGAATCTCGTGAAGACATCCTGATCTTCGATATTCCTCTCCTGTTTGAAACCGGGGCAGAAGTTGAGATGGATGCCGTCGCCTGCGTCCATGTCCCCCCCGAGATCCAGCGAGAGCGCGTGCTTGCGCGGGGTACTATGACCACGGACCAGTTTGAGCAAATCCTTGCAAAGCAAATGCCAATCGCAGACAAGCTCGCGCGGAGTGACTATAGGATCGAGACCGACACACTCGATCATGCCCGTGCACAAGTTACGCAAGTGATCGAAGACATCAGACGGAGAATGCCGCATGCGTGAAATCGTACTCGATACGGAAACCACCGGCTTTGATCCTTTCTCCGGTGATCGCATCGTCGAAATCGGCGCGGTTGAACTGCTCAACCATATGCCTACGGGCGAGACCTTTCATGTCTACATCAACCCACAGCGGTCGATGCCGCATGAGGCGTTTGGCGTGCATGGGATCGGTCCTGACCTGTTGGAGCCGCCGCAGCCTGCTGCGCCTGGTCAGGTCACGCTGAAGGACAAGCCGCTGTTTGCCGAGGTCGGGCAGGCTTTTTTGGATTTCGTACGCGATTCCAAGATGGTCATCCACAATGCCAGCTTCGATATGAAGTTTCTGAACGCGGAACTGGGGTGGATGAACCTGCGGCAACTGCCGATGGAACAGGCGATTGATACACTGGCGATGGCCCGAAAACGGTTTCCCGGTTCACCTGCGACGCTGGATGCGCTGTGTCGTCGCTTCAGCATCGACAACTCGAACCGGACGTTACACGGCGCGCTTCTCGACTCTGAAATCCTTGCGGATGTGTATCTTGAGCTGATCGGGGGTCGGCAGCCGGATTTTGGTCTCTCGACACAGTCTGGCAGCGGACAAAATGCCGCCGATACCAACTGGCGCCCTAGCCCGCGTGCCACGCCCCTGCCCTCCCGGCTGACATCTGAGGAAAAAACGGCGCATGAGGAATTTGTGGCCAAACTCGGTGCTGAGGCGCTGTGGAACGCAGGGTCCGAATAACAAAAGCGCCGCGACCCGTGGTCGCAGCGCCTGAATTTCACCGATACTGAACGCTTAGGATCAGTTCGGGGTCTCGGTGGGTGCTTCCGCCTGACGACGAGCGAGTTCATTGCGGTAAATCGCAACAAAATCGATGTTGTCGAGGTTCAGCGGCGGGAAGCCACCGTCGCGGCTGATGTCAGAGACGATGCGACGCAGGAACGGGAACAGCATGCGCGGGCATTCGATCAGCAAGAACGGGTGCAGCTGATCTTCTGGGACACCAGAGATGTTGAAGATACCAACATATTCCAGCTCAAGCACAAACAGAACTTCGCCACCGGCTTTGTTCTTGGACTCGATCGTCAGCTTGGTGATGACTTCATACTGGTTTTCGGTGCTGCGCTTCTTGGCATCGAGAGCAACCTGAACGTTCACGTCCGGTTGAACTTCGCCACCAACGCCTTTTTGCGCCATGACATTCTCAAAGGACAGATCGCGAATGAATTGTCCGAGGATGTTCATCTGGACTTGCGGCTGACCTGTGCCTTCGGCTGCGCCATTTTCGGCCATGGAAATCTCCTGAATTTAACGTGTCGCAGCGTGCTTAACAGCTTGGGGAGCCATGCTCAAAGTCTTATTTCGGGCCTTCTACCCAACCCGAAGGCTCATCCCGGCGCGGGCGTGGTGTGACATCCTCGTAATCACCGTCAATCACATCGCCGCGCGGATCACCATGTCGGCGTGGAGGCTGTTGACGTGGATTGGGCCCCATCTGAAACGACGCGACGGTTACTTTTGACTTCAGATAAGCAAAGGCCCGTGTGCGAAATCCGGGTACCAACAGCAGAAAACCGAAAGCATCCGTAAAAAATCCGGGTGTCAGTAGGAGCGCACCGGCAAGCAAGATCATTGCACCATGAGCCAGTGGTTCTGTTGGATCGGACAGATGTTCAAACGAGCCACGCAGCTGTCCAAGGGCCATCTGACCCTGTGTTCTGACCAGCCAAGTGCCCAAAACTGCGGTCAAAATCACGATACCAAGTGTTGGCCACAGGCCAATCAGACCGCCGACTTGTATGAACAGGGCGATTTCAATGATTGGTACCAGCAGAAAAGCCAGAAAAAGTGGCATGATAGGCGTCCTCTCCTTAGGGCAGAACGGTGGACTTGGTCCCGCCTGTCACCTACATAAGAGCAGAACACGTCGGTTTCAAATCGACAGGTCCTGTTGGACGATGAGGTACAAATGGAGTCGCCCTTGATTGAGCTTTTGGTCCTTGCTGGCATCGCGGTTTTTCTGATCCTGCGCCTGAAAAGCGTTCTGGGCACACGTGAAGGGTTTGAAAAGCCCCCACTCGCGAACAATGAAGCCCCTGCGCCGCAGCGCAAATTTGAAGTGATCGAAGGCAGCCCCGACGATGACATTGTTGCCTACGTCGATGAAGGCAGCCCGCAAGCGCAAGCGTTGAGCGATATGAAACGCGCGGATTCCTCCTTTCAGGTGGCGGAATTTGTTCAAGGTGCCCGCGGCGCTTATGAGATGATCCTGATGGGCTTTGAAACCGGCGAACTCGACGGAATTCAGCCCTTCATCTCCGAAGAGATTTTCCAGAGCTTTGTCGATGCAGTTTCTGCCCGTGAAGATCAGGGATTGACCATTGAGGCTGAGTTTATCGGCGTGCGTGAGACTACCATCGTTGATGCAACCTTCGATGCTGCCACCTCCACGGCCGAAGTAACCGTGCGTTTTGTGGGTGAGCTGACATCTGCGGTGCGCAACCGCGCTGGTGAAATTGTCGAAGGTGATCCCAAAGCTGTCAAACGCCAGAAGGACACTTGGACCTTCTCGCGTCAGATGGGCACGGGTGATCCGAACTGGCTGCTGGTGGCAACGGACGCATGACGGGGGCGCTCCGGCGTGGACTTGGCGCGGTTTTTCTGATCGCAGCCTTATGTTCCGGCGCCGGTGCGCGAGCCGAGACGGGTCCGTCCCTTCGTATTCTGGAGTTCAGCGAACTCTCTGATTGGGACCTCGACAACCATGTCGAGGCCCTTCGCGTTTTTAGGGAAACCTGCATGGACATGGATGGAGCCGACTGGAAGTCGCTCTGTGCCATGGCCAAAAACGCTGATGACAGTGGCGCGCGTGCGTTTTTTGAACTGTTTTTCCGCCCGGTTTTGATCGAGGACGGTAAGGCTGGTCTGTTCACCGGATATTTTGAACCTGAACTTCGCGGCGCGCGATATCGCGGGGGGCGCTATCAGTATCCGGTTTATCGAATGCCGCCAGAGGCGCGCCAGACGTCATTGTGGCTCACGCGGCGCGATATCCTTACCTCTGGTGTGATGGAAGGCAGGGGCTTGGAAATCGCCTGGGTTGACGATCCAGTGGAGCTGTTTTTCCTACAAATTCAGGGATCTGGCCGCATTAAGATGGAAGACGGATCGACCATTCGGATCGGGTATGGCGGGGCAAACGGGCACCCCTATCGTTCTATTGGACAGGAATTGGTGCGCCGAGGGATCTATAACCTGCATCAGGTGAGTGCGCAGGTGATCCAGAATTGGGTCCGGCGCAATCCGGGTCCAGGGCGAGAGCTTTTGATGCACAATCCTTCATACGTGTTCTTCCGGGAGGTCCGCAAAGTACCTGCGAACCGTGGACCTTTGGGGGCTATGAACCGTTCAATAACGCCGATGCGCTCGATTGCGATTGACCCGGCGTTCACGCCGCTTGGCGCACCGGTATGGGTTGAAAAGAACGGTCAGTCGAAGTTGCGGCGACTTATGATCGCTCAGGATACTGGCTCTGCCATCAAGGGGTCGCAACGCGCTGATATTTTCTTTGGCGCTGGCGATGAGGCTGGGCGCAAGGCCGGGCAACTGCGCGATCCCGGACGGATGCTGGTCTTGATGCCGATCCAGCGCGCCTATGCCATGTTGCCGGACGATCTATAATGACCCGGCGCAAACTGACAGATGATGAAATCGACCTCTGGCAGAAGGTCGTAAAGCACGCGGAGCGCTTGCACGCTGGCCGCGAGAAAAAAGGCGGGGATCATGCCGATCCCCCTGCCTCAAAGCCAAAGCCAAAGCCGAAACCGCATCGTGCAGCCCCGGCGTCGCTGCCTCATTTCGAGGTCGGCAGTAAGGCCCGTGGAAAACTGCCCGGACATGATTTAAAGGCCTCGCCCTCACGTAAACTTGCCAGCGATCCATTGCGGATGGACGAAAAAGCCTTTCGTCGGATGAAGCGCGGAAAGCTCAAACCTGAGGGGAAACTGGACCTTCACGGGATGCGAATGGAGTCCGCGCATGGGGCGCTGACCCGTTTTATTCTGTCAGCGCAGGCGTCCAACAAACGGCTGGTTCTTGTGATTACCGGCAAGGGCAAAGATCGTGATGAGCCGGGACCGATGCCGGTACCGCGGGGCGTGTTACGTCATCAGGTTCCCCAATGGCTCGCTCTGCAGCCACTGGCACAGGCGGTATTGCAGGTGACGCCTGCCCACATCAGCCACGGCGGCGAAGGGGCCTATTACGTCTATCTGCGCCGTATCCGCTAAGGGTTAGCTTAGCGCTCTTCCCGGCGCTGTTGCCGCTCTAGCATCAGCTTTCCATGTTCATTGGTAATCGTCTGAGATTGCGGCAGGATTTGCTGTAATAAGCTGGGGTCGACGGGGCCAAACACCCTGCTGACATTGCTGGCGGATCGTAAAACAGCCAGCAAACTAGGAGATGTTGCCGCCACGAAATGCCCCGACGCGGCATCGGCGTTGAATGCGGTCAGGTCGATCACTTCGATTGGCCATCTCTCAAGCCGGTCGGCTGATTTGATGTTACCTAGTCGCTCGCCCTGACTGGTGCCACGCAGGCGACCAGAAATATTGAGAATGCGGTCCTTCTCCGAAACCATCACCGCAAAGGGTTGCGGTACGCGTTTGAGATCCATCATCTGACTGTCAAACACATCCACATCCAGATCGGGCGAAATGAGGATCACCCCACCGTTCAATGTGCGCGCAGCCCAACCGGGGTTGCGCAAATCGGCTTGCCGGAGCATTTCCATTGCGAGCGCCGTCCCCATGGAATGCGCCACGAGGATGATACGCTCAGCACCGGCCTGTTTCACCCGGCGCACGGTTTCTTCCAGCCCGTCCCGAGCAAAAAGCATACTGTCGATGTCATAGGCATAACCAAAGGCGCGTCCACGGCTGGGCCAAGAATACATCACCAATGATCCGGGTAGCTTTACATCATGGGCCATTTGCGCGGCGCGATAAGCCGTTTCCGGATGGGTGCTGTTGTAGCCATGCACAAAGATCGTCACCTCACGCAAGGGCCAGTTGTTCTCGCGTTGCTCACGCAGAAACCGTGCGCGCAGGTCACTGACGCTATCGACGGGGAGCTCCTGAGCAATGGTGAAGTTTTTACGCGGATCTGGGTTTTTGTACCGGTAAGAGAGCTCTCCCGGGCTGTGGCTTGGGGGGATGGTGACGGTCATTTCCACCATCCTGAGTTCCTCAGACCGACGAAACCCAAAGGTGCCATCTGCTTCTTGTTCTCGGGTGGTGGTAGAGAAAACCGTATAAGGCGTGCCGATGTTCACCGCCTCTGGCACAATGGGCATCAGATCGCGATCAGCACAGGCCGCGAGCAAGAGCGAGACGCAAAGCGCCAGCACGCTTTTTTTCATGTCATGACCCCTCGCCCATCAAACGCCGACCCCACCCGGAACCAGTCTCGGGCAAGGTAGCGAATGATGCGCAAAGGTCTAGCCACCGATAGCGATATTCGTCAGAGGACGTAGCGGCTGAGATCGGTAGACTTGGTCAATTCGCCCAGGTTCTTGTTCACAAAGGCCTCGTCCACGGTGATTTCCTCACCAGAACGGTCCGGTGCGGCAAAGGAGATTTCCTCAAAGACCCGTTCCATCACCGTATAAAGACGCCGTGCACCTATGTTCTCAATAGTGTGGTTCACCTCCGCTGCGATCTGGGCAAGCGCATGGATGCCCTCTTTGGTGAAGGTGACTTTGACCTTTTCCGTTCCCAAAAGCGCCTCATACTGACGGGTCAGCGCGTTATCGGTTTCGGTCAGGATACGCACGAAATCCTCTTCGCTGAGGGCGCGCAGGTTGACACGGATCGGCAGACGGCCTTGCAGTTCCGGCAGCAGATCCGAGGGTTTCGCGATATGGAACGCCCCGGAGGCAATAAACAGGATGTGGTCGGTTTTGACCGGGCCATGTTTGGTGCTGACGGTGGTGCCTTCGATCAGCGGCAACAGGTCACGCTGCACACCCTCGCGGCTGACATCGCCACCGCGTGCGTCGCTACGGGCGCAGACTTTGTCGATCTCATCAAGGAAGACGATGCCGTTCTGCTCAACTGCTTCGAGGGCCGCTTTGTTGACGGTTTCATCGTCCAAGAGCTTGTCGGCTTCTTCACCGATAAGCACATCATAACTCTCTGATACAGTGAGTTTTTTGCGCGTGGTGCGCCCGCTCATGGCTTTGCCAAACAGATCGCCGAGATTCATCATCCCCATGTTTGCGCCCGGCTGACCGGGAATTTCAAACATACCGCCCATTGGGTTGGAAGTATCGGCAATGTCCAATTCAATCACCGTGTCGTCCAACTCACCCGCTTTGAGTTTCTTGCGAAACATCTCCAGCGTGCTCTCGCGGGCGTCGCTACCTGCGATCGCTTCGAGGACACGGTCTTCGGCAGCTTGATGCGCCTTAGCCTTCACGTCTTCACGCATGTGGTCGCGGGTCTGCACGATGGCCGTGTCCACCAGATCACGCACGATCTGCTCAACGTCGCGACCGACATATCCAACCTCTGTGAACTTGGTGGCCTCTACCTTGATGAAAGGTGCGCGGGCGAGTTTGGCCAGACGGCGCGAGATCTCGGTTTTGCCGACGCCGGTGGGGCCGATCATCAGGATGTTCTTTGGATGCACCTCGTCGCGCAGATCATCCGGCAACTGTTTGCGCCGCCAGCGGTTGCGCAGAGCTACGGCGACAGCGCGCTTGGCATCCTTTTGGCCAATAATGAACCGGTCGAGTTCGGAAACGATTTCGCGGGGGGTCAGATCAGTCATGTCTATCCCTTGAGGTCAGTGAGAAGGTGGCAGCCGATGAAGCGGCAGCACACCAGATAAGAGCGAGAGCAGCACTGCGCGAATCCGGGCCCAGAAGGCACCAAGGATCACCAGAACCACACCAAGCATCAGGATACTGATCCCGGTGCCCTCGCTATCGAAGACGGTTGTGCTCAGGGCTACGATATAGCCGATGGCGGTAATCAGAAACGACCGCCGGTCAATCACGATGGCAATGAGCGCGAAGAAGCCAAGAACCAGTGCAAGCACCACCCCTTGATCGCGTTCAAGGAGCGACAGCGCAATGGTATTCACCAGCGCGGGGGCCGCCACCACATGCAGCCAGAAGCCCTGGGCGGAACGGCGGGTCACGCGGTGGGGATCACTGAGGTCAAAGGCCATAGCGACCGCAAAGACCAACAGGCCCACCGCCAATGTGATCCATGCAAACGGGCCATTGGCACTCAGCAGGAACAGATCACCCAGCTCGGTGGGAACGCCGGATTGATCGGCTGCAACGATTAGGGCAACCGCGAACAAGCCAAGCGCGATCAGCGCCATGGCAAAGGGCACGCGAAACCGGCCCCAAAATACAAAAAGCGCCAGCGTCGAAAGCCCTAGGGCCATCGGCAAGGACGAATAATCCTCCTGCGCGATCATGAAGGGCTGGGCGTATTGTGCGATGAACCCGGTTGCGGCGTTTCCGGCAAACATCACCGACAGGGCGATGGCGGGGGCGACCATGCGGCGGCGGCGAATAAAATATTCGGAAAGTCCCCAAAGGATCACCGCACCAAACAGAGCAGCCGAAGTGGCCTGAGTGCGATAATTGACGATCTCAGTGAGCATGGAGGCGGTGTTGACCGCGACCCAACCCATCGCGAGGATCACGAGGCCGACGACGATAAAGATCTCATTGAAGCCTTTGAACAGCTCAAATGGCTCATCCCCCGGCGCAAGATCCTCGCGCGCACCGCGTCGGCTGTCTGCGAGTGCTGACAAAGACGCCGCCTGTGCTTCGGACAGTAGCCCGGAGCCGACAGCCGCCCTGAGATCATCGCGCGATATCATTTACTGATACGCTCCACCGTGAGGTTGCCGTTGGTGTAGACGCAGATGTCTGAGGCGATCGCCATTGCGTCACGGGCCACTGTTTCTGCATCACGGTCGCTGTCCATCATGCCCCGCGCCGCAGCCAGCGCGAAGTTTCCGCCCGACCCGATGGCAGCCACGTCATGTTCCGGCTCCAGCACGTCACCTGCGCCAGTGATGACATAGAGCTCCTTGCCATCTGTGACGATCAGCATGGCCTCGAGCTTTTGCAGGTATTTATCGGTGCGCCAGTCTTTGGCCAGTTCCACACTTGCGCGCTGAAGCTGTCCGGGAGTTGCCTCCAGCTTGGCTTCGAGCCGCTCCAGCAGGGTGAAGGCATCGGCGGTTGAACCGGCAAAACCCGCCACGACATCATATCCGCCGGGCGATAGCCTGCGCACCTTGCGCGCACTGCCTTTAATCACGGTCTGTCCCAGCGACACCTGTCCGTCACCTGCAACCACAACCTCGTCCCCTTTGCGGACGCCGATGATTGTGGTGCCGTGCCAGCCGGGGAATTGATCCTCTGCCATAAAAGCCTCCGTTTCTTTGCTGACCTATATGGAAGTATCGCCAGTCCGCCGCAAGGGCAGGGGCCGATCAGGGTGGTTCAAAGGGCTGGGTGTAAAGTTTAATAACTGCTTAATTGCTATGCACTGGGTGCAAGACGGGGCTGAAGAATAGGCAATTGTGAGACTCGCTGCACGATCGTACATGAGCATCAACAACCGACAAGGGGTCGGCTGGAACCATCAAGGAACACGATCATGGCAAACGCAAGCAACGTTATTGCACCGGCCGGCTCCGTCGCAGTTCTGCGCGCAGTCGACTTCTTCTTCAACCTGCGCAGCAACTTCGCTGACTGGAATGAAGCTCGCATTACCCGCAAAGCTCTGTCCGAGCTGAGCGACGACCAACTGGAAGACATCGGCCTGACCCGTGCCGACATCGCGGCGCTGTAACGCTCGATGACATATCCGGTAGCGTAAAAGCCGTCCTGACGCAGGGCGGCTTTTCCTTTGTCCGGGGTTGGCGAGCCGATCCGCCATGAAAAAAGGCGCCTCCCTCGGGACGCGCCTTTTTCTATTTCATGCGTAGCGAATTAACTTCCATGTAACCGCTTTTCCACCATGCGGTGGCATTCGGTTCCTTATGGCTATCGGGGCAGTTGTTGAAGGGTAGTCCATCGACTCCCAGACACCGCTTTCAGGGCAAAGCTCGCCAGTTCTTGCTGTAGTTCCAATTGGTTTGTTAGCCATTTGGAGGCTCCTTATCAATCTAGGTTAAGAAGGAGCCGCGCAACGTGAGTTTGGTTGCTACACCTAATTCGCTACGCGACCCCTTTGCTCATCGAGCGATTACAGATTATCGGCTGACCTACCAATATCAAGGGAATAATCTGACATGAGCACAAGATGTTGTGTGTAGGCATATTAAGTACCTATAATTAAAGAAAAACCCGCAATGAGATAAACACTCATTGCGGGTTTCTAATAACTGATCGCGTAGCGAATCAGGTGTAGCTTCTCCAATAAATCCTAGTGGGATTCACCGGTCAATTATTTTCTTTTCTTATAAATCAAAGACCTAAGAAAAGAATCACAAAAGGTACAAATTACTTGCGCCCTTTCGTGTTGTTTTCAGCATCTAGTATTCAGATGGCTTCGTCGATCCAGCTTTTGAGTGCAGCTTTTGGGGCGGCACCTGCGCGGTTTGATACCACTTGGCCATCCTTAAAGACGAAGAGCGCAGGAATGCCACGCACGCCCATTGCGGCGGCGGCGTTCGGGTTGCTGTCAACGTCGACTTTGGCGATTTTCACCTTGTCGCCGTATTCGGCGGCCAGCTCTTCGAGAGCGGGGCCGATCTGTTTACAGGGGCCGCACCATTCGGCCCAGAAGTCCACCACTACGGGGACATCGGAATTCTTGACTTCGGCGTCGAAGGTCGCGTCGGTAACGGCTACGGTGGACATGGGTATGTCTCCTGAGAAGTTTGGCAACTGGACCCGGAACCTATGGACGCGAGCAGGCGACGTCAAGGTTCCAGCCGCTGGAAACCAGCGCGTTCACGCGCCTGTGTGATCAAGGTGACCGGAAGCGGCATCAGAGTGGCAGTGCGCGTCCAGAGGATCGCTGTCTCGATCTGGCGATCCGGATAGATCTGGCGCAGTGCTGCATCATAGGCCCCCATCTGCCGCAACAGACCTTCGGGGCAGGTTTCAGGGCTTTGGGGGACAACCGCGTTGGATTTGAAATCGACCGCAAGCACTCGGTCGGGCGTCACCACCAGTCGGTCGATAATGCCATGCATACGGGTATCACCCAGATCTGCGGTGATGGGCACTTCGGCCAGTGTGTTCGGCGCGAATATCTCTTTGCACTCGGGCGAAGAGAGCACCTGACGCGCCTCTATTAGGAGGACCTGCCAGTCATCATGCTGCGCGATATGTTCAGCGCGACTGTCCCAATCTGCCTGCGGCACATTCGGCAGATGTTCGAGCAGGAGGTGCAGCGCCGTGCCGCGGGCCTTGGCTTCTTCTTCGCTGAGGCCACTGTCACCGGGCAAGGCCTTGGCCCCGCCCAGATCTTCGGACGGGCGCAGGGTTGCTGCGGGCGCCACATAGGCGGGGGCTGCACTGCGAAAGACGTCTGGCAGCGTGATCTCTTCTTCTTCGGTCAGATCGGACGGTACAAAAGGCAGGGCATTCCAGTCCCCATGCGCCCACCGCAAGCCGTCTCCGCCCGGGGCGTCAAAGGGCAGGGCGCCCATGGTTTTCAGGGCCGCTTCAACCCGCTGATACCAGCTGTCTCCGCCCTTATCGAGATCACCAGCCCCGGCCACGATCAGCCATTTTTCCGCCCGCGTCAGCGCCACATAGAGCAGTCGCAACCGTTCGTTGGCCTGTTTTTCCTGCGCAAACGCCCGGGCGGCATCCATGGCCGGTGGCATCTGGTCACTGCTCATACGCCATAGGGGCGTGCCTTCGACCTCCATCACCTCTGGCGCGGGCGAGGGGCGGCGCTTGGTGGTGTCGGGCAGGATCACGATCGGGGCCTCCAGCCCCTTGGAGCCATGCACCGACATCACCCGGATCATGGAACTTGCAGCCCCCATCTGGCGCTTGATCTCCAGATCATCGGTCTGCATCCAGACAAGGAACCCGGTCAGGCTTGGCACCTCCGTGCGTTCATAGGCCAAGGCCTGCGACAACAGCGCGTTGATGCCATCCTCCGCCTCGGTGCCAAGCCGCCCCAGCAATTTTGCGCGGCCCAGATGGCGGGTCAGGATACGTTCGATCAGATCATAGGGGCGCAGGAAATCCGCCTGACCCCGAAGATCATCGAGGATGGCCATCGTCTCGGGGAATGCCTCAGATCGCGCACGCAAAGCAGGCCAGAGGTGCATCTCTGTGCGTCGGTGCGCGAGGTCAAAGAGCTGTTGCTCGCTCCAGCCAAAGATCGGTGATTTCAGGGCTTCGGCAAGTGAAAGGGAATCCTCGGGCAGCGCGAGAAACCGCAGCAAGGCTGCAATATCCTTCACCGCCAACTCGGCCCCAACCTTGAGGCGGTCTGCGCCGGCGATTGGCAGCCCGGCGGCCTTGCAGGCGCGAATGATCTCGGAAAACAGGTCCGACCGGCGCTGCACAAGGATCAGGAAATCGCCCGCATGCACGGGGCGGCGCTGGAATGTGCCACGCTCTGGACCATCTTCGGGGATGGTGACGCCGCTGTCGATCATCTCCTTGATCTGCCCGGCGATCCGTTCGGCGAGGATTACGGAATGGTGGCGCGGGCTTGGGCGGTCGACCGGGTCCGTCCAATCGCGGTCTTCCTCATCCTCTGTTTTTTCCACCAGCGGCCACAGGTCCACCCGTCCCGGCAGGTCGGATTTAAACGCCTGGTGTTTGGCGTCGCGCGCAAACCCGGCGCGATCCTGACCATCAAACACCACGTCAACCAGACCAAGGATCGCCGCAGAGGAGCGGAACGAAAACGCAAGACTTGCGTTCTGCAAGCCCTCGCCGGTCTCCTCGAGCCTGCGCCCGAACTCCGCCTGCATGCGATCAAAGGCATCCGGGTCCGCGCCCTGAAAGGAATAGATCGACTGTTTCTTGTCGCCGACCACAAAAATTGTACGCTCAACATCGGCGCGAGCACCTTCGCCAGCGGTGAACTCTTGTGCCAGTTTTTCCACCACATCCCATTGCACCGGGCTGGTGTCCTGCGCCTCATCCACAAGGATATGGTCGATGCCGCCGTCCAGACGATAGAGCACCCAAGCCGCGACCGCTGGATCATTCAGAAGGTTACGGGCCTTGACGATCAGGTCGTCGAAATCAAGCCAGCCACGCAGCTGTTTGCGCCGCTCATATTCCGGTAGGAACACCCGGGCAAAATCGTGCAGGACGAGCGATTTCTCCATCGCATCCAGCGCAAGACGACGGGGGCGGGCTGTTTCGACCCGCGCCATGAAAGGTTCCAGCTGATCCATCAGCGTGCCATGGCTTTCGCGCAGTTTCTTGGTGGGAAAGCTGCCGATTTTGGCGCTGAAGGGCTCTTTTGCGCTTTTCCCGGTGAGGAACACATCCTCCAGAATGGGCAGGACATCGGGTGTGACGGAGGAAATCCGCGCGAGCTTCTCGGCGTTCTTGATATCCGTCGCCCCGCCGGTCTTCAGCATCTCGATGGTGCGCGACAGGATGTCGGCCTCACTGCCGAGAAACACCTCGGATCTCAGCGCCTCCAGATCATAGCCAGCGGGCAGCTCGAACACTTCACCCAGCGCATTGCGGTCGAGGTCGGGGTCAAATCCAGCTTGTCGGCGACAAATCTCGGCTGTCAGGCTCTCAAAATCCAGACCACCGATATGAAAGGAAGCGGCCTCGACCACATGTGCGTCGGGGCCTTGCGCCATGTCCTCGGTTATTTCCGCACGCAGCATGGCGGCCGCGCGATCTTCCATTTCGGAAAACTGCGGGCTGACACCGGCCTCCAGCGGGAAACGGCGCAGAAGCGACGAACAGAACGAGTGAATGGTCTGGATCTTGAGACCACCCGGCGTCTCGATCGCGCGCGCAAAAAGGGTGCGTGCCTGCGCCAGCTCATCCCCGACAGAGGCATCTTCGGCACCAAGGTCCACCAGTGCCGCGCGCAGTTTGGCATCGGGCAGCATCGCCCATTCCCCCAAACGCTGAAACAGCCGGTTCTGCATCTCGCTGGCGGCGGCCTTGGTGTAGGTCAGGCAGAGAATATGTTGCGGTTCCACCCCGCGTAGCAGCAGCCGTGCAACCCGGTCGGTCAGAACCTTGGTCTTGCCTGATCCGGCATTGGCCGCAAGCCATGTGGAGGCATCGGGGCGGGCGGCGCGAAACTGCGCCTCGGACGCGGCGTTGCGGCTCATGTCAAATCCTCCGGCACAGGGTCCGAGCTGCGATCCCATTCGCCGTAGCGGGCGAGGTGGTCGTAATCCCCGGCAAAGTCATCCCGGTGCACCATGCGGCGGCTGCTGTAGCCCTGTTCGGCGTCAAAATATGCCTCAATCAGGCTGCGCAACTCTTCCCAGACTTTGGCGGGTGGTTCATCCAGAATAGGGGCCGCGACCTCTTTCACCGGAGGCTTCAGCCCGATGTAGAGGGACCGTTCCACCCGTGCTGCACCATAGTCCTCGAATGCGCCTTGCTCCGCCATGGCGGTCTCGATCAAGAGCTGCTTTTCAAAGGATTTCTGTTGTTTTTCCGAGGGCGGATCCCCGGTTTTATAGTCATAAAGATGCAGCATGCCGCGCTCATCCACATCAATCCTGTCGGCCTTGGCGGCAATCTCGAAATCGAGGGGATCAAGGCGGACCTGACCGGATTTCTCAAACCCCGACGGGCGGGCACGCAATTGGCGCTCCCGCTCACCAGCGACAAAATCCTCGGCCACTTTTTTCAAGCGTGTCAGCCAGAGCGTGCGGGCAACCGGCCATGGCACTTCCGCCTCCAAGACGCGCTGTGATTGTTCGATAAACGCACGGGCGGTGAGAGTTTCTGGCTGTTCCTGAGCGGATTTTATGAAATCTTCCAGCACCTTATGGATGATGGTGCCACGCAGTAGGGCGTCTGGTTCTTGCAACAAAGGGTCCACAGGTTTCAGCCGCAACACGTGTTTGGCGTAGATCGCATAAGGGTCGCGGATCAGTTTGGGGATCTCTGTCACCGTCAGACGACGGGGTCTTGCTGCAACCGGCGGGCGCGGCGAGGGCCGGGGGCTGAGCGGTGAGGGTAAAGGTGCATCCAGAACGCTGGCCCAATCCAGCCAGACTTGCCCTCGCATGCGCATCGCGGACAGCGCGGCCTGACCGCCCTGATCCGGCAACCCACCCAGGAGGTTGGTCATTCGATTGAGCCAACGCGAGGGCACTGTGTCGGCCTCTTCCGAACGGATCGCGCGGGTGAGCCAGACTTCGGGTGCCGCGACCGCCTGCTGAAAATCATGCGCCGACAGACCAATGCGCCGCTCTGGCAAGAGCAAACCGGCCTCGTGGCGCAGTTTGCGGTTGAGCCATGGATCGGGGCTTGCGGCTTCGGGCCAGCTGCCCTCATTCAGCCCGCCAAGGATGACCAGATCAGCGCCCTGCACCCGTGCCTCCAGAGTGCCCCAGATCATGATAGACCCATAGGGCGCATCGCGATCACGCACTTCGCCTTGTGACAGCAGCGCGCCCAGAAGGTCCGCAAAATCGCGGGCGGTCATTTCGCCGCCATGGGGTGCCTCTGCTTCAAGCTCTTCAAAAATCTCAAGCGCCTTGCGCCCGGCCTTCTTGTCCCAGAGTTCGCCAGCATCGGAATGTTGATAACCGCGCGCGATCTTCTCAGCGGTCGCTCGTAATGTTGCAACCCAGTCGGTTAGTATAAGAGGTCCGGAGATTTCACGTCCTGTAAACGTTGTCGCGACCCATTCCGCCCATTCGGGAATTGCCCCTCGGGTCAGCCCGAATTTGCGAAGTGAATTTTCGTCAGGAAATGGGGGGCCGTATTTTCGGAGGCTGAGCTCTAGCTCGCGTGTCTGCTTCAAGTGGTGACCACGCGACTCCCCAGAGTTGGTCAACGGGTGTTTCAGCAGCGTCAGCAGCATATCGGCCTGCAATGGTCGACAAAACAGATCCGCGACATGGCGCAGGAACCGACCCGGTGGCGACAGCTGTAGCGGCAGACCCGCGGAATCGTCCGGCAGGATGTTCCAGCGATCCAGCGCGGCAGAGACCTGACGGGTAAGCATCCGATCCGGTGTGATCAATGCCGCAGTCTGCCCGTTCTCGGCGGCTTGACGCAGGCGCAGTGCAATTGCCAAGGCCTCGTTCCGGGGGCTTGCGGCCTCGATGAGCGTCAACGCGCCTGTGGCTTGGTCGAGTTCGGTCAGATGCGGGCCTTCGGTCATCCATGCATCGGTCACGGGCGCTGGGCGCAGAGCCAGCGAAATCAACTTGTTGCGCGGTGGGGAAACAGGTTTTGTGTTGACCCAAGCGCGAATGTCGCGCGGGCGCAGATCAAGATCGCGCATCAACTTGAAAAAGCGGTACTGCGGGTGATCTTCGGCGACCAACCCGTCGGCCAGACTGTCCCAGACGTCCTCTGGTTGGTCAAAGTCGAACCCTGGCAGGACCACAGCGCCCTGCGGCAGGCGCGCAATGGCTTCCATCAGCAAGAGCGTGGTACCACGCGAACCGGTGGAGCCTGCCAGGATGATCGGGTGTTGCGGGGGCGTGTGTTCCCACTCCGCAATCAGATCCAGAACCACCTGCCGTTGCCGCGCATTCACGTCGAGCGCGCCTTCGTGCATTTCGACAAACTGATCGGCGATGCCGATGAAATCCTGCGCGCGTTTCCAGTGCCCGGACATATCAGACACATCCAGCGCGCGGATCTGGTCCGTGGTCACGCCTTCGCTTTGCATCTCGTCGATCAGTTCGGCCAGACTATCCGAGAGATCATAGAGTGACGAGCGCGCCGCCAGATCGGGCTGCGCATCGAGGAGTTTTGCAATCAGTTGTGACAGCTCCAACCGACGGCGCAGCGGCGGCAATGCCGGGGGCAGACCGCGCAGATTGGCCTGTTTGCTGAGGCCTGAGAGCAGCGAGACACGTGGCACAAGCCGCGCCGGGCCGCTGTCAAACAGTTGACGCACCCGGCGCTGCATGCGTTCGGTGTTCAGGATCAACTCAACTCGGGCCAGCGCCTCTGGTGGCTGATCTGCAAATCGCTGGCTTAGCCCATCCACAAGCGCGCGCGGGAAATCCACACCACAAGGAACGGCGAACAGACGCGGTGTGGTCTGGCTGGGGTCAAACATCTGTATGCGCGATCATGTTTTCGGCCAAGGTGATGCCTTCAGGGCGACCCACGTCGCACCAGTGGCCGGGGTATTCAACCGCCGAAACGCCTGCGTCGGGAATGAGAAGATCCCACAACGCGTTGAGGGAAAAAAACTTTTCAGTCACGCGATCCAGCTGGTCGAGTTTGATGATCTGCGCACCCGTGTAGACGAGATCGCCACCACGGGTAATGTGACCTGCGTTACTTGCGGTGAAATCGCCGGCCCCCAATCGCCCCACGGCGCGCGCGGTCGGCACACAAAGCAAAAGCGCATCCATGTGTTCCGGTCGCCAAGCGTCCCGTAACACCATGAGAGGATTGGGCCCTCGCCATGCAACATCGGGGTTCAGCGTATAGCTGCAGGTCGCGTCGAGTAGGGCGCGCGCCTGTTTCAGCCCACCACCGGTATCAAGGATTTCGTCCTCCTCGTGACTGATGAGGACATCACGCCCTTCTAGGTGGGTCGTCAGAACCTCGGCCTTATAATGCGTATTGATAACAACGCGCTGGGGCGAGATGTCAGAGACCAGATCCAGCGCATGATCAATCAGTGGCCGTCCAGCCACGGGGATCATCGGCTTTGGTCTGTCGGCGGTGAGCGCCCCCATGCGCGTGCCAAATCCGGCAGCAAAGATCATAACAGCAGTTGGGGCAGTCATGCGCGCAGCCTTTCCATGGCCTCAGGGGTTGGGGCGGGCAGGGCGGAGAGCAACTCCTCCGCCACGCTGGCGAGGGCGGGGTGGCTCAGCCCTCGTTCGAAATGATCCCAGACGCGCGGTACAAGATCGATATAGTGATGTTTGCCAAATTGCTTTGACAGGCGCGCAAAAATGCCAAGAATTCGCATATTGCGCTGTACACCGATCACAGCATAAGCGCTGCGAAATCTGGACTCATCCACACCCGTTTGACGAATATAGTGGTCAATCATCTGCATCTCGACGCCAGCAGGGACATCGCGGCGGGCATCCTGTAACAGCGACACCAGATCATAGGCAAGATGACCGGCTTTGGCGTCCTGAAAGTCGATGACCCCGACTTTGGCAATGCCTTGCCGTTCTGGCAGCCAGAGCAGATTCTGGGCGTGAAAGTCGCGATGAACAAAGACCATATCGCCGTCTAAATGATCACCTAAGATTGCCTCAAACCTCTGCTCAAACTGCATGCGGATTTGGTCTGCGGTGTCGCCAAGTACGGTGTACCGGTATTCGCTGAACGCGAGCGCGGTCATGTCTGCCATGATACGAGGTTCAAGGGATGGCAAGTCCGGCACTTTCGCGTCGTGAAGACGCACCAGAAGATCCACCGCGGCCTCGTAAAGTGGCAGTTCCATCGTCAGATCATCGGCGATCACTTCGGTGAACAGGGCATCGCCGAGATCTTCTATCAGCAGCAAACCCTGTGCATGATCTTGTGCAAGGATCGCAGGCGCCGAGACGCCAAGCGCGCGTAAATACTCCGCAAGCACGGCAAAAGGACGCGTGTCACCTCCATCAACGGCTGGCCAGTCCATTAAGACCGCGCTGTCTCCGGTTTGGGATGTCAGCCGTTGATACCGGCGGCTGGAAGCATCACTGGCGAGCGGGGCAGCGTTCCAGCTGGAATAGCCATGCGCGGCCAGAAAGCGCGCAATTTCTATCTCGCGCGTGGTCATGGCATGATCCCTTCGAGACGTATGTTCCATTTCTCAGCGCTCCAAACAAACTCCGCTTGTCGGGCGTCTTCTATCTCCGCGTCCAGCGAGAGGCGCAGCGTGAGTGCGTCGTTGGGGCAAAGATCGTCGAGTTTGTCGGGCCACTCAATCAGGCAGATTGCGTCGTCAAATGCGGCGATCAGCCCGAGTTCTTCGACCTCATCCACATGCGATAGCCGGTAGAGATCTGCGTGCCACAACTCACCTGATGGAACATCATAGGTCTGAACCAATGTGAAGGTCGGAGAGGGTACGTCCTCGGGCACGTCCATCAGGGACTGGATCAGGCTGCGGGCGAAATGGGTTTTTCCGGCGCCAATAGGCCCTTCAAGCAAGACAACATCGCCCGGAACGAGGATCCGGGCGATGTTGTGGGCCAATTCTGATGTTGCCTCGCTGCTGGGCAGTCGGCAGGTCGCGGAGCGTTTTGTCATGGCGCCACAATGACGTTGCGCGCGAGGCTCCGCAAGCGGGTTCAGCTCTCCTTGAGGGCGGCGAAACGCTCTTGTTCGGGCGGCGCGAGCGGTACACCGATTTGCTGGAAGCGCACCATCACCGACCCGTTTTGCAGGGATTGTACGCGGCATAGCAATTGCTCGCCATTGCGCATGTCCACGCGCGACCACCAATCGGAGCGATCACTGGTGCCGCCTGCGACGAAATCGCGAACCTCGCCCCATGTGGGGGTTGGACCTGACAATTCCTGCCACGTGCGGCATGCATCGGTGATGGAGATTTTTGCAAAGCTTGCATCCGGGTCGGTTTTCCACATCGTGTGATAGGCGGTGTTGGAATAGACCATGCTGCCATCTGTACCAAAGACCGCAAAGGCATCGTCAATGTGGTCAAGGATCGACTGGCCGAGTTCCAGTTCCGAGCGGAATTGACGGGTCAGAGTGATCTCGGCAGTGATATCTTCAAAGAGGAAGGCAATGGCGCCATCGGGGTGCGGGCGGCCTGATACCGAATAGACCGAGCCAGAGGGCAAGGACCATGTTTCCTGATAGCGCCCCTCTGCTGCGGCTTCCAATAGATCCGCCATTTGGTGACGCCAGCTGGAATAGTTCTTCGGCTCCGGCATCATGCGCTGATCGCGCAGGCGGTCAAAGAAGGACATCATATTGGGACGCGAGCTGAGGAAGCTTGCGGGCAGAGCGGTAAGGTCGATCAGCACCGGGTTGAACAGCACCAACTGACGATTGCGGTCAAAGATGGCAAGACCGATGGAGAGCTGAGCAAAGGTTTTCGCCAGTGTCTGCACAAAGTTGCGTTGTGCGATTTCGGCGTCGACCACGGCATTGACGTCCATCGCATGACAGAGCCAACCAGCCTCTGTCTCGGTGGTGGAAACATTGTACCAAAGCTTCTTGTCAGTTTCCGGCAACTCAATCGAGACGCGTTCCGCGCGACCGCTGCTCATCGGGGCGTCGAGGTTGGGAAACAGCGGTGCAGAGGTGTCGTTGCCGCGACCGCGGATTTTCTGGTTCAGGCGATCATAGGCGAGGTTGGTCCAAGTGACGCGCGCATCGTCCGACTGCAGCCAAACCGGGTAGGGGGCCTGATGGACCGCCGCACGCAGGGTCGTAAGTTCCTGATCATCGCCCACATGTCCCAAATCTGTTGCAGCGCGGCGCAATTGAACACGGGTTACACCGTCGATCCACTCACAGTGAGCCTCGCGATTGTCGGCTTCTGCTGTGCCTGACAGCGTGAGAGAGCCAACATCGCGCAAGAAGCCGGGGGATTGAGGCAATCCGGGGTAACAGCGCGACAGTTTGTCCCGCAGTTTGCCCCAGCTAAAGTCCTCGGTGTTGTCATCGAGAAATTTCCGAGCACCGGACGACCATGCGATCAGCGTTTGGTCATCGAACAGAAACACCGCATCGGTGCGCCCATCCGCGATCAACAATTCATGCTCCATCCCCTTGGCGTCTGCCTTGGGGTTGAGAAACCAGACCGCAACCGCTGCGCTGGCGATGCAAAGGGTCACCAGAATGAACCACTCTACAGACATCAAATCTTGCATGGACACGGCCTCGCTATTTCTCCTTGTGCTCAGTTTCCATGACAATGGTTAAGTGAAGTTTAATTGGTTTCCCAAAAGTGAATAGTTAAAACTGTATTGGAGTGTTTTCCCCGGTTGGCACAGGGGTGTCGCCGCTGATTGCATCGATTTTGCGCCGCGGCCAAGTCACCACCACCAATGCCCCTTGCTGCGCTGGGGTCAGGTTCTGCGAAATACGCACATCGCGACCGTTCAGGAATTCCAGATGTGCGCCGGTACGTTCCAGCAGGGTTTTTGCGATGAACAATCCAAGCCCCATGCCCTCATACTCCGGGCGTTTCCCACGGTCTGCATGGGAGCTTCGGCGTCGCATAAATGGATCACCAAGACGCCCAAGCAGATGGCCGGGAAACCCGTTCCCATCATCACTGATCCTGACCGTGATTTCGTCATCGCTCCAGTGCAACTCAATCCAGACCTTTGATTGGGCAAAGTCGACAGCGTTTTGAACAAGGTTACGCAAACCGTGAATGATCTCGGGCTTACGCAGCACGCTGGGCTGGTTCAGCCCGTCGCCCTCGGCGGGATGTTCGCTGAACCTGATGTCTTTGCCACGGTCGAAATGTGGTTCGGCCGCCTCGTGAACCAATGTCGAGAGAGGCGCTTGTCGCAGGTGCAGGTCGTCTTTGCCCGCACGCCCCATCCCACGCAGAATGTCTCGGCAGCGGTCGGCTTGTTCGCGGATCAGGCGCGCGTCGTCTTGCAGTTCGGGGTTATCGTCCAACTCTTCGATGAGTTCCGAGCTGGTCAGCTTAATGGTCGCCAGTGGTGTCCCAAGCTCATGCGCGGCTGCTGCAACAACGCCACCCAGATCGGTGAGTTTTTGTTCTCGCGACAGGGCGAATTGCGTCGCAGCCAGAGCATCCGACATTGATCGAATCTCCGCGCTGATACGGTAGGAATAGGCGCCCATGAACATGATCGCGATCACCAGCGCGCACCAATGGCCAAACACAAAGAGCGAGGGCATCTTCAGGATTTCGCCCGTAGCCGTCTCTAGGGGGACATGCAGCGGAACCAGAAGTGTGACGAGAATAATCGCGCTGGTGCCAATAATGAGCGTAGAACGCAGACCCATCACCGAAGCTGAGATTGTCACAGGTCCCAAAACCAGCAGCGCAAAGGGGTTATTCAACCCGCCCGTCATATACAGGAGGAAACACAGCTGCAGCAGATCAAAGAGCACCATCAGGAAATTCTGAAATTCTGTCAGGCGCTTGTTTTCCGGAAAGACGATCAACGCGACCAGATTTGCCAGTGCGGACACGCCAATGGCAAAATAGCAGGGCAGAACCGAAAGCTGTAGATCGTATTGGGTTTGCGCCACGCCGATTGCGGTGGCCTGACCGATGATGGCGACCCATCGCAAAACGATCAAAGTGCGCAGCCTGACCCAGTGGCTGCGTTCCTGGCCGCTCATCAGGCCAAAGGTGGTCTCGCTCATGTGACGTTTGCTCCCGTTGCATCGTCGGTAATTGTTGATAGGTCTACCGCCAACCGGGATCAACTCGGGTGCGTCTTCCCTGCGTGCCCGCCCGTTCAGGTCTGTGAGGAAACAAGACATGATGAGAAACATCGCAATTCTGGCTTTTGCCTGTGTCGTCGCCCTTCTGGGGGGTGTTTGGTATCTGACCCTTCGTGGCAACGGTTCTGACGATGCATTCGCGCAGTGCCGTGCAAGCGCGGTTGCAGGTGGCAGCGCAGCGATTGGCGGGCCGTTCGAACTGTTGAACGCCAAAGGTGAAACAGTGACCGACAAAGACGTGATTACCGAACCGTCTCTCGTCTACTTCGGATATACGTTCTGCCCGGATGTCTGCCCGTTCGATGCTGCACGCAATGCCGATGCAGTGGACGTGTTGGATGAGCGTGGATACTCGACAACACCGGTATTCATCTCCATCGACCCTAAGCGGGACACGCCCGAAGTGGTCGGAGATTTCGCCTACAATATTCATGAGAAAATGATCGGCCTGACCGGATCGCCTGAGCAGATCAAAGCTGCGAGCCAAGCTTACAAGACCTATTACAAGGCGCAGGAAGGTGATGATGACTATTACCTCGTGGATCACACGACCATGACTTATCTGGTGTTGCCGGAGCATGGTTTTGTCGATTTCTTCCGCCGTGATGTGACGCCAGAGCAGATGGCGGATCGTGTCGCCTGCTTCATGGACAACAGCTGAAACTCGGCAGTGATTTGACGTTTCAGTTCCGAGACGTAATATCTCGGGAAATAAATGCGCGTGACGCTGGAAGGAAAGTGAATGGCCGAAGCAGCTCAGTCCGAGATCGGGCCTGACCCCTCGCTACTCTTGGTCGATGATGACGAACCGTTTCTGCGCCGCCTCGCTAAGGCGATGGAAAAGCGTGGATTTGCGGTTGAAACCGCAGATTCCGTGGCTTCGGGGCAGGCAATCGCAACTGCGCGGCCACCTGCCTATGCGGTGGTGGATCTTCGGCTCGAGGATGGCAATGGCCTCGATGTGGTCGAAGTCTTGCGTGAAAAACGTCCCGATAGTCGCATTGTGGTTCTGACCGGATATGGCGCAATTGCGACCGCCGTGGCCGCCGTGAAAATCGGGGCGACAGATTATCTGTCAAAACCAGCGGATGCGACTGACATCACAAACGCGCTGTTGGCAGGCGATGATGCGCTGCCACCGCCCCCCGAAAACCCGATGAGCGCAGATCGCGTGCGCTGGGAGCATATCCAGCGTGTCTATGAACTGTGCGATCGCAACGTCTCGGAAACCGCGCGTCGTTTGAACATGCACCGTCGGACCTTGCAGCGCATCCTTGCCAAGCGCAGCCCGAGGTAAGCACCCGATGAGCGCAGCCGGCGATCTTGATCCCACGCAGCTCCCTTCTCCCAAAGGGGGCTGGTCGGAGAGTATGACGGTGTTGCGCAATGTCACCGTGGTCCCGCCGGTTGAAAGCAGCATGGTTCAGGCTGCGGGTCTTCTGCGTGAAGATGGCAGCTATTGCCATGAGGGTGCTTTGTGGCGGCGGCACCGCCCGATCACGACAGAGCCGGACATGCCCAAGGAGATCACCCAGAAAATCCCTGGCCGCTGGCTTTGGGGTGGGGTGCTATGGGCGCATTTCGGGCATTTTCTTGTGGAAAGCACCGCGCGCCTCTGGGCGTTGGCCAATCTCGATGCACCGGTTGACGGGGTGTTGTTCATCCCCAAACGTCCAGCCGTGCGCGATCAGGTGCGTGGGTTTCAGTCCGAATTTGTTGGCTTGATGCAAAAAGATCTGCCGATCCGCGTGGCGGCTGACCCGGCGATGGTCGAGGAACTGGTCGTGCCCGGACAGGGGTTTGGGCTTGGTGACATCACCGAGGCCACGCCCAAATACCGCAACGCGATCCACGCTCAATTTGCGCGAGACATCAAACCCGAAGGGCCGGAGAAGCTTTATATCTCTCGTTCGAAACTGGGTTTGGGCAAGGGTGGTCTTTTGGGCGAAGAGCAGATGGAGGCGTATCTCGCGGCTGAGGGCTACGAGATTTATCATCCGCAGGAACATAGCCTTTCCGCGCAACTGGCCCGTTATAAAGCGGCGCGCAAGGTGATTGCTGCGGACGGATCGGCGCTGCATCTCTATGCGATGGTGGGACGACCAGACCAGAAAGTTGCAATGGTGCTGAGGCGTAAATCTACTGCGCATACCCTGCTCACCGACAATGTTCGCCACTTCTGCAAATGCGATCCGCTGGTGATTGGCGCCCTTCGGACGGAATGGGTGCCAAAGGACAATCAGCGCTCCAGCCGGTTGAGTTTCGGGGAGTTGGATCATTCCGTCATCGGACGCGCGCTCAAGGATGGCGGTTTCATTTCAGGTGGTGAAAATTGGCCCGTTCTGGATGATCACGCACGCCAGAGTGTCCTCAAGGACAAGGGAATCAAGAGCAATCGTTTTGTCGAGTCCCCTGCCTTCCAAAAGGCGCGGGAAGAACAAGAGCGCGCGGAACGTCGCGCCCGCCGCGCTGCGCGCCGTGCCCGCCGAGAGGCCCGCGAGGCCGCACAAAACGACGGCTGAATCTAAAGCTGGCTCAGCAATGCCTCATGACGGCTGACAAAATCTCTGCGCACCTCCACAGGGGGGCGCAGATAGATGTCCAAACCCTCAATCAATTCGGCATTTGGCCTGCCAAAGAACTTTGTCGCCTCGGATTCAGAAAATCCCGCAATCTGGACCGCTTCCATCCATGCTGAGACCTTATCTGCACGTTTGATCTGCGCTTTCACCGTTTTAGGAAGAGCTGCGGGCAGACCAAAACGGATGTGAATCGCCGAGGTGAGACGTGCGTCCAGCTCTCCATATCCGGGCCCTACTGCAGCCTTCACCGGTGAAATCATATCCCCAATGACATATTCCGGCGCATCATGCAGAAGTGCTGCAAGTTTCCACTTAACCGGAGCCTTGGGATACATGCGGCCGTGAATGATCTCCACCAGTAGTGAGTGTTCGGCCACTGAATACGCAAAATCTCCACGCGTCTGGCCATTCCAGCGGGCAACAAAGGCAAGCCCGTGCGCAATGTCTTCGATCTCGATATCAACTGGGGTCGGATCAAGCAGATCAAGCCTGCGCCCAGAGAGCATTCGTTGCCATGCACGGGGAGATTTCGCAGCCATGATGTGATCCGTGATTGTCGCGCTGCGCACTTGCTACCCCTCTCGCTGCGCGGTTGCAAACCGACATTCATTGGCAGTGCGGCCTATGTAGCCAATGCTTGGCGCTCACTGTGAGCGACAATGAGTTGAACTGGGCTTTCCTTGATCCGCAGGGCTTAGATCCCCATATTTATAGCAGAAAGGGGCACGTCCCCGACATGGCTTGTCCTTTTCCGGTGCTTACACAGGAAAGGAGAAGCACAATGTTCAAACGGCTCATATCCTCAGCATTGGTGTTCGGCATGGCTGCCATCGCGCCACCTGCTCGGGCACAAAACTGTGCCCCTCGAGAAATTGTGGTTGAACGTCTGGAACGCCAGTTCAACGAAACGCTTAGCTCTGCTGGACTGCAAAGCGGTCGTTCTCAGGATGTGATCATTGAGATCTGGTCATCATCCCAAAGCGGCACGTTCACAGTGCTGGTCTCACATCCCACAGGTCTGAGTTGCATGGTGGCTTCGGGGCATGACTACTTTATCGTTCCGGAACATAAACGGCGCAACGATCCCGCCAGTTGATCCCACCCTGTATACGAGTGGCAGATCGTATATCCTCCGGTATCGCCGAAGTGCGCCGCCATCTTCGTTGCTTATCAACCTTTGCGGTGTTACCTCCCAAAACCAAGAATCCTGTGGAAATCTCAAACGGAGCAGAAAATGGCCGGAGACTATATCGTCAAGGACATCTCGCTGGCGGGCTTTGGCCGCAAAGAGCTGGACATCGCAGAAACCGAAATGCCGGGCCTGATGGCGCTGCGCAAGGAATACGGTGAAGAGAAGCCCCTGAAAGGCTCCCGTATCGTTGGTTCGCTGCATATGACGATTCAGACCGCTGTGTTGATTGAAACGCTGGTGGCGTTGGGTGCCGATGTGCGCTGGGCGTCCTGTAACATCTTCTCGACCCAAGACCATGCTGCTGCGGTCATCGCCGAAGCGGGTGTTCCGGTTTTTGCGATCAAAGGTCAGAGCCTTGAAGAGCATTGGGATTATCTCGACCGGTCCTTCCAGTTCCCTGAAGGCCCGAACCTGATCCTTGATGATGGCGGCGATGCGACGCTCTATATTCTGCTGGGCGCACGTGCCGAGGCGGGTGAAGACGTGATCGCGGTTCCGACCTCCGAGGAAGAAGAGGTCATCAAAGCGCAGATCAAGAAGCGGATGGAACAGTCCCCCGGCTGGTTCACCAAGATGCGCGATCAGATCAAGGGTGTTTCCGAGGAAACCACCACCGGTGTGCACCGTCTCTATGAACTGGTGAAACAGGGCCAGCTGCCCTTCCCGGCGATCAACGTGAACGATTCTGTCACCAAGTCGAAGTTCGACAACAAATACGGCTGTAAAGAAAGCCTCGTGGACGGTATCCGCCGCGCCACTGACACCATGATGGCGGGTAAGGTTGCCGTTGTCTGTGGTTATGGTGACGTGGGAAAAGGCTCTGCCGCGTCGCTGAGCGGTGCTGGTGCACGGGTCAAAGTGACCGAAGCAGACCCGATCTGCGCGTTGCAGGCCGCCATGGATGGCTATGAGGTGGTCCTGCTGGAAGAGGCGCTGGATGCGGATATCTTCATCACCACCACAGGCAACAAAGACATTCTGCGCATCGAACATATGCGTGAGATGAAAGATATGGCCATCGTTGGCAATATCGGCCATTTCGACAATGAAATTCAGGTGGCGAACCTGAAGAACCACAAGTGGACTAACATCAAGGAACAGGTGGATATGATCGAGATGCCTTCGGGCAATCGGCTCATCCTGCTCTCTGAGGGACGTCTGCTGAACCTCGGCAATGCGACCGGGCATCCGTCTTTTGTGATGTCTGCCTCCTTCACCAACCAGGTTCTGGCGCAGATCGAGCTTTGGACCCGTGGCGATGAGTACGACAACAAAGTCTATATCCTGCCCAAGCACCTCGATGAAAAAGTCGCGGCGCTGCATCTGGAGCGTGTCGGTGCAAAACTGACCAAGCTGACGCCTGAGCAAGCCGCCTATATCGGTGTAAAACCCGAAGGCCCGTTCAAGCCCGAACACTACCGCTACTAAGCGACTGAATGTTTGAAGAATTGGAAAACCCGGCCACCGCGCCGGGTTTTTTCGTGATGCTGTCCGGCGCTCGTTCCGGGGGAACATCGCCCCTCCCACCATCCCGCAACGCATTTGTGATGCGCAAAGCGAAGAAAAACCCCTTTGTTGGAATATGAAATCCTCCTACCGTCAAACCACAGTAACTCTGCCAGCAGGGCAGAAGATCCAGGACAGGAGAATTTAACGATGGGCAAGCGTGAAGAGCTGATTGCACAATATGCGGATGATCTGAAGAACAAATGCGGCATGACGCCGGATATGGATCTTCTCACCAAGGTGACAATTGGTTGCGGTCCTGCGATCTATAATGCCGATGCCTCTACCGTAGCGTCGAGCCAACCGGATGAGTTGGAGACAGTGAAAAACAACTTCTTGATCAAGAAACTTGGCTTGGCAGACGGTCCAGAGCTGATGGATGCAATCAACAAGGTGATCGAGACCTATGGTAAATCGGAGCGCAACAAATACCGCGCCGTGGTATATTACATGCTGACCAAACATTTCGGCAAAGAGGCGATGTACGTCTGATCAGATCGGCCGGATAGAAACCCTAGTGTTTTAATGAGATTGTAGGATCGTAAGAATTGCACTCCTTCGCGTTCTCGGGGTAGATAGTGAGGAGACGCAACTTTTGCGAGAAAATCTCGGACGTGCACGGTGGGAGTGGGCGTTGAGTACACGAGAAGGCCGCGGCATCGCCAGCGGCCTTTTTTCGTGGCCGAACGCCAATTAGAATAGGGTCAGGATCAGCCCTATTATGGCGCATGCAAGAGCCGCGTATCCGCCGTCGATGATCGTCAACATACGTGGCCGCATGCTGTAGAGATTGTTGAGCGCGATCCAAGGCGTGATGAAAAACAACCCAATACCCAGCCCGGCAAGAAACCCTGCGCCGAGAGTTTCAATCCCGGAGAGGCTGAACACGTGACGCATCATGCCCGCGACAATCAACTGGCAGAGAAACGCGATGGCAAAAATCGCAGGAGTTTGACCCCCTTTGGGTTTCCCCTCCGCGTCACGTTCAACGCCAGAGGCTACCATCCATGGATCGGCAAGTGCGCCATAATAGGCTGCGCCTGAAGCAAATGCCGCAAGTGTCGCTACAAGTACACTGACCAGTTCCATGCCATTGTCCCTTCCTGCTGCGGTTAAGGACAACAATGCCAGATCACGCGATCCGGTCAATCGGCCTGTGTGTGTCCCATCTTGCAGATCTCATTCCACTCGGCCTCTGTCACCGGCTGGACGGAGAGCCGCGAGTTCTTGACCAGGACCATGTTTTCCAGGGTCGGGTTTGACTTGATCTGGTCCAGAGATACCGGCTGTGCAAAGGCGCGAATGGCCTTGATGTCCACGCATTCCCAGCGTGGATCATCCGTTTTGCTGTCTGGGTGCACCTCGGCGCAGACTTCGACGATCCCGACCACGGATTTTTCCTTTAGGGAATGATAGAAAAACCCGCGATCCCCCAGCTTCATCTCCCGCATGAAATTGCGGGCCTGATAGTTGCGCACGCCGTCCCATTCCTCGCCAGCATCCCCTTTGGCGACCTGGTCGTGCCAGCCCCAGGTGTTGGGTTCGGATTTGAACAGCCAATACGCCATCAGCCTATGACCTTCTTCCAGGTGATCAACTCGACCGCTTCAAAGAGACCAGCCTTGTTGTAGGGATCATTGGCAGCCCATGCATCGCCAGCGGCCATGTCTTCGACATCCAGAATAACCAGAGAACCAACCATGTCGCCGTTCTGGTCCAACAGAGGGCCCGCTTGGGCGACAACTCCGGTCTCCTCGATATAGGCAAGATGTGCCGCACGATTGTCGAGACGGGTTTGCAGATGGTCGGGTTTGTCGCGGGCAATCAATGCAATAAGCATTTTATTCCTCTTTTAGTGGTCTTTTAAGCAGTTGATCCGCAGCATCCGCGATCGTCAACCTTTGATCCAGCAAATTGGTTACCGTTTGCGTGATCGGCATCTCCAGCCCCATCACTTGGGCGGCTTTTGCCGTTGCGCGGGCGGTGGCAGCGCCTTCAACGGTGATCGACGGGTCAAAAACTTCGCCACGCCCCAGACTGAGGCCAAGGCGAAAGTTGCGGGATTGTTCCGAGCCACAAGTCAGCGTCAGGTCGCCAAATCCAGAAAGCCCGGCGAGGGTTTCCGGCCGCGCACCGCGCGCAAGGGCCAGTCGCTGCATCTCTGCGTAGCCGCGTGTCATCAGCGCCGCGCGGGCACTGTCGCCAAGCTGTGCGCCGATGACCGCACCACAGGCGATTGCGATGACGTTCTTCAGCGCGCCACCAATCTCGGCACCGACGAGATCCGTGGTGCGATAGAGCCGCAGATTGTCCGTGGAAAGGCTGGATTGTAACATCTTGCCGGTCTCGTCCGGGTCGCAGGCCAGCGTCAGCGCGGTGGGCAGGCCTTTAGCGATATCAGCCGCAAAGCTGGGGCCAGTCAGCAAGGCCGCTGTTGCCTCAGGAGCCGCTTCGCGCAGCACGGAGACCGGACCCAATCCAGTGTCGAGTTCGATCCCTTTGCAACAGGCCACCAGTGTCTTGGTCGCAAGTGCCGCGCGATGCTGCACCAGAAAGCTGCGCATTTTCTGCATCGGCACCGCAAGGAGGATCACATCATGCGCCTCGAAACAGTCAGTGTCCGAGGTGACGGTCAGGGACACGGGCAGGGGTGCGTCCGGCAGGCGGCGGGTGTTTTCGCGAGAGGCCTGCATTTCAGCCGCATGGGCCTCATCACGACACCAGAGCGTTGCAGGTGCTTTGCGCGCCAGTGAAATCGCCAAGGCGGTGCCGAAAGCACCTGCGCCGAGGACTGCGACGCTCATGCTTTCGCTCCTTTTTTCCCGCTGCCGATAAGCGCGGGGCTGGTCTGGTCCAGCGGCCAACGCGGGCGGGCCACCAGATCCATGCCATCGCGTGCTCCGGTGCGAAATCGCTCAAGTCCGGCGTAGGCGATCATGGCCGCGTTGTCCGTACATAGATTTAGGGGTGGCGCGAGGAAATCAGTCTCTAATTCGGCGCAAAGGGCCACTAGGCCAGCGCGAATTTCTGTATTGGCCGCAACGCCGCCGGCGACGGCCAGCGTAGGAATTGCGGGCGCTTCATCAAGGTAGAGTGTCAGGGCACGGCGTGTTTTTTGCACCAATGTATCGACGATAGCGGCCTGAAAACCGGCGCAAAGATCGGCGCGGTCTTGTCGGGTCAAGCCGGTTTTTTCCGTCACGATCTGATCCCGCATCCGCATTAAGGCCGTCTTCAGTCCGGAAAAGGACAGGTTGCAATCGGGGCGGTCCAGTAGGGGGCGCGGAAAACGGAACCGAGCCGGATCGCCGTGCTCGGCTTCTTTTTGCACGGATGGGCCGCCGGGTTGTGGTAGGCCGAGCAGACGTGCGGTTTTATCAAACGCTTCACCCGGCGCATCGTCAATCGTTCCACCGAGGCGCGAGAACGCCTCTGGCCCGCGCGCAATCAGATATTGGCAATGGCCGCCTGAAACCAGCAACATCAGATAGGGATAAGCGATATCATCCGTCAGCCGCGGCGTCAGCGCATGCCCTGCAAGGTGATTAACACCTACCAACGGCAGCCCTTTTGCCGCCGCGATCCCCTTTGCACACATCACGCCCGACATCACGCCGCCGATGAGCCCCGGACCTGCGGTCACGGCTATTGCGTCGAGATCATCCAGCGTCAGATTTGCCTCAGACAAGGCATCCCGCACGCAAGTATCGAGCTTTTCTGCGTGAGCGCGGGCGGCGATCTCTGGTACGACCCCTCCAAAAGCGCTGTGCAGCTCCGTCTGGCCAAAGACGACCGACGACAGGATTTCTGCAGGGGCACCGTCCTGTTGCCGCACAATGGCAGCAGCAGTGTCGTCACAGCTGCTTTCCAGTCCGAGAAGAGTGAGCGTTTGGGTCATAGGCCTACCGTTGCATCCTTTGTGCTGCGGGGCTACCACCATGAGGTGATGCAAACAATCCCGGGAGCGTGCAGGTGAACGAGAACGGGCCAGCCCTTCTGATGACGCGCCCGCGCGAGGCCGCGCAGCGGTTTGTTGAGTTATTGCCGTCTAATCTGCGCGCAAATTTACCCATCATTTATGCTCCGCTGCTGGAGATATCCGCGCTGCCGGTCATGATTGATCTTGGTGGTGTGGATGCGGTGATCTTTACCTCGGGCGAGGGGGTGAGAGTGGCTTCAGATGGTCAACCGCTGCGTATTAGAGCCTATTGCGTGGGGGAGCGCACGACGAAAGCAGCAAGACTGGCAGGATGGGACGCGCAGTATTCTGGTGACACTGCTGATGCTTTGGTCGCAGCCTTGCGGGCTGATGTGCCGGGCGGAAATCTGCTACATCTACACGGGGAATATACCCGTGGAGCAGTTGCAAAGCGCCTGTCGGATACGGGGATTTCATGCAGTGGTATGGCGATTTATCGTCAGGAACTATCTTCCTTTACGACAGAAGCTGATACGGCACTTGCGACGCAGAGGCCGTTGATCGTGCCGCTTTTTTCACCGCGCACCGCTGCGCATTTTGCCAGCTTATGTCCTGAAAATGCGCATTTGTCGCTGATTGCAATGAGTGAGCAGGTCGCCGAGGCGATGCCGCGCTTGCAAAGTGGTGCACGACACGTAAGTAAGTTTCCAACAGCTGAAGCGATGGTGGAATTGGTGTGTGATGTCGCACAGACGTGGCTTCGGGTTGAGACGGAGCCGCGTGAAGACTAGGGTCGGACCGTAGGGTGTTGAGTACGTTTGGGGAATCGGGGGAGGCCAGAGTGGCTGAAGACAAGAAAACTGGTGACATGGCAAAACCGACCCCGGAGGAGTCCAGGGACGATCGTGAGCAGGATCTCAGCACAGAGTCTGAACAGGTAAGTAAAGAGAAGGTCGAAGAGCGGCTGGCCACGGAGGAGCTTGACGACTTCGCTGAAACCGAAGTGCCTGTTTCCGAGACCGAGACCGAGACCGAGACCGAGACCGAGACCGAACAGGGCGCAACCCACGAAGAGTCAGCGCCTGTTCCTGTGATTCAAGAGCGCATCGTTGAAAAGCGCGGCGGCTTTGGGGCTGCGGTTCTGGGGGGGGTCGTAGCGGCGCTGATCGGCTTTGTTGCGGGCAAGGGTGACGTGCTCGATAGCGTTCTGCCGCCTTCTTTGCGCGGCAGCAGTGTCGATATCGAACCGTTGCAGACCGCTCAGGCGGAATTGAAATCGCAGCTTGCGGACCTTCGCGGTAGCGTTTCGGCGATCAAAGTTCCTGATCTGGAATCGATTGATGCACGTCTGTCCGCGCTTGAGACTGCTCAAGACGATGAGGACCAACCGGGGTCCGATCTTAACGCGGAAGTGGCACAAACCCTGCAAGGCCTCTCGGACCGTGTCGCAGCATTGGAAGCGCGCCCAATTACTGAAGGTGCATCCGCTGACGCAGTCGAGGCGTTTGAAACAGAACTGCAGCGTGTCCGCGATAGCCTGAGCGAGCAGCAGGCCGAAGTGAAACGCATGGTCACTGAGGCGCAAGAGATGGAGCGTGCGAGTGCGGAAGCCGCGCGCATAGCCGCTGCACAATCGGTGGTTTCACGCCTGCGCTCCGCATTGGATGCGGGTGCGCCTTATGGTGATCTGGTTGCGGAACTCAGCCGTCTTCAAGTTGAGGTGCCTGAGGATATTCAAGTCGCGGCAGACACAGGCGTTGCGACGCTGGCTGGTTTGCGCGACGGGTTCGCCCCGGCCGCCCGCGCGGCGCTTGCAGCAGCGCGAGAGGAAACCAAAGGCAGTGGTGGCATCATGGCTTATGTGAATCGTCATCTTGGTGCACGTTCCGTTGCCCCACGTGAAGGCGATGATCCGGATGCGATCTTGTCACGCGCCGGTGCCGCCGTTGAGGGCGCAGATATATCCGCAGCGCTTGATGAACTTGCAGCCCTGCCTGATAGCGCAAAAGCACAGTTGGAGGCCTGGCAAACATCGGCACGGATTCGTCTTGATGCCGAAGCCGCCACCGACGCGCTGTCGCAAAGCCTGAACGCCAACTAAGGACGTCGCCATGCTCTGGTCATTGTTGAAGATTCTCGTATTCGTCGCGATCGTTGCGCTTCTGGCCTTCGGTGCAGGCGTCCTGATGGAAACCGCCGGAGGTGTGCAAATCACCGTTGCAGGCATCGAATATACACTTGGTGCGCTGCAGTCCGTGATGGCGCTGGTTGCGCTGATGGTACTGACGTGGCTGTTCTTTAAGCTGCTGTCGTTGCTGATCGCGACGCTGCGTTTTCTGAACGGAGATGAAACGGCTCTGTCACGCTATTTCGACAAAGGGCGCGAGCGGCGTGGCTATCAGGCGTTGTCGGACAGTCTCATGGCGCTGGCTGTGGGCGAGGGGCGCACGGCGCTTTCAAAAGCTGCAAAGGCAGAGCGCTATCTTCAAGACCCGGCCCTGACGGATCTTGTGGTGGCGCAGGCCGCGGAAATGGCTGGTGACACGCATAAGGCGTCAGAGGCTTACAAACGTCTGTTGTCCGATCAATCCACCCGTTTTGTTGGCGTGCGTGGGATCATGAAACAGAAACTCTCTGAAGGGGATACCGAGACCGCACGGCAACTGGCTGAAAAGGCGCTCGCATTGCGGCCCAAGCACGAAGAGGTGCAGGACACCCTGTTGAAATTGCAAGCGCAGGCCGAAGACTGGGCAGGCGCGCGTCAGACCTTGGCAACCAAACTCAAGACCGGAACGCTACCGCGTGAGGTGTTTAAACGTCGTGACGCTGTGCTTGCGCTTTCCTCGTCCAAGGCGCTTTTGGCTGAGGAAGCCACGCCGGAACAACAAGAACAGGCCATTGAGGCCAACCGCCTCTCGCCAGATCTGGTGCCTGCTGCAGCCCTTGCCGCGCGCAGTTACATCGCAAAAGGCAAGCCGCGCAATGCGGTGCGTATTCTCAAGAAAGCATGGGAGGCGCAGCCTCATCCCGATTTGGCTCACGCCTTTGCTGAGATAGAGCCCAATGAGAGCGCGCAGGAGCGTGTGAAACGGTTCGAGACCTTGTTGCGGGTGAAACCAGACCACGATGAAACGCGTCTGGTGCGGGCAGAGCTTTTGATCGTCGCAGAAGATTTCCCCGAAGCACGTCGCGCGCTGGGCGATCTCGTGGACCGTGCGCCGGATGCGCGCGCACTGACGCTGATGGCAGCAATTGAAAAGGGCGAAGGTGGCCCCGATGCCATGGTACAGGGGTGGCTGACCAAGGCGCTTACTGCGCCGCGCGGGCCGCAGTGGGTTTGCGAGAGCTGCAATCACATCCATGCGGAGTGGGCGCCGACATGTGAAAACTGCGCAAGCTTTGACACGCTGACTTGGAAACGCCCTGAAACACCGGAATATCACTCGGCGACTGGGGCGGCGATGCTGCCATTGCTGGCGGCGCGTGCAGAGGCTGGCACCGGAGCGCTCACGATCGTTGATCCGGAGCCGATTGATGTCAGTGATGACGTCGAGATAGATCTGGATGACACTTCGGAGCCAAGCAAGGGCGACGTGAAAAGCTGAAAACCGGCTGGGAACATTGCCACTGTTCGCCTCACCAGATGAAAATACCCCCGGCCAAGCGGGACTTGGCCGGGGGTATTGCGTTTAGTCGAGGAAGCGTGTCAGCCCCAAGGAGAGCTCCGGCACGTATGTCACCAAGAGCAAGATCAGCGCGAGCACCCCAATAAAGGGCAGGTTGGTACGGGAGGTTTCCCAGATCCCGGCACGCGCAATCGAGCAAGATGTAATCAGGACCGACGCAACTGGCGGGGTCTGTTGCCCGATGGCAAGGTTCAGCGTCACCATGATGCCAAAGTGAATGGGGTCAATCCCCACCGCATTGACCAAGGGCATCACCACGGGCACCACCAGAATGATCGCCGCCGCACCATGCAGGAACATGCCCAGCACCAGCAGGAGTATGTTCAGCAGGGCCAGAACAATCAGCGGGTTGGTGGTGACTTCTGTGATCTGCGCCGCCAATTGCTGCGGGACCTGCGCTTGGGTAAGGAACAAGCCCAGAGCGGCAGATGTGGAGACCAGAAGCATCACAATCCCGGTCTGGCTGATCCCTTCGAGCATGGTTTTGCGCAGTCGTGACACATCCAGATCTCGGTAGATAAACAGACCGATCACCAATGCGGCCACAACGGCAAGCCCTGCGCCCTCGGTTGCAGTGACAAAGCCAGAGAAGATCCCGCCAAGGATAATCACGGGCATGGTGAGCGCCCAGAATGCCTCTTTGAAGGTGCGCCAGACGTGCGCGGGGTCAAACCCTTCGGCGCGCGGCAGATCGTAGCGCACCGCCAGCACCCATGTGACGAGCATCAGCAAGAAGGCCCCCAACAATCCCGGCACCACGCCTGCAACAAAGAGCTTGATCACCGAGGTTTCCGCGATTGCTCCGTACAGGATCATTGGGATTGAGGGCGGGATAATAATTGCCAGTGACGCCGATGAAGAGGTGATCGCTGCCGCCAATGTGCGCGAGTAGCCGCGCTTCTTCATCTCGGGGATCAAAACCGTGCCGGTCGCAGCCACATCAGCCACGGCAGAGCCGGAGATTTCGGCAAACACCATGGAGACACCGATATTCACCATGCCGAGCCCGCCTCGGATGAACCCGATCAGTGCGGTCACAAAATTGATAAGCCGAAGTGAAATCCCGGAAGTGTTCATCAGGTTTCCGGCCAGAATGAACAGTGGAATGGCGATCAAAGGAAAGGAGGTCGAACCCGAATAGAGCTTGATCACCATGTCGTTCAGGCTTTCGGGACCTGCGGTCAGCAGGAAACCTCCCATTGAGACAACACCGATCGCGACGGCAATCGGGACATTGATAAGGATCAGTGCGATCAGGACGATTGTGGTCAGCAGCAGGATCATTTTGCGCCCTCCTTGTCTGCCATTGCGGAATTTTCTGCTTCGGCCTCTGCGATGGCCTGTTCGATCTCGGCATGTTCCGGGTCGATCCCTTCAGCCGCAAAACGCAGGGCACGGGGGAGCGTCAACACGGTGCCGATAATCATAATGACCGAGGCAATCGGGATCACCGATTGAACGATGTCCAATGTCATCCAGCGCAGCGAGAGCAGCGAGTCCCACTTGGCCACTGCGAGCACCGCATTGCCGTACCACGCAACCACCGCGAAATAGGTGATCACCAAGAGTTCGGAAAACAGCGCCAGCGCAACGGCCAGCGGTTTTGGCAGCGCGGTTACAATGCCGGAAAATCCCATGTGCTGGCGCAGGAACACCGCATAGGCAGCGCCGAAATAAGTGAGCCACGCCAGAAGGACGCTGGCAATTTCATCGTACCACGCGGGCGACGCGCCAAGGTATCGCATGGTGGTCGAATACACGACGGACACTGCCAGGATTACCAGCAGCAATAGGCATACCGTCTCGATTGCCCGTAACAGTATACGCTCGATCATTGCGATCATGCCCATCTCCTGTCTCAAGTTGGCTCCGGCCGGTGATGGCCGACCGGAGCACATGGTTATTTCTGGGCCAGATCTTGTGCGCGGCTGACAAGCGCATCACCACCGGGCACCTGATTGGCAAAGGCTTCGTAGATTGGGGCTGACGCCGCGATAAAGGCCGCCTTGTCTGCCACATTGACCTCGACACCGGCGGCACGAACCTTATCGACCAGCTCGTTGTCGGCGGTTTCGCCCTGCTCAAGCGCCCAGTCCTGAACCGAAGCCGCAACTTCGGTGACAGCAGCTTTGACATCATCGGGCAGTTTGTCCCATGTCTGCGCGCCGCTGGTCAGATAGGTGGGCGAATAGACGTGACCGGTCAGGCTGAGGTATTTCTGCACCTCTTGGAAATTCGCACCGACAATGTTCGTCAGCGGGTTTTCCTGACCGTCCATTGTGCCGGTTTGCAGGGCAACAAAGACTTCGGAAAAGGACATCGGGGTGGGGTTTGATCCCCATTCCTTGAACATCGACACGCGCCATTCCGACGAAGGCGTGCGGATTTTCAAACCATCCAGATCGGCGGGGGTGTTGATGGGACGGGTGTTATTGGTGATCTGGCGGAACCCATTTTCCCATGTGGAGAGAACCTTTAGCCCGGCTTGCTCTGCCAGAGGAGCGAGATCGGTCTGAACAATCTCGGCATCGATGGCCTTCAGGTGCGCGCGGTCCTGCACAAGAAACGGCATGTCAAATAGCGCGAACTCTGGCGCGACATTGGTCATGATCGACGAAATTAGCGTGAAATCGACAGTACCCAGACGCAGCTTCTGCATCAGCTCTTTTTCATTGCCAAGCTGCGCATCGGCGTAAAATTCGATTTTATGCGCATCCCCAAGCTGGGCCTGCAACTCTTCGGCAAAGCGTGCGGCGCTTTTTCCTTGCAGGCTGTTTGAGGCGGCGCCCACCGCCACAACATAGGTATCCGCCGCAACAGGCGCCGCGATGGTCAGGGCTGCGGCGGCGAGGCCGGCGCTCAGTGTTTTTGTCAGGGTTTCCATGATTCTTCCTCCGTTGATCAGGAAAGTCGTGCCGCAGGCCGACGCCGTTTTGGTGGGCTAGTATAGGGCAACCGGAATGCATGAGGTGTTCCGATTTGCGCTTTACTCTCTCCTCCCTTGTTTTTGGCGCTACAGCATTTTGGCATTCCAAAACACCATTATCATGTTAAGACAGATGTCAACATGATTCGTGTTTCGGCCTGTCCCGAACACCAAGCCAAAAGAGAGAGGGGCCTTGATGACCAAGATCAAATTCGTCCGAACCCGCGTCTGGACCTGGAAAGGGCCAACGGTTCCACCGACCGGCAATTTCTGCACCAACGCCTCTGATGCCCTGTGGATCAAGGGCGATGCGATGCAGTCCTTTCGTTTTCACCAATGGCTGACTTGCGAGGTCGAATGTGAAGACGGCACCATCGGAATCGGCAATGCCGCCCTCGCGCCGACGCTGGTGAAACAGGCAATCGACGATTGGTATGCCCCATTGGTGGTGGGCGAAGATCCGTTTGACTACGCCTACATCTGGGAAAAGATGTACCGCCGCAGCCATGCTTGGGGCCGCAAGGGCATCGGCATGACAGCTATGTCCGCGATCGACATTGCGATCTGGGACCTGATGGGCAAACTGGTTGGAAAGCCGGTGTTCAAACTGCTCGGCGGACGGACCAAGGAAAAGATCCCGGTCTATTATTCTAAGCTCTACGCAGGTCCGGTTGAGGACATGCAGGCAGAGGCCGAAGAGGCGATGAAAAGCGGCTACACCGGTTTCAAGTCCCGCTTTGGCTATGGACCCAAAGATGGCATGGCGGGCATGCGTGAGAACCTAAAACGGGTCGAGGCGCTGCGCGAGGTGATCGGCTACGACACCGACCTCATGCTGGAGTGCTACATGGGCTGGAACCTTGATTATGCAAAACGCATGCTGCCCAAACTGGCCAAATATGAGCCGCGCTGGCTCGAAGAACCGGTAATCGCGGACGACGTGGCGGGCTATGCTGAACTCAATGCGATGGGGATCGTACCGATTTCCGGCGGTGAGCATGAATTCTCGGTCATCGGTTGTGCAGAGCTTATCAATCGCAAGGCCGTCAGCGTCCTGCAGTATGACACCAACCGGGTTGGTGGCATCACCGCGGCCCAAAAGATCAATGCCATCGCTGAGGCCGCGCAGATCCCGGTGATCCCGCATGCGGGTCAGATGCATAATTATCACCTGACCATGGCTAACACGAACTGCCCGATGTCAGAGTATTTCCCGGTCTTCGACGTCGAAGTCGGCAATGAGCTGTTCTACTACATCTTCGAGGGCGATCCGGAGGCGGTAGATGGCTTCCTGCAACTCGACGATGATCTGCCCGGTCTCGGCATTACGATTTCCGACAAGCATCTTCATAACTTCGAGATTACAGAATGACCAAATATTCAGGCATCTGGCCCGTCGCGCCCACCCCATTCCATCCGGATGGAACCGTTGATTACGAAGGTATGAAACGCGTGATCGACTGTATGGTCGATCAGGGCAATGATGGCATTTGCATCCTTGCCAACTATTCCGAGCAGTTCCTGATCTCAGATGAGGAACGGCGTAAGCTGACAGAGATCTCGCTGGCACATGTCGCGGGTCGGCTACCAGTGATCGTGACGGTCAGCCATTTTGCAACCCAGATCGCGGTGGAGCGCGCCCAACACGCCAAAGATCACGGCGCTGCCATGGTGATGATGATGGCCCCCTATCATGGGGCGCTGATGCGGGGCACAGCTGAACAGACCTTTGAACAATTTGCGCGCGTGGGCGATGTGGGGTTGCCGATTATGGTTCAGGACGCGCCCCTGTCCGGTGTCGATCTGCCTGTTCCGCTCTTGCTGCGCATGGCGCGCGAGATCGAAATGGTCAAACTATTCAAGATCGAATGCCCGCAGACCGCAGCCAAGCTCCGCGCACTTGTGGCAGAGGGTGGCGATGCGATTGAGGGCCCGTTTGATGGCGAAGAGGCGATCACCCTGCTGGCGGACCTCGAAGCGGGGGCCACGGGCACCATGACCAGCGCCATGATCCCTGATCAGATCAAACCGGTTCTTCAGCATTTTGCAGCCGGTGATTTGACTGCAGCCACAGAGGCTTATGCCCGCGTCTTGCCCGCAGTGAACCACGAAAATCGACAGTGCGGGTTTCGTTCGGCAAAGGCTGCGATGGTTGAGGGCGGCGTTATTGCGTCAGATTTCTGCCGTCACCCCATCGCGCCATTGCATCCGCAGACGAAGGAGGCTCTCTTTCGGTTGATCCGCCCGTTGGATCCTGTGGTTTTGAACTGGGGAAAATAACATGAGCAAAAAAGCCGAGATCTCTGACCTTGATACGAATGAACTGGAACTGGCACGTCCGCGTGCCACGCTGGTCGAGATTGCGGCTGACAAGCTGCGTGAACTGATCTTGCTGGAAAAGCTGCCTGCCGGTGCGCATATCTCGGAACGGGATCTGGCCGCAGCGCTGGGGATCAGTCGCACACCGCTGACGAAGGCGCTGACCATACTCGAGCAGGACGGGCTGGTGGAATATTCCGTCACCCGTCGCCCGCAGGTGGCCAACCCGCCCATCGAAGAGATCGAGCAGAATCTCGTGGTGATGGGCGCGTTAGAGGCCCTTGCGGGGGAGTCGGCCTGCGCCCTGATCACCGATGCTGAAATCGCGCATGTCGTTGATTGTCAGCGCCGGATGGAAGACGGTGCTGGGACGCTGCCACCGCTTGAATCGTTTCAGCTCGATATGCAAATGCACGAGGCCATCGTTCAGGCCAGCCGCAATGCGCCGCTCATCGACACCCACCGCAAATACAATGCGCGCCTGTGGCGGGCGCGTTTCCAATCGTCGCAACGCCGTTCCGGGCGCGACCAGACGCTGGCCGAACACCGTGCCATCGTCGACGCCCTGAGCCGCCGTGACGCCAAAACCACATCCGACGCCCTGCGCCATCATCTGGCCTCGGCTGTCGCCAACATCAGGAATGCCTTGCTCGAGAGCGGCGAGGCTTCGGAAACGGAGTAAACATGTCCCCACGGATAGGAGTGATCCCCGGCGATCCCAGCGGCATCGGGCCGGAACTGGTCGCCCGGCTTTTGGCCGAAGACGTCACACACGACGCGCAAATCCTGCTGATCGGCGACCGTCACGTGTTTGAAATGGGTCAGGCGCAGGCGGGTCTGTCACATGACATGACGGAAGTAGATGCCAGCCAGCAGGACTGGTCCACTGTCGAAGCCTATGCCCTGCACGAGATGACCACGATCGACCCCGACGAGGTGGTGCTGGCACAAAGCACCGAAAGCTCGGGCCGCTCCACATTGCAAGTGCTGGATCAAGCGCTGGAGTTCGTGCGCACGGGTGTGATTGATGCCATCGTCTTTGCGCCCTTCAATAAGGCGTCGATGCATTTGGCGGGGATCGGACATTCGGACGAGCTGCACTACATGGCCGAAAAACTCGGCGTGACCGGCTATATCTCCGAACTCAACACACTGGATGGTATGTGGACCAGCCGTGTGACCAGTCACATTGCCCTGCGTGATGTGGCCGACGTGATCAGCGCTGAGCGTATCGAAGACGCCACTCATCTGATTGACCGCACTCTGCGGCGGGCCGGGTATGCCCGCCCGCGGATCGCGGTTGCAGCGCTCAATCCGCACGCCGGGGATGGCGGCAATTTTGGGCGCGAAGAAATCGACGTGATCGAACCAGCGGTGCGCCAGATGGCGGGCGGGCAAATGGCCGTTACGGGCCCGCTGCCCTCAGATACTGTGTTCCTCAAAGTGACACGCGGAGAGATCGACGCGGTTGTGACCATGTATCACGATCAGGGGCAAATCGCGCTCAAGCTCTTGGGCTTTGATCGTGGTGTTACGGTACAGGGTGGTCTGCCGGTGCCGGTCACAACACCCGCCCACGGAACCGCCTTTGACATCGCAGGGCGCGGAGAGGCCGACGTGGGTGCTACCCGTGCTGCCTTTGAAATCGCCTGCAAAATGGTAAGCAACTGGCAAAAGGAGGACGCAGCATGAGCTTCGCCCCTCATGGAAAACACCTGATCGCCGGAGACTGGGTCGCCTCAGAGCAGATCTTCATGTCCGAGCCTGCAAACGGCGAGGCGCATGCCTTCAGCATTGGCACCCCTACCCTCGTAGATCAGGCCTGCCGGGCTGCGGAGGACGCGTTCTGGTCATATGGCTACAGCAGCCGTGCAGATCGTGCTGCCTTTCTCAATGCGATCGCGGATGAAATTGAGGCCCGCGCTGAGGCGATCACCCAGATCGGCACCGAGGAAACTGGCCTGCCCGAAGCGCGACTGAACGGCGAGCGAGGTCGGACCACAGGTCAGTTGCGCCTGTTTGCGGACCATATCCTTGCCGGTGACTACCTCGACCGACGCCATGATGCAGCCCTGCCGGATCGCCAGCCTCTGCCACGTCCGGATCTGAAAATGATCCAGCGTCCGATTGGGCCGGTTGCCGTCTTTGGCGCATCAAACTTCCCATTGGCATTTTCCACGGCAGGGGGCGATACAGCTGCGGCGCTGGCGGCGGGCTGTCCTGTCGTCGTCAAGGGCCACTCCGCCCATCCCGGCACCGGTGAAATCATCGCCGAAGCCATTCATGCCGCGATCAAATCCTGTGACATGCCAGCAGGTGTGTTTTCACTCATTCAGGGTGGCAAGCGCGATGTCGGGCAGACCCTCGTTCAGCACCCTTTGATTAAAGCCGTTGGTTTCACTGGCTCGCTCGGCGGCGGGCGCGCGCTGTTTGATCTTTGCGCGCAGCGGTCTGAGCCGATCCCGTTCTTTGGTGAACTTGGCAGCGTCAATCCGATGTTTGTCTTCCCCGAAGCCACAAAAGCGCGTGGCGTCAGCTTGGGCGAAGGCTGGGCTGCATCGCTTACCATGGGGGCAGGCCAATTCTGCACCAATCCCGGTATTGCCGTTGTGAGTAAGGGGCCTGAGGGGGATGCATTTGTGGAGGCCGCCGCCAAGGCACTGGCAGATGCGCCTGCGCAGGTCATGCTGACAGATGGCATCGCAGAGGCCTATCGCAACGGTAAGGCACGCATCAATGCTAGCGCCGAAGTGCGGCCCATTCTGACCAATGATAGCGAGGGACGCACTGCGCTTCCTAACCTCTTTGAAACCGATGCAGGCGCGTATCTGCAAAACAGCGCGCTGGGCGAGGAGGTCTTTGGCCCGCTGGGGTTGATCGTTCGGGTTCGGGACACTGCGGAAATGGAAACTCTGGCCCAAGGTCTGCACGGCCAGCTGACGGTCACACTGCATATGGATGAGGGTGATACAGAAGCGGCGCGCCGCCTGATGCCCCTCGTCGAGCGCAAAGCAGGCCGTGTATTGGTCAATGGCTTCCCAACAGGCGTGGAGGTCTGCGACAGCATGGTTCATGGCGGACCTTATCCCGCATCGACCAACTTTGGTGCGACCTCGGTGGGTACTTTGGCAATCCGCCGCTTCCTGCGCCCGGTATGTTATCAAAACGTGCCAGAAGGCTTGTTGCCAGAGTAACCCCGGAGCTTGCGACCACTCAAATGGGTCTATCATCCCTTGTTAGAGACAAATATGGGCCGCAGCAAAAACGCCGCTGCGGCCCGTTTATTATTCATGCCGCTACGGCAATCGCCTTTGCATTGACGAACTCAAGCATGCCAAAGCCGCCGTGCTCGCGGCCATAACCAGAATCTTTCACGCCGCCAAAAGGCATCTCTGGCGTGGCGAGGTTGAAGTGGTTCACAAAGACCATGCCGGTATCGAAATGCTGCTTTGCGAGTTGCACCGCGCGGGCGTCGTCCTTGGAGAAGATGCCACCGCCAAGGCCAAACCGGCTGTCGTTGGCGATCCGCATCGCATCCTCATCGTCGCGTGCGCGAATGATCGAGGCGACAGGACCAAATAGCTCTTCATCATAGGCGGGCTGACCGGGCGCGACATCCGTCAACACGGTCGCCGGGTAGAAATACCCTTTACCCTCCGGCACTTCGCCACCGCAGGCAATTCGTGCGCCTTTCTCGACACTCGCCTTCACCTGTTCGTGCAGTTCATCCCGCAGATCGGCGCGTGCCATCGGGCCTAGGCCAGTCTCATCTGCATTGGGATCTCCGAGGGGAACATCTGACATCGCGGCAACATAGCGCTCGACAAAGGCATCATAGACCGCATCGGTCACCACAAAGCGCTTGGCATTCACGCAGGTTTCACCGTTGTTATACAGTCGGCCAGCCACGCAGTTCTCAACAGCAACATCAAGGTCAGCATCTTCCAGCACCAAATACGCGTCGTTGGAACCCAGCTCCAGGACCGTCTTTTTCAGATGTGCGCCAGCGGTTTTGGCGATGACACTGCCGCCTTTGGCGCTACCGGTCATGGTCACACCGCGAACCAAATCATGAGCGATCAATGCGTCAGACTGGTCATGGTCAATGGTGAGAACCGTAAAGAGGTGCTCGGGAAGGCCCGCAGATTCAAAAATCTCGCGCAGAAGCATCCCGCTACCAGTGCAACTGGCGGCATGTTTCAGCAAGACTCCATTGCCCGCCATCAGATTTGCGATTGCATAACGCACGGCCTGATACGCAGGAAAATTCCATGGCTGAATTCCGTAGACCACGCCCGTCGGAGCATAGGTGATGATGCCCTGACGGCCATCCTGCAGCGAACGGTGCTCGTCTGCCAGAACCTCAGGCCCAGTGGCAGAGGTCCATTTGCAAATACCAACACAGAGATCGATTTCATCGCGGCTGTCGCGCAAGAGCTTGCCGACCTCATCTGTCATCAGCTGTGCGAACTCTTCCTTGCGGTCGTTCAAAGCCTCGCCAATCCGCACGATAACCTCTGCCCGCTCCTCAATGGGTGTCAGGCGCCATTGATCAAAAGCTGCATGACACGACTTTAAAGCGTCAAACATTTGATCGTCAGACATTAGCGGATAACTGGTCAGGGGGGCTTCGCTAAAGGGGTTCACTGTAGTGATGCTACGCTCGCTCATGGTGTGTTCCTTTCGCATGGGTTTCATCAGGACAACACGAAGGCGCACCTACCTGTTCCATGTTGTCTTAGAGGTACGTGCTGCGGAACTTTTGCGCATTCGGCGCGTTTTAGGCGGGTAACTGAGCAATGGCCCAAGCGGGTTTCACCCTCACCAGAGGTCATATCGAAGGATCTAGCGATGTTTGACGCCAATTCCCCCACGACTGCGCAGCGGCGTCAAAAAAGCATCTGCATCCTTCACAATCCCCACTCTGGCAAAAAAGAGGCGGCGGGTGGTGCGCAGGCACTGAAAGATGCCTTTGCAAAACACGGTCTCGCGCCGAAAATTACGGAACTTGATCCCAAGCGCGACCTGACATCGACCCTGCAGGAGGTGGTCGCAGAAGGACATGATACGATTGTCGCAGCTGGTGGCGACGGTACGATTTGCGGCGTTGCGCAGGCTTTGAAGGGCAGTTCTTGCACTATGGGCATTCTGCCGCGCGGCACGTTTAACTATTTCGCACGTTCACTTGGAATTCCTGAGGATCTTGAGGGCGCCGTCGAAGTCATTGCCCATGGCCATAAACGTGATCTGCGGGTCGCAATGCTCAATGATCGAGTGTTTCTCAACAACGCCAATTTTGGTCTTTATCCGCAAATCCTGCGATCCCGCGAGGAGGTTTACGACTTTTGGGGCCGCAGCCGGGTTGCGGCCTATTGGTCTGCGCTCAAGGTGTTGTTTCGTTGGCCGCGGCCGCTCGAACTGGACATTGTTGCCGACGGTCAGCGCACCACGGTGCGTACCCCCCTTGTCTTTGTGTTCAATAACGCCTTTCAGTTGCGCCAAATGGGAATGGAGGGGGCAGAGTGCATACGTGACGGCCAACTGGCCCTGATGATTGCCCCCGATTATGGACGCTGGGGGATGGTACGCAGCAGTCTGGCGGTGCTGCTTGGACGTGCCAGCCGCGACCGCGATTTTCATCTCATGTGTAGCGATATTTTTGAATTACACGGCCGCCGCAAGAGACTGTTGGTGGCGCGCGACGGAGAGCGTGCCCGCATGAAAGGACCGTTTCGACTACACCTGAGTGAAGACGCGCTTCAGGTCATTGTCCCGACAGATTTTGGGGATGCAACGCGTTGAAACGTCTGCTGCACTTGTCGGACCTTCATTTCGGGCGTGACCGCCCGGAACTTCTGGATCCATTGATTGAACAGATCAACGGGCTTGCACCTGATTTGGTGGCGATTTCCGGTGATCTGACCCAGCGCGCGCGTGATTGGCAGTTCATGCGAGCACGGGAGATGATCGACCGCATCAAAGCGCCATGTCTCGTGGTGCCGGGCAATCACGACACCCCTCTCGACAACTTGTTTGAGCGGGTATTGATGCCATGGCGGCGATACCGGAAGTGGATCTCCTGCGATCTCGAACCGCAGATTCATGACACGGATTGGTCCGTTGTCGGCGTGAACTCTGTGAACCCGCTTGGATGGCAAAGGGGGCGATTTTCGCTAGGAGATATCAGGCGAGTCCAAACCTGTTTTGCACAGACACCCGAGGAAGCCTATCGCATCGTCGTTGCTCATCACCCATTGGAGCATCAACCGGGCGAAACCAAACGGCTGACACGCGGCGCACAGCATGCGCGCGCCGAGCTGTCGCGCATTGGCACCGACATAATTTTATCCGGGCATTTGCATAGCTGGTACGCCGACACCTTCGCGATGGTTCCCGACCAGACACCGGCTGTGTTGCAAATCCATGTAGGAACCAGCCTGTCAGATCGGTTGCGTGGTGAGGAAAATGATTTCAATTTGCTGACCCTAAAGCGGTCAGCCGTACGTGTGGACCGGTATGCTTGTCGCTCCGATCGCAGCGGATATGATCCGTCACGTACCGTGCATTTTTGTCGAACGGATATGGGCTGGCATCCGGCCTAACCCTTCAAGTGCCCACAAGTGTTGCCGCAGATTCCGTTTAAGAGCGAGGTACGTAGAACGTTCTGATACTGAGTTGTTATCGGAGGTATGGTGCCTCAAGAGGGCAACTAAAATCGTTTAAAAACATAAGACAATGTATGAGACGCGTAAAATATGCGTACATCCGTCACTTCTCTTGATACGTTTCGTCGTGATACGCAACCTGATCGTCGTACCTCAGCAAAAGGGTAACCCGTTCGCTACCCGATACTGAATAGATTACTAGAGGCGTCGACCTCGTGCCACGGAGCGTACATCGATCAGGGCTGGTTAGGATAGATTTCCCTCGCGCCGTTAACATCCAGCATATTTGGGCCCACTCCAGCATGTGACATCCGTACAAAATTCGTACGAATTATACGGCGTTCGCTCTCAGGTAAGCTTTTGCCATCGATCATAAGCGCCGTCAGATCTTTCAAATCATCCGGAATAGCCACCGCGTTACTATGTAAAGGAACTCCTGCGCTTTGGGCGCGTTTGAGCATTGCTGTATAGCCGGCGATCCAAATCCCCGGTTCAATTGTGCGCCGATATTTGTAGTCCCAGTTGCGCATTAGACGGTCAACGTTGTTGGTCGGAGCAATGTCCAGGCGAACGCCATTATCCCAATATCCACGCTCTAGCAGAAAGCGCGGCGGGTTCATCGTCTCTTCGAAATATTCCGCAGGGGGGCTGGAACCACCTACGTCGCCGTGACAACCCGGCATCACCACTTCAACCCCGTGGCCAGGCTTTACACTGGATAACGGGAAGAACGCGCGAAATTCATCATCACCAACAATATGGAATACGTTTGTCGCGGTACTGGCACGGACATCAAGATCCGCAGTTTCCTGTTTGGGCACCAACAGACACATAGGGCTAAGACCAAGGTTCACCTCGCAAATAAGATTCGCGAGATCCTCACCAGTGTTGTATTCGGTATCGTCTCCCGGCACACCGAACGACCCAACGGTATCGTAAAGGCCAAGGAAACGAACTTCCGCATTTGCCAGTTCACCCTGTGCGATGATGTTGGCGAATACGCGTGCAGTCGCTGCCCCACGCGAGAAACCGAAAACATCAAGTTTGATCGAACGAATTGAGGCGGGACCACCGAAATTATTGATCGTCCTCTCCAATGCGGTTGTCGCTATCTGAAGAGCATTTTCCAACCCGAAGCGCCCGAAGCCGGTAGCAGCAGCTTCTGCGTCGTCTGGTTGGCCTGGCGATGAGCCGATACCTGGAACGTATACAAAACGATATGCCTCGTCTGTGCGACCACAACTGTTAGGGACGTCTTGATCCTTGGTGTAATAGAGCTCGCTTAGACGTACGATATTGGTGATATAGTTGTCATAGCTCCCGCCAGTATGAGACGTGGTGCCACTGTTAAAGGCAGCCACATTGGCGGCATTATTGTAGGTGCCATCGAAAAACACACCGAAGTTCAATGCAACGTCAGGGCAGGTTGAAACTGCTGCATCTACTTGCGCATTCGCACTAGGTGATTCATCCGCATTGACTGCTTGAGCGTCATCAAGAACAGAACTTGAAAAAGATCCGTCTGCCATCTCTTACCTCCCAGGATTAGGACATCTCGGCTCCGGGAGCGCGTCGTTCCGATGCTTTTCAACGAATTCGGCATCATGACCAAATACCTGTTGCAACTGTGTCTTGAGCTGCGTCTCGCTCCATGCCTTTGTCGCTGTTCGCCGAGCACAGCCTTCTGCAACAATATCCATATCGTCTAGCTCAATCGCTTTTACGACGGGTTCTGTTACGCGGGCTTTTGATAGGGTGCGCACCGTATATGCGCCGTGTTGCCCAAACGTAACATACAACGGAATGCCTTCGCCCTTGAACCAACTATAGGCATCTTCATCGACCTCGAAATCAGCGGTGTAATGGCGCCCGGTAGACAACTCGGTCCAATTGATTGTTGTCTCCAGAATATGGCTACGCGGGCTTTGCAAACGAGGAATGGTAGCAGCGTAAGACGCTCCGTTCGTAGGAGGAACTGCTTCGGCACTGCTGAGCGCATCATTTACAAGCCCGACCGTCACGTTATTAACAGTGAACTGATAGATAACAGGCCAAGCTCGCCATGCGCCGGTTTCAAATACTACCGTCGCAGGCTTATTGCTGCGCGCCATAGCTTGTATTGAAAACGCCAAGCACAGGCCGACGGCTAAGATAGAAAAGAAACGGGCAAACGTCATTCTCAAACCGTTCTCAAAAAGTTGATTAACATCGTCAATTTATCGGCTTCCGTCATCTGGGACAGCAGGATCTCATTTGTTCTCAATGCCTGGTCATCAAAGGCATGCGGCATGGCATTGCGGATCATTAGATAACTGTGCAGTGACTTGCGCTTGCGCAATCCGTAGGTTTGTCGCGCGTGAGTACCCCAGTTTACCAGTCTGTCACGTTGCTTCGGCCAGTCCAGGGATGGCGGTGCCACTTGACCATCCAAAAGGATCGTCTCAGCGATATCAACAAGTACCTGATGTTGGCGGATCTTGGACAAGACAGATTGTGTTTCCTTGAACAAGACACACCGCTCAGAGCGTTTGGTTGTAGGGGAAAGGTTTATGACGTGCCCTGCTGTATGCATGTCCAGCGGGGCCAACACAGAATGTAGCGGCGCACAAATCTGGTTGGCAACTGGAAGCGCATGTGCCGCAAGGCCATAAAGAACATAAGGCTCCCAGAACCGAAAATAGTACCATTTTCCAGCGTCATCTTGCACTCTGGTAAACCTACGTAGATGCTCCCAGATCTCAGTCAGCGAGCCCTGCGAATGTATAAAAATGCCTGGCCGTTTCTTCCAAACGTGTTGCGGTGAATCAGAGCAGGTAAAAAGATCTCTCGTGAAAGAGCTACCTTCTTCAAGTCGCACAATCCACGGAGAGACATCTTTCATGCCTTCGTAAGCAGCCCCTTTGAAAAGGCATCTATGCTCCAGACCGGATGCCTCCAAACACTCATCAAGGTTCGTGACTTTGGCTGCGTCAATGACTGCGTAGGTGTTCAGCAGCGGGACCGAATCCGCTGTTTGCGTAGCCTTCTTCGGAATATCTTTCGCACCGAATAGCGTTGAATAGAGCGCCTCTGGTACAGTCTTGGGTGTTTGTAAGCCGAACTGAGCATCAAGAGGCTGCACGCCCTCAATAACACTTATGTTGAAAGTTGACTGAACGACATCATCCGGCGGCGGCAACTGAGTCCAAGGATCAAAGTCATCTTCCGCCCTCAACACGAAGCTCCAGTTTTATATAATACAATGTAACATATGCGATATTCATATCCTCCGGATCAACCGGGGGCTGAATTCTGACTAAATCTCTAACGCACAATTTTCAAGGCTCGTATCGGCAACAAGCCCACACATCTTGATCTCCCCCACAGAAGACTGAGTTTGTTAAGCGTCTTTCCGCCATCACCCCCGCCCACTCAGCACCTCGACCTTCCCGCCACAGTCCAAGAGCGCGCGCCGATCCCGCGCCCACAGGAGCTCAACCTCCCTGTCAGACAACCACCACTCCGGCAGTAGCACTGGCTCCGCGCAAGGATCGGTGCTTTTAACGGAGGTGGTTGAGGCGGCGCAGGCGTTGAGGGCCAAGGCAGCGAGGCACGGCAACAGGATCCGCATGGGCTTTCTCCTCGAGGGTTCTGGCAAGGGTGGCGCGGGCGCGTTCGCTGGCAATGCGGGCGCGATCCAGTTGATTGGCCCGCTCGATCTGCGCGAGCTCGCGGGCCTGATACTGGGCGCGGCAATCGGAGGCCCCGCGCTGATAGGCAAGGCCAGCGACCATAGCGATCAGCGCCAAGGCGGTGACTATGGTGATCGCCCTCATGCCTTCAGCGCCTTCAAGCACATGGCGCGTTCAGACATGCGCCGATTGGTGAGGCCCCGGATCACCCGGCCACCTGCGCGGTTCCAGCGGGGCAGCTCATTGCAGGCCCCGGTGAGATCGCCCGCATTGGCTTTGCGCAGCAATGTGGAGCGGCAGGCGGCAGCGGGGCCGACATTATAGGTCCAGGACACCAGAGCCACCTTCATGCCAGTGGGCACATCAGCGGTGAGGCATCGATCCAGCGCCGCCTCATAGGCGATGATCTCGCGGGCCAGCATCGCGTCACATTCAGTTTTGCTGTAACTGTCACCGGGGCGTACGCCCTTGGTCTCGCCATAACAGACGGTCCAGACGCCGATGACATCGCGGTAGGCTTCTGTCCTGAGGCCTTCCCACTGGCCGATGAAACTGATCGCAGAGGCAAGGGCCACACTGCCGCCAGCCAGCACGCCAATGGTGCGTTTGCGCACGGCCCCGCTTTCATCGCGCCGGAAGGCCGGCCACAGGCCGGAGGTTGGCTGCACCAGGATCCGCGCTGGGATGGCGATGAGATTCACCAGGGCGGCGATACCAGCAAAGACCAGGGGATCGAGGCCCAGAAGATCCGGGCTGACCAGCGAGACAAAGACCGGCAGCACCGAGATGACAGCGGCGAGGATCAACAGCCGCACCGACCAGGCGCTGGTGAGGGTGGTTTTCCAATTGGGGGTGAGTTTCATGGGGATCTCCATGGCAAAAGAGCCCGCAGGCGGGCTTTGGGTGGTTGCAGAATGTGGAGGGATCAGCGGATCGGCAGGCGTTCCATGCGCTCAAGCCGGTTGTCGATCTTGTTCAGGGTGGAGAGGATCAGCGACAGGCGCTCATCTTGACGTGCAAGCGCGGTCTCATTGGCGCGTACCCGTGAGGTCAGCGCTGCTTGGCGCGCCTCAGAGGCGGTGAGATCCACCCGCAGCCCGTTGATGGTCTGCGAGAGGGCAGCGGTCTCCCCGCGCAGGGTGGCCACCTGAATGCCCACCCAAAGCCCTGCGCCCACAAGACCACAGGCCACGGTCCAGGCGAGGGATTTGTTTAAGGTGATCCCACGGTCGCTGTTTTCAATCATGGTCATGGAATGGCCTCAGAGTGCTGCGAGGATAAAGGCAAAAAGCTCATCGTAACGCACACCTTGCCGGTTGTGATATTCAGCCCCCTCTGGGGCATCCTCGGCGCTGGCGAAGGTCTGCAGCTCAGTGCGGGCCTCCATGAGGATCTCCAGTTCACCGGTCTCAACTTGCGTTTTGACCCGCTCAACCACCTCTTTCTCGACCTGCTGCACCTCACCGGTTGGCGCGCCGTGCTCATCCAGCACCGGCTCCTCAACCATCACGATGTGGGTGATCTCTTCCTCCACCTCTTCCATGATGGGCGTGGTCTCGGCTGGGATCTCCACCTCGGCAGACCACCATTCATCCCAGCACAACACGCCATATCGCCAGGGATCCAGCCCCTCGGCCTCAAAAGCGGCTGCGAGCTCTTGGGCAATTACGCCAAAGTGCCAGCGAGCCGCGTCGCCTTTCTCGGCCACTGCATCACGAATGCGGTACTTTTTCAGGAGGCTTTTGGCGACCATGGCCACCCGGTGCTCAGCTGCGTCCAAGTCCTGAATGTCGGTCTTGGTGCGCGCGTCGGAGGTGTTGATTGTGCCGGATGCGGCATAGACTTGTGACCAGCGGAAAGAGCCGGAACCACACGACTGCGCGTTATCACTGCTTGGACGCAAGTTGCCGATGGGGTCAATAACAGCGCCTCTGTCCACACCTCTTGTGTCGGTTTTCAACACTAGGTTTGCTGGTTCTTCAGATTGTATATTGAAGTTGCCAGACCCTCTTGCGGAAAAGGTAGTGGAACCATTCTCCCCACTGTTTCGAATAATCCGCGCGCCGTAGTTGTGATATACAGTGTCACCTATCAGATCGAGGTATGACGGCCCGTCTGCCGTTCGCCCTGGGCCAATCTCCATTAACGCGTTCGCACCGGCAGCGCCCACCCCTGCACGGACAGGCCCCCAGCAGTCTAGTTCACCCTTAATGGGGGCAGTGAACTCAACATTATTCCTAGAAACGGTCATCTGCCGCACGCCCTGCGTCTCAATCAGCAGGGCGGAATTGGGCATGTTTTCCGCAGGATCGGTCTTGATGTACAAATGCCCGGCGGTGCTGTTGCCGCTCAGGGTATGTTTGACCCCCGTGTCAGCGTCGGTGATGGCTAAGAATGGGCCGCTGTTTCTGATCTCGACATTCTGGGCTGTTCTGCCGCTTTCATCCAGCACGACCAGCTCTGACCACGGCGTCGGAGCCGCTCCGGCCCCGGTTTTGCGCCGTGTCACAATGCGATTGTCACCCGCGCCCCGGTTGATTGCAATTTGCGTCCAGATCTCTGCATTGCGGGGCATGTGCAGCACCAGTGAGTTGCCGAACTGAGGCGGCGTATTCGCCTGTGCGCCATCGCCATAGTACAGCCCACCGGCAGCCCCGATCTGATCGAGGTCATTGTTTGGTGGCGTCTGCGCATTGCCACCCAGCCCAAAGGCGCCGACTTTCATCAAGCGGCCGGCGGTGGCGTCATCCGGGCTTGCCTGCACCGCCGCGCCGCTGATGCTGTCTGCGGCAAGCGATGTGAACTTGGCGGCTGCCGGATGGGTCAGGCCGATAGTGACGCCATTGATCGCGCCCTCGATGGCGGTGACGTTGTTTTCCAAAAACTGGATAAACGCCAGTAGCTCCTGGCGGTGGGTGGTCGCGAAGTGCTGGAACAGCGCATACATCTTGGCGTCAAAATCCGCCTCCGGCGTGCTGCGCTGGGGGATCTCGGGAAAGGCCGAGAAGCTTGGAATGCTCATAGGGGCATTCTCCTATTTGAGAGTTTTAAGGATGAGAGGAAAGACGGACTCGCCCGCCACATCGATGGGCTGGCTGTGATCATCCACAAACCCAAGCCCCTCGATGCCGTAGCCCGGCCCGTCGCCAGAGAGATAGAACGCGGTCGCCAACCCATCGACCTCGGCCACGATATCCATGACCCGCTGCGCCTGATGGGTGGGCACCAGGAGCGACAGATCCACCTTGCGGGTGGAGCCGCGCTTCACCAGGATCTCATTGCCAAAGTCGTCATAGCCTTTGCGGCTGTGACTGACGAAGCGCACACTGGGCAGGTTCAACACCCGCCCCAAAAGGTTGTTGCGCCCCAGCACAATATGACCCACCTCGGCCATGGCCCCATTGGCATCGATGGTGATGTCGATGCGGTGCCCGAGATACCCCGGAAAGCCGTTGACCACCTTTTGGCGGGCATAGACCACACCGCCAAAGAACCAGGTATAAGCGCTGACCACATGGCCGGTGTCGGCCATCTCAAAGCGCTGATCATAGATCCGCAGCGCCCCATCCCAGACCTCGATGCGCAGGCTGCCCGCCGTGAGGCCAAAAAGCGCGATCGCATCGCAATCCTGCGTGGGCACAATGGAATAGGTGATCTCATTGGCCTGCCGCGCCGGGTTGGAGCGGTTCTGATCAAAGGCGCGCCAGCGGTTGGTGACACTGAGCTCAAGCCAGGCACTGCCATCGTCAATGCGCGGATCCCGCCCGCTGTTGTCATCGATGAGGCTCTCATAAATTCGATGGGTCTGCGTGGAGATCACCCTTGATCCCGCCGCATAGACGGTCTCAACCTGCCACTCCGGGTGATCGTCCTCTGGGACATTGGACGACACCAGCTCCGCCTCAGTGACTTGCATGGGAGAAAGGATATTGAAGTCCATCAGCTCCGCTCCCCCGGCAGCCCCACCTCATCCCATCCATCCAGATGGGTGGCGATGCGATCCACCAACATGCGCACCACCTGACCCTGCGCCACCACATGGCGGGTCAGCTCCTCCACCCCCTTGGCAAGCGGGCGATTGTCCAGCATGGCCACAGACTCGGCGTGGCTGTGAATGCGCGAGGGGCCGGTGGTCTCGATCTCCCAGCCGCGCTCGCCGACAATGCGCGCACCACCCCGATGCGCGCCGCCGCGGGCAAAGGCCGGAATGCCGCCCAGCTCGCGCACCTGGGCGCGCAGCTGTTCCAGCGCCTTGCTGCTTTTGGCATGGCGCTTGTTATAGGCGGCGATCTGATCCTCCAGCCCGCCATCGGCCCAGAAGGCTTTTTTCCAGCCGGCCAGATCCGCGCCTGACCCATAAGAGACCCAATCCGCATCATATTGAATGCGACCGGTCTCGGGGTCCACATGCAGCTCTGCATCGCGGTTGCCACTGCGGCGCAGGGAGACGCCGGTGCGCTGCTCAAGTGCGGCGATCTGAGCAATAAGGCCCGAGGCCTCGCTGCGATCTTCGAGCCCCAGCGCCAAGCCACGCCCCTGCGCCTGCAGTTTGGCGAGCTGCTGCTCGGCCTCTCGTGCTGCGCGATCTGCATCCACCGCATCGCGCAGCTCCGCCAGCATGCCCCGCAGCCGCTCCATCGGCTCCACCAGCTCGCCGGTGCTGTCGACAAGATCGGCAAAGACATCATCTGCCTCCAGCACCACGCCGCCACCAAAGGTGAGCCGCCCGCTGCCTTCGCCACTGCCGATGAGATTGGCAATCTCAGTGAGCTGCGCCACCGTATCCGCCCCTTCACCGGTCAGCGCCACATTGATGCGGCGCGACAGATTGGCGGATTTGGTCAGCACCAGGGCGCGGGTGTCCGGATCAAGATCCTGCGCCAGATCCAGACGCAGGCTGCGGCGCAGATCCGCCGCCGTGGTCAGCGCCAGCGTGCGGGTGGCCTCATCCAGATCCGATCCCAGCACCAGATCCAGCGTTGCCACATGCTGCGAGAGCGCATGGGTGGCAATCCAGCGATCCGCTGCGGTCAGATCATCCCGACGAATGATGAAGTCCAATGTGGTGCGTATGCCGGTGTCGGCCTGTTCGACCAGCTCGCGCAGCCAGTCCGGGGCGCTGTCATCCAGTGTCACCGCCACATCAAGCGCGCCCACCAGATCCTCATAGCTGAAGGCTTCGGCGCTCTCGATGGCATCCTGCAACGCGGCAAGCGAGCTCTCAAAGGCGGCCACCGTGCCATCCCAATCCTGCGCCAGCTCTTGCACGCCTTCGCTCAGCTCAGCCACCTGATCGCCGGTGAGGCTTTCCAACTGCAAGAAGGTGCCCAGCGATGTGAGAAGCTCGATCTGCTGCTCATAAAGCCCCGCCAGCACCTCATCATTGCCTGCTTCCAGCTCGGCAATCCCCGCCGCAAAAGCGAGGCGACCCTGCACCTCGGCGGCAATGCGGCGATAATCAAGCTCCGTGCTGGCCGTCTCGCGTGCCCGGCGCAGGAAGGCGCGGGCCAACTCCGGCAGGTCTGCCGCCGCCGCCATATCCCCCGCCTGCACCTTGGCAAAGGCCGCATCCATCCGCGCGCGCAGGATCGCCTCGGTCTGCCCACCGCTGGCCGCCGTGAGCTCTGTGTTGACCAGATCCGCCACAAAGCCGCGCAGGCTCTCTGCGGTGCGCCGCCAAGCCTGAGCCGCATCGCGCGCCTCGGTCACCATCTGCTGTGCGGCCTCGATCTGCACCCCAATCTCGCCGCCGATCTCTTGCGCCAGCCCCGCCAGTTCTGCGGTGAAGGCCCCGACCTTGGGCAGCACATCGCCAAGCGCGCCCGACAGGCGCAGCAGATCCGCATAAAGCGCCTGGCCGCCCTCCGTGGTCAGATCGAGACTTTCCACCAGGGCGCGAAAGCCATCGCGCGAGCTGGGCATGGCAATGCCGAGCGCTTCGAACTCTTCCTGCAGGCGGCGCATCAAGACCTCGCTGCGCTCCGCCTCCGTGTAAAAGCCGCTAAAATAGCTGGAGATCGCCACCGAGAAGGCATCAGAGCCACCAAAGGCCTCAAGAAGATCAGAGGCCAGATCGGCCCCCTCAAGCGAGACATCAAACTCGGCCCGGCCCAACAGATCCATGGCGTCATTGACGCGGGTCAGACTTCCCGAGAGACGCGAGAGGGTTTGTGTGGCGCTCTCACCGATCTTGGCAAATTCCTCCGTGCCCAACAGCAGCTCTGCCATCTGATCGCTGGCGTTCTCCATATGGGCGGCCAACTCGCGCTGGATGTCCTCCTGGCTTTTGCCATTGGTGATGATCTCAAAGCTGGCGCCACGGAAGTCTTTCAGCGCCTCAATGGAAAGACCGAGAGAGCCGCCCATGTCCTTGAGGTGGTCGCGCAAGGAGCCAAACTGCAGATCAAGGGCGCGGTCCAGCTCCGGATCCAGACCGCGATACTTGGTCTTGTTGCTGCGGAACCAGCCGCCTTTGTAAAAGTCAAAGGCGCTGCCCTCAAAGCCCGTGGCCCCAAAAGAGCCGCGGATGCCGGAGTGTTTATATTTGCGGCCAAAGGCCTTTTTGAGAAGCGCCACACCGCCCAGCACAATGCCCACCGCAGGCAGGGCGGCCCCAAGCGCACCAAAGCCCCCGACGGACCCCGAAAGCAACCCACCGAGATTGGCAAAGCTCGAGCCAAGCCCGCCACCGGAGAACACCCCGCCCAGACCTGAGGCAATGCCACCCAAGGCACCCCCGCCGCCAAACAATCCACCCAGACCTTTGCCCAGAAGCCCCGACAGAAGACCGCCGCCACCGCCAGCGCCACCCCCAAAGAGGCCACCACCCAGCAGGCCGCCCGCCGCCTGCGCGGCCGATCCGGCCCCTGTGAGCGACAGCCCCAGCGCAATGCGGATCTGGTTCTTGGCAAAGCTTGCGGCCAGATCCGCCAGCCCGCGTTTGGCGGCCTGTTTGATCCCATCCCACATGGAGCGGAAGTCGCGCAGACCATCGGCGATCCAATCGCCAAAGGAGCGCGCCACGCCATCCACTGCCGTTGAGAGCGGCCCCTCCAGCTCAGAACTCAGATCCCCCGCGGCCTCAGTGGTGGTCTGCAGGCTGCCCGCCACACCGCCGCCGGATCCATCATCCAGCGCCTCATCCAAAGTGTTCAGCGTATTGGCCAGCGCATCTGCGCTGTCATCTCCCGCCTCAATGGCGTCATTGGCGCTGGTCATCTGGCCAGAGAGGTTGCGCATGGCCGCCCCGGCTTTCTCAAACCCCGCCGTGAGCTGGCCTGCAGCCTCTTTGCGCAACCGGATCACGCGCCCCTCAAAAGAGCTGGCCGCAAGATCCAGCTCCATCACCTTGTCGATGGCCTGATCCGAGGCATTGCGCAAACTCTGCTGCACCTCGGACAATCCGGGGAGACCCCGCATGCCTTGCGAGAGCGTCCATAAGAAGTTGCCCCAATTTAGCGACAGATCCTGCAGCATGCGGGTAAAGCCCGCCTGCACCTGCGACCAGATTGCGGCCAGCGAGGGTTTAATCGCCGCCGCGCTGGTTTTGATCCCCTCCCAGACGCCCACCGCCAGAGTGCCAAGCGCTCTGAGCGCCGCCCCCCAGCCGCCGGTGGCCACCACCAACTGGTGGAACTTCATCGCCAGATAGCCAGCCCCCACCACCAGCGCGCCAATGCCGGTGGCAATCACCGCACCGCGCAACAGCAGTAACCCGCGCTGCAGGCCTTTTATTGCAAGGCTCGCCACTGCCGCCTTGGTCGAGGTGGCCCCAAGGGCGATTTCCAGCGCAATGGCCGATTTGGCCGCCGCCGCAAAGCGCAGCGGGGCCAGGGCCACCGTGGAGACCACAGCCCCCATCGCCACCGCCAGCGGGGCGGAGATCTTCAACATCAACCCCAGCGCCAGCGCCGCCGGGCCCACCGCTCCGGCAATCAAACCGGTGGTGGCAATGATGCGTTTGGTGCCATCGGACAGCCCATTGAACCAGCTCGCCAGATCTGCGGCGCGGTCACTCAGCGATTGCAGCGCCGGGGCCAGCGCCACCGTCACCTGATTGGCCAGACCCCGCCCGGCAAGGCTCATGCGCGACAGCGCGTCATTGGTGAGCTCGATCTGATCCGCATCCACCTCGGAGATTGCCACACCAAAGCGGCTCACATCCTGCGCTGCGGTGCGCAGGGCGGCCCCATCGACGCGGGTGAAGATCAACCCCGCCCGGCTGCCAAAGAGATCCGAGGCCACTGCCGCGCGCTCGGCCTCTGGCACATACTCCGCCAATGCCGATTGGATCTTTGACAGGCGCTGATCGAGTGGCAGTGCCTGCAGCTCCGCAGCACTTAGTTTAAGCCGCCCCAGCGCCTTGGCCGCAGCCCCGCTGCCGCCCGCCGCCTGGCTCAGACGTTTGGTGAGCTGCAATGTGGCCTGTTGCATCTCGCCCATGGAGACCCCGGAGAGATCTGCGGCGCGCTCCAGAACCTGCATCGAGGCCACCGTGGTGCCCAGCGATTGCGCCATCTTGGCTTGCGCATCCACGATCTGCAGGCTGGAGCGGATGGCCACCGCGGCCGCCCCGGCCATGGGCAGGGTGAGGCCAAGCGCCATGCGACGCCCGGCGCGCTCCATATGCCCCGCCAGGCGCACCATGCGCCGCTCCACCGTGCCCATGGTGGCCTTGGCCCGCTTTGCGCCCGTCTCAAAGGCTGCGGAATCCATCGAGAGCACGCCGCGCAGCGCGCCAATTACTGCGGACATCTAAGGCCCTTTCTTGCTTTGGAAGTGCATATTCATCAGGCCTGCGCGCAGAGCGGCCAGCTCATGCGCAGGATCGCGGCTGCCTTGGCCCTTTGGGGCCGAGGCTTTGGTAAAATCCGGCATCTTTTTGGGATTGTGGAAAGCGTGGCTCACCAGCACGCCCAGCTCTTGATTGAGCACCCGGCGCGCTTCCACCTGCGCATCCTTGGCCCGGATCCGCGCCCGGGTGATGAGATCGTATTCCTTGAAGGTCACGCCCTCAAAGCTGGCGTGGTGCAAGCCCAGCTCACACCACGACGCATAAAGCGCGCTCCAGTCTACGCCCCCGCCGGGGGGCGGGCCTTTCCCGCTGTCGCCTCCCCATCACCGGTGCCGGGTGCATCACCCTTTGGGGGTGGGAAGGCTTTGGCGATGGCGTCGCCCACAAAGGGCACCACCTGCCGCGCACCACCCGCCGCATCGACCAGCGCAATTGCCTCTTCGCGGCTGACGCCTGCGCCATCCTCCAGCCCCGCCGCCAGTGCCGAGATCAACAGGCGCACACCGCCTTTGCCCTGAATCAGATCATCCAGGAGCACATCAAAGGCTGTGCCATTATTGTCTTCTTCAAAGCGCATCAGCGCGCCGGTGGTGAAGCGCAGTTTGTGGGTGCTTTTGCCCTGCTTCAGTGTTGCTGCCGCAATCATCCCTTAGCTCCCTTTGGTCCAGCTGATGAGCCCGGTGGGGCGCAGTTTGAGATCGGTCATCAGGTCGCCCTCATGGTCGACCGACGGCACCGACGGGTTCACGAAGGCTTTGTAGGCAAAGACATCCCCCGTGGTGGCCTGACCCTCCATCTGCGGCAGCTTCACCCGGAAGAACACGGGCTTGCCTGCCGCCTTATAGGCCGCCGCCTGCTCATAGAGTTCGGAGGAATAAAAGCAGCTCAGCGTGAGCTCGCTGGTGTCGGTGAGGCCCACGCCCCATTCACGCGACCGACCGGGGCTATCCAGCGAGGTGCGGTCCCGGTATTCCGGGTTTTCCTCGGGGATGCCCACGGTTTTACAGCCCTTGATGACGACAAATGTCGCCTCTTCTCCATCCGGGGACCATTCAATATCCGCCAGATCGCCTGCGATGACATTCTCTGCCATGGCTCGTCCTTTCATAAAGTAGTGGAAAGCGCCGGTTGCCCGGCCACATCAGGCGCGGTAGCGCACCTGCACATCCAGCATTTGCAGCCGGATCACATCACCGCCGGTCTCCACATGGGAATCCCGCCGGGTCAGCTCTTTGATGCGGATCACCGATCCGCCGCGATAGGTGGTGAGCGTGGTTGAGACCTCGCGGCCAAGGCTCAGCAACGCGCCATAGGTCTTGGCGGCAATGTTCACCTGCACCCGCGCGGTCTCGAGATCCGCGCGCCCCCGGAGCGAGTAGCGCGTTACTGTGGAGATCCGCTGCAGGCTGATGCGGGGAAAGCCCACATCTCTGTCAAACGCGCCCCAGACCACCGGATGTCCCAGAGGTTTGAGGGCCTCTCTCACCTCGCGCTCCATACTCATGCGCGCGCTGCCTTGCGCCGGGCGCGCTCCAGGCTTTTCTCGATCTCCGCCCAAACCTCGCGTTTGAGTGTCGCCAGCATCATGGCTTGGCTGGCGTCCCAAGCCGGGCGCAGGAAAGGCCGCGCGGGCATCGACCCGGTGGCGCGTCGAGTGGAGCTTTGCACGCGGGGGCCGGTGCCAAACTCATAAAGATGCGCATGCGGGGCATCACCGCCATCTGGCTCAACCGGTCCCACATAGAGCACCACCTTGCTGCGCCCTCGATCTCCGCGCGCCTCACGCGCCTGGCGGGCGGTCAGCTTGGCGGTCACCGCAATGGCAAAGGGCGAGGCCGCCTCCGCCATCTGTGCCGCCGGTTTGAGGCTCTTCTTCATGGCGCGCCGCATCACCCCTTTGGCGGTGCCACGCGGCAGTGCTGCCAGCGCGCGCTCAATGTCGCCCGCGCCCTTGATGCGCATTTTGACGGCCATCAAGACACCTCCGGAATCTTCCAGGCGGTGATCTCGATCTCTCCTTTAAAGCCGCGCTGTTTGAGGCCGGTGATCTGCCAATCCGCACCGTCAAACCGCAGCCGATGCGCGCCGGTGATCTGTACCATGGGCCCCGACCACAGCACCCGGAACCGTGCATCGCTGAGCTGTTCCACCGCCGCCGCCCGGAGCCGCTCGCCATCGCTCACCGGCTCATAGGCCGCCCAGCGATAAAACAGCGTGTCCCAGCCGGTGACCTCTTCTTCGCCCGCATCATTCTCTTCGCGCCGTGCCTCAAGAAAGAGAATGCGGCGATTCCGTTCCGTGATGCTCATCACCGCCACCAGCTTTTATAGGGGGCCACCAGATGCGCGATCGACAGGGGCACCTCTGCCGGTTTGCCCTCCATGACCACCGGAGACCGCGCCTGATAAAGATGCGCGGCAAACAAGAGGATGGCATGACAGATGGGTTTTGGCACATCGGCAGCTGTGCCAAAGCCTGCAGTAAAGCGGATCTTGAGCGGCAGCGGGCAGCGCCCCGGGCGGGGCCAGTTGCGCGTCTGGACATAGAACCGCCCGCCGAGCTCAAAGAGCTCAGGTGCGGTCACGACCTCCCAAGTTCCTGCAGGCGTATAGACCTCGATCTGATCCACCGAGGCCACCGGGCCCAGCATCAACTCCACCGATCCACCTGCTCCGGGCACATGGGGAAAGCTCTGCTGCCAGACCTGATGCACCAGCGCGAGGCCCAGCTCGCCATCGTCACCGTCAAACTGTGCCACCGCCACATCCAGACAATGCTGCAGGTGGCCATCCTCTTCGCCCTCTTCCAGCCGCAGATGCGCGCGCAGTTGGGCGAGATCCACCGGCACCTCTGCCGGTGGGGTAAGACGCTCCATCGCCATGGCTCAGGCCGCTTTCATCTGTAGGACCTTGATGGCCTTGGTCTGCGCCGGGGCCCCATCGATGCGATGCACGCCCATGATGGCGAGGTTGGGGAAGAACTTCTCGCGCGCCACGCCAAGGAGCGGATTGCCCACTTTGCGCACGTAATATTCCGAGAAGTCACCGTAAGCGATGGGTTTGGTGCCCGCACCGATCTGTGCCATCGCCTGGTTAAATGACACAGGCCGCCCATTGAGCGTGGCAGGCACGCCCTTGGTGACATCGCCATCGGACCACAGATAGCGGCCATTGCCATCCTTGAGCTTGCGCAGCGCCTTCACCGACTGGTCATGCATCTGGTAGCGCACCTTGGGCCCGCCGCGATAGGCCGGGTCCACCGAGTGCTCCAGATCGAGGATCTCATCAAAGGTGAGCGCATCTGTAGCAGCCGCCACATGGCCCACCGGCGCGCCGGTCACAAAGCCCAGAGGCTCATTGTTGCCGCTGCCGGTGGTCAGCCAGGCATTGCCCTTGCGCCCGATCCGCTCGCCGATCAGCTTGCCCAGAAGTGGTTCAAAGCCAAAGGCGGAATCCTGCGCCAGCTCAAAGGACCATTTGATCCAGGGCGTCGCCAGCGCATAGGCCAGCAATGTGGTCTTGCCGAGTGCAATGTCACCGCTGTCGTCGTCCTTGCCCTCATCGCCCTCCGCGTGGGGTTTGGCCTCTTGGGTGGTGTCATCCACCGTGGGCAGATCAAAGGGCGCGCCATTGGCGAGGTTGATCTCCGTGGCAATCTGCCCATCCATCATCGGGCCATGGGCGGCCGCGGCCACATTGATAAAGCCCGCCAGAGTGGTGGGCACCAAAAAGCCACCCTGCGCGCCGGTGCCTGCGTTTTGCGCCCGGTCTTCGCGATAGCCCCGGCGCAGGGCCGCGCGCGCTTCACGGTCCAGCTCCGACAGATCCGCCCCGGTGGCCAGGTAAAGCCGGAAGGCCTCGCGGTATTCTTCGCTCACATCCGCGTCGGGCTGATGGCGGGTCTCGTCCTGACCCGGACGGCGGCTTTCGCGCTCTGCACGCTCTTCCTGCTCGCGGCGTTCTTCGGCCTCGCGCTGTGCTTTTGCCGCCCGCTCTTCGCGCTCGGCCTCTTTGATGAGACCGTCGTATTGATCCATCATCGCGTCGAACTTGTCATTGGCGGCGCGCGCCTCTTCCAATGGTGTTTTGTCGGTGATCCCATCGCGCAGGCTGGTGGCCTCGGTGAGAAGTTTCTGTGCGTTCTCGCGCAGTTCTTTGATCTTGCTCATGATATCCTCATTGGATGTGGTGATGGATGTGGTGGTCTGCGCTTGCCCAAGGCGCGGCATGGAAAAGGGCAGGACAAAGCGCCGATCAGCGCAGCCCCGACAGACGCCCGCGCATCTGCATCCGGCGGCGCACGCAGAGCGCGCTGCCGCCAAGAGCCGCCGCTTTGGAGCGAAGGCCAATCTCTGTGCCCTGATAGGCAGGGTCGGTCACAATCGAGACATCGAAGAGCCGCACCGAGCCGATGCTGCGCAGCGGATGCGCGCCGCTCTCATCCCAGGTCTCTTTCTCGGCGATAAAGGCAAAGCTCATCTTGGAGAGATCGCCGCGTCGCATCTTGGGCAGGATCCGCTGCACATCCGGATCCTGCCGGTCCAGCTCCGTCTCCACCCGCAAGCCGCGCTGATCCTGCGACAGCATCAGCGTGCCGGAGCTGGTGCGCGCCAGCGGCAGGCCTTCATGGTCAATCAAAAAGGTCACATCATCGCGCCGGTCCAGCGCGGCGCTGAAGGCCCCGGCCTCCACCACCTCTTCCCAGCCCCATTTATCCAGCGGGCCGATGGCGGTGCGCTCGCCAAACACCGCCGCATAGCCCGTGACCGCCAGCGGTTTGTCTGTGTCTTCGCGCAGCTCAATGGGCGCGACGGCGCAATAGCGCACCTCGCGTGTTGGATCGCTCATCCAAGCCTCCGTTAGTTTGTGTTGGTGTCCGCGTTGTCGTCCTGATCGTCAGGATCGGCATCGTCATCTGGCTCTGGTGCAACCGCGCCCTTGGCAAAGGCCTTGCCCGCCAGCTCAATCGGCACGGTTGCGCCCTGTACCAAAAGCACATCGCCCCCGGGCAGCGGCGCGCGGTTTTCCAGCGCGCGCCCTTCATTGGGGGTCATCAAGCCGTTCTGGATCGCTTTGACAATCGCCTCGATGCGGGTCTTGAAGTCGCCCCGCATCATGCCGTCGAGGTTCAGTTTGACATAGCGCTTGGAGCCGCGCCCGAAGATCTTCAGCGTCAGCTCCTGTTCGAACTTCTTCACCCAGCGCCGCAGCGTGTGTTTGACCAGGTGAAGATCCTGATGCTCGATATTGTTGTAATTGCCCTTGCTGAGTTCCTGCAGGAACACCGGTGGCAGCTGATAGATCCGCGCCACTTGCCCCACCGCAAAGACCTGCACCGGGGTGAGCTGCATCTTCTCCGGATCATCGCCGAGCCGCTTCAGCTCATGCCCCGCTGGCAGCGGCAGCACCGGCTTGCCCTCATCCGCTGCCCGCCGCGTCACCCGCATCAGATCCGCCGCTGAGCGCATCATTTCCTTGGCGGCCTGGAATGGGCCCGTCAGCACATAGGGCGGCACGCCGTTTTTGCCAAAGACCGTCAGCGCATAGCGATTGGCATTTAGGCCCTGGCGGATGGCGCTGGCGCAGGTCATCACCGGGTTGTGGCTGCTCACATGATCCGGTTTGAGCAAAAAGGCGATGTCGATCACATCCCGGCCCGGGTAGGTCTTCACCCGCCCGGAAGGCTCGCGGTAGTCATAATAGAGCCGCCCCTGATCCTTGCGCACCGTGGTGCGGTGATACTCCATCGGAAACAGGTTGATCACACGTCCCTGCGCGTTGCGCTCGATGTAGGTATAGGCGCGCCCGGGGCCAAAGACCTCGGCAAAGAAGGTCTCGCGCCAGCTGAACGACGTGGTGCTGTCATTCACCGCCGCGCCCAGCACATCCACCACACCGCCTTTGAGCTTCTTGTCGCCGCCCTCATCATTCGTGGCCTCAAAGACCTCGATGGGTAGACCGGCCATGGCCGCCGACAGGAAGTTGATCGCCGCCCAGACCCCGGGCAGCGACAGCGCCTCGCGCATGCTCACCCCTTCGCCCACCTCACCGGAGAGCACCTGCGCAATCGCCGCCTCACCACTGTCCACCACCTCGGCGCGCTGTTCTGGCAGGCCTGCGCCCTCAGTCGCCGCGCGCCTGCGCCACCCCATCAATCCCACAGCATATCCTCCAGAGAATACTCATCATCGCCCCAGGGCGAGTGTTCCTTGCCCGCCCGCTCGCGGCACAGCGCAATCCCCGCCGACATCGCCAGCGAGACCATGCCGTCGATGCGACCATGGGCCTTTTCCTTGTCAAACATCCGGTGCCCGGTGCGGTTCTCCGCGTAAGTCACCGAGGCCGCCATACTGTCCAGGAGCGGGTTCTGCGCCACGGTCTGGCGACCGTCATAGATGGCGTTTTCCAGCTTGTTGATGGAATCCGGCATCCACAGATAGATCTCCACCTCTTGCCCCGGATTGGTGGGATCCGGCACCTTCTCCAGCACCCGCTTCTGAAAGCCCTGCGGATGCACCTCGGTGGGCAGCACCAGGCCTTTTTCCGCCAGACTGTCTTTGAGCCGCTCCAAGCCGTACTGATCGCAGGCAATCACCTCCGGCTGATAGCGGGAGGTGAGATCTGCCAGCGCGTCGGCCAACCAGGGGTATTTAAGCCGATCCCCCGGCACCGCCTCGATGAACCCCTGCCGCACCCAGAGATCATAGGGCGCCTGATCGCGCGCCGCCCGCTCCATCAGCGTGCCTTCCGGTGTCCAGAACCAGCTCTTGGAGACCAGGTGCTCGGCATCCTTGGTGGCATCGAGCACCCAGGTGAGGGTCAGTGCCGAGAAGTCGCGCACCTGGCTCAGATCCAACCCGCCAAAACAGGGATAGCCCTGCGCGGTCAGCTCTTCGGGATCCACCTCGCCATGACAGGCCATCCAGGCCTCGCGCCGGATCGCCGCCGTCACCGATTGCGTCCACTGGCAAAAATGCAGCCGCGCAATGCCGTTGCGCTTGCCCGGCATCATCTTGGCCTGGTTCACCACCTTAGTGAGATATTCCTCATCGATGGTGACCCCCAAAAGCGGGTTCACTTTTACCCAGCAGCTCGGGTCATTCTCCCAATCATCGCCCTCATCCAAAGAACAGATGAAGGCGAATGTGCTGTCATCCTCGACCGCGCCGGTCACCACATTGACGCCGTGCTGGTGCTCCTCCCAGCAGATCGATTTTTTGTCGGTGCCGGAGTTGGTGGCCATGCACAACAGCGGCTGTTTGCGGAACTTAAAGCCCCGCTCCAGCATATCGATCACATCCCGGTTGGGATGCTCATGCACCTCATCGGTGAGCGCACAATGGGGACGCGGGCCCGATTGCGCCTTTTCCGCCGAGAGCGGTTTGAACTTGCGCTTGTCGCCCCCGCGCCCCCGGTAGGTCATCTGCCAGACGGGGTTCTCGCCCTGCTGCTGCACCGTCCGCTTCAGCACCGGCGATTGATCCACCATCGCCACCGCATCCTGGAACAGGATCCCCGCCTGGTCTTTCTTGGCCGCCGCCGCATAGATCTCGGCCCGCGGCTCGCCATCAGCCACCATCATGTAAAGGCCAATGCCGCCCAGCATCGGCGATTTGCCGTTGCCCTTGCCTTCCTCATCGTAAAACCGCGTGAACCGCCGGAGCCACGCCCCGTGCTGGGCGCTGTATTTTTGCCAGCCAAAGAGCGAGCCGATGCGGAACGCTTGGCTTGGGTGCAGCTCAAAAGGCCGCCCCTCGAACTGCCCGCCATTGAGCCGCAGCACCTGCGGAAAGAAGCGGATCGCCCGCAGCGCTGCCGCCAGATCCCATTTGAGCCCGCGTTTGGGCCCCTCCACAAGATCGCGCAGATGCCGATCTGCTGCCGCCCGCACGTAAGGCCCGGCCACAACCTCACCGGCCTCAACCGCTTGCGCCCAGGCTGTCACCGGATCCTCACTGGCCGAGACCCGCGCGGAAGACGCGCTCACGTCAGATAGCTCTCGGGCCCATTGGGATCGGCAAAGCTAAACCCCATCTGCCCCGCGCCCGACAGACCCCGCTCCGCCGCCGGCGTCATGCCAAAGTCATTGGCCAGCCCGCGGATCTGGCGGAAGGTCTCATTGAGCTGCGCCACTTCGGGCCGCGCCTTGATCTGCACCCCGTTGCGCGTCTCGCTCTCATAGGTCTCGCCGGTTTCCTCGAGCTCGAGCTCCAGACGTTCAAACCGCAGCACCGCTTTGCAGAGCTGTTTGAACATCATCACATTGCTGGGCTTCAACCGATCCACCGTCGGGTGACACAGCGGCAGCGCCAGCCGGTCAAAGGTCCAGCGCAGCTCACCGGTCAGCCCCTCGGGCCGGATCTCCTCCAGGCGCATCCGCGCCCGCTCTTCCAGATTGTGAAGCGGCGCACCCTCTTCCGCGAGGGCCACCACTTTTTCCTCTGCCGGTCTGCGCCCTCGCATATCCCGATCAACTCCTTGTTCATGTGGCTTTTTCTATTCAATTTCCACTTTGCACAGACAAAGGCTCCCCCTCCGGTTGCCAGTGCTTCCGGAATTCCTTCGAACCCTCCCCCCGGGGCATTCGCTCCGCTGCGTCAGCGGTTGGCGGGGTGCTGTGGATCTACCGGCCAGCCATCCGCGCCGCGCTCTTCCGAGAACCCGCGCGCCTCCAGCCGTTGTTTGTTCTGATCATGATCATCCGGGCACAGCGTCTGCAGATTGTCCGGATCCAGAAACAGCGCCGGATCACCCCGGTGTGGGATCACATGATCCACCACCAGGCGGCAGCGCTTTGGGTTACCCTGTCGTGTGCCCGACGCGGTCAGCGAACCATCGTTCAAGATCCCCCGCCGCAGACACGCCCGGCACAGCGGCTCCCGCGCCAGATGCTCAGGCCGCAGCCGCCGCCGCCACGCCGACAGGTTGTACAAATGGTGATACTCGCTCCGTGCCGTCATACCATACCCCCGGAACGCAAAAGCGCCCGACGGTTTCCCGTGGGCGCAGTTGTTGATGATGCATATTTACTGGCATGCCGGTGACAACTGCGTCAAGGGGGGTAAAGCAGTTAAACTGTGACGAAGATTTTCATAGCAAGAAACCTTCGGCTCTATAAATTAACCCAATCGGTCCACCCATGCGGGAATTTAGGTTCAATACGCGATGATCTGATAATCTCAACAGATCTTACTTGGAATATTATGAAGTAATCTAGGAAAAAGAGGCCCCCACAAAACCGAGCTGTCTCTGCGCCGAGGCGACCAATTGAAGGTCGGGCTCAATATCCCGTTTGCTAGTCTGAAGAAGGACTGATAAACGTTCTAGCTTTCTAATGTTATTCGCAATGATGTCAGATTCCGCCTCGTCGAGAACTTTCTTCTTTTTCACCTCTTCAGACCAAATTGTTAAACCATTGCAAATTGAGGTAACCACTCCTCTTGTTTGAATATTCAGGTCAATAAGATCGAAACCTAAATCCGCAACATTTAGTTGATCTCTAGGACGTTCTACAGACATTTTCCGGCTATTCATTGCATAATCAGCGAGCTTGTTTTGATCACGCATAAGTTTACCGAAGAAATCAGGAGCCAGCGGACTGTTTTGAATCTTATCTGATATTTTATAAACCCCATCCATCGCATGTTTTGAAGCTTCATGATGGCTCCCTCTCGCAATGGCAAGGTCTATCAGTTTGTAAACAGCCAAAAGGTAAGATTCTAAGTTTGGATCTTTGCTCGTGGATTTAAATCTCCTCCCGTCAGTAAATGACTTCAATCCTTGCCAATCTCCAATTCCTTTTTTTGACTCCACAACATAATCAAAAAGCTCATTTCGCCCACAAGAGAACCTCAACGCATTAGTGCAAGCATCATCAGCATTTTGATAATTCGATGGTTTCACACTAAGGTACGCTCGCGCAAGAATACACCAAGCATCACCATTCTTTGGATTTCGCTTGGCGAGCCTATCAGCCAATATTAACGCTTGCTCAGGTTCACCTTCATCCAGACATCGCAGTATTTTTCGAATACTACGCCCAACCTCACGCGTAGCATCACCTTGGTTCTGACGAATAATCGCACAACGCCGTTCAACATCTTGAGCCCTATTTCCAAGTTTTTTCTTTAGAATCCCTGCAGAAATAATAAGTTCTTTTGAGGTCGAGAGAACTACATCACCCTGATCATTTTCCTTCTTTCCAAGCAAGTGGAATGATTGCAACTCGTTTATGTGGTCAGATAGCGATTTCCTTGAGATCTCGAGAGCCTCAAGAAGCTCATCCGAACTGACCTCTCCTAATTTTACAGCTGCAAATAAAACAGAAGCGCTACCAGTGGAAAGACGATCCAATTCTCTCTTGAACGCAAACTCCCTCACGTCCTCTCCGTCGTGGGAAGCCCATTTCTCACATATCTCTTTTGGATTTTCGCCCAAGCTGGCCATCCTGACAATGGCGCTGGCAAAAAGTGGTGAGCCAGAAGAAGTCGAAAATACTTTTTTTGAGAGGCGAGGCTGAAATTTCTGCAATCCAAATTGATCGCACAGATTGTCAATGTGGAGATAAAACGCTTCTTCATCCAGGCCAGCAATCTTCACAACGGATGTGGGAGACAAACCTTGGTCAAGCCGAGAAGTTAGAAGAAATTTACTTCCAGCATGCTCCCTATCCACAGTCCGAAACCCAATTTCTTGCATAACTGCTGCGCATTCTCTTTGCTTTTCCGGTGATAGGCTATCTAAGTCATCAACGACCACAAAAGATGGTCTGTAAGTCAACGCCTCAACTAGAATGTCCGGGTATTCATCTTCATCCGTGTCATCTCCAATTGAGCTCTGGCCCGCCAATAACACAATTAACCTTTCAAGTAACTCCTTCACCGTGGAGAAATCATGACGGGTGGTCTTAACCATATCGCCGCGCAGAGCTGCATAGGTTGTTTTTTTTGCTGAAACCCATGCAATATATTCAAAGTCCCCGGCTCCCGCAGACGCCAACTCTTCGCAAAAATGATATGCGACAGATGTCTTGCCCAAGCCACCAATCCCAGAAATCAACTTCACTGGGCTTCGCTTGTCTGTGATCCAAGACCTAAGTGAGCAAAGCTCTTGGTCTCTTCCTACGAACTTAACCATGTCAGGATCGCGGGGCGGGAGATTTGATGGAATAATTTCTTCGCTAAATTCTTGAGTTTTTGGAGAAAAAGTGCGCTCAGAAAAAAGAAATGCCCAGTCTTCGGGTGAGTTTTCTGCAGGCCGACATTCATCAAATTTTCGAATGTAAGTTGAACCTTTTTGGTATGCTGGTTTTTTTGCTTCACTTGCAGGGGCGTGCTTTATAAATTTTACAGGGTCTTCCGCTCTACGCCTCCTAGGAACTAAGAGTATTAGAACTCTTCTCCCCTCCACTTTTAGGGTATTTTGATAGAGCTGTATATCTGCCCCGGTATGCGACTTAATTCGCTTCGAGATATCGCCTAAATCAAGGGTGTGATCACACCCTATGACACGATCATGACCGGCATCCTCGACGCCAAAGACAATATAGCCACCATATGAGTTGTGAAACGAGACGATATCTTTAATAAGTTCATGAATTTCTAATTTATGAACCTCCCTTGCACTGGCGCCCGGTTTCTCACCTAGTACAGGAGGTTTTCTTTTAAAGTCCCATAGTTCAGTCTCGAACGCGAGTGGGCTTCCATCGGGAAAGAGAGATCTAATAACCTCTCCGCCAATATCTGTGTTTTTGATTAGTTGAAATAGGTCGGATTTAATACGATCAGTCTGCACAGAGATACACCAATTTTTGATTTCGCAACAACAACGTAACTAAGGGATTTGAGCCCGACAACCATGATCATGACTTCACCACTGGGCCGATCAGGCCCAGAAACAATCGAACCCAGCTAACGATTACAATATAGCTCGATACAATCACACTGGACAACCAGCGGGACCAACTTGATTGTCCAATTCAAGTTGCGTGGCTCAACGGACAGCCACCGCTGCATATCGTCGTCAACGAACCATCCGCTCCAACACCTCAGCCAAAGCCTGCCGCAACGCCCCGACCGTCTGCCCTCGGACACTCCACCCATGCGCCCGCAGCACCGCGCTGATCGGCTTGTCCTCCAGGCACACCATATCCACCAGATGCTGATCCGTGATGTTCACGCATGAGCCCCGTTTTGAAGGTCTGATCTTGCGCACAGCCATGGCAGTGCCTGTGCCGATGCGCCTTTGGATGCGCTCGATCTCTTTGCGTTCCCGCAGCACTGCATCGATGAAGCTGCCACTGCCACCACCGCCGCTGCGGAGTGCCTCAACAGAAGAACACCGGATACCGGCACAAGCGTGACGCTCCACCAGATCCCGGTAATACCGTCCTGCGGCCACCTGCGCACGGGTGAAAGGCGCGGGCTTGCCGTTGCTGGCCGCCTTTGCTGTCATCACGTCGAAGACATCCGCCCGCTGCATCGCCGACCGGCTACGATAGCCTGAAGGGCGGGCGACCCAGTCGTCTTTGCCGTCAGGAAACAGGCTCATCGGCTGGAACACGCGGATTGCTCCCCGGGCTGGTGCCTCGGGGATGGCGTCACCGCAGACCTCGGGCACATAACCCTGCACTTTCACGGCTTCTATACGTTCCGCATCCGCCTGCAGGCGCAGCTGGCGCGCTGCCATGAACTTTGCCACCGGGGTCAGATCTGCCACGCCATCAGATGCCACGATCACAACATGCTCACTCATGCTGCTGCACCCCGCTGCGCCTGGTCTGCAATCTCCCGGCATTTCTGCAGCGCTTCAGACCGCCGCGCGCGAAAGCTCTCATCCTCCATCGACAACCGATCCCCACGGCCAGCGCGCATCTCGATATCCGCCATCCGGCGCACAGCCCCATCCGCCTCATTGCGGATCTGGGTGATTGTGTATGGCCCTGGCCAAACGCGCGCACCGCGCAGGTAACGCAGCAACTCCGGTGCCCAGCCCTCAGCAAGTGCCTTATGTCCAAGTTCGTCTGTAAAGGCCTTCAACAACAACGGCGAAGGCCCGCTGTCCGGGAACTGGATATCGCGCGCCTTGTTCAGGATCTTGAGCCCAATGGGGAACCTGTCCTTATCCTTACCGCCCGGGTGCGCCTCAACCCAATCCCGCAAGATCGCAAGGTTTGCCGGGGTCATATACGCCAGCTTCTGACGCAGCTCACGGAGCATCACCGCAAACTGCGCCTTGGTCAGCGTGGAAGGCCGTGCCAGTCCCAACGCCTCCAGCGGCGTGATCAACAAATCCTGCACTCGCGCCTCACCGGCTGCCTGTTCTTTCGTATTCATTCCTGCACCTCTTCTTCTCAGCGTTCCGACATATCCACAGGCTGCTCGGCCCGAGTGGGAGCGGAACGAAATCTCATTTCATATTCTCTCATTTCATTTCCTCTCTTATGTCTGGAACTGTTCCATTCTGTTCGGAACTGTTCTGGTATGTTCCGTTCTGTTCCGCCCACAGGTGGCCGGATTTCTTCAATGATTTCAGGGAGCGCGGCGCGGGCGACCCACAATGCCCTCAGAGACTGCCTCTTTGAGGGCACGTCCGATGGAGGCTTGGAACTGCGGCATGCGCCGTTGACCGGGGTGGTGTTTGAGCAGCCAGTCATCCACCCACGCCACGGCCAGCTCATCGGAACACAGATCCTCGCTGCAGCCGATGTCGCGCAGAACCTCGATCAGCCGTTTGCGCCGTGCATAGACCGCCTTGTCTTCATTGCTGGCCTTGTGCTCCAGATGACCGCGCAGCGCGGCCTCCATCACCTCTTGCACCACAGGATGCGCCAGGCGAATTGCGCCATTGTCACAGCGCACCGGGTGCCAGTTATAAAGCGGGTTGAATGCCCGCTCTTTCAGCGAGATCCACCGCTCCAACGGCAACCCCAGCAGAAACGCCAGACTGTCATCGTCGCTGGGTAAGGTCCCTAAGGGGGCCTCACCATGCGATTTGAAGAACAGCTCCATACCAAAAAAGCCGACTTCCGGGTCACGGTAAGCCTTGCGCCGGAAGTCGCTGCGGTCATAGCGATCATGGTTGAACGGCATGAAGTAATGCGAGTCCAACCGGCTTTCTGCTGAGATCGGGTATTCCGGCAGATCTGAGGCCTCCACCAGTTTGACCTGCGCAACCTGTGTCATTTGACCCTCACCAGGTTACGCGGCCCAACGGCATCTTTGATCTGATCCAGCGTCTTGGACATCGAGGACACGCGAGAGATGACAGCCTCAAGGCTCTCCACCTCCAATTTCGCAGCGGTCAGGCGCGCCTGCGTGTCCTGCATGAACTTGCGGATTTCATCGCCAAGGGCGGCCATGTCGTCATTGCTGCCACCCGGCCCAAAGAACTCATCCCGAATGCCCGCGACCCAGCCCGGCATGACATTCAGCACCTTGGCCACCGTGTCATCAGTTTCGCCACCGCAGTAGCACTGCCGATCATGATCATAGACCTCGCTTAGGATTTCCATGATCTCGCGCTTTTGCACCCGCGTCGGTTCACGCGGGGCCGTTTCGGCAGGTGTTTTCTGCTCTGTTTTTGCTGCCATTTTCTCCACCTTTCTTTTTGCCTCACAGGTGCCGCACCGCAGCCGTTTGCCGATGTAGGACCACCCCAACCGTTGAATTTTTGACACCGCCTGGCCGTGCCCGTCGCTGCCATCCCGCCCATGGCGGGCCGCGACCGTGTCCTCGCGCCCGCAATCATCGCAAATGCAGCGGTAGCGCGGTGCGCCGCGCGCATCTCGAACTGGATCAAGCGCCATAGCGGCCCCCTGTTGCGCACAACATCAGGCCGCCTCCCCGAACAGGGCTGACAGCTCGCTATCCAGCGCCTCGATCATCCGCGGACCGCTATCTGCCGCGGGAGCCTGCACCATCTTGCGATAGGCCCCGGCCCAGCCGCGATAGCGGCAAATCTGGGTGCAGGTGCGCATCGAAGCGCCGGTAAATTGCGCCATATCTTGCAGGGTGCATTCGCCGGCACTGTCCTGGATCAGCCACCAGATCTGATAGGCAATCCGCTCGATCCGGGGTGAGGAATTCTGCGCCATCATGCGGCCCTCGCCAATTGATCCTGAAAGAACGCCGCCGCGCCGGGATCGGTCAAGATCATCAGTAAGGCGGTATGGCTGGCGGGCGCTGTCACCGCGCCCCACCAGTTGAGCGCTGTCTGAAACGAGACATCGCAGAACAGCGCCACCTCGCGCGGGCTGTGAAACCGCGCGTGGAAATAGGCCGACCAAAGGTCAGGCGCGCTGATCTTCAGCGCATAAGGATCCAACTGATTTGACCAAGACGCTTGGTCAGCTGACGTGCCACGCTCATCGCATGGCACGTCATTGTTCACGATCAGGGTTAGACGCGGGCGGCTCATGCAGCGATATCTCCCTCACTCTCGGGAGGAGGGTTCTCCAACATATGCTTTCGGATCTTGTCCACTGTGTGCAGCGTCGGGCTCGACTTACCATCGTTCCAAGACGCCCACTGCCCCCAGCTCGCGCCAATCGCTTGCCGCAACACGTGTTGCGGGGTGCGACCAACAGCATCAGCGTAGGCGGAGAGTTCTGCGAGAAAATGTTCCATATCGCTTTATTGGGTAAGTATACCCGAAATTACAAGGGTAAACTTCCCAATGTCGTTACGCGAATACTGTGGGTATAATTCCCCAATGCTAAACGAGAGCGAAAAATTTCTGGAAGGCCTCCGACAAATCATGGAGGTACGCGGCTTGAAAGATGCCCCGCTTTCAGAAGCAGCAGGCTTGCATCAGTCATTTGTAAGAGATCTGAAACGTGGAAAAGCGGCATCCCCGAAGCTGTCGTCTGCCGTTCGACTTGCACAAGCTCTCGAGATGTCAGTCGAAGAGGTGATGAGTTGGGCTGACGGGGCGCCCGAAGGAAAAGCAACAATCGCTATAGCAGGTAAAGTTGGTGCAGGGGCACAAGTCCCAGTGTTTGATGCCTACGAGAAAGGTGCTGGCCCTCAAGTCGAGTGCCCTGCGGGCCTCTCACCCCATGGAATTGTGGCCGTTGAAGTTGAAGGTGACAGTATGGAGCCAGTCTATTCAGCAGGCGACCTGTTATTTTACTCACGAAACGGCCATGACAGTGTCCCAAGCGATGTGATCGGTCACAGATGTGTATGCGAGGATATCGAAGGTATGGGATGGGTAAAGCAGGTGAAGGCAGGAGATGAGCCAGGCATGTTTCATCTGATCAGCTTGAACCCAGGCGCGAATAACATCTGGAACATTCGTCTCAAATGGGCAGCTAGAGTAAAGCTTCATTGGCCGCGAGAATTGGCAAAAAAAAGTTAATTTTCAGGATATTGTGCGCATCACAAGCGTAGTTTGTGATTATGCACCACAATCCGGCATAGCCCCAAGAATGGTCTCGGGATCGGGTCGAAGAGCGTCCGGCAAATCTTGCAGAACTTCGTCGACGACTTCCCCTGATAGCACTGCAACTGTGCACGCATACATTCGACGTGAACCTTGTGGATTGTCCGCCAACCAATCTTGGTAGTCCTGTTCTTCAAAATACGCCATTGCCGCTGCTCCCGCGACAGGTATGGCGACTACAACACGCCTCAGCCTAGCCTTTGCTTTAACTTTAGCAACCGCTTCGGCTAGTTCCCTCCTGTGAGCCGTCGCCATCGATGCAGTCCTTGCGCCAATTGCCGCCACTGTCGTGGTCATCTGAAAAGCCCAAACACCTGCGGCGATGCTTGTTGCGGCGAGCGCCAGACAAAGCCAACCTAGAAAAATTGCGCTCCGAAAAATCTTGAAGTTCTTCTTCATTCTAAAATGCTTACAACGACTACTCCTAACCCATCTATCGCAAATGCACTTACACCTGAAGTGGCTTTACTAGAGCTAAGGAAAAATCTCACAAGCGCCATAAAACAGAAAATATGGGTATACTTACCCAACATCCATTGACTTGGGTATACTTCCCAACTACCAATCTTCCATCAACCGATGGAGGATTGAATGCAAGACAGACTGGAAACCGTGCTGCGGGATGCGCAGCAGATCGCAGGCTCACCCGAGGAACACCTCGACAGCCCGCACCTCTTCACAACTGCATGGGCAACACTGAAGGCCGCGCGCGGTCAGGGCTTTGACCCGGCGCGCCTGCGCGCTGCGCATCTGATCGAGCGACCAGCCCCAACGCCAGAACCGACCGAGCAGGTCCTGAAACGTGTCGGCCACAAGGTGCGCCGCGTCATGGCGGATCGCCAGATCACGCCGCACGGCCCCCATGCGGCGTAAGGCGAGGCGCACCCGCAATGACAAACCCTATCTCTCAAGGTTCCGCACCCATGGTGGACGACCTCCACGGGCTCCGCCCGTCTGAGGTCACTGAACACCTGCGCCGCGTTGGAGGATTGCGCGGCGTAGCCAACACGGAGGTTTCGCACTGCTCTCGCGGTGCGGATCAGGCGCGGGCGGCTCAATCCTCCAAGTTGCCCACCGCCCGCGCATCATCTGCCGAGATCAACACCCTCGCGCTCTATGCGGCGACAGAGGCGCTCAGAGCGACCCCGATGCACCAGAGGTCCGAGCAATTCGCGGAGCTCAGCGGATCTATCATCGCGCCCATGTCAGACGCTTGGCTCTATGACGAGGCGCTCTGGCTGGTCGATCTGATGGGCATTCAATGCACTGGCACATCCCGCCAAAGCGCGCTGAGCGACTGGATCAACACCGCCTCTGCGCGCGTACAGCGCCGCGCCAGCGATGGCCGCCCGGATTGCCCCTACAATGGGCAATTGCCTGCGCCAGCAAAGCGCTGACCACCACTCAAGATACACACCCAAAGACGTGATTGCTCTCGCAGCAATGAAGGATAGCATATGACCCAACAACTCATCGCGGTTGATGCTGGCGCGCTAAGTGACCTCATTGATCGCCTCACCAAGATTGAAACGCTTCTTGCATCGGCAGAGCTGTCGCGACGGGAGGATTGGCTTTCCATTCCCGAGGCTGCGCGCATCCTGAAATGCGATCCGTCTACCATTCGGCGGAAGATCAATAGCGGTGAGCTGAAAGCCAGCGGAAGCGGTAAGACCCGCCGGGTAAAGCTCAGCTAGACGCAATCATCCAGCGAAAGTAGCAGGTGTCGTCGGCATGCAAGGTACGTTGTTGTGGCGCTCCCTTGATGAACTCGCACCATGTTACTTCCTTCCAAGCCTGAGCGGTTAACCGCCGGAACGGGGGCGGGAACGGCTTTTGCTGCGACCAAAAAATGTCCGCACTGCACTGGTTTGGACCAGGCCATTTCGTTAAGCCGCTTACGATATTACGTTGGTAGAGGGTAGCATTCTATTGAATGCACCCTGCATCTCGCGTAGCCCATGCTCGAAGCCGTCGACAAGTGCGGCTAGACGGACGGGCTCAAGCTCACTACAGCTGGTGCCTACACCAAGGCTCGGTGGAACAAACTGGCTTACGGATGGAAGATTTATGGATTGGGATCAAATCGTAGGTGTAAAGCAAACAGAACTGGTTGATGTCGAACTCCTGAATTTTGACACGAATAACCCTCGCTTCACACCAGACAAACGCCCCGACGTGGATACTGATGCCGCGATTGTGGCTGAGTTGGCCCGTACGGCTGATTTATCCGAATTGGTACAATCAATCGGTACCAGCGGTTACATCAATATCGAACCGCTGGTGGTTGTCGTCCGGGACGGTAAACTGGTTGTCCTCGAAGGAAATAGAAGGCTAGCCGCGCTCAAAGCGCTTCGCGATGGAGAACTGGCAAAGCACGCAAAATTAAGCACCCCGGATTTCGATCATGAGATTCGGGTCACCTTGGACAACATTCTCGTCTACCGCGTCGAGAAAGAAGAAGATGCACGAGAACTAATTGGGTTCAAACACATCAACGGTCCCCAGGCATGGGACGCATTTGCGAAAGCGACTTTCGCTGCGCGGTGGCTGGATTCCCAAACCAATGAACAAAAGCCGTTGACGCTGTTTGAAATTGCAAACCGCATGGGAGACAAGCACGCTACCATTCATAGAATGGTCACGGCCTATTATGTTTTGACGCAGGCTGAGAGGCTCGAGATCTTCCACATGGAAGACAGGTACAAGCGAGCGTTCAGTTTTTCACACTTGTACACGGGCTTGTCCTATAGCGAGTTCACAGACTACCTCGGGATGCCCCGGCCGCAGAGAGATCAAGACCCTTCAAGGGACCCTGTTGGCCCTGAGCATTACGAAAAACTGAAATACGTCCTGACCTGGCTCTATGGCTCGAAAGAGCGTGAAATCCAGCCCGTGGTGCGCAGCCAGAACCCTGATCTGGGTAGAGTTCGGGAAGTTCTCAAGTCAAAGTCCGGAACCAAGGTTCTTGAGCAAACAAGTCACCTTGACGATGCTTTGATTACCGCGACACCAAAAGATCTACGGTTCTCGAAGCACATTGTTGAAGCAAATGGTCAGCTTCGATTGGCGCTGGAAACCCTAGATGGATTCGACCCCGAGTCCCAATCTGAGCTTCAAGAGATCATCGCGTCGGCATCGAAGCGCATTCAGGTTATCAAAGCCACTGTTGATAGCCAAATGGCTGATTTCGAAAAGATTATTGAAGACTAACATGGCGACCGAACCTGTAGTGACACCCGGCCTGAACGCCGAGGACCATGTCTTGGTGGACTGGCTGGAGCTGGTTGCTTTCTTCAACGAGTTCCGAACCGCAAGATTAGATGAGCTTGATGCAGCCATCGAAGAGCAATTTGAGACAGTTGAAGACGGCGATCCTGATGAAGACACCGATGCACTCGGAGATGACGATGCCGGGAACATTGCCCGTGCTGATGCAGAAAAGGAAAGGGTTCGAGAACGCATCGAAAACGAGGTCGATTTTCGTCTCAAAGACTGCGAAAATGCATACCCCTTTGTGCTGGGAGAGGATGCAGAGGAGTTAGTGCTGGTGGAGGACTGGCAGGATGAAAGGTTCACCCCCTACCTGACCTGTCTAATATCAACGCATTTGACCAAAAATAGTCTGTTCGATTTTGAGGTTGCTGACGGGTTGATCCATCGACTTCGGAATAGGGTTTTTCAAGTTCTGTCAACCTTTGCGATGGCCGGATTGGCCCGTGGAAGCGCCGCCAGCATTGGGTGGCCGCGCGCCGATAAGGCCGATATCATAGAAACTCTGCGGAGAGCTGAGGCGCGTGGAGCAGGGATTAAAGTGAAAGACGAGCCTGGAGAATACACACCGCCGCATGAGAAGGATGGAGGGGTCGATGTAGCTGCTTGGCACGTTGGAGGACGACCACCTCCACTGCATTTCTTTTTTGCGCAAGTGGCAAGTGGTCATGATTGGCGAGGAAAAACAGTCCGCATATTGGCTGAAATATTCGAAGAAAACTATTTAGAGTACAGCCATCGAGGGAATGTCGACTATGCGACGCTTTTGCCTTTCCGTGTTGTCGATAATGCTTTGTGGATGAGAGAAAACAAAATACACGGAGTTCTGCTCGATAGAACGCGGTTGCCGAAACACGCAGTTTTGGGGCAAGGTCTTTCTAGGAATGGCGTCGAATTTGATGAAGCTGAAAACATGCCACAAGTTCTGGCTTGGCTAAACGATTTCCGTGCCACGGCTCTTGGTTAACGGTAACTCGGTTCCACAAGTATTTCGTTCTCACGGCGCTTCGATTGAAGGCTATAATTGACTGATATAGTTGAGCATTTCTGCGACTTGTACAACTGCCTGATCAGAGGTGCATCGTCATATGTGAGAACCCAATGCTTGACGGTTCCGCTCGTCAGAATATCGGACAAAGCGACATGCTTCGCTTCGCTCATGCCATCGAAATATAGGCGACCGCCCGCTTTGACATAAGGGGGGTCGATGAAGAACAACGTGCTATCCGATGTCGGCCCGCGCCGCACACGGTCGATGAAAGATAATGCGTCCATGTTCGATAGCTCAATCCGGGATCGGTTGGCGGCAAGCCATGCCACTTGGCGGGCTAAGCGCTCGACATTGAACCGAGCGTCCAGCTTCCATTTTCCGCGCTGATCGTACCCACCGATAGGTCCAGCGTTCAAAATGATCCCAGACCTAGTTGTGCGGTTCATGTAAAACGTAGAGAAGCCGACGTCGAAGTTGTACTCATCGTCAGAGCACCCGGAAACCAGATCGCGATGGTGATACCACTCTTGGATGTCCAGGCGCACTTCTCGCAGCTTTGCTACGAAGCGCTCAGGCTCTTCTAGGATCGCATGCCATGCCGAGAAGATGCGCAAATCAGCGTCGTTCAGCATGATCTGATCCGCGTGACCATCAGCTAGTAGTATCAACGCCGCCCCTGCACCACCACAAAACGGTTCTGCCAGGGCTCGATTTTTCGATGCCCCAAGCAAACACATTCGTTGCTTTAAAAAGGCAGACATGAAGCCCTTACCGCCTGGGTAACGGAAAGGGGAAACCGCGTTTTGGGACGAGCGGTTAGGGTCCTTTGGAACCTCTGTGATCGGAAGCTTTGACACGCTGATTGCCTACAGAATGTTTCGCCCGAACGAAAGCACCCGCGTGCAAGAAAAGTGGACGCGTGGCCTCGAGAACTCGCTTTGGGTGCTGTTCGAAGATTTTTTAAAATCCCACTGCATGTTAGAAAATACCAAAGCCGATCTTGCGTCTGATCACATCAATGACCGCAATGGGCCAGCTGGGCCAGAAATCGTGTCCGATCCCCCCTGAGTTTGCAAAGAGCGCTATCTGCGCTTACCCAACCATTGAAAAAGTACAGCACCGGTGTTCTTACAGTACTCGTAGAAATCAGGATTACGAGTCGGCGTGTGCACAAATGTCGATTGATTGTGACTACAACCTTCAACTTCTCACATTCTTTGACCGATGAAACAGTCGTTGATTAGCAATCAAGACGCTTCGCCAGGTCTTCGGCTCTCTCGTTGTAGTAAGTAAGAAGCTGGTTCACGTTTCGGTGGCCCACCATCCGCGCGAGGTCCATCACATCGAGTTTCTTTGCGAGTTGCGTGATGGCCCAATGCCGTGAATCATGGAACGTGAGCCCCTCAACCGCGGCTCTATCCCTCACCTTGCGCCACAAAACGTCTAACTGCCGTGAGTCGAGCGCAAACACGGGATCGGATTCTGGCAGCATCTCCAGCATTTCCACGGCGCGGCGTGAAAGCGGAACCTGCCGAGAGGTTCCGTTCTTGGTCATGGGGAGATCCACAACCCGACGCTCAAGGTCGATGTGCTCCCACTTCATGCCGACGATTTCTCCGGCACGCATTGCCGTTTCTCCGGCGAATAAGAATGCGTGAAACGCGCGCGTCGTCGCATTCTTAAGATCATTGCCTGCGGAAAGCTCAAGCCGCTCCAACTCCGCGCTCGTAGGTAGACGGTCCCGCGCAGCTGCTTCTTGTGGCTTGCGCACATCGGTCAGGGGCGAATCTCCTATTAATCCCCATTCCCGCCGAGCCACGGAGAACACCGACCCCATGAGGGTCATTTCTCTCCGCACTGTTGAGGGAGCTACCTTTAGCAACCGGCCGTCACGCCACGCGGCGAAATCTGCAGGCGAGAGTTCGGAGAGGCTTTTTTCGCCAAGATCAGATTGGCCCCAGCGATTCAAGCGAAGCGCTTCCCATTTATAGCCGCGCTTCTTCGAGCTCACCTCACGGGCGTACCGTTCAAAGAGATCGCGCAGCTTCATCTTGGCAGAGATCTTCGACCCGTTCAGGATCTCATATTCCTTGCGGCTGGCCCAGTCTTGAGCTTCTCTCTTCGATGGAAAGACCTTGCTGGCACGAACACCTGCTCGCGCTACTTCAGCTCGCCATCCTGTCTTGGTCTTACGAAAGGTCGCCATGAATTACGCACCACGCTCTAAATGCGGAAAATATGCGTAACAACATGCGCACTTTTACGCTTCATAGGCAAGCGGCAGCCGCATCGCCTAGCATATAATCCATATTTTGCGGGTATTTGGGTGATATTGACCACCATCAAAAGAGTGGGTGGTGCCTCAAGAGGGACTCGAACCCCCGACCTTGTCCTTACGAAGGACCTGCTCTACCAGCTGAGCTATTGAGGCGAAGCGAAAGCTGATCTACCCGCTGCCCGCAGATCAATCAAGATGAAATCGATGCTTGAGCCACCATCGAGGCTGAATGCACAAAAGGGAGATGTGCTCGTGCGCCAAGGGCAAGGTTGGCGGTCCGCAGTTGAATCGCCAACTCTGTTCACCTGTGGATCTGAAGGAAGGGGCAAGCCATAGTCTGTTGCTCTCGATCAGAATGCGTAGTTGAGGAGGGCTTTGTGGTTTTTTCTGTGTCGCTCGATCAGTTTTTTCTGCTGGTTGCCGCAGGGAATTGTTCGAGCAGGTTTTGGAATCTCAGAAGATGTAGTCAAGCCGGGAAACAACGCGTCGATCTCGACGCGGGCGGCTTCATCCAACAGATGTACGGCCATTGGCCCGCAATAGAAGCTCTCTGTTGGGGTTCCGTCTGCAAAGATCACTTCGTGTTGATCCATCACAAAATGTAAATATGTAACCGGGTCATCACTGTCTTGCACAAAAATTCCAGGAAGCGCCGTCAGCCGTTTGGCCGACACAAGAATGTCCTCTCTGCTGAACATGCGCTTGGCAATGGGGGAGATGGTCAAGAAACGATGCTGAGGTGAGACGAGCAGGTCGCGTGTTGGTAGGCCCAAGCCAAGAGCGCCCGCAGTTATATGTATTGGTCTCAGGTTGGGGTGAGTTACAAGCCGTTCTCTGGAAACATATGTGCGCAGCAGGAGCCGCAAGGGCTGATATCCGCGATCTCTGGTGGCAATCATGTCACCCGGCTGCAAGGCCTCAATGGGCACCGCGCCATTTTGCGTTTCAATGCGCGTGCCCGGAGTGAAGCACGCGACATACTCGCTGCTAGGGTTGCTTTTTAGGTGAGATGTTCGGTTGATATCAAACGTATACGTTGTGCCCGGCAGTAGCTCTTCTGTAGCGATCAAGCCATGGACAGGGCCGCCGTTATTTCCATCACCTGTGAAATGGAGTGACGTCACCTTAAGGCCGGTACTGCTGTTGATCAGGTCATAGGCCGAATGTACGGGCGACCCGGCGGCGTAGGTGGTACCATCAAGGTTGATATCACCAGCCAATACCTGACTCGCATCGACTTCATCGAAGTTGCCATCGTCATCGACCATCTCAATGAGAGTTGGTGTTGCCCCTGGTTTCAGCGTCAGAGAGTTCCACCCTGAGGTCGCATTGGTGCTCTCAGAAGGCAGGCCGCCTACGAAATCGTCAGGACTATACACATAGAAAAATGGCATTGGCACCTCCGCGTGGCTCAGACGCGTTGTGGGACATATTAAATTTTAGTTAATATGATTTAGCCAAGATTTACGTAAAGTAACTGGCGAACAGGCCGTCTCTACGTCCGCTTTCTGAAGTGTTGCGAAATTGATGCATCAGAGTGACGTGATTTTCACCATCGCTGATACAGGAAACTCGTCCTGTTAATTTCAGCGGCTCACCAACTGGTGTGGCGATCAAGGCAGCAGCTCAGGCGGCATAGATTGCTGATGCGTACTCTGTGTTTTCATCGCAGATGTTGAGAGAAGACCGAGTCTCAGGCCTGTCGTGGGTCGTTTAGTCAGAACGCCTATATTACCCGCAGATTTAGAACTCGAAAACTGTAATGGAGTGATCGCAAAGTGGAGCGACGCGAATTGCCCCAAAGCATCGCGTTTGTTGTGCAAACCGATCTCCGGAGTGCGATATTCAACCGCGACTTGACTAAATCCATTGAAAAGAGTGGTGAGCCGTGCAGGATTCGAACCTGCGACCCACTGATTAAAAGTCAGTTGCTCTACCAACTGAGCTAACGGCCCACTCTCTGTTCAGAAGCTTTTTATCGCCTCTGCGGATCGCCCTTAAAGCTGATTAATCCAGAAGGATCAAGTGCTTATTTTGGGCTAAAACTCTGCAACCTTGCTGGCTGTGTCGTTCCGATAGGGGGGGCTTCTACGGTCAAGCCCGCAAAGGGTCAACCCCCTTTTCAAAGTTTTCTACGCTATCTCTGGATTCATTTTCACATGAAGTCTATATGCGGCTCATGACCTCCCTAGGATCCGATCATATGTTGACGTTCATGAAGATGCATGGGCTTGGAAACGACTTTGTCGTTATTGATGCCCGTACGCAGGATATCCAGATCACTCCGGCTATGGCCAAGGGAATCGCGCATCGTCAGCTTGGCATGGGATTCGATCAGCTTGCGGTGATCTTTGCTGCCAAAGAGGGTGCGTCGGCCGACGCGCATCTGGTTTTCTATAACGCAGATGGTTCCACGTCTGCGGCCTGCGGCAATGCGACTCGCTGTATCGCGCGGTATTTGATGGATCAAAGCGGCAAAGATGCGCTCAACCTGACTACCGACCGAGGTGAGCTGGCCGCAAAGGATGCAGGAAACGGCCTGACATCGGTGAATATGGGGGCGCCGCAGCTGTTGTGGGATGAGATCCCTCTGTCCGAAGAGATGGACACGTTGGAGCTCCCGATTGAGGGCGCGCCTACGGCAACTGGTATGGGCAACCCGCATTGCACGTTTTTCGTTGAAGACGCCGAGCTTATTCCGCTGGAGGAGTTTGGTCCACGCTACGAACACCACCCTCTTTATCCTGAGCGCACCAATGTGCAGGTTGCTCATGTGGTGGGGCCGGATCATCTGCGTATGCGTGTCTGGGAACGCGGTGTGGGGGTGACGCTTGCGTCGGGATCTTCGTCATGCGCGACAGCGGTTGCTGCGGCGCGGAAGGGGCTTACAGGGCGCAATGTGCAGATTGATCTGGATGGCGGGACGCTGTGGATCGACTGGCGCGAGAATGGTGTCTGGATGACGGGGCCTACCATGCATGTGGCGGATGGCAGCTTCACCCGTCAGTTTGTTGAAAGCCTTACCCAGTGAGCGGTGCGCCGAAATTCACGACCCTTGGCTGTCGGCTCAATGCCTATGAGACCGAAGCCATGAAGGAGCTGAGCCGTCAGGCGGGTCTTGAGAACGCCGTGGTTGTGAATACATGCGCTGTCACGGCAGAAGCTGTGCGCAAAGCCCGTCAGGAAATTCGCAAATTGCGCCGGGATAATCCCGATGCGCCGATCATTGTCACGGGCTGCGCCGCGCAGACTGAACCCGAGACATTCGCCGCGATGAGCGAGGTCACGCAGGTGATCGGCAATACTGAGAAGATGCAGCCTGAAACCTGGCAACGCATGGCGAAAGGTCCTGATTTTATCGGCACCACAGAAAAAGTTCTGGTGGATGACATCATGTCGGTGACAGAAACCGCAAGCCACCTGATCGATGGGTTTGGTACGCGTTCGCGGGCCTATGTGCAGGTGCAAAACGGCTGCGATCACCGGTGTACTTTCTGTATCATTCCCTACGGCCGCGGTAATTCGCGTTCGGTTCCAGCGGGCGTGGTGGTCGATCAGATCAAACGACTGGTGGATAGGGGCTACAACGAGGTTGTGCTGACCGGGGTCGACCTGACCAGTTGGGGGGCAGACCTGCCCGCAACGCCCAAACTCGGTGATCTGGTGATGCGAATCCTGAAGCTGGTGCCGGATCTGCCACGCCTGCGTATCTCTTCCATCGATTCAATTGAGGTGGATGAAAATTTGATGCAAGCGATTGCCACCGAGCCGCGCCTCATGCCGCATCTGCACCTCAGCCTACAGCATGGTGACGATCTTATTCTAAAGCGGATGAAGCGTCGGCACCTGCGTGATGATGCGATTCGCTTCGCCGAAGACGCACGCAAACTGCGCCCCGAGATGACCTTTGGCGCCGACATCATCGCGGGCTTCCCGACCGAGACTGAGGCGCATTTTGAGAATTCGCTCAAACTCGTGACCGAGTGCGACCTCACATGGCTGCATGTGTTCCCTTACTCCAAACGTGAGGGCACGCCTGCCGCCAAAATCCCGTCGCAGGTCAACGGCAACGTTATCAAAGATCGCGCAGCCCGTCTGCGTGCCAAAGGGGATGCGCAGGTGGCAAAGCACCTCTCCCAGCAGTTGGGGCGCCAGCATAACGTCTTGATGGAAAATCCAAACATGGGACGTACTGAGCAATTCACCGAGGTGAGTTTTGCCACCCCACAAATCGAAGGTGCGCTGATACAGACCCGTATTACCGGCATACAGGGCACACAACTTACCGCTTGACCTCATAAAGGACGACCACATGGCCCTGATCTTGTTTCTTCACGGCCCGTCCAGCAGCGGTAAATCTACGCTTGCCGCCGCAATTCGCGAGGCATCTGACCGGCCCTATCTGCATCTTTCAATTGACCACCTGCGTGACAGCGGGGCGTGGGAACCTTCTGCCTACCCAGATTGGAAAACCGCGCGGCCGAGGTTCTTCTCGGGCTTTCACCGCGCCATTGCCGGCTTTGCCGATGCGGGCAACGATCTGATCGTCGAACATATCCTCGACACCCCTGGTTGGCATGCAGAGCTGCAGGCTTTATTGGCGTCGCACAATGTGATGTTCATCGGTTTGCTGGCCCCGCTCGCAACCCTGGAGGCACGAGAAACAGCGCGAGGAGATCGCCCCGCTGGAAGCGCCGCGCAGGACTTTACACATGTCCATAATGGCCTCTCGTATGATGTCTCACTCGACAGTACCCAGCCTCTGAAAACCTGCGTTGAGACCATTCTTTCGATGACCAAAAATCCGCCCATGCCGTCACGATTTTTTGCTGAGGCCAATCTCTTCTAACGCCAAATATCCCGGGGTGAATGCGCCACAGGCGCAGAGGGGCTGGCCCCTCACGGCCTCCTTGATAAAAAAAGCCCCCGTATCATCTGATACGAGGGCTTCTTGATCTTGTTAGGAGGAGACCTCTCAGGAGGTCTTCTTGCCCTTGTGCGGGGCCCACAGACGCTTGTTGGTCAGGTACAGCAACACTGACAATACCGTCAGGAACAGCACGCCGATGAAACCAGCCTGTTTCCGGGCCATCATCTTGGGTTCTGCTGTCCACATCAGGAAAGCAGCGACGTCTTTTGACAGGCTTTCCAGATCATTCTCATGACCGTCGATGAACTCGACCTGTTCATCCGCCAAAGGCGGCGCCATGGAAATCCAACCGCCCGCAAAGGCTGTGTTCTCATAGAAGGTTGTGCCTGCTTCGACCTTGGTCTCGCCAGTGTAACCCGTCATCAGCGACGCGATGTATTCTGCACCGCCCATACCTTTGAACAACTGGTTCAGACCCAGACCATAGGGGCCGTGAAAGCCAGCACGGGCCTTTGCCATCAGGCTCAGGTCTGGTGCACCCAGAGAGGTGTTGGCCGGGAAGTGATCGACCGGAGTCGCCGGGCGGAAATCGTCCAGCGCTGCGTCGAACACCTCGAAATTGTCAGCCGCATACGCGCGCACCTGATCCTCGGGGATGCCGGGGCCGCTTTCGTCTGAAAGTGTACGGATCGGAACCTGTTTCAGACCATGACATGCAGCGCAGACTTCGGTGAAGACCTGAAGGCCACGCTGAAGCTGGTTCTGATCATAGGTGCCAAACGGACCCTCGAACGAGAAGGCGAAGTCTTCGATGTGACCCTCACCTCCAGCCGCGAATGATGCGGCCGGGACGAGTGCCAGAGCGAAAGCAGCACCGGTTACAAGTTTCTTGAACATTGGTAGCTGTCCTTCTTCTTATTCAGCAGGAGTAGCTTCGGATTTCTTGCCGTAATGGGCATTGAAATCGTCTTCGATAGTTGCGGGGATCTCTTCGGGCTTCTCGATCACACCCAAGAGCGGCAGGATCACGAGGAAGTAACCGAACCAATAGGCAGAAGCGATCAGCGAGAAGGACGCATAGGGCTCTTCCGCAGGCATCGCACCCAGCCACATCAGGGCGAAGAAGTCGATGACCAGAAGCAGGAACCACCACTTGAACTGGGGGCGGTATTTGCCCGAGCGCACGCGAGAGGTATCAAGCCACGGTGCCAGCGCCATAACAGCAATCGCACCAAACATCGCCAGAACACCGAAGAACTTCGCATCTATGATACCGCCGGTCACAAAGGACGCGATCTGCACAACCCAGACCTCAGAGGTGAAGGCCCGCAGGATCGCGTAGAAGGGCAGGAAGTACCATTCCGGAACGATGTGCGCAGGAGTCTGCAGCGGGTTGGCTTCGATGTAGTTGTCCGGGTGACCAAGGTAGTTCGGCATGAAGCCGACGATGGCCCAGAAGATCACCAATACCACCGCGAGGCCAAGGAAATCCTTGATCACGAAGTAGGGCCAGAACGGCAGGGTGTCTTTCTTGGCTTCTTCTTTCGAACCGCGACGTACTTCAACACCGGTGGGGTTGTTGTTGCCCGTGGTGTGGAAGGCCCAGATGTGAACGATCACAAGAGCGGCAATCACGAAGGGCAGCAGATAGTGCAGCGAGAAGAAGCGGTTCAGAGTTGCGTTATCAACCGCAGGTCCACCTAGAAGCCAGGTTTGGATTGGTTCACCAATGAATGGGATCGCGCCAAAGAGGCCGGTGATCACGGTTGCACCCCAGAAGGACATCTGGCCCCAAGGCAGAACGTAACCCATGAAGGCAGTGCCCATCATCATCAGATAGATCAGCATGCCCACAATCCACGTGATTTCACGCGGGGCCTTGTAAGAGCCGTAGAACAGGCCGCGGAAGATGTGGATGTAAACCGCCACAAAGAACAGCGAAGCGCCGTTGGCGTGCAGATATCGAATCATATAGCCGCCATTCACGTTGCGCATGATGTGCTCAACGGAGGCAAAAGCCAGATCTACGTGGGGCGTATAATGCATCACCAGAACAATACCGGTAACGATTTGCAGCGCCAGACAGAAGGCGAGCACAATACCCCAGATCCACCACCAGTTCAGGTTCTTGGGGGTGGGGATCATAATGGTGTCATAGACGAGGCCGACGATGGGCAGGCGGCTGTGCAGCCACTTTTCCGGGCCTGTCTTGGGTTCGTAATGGTCGTGCGGAATTCCTGACATGCGTGCGACCCCCTTATCCTAGCTTGATGGTGGTTTCGTCGGTGAACTCAGCCACCGGGATGTGCAGGTTCTGCGGTGCGGGACCTTTGCGGATACGGCCTGCGGTGTCGTAGTGCGAACCATGGCATGGGCAGAACCAGCCATTAAATTCACCGGCACCATCGCCAAGCGGTACACAGCCGAGGTGGGTACAGACACCCATCATCACCAGCCATTCGCCGTTCTCGTCAAGAGTACGGTTTTCATCCGAAGCATCGGTGCCTGGCTTGTTGGGGTTCTCCGAGGACGAGTCGATCAGTTCCTGCATCTCGACTGCGCGCGCTTCGTCAATTTCTTCCTGCGTGCGGCGGCGAATAAACACCGGTTTGCCGAGGAACATGACTGAGATTTGTGTGCCGACGTCAACGCCTGAAATGTCCACAAGGATGGAGGACAGGGCCTGAACGTCAGCCGAGGGATTCATCTGGTTGACCAGTGGCCAAACGGCGGCACCCGCGGTGACTGCCCCTGCGCCAGCTGTGGCGTAGTAGAGGAAATCTCTCCGGGTTCCTTCGTGGTCTTCTGCGTGGGACACGAGTTTTCTCCAAGTTTCAGCGCCCGTTTAGGGCAAACATGCGCTTACACCGCAATAAACGCGGTGACTCAGCCGCGTGTCTAGCGATGCAAACCGGGTTCGTCTAGCGGTCAAAGCAGCGCAGGCCCGCCTGAGTGTTGCATTCTTTCACAGAACTGTTGCACTGCTGCGCCTTCGCCTCCTATCTGACTCACCCTCCTTTAAAACGAAGTGAACTCTTTGCTTCAGGTTGCGTCAGGTCGAGTTGCCTGCATTGAAGGCCGTGTTTCAAAGGTCTCAAACCACTTTGCCAGCTGGGGCGAGGCGTTTCGCCAACCCGCATCAGGGTGTCGGAAATCCACATAAGCCAGAGCTGCGGCAATGGCCAATTGGCCAATATTTATGGGTCCCGACAGCAATGGCATCCAACGAGTCTCGATTGCGGTACAGGCTCCGACCACCTTGCTCAGCTGCCCCTCAAGCCACGCGTCCCATTGCTTCTCAGCGGGGCGCAGGCGTTTTTCATAGGACATGGAAACTGCTGCATCCATGATGCCATCCGCCGTGGCTTCCAAAACTTTCATGTCCCAGCCACCGCGGTAAAGCACCCCGCCTGCACGCGCGTCTAAAAATTCGCATATGACCCGGCTGTCATAAAGCGTCGGGCCGCCTTCGCGGATTAAGGCCGGGATTTTTGCCAGCGGGTTACTGGCTGCCAGCGCCGAATCTGGCCCGGTCACAGAGGTGCTGACGGGCAGCAATTCGACGTCATCCATCTGGCCAGTCTCATGCAGTACCAACACGACTTTGCGCACAAAGGGCGAGGCGGGCGAATAATAGAGCTTCATCTCACTGGATCTCCCTGATTGTCGCAACTCTAGCGCGAGGTGTGCAATGAGGGAAATGGGCTATCATAAAAAATGAAGCAGAGCAGGTAAGTTGAGGTGGTGGCCAGCTCCGCTCATGTTCCCAAATACTCTCGAAGCGCTGCTGGCGGATTGTCTAATGTGTCTGCGGTTGGGGCGGGAGGATGCAGTTTTCCTTCTGCGATGAGCAGGACCTCGTCGGTGATACGTCGGGCATCATCTGGATCGTGGCTTACCATCAGGAGCGTAATATTGCGTTCGGCCACGATCTCCTTGACCAGATCCAGCATCTCCGCCTTGAGCGCAGGCCCAAGCGCGGCAAAGGGTTCGTCCAACAGCAACAGGTCGCGTTGTTGCACCAACACACGCGCCAGTGCGGCCCGGCTTTGCTGCCCTCCCGACAGTTCAGCCGGTTTGCGCCCCTCCATGCCGCTCAAGCCCACGCGCGATATCGCGACTTCTACAGTCTTCATTTCGTCGGGAGTGAGTTTGCGATTGGGATTGATCCCTAGTCCCGCGTTTTGCGCGACTGTCAAATGTGGAAACAGGTTGCCATCCTGAAATAGCATCGCAATGGGGCGCTTTCCCGGTGCGCGCGCCGTCAGATCGTCGCTGCGCCAAAGTATCTTTCCGCTGTCGAGTGGTTGAAACCCTGCAATCGCCTCGAGAAGGGTGGACTTGCCAGCCCCGGACGGGCCGATCACCGCAACCCGTGCGCCGGCTTTGATGTCGGCGGTGCCGGAAAGGCGGAATTCTCCTTTGCGGATGTCCAATGCGTTAAGCCTCAGCATGAAGACGCCCCCCTCGGTCCAAAATCCAGAACGCGCCCATGGATATGACAAACAACAGCAGCGCAGCCCCTTGTGCCGCTTCCATCCGGTAGGCTCCCATCAGGCGATAGACTTGCAAGGGCAGAGTGGCCACTTCGGGGTCCGCAAAGAGTGCGATCACACCGAGGTCCCCAAGTGACAGCGCCGCCGTTAGCCCCGCCGCAAAACCGATCTGCGCGCGACATCGAGGCAGAAGAACGCGTCTCCAGAACGTGCGCCCGTTCATATCGAGTGCAAGTGCAAGCCTGGCATTATGGTGCAGCACTTGCCGCATACGTGGGACGAGTATCCGCAGCGCAAAGGGGAGTGCCATCACCATGTTCACCAGTGCTGTGACAGGCAGGGCCAACAGGAACGGGTCAATATAAGGGTATACCATCACAAACAGTCCGGTCCCGATCACCAGTGGAGAGGCAGCAAGGCCAAGTATGCCAGCCACTTCGCCGAGCCTTTTGCGTCCCAACGCAATGCTGGCCGATAACGGTAGAGCCACACATAACAAAAACACAGTGCTGAGTGCGGCAACCTGTAGGGAAACCCACGTTGCGCCCCAGACAGATGCGGGCAGTGACACAAGCCCCGGCAGCCCTGAAATCAATACGGCAAGCAAAGGTAGCATGAGGAAAAGCGCTGCGGCTGCGATCCAGAACCCGTCGATTATGCGTGCACAGGTTCCTTTGCCATCCCAACGTATCACGGCACGATCAAGACCTGCGCCAAACCCCTCACTCGAAGAGGCTTTGAGCGCTAGAAATGCGGCCACCACTGTCAGGACAAGCTGCACGCCCGACAGCATCGCTGCCCGTCCAAGGTCAAAATCAAAGTGAAAGGCCTGATAAATCGCCAGTTCGATCGTGGTGGCTTTGGGACCGCCACCCAGGGTCAGCGCAACCGCGAAGCTCGACAAGCAGATGGCAAAGATTACCGCAGCCGTTCCCGGCACGACTTGCCGCAGCATTGGGGCTTCAGTCAGTTGCCACATGGCGCGAGGGCCTGCATTCAGTTGTGCGGCAAGGCGAAACCGTTCCGCGGGGATTTCTTGCCAGCCTTGCAGAATAAGTCGGGTCGCCAAGGGAAGATTGAAGAATACATGCGCGATCACTACCCCGTGCAGCCCATAGATCTGCACGGGTGGCAAACCTGCAAGCCCGAGTAGATCGCTCATCCAGCCCGAGCGGCCAAACACAGCTAGTAGCCCGAGAATTGCAACAATGACGGGCAGGATAAATGGCGCACCCAATAGGGTGATCAACACACGCCGCCCGAAAAACCGCCGCCGTGCCAGCGCTTTTGCCACCGGGATTGCCAGCGCCACACTCAAGAATGCCGACAGGCAGGCCTGCACCAGCGTGAAACGCAATGCCGCCCAGTCGGCGGCTGCAAAACCACTAAGGTCATCTGCCCGCAATGCCACCGCAACAAGAGTGCCCAAAACCAGAAGCGCCACCCCAAGGGCGGCGCAGGTTCCGGGCCAGATCGCGACCACAGGCAAGGTTATTGGCTGAGCGCTGCGCGCCATTCGTCCAGCGCCTCGGCGCGTATAGATGCGGCTTCCTCTTCGGGCAGCAGCAGAGATTTTTCCGGGCTGACGAGGGTTTCAAACCCCTGCGGCAGACCTTCGGAGGGAGTTACCGCCGGATACATCCAGTTTGTGGTCGGGATAACCGATTGGAAAGCATCAGATACCATGAACTGCAGGAACTGATCTGCCAACTCCGGCTGGTCGCTTGCGGCAAGTTTGCCCGCAACTTCGACCTGCATGTAGTGTCCTTCGTCAAAAAGCGCCGCCGCTTTGCTGTCGTCGTTTTCGGCGATCAGATGGTAGGCAGGCGAGGTGGTGTAAGAGAGCACCATGTCGGCCTCGCCTTCGAGAAAGAGACCATAGGCCTCCGACCATCCTTTGGTCACGGTGACGATGTTGTCACTGAGGCTTTCCCAGATTGCGGGGGCCTCATCTGCATAGGCGGCCTTAACCCACATCAGCAGGCCCAGCCCCGGTGTTGAGGAGCGCGGGTCTTGAATGACGATTTTCACGTCGCTCTCACCCAGCGCTTTGAGGTTCGACGGCACATCGGCATCCGCGTTGTGGACAAAGGCAAAATAACCCCAGTCGTAAGGAGCAAAATGCGTATCTTTCCACTCGATCGGCAGCGCATATTCCGCTGTGACAGACATCGGTGCAAAGAGGCCTGTTTCTTTAGCTGCTGCGGTCAGATTGGTGTCGAGCCCCAACACGATATCGGCATCTGAACGTTCACCTTCCAATTTGATCCGCGCAAGTAAGGCCGCGCCATCACCTGCACCAACGAACTTAAGATCACAGTCACAGGTGGCCTCAAACGCGGCTTCTACAGCGGGCCCGGGGCCCCATTCCGAAACAAAGCTGTCGTATGTGTAGACCACCAACTGAGGTGTGTCTGCCGAGGCAGCGGTGGCAACCAATGTGGCGCTCGCAAGGATGAGGGATTTCATGTTGTCCTCCAATGCGGCGTTGGTAAGGAGGAGACTGAGCGCTATTGCTCCAAATCGTCCCAAACCTTCCCTCCGCCGGTATAATCCGGTTCAGGTTCAGCGGGTTCGCCAGATCGGCATCTCAGCGCATTACTTACGCGCACCCCGAGGTGGGGTGACACTAGGTGTGGTTGCATGGCTTGGCAAGGTGGCGCATGCGAGGCGCTGCCTCGCGCTCCGGGATATTTTGAGTTAGAAGAAGGCCGAAGTTCCCCTTTCTTCTAACCTGAAATACCCCGGGGGTGAGGCCCATGGGGCAGAGGGGGCAGCGCCCCCCCTTTGAATGTACTCTGCCATCCGTGTTGTGTTCACGGACCTACCATTTCTCGGGCGAAGAAGGGGGATTCTTCTGTCCTTTGTGTGGCGGTAATGCGCGGATCTCTTTTCCCCGGCGGGCTTTGCCGCTAAAGGAACAAACCAAAGGAGACCCGCACGCATGTCCATGAATTCTTTCGGCCACCTTTTTCGTGTCACCACTTGGGGTGAAAGCCATGGGCCCGCTTTGGGGGCGACTGTGGATGGTTGCCCGCCCAATGTGCCCATCTCACCAGAGATGTTGCAGCATTGGCTGGATAAACGTCGCCCCGGTCAAAACAAGAATACCACGCAGCGCAATGAGCCGGATGCCGTAAAAATCCTGTCGGGCGTGTTTGAGGGTAAGTCCACCGGAACACCGATCCAGTTGATGATCGAGAACACCGACCAGCGCTCAAAGGACTATGGCGAGATTGCGCAAACTTTCCGCCCGGGGCATGCGGACATCACCTACTTCCAGAAATACGGCAATCGTGACTATCGTGGTGGCGGGCGGTCTTCTGCACGCGAAACTGCGGCGCGAGTGGCTGCGGGCGGTGTTGCCCGTGAGGCGATCAAAGCGTTGGTGCCGGGGCTTGAGATCAAAGGCTATATGACCCGGATGGGTGAGATGGAGATTGACCGTACGCGCTTTGACTGGGCGGCGATTGATCAGAATGACTTCTGGATTCCCGATGCGGCGGCTGTTCAACCTTGGGAAGATTATCTGCAAGCCTTGCGCAAACAGCATGATTCGGTTGGCGCGGTGATCGAAGTGGTTGCGCGCGGTGTACCTGCCGGTATTGGCGCGCCGATATATGGCAAGCTCGACACCGATCTTGCTGCCGCCATGATGTCGATTAACGCGGTCAAAGGCGTCGAGATTGGCGAAGGGATGCATGCGGCCCAGTTGAAAGGGTCTGAGAATGCCGATGAGATCTTCATGGGCAATGACGGCGCGCCGGTTTATTCGTCGAACCACGCAGGCGGCATTCTCGGTGGTATTTCTACCGGTCAGGATGTGGTGGTGCGTTTCGCTGTGAAGCCGACCTCGTCCATTCTCACGCCGCGCCAGTCGATCCGCAAGGATGGCACAACAACCGAAGTCATTACCAAAGGTCGACACGATCCCTGCGTAGGTATCCGCGCGGTACCTGTCGCCGAAGCGATGATGGCTTGCGTGATCCTTGATCACCTATTGCTGCACCGGGGACAGATTGGTGAAAATCAGGGCCATATCGGCTGAATTAGACGCCAGCGACAGAATCATGGATTGCCGCATCATGTGCTGTCGCTGCCTAATCTGTGACTAAGGGGATAAATGACGGCGCAAACGCGTCAGCGTTTGTTCTGCCAAGGCAGTATTTTGCGTTGCTCTCTTTGTTGTTGTGCTCGCGGAAGGTGGCCTGGATGAATAGGCACCGTCTCCTAGGTGTTTTGCGATGATTAAACTATAGAATACGCTTACTTATCTGCTAACCGGCTTGGTTATTATGATGCGCACGGCCTTGTATATTTCGGTTTTTCAAAACCGCCTGCGCGCAAAACACCGTTAAAAGTGAGTCCAGTTTTGTGGAATAGTACCGGAGTTTGATAACGCTCTGTTTAGGTGCGGATGTTTAGAGACAAGGTATTCCATTGTGGAGGTGTCTTATGAAACATGCGTTCAACAGACTAGGTTTTCAGATCGGTTTCGGTGTTACCTTGTTGCTGTGCGGATTGGCCGCAGCGTTGTTTTTTGTCCTGTTTAATCAATCCAAAACCGCACTTGTCGACGCGGCAGAGACGCGGCAGGCGATGTCCATCAAAATCCTTGTGAATGAGATGGCACATTATCAGGATTTCGAGGTGACCACCGATACCAACGGCGAGGTGTCTGGTCTGACGGCGCAATCGATCGTCGCGTTTGAGAACCATGACATGATCGACAGGGTCGGCTCAATTTCCGGGGAAACGGCTACGATCTTTGTCTGGGATGATGCAGAGCAAGACTTTGTACGCCGCACCACAAATATCATCAAGGATGATGGTGCACGGGCAGTGGGGACCGTCCTCGGCAAAGCTAATCCGGTTTATGCGTCGATGATGAAGGGCGAGGTCTTTCGCGGGCAAGCCACCATCCTGGGGAAAGACTATTTCACCATTTATGTACCGGTCCTCAGTGAGGCCGGCGAGCCGCTTGGTATCTTCTATGTCGGTGTCGCAAAGGAAGCCCTGACAGTTGCGATCAACGAGATGTTGGTCGAGGGCGGCGTGATTGCTGTCCTCGGTCTTCTGGTGGCGATGGGACTAACAGTGATCGCGCTCCGGTATATGTTGCGTCCGATCCAATCGCTCGAGGTGGCGGTGACCGCGATCCGGGATGAAGATTACGATACGGTCGTTCCCTTCACCAATCGGCCCGACGGGATTGGTGGGGTGTCGCGCAGTGTTGAGCAGTTCCGCCAAAAACTCTCAAATGCCGTTGAAGATGAGCACCGCGCCAAAGAGCAACGCATGCGACAGGACGCGGCAGTTGCGCGGCTTCAGGAAGGGCTCGGCAGTTTGGCCAGCCGCGACTTGTCTCATCGCATTGGCGAAAATTCCGGCTTTCCCGAAGAATATGAGGGGCTGCGCAAAGATTTTGATGCGGTTGCAGAAAACCTTGCTGCGGCGATGGGAGAGATCGCAACCGTGGCCGAAAACCTCAGCGGCTCGGCAAGCGAAGTGGAAATGGTATCTTCTGATCTGTCGCGCCGCGTAGAGCGTCAGGCCGCAACGCTGGAAGAATCTGCAGCGGCGCTGGAAGAGCTGAATAACAGCGGTAAGAACGTGTCTGAGCGCATCCTCGAGGCCAATCATCTCGCCACGCAGAGTACCGACGTATCGCGCCGTAGTGGTGAGCAACTGGAAGAAGCCATCACGGCGATTGAGCAAATCGAACAGGCCTCTGGTGAGATCGACAAGATTGTCGGGCTGATTGAGGATATTGCGTTCCAGACCAACCTGCTTGCGCTCAACGCTGGGGTAGAAGCCGCCCGGGCAGGCGAGGCGGGACAAGGCTTTGCCGTGGTTGCAACCGAGGTGCGAAACCTTGCTCAGCGTGCGTCGGATTCGGTTGGAGAAATCCGTGCCCTTACACAAGGGAACATCAAGCAGGTCTCGGAAGGATCAAGGTTGGTATCCACAACCGGGGAATCAATCCGTGCGGTTCTTGAGCAGATCAATAACCTGGGTGCGCTTGTGTCTGATATCACCACCGAAGTGCAAAACCAGACGCAAGGTCTTAGCGAGATTAACATGGGTATCCGTGATCTGGATACTGCAACTCAGGAAAGTGCGGCTGTGGCAAGCAACGCCGACACCGCCAGCGTTCGCATGAAGAATGATGCACAACGCCTGTCGCTGACCGTTTCGCAATTCAAACTGACGCAGTCGGGAGGTTTCGACCCAGTCAGCGCCATCGCGGCCGAATAAACCACGTAGAGGCGAACCTGCCAAATGGGTGGGTTCGCCTTCGTTCAATCAGAACATGGTGTTGCTGTTTGCAGCCTCTGATGGGACAGGCTGGATGACATCCCAGTGTTCAACGATCATGCCATCTTCCACCCGGAAGATGTCGACCACAGCCTCGCCTAGGTCTTCTTCGCCATTCGTAGACTGCACATGCAGCCATACGAGATCACCGTCGGCAGCGCTGCGCACGATGCGGGCGCGGGATTCGGGATTTTCGGCAAAATATCCAGAGAAAAACGATACCAATGGGGCTTTGCCGTCGGGGACGTTGGGGTTGTGCTGAATATAGTCTTCGGCAATCAGATCGCTGGCTGCGATGTTATGCTCGTTGAAGAACTGGTCATAGAATTCGACGACCAGCGCACGGTTGGCTTCTTCTGTCGCAAGATCACGCTCTGAGGTCTCTGCCAGAACAGAGAGGGGAGCCGCAGAGATCATTGCAGCAAGTGCGGTGAATTTGAGGATTTTGTTCATTTTCGTGTCCATTTTGTTGTGGCTCGAAATCAAATTACGGTGTGCTTGCCCGGATCATGATGTGGTCAGTTTGACTGTCTGCGCACCATGGGTATGAAGCATGCAAAACCGGTCTGATTTCGATCGCATGGGGACAGTTAGGAAGCACCATTTCCCCGCGCAAGAAGTCACCGGACCGTGACTAGGTCACTGCGCAGTGACCTATAACCAGTTGAAAAGGTGAAGAATGACCAGCGAACCGACTCCCTTTGAGCAACCATGCCCGATCCGTGATGTTCTCGACCGGATTGGCGATCAGTGGAGTCTTCTGGTGCTGGAGGCGCTTTCGGAGCAGACGTGGCGCTTTAATACGTTGCAGCGTGAGATTGGCGATGTGTCAAAGCAGATGCTGTCAAAGACTCTCAGACGCCTAGAGCAGGATGGGTTCGTGACGCGCACGATTTACCCCGAGGTGCCGCCGCGAGTGGAATATGCGCTGACGGATCTGGGCCGCTCCTTCATGGAGCCGCTCAATATCTTGATTAACTGGGCGGATGTGCATCACCTTGCAATCGTGGAATCACGACGCGCCTGCCGAGAATAATCAGTGGCATTTGCCAATATTTATAGTGTGTTCGGAAGGATATGGTGCCCAGAAGAGGACTCGAACCTCCACGTCCATACGGACACTAGCACCTGAAGCTAGCGCGTCTACCAATTCCGCCATCTGGGCACAGATGTCGTGAGGTGGGCGTATAAGCGGGAATCAACAGGGCAGCAAGTGGAAAAATGCGTTCGCGAAGGTTCAATGCGCAGTCTGCTCAATCACAGCAAGATGACGGGGTAAGCCGTTTGCAAACAGCAACTTATCGATGTTTTAGAAGGGGGAGATATGGTGCCCAGAAGAGGACTCGAACCTCCACGTCCATACGGACACTAGCACCTGAAGCTAGCGCGTCTACCAATTCCGCCATCTGGGCACAGATGTCGTGAGAGCGGCGTATAAGCCGAGTCTTGGGGAGGGTCAAACGGAATTTTGACATTTTTGCAAAATCATGCGGCGTAACTGCTTCGGCTCTGTGGCTTGCGTCAATCAGCGACGTTTTGCGCCTTGTTTGAAAGGGGCCAGAGCGGTAAATCGGGACAACAGCTACGCGAGAGGAGCCAAGTCATGTCCAAACTGGTCACCATTTATGGCGGTTCAGGGTTTGTCGGTCGCTATATCGCGCGCCGCATGGCGAAAGAGGGCTGGCGCGTACGCGTCGCAGTACGCCGCCCCAATGAGGCAATGCATGTCAAACCCTACGGCGTGCCCGGTCAGGTCGAGCCGGTGTTTTGCAACATCCGCGACGATGCCTCTGTTGCTGCGGTAATGGCGGGCTCGGATGCGGTAGTGAACTGCGTCGGTGTCCTGAATGAGATTGGCAAGAACACATTCTCCGCGGTTCAGTCTGAAGGCGCGGGGCGGATCGCCCGGATCGCGGCTGACACGGGGGTAGAGCGTCTGGTTCATGTCTCCGCCATTGGTGCAGATGCCGAGGGCGCCAGCGAGTATGCCCGCACCAAGGCCGCAGGCGAGGCTGCGGTGCTTGAGGCTTTCCCCGGTGCGATGATTCTTCGGCCTTCCATTATCTTTGGTGCGGAAGATCAGTTCTTTAATCGGTTTGCGGGCATGACCCGATTTGGCCCGATCCTGCCGATCGCAGGGGGCGCCACTCGGTTCCAGCCTGTTTATGTCGATGATGTTGCCAAGGCCGCAGTCGCGGGGCTGACGGGATCTGCGGCGCCAGGCACCTATGAGCTTGGTGGTCCGGAGGTAAAGAGCTTTGCCGATCTGATGGCGCAGATGCTCGATGTGATCCACCGCCGCCGCATCATCGTGTCTCTGCCGAATTTTGTCGCGCGCATCATGGCCTTTGGGTTTGATCTGGCGCAGTCCGCCACCTTTGGCCTGTTTACCAATGGTCTGCTGACCCGCGATCAGCTGAAGAACCTGAACAGCGACAATGTGGTGGCCGAGGGGGCTAAAGGGCTGGCGGATCTTGGTATTGAGCCGGTTACGCTCGGTTCGGTGCTGCCCGACTATCTTTGGAAATTCCGTCCATCCGGACAGTATGACGAACTGATGAAATCCGCCGGAAACCTGCGCGGCGACGTCTAAGGCGAAGGTCTGAGTTAAAGAGACGTTGAGAGGGTGCGATCTGGGTCGCACCCTTTTTGTTTGTCTCACTGATAGGCGATGATCAGCAGCACGATGCCGAGCACCACCCGATATATGACGTAGGGGGTGAAGCTCACGGATTTGAGCAGACGCATCATCAGCGCAAGTGCTGCGAGAGCGGAGACCATCGCCAGCAGAGCCGCGATTCCCATGTCGCGCATCAATCCAACATCGGCATTCAGGGCCACCTCTGTTCCAAGCAGTAAGCCCGAAGCGATGATGGTGGGGATCGACATCAGCATGGCAATGCGCGCGCCGTCTTCGCGGTTGTACCCAAGGCCTCGTGCGCCTGTGATGGTAATGCCCGAACGGGATGTTCCCGGAATAAGTGCCAGCATTTGCCAGAGGCCTATGATCAGCGCGTCTTTTGGTCCCCAGTCGGAGGCGGTTTTGTGAGAGCTGCCGCGCTGGTCGGCTACATAGAGCACGATCCCAAAGATCAGCATGGTCCAGCCGATCACAGTGATAGAGCGCAGCGCGTCACTCAGGCCAGTGAAGTGTAAAACAGCTCCAAAGATGACGGTTGGAATGGTCGAAACAATAAGCCCAAGCGCCAACCGCGCACCGGCTGTATCGATGCGCCCGGTTAACGCGCGCGGAAGTCCCAATATCGCCTCGCGCACGTCGCTCCAGAAGAACAATACCACCGCGGCAAGGGTGCCGACATGGACGGCCACATCAATAGCCTGCCCTTGATCCTCCATGCCGGTCAAGCTGGGGAGTAGAATCAGATGTCCGGAGGACGATACGGGAAGGAATTCGGTTATGCCCTGAATCAGGGCCACAAGGATCAGCTGAAGCAATGGCATAATATCTCTATCCGGGATGGCGCTGCGAAAGTGAAGCAGCTGTGCCGACTGTATAAAGCCATTGTTTTTATGGGGAAGTCCGTTTTTAAGTCCGAATCGGACCTAAAACAACTATACAATGACTGAGAATTGGCTATTCACAGGGAGCTAGTTGTTAAATGAGTAACCAATGCTGACCTATTTAACATTCAGAGGCTCTGTACTATCGCCGCCAGCCAAAAGGAGAGTATCGCCGTGGCCAAGCAACCGATGCTGAAGTTCGTGAAGATTGATCGCGATATGCCCGTGAAGCGGGACGCGGACACGCGTAGAGAAGATTTCGACGAGATCTATGCGGAATTCGCGGCGGCCAAGGCGGAAGAGCAGGCGAGCCGGTGCAGCCAGTGTGGCGTGCCTTATTGCCAGTCGCATTGCCCCTTGCACAACAACATCCCCGACTGGCTGCGTCTGACCGCAACCGGGCGGCTTGAGGAAGCCTATGCAACCTCGCAAGCGACGAACACCTTTCCGGAGATCTGTGGTCGTATCTGCCCGCAGGATCGTCTCTGCGAAGGCAACTGTGTGATCGAACAATCCGGTCACGGCACTGTGACCATCGGCGCGGTCGAGAAATACATCACTGACACCGCATGGGACAAAGGTTGGGTCAAACCCAATGCCCCATTGGCGGAACGCGCGGAATCCGTCGGCATCATTGGCGCAGGCCCCGGCGGTCTGGCGGCCGCCGATATGCTGCGCAAGGCTGGCGTGCAGGTCACCGTCTATGATCGCTATGATCGTGCGGGCGGTCTGCTGACCTATGGTATCCCCGGTTTCAAGCTGGAAAAAGAGATCGTCATGCGCCGCAACGAGTTGCTGGCGGAGGGTGGCGTGACCTTCGTGATGAACTGCAACATCGGCGAGGATATCTCGTTTGAGGAGATCCGCGCCAAGCACGATGCGATTATCATTGCCACCGGCGTTTATAAATCCCGTGATCTGAACATGCCGGGCTCTGGTGCGACGGGCATCGTCAAAGCGATTGACTTCCTGACCGCATCCAACCGTGTGGCGAATTTTGGCGATACTGTGCCTGAGTATGAGGACGGCACCTTCAATGCCAAGGGTAAGAAGGTTGTGGTCATCGGCGGCGGTGACACCGCGATGGACTGTGTGCGGACCTCGGTTCGTCAGGGCGCCGAGTCGGTGAAATGTCTCTATCGTCGTGACCGCGCGAATATGCCGGGCTCGCAGCGTGAAACGCAAAATGCCGAGGAAGAGGGCGTGATCTTTGAGTGGCTCTCGGCCCCCAAAGGCTTCACCGATGAAGCTGGCAAGGTTTCGGGTGTGATGGTGCAGAAGATGCGTCTGGGACAGCCCGATGCGTCGGGTCGTCAGGCCCCCGAAGTGATCGAGGGCGCGGATTACGTCGAAGAGGCCGATCTGGTCATCAAGGCGCTGGGCTTTGAACCGGAAGAGCTGCCTACCTTGTGGGACCAGCCAAATCTGCCTGTGACCCGCTGGGGCACCATCAAGGCAGAGTTCAGAACCGGCGCGACCAATCTCGATGGTGTTTATGCCGTGGGCGACATCGTGCGCGGTGCCTCGCTGGTGGTCTGGGCGATCAAGGATGGCCGCGACTGTGCAGAGGCGATCATCGAGCGTTTCAACACCAAGGCCGCCGTCGCAGCCGAGTAATCAACAGGTTTCCCCGAGCGGTCCGGCGCCCCTGACAAAAGGCGCGGCGCCACCGCCAGGCAGAGGAGAGTGAATATGACGAAATATGATGAAAACTGGGTGCGTGCCGAAGAAGCAAAGCGTCAGTGGATGGCCGAAAACGGTCTCTATTCCGAGGAAGAAGAGCATTCTTCCTGTGGTGTGGGTCTGGTGGTCTCCGTCGATGGCTCCCGCAGCCGCAAGGTGGTTGAAGCTGGTATCGACGCCCTAAAAGCGATCTGGCACCGGGGCGCTGTTGACGCTGATGGCAAGACCGGTGATGGCGCAGGTATCCACGTACAAATTCCCGTGCCGTTCTTCTGGGATCAGGTGAAGCGCACCGGGCACAATCCTCGCGAGCACGAACTCTTGGCCGTGGGTCAGGTTTTTCTTCCCCGCACGGATTTTGGTGCACAGGAAACCTGCCGAACCATCGTTGAAACCGAGGTTTTGCGGATGGGCTACTATATCTACGGCTGGCGTCATGTGCCGGTGGATGTGACCTGCCTTGGGGATAAGGCCAATGCGACACGGCCTGAAATTGAACAGATCCTGATCTCCAACTCAAAGGGTGTGGACGAGGAAACATTCGAGCGCGAGCTCTATGTGATCCGTCGCCGGATTGAGAAAGCGGCCGCCGCGGCCCATGTGGGCGGGCTTTATATCGCGTCGCTGTCCTGCCGTTCGATCATCTACAAGGGCATGATGCTCGCCGAGCAGGTCGCGGTCTTCTACCCCGACCTGATGGATGAGCGGTTCGAGAGCGCATTTGCGATCTATCACCAGCGGTATTCCACCAACACCTTCCCGCAATGGTGGCTGGCGCAGCCCTTCCGAATGCTGGCTCACAACGGCGAGATCAACACCCTCAAGGGCAACGTCAACTGGATGAAAAGCCATGAGATTCGCATGGCTTCGGCGACCTTCGGCGACCACGCCGAGGATATCAAACCGATTGTGGCGTCCGGATCTTCCGACTCTGCTGCGCTGGATTCGGTGTTTGAGGTTCTGGTGCGCGCAGGCCGTTCCGCGCCGATGGCAAAAACCATGCTGGTGCCGGAGAGCTGGTCCAAGCAGGCCGAAGAGCTGCCACAGGCATGGCGCGATATGTATTCCTACTGCAACGCGGTAATGGAGCCATGGGATGGCCCCGCCGCACTGGCAATGACCGATGGTCGTTGGGTCTGTGCAGGCCTGGATCGCAACGGTCTGCGCCCGATGCGTTATGTCGTGACCGGTGATGGTCTGGTGATCGCGGGTTCTGAGGCCGGTATGGTGCCGATTGACGAGGCGTCTGTCGTGGAAAAAGGCGCGCTTGGTCCCGGCCAGATGCTCGCCGTGGATATGGCCAAGGGCCAACTCTATCACGACGTTGAGATCAAAGATAAACTCGCTCGCGCCCTGCCTTTTGGCGAGTGGGTCGAGAAGGTTACCGATCTGGATGAAATCCTTGGTGGCGTTCAGGAAACGCCGCTGTTTTCTGGTGAAGATCTACGCCGCCGCCAGGTGGCGGCTGGCTATACCATCGAAGAGTTGGAGCAAATCCTTGCGCCGATGGCCGAGGACGGCAAAGAGAGCCTCGCGTCCATGGGTGATGATACGCCCTCTGCCGTTCTGTCCAAACAGTATCGCCCGCTGAGCCATTTCTTCCGCCAGAACTTCTCTCAGGTCACCAACCCGCCAATCGACAGCTTGCGCGAATTCCGTGTGATGAGCCTGAAGACGCGCTTTGGCAATCTCAAGAACGTGCTGGACGAGGACAGCTCCCAGACCGAAATCGTCGTGCTGGAAAGCCCCTTTGTCGGCAATGCTCAATGGGACAAGCTGGTGGAGAATCTTGGCTCTACGCTGGCCGAGATCGACTGTAGCTTTGCGCCGGGTCGCGGCGCGCTCAATGCGGCGCTGGCCCGTATCCGTGCTGAGGCCGAAGAGGCGGTGCGTTCGGGCGCTGGGCATATCGTTCTGACCGATCAGCACTCCGGTGCGGATAAGGTCGCAATGCCGATGATCCTTGCGACCTCTGCGGTGCATTCGCATCTGACCCGTCAAGGCTTGCGGACTTTCTGCTCGCTGAACGTGCGCTCTGCCGAATGTATCGACCCGCATTATTTTGCGGTTCTGATCGGATGTGGCGCGACCGTTGTGAACGCCTATCTGGCCGAAGATTCGCTGGCAGACCGTATTGAGCGCGGCCTGCTCGAAGGCAGCCTCACAGAGAACGTCGCCCGTTATCGTGAAGCGATTGACCAAGGCCTGTTGAAGATCATGGCGAAGATGGGGATCTCGGTGATTTCCTCTTATCGCGGTGGTCTGAACTTTGAGGCGGTGGGCCTCTCGCGCGCCATGGTGGCGGAGTTTTTCCCCGGCATGACCTCGCGGATCTCCGGCATCGGTGTCTCTGGTATTCAGGTGAAGGCCGAGGAGATCCACGCGAAAGGCTGGAATACCACAGAGAATGTTCTGCCCATCGGCGGTTTCTATAAGGCTCGCAAATCCGGCGAGACCCACGCGTGGGAAGCGACCTCAATGCATATGATGCAGATGGCGTGCAACAAGGCCTCGTTTGAGCTGTGGAAGCAATATTCGGCCAAGATGCAATCGAACCCGCCGATCCACCTGCGCGACCTTTTGGATATCAAGCCACTCGGTAAACCAGTCCCACTGGAAGAAGTGGAGAGCATCACCGCAATCCGTAAGCGTTTTGTCACGCCGGGGATGTCGCTGGGCGCGCTTTCGCCCGAGGCGCATAAGACGTTGAACGTGGCGATGAACCGGATCGGTGCAAAGTCCGACTCTGGCGAGGGTGGCGAAGATCCGGCGCATTTTGTGCCAGAATCCAATGGCGACAACCCCTCTGCGAAGATCAAGCAGGTGGCGTCGGGTCGCTTTGGTGTGACAGCCGAATATCTGAACCAGTGCGAAGAATTGGAAATCAAGGTCGCGCAGGGTGCAAAGCCCGGCGAGGGTGGCCAGCTGCCCGGCATGAAGGTCACCGATCTGATCGCGCGTCTGCGTCACTCCACCAAGGGGGTGACCCTGATTTCGCCGCCGCCGCACCACGATATCTATTCGATCGAGGATTTGGCGCAGCTGATCTATGACCTGAAGCAGATCAACCCGCGCTGCAAGGTAACGGTAAAGCTGGTGGCCTCCTCCGGTGTTGGCACCATTGCTGCCGGCGTGGCGAAGGCCAAGGCGGACATCATCCTGATCTCGGGCCACAACGGTGGCACCGGGGCCTCTCCTGCGACCTCGATCAAATACTGCGGTCTGCCGTGGGAGATGGGCCTCACCGAGGCGCATCAGGTGCTGGCGATGAACAACCTGCGCGGTCGTGTGACCCTGCGGACCGATGGTGGTCTGCGCACCGGGCGTGACATTGTGATGGCTGCGATGATGGGGGCCGAGGAATATGGCATCGGCACCGCCGCGTTGATCGCGATGGGCTGCATCATGGTGCGTCAGTGCCAGTCGAACACCTGCCCCGTCGGTGTGTGTACTCAGGATGAGGCTCTGCGTGGCAAGTTCACCGGCAACGCCGACAAGGTGGTGAACCTCATCACCTTCTACGCACAGGAAGTTCGCGAAATCCTCGCCTCCATCGGAGCACGTAGCCTTGATGAGGTGATCGGTCGCGCGGATCTTCTGGCACAGGTGTCGCGTGGCTCGGCCCACCTTGATGACCTTGACCTGAACCCGCTGCTGATCACCGTCGATGGCTCCGCGAGCATTGTTTACAACCGCGACAAGGACCGCAATGCGGTGCCGGACACACTGGATGCGGAAATCGTGCGTGACGCCGCGCGGTTCCTGAAGGATGGCGAGAAGATGCAGCTCTCTTATGCGGTGCAGAACACGCACCGGACTGTGGGCACGCGCACTTCGAGCCACATCGTGCAGAACTTCGGCATGCGCAATACCTTGCAACCCGATCACCTGACGGTGAAGCTGCAAGGCTCCGCTGGTCAGTCTTTGGGCGCTTTTGCGGCTCCGGGCCTGAAGCTCGAAGTCTCTGGCGACGCAAACGACTATGTTGGCAAAGGTCTGTCGGGCGGCACGATCGTCGTGCGCCCGCCGATGGCCTCGCCGTTGAACGCGGCAGAGAACACTATTGTTGGCAATACCGTACTTTATGGTGCCACCGATGGTTATCTCTTTGCGGCAGGTCGTGCAGGTGAGCGGTTTGCGGTGCGAAACTCGGGCGCAAAAGTCGTGATCGAGGGCTGTGGCACCAACGGCTGCGAATACATGACTGGCGGCGTCGCGGTGATCCTTGGCAGCATTGGCGCGAACTTCGGTGCCGGGATGACGGGCGGTATGGCCTATCTCTATGATCCCGACCGAACTGCCGAGACGCTGATGAACATGGAGAGCATCGTCACCTGCCCGGTGACCGTGGATCATTGGGAAGCACAGCTGAAAGATCTGATTGAGCGCCATGTCGCAGAGACCGGCAGCCGTAAGGCCGCCGAAATCCTGCAGCATTGGGACAGCGAGAAAGTGCACTTCCTGCAGGTCTGCCCGAAGGAAATGTTGAACAAGCTGGCGCATCCCATTGCCATTGAGGCGTCGGCGATCCCGGCAGAGTAACGCAATAATCCCCACGAATAAGATTTCTCTTATTCCTGAGCCTGAGCCCCGCAGATATTGCATCTGTGGGGCGCTTTTTTAGCTGCGCATGAACGTGCATCACATGCGTTTCTCTGTTGGAGTGGTGGAACGCTCTGTCCTATAGAGGGGCATGGCAAAGGCAGTACGCAAAAAGAAATCACCCGCAAGATCCAAACCTTCGCGACCTTCGCGCGCGCGCTATTCGCCGCGTGCGCTCTATCTGCGCCTGCGCAGATGGGTGCTGCGCGGCGTGCTGGGGGGCGTGGCGTTTTTGTTGGCGCTGATTCTGTTGTACTCCGTCGTGAATCCGCCAATCACCCATACGATCTGGGCAGAAAAACGCCGTCTCGGGGACGTCGATCGTGAATGGGTTCCTATAGAGCAAATCTCGCCCAACCTGGCCCGTTCCGTTGTGGCCGCAGAAGATGCACGCTTTTGCGAGCACTGGGGATTCGACGTCAACGCGATCCGCAATGCGCTCGAGTCTGGCGCCAATCGTGGGGCATCGACCATCACGCAGCAAGTGGTCAAAAACGTGTTTCTCTGGCAGGGGCGCAGTTGGTTTCGCAAGGCGCTGGAGACCTTCATCACGCCCGTCGTCGAGGCCACATGGAGCAAGAAGCGCATTGTTGAGGTCTATCTGAACGTGGCCGAGATGGGCGAAGGTGTATTTGGTGCCGATGCAGCTGCGCGACATTACTTTGGGGTGGGCGCGGACAAGCTCAGCCCGCAGCAGGCAGCCCTGATTGCAGCGCTTCTACCCAACCCCAAAGAGCGATCTGCCGCCAATCCCGGCAATTTCATGCGCAAAAGAGCGCGTCAAATCATGGATGGGGCTGCCACAATCGAGCGCGACGGGCGCTCCGCCTGTTTCGAGCATTGAAGTTTCCGTTCTGGCAAGGCATTGCTGGAGGAACACAACCCCGCAACAACCGGAGAGCTCAGGACGCCCATGGCTCGTCTCTATCATGTCCCCCTGTCCCCCTTCTGTCGCAAAGTGCGTCTGTCTCTGGCGGAAAAGAAGATCGAGGTGGAGCTTGTCGAGGAACGCTACTGGGAACAGGACGCGGATTTTCTGCGCCGTAACCCGGCGGCCAAGGTCCCGGTTCTGCGCCTCGACGGGATGCTGATGGCCGAAAGTGCGGCCATCTGTGAATATATCGAGGAAACGCGCCCCGATCCCTGCTTGATGCCAAAGAAACCCGCCGAACGGCTCGAAGTGCGTCGGCTGGTGAGCTGGTTTGACGATAAGTTCCATCATGAGGTCACGTCGAAGCTGCTTTATGAGCGGGTGAATAAAAAGATGACCGGTGAAGGCTATCCCGACAGCAGCAATGTCAAATCCGGTGCCAAGGCAATCAAATATCACATCGATTACCTGTCGTGGTTGCTCGACCATCGCCGCTGGCTGGCCGGAGACAATATGACCCTTGCGGATTTTGCGGCCGCTGCTCATCTGTCGTCGCTCGATTATATCTCTGATGTGGACTGGAACCGCTCTGCGGTGGTGAAGGACTGGTACGCTAAGATCAAATCCCGCCCTGCCTTCCGGTCAATTTTGGCGGATCAGGTCCCCGGCTTTCGTCCTCCGTCGCATTACGCGGATCTTGATTTCTGAGATGGTGCAGGGGGCTGTCTGCCCCCTCCGGGCCTTGCGGCCCGTTCACCCCCGAGGATATTTCTGAGAAGATGAAAGCGGCAGGGGATATCAAGGCGCGTCTGATCGCGCAGGCTCGGGCGGAGGGCTTTGTCTCCACGCGCATCTGTCGCCCGTGGGATGTACCCGAGGTACCCGAACGATTGCGTGCGTTTCTGGACGCTGGCTATCACGGCCAGATGGCATGGATGGCGGAGCGAGTGAACTGGCGCGAAAATCCGGCGGCGCTTTGGCCGGAGGCGCGTTCGGTCATCATGCTGGCAGAAAGCTACACGCCAGACGAGAACCCGATGGCGGTGGTGGGACTGCCGGATCGCGCGGCAATATCGGTCTATGCGCGCGGCAAGGATTATCACGATTTGGTCAAAAAGCGGCTGAAGCGTCTGGCGAGGTGGTTAATTTCCGAGGCGGGTGATGAGGCCGAGGTAAAGGTCTTTGTCGACACCGCGCCTGTGCCAGAGAAAGCACTGGGGCAGGCTGCGGGACTTGGTTGGCAGGGTAAGCACACCAATCTGGTGAGTCGAGATTGGGGCAATTGGGCCTTTTTAGGCTCTATTTTTACCACATTGGAATTGCCGGTAGATCCGGTAGAGCCAGATCATTGTGGGTCCTGTCGTGCCTGTTTGACGGCGTGTCCCACAGATGCCTTTCCCGCGCCCTACCAACTTGATGCGCGGCGATGCATTTCCTACCTGACGATCGAGCACAAGGGGCCCATTGAGGAAGAGTTGCGCGCAAAACTCGGCAATCGGATCTATGGCTGTGATGATTGTCTTGCAGCCTGCCCATGGAACAAATTCGCCGTAGAGGCCTCGGACATGCGCTATGCCGCGCGTGAGGGCACGGTTGCGCCGCCGCTTGCTGAACTGTCGCAACTGAATGATGCGGCGTTTCGCGAACGGTTTTCGGGCTCTCCGATCAAGCGGATTGGCCGGGATCGCTTTGTGCGCAATGTGCTCTATGCGATTGGAAACTCCAGGGAGGCGAAGTTGCGCCCCTATGCCATGCAGCTGTGTGATGATCCCGACCCAACCGTCGCGGAGGCGGCGCGTTGGGCTGTGATGCGGTTGCCGTAATGACGCAAACAGAGTGGACGTGACGCAGCCAGCCGTTACACCCGAGCATGCGTGAGTGAAATGCGAGGATAAGATGGCGCTACTGCTTGGGATCGATACTGGGGGCACCTACACGGATGCAGTGTTGATCCGGAACGAGAGTGAGGTAATCGCCTCGGCCAAATCGCTTACAACGCGGCATGATCTGGCCATTGGCGTTGGTGGTGCGGTGCGGGCGGTGCTGGAGCAATCGGGTGTCCCGCCGGACGACATTTCAATGGCTGCGCTTTCAACGACGCTTGCCACCAATGCCTTGGTGGAGGGGCAGGGGGGGCGTGTCGCTCTCATCTATATCGGGTTTAATGCCCAAGACTTGGAGCGACATGGGCTGAATGATGCACTTAAGGGCGATCCGGTTTTGATCCTGTCGGGCGGACACACACACGCGGGTGGAGAGGCTGCTCCGCTGGATACAGAGAGCCTCATTGCCTTTTTAGAGACTGAATCTGTGGGCGTGAGTGGATTTGCAGTTGCCGGAGTTTTTGCCACCCGCAACCCGACTCATGAGTTGGAAGTTGCGCGCATCATTCAGGAACGGACCGGCGCGCCTGTGACCTGCTCTCACCAACTGTCCGCTAGGTTGAACGGGCCTAAACGCGCGCTGACCGCGGTGTTGAATGCCCGCCTCATTGGAATGATTGACGGGTTGATAAACCGCGCCGCTGACACGCTTGCAGCGATAGGAATAGAAGCGCCCATGATGGTCGTGCGTGGTGATGGCGCGCTGATGTCTGCTGCGCAAGCCCGTGCGCGCCCCATCGAGACAATCCTGAGCGGGCCGGCGGCCTCGATTGTTGGCGCGCGTTGGATGACAGGGGCTGAGAACGCCTTGGTCAGCGATATCGGCGGGACGACCACTGACGTTGCCCTGATCGAGAGAGGCTTGCCGAAGATCGACCCGGATGGGGCACAGGTCGGGGGCTTCCGGACCATGGTTGAGGCGGTGGCCATGCGCACCTCCGGTTTGGGCGGTGACAGCCAGGTCCACCTGAAGAGTGAGGGTCTGCGAGGCGGTGTCTCGCTTGGGTCAAGGCGTGTGTTGCCGGTGTCTTTGGTCGCCACAGAGGCACCTGAGGTGGTGCATGCGGCGCTGGATGCACAACTGCACGCCCCAGTGGTGGGGGAGTATGACGGATGTTTTGTGCGCGGCGTTGTGGGGCAAGCTGCGGTGGGCCTCTCGGAACGAGAGGCGGCACTATTGGCGCGCATCGGCACCAGCGTCCTGCCGATGGGCGACGTCTTACGCACCCGCATGGAGCAAGGCGCATTAAATCGTCTGGTGGATCGCGGATTGGTGCAAGTCGCCGGGATCACACCGTCGGACGCAAGTCACGTCCTGGGCCGTGTGGCCGCATGGGATCGAGGAGCCGCAGAGAAGGCGCTTACCATTTTTGCCAGACGCCGTGTCGGCAGGGGTGATTCAGTGGCAAGAGATGCTGAGGCTCTTGCTCTGATGATCGTAGATCAGTTGACTGAACAGACATCACTAACCTTGTTAGAGTCTATTTTTTCCGAAGAACAGGCTCTGTTTGGAGGAAGCCCAAGCGAACTTGCAAGGCATATCCTGCTTCAGCGGGGGCTTCAGGGGCACAAGAGCCTTTTGTCGATAGACGCTCATGTGAATGTGGATGTGATCGGGTTGGGCGCCTCTGCACCGAGCTATTATCCTGCGGTCGGAGAGCGTTTGCGCTGCAATATGATCCTGCCGGAACATGCGGGTGTCGCCAATGCGATTGGGGCCGTGGTGGGGCGGATCATCCAACGCAGAACCGGAACTGTCACCGCCCCCTCCGAAGGTCGGTTTCGCGTGCATTTATCCGACGGGCCGCAAGACTTCACCGCCAGTTCAAAGGCGCTGGAGGTGCTGGAAGCTGCGCTGCGTGCTGAGGCTGTTGCAGCGGCTGAAGAGGCCGGGGCAAGCGATATTCATGTCCATGTGAGCCGCGACCTGCGCATGGCGGAGGTCGAAGCGCAGCAGGTTTTCGTCGAGGCGACCGTCACGGTGGAGGCCAGCGGCCGTCCACGGGTGGCGCACGATTGATACAAAAAGATCAGGTCGCACTTATTGGGCGGCCTGATCCTCAAAACGGAGAGCCTGAATTAGGCTCTAATAAGGGCTATTCAGCAGCCTGATCGCGCTTGGGCAAAACCCAATCAGGGCGCGGGAAGTGGCAGGTGTAGCCATTGGGAAGCCGCTGCAAGTAATCCTGATGCTCAGGCTCAGCCTCCCAGAAATCGCCGACAGGTTCCACCTCGGTCACGACCTTGCCGGGCCAGATGTCAGAGGCCTCGACATCGGCGATTGTGTCTTCGGCGATTTGTTTCTGGCGCGCATCTTCATAGTAGATCGCAGAGCGATAGCTCATGCCGATGTCATTGCCCTGACGGTTCGTCGTGGTGGGGTCGTGGATCTGAAAGAAGAATTCCAGCATCTCACGATAGGATGTCTGTTCGGGGTCAAACGTGATCTCGATCCCTTCGGCATGGGTGCCGTGGTTCTTGTAGGTTGCATTCGGCACATCGCCGCCCGTGTAGCCGACGCGAGTGCCAAGGACACCTTTGCGGTGACGGATCAGCTCTTGCATGCCCCAGAAGCAGCCGCCTGCCAGGACGGCGCGTTCAGTCGTGCTCATCGGTTGTCCTCCACTTGATTGATGTAGGCGCCGTAGCCTTCCGCCTCCATATCGTCGAGGTGGATAAAGCGCAGCGACACCGAATTGATGCAGTAGCGCAGACCGCCGCGATCCGCGGGGCCGTCGGGGAAGACGTGGCCGAGATGGCTGTCACCATGGGTGGAGCGCACCTCGGTGCGGATCATGCCAAGGGTCCGGTCTTCGAGTTCCTGCACATGTGCGGGTTCGATCGGTTTGGTGAAACTCGGCCAGCCACAGCCCGATTCATATTTGTCTGACGACGCAAAGAGCGGCTCGCCAGAGACGATATCGACATAGATGCCCGGTTCTTTGTTGGAAAGCAGCTTTCCTGTGCCGGGACGTTCGGTGCCGGAATTCTGGGTGACGTAGAATTCTTCTTCCGACAGCGCTGCAATGGCGTCAGGGTTCTTGAAGTAATTGGACATGGGGCCCTCCCACCTGATTTGATGAGGCTATAACTGGGGTCGATCGGTCCATTTTCAAACCCCAAACTATCCAAGCATAGATATCCTGTGCGCCAGATGTGAGCAAATGTGAACGCGCGTGTTCGGTCTGCGCGGGATCAATCCGCCTGCGGTTGCAGTGCAGCCGAAAGTGGCGGTTTCGCAGGCGCGGGTTGGCGCGCAAGCTGCACCGCTAGAATGCCAAGCGTCACCACCCCGACACCGATCATATCAAGCATCCCGAGGCTTTCTCCCAAAAGGACGCTTGCGACCGCGACGCCGAAGACAGGGTTCAGGAAGTGGAATGTCGCTGCGCGGACCGTGCCAATCCGATTGAGCAGCATCACCCAGATCAGTGTGGCGGCCAGTCCCGGGACAAAAGTGGTGTAAGCAAATGCGATAGCAAGAGGCCAGCTGGGCTCTACGCGAATGGTTTCAAAGGCAAAGGCGGCTGGAAACAATGCTGCGGAACCCACCAGCATTTGCAGGCCTACAACCATCATGAAATTGCCACCTGAGGTTGCTCCGCGCAGCGCGAGCGTTGCAGTTGTGAGCGCCAATACTCCAAGCCCGCAAAGCGCGACGCCCAGAAGATCGACACCAGCGCTGATCCTTGTACCCATAATAAGCGCAACGCCTGCAACCCCTGCGACCAGACCCAACATGCCGAGGGGGCGAATCCGTTCGCGAAACAGCACCAGAGAGGCCAGCGCCACCAGAAGCGGCATGGTAGATGCGATGATCGCAGCCATCGAAGCCTCAACCCATTGCATCGCAACAAAGTTCAACCCGAGGTACAGGGCATTCTGGCAGATCCCGAAGAGGATCGTGGCCTTCCATTGACCGCGTGTCAGCCGCCATGTCTGCCCCATGGCACGGGCGATCATGACGCCGATCAGACCAGAGATCAAAAACCGCATCGCAAGTGAGAACAACGGAGACGCATCTGCCACGATGATCCGGGCTGAGGTGAAGGCCGAGGACCACATGAGGGCGAAAGCCAACCCCATGGCAATTGCGCGCAAATCCATCTGACTAGTCCCTTCCCCGATTAGGCGGCACGTTAGCCAGTTGTCTGCGCGCTGGATAGGGTGAGAGGGCGGATTGGTACAATACAAAAAGGGCCGCCCAAATGGGCAGCCCCGAAGCCATTGGCTCTGATCCAGATATGGATCAGGCGTCGCCGTTGACGCTGTCTTTCAGCGCTTTGGCGATGGTCATTTTCACGACCTTGTCTGCTTCTTTCATGAACTTCTCGCCGGTGGCGGGGTTGCGCACTTCGCGCTCGGGACGCTCACGGCAGTAGATCTTGCCAACACCCGGCAGAGTCACGGCACCGCCGCCGGACACTTCGCGGGTGATCAGGTTGCAAACGGCATCCAGAGCGGCACCAGCGGTTTTCTTATCGCTGTCCATTTCCTCAGCCAGCGCTGCCACAAGCTGAGTTTTGGTCATCGGTTTGGACATTCTTAGCTCTCCTTGAAACTGCCCGACGTGTTGGGGCCTCATCGCGTAACATTAGCGTTATGTTGTGGGACAACACAACGCGTAGCGTGCAAGATCAAGCGCCAAACAAGCAAATTTCCGTGGAAAACAGCATATTTTCGCCATTACAGGAAGGCCGTTTCGTCAAAAGAGCGCAGTTTGCGGCTGTGGAGGCGCTCCAGAGGCATGGTTCTGAGCCGTTCCATCGCCTTGATCCCGATCAGAAGGTGCCGTGAAACCTGCGTGCGATAGAAGTCTGAGGCCATGCCAGGTAGCTTCAATTCGCCGTGCAGGGGCTTGTCGGAGATACACAGAAGCGTGCCGTAGGGCACCCGAAAGCGGTAGCCGTTTGCGGCGATGGTGGCGCTCTCCATATCCAGAGCGATGGCGCGGGATTGGCTCAGGCGTTGCACCGGGCCGGATTGATCCCGCAGCTCCCAGTTGCGGTTGTCGTGGCTGGCAACGGTGCCGGTGCGCATGATCCGTTTGAGGTCGTATCCTTCAAGGCCTGTTTCCTGTGCCACCGCTTCTTCCAGAGCAACCTGAATTTCCGCCAGCGCCGGGATCGGCACCCAGACCGGCAGGTCATCGTCCAGTACGTGATCCTCGCGCAGGTAGGCATGGGCCAGAACAAAATCGCCAAGCGCCTGAGAGTTTCTGAGCCCGGCGCAATGGCCAACCATCAGCCATGCATGCGGACGCAGAACGGCGATGTGATCGGTGGCGGTTTTGGCATTCGACGGCCCCACCCCGATATTGACCAGCGTTATGCCGTTCCCGTCCGGCCGCTTCAGGTGATAGGTCGGCATTTGCGGCATCTTAAGAGAGGCCGGCAATTCGCCATCGGCAGTTGTGATCTCAATGTTCCCGGTCGACACAAAACTGGTGTAGCCGCTGTCGGGATTGGCGAGTTGTTCGCGCGCATAGGCCTCAAACTCGGTGACGTAGAACTGGTAGTTCGTAAACAGCACATGGTTCTGAAAATGCTCCGGGTCCGTGGCGGTATAATGCGCAAGACGCGCCAAAGAGTAATCCACGCGCTGTGCTGTGAAGAGCGACAGCGGACCCACGCCATTTTCAGGCACATAGGTCCCATTGACGATGTCGTCGTTTGTGGTGGCCAGATCCGGCACATCAAAGACGTCACGCAGGGTGAAACGCGCAGCCCCTTCCTGTGGAACGGTCAGTCCGGGGCGGGAGGCGACCGCAAAATGCACCGGCATTGGTGTAGCGGACACGCCGACGGTCACGGGCTGGTCGTGGTTTTTGATCAGCAGTCCGATTTGTTGCTCCAGATAGTGACGGAACAGATCCGGTCGTGTCACCGTGGTGGAATAGGTGCCCGGATCGGCCACATGGCCAAAGCTCAGACGGCTATCCACCTGTGCATAGGTCGTGGTGGTGAAGCGAACCTCTGGGTAAAAGGCGCGCACGCGGCTGCCGGGCGCGGCCCTGGCGCTCATTGCGGCGATGAATTCATCACACAGGAAATTGGTCGCGCTGTCATAAAGCTCAATCAGGCGGGCAACGGCGGCTTTTGCGTCGGTAAAGCTCTCAGCGTCGGGAAGGGTGGGGGTGTTTACATTATTCATTGAACGGCTCGATTACTGGAATTTTTTTGAAGCTGCGCACATCGACAAGGCCAAGGTCGCTGATCCGCAGTTCCGGGATCACGACCAGCGCCAAAAGCGAGTGCTGCATATAGGCGTTGTTCAGTTTACAGCCGCAGGCCTCCATGGCCTCGACCAGTTTTTGTGCATTTGCGGCGACCTCAGAAGCCGGGCTATCGGACATCAGGCCCGCGATCGGCAGCTCCACCAGCGCCAGTTCCTCTCCATCACGAAAGATCGTGATGCCACCGCCAACCTCGGCTAGACGGTTGGCAGCTAGGGCCATTTGTGCGCGATCCGTGCCGACCACGATCATATGATGGCTGTCGTGGGCCACGGTGGAGGCCATCGCCATTTTCCCCTCGTAGCCAAAACCAGATACGAAGGCATTGGTCACGCCACCCGTGGCACGGTGACGTTCGACGAGGGCAATCTGGCAGACATCTTCGGTGCCTTCAACCAAACCATCCTGAACGGGAAGCTCGGCCTTCAGCGCCTTTGTCGGGGCTTGGTTTTCGACCACCCCGATTACATTGGCGGTGACAGAATTTGCGCCTTCGGGCGCAGCGAGTTCAAAGTCTTTTGTCGTCAATTCATGCCCCAGATGCACGGTACCGCGCGCGTGTGCCGGCCAGTCCAGATGCGGGCATTCGACCTTGATAGAGCCTGATTCCGCGACAATCTGCCCGCGTGCGATCACCACTTCGATCGGGAGTGTTTTCAGATCAGAAGTCAGGATCACATCCGCGCGTCTACCCGGAGTGATAGAGCCAATCTCGCGCTCCAGACCAAAATGCGTGGCAGTGTTGATCGTCGCCATCTGGATCGCCACCAGCGGATCACAGCCGCAGTCTATTGCGTGACGCACCACCCGGTTCATATGGCCATCATTGACCAGCGTGCCCGAATGGCAGTCATCGGTACAGAGAATGAAGTTGCGCGGGTCGAGACCCTTTTCCGTGATGGCGGTGATCTGCGCTTCGACGTCGTACCAGGCGGACCCCAACCGCACCATGGTCCGCATCCCCTGTCGCATCCGCGCGATGGCATCCGCCTCGCAGGTGCCCTCGTGATCATCCGCCGGGCCGCCGGCCACATAGGCCGCGAAATCAGGGCCGAGGTCGGGCGAGGCATAATGCCCGCCCACCGTTTTGCCCGCGCGCTGGGTGGCAGCGATCTCGGCCAGCATCTTGGCGTCGCCATTGGCAACGCCGGGAAAGTTCATCATCTCACCCAAACCGATGATACCGGGCCAGGTCATTGCCTCAGTTACGTCCTCGGCGGAGATTTCATAACCTGTGGTTTCCAGCCCAGGTGCAGACGGCGCGCAGGAGGGCATCTGGGTATAGATATTGACGGGCTGCAAAAGCGCCTCGTCATGCATCAGCCGCACGCCCTCAAGGCCCAGAACATTGGCGATCTCATGCGGGTCGGTGAACATGGTGGTGGTGCCGTGGGGGATCACCGCGCGGGCAAATTCCGCAGGCGTCAGCATGCCCGATTCAATATGCATGTGCCCATCACACAGGCCGGGCACCATATAGCGGCCCTCGGCTTCGATCACCTGCGTGTCTGGCCCGGTACAATAGGACGCATCCGGTCCTACATAGGCAATCCGGCCCGCCTTAATGGCGATGTCATGCCCATCGAGAACCTCACGTGTATGGACATTCACCCATTTGCCGTTCCGGATCACGGTATCGGCAGGGCTGCGTCCGGCAGCGGTTTCGATCAGTTGGGGGGCGACGTCGGGCCAGCTTGGGAAGGTCTTGTGTGTCATGGCCTACTGTTATTGATTGCGCTGAGGGGTGCAAGACCCCTAATCCGCGATCATCACAGCGTCATGAACCACAGGCAGAGCAAACTCATGGACATCGTCATTCACCACAATCCAGATTGCAGCAACTCGCGCAATGTGCTGCGCCTGATCCGGGATGCAGGCTATGAGCCGGTTGTGGTGGAGTATCTGCAAACGGGTTGGACCCGGGGGCAGCTTCAGGCGCTGTTTGCCGCAGCTGAGTTGACCCCCTACAGCGCCATGCGCAAAGAGCGTTCGCCCGCCAAGGAGCTTGGCTTGTTGGAGGATAATGTCACCGCTGACCAGATCCTTGACCAGATGCTTTTGCACCCAAGCTTGGTCAACCGGCCCATCGTGGCCTGCAAAAAGGGCGTAGCGCTTTGTCGTCCCCCCGAGCGGGTCCTTGATCTGCTCGAGTCATGGCCCAGCGGTCCTTGGTCCAAGGAAGATGGCACCTTGCTCATCGATGCTGACGGGAACAGAGTATAAGAATATCCCTTATTAGGGTCTAATAAGGGCGCTGGCGTCACTTACGGATTTCCCGGCCTTTTCACGCGCGGACAAAATGTTCATCTTTGGCGGATGCGATAACCGCCAAGGAATTCGATGATGCATGTAATTGCCGACACTGATGCGCTGGTCGCTGATGGCACTTTGACACAGGATCAGGCACGCGTGCTTGAGGCACGCTCTCGCGACGTGATGGTGTCCATGGCGGTGAATGCGATCCTGTTTTGTGGGATCATCGCGGCGATCGCGGGCTTCATTGTCTGGTTGGCAGAGCCGCTTGCGGTGACGGTTACTGGCGCGCTTATGCTTGCGGCGGGGCTTGCGGTCCTGTCCCGTGGGGGCACGACCTATGCGATTTTCGGCAACTCGGCAGTTCTGATTGGTGTTGGGATGTTGCTGGGCGGTGCATCCGTGGAGCTAATCGATAAATACGAGGGAGTTGCAGGTTGGGTCCTCACTCCAGCAGGGTTGCTGGTAACCGTAATCAGCTTGTGGCGCTGGCGCTTGGGTGGTTGGTCGGCGCGTTTTGTGCTGGGCACTGTTATGATGATGGGTCTCGCCATGCACCTTGGCGGGATCGAGGCGTTGGTACACCAATACAATTGGGGCGCACCGCTGAGAAATCTGGTTTTGCTATATTACGCCGTCGCGCTGGGCGTGGCGGGCTGGCAGCTGGATGTCCGGCTGATCACGGCCACAGCTCTGATCCCCTTTGCGCAGGTGTTAGAGACGGGCACCGCGTATTTTCATGCCGTCTATGCGTTTTACTCGCCCGAGCCGACCCTGACGATCTTGCAAATGGGTCTGCTGATCACAGTATGCATATGGGTCTCTTCAGGCGCTATGGAGCGGGACGCGCGCCACTTGCGCATTCTTGCTGTGATGGGGTTCATCGTGGCGAATCTCTGCGCTCTGGTGGGGTCACTTTGGGGCGATTATGTGGGCGAACACCTGTGGGGGCCGGGACGGTACCGAAGTGGTTGGGCCGATTATGATAGTTACAGCGCCGCCAGAGATGCCTTTCACGCCACCGCATTTAGAATCTCTGATCTGACCTATTCGGTGCTTTGGGCGCTGGCATTGGTGGCGATGATCATATGGAGCGCGATGCGACACCAGCGGGCCCTGTTCAATGCTGCGCTAACCTTTGCGGCAATCCACTTTTACACCCAAATGTTTGAAAGCTTTTCTGACGAGCCGCTTGCCTATGTCATCGGGGGGCTTGGGGCTATTCCGCTGGCGTGGGGCATTTGGCGTCTGAACCATTGGATGGTTTCACGGCAGGAGCAGGGCTGAACTCGGCCCGGTTGCAGCGGATTATGCGTGTGCCTTGCGCATAGTGCGTGGTGTGGTTGCGAATTCAGCTTTAAACGCCCGCGTAAGGGCGCTGGCATTTTCATAGCCCGTGCGCGCAGCAATCTCTGAGACACTAATATCAGTCTCTAACAAGAGCTTTCTAGCCTGAATGAGCCGCAATCGTCGATATATCGTTGCGGGCGTTGCACCAAGATCGGCCTTCATTCGCGCCTCCAGATCTTTGCGTGGACGTCCGATCAGACGGGCGATTTCGGGGATGGGGAGCGGCTCTTCCAGATGAGCCTGCATCAAAGCAACCGCGCGCGCGACGACGCGCGTTCGCGCCAGCGCCGTTTCTGGCGCAGCGCCACCGCTCTCTGGGCTCATGAACAAGGCTGCGACTTCAAGCCTCAGAGCTTGCCCATGCTCTTCCCCAATCCGCGCAATCATCAGGTCAAAGGCGGCCAGCGCGCCGGAACATGTTATTCTGTTGCCGTCCTGCACGGAGCGGACGCGTTGAACGCTCACCTCAGGAAAATCCTCGGCCAGCCGATCTGTCTCGTCCCAATGGATCGTTGCATTTCGCCCGTCCAAGAGACCCGCTGCGGCCATCAGCCATGGTCCCGTGTCAAACCCTGCAATCTCTTTATAGCGTGTGGCCGCAGCACGCAGCGCGCGCCGCGTTTGAGCGCTGTCGTGATGCTGAAAGTTATAGCTTGGCATGATCGCCAGCATATCACCGCTGCATTTTGTGAGCTGTGCATGCGCTGTAACCTCCATACCCGAAGACGATACAACCCGCGCACCTGTTAGGGACAAAAAGCGCCACCGGTAGAGCTCACGCCCCGCCAGAGTGTTCGCGGCGCGCATGGGTTCCACCGTATTTGCGAGGCAATGGGCGGAAAATTCATCAAACAGCAGGATATCTACCTGCTGAACCCCCGCGAATTCATTTGTCCACTTCCGCATGATTTCTGCCATCTCTGCATGGTTGTGACCTTAAGTCTGACCTACCCTCAACCGCAAGCGAACAGCATGCGGGAGGCGCCAATGCATTTTGGGATGACAGAAGAACAAGCGATGATCGTCGAGACCACGCGGGCTTTTGTTGAGAATGAACTCTACCCGCATGAGCTGGAAATCGAACGTAGCGGTCATCTTGATATGGATCTGGTGAAAGAGATCCAGACAAAAGCCATCGAGGCCGGGCTGTATGCCGCCAACATGCCCGAAGAGGTGGGGGGAGCAGGGCTCGATACGCTCACCTGGCTGATGTACGAAAAAGAACTGGGCCGCGCGAATTATGCGCTTCACTGGACTGGTGTGGCGCGGCCTTCGAATATCCTGTTGGCAGGCACTGAAGAACAGAAAGAAAAATACCTCTTTCCCTGTATTCGTGGGGAGAAATGGGACTGTCTGGCGATGACTGAGCCGGGCGCCGGATCTGATCTGCGTGGCATGACAGCCTCCGCGCGCACCGATGGCGATGACTGGATTCTCAACGGGACCAAGCACTTCATATCACACGCAGATGTGGCTGATTTCGCCATTGTGTTTATGGCAACCGGTGAGGAGGAAACCCCACGCGGCAAGAAGAAAAAGATCACTGCGTTTTTTGTGGACAAAGGCACGCCTGGGTTCACCGTGCGCGATGGCTATCGCAATGTTTCACACCGGGGCTATACCAATCAGGTGTTGGAGTTCGACGACTGCCGCCTGCCTTCTTCGGCTGTTTTGGGAGAGGTGAATAAAGGGTTTGAGGTCGCAAATACATGGCTGGGTGCCACCCGCCTTCAGGTCGCGGCAACCTGCCTCGGACGCGCTGAACGCGCGTTGCAACATGCGGTGGAATACGCCGCCGAACGCAAACAATTCGGTCAGCAAATTGGCAAGTTTCAAGGCGTGTCTTTTAAACTGGCCGATATGGCGACAGAGCTTAAAGCTGCAAACCTGCTGACTTGGGAGGCAGGTTGGAAGTTCGATCAGGGCACTGTTACCGAGAGCGATATGTCGATGGCCAAGCTGAAGGCCACTGAAATGCTCGCCATGGTTGCGGATGAGGCGATCCAGATCCATGGCGGTATGGGGCTGATGGACGAGCTCCCTCTCGAACGCATCTGGCGCGACGCGCGCGTGGAGCGTATCTGGGAGGGCACCAGTGAAATCCAGCGGCATATCATCAGCCGCGAGATGCTGAGACCGCTTGGAGGCTGACCTTGTCCAACCCCGCTCAGACCGAACAGAAACCGCATGTCACCATCACCTATTGCATTGGCTGCAACTGGCTGTTGCGCGCCGCGTGGATGAGTCAGGAACTGTTGTCGACGTTTCAGGACCAGTTGGGCGGGGTCACATTGATACCCGGCGAAATTGGCGGAACCTTTGAAATTACTGTGGATGGGAACCTCATCTGGGAGCGTAAGCGGAACGGTGGGTTTCCGGATGTGAAGGAGCTTAAATCTCGCGTACGTGACTGTATCAACCCGGAACAGAGCCTTGGGCATCTGGACCGCCCAACTGCAGGTGAATAGAGTCACATGAAGTCTCTAAAAAGGCTATTTAGACCCGATTCAATCGCCGTCATTGGTGGCGGAACCTGGTGTTCGGCAGTGATTGAGCAATGTCGCAAAATGGGATTTGCAGGTGATATCTGGCCTGTGCATCCAAAGGCCGAGGAGGTTGCGGGTCTGCCTGCGTACCGGGATATTGAGGCACTGCCCTTCGCACCGGATGCCAGTTTCATCGGGATCAACCGGCTTGCCACCATTGATGTGGTCAAAGCGCTGTCAGCGCGTGGAGCAGGTGGGGCGGTTTGTTTTGCGTCCGGGTTTTTAGAGGCCGAGGCTGAAGACAGCGAAGGGGCTGGTCTTCAGCAACGCTTGCTGGAAGCAGCGGACGATATGCCTGTCTTGGGCCCCAATTGCTACGGCTTTATCAATTATCTCGATGGAGCGCTCCTTTGGCCTGATCAGCATGGTGGACAGCGGGTGGAAAAAGGTGTGGCGATTGTCACCCAAAGTTCCAATATTGCGATCAACCTGACGATGCAGAAACGTGCCTTACCGCTGGCCTATGTTGTGACCTGCGGAAATCAGGCGCAGACGGGCTTGGCAGAGATCGGTGAGGCGCTGTTGGAGGATGATCGCGTCACGGTTCTCGGCCTCCACATTGAGGGGTTTGGCGACCTGCGCGCGTTTGAGGCGTTGGCGCTGAAAGCGCGTCAGTTGGGAAAGCAGATCGTCGCCCTAAAGGTTGGCCGATCCGCACAAGCGCGGGCCGCAACAGTGTCACATACCGCTTCATTGGCAGGAGGGGATGCCGGAGCCGGTGCATTGTTGGCACGACTTGGCATCCCGCGTCTTTATGATCTGCCGTCTTTTCTGGAAACCTTGAAGCTGATGCATGTGGTTGGACGCCTGCCCTCGACCCGCATCGCGACAATCAGTTGCTCCGGGGGCGAGGCAAGCCTTGCTGCCGATACGGCGCACGGGCGCGGTGTCAGCTTGCCGGCGCTGAATGACCGACAGCGCACCGATTTGCGTGCCGCGCTTGGCCCTATGGTCGCGCTTGCAAACCCGCTCGACTATCACACTTATATCTGGCGTGACGTTGACGCGATGACGCGGGCTTTCTCTGCCATGGTTGATCCGCAATTGGCGATGACGCTTCTTGTGGTGGACTTTCCGCGTGGTGATCGTTGTGATCCGTCAGACTGGGAGTGCGTCACTCAGGCAGCCATTGCGGTGCGGCAGCAAACAGGTCAGCCCATCGCGATAGTTGCGTCCTTGCCAGAGCTGTTGCCCGAAGACGTAGCCGAACAGCTTCTTGCGGCGGGCGTAGTGCCGATGTTGGGATTGTCTGAGGCGATGTCTGCGGTTGAGGCTGCGGGGCTTCCCTTGCCGGAACTGGCTCATCCGTTGCTGCTTCCTACTAAGAGCCACCCCGATCCGGATCTGGTGCCCGAGGGCAAAGCCAAGGCGTGGCTGGCGCGATTTGGGCTACGCGTGCCGCGCTCCAAACCGGCCCGCAGTGTGGTTGCAGCCCGCGCGGTCGCCGCCGATATCGGCTATCCAGTGGTGCTCAAGGGCGAAGGTATCGCCCATAAAACAGAAGAAGGCGCGGTCAGGCTGAACCTCACTTGCGGCCAAGACGTGAGCGATGCCGCGGTTGCCATGCCGACAGACCGGTTTCTGGTCGAAGAGATGGTCACCGGCGCGGTGGCGGAATTGCTCGTCGGTGTCGTCAAAGACCCTGCACATGGGTTTGTGCTGACACTGGCGGCTGGTGGTACGCTGACAGAGATCATGCAAGACAGCGCCTCCGTGTTGTTGCCGGCCTCGGATGCAGCACTGAACACGGCGCTCGACAGTTTGCGCATCGCGCCGTTGTTGTCCGGGTATCGCGGTGCGCCGCCAGCGGATCGTGCTGCGATTCTACGCGCCATTCGCGCGGTTGAGGCCTATGTGGTTGCGGAGGCTGAAGGCCTTGAAGAAATCGAAATCAACCCGCTGTTGTGTACCCCGTCCGACGCGGTGGCCGCAGATGCGCTGATACGCAGAAAGGATATGTTGCGATGACTGAGCACACGCCGGTTAAGACCCGCCGCGAGGGCGCCGTTTTAGAGGTGACGTTGGACCGGCCCAAGGCCAATGCCATTGACCTTGCAACCTCGCGCATGATGGGCGAGGCGTTTCAGGCTTTTCGCGATGACGATGAACTGCGCGTGGCCATCATCACGGGCGGTGGCGAAAAATTCTTCTGTCCCGGTTGGGATTTGAAGGCTGCAGCGGGCGGTGACGCGGTGGACGGCGATTATGGCGTTGGTGGCTTTGGTGGACTGCAGGAGCTGCGCGACCTCAACAAACCGGTGATTGCTGCGGTGAACGGTATTGCCTGTGGCGGCGGGTTGGAGCTGGCGCTTTCTGCGGACATGATCCTCGCCGCGGATCACGCCAGCTTTGCTTTGCCGGAAATCCGCTCCGGCACTGTGGCGGATGCGGCGTCGATCAAGCTGCCCAAGCGCATTCCTTACCACATTGCGATGGAGCTTTTGCTGACGGGCCGCTGGTTTGACGCCGAAGAAGCGCAACGTTGGGGGCTGGTGAACGAGATCCTCGCGGCGGATCAGTTGATGGACCGCGCGTGGGAGCTGGCCCGCCTCTTGGCCTCTGGCCCGCCACTGGTCTATGCGGCGATCAAGGAGATCGTGCGCGATGCCGAAGACGCCAAATTTCAGGATGCGATGAATCGTGTCACCGGTCGGCAGCTGCGCACGGTGGATGTGCTCTATGGGTCTGAGGATAACCTAGAAGGTGCCCGCGCCTTTGCGGAGAAACGCGACCCGGTCTGGAAGGGGCGCTAAGACAGAATGGGTTACGCTGGCAGGATGTCCTTGTGCCTGTCAGCGAGCGCTTCGGCAGCGTCGCGCACCACCTCGGCAATGTTCTGCAGGTGCGGGGCGAGTGGGCTGGTCTTACGCCAGACCATACCGATGGTGCGGCCCGGCTCTTCTCCGGGGAAACGGGCAAGTGAGACTGGCGCAGAGCGGGTTTCGACAGGAACCGCCATCTCTGGGATGATGGTGACCCCAATGCCCGCGCCGACCATCTGGACCAGCGTGGACAATGAGCTGCCATCCAGCCCGTCGCGCGGTAATACTGGGCGCAGGCTGCAAAAGGACAAGGCTTGGTCGCGGAAACAATGACCTTCTTCCAGCAACAGCAGCTTCATCTCCCGCATACCCTCGGGTGAAGGAACAGGCGCATCTGCGTCTTCGGCCTGACGGACCAGCACAAATTTCTCCTCAAAGAGCGCGGTTTCCGTAAGTCCCGGCTCTGAAACGGGCAAAGCGACGATAGCCGTGTCCAGACGCCCATCCAGCAGCTCAGTAATCAGCCGCTGGGTCAGCGTCTCGCGGATGTGAACATCAAGCCCTTCGTGTTTGGCATTCAAGTGTTGGATCAAAGTGGGCAGCAGGTATGGGGCAACGGTTGGGATCACTCCGATCCGCAAACGCCCGACCATCCGGTCTTGGGCCACGCGTGCCAGATCGCCCAACTCATCCACCGAACGCAGGATCACGCGCGCGCGCTCGGCAAATTCCTGCCCGAACCCTGTCAGCCGCACATGTCGCGCACTACGTTCAAACAGAACGATGCCCAGTGTTTCCTCCAATTCCTTGATCTGCACAGACAAGGCCGGTTGCGAGATTGCACAGGTGTCTGCGGCACGGCCAAAATGCCCATGCCGGGTCAGGGCCTCAAAATAACGGAGCTGTTTGAGCGTAATATTCATCATAGGTTTTTCTTATCGTTGCCATGAAAAAATGCAACTTAGAATAATTCTGAACCTTTGCTAGGGTCATCACCAAGGGCAGATGCCGGGCACTGAGATTCGCCAAATTGCGGATCAATCCGGCTTGCCCACTAAGGTCACAATAGTCCCCACCATGGACAATTTCTGGAGGAAGATATGGACGGACAAGATATTGGAGCAGGCGGCGGTTGCCCGTTTTCCGGTTCAAACACCAACAAGGGGCGTAGGTCCAATCGCGATTGGTGGCCAAACCAGCTGAACCTCGCGATCCTGCATCAGCATCAGACACGCCAGAACCCGTTGGGCGAAGACTTCAACTATGCCGAGGCCTTCAAGGGGCTCGATCTTGACGCGGTCAAGAAGGACCTGATCGCCTTGATGACCGACAGTCAGGACTGGTGGCCCGCGGATTATGGCCACTATGGCGGGTTGATGATCCGCATGGCATGGCACTCGGCGGGTACCTACCGGACCGCAGACGGTCGCGGGGGGGGGGCCACCGGGACCCAGCGTTTCGCACCGCTGAACTCCTGGCCGGACAACGGCAACCTCGACAAGGCCCGCATGCTGCTGTGGCCGATCAAGAAGAAATACGGCAACGCCCTGTCCTGGGCCGACCTGATGATCCTCGCCGGCAACTGCGCGATTGAATCCATGGGGTTGAAGCCCTTTGGCTTTGGTGGTGGTCGTGCCGATGTTTGGGAACCCGAAGAAGACATCTATTGGGGGGCCGAGGACGAATGGCTCGCCACATCGGATCACGAACAGGCACGGTATTCCGGTGATCGCGAACTGGAAGACCCGCTGGCTGCGGTGCAGATGGGCCTGATCTACGTGAATCCCGAAGGGCCCGACGGCAACCCGGATCCCATCGCCTCCGGTCGTGACATTCGCGAAACCTTTGCGCGTATGGCGATGAATGACGAGGAAACTGTGGCCCTGACCGCTGGTGGCCACACCTTCGGCAAGGCGCATGGCAACGGCCCGGTCGAGGCCGTCGGCCCCGAACCCGAAGCCGCGCCGATTGAGGCAATGGGGCAGGGCTGGCTCTCGTCGCATAAATCCGGCAAGGGCGTCGACACCATCACCTCTGGTATCGAGGGCGCATGGACGTCCAACCCGATCCAGTGGGACATGGGCTATTTCGACGTGCTGTTTGGTTATGACTGGGAATTGACCAAATCCCCTGCTGGCGCGTGGATTTGGCATGCCAAGGACCTCAAGGACGAGGACCACGCCCCCGAGGTGGATGGTTCCGGCAAGAAGGTTCCGATCATGATGACCACCGCCGATATGGCGATGAAGATGGACCCGATCTACGGCCCGATCTCCAAGCGCTTCCACGAGAACCCGGAAGAGTTTGCCGATGCTTTCAAGCGCGCATGGTTCAAACTGACCCACCGCGATATGGGACCAAAGGCTTGCTACCTTGGCGCAGATGTCCCCGCCGAAGATCTGATCTGGCAGGATCCGGTGCCCGCCGTGGATCATGCTCTGATTGACGATGCAGATGCGGCGTCGCTGAAGGCTGAAATTCTGGCCTCCAGCCTGTCGGTTCAGGAGCTGGTCTATGTGGCATGGTCATCGGCCTCCACATTCCGTGGCTCGGATAAGCGCGGTGGCGCCAATGGTGCACGCATCCGTCTGGCACCGCAGAAAGACTGGGCGGTAAATGAGCCTGCAAAGCTGGAGAAAGTCCTCGGCGTGCTGGAAGGTATTCAAGCGTCCTTCAACGGTTCGGCAAGTGGCGGCAAAAAAGTGTCACTGGCGGATCTGATCGTTCTGGCGGGTTCGGCAGCTGTTGAGAAGGCCGCCCAGGATGCCGGTCATGACGTGACCGTGCCATTTACACCGGGCCGCACCGACGCCACCGACGCGCAGACCGATGTCGAAAGCTTCGACGTGATGGAGCCGCAAATCGACGGGTTCCGCAACTACGCGCCGAAGAAATTCTCGGTCTCGACCGAGGAAATGCTGGTCGACAAAGCACAGCTTCTGACCTTGTCTGCTCCAGAAATGGCAGTGCTGGTTGGCGGTTTGCGTGCAATCGGTGCCACCTACGGCGACAGCGCGCATGGGGTTCTGACCACCCGCAAGGGCCAGTTGACAAATGACTTCTTCGTCAACGTGCTGGACCTGAACACCAAATGGACGGCCACGGATGACAGTGGTGAGGTGTTTGAGGGTGCGGATCGTGCCACCGGTGATGTGAAATGGACCGGCACCCGTGCTGATCTGATCTTTGGCTCCAACTCGCAGCTGCGCGCGATCTCTGAGGTCTATGCGCAGGACGACAACGCTGGCAAAATGGTTGCCGATTTTGTCAACGCGTGGGTCAAGGTGATGGAGCTCGACCGTTTCGATCTGAAGTGATCTTCACACGTTCATGAGCATGGAAAAGGCGTCGCATGTCGCGGCGCCTTTTTATTATCAGACTTATTTATTCTATGGCTTCAAAAAGTGCCGCACTGCCAATGCCACCCGCAGCGGCAATTGCTGCAAGGGCAGGGGCATCACCTGTCCGCAAGGCATGAAACAGCCGCACGACAAGGATCGCACCGGATGCCCCAACCGGATGCCCTTGCGCCAATGCTCCACCAGCGGGGTTTACGATCTTATCAGACAGATGGGCGCCGCGGATGCAGGCCAGCGCCTGAACTGCAAAGGCTTCCATAATCTCGGCCCGCTGTAGGGTTTTGTGATCTACGTCTGCGCGTTTCAGCACGTGTTTGATGGCAGAGATTGGGGCAAGGCCGGGTTGATCGGGTACCGCGCCAAGGGTTGCGCCCTCGATCAGGGTCAGCCCCCGCATATTTAGGCGTTTTGCCATTTGGTCGCTGACAATGACCACAAATGCCGCTGCATCCGCTGCAACCGCCATATTTGCGGCTGTGATATCACCGCTCACAACTCTGGCCCGCTCGCAATGGCGCGACGTCAAATTGCGGGTGAAGGCATCCTCGGAAACATCACTTACTGGAGTGATTTCACGCATGCGGCAGGTCGCATGTGACAAAGCAAGCGCATGGCTGCGCTGGGCCCATGCGTCTTGTTCTGCGCGCGTGATACCAATCTTGCGTGACAGTTCCGCCGCCGCCTGAGCCATGTCTGGGTCGCGTTCTGGCCAAGGTGTAAATCGGGCTTGTGAGTAGGGCTCGGGCGGGCGTCCATCAGCAAAGGTGCGGCTGCGCAGCGGGCGGCGGGAGTAACTCTCAGCGCCACCGGCGATGACCACCTTATGGTGTCCTGCCTGCACCAAGGCATGCCCGAGCAGGATCGCATCAAGCCCGCCTGCACATTGGCGATCTATGCTGAGCCCGGCCACATGTTCGGGTAAACCCGCTGCCAATGCTGCAATTCTGGCGGGGTTACCACCCCCGGCAAGTGCATTTGACAGGATCAACTCTCCGACCTCATGTGCCGCAATACCTGCATCTGCAAGGCAGGCGCGAATAACTGGTGAGGCCAGCTCATGCGGCTCTAATAAGGCAAATTTCCCACCCTTTGGCACCACAGCCGTTCTGCGCGCAGCAATGATCCGTGGCATCAGGATGCGTCCCACATGCGCTTTAAGGTTTGCAGGTCAGGTTTGCCCGCAGCCAGCATCGGAATGGACTCAACTACATGGAACTCACGCGGGACCGCATGGCCGCCGATTTCGGCGCGGCACAGATGCCTGAGTGCGTTCAGATCAGCGCTCCCCTGAACAACCGCCACGATTTGATGCCCGCGCAGTTCATCAGGAAAAGAGAGCGCAACCGCCATCTCCACGCCATCAGCGCGCATTAAGACAGCTTCGATCTCTTCGGGAAATACGTTTTTGTCGGCGACCGTGACCATGCGGTTACGCCGCCCCTTCGGGTAAAGATTTCCAGAAGCATCGAGCCTGCCCATTTCGCCAATGGAAAGCCACCCCTCCTCCCAGCGGGTTTCAGCGCTGTGACCTTCTGCATAGCCGTCAAAGACAAACGGGCTGCGGATCCAGATCTCACCCACGCCGTTCGCATCGGCATCCGTGACCTTAATCTCGACACTCGGGTAGGGCTTGCCAACAGAACCCGCCGGTGCATCCGGGCCTGCAAGGGTCATGTAGCTTGTCTCCGTCGCGCCAAAGATCTCATGAATGTTGCAGTGTGGGAGCAGGTGCATCAAGTTTGACCGCGTGTCATCGTCAAGCTTGCCGCCAGATGAAAACAGCAGCCGGACGTGAGGCAGGTACTTCTCTTCTGCCGCACGCAATAGCAGGCGTAGCTGTGCTGGCGTGGCATATAGCACCGTTACCCCCAGCGTCTCCAGCTGCTCCAGTTGCCTGCGCGGCCCGCTCCCGCCAAGCATCGCCAGATCCGCACCGATATGGCAGGCGGAGACGGCTGCAAATAAGGTCAGTGAGTGAGAGAGGTTGCCGAGGCTCGCGTAGACATCCCCTGAGTGGAGCGCAAATATCTCTCGATCCATCTCGAAGCTGCTGATCCAACTGTGCGGCGTGCGTCGAATGGTTTTGGCAAAACCGGTGGAGCCAGAGCTTTGACAATAGAGCCACTGCACCGGCTCTGGACGGATCTCGATGGGAGTGTCGCTTGGACGTGCGAGAATGGAGTGTCCTTCACGCAGCGCCAGCAACAATTCCGACAGCCCCTTCACGTCTGGTGTCAGGACTCGTGTCTCTGGCGAGAGTTGAAATCTGTCGTGGCTGTTGGTCATTGTTCGTCTCACGTGTCCCTATCAGCGCAAGGTATCGCTGGATCGGGGCCGGGAACAGACCTCAGGTGAATTTGCGAAACAGGCGCGTACGGTCGAAAGCGGCTTCCAACTCGTCCGTGCGTGCTTTGACCGTCTCCCAGTGATCCTCTTGGATCTTGGCGATTATGCTCTCGATCAACAAAAGAAGTGCTACGCCGGAATCCCATGCGGAGGGGACAGCAATACGTGCGGCAAAGGTGAACTTTGCCACTTTTTGGATCGGAGAGCGCCACTGATCGGTGAGCAGAACAACCTGCACCCCGCGCTCATGCGCCATTTCGGCAAGCAACAGCGTGGCATTTTCATAGCGGCGGATGTCAAAAAGAATCAGCGTATCACCGGGCAAGAGGTCCAGAACTGAGTGTGTCCATGAGGCACGCGGTGGGATCATGAAGACATCTCTTCGCACCATTTGCAGGTGCAGGTAGAAGTTCTGCGCGAGCGTTCCACTTAGTCTTCCGCCTGCGATATGCACCCGCCGATCTGTGTCTGCCAATAGTGTGCAGAGCGTATCAAACTCATCGAGATTTACGTTTTCCAGCGTCGCCCGAATGTTGTCGTAAACACCGACCGCGTACCGGTTCAGCATATGGGATTCTGGCAGATCGGGAGTCTGTTCTGCGCGTTTTTCCACTGGGTTAGAGATGATTTCGCGTAACTCTTCCCGCAGGGCATGTTGAAATTCCGGATACCCCGAGAACCCTAGTTTTTGCACCATACGCGCCACCGTGGGCGTGGAGACCTCAGCCAGTTCGGCAAGCTCCGTGATGCTGCCGAGGCCAGGAATTGGGTAGTTGTCCAGAATAGCTGCCGATAGTTGCCGCTCTGCGCGTGTCAGGTCAGATTCACGTGCTTTGAGTTTCTCGGCGATCGTCGGCATCCACGGCCCTCCTGCTCGTGTTTTTAGCATTTTATTACAGGTTTGATCGTGATGAAAGAATTTTTACAGAAAGTATATTGACAGAAGGGGGCAGGCTGAAGAGCATGCTTCATATGAATACGGATACCCTTGCCTCTGACTTCGGTCCCTCCTTCGCCAAGACGCCCTCCGCTGCAAATGCGGAGGTTATCATTGTCTGTGAACATGCTGCCAATTGGATTCCAACACAGTTGGATGCGCTGGGCTTGGATGATGAGGTCCGTCAGAGCCACATCGCCTGGGATCCTGGTGCACTGGGTGTGGCGCGCAAGCTGGCTGAACTGTTGCAAGGGCCACTGATTGAGGGGTGTATTTCGCGGCTGGTCTATGATTTGAACCGCCCGCCTGAATCGCCGACAGCGATTCCCGCAACCTCAGAGATTTTCGACGTTCCCGGCAACCGCGACCTTTCGGATGCGGCGCGCGCGCAGCGGGTGGAGGCGGTCTATGAACCGTTCCGCGCCGCTTTGGCCGCGGAAATCGCCGCCCGCAAAACGGCACTGCGCCTGATGGTTACGGTGCACAGCTTCACCCCGGTCTACAAGGGCGAAACCCGCGCGGTGGAACTGGGTCTGCTGCACGGCCGCGATGACCGCTTTGCGCAGGCGATGCTGGCGCATCAACCCGAGGGCCTGCAATGGAATACGCGCCTCAATGAACCCTACAGCGCCAGCGACGGCGTCGCCCATACGCTGGATATGCACGGTTGCGACAACGGATTGCTGAACGTGATGCTCGAGATCCGCAACGATCTGATTGCCACAGCGGATCAGCAGGACCATTGGGCTGCGGTGCTCGCGCCTTGGATTCGCGCCACTCTGGAGGAGAGGTTCGCATGATCGGAGCCATGCTGGGATATGTACGAGTGGTGGATGCGGTGAACTATCGCATCGGCCGCCTGATGATGTGGGGGCTGTTTGCGATGATGGGGATCCTCCTGTGGTCCTCGATCTCCAAGACCTTCTTTCTGCCTTCGCTCTGGACGCTGGAAATGGCCCAGTTTGCGATGGTCACCTACTACATTCTCGGTGGCCCCTATTCGATTCAGATCGGGTCAAACGTGCGTATGGATCTGTTCTATCACAACTGGTCGACGCGTCGGAAAGCCTGGTTTGACGCCTTCACCGTGCTGGCGCTCATCACCTATCTGGGCATTCTGTTCTACGGCGGCCTCGGCTCCACGGCCTATTCCTTAGGCTATTGGGGCGACAATCCCTTTGCCTTCTTCTGGGGTTTGATCACCGGGGCTGAGGAAGTGGGTCATATGGAGCGTGCCTCCACCGCGTGGCGCCCCTTCATCTGGCCGATCAAATCCATCATGGTCTTCGGCTTTTTCCTGATGCTGTTGCAGGCCATCTCGGAACTCTTCAAAGACATTGCCCGCCTCAAGGGCCACGACATCCCAAGCGAGCGCCTCTCATGAGCCAGGAATATATCGCCATCTTCATGTTTGCATCGATGATGCTGATGCTCTTCACCGGGCAGCGCGTCTTTGGTGCGATCGGTGCCGTTGGGGCCGTGGCGGCGCTCCTGCTCTGGGGCGTGGGGGGGTACGATATCCCGTTCTCAGCGGCGATGAAGCTGATGAAATGGTATCCGCTGCTGACGCTGCCGATGTTCATCTTCATGGGCTACGTGCTGAGCGAGAGCCGCCTCGCCGATGACCTTTACAAGATGTTCCATGTCTGGATGGGGCCGATCAATGGCGGTCTCGCAATCGGCACCATTGGTCTGATGGTTCTGGTTTCGGCGATGAACGGTCTGTCGGTCGCGGGTATGGCGATCGGCGCCACGATCGCGCTGCCGGAGCTGCTGCGCCGTGGCTATGACAAAACCATGGTGACCGGTGTTATTCAGGCCGGGTCTTCGCTCGGCATTCTGGTGCCGCCCTCGGTGGTGCTGGTGCTCTATGCGATGATCGCGCGCCAGCCGGTGGGGCAACTGTGGCTTGCAGGCGTGTTGCCGGGGCTGATGATGGCGGGCCTGTTCATCATCTACATCTGGCTGCGCTGCAAGGCGAACCCGGCGCTCGGTCCTGCGATGGAAGATGCCCATGAGGTGCCGCGTGCCGAGAAACTACGCCTCCTCGGGGCCGGTGCTCTGCCGCTCTTGATCTTTGCCGCGATGATGGTGCCTTTCGTGAATGGCTGGACCTCGCTGGTGGAAAGCTCCGCCATCGGTGCGCTGACCGCGCTGGCTGCATCCATTGCTAAGCGGCGCATGACGTGGAAGATCTTTGAATCCTGCACCAAGAACACGCTGGCGATTTCCTGCATGTTCATGTGGATCATCCTTGCAGCGCTTGGTTTTGGCGCGGTGTTTGACGGGCTTGGTGCCGTGAAGGCCATCGATAGCCTGTTCACCGAGCAGCTGGGCCTCAATCCTTGGATGATCCTGATCCTGATGCAGCTCAGCTTCATCATCATGGGCACCTTCCTTGATGATACCGCGATGCTGGTGATTGTGGCACCGCTCTATGTGCCTCTGGTTGCGGCACTTGGCTTTGATCTGGTCTGGTATGGCGTGCTCTATACGATCACCACCCAGATCGCCTATATGACGCCTCCCTTCGGCTACAATCTGTTCCTGATGCGGGCTATGGCCCCGCCAGAGATTTCGCTTACCGATATCTACCGCTCCATCGTGCCCTTTGTGGCGATCATGGTTGTAGCGCTCGGAATCATCATGGTGTTCCCGCAAATCGCGCTCTGGCTGCCGGAGACCGTGTATGGCAAGTGAGGCGCCCCTTCTGACGCCATTGGCGGAGGATATCTGGATCGTAGATGGCCCGACCATCGACTTTTACCGGATCCCTTTCCCGACGCGGATGACGGTCATTCGGCTGGCCAACGGGGATCTGTTTTTGCACTCGCCCATTAACTGGACACCAGAACTGGCAGCGGCACTTGAAGAGCTGGGGCCGATCCGGCATCTGGTCTCGCCAAACTGGATTCACTACGCCTATATCGGGGACTGGGCGGCTCGCTATCCTGAGGCCACCAGTTGGGCGTCACCGGGAGTGCGCGCACGTGCAGAAAGCCGGAATGTAAAGATTACTTTCGACCGAGATTTGGCCGAAGCACCCGCGCCTGAATGGGCAGAGGACTTAGACCAACTCATTGTCGAGGGAAGTAAGGTTCACACTGAGGTCGTCTTTTTCCACAAAAAGAGCCGCACGCTTGTGCTGACTGACCTCATTGAGAACATGCACGCAAAGGATCTGCCCTTGTGGGTGCGGCCCTTTGCATGGGTTGCGGGAATTCTCGCGCCCCACGGAAAAATGCCGCTGGACATCTGGATGTCCTTCACAGGCGGTCGGGACAAATTGCGCAATGCACTGACCCGTATGCTGGATTGGCACCCCAAAATCGTCGTGCTCGCGCATGGCGACATCCTTCGCGAGAATGCACCGCAACGGCTCCGGGAAGGATTCAGACGGCTGAAGCCCTGCGCACACAGCCATTGAACCAAGTCCGACAGAGGAGACTGAAAGACATGACAACACGTCGTAATTTTCTAAAGACCACAGCGCTGGGCGCTGCGGCTGCGCCACTGGCTGCCCCGGCTCTGGCTTCCGGCAAAATCACATGGCGTATGCAGACCTATGCAGGTCCTGCGCTTGCGGCTCATGTGATTGATCCGGCGATCGAGATGTTTAACAAGATCGCAGGCGACCGCATGCAGATCGAGCTGTTCTACGCCGATCAGCTTGTCCCAACCGGCGAGCTGTTCCGCGCCATGCAAAAAGGCACGATTGATGCGGTGCAGTCAGATGATGACTCCATGGCGTCGCCGACCGAAGTCACCGTCTTTGGCGGCTACTTCCCATTTGCATCCCGCTATTCCCTCGACGTGCCCGTGCTGTTTAACCAATACGGCCTCAATGAGATCTGGGACGCGGAATATTCCAAAGTTGGCGTCAAGCATATCTCTGCCGGTTCCTGGGATCCCTGCCACTTTGCCACCAAAGATCCGATCAACTCGCTTGAGGATCTCAAAGGCAAGCGGGTCTTTACCTTCCCGACTGCGGGTCGTTTCCTGAGCCAGTTTGGCGTGGTGCCTGTGACCCTGCCGTGGGAAGACATCGAAGTTGCGATGCAGACCGGCGAGCTGGATGGCGTTGCGTGGTCCGGGATCACCGAGGACTACACCGTGGGTTGGGCCGATGTGACCAACTACTTCCTGACCAACAACATTTCCGGTGCATGGGCGGGGAGCTTCTTTGCCAACATGGATCGCTGGAATGAGCTGCCTGAGGATCTACAGGCTCTGTTCCGCGTCTGTACAGATCAGTCGCACTACTACCGTCAGTGGTGGTACTGGGGTGGCGAGGCGTCTTTGCGCGTGAATGGCGACAAGCTGAAGCTCACATCGATCCCCGATGCCGAATGGCAGCAGGTCGAAGACGCCGCCGTGAAGTTCTGGGACGAAATCGCCGCCGAGTCCGAGACCAAGGCAAAGGTCGTGGAAGTCTTCAAAAAATACAACGCCGATATGGCGAAGGCTGGTCGTCCGTACCGCTACGGCTGATCGCAACAATAAAACCAACATATGTCGGGGGCGGGGTTTTACCTTGCCCCCTGTCAGAACAACAGGGAACGCCAGATGACTTTCGAGGATCTCAAGGAACAGATCGCCGCCGGACAGGTGGATACGGTTTTGGTTTGCATTGTGGATATGCAAGGCCGCCTGATGGGCAAACGCTTCCACGCCGAGGCCTTTCTTGAGATGGCCGAGGGTGAAACCCACTGCTGCAACTATCTGCTGGCCACCGACCTTGCGATGGCCACGCCCGATGGCTATGCCTCCACCAGTTGGGAGCGCGGCTACGGCGACTATATCATGAAGCCGGACCTCTCGACGCTGCGGCCGGTGCCATGGCTCGACGGGACTGCCATGGTTTTGTGCGATGTGATTGATCACCACACCCATGCACCCGTCGCGCATTCGCCGCGCGAAATGCTGAAGGCGCAGATCGCCCGCTGCGAAGAGCTGGGCCTGTCGCCAGTGATGGCGACCGAGCTGGAGTTCTTCCTCTTTAAAGGCACCCATGATGAGATCGCCGCAGGTGGGTTTCAGAACCTTGAACCGATCTCCACCTACAACGAAGATTACAGCATCATGCAGACCTCCAAGGAGGAACCTGTGATGCGCCCGATCCGCAATCATCTGCGCGCCATGGGGCTACCGATTGAAGGTTCCAAGGGCGAGGCAGAGGCTGGTCAGGAAGAGCTCAACATCAAATATGATGCGGCGCTCGCAACTGCGGATCATCACACTATCGCCAAACATGGTATTAAAGAAATCGCGCATCAGCAGGGCTTTGCCGCGACTTTCCTTCCCAAATGGCACCACGAGCGGGTCGGCTCTGCCGCGCATGTGCATCAGTCGTTGTGGAAAGAAGGGTCAAACGCGTTTTTCGATGAGAGCGCACCGCTGGGCAAGTCCAAGTTGATGGACCATTATATGGCGGGGCTGTTGAAATACGCCGCTGACTACACCTATTTCATGGCGCCCTACATCAACAGCTACAAGCGTTTCGCCAAGGGCACCTTTGCGCCGACGCAGGTGGTTTGGTCGGTGGACAATCGTACGGCGGCGTTCCGCCTGTGCGGTGACAGCACCAAAGGCGTACGGGTTGAATGCCGGGTTCCGGGGTCCGACATGAACCCCTATCTGGCACAGGCGGCAATGCTGGCGGCGGGCCTCAAGGGGATCGAGGAAAAGCTGGACCTGCAAGATCCGTTCAACGGCGACGCCTATGCGAACGACGCTCCGCAACATATTCCGCGCAGCCTGCTTGAGGCGCGCGAGGCGCTTTTGGCGTCCGACATGCTGCGCGAGGCGTTTGGCGAAGAGGTGATCACCCATTACGCCCGCGCGGCGGAGTGGGAGATCGAAGAGTTCAACCGTGTGGTGACAGATTACGAGATCGCACGCGGGTTTGAGAAAGCCTGATATCTGGCGGATAGGCGGGGGCCAGCCCCCGCACCCCCGGGATATTTGGGAGAAGATGAAGATAATCGGGGCCGTATCCTGCGCCCCCGGAGGAGTTGGCCAATGGGCAAGACACTGAATTGTATTTCGCCGATCGATGGATCGGTCTACGCCAGCCGCGAGACGCTGGATCTGGACGCCGCCCGCGCCGAGGTGGCTGCGGTGCGGACTGCGCAGAAGGCTTGGGCGGCGCGCCCGCTTCAGGAGCGCATTGACCTCGTGATGGCAGGTGTCGCCGCCATTGGCGAGATGAACGATGACATCGTGCCCGAGCTTGCCCATATGATGGGCCGTCCCGTGCGGTTTGGCGGCGAGTTTGGCGGGTTCAACGAACGCGCATCGCATATGGCGAAGATCGCGGCTGAGTCGCTGGCGGATATCGAGGTCGGTGAGGACGCGACGTTCAAACGCTACATCAAGCGCATTCCCCATGGCGTGGTCTTTGTGGTGGCGCCTTGGAACTATCCTTACATGACAGCGATCAATACGGTTGCTCCGGCGCTGATCGCGGGCAACACCGTGGTGCTGAAACATGCAACCCAGACCCTGCTGGTAGGCGAGCGTATGGCGCAGGCCTTCCACGCGGCAGGCGTACCCCAGGATGTGTTCAAGAATGTGTTCCTCGATCACGACATCACTTCGGCACTGATTGCCGAGAAGGCGTTTGATTTTGTGAACTTCACCGGCTCCGTCGGCGGTGGTCAGGCAATGGAACGTGCCGCAGCGGGCACTTTCACCGGCGTGGGCACCGAACTGGGCGGCAAGGATCCCGGCTATGTCATGGAGGACGCCGATGTGGATGCGGCGGTCGACACGCTGATCGACGGGGCCATGTTCAACTCCGGCCAGTGCTGCTGTGGCATCGAACGCATCTACGTGCATGAAAGCCTCTATGACAGCTTCCTTGAAAAGGCGCTGGCGGTGGTCAACGGCTACAAGCTCGGCAACCCGCTTGAGGCGGAGACGACCATCGGCCCGATGGCCAATGTGCGCTTTGCCAAAGAGGTGCGCGACCAGATCTCCGAGGCGGTCGAACAGGGCGCCGTGGCCCATATCGCCACCATGGAGGCCGATGATGGCGGCGCCTATCTGACACCGCAGATCCTGACCAATGTCACTCATGAGATGCGGGTGATGCGCGACGAGAGTTTCGGCCCGGTCGTTGGCATCATGAAGGTCTCTTCCGACCAAGAAGCGATCAAGCTGATGAACGACAGCGAATTTGGTCTCACCGCCTCGATCTGGACCAAGGATCTGGAGCGCGCACAGGCGGTGGGTGACCAGATCGAGACCGGCACCGTGTTCATGAACCGCGCCGACTACCTCGATCCGGCTCTGTGCTGGACCGGCTGCAAGAACACCGGGCGCGGCGGTGGCCTTTCGGTGATCGGCTATCACAACCTGACCCGCCCCAAGTCCTACCACCTGAAAAAAGTCACGGGCTGAGGCCCTTCAACTTCTTGAAAATATCTCGGGGGAGCTTGCCGTATGGCAAGCGGGGGCAGCGCCCCTACCTCCGGCTCACCACAGGAACATGCTGATGTCTCTCATTGGAAACTGGTCATACCCGACCGCAATCAAATTCGGCGCAGGCCGGATCAAGGAACTGGCCGATGCCTGCGCGCAGGCCGGGATCGAGAAGCCACTGCTGGTCACCGACAAGGGGCTTGCGGATCTGCCCGTGACAAAATCCACCCTCGACATCATGGAGGCCGCCGGCCTTGGTCGCGGGATGTTCTCCGAGGTAGATCCCAACCCGAACGAGAAGAACCTCGATGCCGGTGTCGCGGCCTACAAGGCAGGCGGCCATGACGGGGTGATCGCCTTTGGCGGCGGCTCCGGTCTCGATCTGGGCAAGATGGTCGCCTTCATGGCGGGCCAGACTCGCCCGGTCTGGGATTTTGAGGACATTGGCGATTGGTGGACCCGCGCCGATGCCGACGCCATCGCGCCGATCATCGCGGTGCCCACTACTGCGGGCACCGGGTCTGAGGTGGGCCGCGCCTCTGTCATCACCGACAGCGTCACCCATCAGAAAAAGATCATCTTCCACCCCAAGGTCCTGCCCACCGTGGTGATCTGCGATCCCGAACTGACCGTGGGTATGCCCAAGTTCATCACTGCCGGCACCGGCCTTGATGCCTTCGCCCATTGTGTCGAGGCCTTCTCCTCGCCGCATTACCACCCGATGTCGCAGGGCATGGCGCTTGAAGGTATGCGCCTGGTCAAGGATTACCTGCCGCGCGCCTACGCAGATGGCACCGACATAGAGGCGCGAGCGCATATGATGTCTGCGGCGGCCATGGGCGCGACCGCGTTCCAGAAGGGCCTCGGCGCAATCCACGCGATGAGCCACCCTATTGGCGCACATTTCAACACCCACCACGGCACCACCAATGCGGTCTGCATGCCTGCTGTGCTGGAGTTCAACGCCTCTGAGATTGCCGAACGTTTTGACATGGCGGCGGCTTACCTTGGCATCGCGGGCGGCTTTGACGGGTTCAAGGCGTTTGTGCAGGAGTTCAACGACAGCCTCGGCATTCCGCGCGGCCTTGCGGAACTCGGCGTCACCGAGAACTCCATCCCCGAACTGGTCAAAGGCGCGATCATTGATCCCAGCTGTGGCGGCAATCCCGTCAAACTGACCGAGGAAAACCTGACACAGCTGTTCAAAGCCGCACTTTGATTGAATAATCGGTCCCCGAAAAACCGATCCAGAGGCCGCGCCTACATTGTGGGGGCGGCCTCTTCTTATTCTTAAGGGATGCGCGTGCGGTCGATGAACTTGCGCAGCGCAAAGCGAGAACGCACCGCGCGCAGCCCCTCCACACGCATGAGTTTGGTCTGAAGAAACGTCTCGAATTCTTCGAGGCTCTCCACCACGACTTCCAGCAGGAAATCCTGCGCGCCTGTCATCAGGCTGCCTGTGACAACCTCTTCAAATTGCGCGACTTTCTTTTGAAAGGTAGCCACTGCTTCGGCGTCCTGTTTCTCCAGTTCAACCGATACAAACGCAGTAATGCCAAAGCCCGCTGTCTTGCGATCGATGCGGGCGACGTAACCTTCGATCAACCCGCTGTCTTCCAGCTGTCGCAGGCGTCGTTTTACAGGGGTCGGAGATAATCCAACACGGTCGGACAGCTGGACCAGAGACATACGACCGTCTTCTCGCAGAGCGCGTAGAATCGCACGGTCTAACCTGTCTGCAGCGTATCTAGCCACAATAAGCCTCATTTGTAGCGGTAAACACCAATCATTCGCAATATACATGGGGGATGTTCGATTTTTCCACCAGTGTTTTGCGATAAAATCGCCAAATCAGATTTCTGCCCGGTGGAGAGACCATGACACTGAACCTGACTGAGGAAACGGTACCCGAAGGATATGAGCGCCTCGTTTTTGCGGAAGATACCGAAAGCGGTCTGCAAGCCTTCATCTGCGTGCATTCGACCACCCTTGGCCCTGCTGCTGGCGGCTGCCGGATGTGGGACTACGCAACACTTGATGAGGCGCGCCGCGATGTGCTCCGCTTGGCGCAGGGGATGACCTGCAAGAACGCCATGGCCGATCTGGCGCTGGGTGGTGGCAAATCGGTGATCGTCGGCAATGCCCGCACCGATAAGTCTCCCGCCCTGCTGCGCGCTTTTGGCCGCGCCGTTCAAAGCCTGAATGGCAGCTATTACACCGCAGAGGATGTCGGAATTTCGCCCGAGGATATGAAGATCGTGGCCGAGGAAACCCCTTATGCCGTGGGGCTGGAGGGGGGTGACTATGGCACCGGTGATCCGTCGCCTTTTACTGCGCAAGGGGTATTCCAATGCCTTCAGGTCGGCGCTGAAGTGGTGTTTGGCACCCGTGATCTCACCGGGCGCCGGGTGCTGGTTCAGGGACTTGGCCACGTCGGTATGTCGCTTGCCGAAAAATTGCATAGCGTTGGGGCCGATCTGATTGTCGCTGACATTAATGACGCGGCTCTGCAGCATGCGAAAGCAGCCTTTGGTGCAACGATCTGCGACACAACGCAGGTATTTGAGACAGAGATGGATATCTTTGCGCCCTGCGCCCTTGGCGGTGTGCTGACCAACGCTACTGTTGAGAAATTGATCGCAAAATTGGTGTGCGGTGCCGCCAACAACCAGCTTGAGACGCCAGAAGTGGCAGATGCGCTGCGTGCCAAGGGCATTCGCTATCTGCCCGACTACGTGGTCAACGCAGGCGGCATCATCAGTGTCGCAGGTGAGATCCACAAGGCGGGCACGCGCTATCGTACCGAACGGCTCGACGGGGTGGCGGGGCGCATCCGCACATTGCTGGAGCTGAGCGACAAGACCGGACGCACCACCACCGCAGTCGCAGATGACATGGTGGCTGAGATTCTAGCGAAAGCGTCTGACGCGAAACGAGGTGCTGCATGACTGATGACAAGACCTACCAGCCGCTCGCGCTGAATGTGCCTGAACCGGGTTGTCGTCCGGGCGATACACCGGATTTCTCATACTTTGAGGTGCCGCGCGCTGGGGCTGTTGCGCGTCCTGCGGTGGATGTGGACCCAGATGATATGCGCGAAATGGCGTTTTCCATCGTGCGGGTGCTGAACAAAGAAGGCGAGGCCGTGGGCGATTGGGCTGGTGCCCTCACGCCAGAGGAATTGCGCGAGGGGTTGCGCGACATGATGCTATTGCGGGCGTTTGACGCCCGGATGCAGAACGCGCAGCGTCAGGGCAAAACCAGCTTCTACATGCAGCACCTCGGAGAAGAGGCCGTGAGCTGTGCCTTTTCGCGCGCGCTGCAGGATGGGGATATGAACTTTCCTACCTATCGGCAGGCGGGTCTGTTGATCGCGCGGGATTATCCGCTCGTCACCATGATGAACCAGATCTATTCCAACGCGGACGACCCTTTGCACGGTCGCCAATTGCCGATCATGTATTCCTCAAAGGAGCATGGATTCTTTTCGATTTCTGGTAACCTCGGCACCCAGTTTGTGCAGGCCGTGGGCTGGGCGATGGCCTCCGCCATTTCCGGTGATACCAAGATCGCAGCGGGCTGGATCGGTGATGGCTCTACCGCCGAGAGCGATTTCCATGCGGCGATGGTGTTCGCCTCGACCTACAATGCGCCGGTGGTGCTGAACATCGTCAACAACCAGTGGGCGATTTCGACCTTTCAGGGCATTGCACGCGGCGGTGTGGGCACGTTTGCGGCGCGGGGCCACGGGTTTGGCATTGCGTCGATCCGGGTGGACGGCAATGACTACCTCGCGGTGAATGCGGTGGCGAAATGGGCAGCGGAACGCGCGCGTCTGGGGCTTGGACCGACATTGATCGAACATGTCACCTACCGCGCGGGCGGCCATTCCACCAGTGACGATCCTTCCGCCTATCGGTCTGCTGATGAGGGCGCCGCATGGCCGCTGGGCGACCCAATCGACCGGTTGAAACGCCACCTGATCCGTATCGGAGAATGGAGCGACGAGCGCCACAGCCAGGCAGAAGCGGAACTGATGGATCAGGTCATCACCGCCCAGAAAGAAGCGGAAAAGATCGGCACTTTGGGAGGTGGCAAAGGACCGTCCCCGCGCGACATGTTCGAAGGTGTGTTCGAGAAAATGCCGCCCCATCTGATTAGACAACGTCAAGAAGCGGGGTACTGACATGGCCCAGATGACCATGATCGAGGCCCTGCGCGATGCGCATGATGTGGCCATGGAAAAAGACGACCGCGTGGTCGTCTACGGCGAAGATGTAGGCTATTTCGGCGGCGTCTTCCGCGTCACCGCAGGCCTGCAGAAGAAGTATGGAAAATCACGCTGCTTTGATGCGCCGATCAACGAGGCAGGCATTGTCGGCACCGCGATTGGAATGGCTGCCTACGGATTGCGCCCGGTGATCGAGATCCAGTTTGCCGATTACGTGTATCCGGCAATTGATCAGATCGTCTCAGAGGCTGCGCGTCTGCGGCATCGCTCGGCAGGGGATTTCACCTGCCCGATTGTGATCCGCATGCCCACCGGCGGCGGTATCTTTGGCGGCCAGACGCACAGCCAGTCACCCGAGGCGTTTTTCACCCATTCGTCGGGTCTAAAAACGGTGGTGCCGTCCAATCCAAGCGATGCCAAAGGTCTGCTCTTGGCCGCCATCGAAGACCCCGATCCGGTGATCTTTCTCGAGCCGAAGCGGCTCTATAATGGGCCTTTTGATGGTTATCACGACCGTCCCGTCACCAGTTGGAAGAAGCATCCCTTGGGTGATGTTTCGGACGGGTACGAGCCGATCCCGCTCGGCAAGGCCGCCATTCGTCGCGAAGGCAGCGACGTGACTGTGCTGGCCTATGGCACCATGGTCTACGTGGCCGAAGCCGCCGCCGAAGAGACGGGCGTTGACGCTGAGGTGATCGACCTGCGCACCCTGCTGCCGCTGGATCTGGAGACCATTGTGGCTTCTGTGGAAAAAACCGGGCGCTGCGTGATCGTGCATGAGGCGACCAAGACCTCAGGCTTTGGCGCGGAATTGATGTCGATCGTGCAAGAGAATTGTTTTTACCATCTTGAGGCACCGATTATCCGCGTCACGGGCTGGGATACGCCCTATCCGCACGCGCAGGAATGGAATTACTTCCCCGGCCCCGAACGGGTCGGTGAAGCCCTCAAAAAATGCATGGAGGATTGAGCGGATGGGGATCTATGCAATCCGCCTGCCAGACGTGGGTGAAGGCATCGCAGAGGCGGAACTCACTGAATGGCATGTAAAACCCGGCGATATCGTCAAGGAAGACGATGTGCTAGCCGCTGTGATGACCGACAAAGCCGCCGTAGAAGTGCCTTCTTCCGTCGAAGGAAAGGTGGTCGAACTCGGCGGTGAGATCGGTGATATGTTGGCGATCGGCTCCGTTTTGGTGCGTATCGAAGTGGACGGCGATGGCAATGAAGATGCCTCTGCGCCGGAAGCGTCAAAGCCAACGCCCGCCCCCAAAGAAGATAAGCCCGAACCCAAGCCTGAACCTCAGGCCAAGGCGGCAGAACCCGCGCGCCCTCTGGTGAAAACCAGTAAACCCGTCGCGCGGGCCAAGAATACCAAACCGCTGGCCGCTCCGTCTGTAAGGGCACGGGCGCGCGAAGAGGGCGTTGATCTGAGACAAGTGCCCGGTAGCGGCCCGGGGGGACGCATCAGTCATGCGGACCTAGAAAACTGGATCGCGTCGGGTGGCATTCAGCAGGGCAGTGTCACGCGCGGCAAAAACACCGGCGTTGAAGAGGTGCGCGTGGTCGGGATGCGTCGCAAGATCGCCGAGAAGATGGCAATCTCCAAGCGCCAGATCCCGCATATCACCATCGTTGAAGAGATCGAGATGGACGCGCTCGAAGATCTGCGCGCGGCGTTGAATCGAAAGTACAAAGACCAGCGCCCGAAGCTGACTTTGTTGCCGTTCCTGATGCGCGCGATTGTCGAAGCTGTGCGCGAGCAGCCAGAACTGAACGCGCGCTACGATGATGACGAAGGGATCATCTATCGTCATGGCGGCGTCCATGTCGGGATCGCCACGCAAACACCGAACGGGCTCAATGTTCCTGTGGTGCATCATGCGGAGTCGGGCAGCCTTTGGGACAATGCGTCAGAGCTTACACGTCTGGCAGAAGCGGCGCGGGATGGCTCGATCAAGCGGGATGAATTGATGGGCGGAACCATCACTATCACCTCGCTTGGCGCGCTCGGCGCGATTGCGACCACGCCGATCATCAATCACCCCGAAGTGGCGATTGTTGGCGTAAACAAACTGCAGATGCGCCCTGTCTGGGACGGTCAGCAGTTTCAGCCCTGCAAGATGATGAATATCTCCTGCTCTTTCGATCACCGGGTGATTGATGGCTGGGACGCGGCTGTATTTGTGCAAAAACTGAAACTCCTGCTGGAAACGCCAGCGATGCTGTTTGTCGAGGGCTAGATGACTGACATTAAATGCAAAGTTCTGGTGATCGGTGCCGGACCAGGTGGCTATGTCTGTGCCATTCGCGCAGGGCAGCTGGGATTGGACACTGTCGTCGTCGATGAGGCGCGCGCGGGGGGCACATGCCTTAATATCGGCTGTATCCCGTCCAAAGCGATGATCCATGCGGCGGATGAGTTTTACAAGATGACCCATGCTGCTTCTGGTCCCTTGGGAATTTCGGCTTCTGCGCCGACCATTGACCTGAAGCAAACCGTCGCGTGGAAAGATGGCATTGTGGAGCGTCTGACCGGCGGTGTCGGTGGGCTTTTGCATAAAGCGGGCGTAAAGATGGTGTCGGGCCGCGCACGTTTCGTGGACGGCAAGACAGTCGTGGTGAAAGGCGCGGATGGCGACACGCAGATCCGCGCGGACTACATTGTGATCGCCACAGGATCGGCCCCGGTTGAGTTGCCCTTCTTGCCCTTTGGCGGCGCGGTTATGTCCTCGACCGAGGCGCTGTCGCTGACCGAAGTTCCCAAAAGCCTCGCGGTGGTTGGCGGCGGCTACATCGGTCTGGAATTGGGTACGGTCTTTGCCAAACTCGGCTCCAAGGTGACAATTGTTGAGGCCGAAGATCGTATCCTGCCGCTTTACGACAAGGCGCTGACCCGTCCGGTTCACAAACGTCTGGAGGAGTTGGGCGTTACCGTGATGACAGGCACCAAGGCGCAATCACATGAGGCGTCTGTGCTGACAACAGATGCCGGGGATGTGGAGGCCGAGCGCGTTCTGGTTACTGTCGGACGCCGTGCGCGCACGCAAGGGATCGGCATTGATGAGCTGTCCCTTACCATGAACGGGCCCTTCATTCGCATCGACAAAATGTGCCAGACCTCCATGCGCGGCATTTACGCCATTGGGGATGTGACTGGAGAGCCGATGCTGGCCCATCGGGCGATGGCACAGGGCGAAATGGTTGCGGAATATCTGGCGGGGCATTCCGTCGAATGGGACAAAAGGGCGATCCCCGCAGTCTGTTTCACCGATCCGGAGATCGTTACCTGCGGCGCGCTGCCGGGAGAGAATGACGGCACTAAATCGGCGGAGTTCCCCTTCATCGCCAATGGCCGTGCGATGACGACCGAACGTGATGATGGGTTTATTCGTGTGGTGTGGCGTGAGGCCGATAATGCCGTCGTCGGGCTTCAGGGCGTTGGAGCAGGGATTTCCGAACTTTCGGCGGCGTTCTCACTCGCGATCGAGATGGGGGCCTGTCTGGAAGATATCGCAGCGACAGTGCACGCGCATCCCACGCAATCCGAAGGCTTGCAAGAGGCATGCCTCAAGGCGCTGGGTCACGCTCTGCACATCTAAAAAGTGGTTCCTTCAGGCGGCTTTAACCGGTTGCCTGAAGGTCTCCCCCTTCGCATTGAAGGGGGGCCACGGCGGCTGGCATGTTCTTCATGATCCGTTCGTGGATCAGCGATTTGCGCAGAGGTTTGGTGAGATAGTCATCAAGCCCTGCCGCAAGGATCCCCTCAGAATCGCCATCCATCGCATGGGCGGTCAGCGCAACAATCTGCACCTTGCGGCCATTTTCCTTCTCCAGCTCGCGAATGGCCTGAGTGGCTTGTTTGCCGTCCATTTTCGGCATGGAAATATCCATGAAGATCATGTCGGGCACAAAGCTCTGATATAGTTCGACCGCTTCTTGACCATTTCCAGCAAACCGCAGATCGATGTTCATATCTTTGACCATCTTACGGAACACCAACTGGTTGGTGCGGTTGTCCTCTGCCGCCAATACGCGCATTCGGCGCAAATCAGAGGCTATCTCAGCCGTCGCCGTTGATTGGGTCATCGCTGGGCTAGGAGCCGCCTCAACCGCGTGCGATGCAGAAGGTGGCTGCCCGCTGGGCGCGCTGAGCTTGGAGAGCGCGGTGAACAATGCGCCGCGTGGTATCGGTTTTTGCAGCACGCCCGCAAAGATATCCCGGATGGCGGGATCGCTTGCGTCGGCGGGGTCGGAAGAGAGCAACAGAACCGGCACATCTGACCAAGCATGACGCAGGCTACGCGCCAGTTTCAATCCGTCCATTCCCGGCAAATTGCGATCGGTAATCACCAGATCGACATCCTTGGACATCTGTTCAAGCGCCCCGGCACCGCTGGTTACAGGGATAACTTTCAAGCCGAGGCGCTGAAGCTGCCGATTGAGGATCTCGCGATTGATTTCCATATCGTCGACGATCATCACACAATTGAGATCGTCTGGAAGCTCCGGTGCGTTGACCTGACTGCCATCGGCCACCACCAATGGCAGGCGGAAGCCAAAGCAGGACCCTTTGCCAAACTCGCTTTCCACCCAAATCTCGCCATCCATCATCTTGATGAGGCGCTCGGTGATTGCAAGACCAAGACCCGTGCCTTCGAATTGCCGGTTGGTTTCATCCTCGACCTGATTAAACTCACCAAAGATGTGCTGAATTTTCTCTTCGGGAATACCGATGCCGCTATCTTCAATGGAAATGTGCAGCATCACGGTGTTGTCTTCGGGATGAGGAACACCGGTCACGCGGGCGGTGACGTGGCCCTCATTTGTGAACTTCACCGCATTGCCAATGAGGTTGGTCAGAATCTGACGAATACGCCCCGGATCACCGATAAAGCTCGTCGGCATAAAGAGATCGTAATCGACCAGAAGCGTCAGCCCTTTATCGCGCGCATTGGCCTGCAGCAGCATGACCACCTCATGCATGCAAGCCTCAAGATCAAAGGGTTCAGGGTGTAGAACCAGTTTCTCGGCCTCGATCTTGGAGTAGTCGAGCACGTCGTTGATGATGACCAGAAGCGCCTCGCCAGAGTTCTTGATCGTATTGGCATAAAGGCGCTGTTCTTCGGTAAGGCTGGTGTCGTTCAATAGCTCCGCCATGCCGACAACGCCATTCATCGGCGTGCGGATCTCATGGCTCATATTGGCAAGGAAAGCGGATTTGGCGCGGTTGGCCGCCTCGGCGCGTTCACGTGCGGTGCGCAACTCTTCCTCGTAGTGGACCGTCGCCGTGATATCGAGTGCCAGGCTTACGATATCGCCGTCATGGCCGCGCTGGTCGATCAGCTTCAGGTAACGGTCATTCCAGAGACGAATCACGGTGGGTTCCGGCGCAGGGGACATCCAGCGTTCGGTCATCATCGCACGCCATGCATCCGCCGAGAGTTCCTCAGTGTCGATCAGCCCTTCATCGGTCAGGACTTGCAGAATGCGGACATAGGATACGCCTGGCGCAACTTCCTCGACGCCCTCGAATATATTCAGATATGCGGTGTTGGCACCGATCAGCTTGCTGTTGCTGTCAAAGAAGGCAAACCCATCCTGAAACGCCTGAATGGAGTGCCAAAGCCGTCGCTCGGCCTGCTCAACCTTTTCATTGGCGGTGTTAAGGTCGCTTTTAACGCGCTCATTCTCGTTTCTGAACGTGGCGATTTCTGCCTGGGTCGCACCGATGCGTTTGGTTAGCGCAAGCGCATGACGACCGAGTTTGCGATTCGCATCAGTCAATTCCGCCTGTTTCAGCTCCAGAAGCCGCTCAGCCGCCAATCGGGCCCTGCGTTCCTGCGCCAATTTTTCAGCAAGCGACATCTGCGCCAACTCCAACACTTGTTATTTCCACACCTGCTGCCTCAATCTCGCAGGCATTCCTTAATTTGCCTTTAGCGTTGGTGTTATGGCGAGCATGCTTGCTATGAGGTTAATCGCGTGTCAGCCTTTGCGCGGTGACAGGGAGGATTCCATGCGGCGCCTATTGATTTTATTCGTTTTTCTTTTTTCCAATGTTCTGAGCCCCGCAGTGCAGGCGCAGGGCAGTGATTCTGGGCCTTTGCCCACGCAGAGGTTTGTAACCCAACCGGATACAGATCATTTCGGGGCAGATTTGCAGGCGTTGTTCGATACATCGCTGCAATCTTGCCAGCGCGCATGCGCCACACAGAGCGCCTGCGTCGGCTTTGTGTACAATGTGAAATCCAACGCCTGTTTCCCAAAATCAGAATTACGCGACCCATCGACATTTGTTGGCGCGCTCACGGTGCGCAAACTCCAGGTAGATGCGGGACTGGCCGCTCGCGCTGCAGACCGTGCGTCGCGGCTCACTTTGCCGGGGACTGCCGATGTGGCGTCGGCGCGCAAACTCGCCAGCGAGATCGGCACACGCTATCAGTTGAGCGGTCGTGACATCGGAACGTTGATTGACGGCGCGCAACAGTTCTTTGCCGGGAATAACGCGACTATGGCTGCGCGTTGGATGGGCGAAGCTGTGGCACTGAGCGATGCGCCGGACCTCTGGGTTGAGTATGCCCGCTACGTGCGTGCGATGCCCACCGACAACAGCAGCGAAACCCGTCGCAACCTTGCGGAGTCCGTTGCTGCCGCGCTGAACGGTTATTTGCGGGCCGATGCAGCGCCGATGCAGGTGAACGCATTGATCGAGGCCGCACAATCCTTGGAGAAGCTGGGTCGCGGTCGCGATATGATTTCCGTGCTGCGACTGGCAGAGGAAATCCAGCCGCGCAAACAAATTGCTGAACTTCTGAACAATGCGGTGGCGAAATACGGCTTTCGGGTCAGCGACACGCGGGTTGAGGCCGACAGCGCTGATCCGCGCATGTGCATCGTCTTCTCAGAAGATCTGGTCAAAACGGGCGTTACCTATAGCGACTATCTGAAATCTGAGGCCGAGGGGCTTGCGGCAGAGGCATCGGGGCAAGAGCTGTGTCTGACCGGCCTGACGCACGGGCAACATCTACGGGTGACCTTGCGCCGGGGGCTGCCTGCAGCCAATGGTGAAACCCTTATCAAAGACGTGGAACTCAGCCACTACATCCGCGACCGCAGCCCCTCCGTGCGCTTTCCGGGTCGGGCTTATGTGCTGGCGCGCAGCGACGTGACCGCCCTGCCGGTCGAGACGGTGAATGTGGATAGGCTGGACCTCAAGCTCTCGCGCATCAGTGACCGCAACCTGTTGCGCAGCATGCAGGACGATCTGTTTGCCCGCCCGCTGAACCAATGGCAGAGCGAGAATTTTGACGCCACAGTGGCAGAGGAGCTCTGGACCGGCACCGCCGAGGTGCAGCAGGAGTTGAACCGCGACATGACCACCCGGTTGCCGCTGGATGATGTGCTGGCCGATCAACCCGTTGGTATCTATGCGCTCAGTGCCGCCGTGCCGGGGGCCGATCCCTATGACAGCCCGGCGGCCATGCAGTGGTTTGTGCTGACGGATCTTGGTCTCAGCTCCATGTCTGGGGCCGATGGGTTGCATGTGCAGGTGCAGGGGCTGTCGGACGCCAAGGCCCGCGCGGGCATCGAGGTCGAACTGATCTCGGAGGCCAACGCGGTGATTGCCCGCAGCACCAGCGACGATACTGGCTATGTGCATTTTGCGCCGGGGTTGACCCGAGGCACCGGCAGTGCTGCGCCCGCGATGCTGCTGGCGCGCGCCGGAGAGGAGGACTTTGCCTTCCTGTCGTTGCGCGATGCCGCCTTTGATCTGTCGGACCGTGGTGTCGAGGGCCGTCCCGCGCCCGGCCCGGTTGATGTCTTTTTGACCACCGATCGGGGTGCCTATCGCGCAGGCGAGACCATTAACCTGACCGCCCTGTCGCGCGATCCGCGCGCGCAGGCCATCGAAGGCCTGCCGCTGATCGCGGTGCTGAAACGCCCCGATGGGGTGGAATATTCGCGCCACATCTCCGAAGGCGGTGATGCAGGCGGTCATGTCTATGCCCTGCCCGTGGGCGACAGCGCCCCGCGCGGCTCCTGGGCGATCGAGATCTATGCCGACCCCAAGGCGGAGCCGCTGGCACGGCAAACCGTGCTGGTCGAGGATTTCCTGCCCGAGCGGATCGACTTTGAACAGGACATCCGTGATGTCGCGGGCCTGCGTCCCGGTGGGCAGCTGGTCGTCGATATCGATGCGCGATTCCTGTTTGGCGCACCCGGCGCTGGCCTGAGCGTCGAGGGTGATGTCTCTCTCGCCCCGGTGCGGCAGCTGGCCGATTGGCCCGGTTATCGCTTTGGGCGTTATGATGCGGAAACCAACCGCCAGACCCGCTACTTCAGTGGCGAGGACACCGGCGCCGATGGCCAGTCCGTCGCGGCTGGTGATTTGCCCGAGGTAGAGGCAGCAGGTCTGCCGCTTGAGGCCCGCCTGCGCACGCGACTCTCGGATGGCTCCGCCCGTCCGGTCGAGCGTGAACTAACCGTGCCGGTACAGCCTGCGACCCCCGTGATCGGGATCAAGACGCAGTTTGCCGATGACGTGGTGGCCGAGGGCACCGAGGCCGGGTTCGAGCTGATCTCGCTCGCACCGGATCTCACCCCCGCCCCGATGCAGGTGCAATGGGTGCTGAACCGGGTCGAGACGCGCTATCAGTGGTATCAGCTCTATGGCGACTGGCAGTGGGAGCCGATCACCCGCCGCACCCGCGTGGCCTTGGGCGAGGCGATGCTGGGCGGCGATCCGGTGGTGGTCACCGCGCCGGTGGATTGGGGCCGCTACGAGCTGGTGGTGGAACGTCTGGATGGCGACTACGTGACCGCTGCGCAGGATTTCTACGCCGGCTGGTATGTGCCCGCCTCCGACGCGCAGACCCCGGATCGTCTGGAGCTGTCGCTGGATGGCCCAAGTTATACCCCCGGCGACACTGCTCGCCTGCGGATCGTGCCGCAAGCGGCAGGAACCGCGCTGATCTCCGTGGTGGGGAGCGAGCTGATCCACCGTCAGGCGATCGAGGTGACAGCAGGCGAAAACGTGATCCCGCTTGAGGTCACATCCGAGTGGGGCAGCGGTGCCTATGTGACCGCCTCTGTCGTGCAGCCCGTCGCCAGTCGGCAGGGCCGCACACCGACCCGGGCGCTGGGCATCGCCCATGCCACGGTGACCCAGCCGGGGCAGGAGTTGGATGTCACGATCAACACTCCAGACGTCACTCGCCCCCGCCAGACGGTCGAGGCGACCGTGACTGTCGCCGGGGCCGAGGCGGGCGAGGAAGTCTGGCTGACGCTGGCCGCCGTTGATGTCGGTATCCTCAATCTCACCGGCTTTCAAAGCCCGGATCCCGTGGGCTATTTCCACGGTCAGCGGCGTCTGGGGATGGAACTGCGCGACATCTATGGCCGCCTCATCGATCCCGGCAACGGCGCGTTAGGGCGTGTGCGCTCCGGCGGCGATGCCGGGCTTGGGGCGCAATTCCAGTCACCCCCGCCGACGCAGGATCTGATGTCGGTCTTCCACGGTGCGGTGCAGGTCGGGGAAGATGGTAGCGTGAGCCTGCCCATCGATCTGCCGGACTTCAACGGTACCGTGCGGCTGATGGCTGTTGCTTGGACTGACCGTTCGGTCGGGCAGGCGGAGGCCGATATGATCGTGCGCGATCCGGTGGTGCTGACCGCCTCGCTGCCGCGCTTCCTGGCGCCCGGCGATCAGAGCCGCATCCGGCTGGATATCACCCATGCCGATGGGCCTGCGGGTGAGATCGGTCTGGCGGCCGAGGTGATCGGGTCCGGGCTGCAACTGGGCGCGCTGCCGCCTTCGGTGACGCTCAACGAACAGGGCCGGGTGCTGCTGGAACTCCCGGTCACCGCAGGCGCGGTTGGCGATCCGGAGGTGCGTCTGAGCCTGACCACACCCGGCGGCGAGGTGCTGGACCAGATCCTGCGCCTGCCGGTGCGGGCCAATGATCCGGAGGTCTCGGAAACCCGGCGCTTCTCGCTGGCGGGCGGCGACAGCTTCCTGTTCAATGCGGATGTGTTCGCAGGTCTGCGCCCCGGCTCTGCCCGCGCGGTGATGTCGGCAGGGCCGCTGGCCAAATTCGACGTGCCGGGGCTGTTGTCGCAACTGGACGGCTACCCCTATGGCTGCACCGAACAGGTGACGTCGAAGGCGCTGCCGCTGCTGTACCTGTCGTCGGTGGCCGAGGCCGCCGGTCTGGGTGATGGCCCTAGGGTGGACGCACGCATCAACGGCGCCATCCGCAAGGTGCTGACCCGGCAGGCCGCCAATGGCGCCTTTGGCCTCTGGCGCGCCGAGAGCGGCGATCTGTGGCTGGATGCCTATGCATCTGACTTCCTCAGCCGGGCACGGGCCAAAGGCTATATGGTGCCCGATCAGGCCTTTGCCCGCGCCATGGACAATCTGCGCAATCGGCTGAACTACGCGCCGGATTTCGACAGCGGCGGTGAGGAAGTGGCCTATGCGCTGCTGGTGCTGGCGCGTGAGGGCGCGGCGGCGATGGGAGATCTGCGCTATTACGCGGATACAAAAGCAGATGCTTTCTCCACCCCGATGGGCGCGGCGCAACTGGGGGCCGCACTCGCGGCCTATGGCGATCAGCGCCGGGCGGACAAGATGTTTGCCCGCGCCGCGCAGATGATCGCAGGCCAAGGCGCCGAAAAGCCAGTGTGGCGTGTCGATTACGGCACCCAGTTGCGCGACTCGGCGGCTGTCTTGGCGCTGGCGGTGGAGGCTGGCAGCACGGCGGTCAATCGCGACTATCTTACAGCGCGGGTCGCGGGCGGTGATGGCTATCGTTCGACACAGGAAGCCGCGTGGAGCCTGATGGCGGCGCAGGCATTGGTGGACAATCCCGAAGACTCCGGTCTGCGGGTCAATGGTCAGCCAGTAACCGGAGCCTTTGTCGAGGTGATGGAGGGCGATAGCCCGGCGGATCTCTCGGTCACCGCGGCCTCCGGGCGCAGCACCGACATCACCCTGACCCGCATCGGCGTGCCTGTCGTGCCCCCGGCAGCGCGTGGCTACGGCTTTGCCCTGACGCGGGAGTATTACACGTTGGAAGGGGAGCCGGTGGATCTGGCCTCGGTCGCGGTTGGCACCCGGCTGGTGACGGTGCTACGGGTGTTGCCGCAAGAGGAGATCGGCGCGCGGCTGATGGTCAATGACCCGCTGCCGGCGGGGCTGGAGATCGACAATCCCAACCTGCTGCGATCTGGCGATCTGCGCGATCTGGATTGGCTGAGCCTCTGGGACGCGGATCACGTGGAGTTCCGCTCTGATCGGTTCCTCGCGGCGGTGACCTCGCGGGGGGGTGATCCGATCACGCTGGCCTATATGGTACGCGCGGTCAGCCCCGGTGACTTCCACCATCCTGCGGCCTCGGTCGAGGACATGTACCGCCCGGCCTACCGCGCCAATACGGCGGCGGGACGGCTGCAGGTGCGATGAGCCGAACGGGTTGGCTGTGTAAGCTGGGGGCACTTTTGCAGCGGCGAGAGCGCCCGGACACTGCCGTGTCCGGGCGCGACCTGACCGAACGGTCAGGAGGGGGCGCGTTGCGCCCCCTGTTTTGGATGGCAGCGCGCTTCAGAACTCCTTTGTTGGTCTTGCTCATTGCGAGTGTCCTTGCGGGAAAGGCTCTCGATCAGTGGGTTGACGCGACGGTGCTTCCACAAACGCTTGCTGAAACCTCCGTCGAGGTGCGTGATCGCAATGGCCGTTTGTTGCGGGCCTACCCGGTTGGAAATGGGATTTGGCGCATGGCTGTGCGTGTCGAAGAGGTGGACGCCACCTATCTGAATATGCTGCGGGCTTATGAAGATAAACGGTTCGACACCCATAGCGGGGTCGACGTTCTGGCGATGCTGCGCGCGGTCGGGCAAGCCGTTTTGAATGGGCGTACCGTATCCGGGGGGTCGACCCTGACGATGCAGGTGGCACGGTTGCTGGAGGATGGCTCCACTGGGCGTTGGGCTGGAAAGCTACGTCAGATCCGGGTGGCGCTGGCGCTTGAGCGCAAGCTCTCCAAACAGGAGATTCTGAACCTCTACCTGACGCACGCGCCGTTTGGCGGCAATCTTGAAGGGGTGCGGGCGGCAAGTTTTGCGTGGTTCGGCAAGGAGCCGCGTCGCCTAACCGTCGCCGAAGCCGCGCTACTGGTGGCATTGCCGCAATCCCCGGAGAATCGCCGACCTGACCGATCGGTAGGTGCGGCGCGCGTCGCACGCGAACGCGTGCTGCAACGCAGTCGTGAGGCTGGGGCCCTGACCTCTGAGGTGGCGCAGCAGGCGGCGCAAGCACGCCTGCCAAAGGTGCGCCGTGCCTTTCCGCTGCTTGCTCCGCATGTGGGGGATCAGCTGCGGTCTGCGGCCCCGGCTACCGCGCGATTTGACACAACGCTGGACGCCGCCTTGCAGGAAAAACTGCAGGCTGTTCTGCTGCGGCGGGCGAAAGCGGCCGGGCCACAGCTGAGCGCAGCGATGATTGTAGCGGATCATCAAAGCGGCGAAATCCTCGCCCGGATTGGCGCGCCAGATTACACTGACACAGTGCGGCGCGGGTTTGTGGATATGGTGAGTGCGGTACGCTCTCCCGGCTCTACGCTGAAACCGCTGGTGTATGGCCTCGCCTTTGACGAAGGGCTAGTGCATCCGGACACGCTGATCCGCGATGCCCCTGTGTCCTTTGGTGGCTATGCGCCGCAAAATTTTGATGGGGCTTTTCGAGGCGACGTGCGCGTGCGCGATGCGTTGCAAATGTCGCTCAACACCCCTGTGGTCACCCTTACGGAGGCGCTTGGTCCCTCGCGGTTGATGGCAGGGATGCGTCAGGCTGGGATGCGCCCGCAATTGCCCGGTGGCAAAGCGGGGCTGGCGGTGAGCCTCGGCGGAGTTGGCGTGAGCCTGCAAGATCTGGTGCAGCTTTATGCGGTATTGGCCGCGGGAGGCACGGGGGTGCAGTTAACGGTGGAGGCTGGTGGCGAGAGCGCTGTGATCCCAAGGGTGATTTCGCCGGTCGCAGCCTGGTATCTTGGGGACATCTTGCGCGACGTGCCGGTGCCCCGCGGAGCGCGCGCTGGCGTATTGCCGTTTAAGACCGGCACCTCTTACGGGTACAGGGATGCCTGGGCCGTGGGTTGGGATGGTCAGCACGTCATCGGGGTCTGGCTTGGCCGTGCTGACGGCACGCCAGTGCCGGGAGTGTTTGGGGCAGAGGTGGCAGCACCGGTGTTGTTTGAAGCCTTTGCCGCATTGAAATCCGACCTTACACCGCTCGCACCTCCGCCACCGAACGCACTGGTGTTGACGACGGCGGAATTACCGCAGCCATTGCGGCAGTTCAGGGCACGCAATGACGTGTTCTCGGATGTAGGTGAAGGTGCCCCCGAGGTGGTCTTCCCGCCAACACGGGCGCGTCTGGCGCTGGTCGAGGGCCGGTTGTCGCTAAAGCTGCGCGGGGGGCGGCTGCCCTTTACGGTGCTGGCGAATGGAGTGCCGGTGGCCCGGGGTCTGCGGTCCCGGGATCTCGACCTTCCGAGCCCCGGGCCGGGACACGCAACGCTTGTGGTTATTGATGCGGATGGGCAATCTGCTCGGGTGACCGTTGAGATTGAAGAGACGGGGTGATGCGCGTGTTGCAGGAGGTAAAGGGTATGATTCACAGAACGCATGGGCTGGCGGTGCTCTGTGCTTTGGCCGTCTTCATAGCTGTCCCCGCCATGGCGGATTGCGCGAGCGAGGACGAGGTAAACCAATTTGCGGCTGACTATATCGCGCGAAAACCAGCCAAAGCTTTGGGCGCAGATGGCGATATGGTGGATGCGCTTTGTACGCAGGCGCGATTGGTGGAGGTACTGTCGGAGCACATGGGGCCAGTGATCGGCTACAAGGCCGGATTGACCAGTGCGCCCGCGCAGGAGCGGTTTGGTGCGAGCGAGCCTGTGCGCGGTGTGCTTTACCGGGATATGATGCTGGAGAGCGGGGCGACGGTAGAGGTTCCGTGGGGCACGGTTCCGATGGTCGAAGCTGATCTGGTTCTGGAAATCGGTGATTCAGCTGTGAACTGGGCCACGTCCCCTCAGGAGGTGATGGAAAACATCCGCAGCGTTCGACCATTTATCGAGTTGCCAGATCTCGCATTGGCATCGGGTGAGCCAATGACGGCGGAGACGATTACGGCAATGGGTGTCGGCGCGCGGCGAGGTGTGCTTGGTGCTGAGATACCGGTCGAGGATGTCGCCGCCCTGACCGCCGCATTGGGCGAAATGCAGGTTACTTTGCGCGATGGAGCAAGTGAGACTGTGGTATCGGCCCCGGGAACGGCTGTTTTGGGACATCCCGCCGAAACGATCCTCTGGCTCCATGAGGCTGGAGTGACGTTTAAGGCTGGGGATCTGGTCTCGGTTGGCTCGTTTGGTCCGTTGGTGCCCCCTTCCAAACTCGGTGGGGGAGCGCGCGTCATTTATGAAGGGCTACCGGGAGATCCGGAAGTCTCTGTCCTATTTGCGCCGACCTCCTGACCCGTTGATGGTGTCTCTTGCGTAAGGTGTGTTTCGCATCGGGCTATGTCCGATGCGACCGGCGCCGCGCCAAAGGCGCGGCGCTCGGCCCAACTGGCCGATGGGATCAACAGATCACAAGGCTGGGCGGGAGGGCTCGCCGCTTGCCATTCTGCACAGTACCCCACACAAAAAGTGACTTTGCTCAGGACGAGCTGCGCCCTTCCCGTAGCCACGCGCCGATCAACAGCGCCCCCGCCAACAGGAGCAGTACCCACGAGGGAAGCAACGGCGATTGAGTTACAGCAGTGGTTTCATATGCGCCGCGCGGTACGAGACCGATCCAGCCCCTACCTGATGCAGGACGCCCCTCGCGAATGTTGCGCAAAGACGGGACGCCCGCCTCAAGCGACACGGCCCCGCCACGTATCGCGCGCACAAGAGGCTCCATTACATTGGCGGTCGCGATGGTTTGCTCAAACTCCTTTGGGGCAGCAGGGCCAAGACCGATGACTGCACGCTCCTCACCCTCTTGCAGGTGATAAAGCCCGATTTGATCGCTTTCATACCGCCCTTCCCAAAGGCCGGGCCGCATCTCGCGCAGTGTGACATCGGATGTTGTGCCATCCGGCGCGGTGACAGTCACGGCCTCCACAGTTTCGCCAAGAGTGCGACGCTCAATACGCATGCGTTGGCCTGTGGCCTCAGCCGTCAGTACCTCTTCTTCCAGTTCGGGCTCTTTCATCATCCAATGCGCCAGGCGGCGGAGCAACTCCAATTGTGGGCCGCCGCCCTCAAAGCCGCGACTCCACAGCCAAGCGTGATCCGAGGCCAGAAGTGCAACGCGCCCCTCTTCCACCCGATCCAGGATCAACAGTGGGCGCTCGCCGATCCCGCGCATTAATGTGGTCCCGCCGATGGTATCCAGTTCCACCTGGCGCATCCAGCGACCCCATTCCGCAGCGCCTGTCAGCTCTGCAGTGACCGGATGCTGCTGGCCGATCTCGCTGATCGTGGGACGATAGGGTTCCTCAAGCACGCGAGCCGAGGGACGTGCAGGCAGGACGTCTGCCAAAGGCGTGCGAAAGATGCTGTCAGCGCTGGCAAAATCCGGACCGGCCGCCACTAGGACCGCGCCACCGCGGCGAACGTAATTGGCGACATTCTCCAGATAGGCCGATGGTAGGATGCCGCGCCGTTTGTAGCGATCAAAGATGATGAGATCGAAATCCTCGATCTTTTCCAGAAACAGCTCTCGGGTTGGAAAGGCGATCAAAGACAGCTCATCCACTGGCACGCCATCCTGTTTCTCGGGAGGGCGCAGGATAGTGAAATGCACAAGATCAACAGAGCTGTCGGATTTCAGAAGGTTGCGCCATGTACGCCCGCCCGGATGCGGAGCACCGGATACCAGCAGCACCCGTAGCCGGTCACGCACGCCGTTGATCTGCAACAGGGCGGCGTTATTGCGGGCTGTTAACTCGCCGGTGGCCTCAGGAACGCGGAACTCGATCACATTGCGTCCACCGTGGGGCAGGGTCAGCGGCAGGTCGAAATCAACTCCTACCGGCAGACGGAAATTCTGCGGCGCGCCTCCGTCGATTGCGATCTGCAGCTCGGTATATTGCACGCCCTCCGGTGCAGCGCCCTGATCTTCGACCTGTAGCGTCAGAGTGATCGGCTCTCCGATAATCCCAAAGGATGGAGCATTTTTGACGATCAGGCGACGATCCCAGTCTCCCTCGCGGCCGGTCATCAGGAGATGCAGTGGCGCGGGGAGATCAGGCGCGCGTTCCATATCGTGGATCTGCCCGTCTGACAGCGCGATAATACCTGCAACACGTGCTCGTGGCTCGTCTGCCAATGCCCGTGTCAAGGCATCCATCAACTGGGTGCCGCCATCGTCGGGGCTGTCTTCGACAGTGATCCAGCGCACTTCGGTATTGGCGCGCTCCGCCAGCGCCTCTTCAATCTCAGCGCGCGCAGTTGCCATTTGATCGCCCCGGTCAGAGAGAGCCTGACTGGCAGTGCGATCTTCGGCAACGATGACGATATCGCTCAGGGGGGTACGATCTTCGACCTGAATGACCGGGCCGGAAAGTGCGGCCAGCAGAACCAGCGCGGCTCCAGCGCGCAACGCCCAGCCCGCGAGCCGCCGCCAGATGGCCAGCCCCAATGCCACAAAGCTCACCCCCGCCAGTGCAGCGAGCAGCGCCCAGGGCACCAGCGGGTCAAAGAGAATGGTCTGAGTCATTCGACGTGGGCTCCTTGCGCCACAGGATGAGTGATCTGCATGAACCTACTGCCCAAGCCGGTCGAGCAGAGCAGGGACATGCACCTGATCGGATTTGTAGTTGCCGGTCAGCACATGCATCAAAAGGTTCACACCAAAGCGCCGGGCCAGCTCGCGCTGGCGTTCACCTGAAAACCCGCGCCCAACCGGATAGAGCGGCGCGTTGCGCTCATCCACCGCCCATGCCGCTGCCCAGTCATTGCCGCCGATCACCACCGGGGTTACCCCGTCGTTGAGGTTGCGAAAGGGCAGTCCTTCAACCTGTTCAGCATCCGGTGGTGCGGCTTCGACCCAGATTTGCCCGCGCGGATGACGACCGGGAAAATCCTGTAACAAGTAGAACGCACGTGTCAGCACATGATCGGCAGGGATTGGCTCTATGGGTGGAATATCCAGCGGAAGCGCCAGTTGTTGCAGGCGTCGCGCCGCGCCGCTGCTGGCCCCGGTGACCGCTAGGTCTGCATCACGGGTATCAAAAAGGATCATACCGCCCGTGCGCAAATAGGCATTGAGCTTGCTGTAAGCTTCTGATGAGGGGAGCGACTGCCCCTCCGTGACAGGCCAGTAGAGAAACGGAAAAAACGCCAACTCGTCGGTTTCCAGATCCACCCCGTATGGTGGCGCAGGTTCGACGGAGGTGCGCAGCGCCATTACATTGCTTAGGCCACGTAACCCTTCGGCGGAAATCTGATCGACCCGCGCGTCACCTGTCAGCACATAGGCCAGTGTCAATTCTGATGTGAGTTCCGTCGGAGTCGCAGCGGACGAATTGGAAGCTGTCTGAGCCTGTGCAGATTGCGGCAGTCCCGTGGTGATGCCACCCGCTATCCCCGCAGCGAGCATCAGTGCCGCCACTTTAGCAGGAGACCAGAGACCAGACACCAGAAGTGCCGCCGCAATGTCGAGTGCCAGCAGCACCAGCGCAAAGCTCAAGAGCACACCGCCGAGGGGGCGCTCCTGTGCGCCCTCATAGGTGAGAACCGGCACAGATGCAGGCCAAGTGGCGGGGCGAATCTCATCCCCCATGCGCAAGACATTGCGGGCATAGGCGCCGCTGCCGCTGGTATAAAGCCCGGGCTGCAACGTGGGTCCCGAAGGGGCGTCGATCAGATCTGGCCCCGCAACACCTGCCAATGTGTCCGCGTCTGCCAGGCGACCAAAGCCGTCCAAAACCTCAACCGCCTGCCATGTGGTGCCCTCCAGAGCCTCTGCCGCAGGAGGCTTTGCAGCAGAAGACACCGCGAGACGTTCCAGCATGTCGACAAACAGCCCCGAGAGCGGCAGGGTGCTCCACTCCGCATTCGCCGTGACATGGAACAGGACCACTTGACCCTGACCCAGTGATTTACGCGTTACCAAGGGCGTACCATCGCTCAACTCGGCTACGACGCGGCTGGCCAGTTCCGGGTCGGGTTGTGCCATGACTTGTGAGCTGACGGTAACTTCCTGCGGGATCTCCAAACCGTAAAAGGGTGAAGCTTCCGCAAATGGCGCGAGCGCCTTTGGCTGGCCCCAACTCATGGCCCCGCCTATGCTGCGCCCGCCAATACGCAGGCGCACCGGCATCAGCGGTTCCTCGGTGTCGCGGGCCGTATCGCTGGCGGCCAGACGTGGCCCGGCAAACCGCAACAGCAAGCCACCCTGATCCACCCAGTCAATCAGCGCCTCTTCCTGCGCGGGGGCCAGACGGGCCACATCGGCGAGAACCACCACGTCCGGGTTTGCAGGCAATAGATCCGGCAGTGCTCCTTCGAGCAACTCTGCCGTCGGCTCCAGCGCCTGACGCAGGTAGTGGAGCGGAGAAAGTAGTGCGAGGCCTTCATCGCTGCTCTGAGCGGAAATCAATGCGACCTCACGGCGGCGCAACCGATCATCGGTCAGTGAAACCGCCCCGGCAGAGCGGGTGTTCAGGATCTCGAACCGGCTGATGCGGGCACGCAACTCCATGGGTAACGCCAGCTGTGCTTCGGCGCTGTTGGCAGAGACGGCAAAGGTCATCGTGGTTGAGGCCAGCGCGCGTTCTGTACCGTTTGGGTCCGGCCCAAGGGCCTGCACGGTGATCTCTTGTTGAAGCCCGGTGCTGCTGCGCAGGGCGCGCAGGGTAATTGCACCGTCTTCGTAAGTGGCGGGCAGCAGGCCCATCACAGGCGCGCCGCTCTCGTACACTTCGATCTCGCCGCGTTCGGCAAGTGTCGCGACCAGATCGGCGCGACCTTCCATTGCCACACCGTCGCTCAGCCAGAGCGTATCAAACCCGCCTTCAGCCTCGGCGATCATTTTTGCAGTGTCTTGTAGCTGTTCGGGAGAGGCCACCCATGGCGCGGGTGTCATCCCCGGCAATTGGCGGCTCCAGTGACCTGCAGCGAGGAATTGCAGTGGCTCTGGTGCAGTCAGGCGCATGAGTGCAACAGGGCGACCTGCGCGCCCGGCCTCACTTAGCTCCGCCTCGATCTGAGCGCGGTTCTGCTCCCAACGTGGCGCGCCGCCCCAGCCAGAATCCATGACGATCAACAGTGGACCACTGCCACCATGTTCCTGTGCAGGGTTTAGCACTGGCCCCGATAGACCAAAGATGGCTGCAGCCACGGCGAGCATCCGAAGGAGCAGTAACCACCACGGGGTGCGATCCGACAGGCTCTCGTCGTCTTTTAGCCCCAACAAAAGTGTCACGGCTGGAAACGGTTGCCGTTTTGGGGCCGGAGGAATGGCCCGCAGCAACAGCCACAGGATTGGCAAAACCAAGAGCCCCAGTAGCAGCCATGGGCTGGCAAAACCTATGCCGGCGATCATGGTCATTGGCGCAGCTCCAATGCGTGATAGAGCCACAGCAGACCGGATTGCGCACTATCGCCTGTGTGGTGCAGGCCCAAGGTCCAGCCTGCCGCGCGGCACAATTGTTCCAGCGCATCGCGCCGTTCCGCCAGTCGATCCAGGTACCGATCACGCAGAGCGGATGCTTTCAATGTTTCGTGGCTGAAGCTGCTATCCGGCCCCTCGAAACGGGTGCGACCGCTGAAGGGAAACATCTCCTCAGTGGGATCCAGAACCTGCAGAAGCACACCACGCAATCCACGGTCCGCCGCCTTGGTGAGTGCGATTTCCAACTCCTGAAAGGGGCCGAGAAAGTCTGAAATGAACAGCGCACGCGCATGAGGGATCAGCGCTCGATGCTCGGGTGGGGCATAGGCTGTGTCGTCAATGGTGGTGAAATGCTCGGCCAGCCTCAGGATCTGCATATTGCCGCGTCTCGGGGGCAGCGCACCCCCGGTCAGCCCCACGCGCTCGCCGCCACGTACCATCAACACGGCTGAGGCCAAGGCCAACAGGCGGGCGCGGTCAACTTTCTGCGGCAATTTGGCATTCGAGGCAAAACGCATGGAGTGCCCCTGATCGACCCAGAGGTGCACGGTCTGCGCAATCTGCCATTCCCTTTCGCGCACAAACTGCTGATCGCCGCGCGCAGACCGGCGATGGTCGATCATGCGACGACTGTCGCCCTGTTGCACCGGGCGATATTGCCAGAAATCATCGCCAGCGCCGGACCTTCTGCGGCCGTGTTCTCCGAGCAAAACCGCGCCAGCCAATTGCTGCGCCTGCACCAGCAAGGGGGGCAGGACACTGGCAGCTTCTTCGGCGCGGCTGCGAATCTGACCAGCCGGACCACGGGCAGTCATATCGCGGGAGGGGGCAGGGTGGTTCACGCGGCGGCCTCGGCTCGGATCAGGGTGGCTGCGGTCTCATCAATCAAATCTGCAAGGCTATCGCCACGGGCGCGGGCTGCGAAATTCAGCTGCATCCGGTGGCTCAGCACCGGGCGCGCCATATCGACCACATCCTCCGGATTGGGGGCAAGGCGGCCCTGCAACAATGCCCGCGCCCGCACCGCCATCATCAGGGCCTGCGCCGCTCGCGGCCCCGGTCCCCATGCCACGGTCTGGGCGACCCGTTCGCTTGCACCGGGTTCTTCGGGGCGGAAGGCGCGCACAAGATCGAGGATCACTTCAACCACCGACTCGCCAACAGGCATGCGGCGCAACAAGGTCTGAGCCGCAATCAGCTCATCTGCAGTAAAGACCTGATGCACCTCACTCTCTTCGACACCGGTGGTGGCAATGAGGATATCGCGCTCGGTGTCCCGGTCGGGATAGTGGATGTCGATCTGCATCAGGAAACGGTCAAGCTGCGCTTCTGGCAGCGGATAGGTCCCTTCCTGCTCGATCGGGTTTTGCGTTGCGAGCACATGAAACGGGGCATCCAGCGCCCGATCTGCGCCTGCGACCGTGACGGTTTTCTCTTGCATTGCCTGCAAGAGCGCCGATTGGGTCCGGGGCGAGGCGCGGTTGATTTCATCCGCCATCAAAAGCTGACAAAAAATCGGCCCCTGCACAAACCGAAAGGCGCGGGTGCCATCGGGCGCCGTATCCAGCACCTCAGAGCCAAGGATATCTGCAGGCATCAGGTCCGGTGTGAACTGAACCCGGTTGCCGTTCAGGCCCATAACGGTCGAGAGTGCCTCCACCAGCCGGGTTTTGCCAAGGCCGGGCAGACCGATCAACAGGCCGTGGCCACCACACAGCAAGGTCGCCAGCGTCAGATCGACGACCCGCTCTTGTCCGATGAACCGACGTGTGATCGAGGCGCGCGCCTCTTGCAGCTTGGTTTCCAGCGCTTCGATGTCGGACAACAGATCCTGTGCTTCGCTCATGACTTCCCTTTCTGTGGGCTTATATGTTCTCAGTGTATCGCGCAGAGATAGAATGGCAAAACGAATGAGTGGACAAAAAGCCGTGACACCAGATGCAAATGCCCTAGAAGCAAGCGCAAAGGCCGCAGGCAAAGGCGGATTGCCGCCGGTGCATTTGTGGAATCCACCCTACTGCGGAGATCTGGATATTTGCATCCACCGTGATGGCAGCTGGAGCTACCTTGGCTCCCCCATCAACCGGTTTGAATTGGTGAAGTTGTTTTCATCGATTCTGAAGCTGGAAGGCGGAAAATTCTATCTGGTGACACCGGTAGAAAAGGTCGGCATCACTGTCGAGGATGCGCCTTTCGTCGCGGTCGATTTCGAGGCCACTGGCGCGGGTGAGAGCCAGGTTCTCACCTTTACCACTCAGGTTGGCGATCAGACCATCGCTGGGTCGGATAACCCGGTTCGGGTCGAGCGCGATCCGAATACCGGGGAACCTTCGCCTTACGTGCATGTACGCGCGGGGCTCGAGGCGCTCATAGATCGCAAGAGCTTTTACCGGCTTATGGAAATGGGTGAGGCGCATGAAGGCTGGTTCGGCCTATGGTCTCAGGGCTGCTTCTTTCGCATCATAGAGGCGGACGCGCTGGATCTTGCCTGACGGCAAACGTTTTTGACTTGAGGCTTGTGGGCTGTGCAGATCAGCGCCACGCTCGACGTAAGTGGTGATCCGGGGATCATCATTGCACTCAGAAACAGGCGTCCGCGCAATCCATTAAAATTGCGCAAAATGAGGGCATTTTCATCTGTGCCGGGCGGATGCATATCAACGCATTACGAGAGCAGGTGCAGTTCAAAGTTAAATTAAAACCCGCGTACGCGCGTCACAGGTCTGTGGTATAGTGATGTGACGGGGACTGCACGCGCAGCAGGAGGTGAGAATGCCAAAGTTCGCGGCCAATCTATCCATGCTCTTTGCGGAGCTTCCTTATCTGGACCGTTTTTCGGCGGCAGCTGCCGCCGGTTTCGAGGCGGTGGAGGTGCTGTTTCCCTATGAGTTTGCGGCCAAAGAAACCCAACGTGCGCTTCTTGCCAATGGGCTGGAATTGCTGCTGATCAACGCTCCGCCGCCAAACTACACCGGCGGTGATCCGGGTTATGCAGCCGTGCCAGAGCAGGCAGACCGGTTCCAGCGCGACATCCGCCGGGTGCTGCGCTACGCCGATATGCTGAAGGCAGGGCGCATTCATGTGATGGCCGGACCGGCTAAGGGCGCAGCGGCGCGACAGACTTTTGTGCAAAACTTGCAAGCAGCAGCGGATTCGGCGCCGCAGCAGCAGTTCACTATCGAGCCGCTGAACAACGGTGATTTTCCGGGCTATTTCCTTGATGATTACAACCTCGCGGCGGACATTCTCGATGAGGTCGGGCGCGATAATGTGACCCTGCAGTTTGATGCATACCATGCACAGTTGATCCATGGCGATGCGCTCAAGGTCTGGGAGGCTTTTGGAGATCGCGCGACCCACGTGCAGTTCGCGGCAGCACCTTCGCGCTGCGAACCGGGCAATGGGCCGCTGGATTTTGACGCACTTTTTGCAGCCATTGATGACAGTGGCTATCAGGGCTGGGTCAGTGCGGAATACACGCCCAGCACGCCCCGTACTGAGGATAGCCTGCGGTGGATGCGGGCGTTACAGGCGGCTTGAGAGACATCTTGGACGGCTACGGAGTGCCGAGCGCGCCGCATCTTTTGTGCCGGTGAAGCTCCCGCCCCCCGTGCGATCATCACAGATGATCTGCGGGCGTTGGGCCCGGCGCCGCTGGCGCGGCGCAGGGCATATTGGCGCGACCGGTCACTGCAAGCAGAGGAACAGGTCCAGATTGCGGCCACGGGCGCGGTCGGTCTCGGTCGAGGCATGTTCGGCGCGCTTGCCCTGACCGGCGCGACAGACGCGGTCGGCCTCGTCCTTGGCCACTTTCAGCGCCCAGTGGCGTTTGAATTTCTGTTTGGTAGCAATGGTGACGCTGTCGCCGTTATAGGCGGTGACCTGCGGGTCGATGTGATGGGCACAGGCGGTCAGCGCCGCCAGCAGTGCGGTTAAGATGATCGGTTTCAAAACGGGTCGTCCAATTGGTTTGGTCAAAAACCGGCGGCCACGTCGGGCGCCCGCCGGGAAGGGCTTTGTCTAAAACGGGCCAGAGCGCGCGTTAATGCGCCTCGGCCCAGTTTTGGCCGCGACCGGCGTCGACCACCAGTTTCACGTCCATATGCACCGCCGGATCGGCCGCGCCTTCCATGATTTCGCGGGCGACCGAAATGGTTTCGTCCACGTGATCCTGAGGAACCTCGAATAGCAATTCATCGTGTACCTGCAACAGCATGCGGGCGGGCAGATGTGCAATCGCATCCGGCATCCGGACCATGGCGCGGCGGATCACATCCGCCGCAGTGCCCTGAATCGGCGCGTTGATCGCAGCCCGTTTGGCAAAGCTCGCCCGCGGCCCCTTGGCGGCAATCTCCGGCGTGTGGATCTTGCGGCCAAACAGCGTCTGCACATAGCCGTGCTCCTTGGCGAAATTCACGGTGTCGTCCATATATTGGCGAATACCTGGGAAGCGCTCGAAATAGCGGTCGATGAAGCCCTGCGCCTCGCCGCGCGGGATGCGCAGATTGCGCGCCAGACCAAAGCCCGAGATGCCGTAGATCACCCCGAAGTTGATCGCCTTGGCCTTGCGGCGGATCTCCGGTGTCATCTCCTCCAGCGGCACGTCAAAGACCTCGGAGGCGGTCATGGCGTGAATGTCGTGACCATCGGCAAAGGCCTGTTTCAGCGCGTCGATTCCCGCCACATGGGCTAGGATGCGCAGCTCGATCTGGCTGTAGTCGAGCGACAGGAGTACATTGCCCTCTTCGGCAACAAAGGCCTCGCGGATGCGGCGGCCTTCCTCGCTGCGCACGGGGATGTTTTGCAGGTTGGGATCGCTCGAGGCCAGACGTCCGGTGTTCGCCCCGGTCTGCAAATACGAGGTATGCACCCGGCCCGTCTCCGGGTGGATATGTTCCTGCAAGGCGTCGGTATAGGTGGATTTCAGTTTTGACAGCTGCCGCCAGTCCAGCACACGGGCGGGCAGCTCGTGCTCGGTGGCCAGATCCTCCAGGATGTCGGCGCCGGTGGCATAGGCGCCGGTCTTGCCTTTCTTACCGCCCGGCAGAGACATCTTGTCAAAGAGGATCTCGCCCAGCTGTTTGGGGGAGCCGACGTTGAAGCTTTCGCCCGCCAGCTCGTGGATCTCAGCCTCAAGTGCTGCCATCTTTTGCGAAAACGCGTTCGACATCCGGCTCAGCGTGTCGCGGTCCACCTTGATACCGTTCTGCTCCATCTGCGCCAGCACCGGCACCAGCGGACGCTCCAGCGTCTCGTAGACCGTGGTCACCTGTTTCTGGTGCAATTGCGGTTTGAACTGCTGCCACAGGCGCAGGGTGATGTCGGCGTCCTCGGCCGCATAGGGCGTGGCGTCGTCGATCGGCACCCGGTCAAAGGTGATCGCCGATTTGCCGCTGCCCAGCAGCGATTTGATCGGGATCGGCTGGTGATCGAGGTAGCGTTCCGACAGCGTGTCCATGCCATGCCCGTGCATGCCGCCGTGCAGCGCGTAGGACAACAGCATGGTGTCGTCGATCGGGGCCACGTTAATGCCGTTGCGGGCAAAGATCTTGGCGTCGTATTTCATGTTCTGGCCGATCTTGAGGATGGCGTCATCCTCCAGCACCGGTTTCAGCATCTCCAGCGCCTGCGCCAGCGGCATCTGCCCCTCGGCCAGATCGTCAGAGCCAAACAGATCGCCGGAATTGCCCGCCTTATGCGTGAGCGGCACATAGCAGGCCTGCCCGGGCACCACGCAGAGGCAGATGCCGACCAGATCGGCGATCATCTCGTTGAGGCCGGTGGTCTCGGTATCCACCGCGACATAGCCGTGTTCGCGAATGAGGTCGATCCACTGTTGCAGGGTCTCGGCGTCGCGCACGGTGGTGTATTCGGCGCTGTCAAAGCCGGGGGCTTCGGGCAGTTCCAGCGCGGCGGCCGCGGCGGAGGGTGCTTCGGGGATGGTCGGAGCCTCGCGGCCCAGCTGGTCGGCCATCCGCTTGGACAGGGTGCGGAATTCCATCTCGGCGAGGAAACCCAGGAGCGTTTCCGCGTCCGGGTCGCGCACTTCCAGATCGTCGAGGGTGAAGTCCAGCTCCATGTCGCAATCCAGCTGAACGAGGCGTTTGGACATTTCGATCTGGTCGCGTTTTTCCACCAGGGTCTGGCGGCGCTTGGGCTGTTTGATCTCCTCGGCGCGGTCCAGGAGATCTTCCAGCGAGCCGAATTCATTGATCAGCAGCGCTGCGGTCTTGATGCCGATGCCGGGCGCGCCGGGCACGTTGTCGACCGAGTCACCGGCAAGCGCCTGCACATCCACCACCCGGTCGGGGCCGACGCCGAATTTCTCGCGCACGCCATCGCTGTCGATGCGCTTGTTCTTCATCGCGTCGAGCATTTCGACCCCGTCGCCGACCAGCTGCATCAGGTCCTTGTCCGACGAGATGATGGTGACGCGTCCACCCGCTTCGCGCGCCTGACAGGCCAATGTGGCGATAATGTCGTCGGCCTCGAAGCCTTCGATCTCCTTGCAGGCGATGTTGAAGGCGCGGGTGGCCTCGCGCGTCAGCGGGAACTGCGGCACCAGATCCTCCGGCGCGGGGGGGCGGTTGGCCTTGTAGAGATCGTACATGTCATTGCGGAACGACTTGCCGGAATGGTCAAAGATGACCGCAACATGGGTGGGCGCATCGGGGCCCTTGTTGTCCTCGACCTGTTTGAACAGCATGTTGCAGAACCCCGCGACCGCACCGATCGGCAGCCCGTCGGATTTGCGCGTCAGCGGTGGCAGCGCGTGGTAGGCGCGAAAGATAAAGGCGGAGCCATCAATCAGGTGGAGGTGACAGCCTTTGCCAAAATTGCTAGTGCTCATGGTGTTTGACCCCAACCGATTGTTTCCCAGATGTTCTTATCCGCCTTATCTCCGATCCGTCGCGTCACTGCAATCACTCTGCTCGGCCTGAGCGGTCTCTTGATTACATCCTGCCAACGCGAAGCCTCAAGTTCCGAGGCGGAAGCTTTCTTGTCTGGTTGCACCTCGAACCCGGGTCAGGGCGACCACTGTACACCGCTTTTGGCCTGTTTCGACAATGGGCAAAGCATCCATGGGGCGACGCTCGGTTGGTTGTCGGGCAATATCGAGGGGAAGACCCTGGATGGCGTGGCGTGCCGCGGAAAATGGGAGATTCTAAGTACATCAGATGCCAGCGGTTCTGCTCAATTTATCTGCGAGGACGGCAGCTATGGGAACGCAAGTTTTTCCTATGATCGCGCGAAGCCCGGCACGATTTGGGGGAGAGGTGAATTCAATGCGTCCGAGGCGTTTCAGGTCTGGGGTGGTTGGGATCTCATTCAGCGGCTGCAATTGGCAGGGGGCCATTTTGATCAGCTATGTGATGCTTTGAATGGCCTGAAAGAGCGTCGCTCTGCACTGTGATGTTGCACGCATGTGTCGCGGTGGCCTGCAGGTAGCGTATTGGCCCATATGGCAGTTCGACAGATTTAGAACATTCCCATCACAAGGCCTGCAGCCATGGCCTGACCTACGTCGCGGCACATCTGCAATTCATCCTCGGGGATGACCTTGTCGGCCAGAATCGCCTCCGGAGTCTGTGCGTGGGTGCAGATAATCAGCGGCTCCTGCACCGCCTTCAGCCGCCAGCCCTGTGCGATCCTTGCCAATTGCCGCGCGGCGTTCTCGCCATCCGACCCGGCACAGATCATCTGCGCATAGGGGCGCGCTTCGATCTGTCCCAGCACGGGATAGTAGCAGCGGTCAAAGAATTCCTTCATCGCACCGGAGAGCGCGGCGAGGTTTTCCGGCGCGCAGAACAGATAGCCGCTTGCCGCCAGCAAATCCTCGGGGCTGGCTTCCTCAGCGTGGACCAGACGCGCGGCCCCCTCGTCCGAAGCGCCCGCAAAAGCAGCCTCGGCCATCTGCCGGCTGCCGCCGGTGCGGGAATGATATATGATCAACAGCTCTGCCATATCCGGCAGACTAGCGAACCCAGGCGCGGATCAAAAGCTCAGGCAAGCCCGGTTCAGGCGACTTTGCCTTCAAAATCCCGGTGGATGTATTTGCAATCACAATAGGGGCATTCGACAAACCCGCTGTCCTCGGGGATCTGAAGATAGACCCGCGGATGACCGAGCGCGCCTTCGCTGCCGTCGCAGGCGACACGGTAGCTGTCTACGATCTTGGTTTCCGGCGCTTCAATGGTCATCGCTGGCGATCCTCTGGCTAATGCGTTAGGGGCTTTATGAGCCATGGAAATACCGGGGGCAAGAGCCGCGATGACTGATGAGGCAATCCGCATTGAAGCTTTGCGCAAAACTTACAAAGGGCGCAAAGGTCAGCCGGAGAAACATGCATTAAAAGGGATCGACCTCACTGTGCCGTGTGGATCGGTGTTTGGTCTGCTGGGGCCGAATGGTGCGGGCAAATCGACACTGATCAATATCCTTGCGGGGCTGGTGCTGAAAACCAGTGGCAAAGTGACGATCTGGGGCTTCGATCAGGACGCAAATCCGCGCCAGAGCCGCGCCTCGATCGGGGTGATGCCGCAGGAATTGAACCTCGACCCGTTCTTTACCCCGCGCGGCGCGCTGGAGGTGCAGGCGGGTCTTTATGGTGTGCCAAAAGCCGAGCGCGACAGCGACGGCATCCTGAAACTGATCGGGCTGGAGGACAAGGCCGAAGCCTATGCCCGCACGCTTTCGGGTGGCATGCGGCGCAGGCTTCTGCTGGGCAAGGCGCTGGTGCATCGCCCCAATATTCTGGTGCTGGATGAGCCCACCGCCGGTGTCGACATCGAGTTGCGCCAGATGCTGTGGGAGAACGTCCGCAAGCTCAACGCGCAGGGCATGACCATCATCCTCACCACCCATTATCTGGAGGAAGCGCAGGAGATGTGCGACGAGATCGCCATCATCAATCAGGGCGAAGTGGTGGCGCGGGATTCGACTGCAAACCTGCTGGGCCGCCTTGATGCACGCGCGATGGTGGTGCAGCCCGCCGCCCCCGTCACGACCCTGCCAGAAGGGCCGGGGATCGAGGCCGAGCTGCGCGGTGACGGTGCCGTGGTGCTGCGCTATCACAGCAACGAAACCTCTGCAGAGGCGGTGCTGGAGGCGGTGCGCGCAGCCGGGATTTCCATTCGGGACGTCAAAACCGAAGAGGCCGACCTCGAAGATGTCTTCCTCGCGCTGACAAAGTCCCGCTGATGCAGATCCGTCCGTTTGAACCCCGTGACGCCGCCGACTGGGCACGGATCTTTCACACCGCCGTGCATCAGGTCGGCGCGCGGGATTATTCCGCTGAACAATGCGCCGCATGGAGCCCCGAGCTCGCCCCGGTCGACCGGGTGCTGGAGCGCGCCCGCGACGGCCGCCGCATCTGGGTCGCGGCGGACGCAAACAACGTGGCGCAGGGCTTTATCGAGCTGGAGGCCGACGGCCACATCGACTGTTTCTACCTTGCGCCCGAGGTGGCCGGCACGGGCATCGGTGCGGACCTTTATGCCCGGCTGGAGGGTGAGGCCCGCAATCTTGGCCTGTCCGCGCTTTATGTTGAGGCCAGCGAGGCGGCGCGGCGGTTCTTTCTGCGCCAAGGCTTTACGGAGGAACACCGTCGCGATTTTGAACGCCGGGGCGTGATGATGCATAACTACGCGATGACCAAGACGCTGCCCGAGGTTCACACTGGCGCAATTAACGCTCGCTCTGGGTGATTGCGCCGCTTAAGGTCCCTGAAATGATCGGCTGCGCGGCACGTCTCTGCGGCCCGTCGGTATTTGGCTGAGAGGGTTCTTAAGAATGGATTTGCACCAGATCGTCCTGTTTGCAGCTGCGGTTGTCGGGGTCTCTCTCATTCCGGGTCCAAGCACGCTGATCGCATTTGCCCATGGTGCAGGGAGCGGTTGGCTGCGGTCGATCTGGACCGCGCTGGGCAATGCATCGGCGTCGATCTTGCAGGCGATTGCAGCCTCTGCCGGGCTGGGGGTGGTGCTTGCCGGGTCCGCGAGCCTGTTTCTGGTGGTGAAATACTTGGGCGCTGCCTATCTGATCTGGGCCGGTATCCAGATGTGGCGCAGCGCTGCGCGGCGGGTCGATATGGCAGAGGCCAAGGGACCAGCCACCATGAGTTCTGCCCGCCTGTTTCTCAGCGGCTTCACCGTGGCGGCGAGCAATCCCAAGGCCATCATATTTTTCACAGCGTTGTTTCCGCAGTTCCTGTCACCTGAAGGCACAGGACTTGGACAGCTTGCCACAATGGTCACAGTGGTCGGACTGGGGTCATTTGGTGTGGCGGCGTTTTACTGCGGGCTTGGCGCTTGGGTGCGCGAATTGAAACTGTCTCGCCGGGCGATGTCACGGCTGCATAAGGCCACGGGCGGGGTGTTCGTCGCCAGTGGCCTTAGCCTCGTTGCCGCGCGCTAAGGGCGTCAGCGCTCGATCCTCGCCTGATAGCAGTTGTTGCGCGCGGATCGGATGTGGATGTAACGCACGCGCGGGTCGGCGAAGATCTCTTCGGCCTGCGCCATCATCCGGTCCTTGTCGATCACGATCCCGGTGCCGTAGACGATGCGGTCGTCTTCGCCATATCCCTTGATCAGATAGTCGGGGGAACGGGTGAAGACCTCGGGCATCTCCGGGCCCTCGTGCCGGGTGCAGGTGTCGGCACAGAGGAAGATCGGCCCGGTTTCTGCATAGGGCTGCGCTGTGGGAAAGGGGCGATGCGCGAGGATCAGCATCTCGGCCCCCTCAGGGATGTAGGTCAGGCAATGGCGACATGGGTTGCCGCCGCCGTCAGAGGTGGCGCGTTCCGGCAGCTGGCCATGGGCGTCGGGCTGGCCGGCCTGATAGGCGCGCACGGTTTCGGTGGGCATGGCGAAGATCTGGGGCATGGGTTTGGTCCTGTTGGTGAACTCTGTGGGTATGGCTAACAGTCGAGCCATTCGCCCAGCGACCCGGATCTTGCGCCTTCGCCCCCTGTGATGCGGAGAGAGATGCGCAAAAACGCACCGGCGGAGGTCACATTCGCGCGGATTGCGCACTCCCCGGTTTCCCAACCGCGCGACAGTCTGTAGAACCCGAGGCGAAACACCGCACTCGTTGACCGGAGACGCGCCATGACCGCACCCAAACCCGTTGTTCTTTGCATCCTCGATGGCTGGGGCAGTGCTGAGCCGGGACCGGCCAATGCGCCCTATCTTGCAAAGACGCCAACGCTGGATGCGATCATGGCAAGCAGCCCCACCGCGCGGCTGATCACCCATGGCCCCGATGTAGGGCTGCCCAGCGGTCAGATGGGCAATTCCGAGGTGGGTCATACCAATATCGGCGCGGGCCGGGTGGTGGCGATGGACCTCGGCCAGATCGATCTGGCGATCGAGGACGGATCATTTTACGACAATGCCGCGCTTCAGGCCTTTATCGCCAAACTGAAGGAAACCGGGGGTGCGGCGCATCTGATGGGGCTGGTTTCGGATGGCGGCGTGCATGGCCATGTGACCCATATCCTGGCCGCGATTAAGGCGATCCGCGATGCGGGCGTGCCGGTTTGGCTGCATGCGGTTACCGACGGGCGGGACGTAGCGCCGAAATCGGCGCTCACTTATCTTGATCAGCTTGAGGCCGGTATGGCGGAGGGGGCGCAAATCGCCACCGTCACCGGGCGTTATTTCGCCATGGACCGCGACAACCGCTGGGAGCGCGTGAGCCAAGCCTATGAGGCCATGGTCAAGGGTGCGGGTCAGTTCACCGCGCCGAGTGCGAAGGCGGCAGTTGAGGCCGCCTATGGGCGTGAAGAGCTGGATGAATTCGTTAAGGCCACGGTGATCGAGGGCTTTGATAGCATTCAAGACGGCGACGGGTTCTTCTGTCTCAACTTCCGGGCGGATCGGGCGCGGGAAATCCTGCGCGCCATTGGCGAGCCGGAGTTTGCAGAGTTCGACACCGGCCCGCGGCCCGTGCTTTCGGGGCTGCTGGGCATGGTGGAATATTCCCAAGGCCATAACGCCTATATGACCACCGCCTATCCGAAAAAGGCCATCGTCAACACGTTGGGCGAATGGGTGGCCAAACAGGGCAAGCGTCAGTTCCGTCTGGCGGAGACCGAGAAATATCCCCATGTGACTTTCTTCCTCAACGGCGGCAAGGAAACACCCGAGGAAGGCGAAGACCGCTTTATGCCAAAATCGCCCAAGGTAGCGACTTATGATTTGCAGCCTGAGATGTCTGCGCCCGAGGTCACCGCGAAATTCGTCGAGGCGATCAAGGCGGGCTATGACCTCATTGTCACCAACTACGCCAACCCAGATATGGTTGGCCACACAGGCGATCTCGACGCGGCGATCAAGGCGTGCGAGGCAGTGGATCAGGGCCTAGGCGAGGTTGTCGCGGCCCTGAAGGACGCGGGCGGTGCAATGATTGTCACTGCGGATCACGGCAATTGCGAGATGATGGTCGACCCGGAAACGGGCGGCGCGCATACGGCGCATACCACCAATCTTGTGCCGGTGGCGCTTGTTGGTGGGCCAGAGGGAGCAGCGCTGAAGGATGGGCGCTTGGCCGATCTTGCGCCGACGCTTCTGGCCTTGATGGGGCTGGAGAAACCTGCGGAGATGACCGGGGAAAGCCTGCTCGTATGATGCCACTGCGCGTGATGATGCTGGCGCTTGGCCTTTTGGTCGCGATCCCTGCGCAAGCAGCAACCCAGAACCCCGGCGAAGCAGCCACGGCCGCAGCGGCGGCGCTAGAGGCTGCGTCAGAGCGGCTGGATGCCGCCAAAAGCGCCAATGACCGGGTCAAGGCGCTGACGGAAACCGTGCGCGCCTATGAAGACGGGCTTCAGGCGATGCGGGAGGGGCTGCGCCGTGTGGCGCGGCGTGAAACGCAACTCACCACCCAGCTCAAGGCACGCGAGGATGAGGTTGCAGATCTATTGGGTGTGATCACCACGATTGAGACCTCAACGCCGCCAGTGCTGATGCTACATCCCTCCGGTCCACTGGGGGCCGCGCGGTCTGCGATGATGCTTGCCGAGGTGACACCGGGACTGCAGGCACGCGCCGATGCGTTGCGCAATGATCTGCAAGAGGTGCGGGACCTGCGGCTGTTACAACAGAGTGCGGCGCAGCAGCTTGAGGATGGTTTGCGCGGCGTACAGGACGCACGTGCGGCACTGTCGACCGCGATTGCGGATCGCCAGGACCTGCCCAAGCGCTTTACCGAAGATCCAGTTCAGACTGCGATCCTGATCTCCTCAACCGAGACTCTGACCGGTTTTGCCGATGGGCTTGCGCTCATCGCGGAGGCCAATGGGGTCGAGGCTGATGATGCAGATATCACCGATCTGCGCGGCGATCTGCCCTTCCCGGTCGAGGGGCTTTTGCTGCGCGGCTATGGGGATAAGGATGCGGCGGGTGTCGCGCGTGCGGGCATTCTCGTAGCGACTCGCCCCCGAGCGCTTGTCACCACACCGACAGCGGCGACAATCCGATACCTCGGCCCGCTCCTTGATCTTGGCAATGTGGTGATTCTGGAGCCGCAACCCAACACGCTCTTTATCCTATCGGGCCTTGCCGACGTCTTTGGAGAAGCCGGGCAAGTGATCCCTGAAGGTACGCCAGTTGGCCTGATGGGCGGGGATGCGGCAGCGAGCAGCGCGATTTTGTCACTTAGCGGTGAAGGGGGTGGAACTGGCCGCTCGGAAACGCTCTATATAGAAGTCAGAATGGAAAACAGTCCCGTGGACCCAGAGACGTGGTTTCGGACAGGGCAAGGTGGATAGGCAAGAGATGAAGAAATTTGCGATGGCGGCTCTGGGCGGGACGCTTGCGGGCTTTGTGGCGACAACATATGTGGCAGCACCACTGCTGGCACAAGAGAGCAACAAGGCAACCGTCTATGAACAGCTCGATCTGTTTGGTGACATCTTTGAACGCATCCGTGCGCAATATGTCGAAGAGGTCGATGAAAAAGAGCTGATCGAAGCCGCAATTGGCGGCATGCTGCAATCTCTTGATCCGCACTCCAGCTATCTGTCGCCCGAGGATGCCACCAAGATGCGGGTGCAGACCCGTGGTGAGTTCGGCGGTCTGGGCATTGAGGTCACGCAGGAAGACGGGTTTGTCAAAGTCGTCTCTCCGATGGATGGCACGCCCGCCGATGAGGCCGGTGTCGAGGCTGGTGACTTTATCACCCATGTGGATGGTGAGAGCCTGCTTGGTCTGGGGCTGGATGAAGCAGTCGAACTGATGCGCGGCCCGGTGGGGTCGGAGATTATCATCACCGTGGTGCGCGAAGGCGAAGACGAGCCCTTTGACGTTTCCATCATCCGCGACACCATCAAGCTCACCGCCGTGCGGGGCCGCACTCAGGGTGATTCCGTGGTGCTGCGCGTTACCACCTTTAATGAACAAACCACGCCGAACCTTGAATCCAACCTGCAAGAACAGGTTGAGGCGCTGGGCGGTATGGACAATGTGAACGGGATCGTGCTCGACCTGCGCAACAATCCGGGTGGTTTGCTCACACAGGCCATCAGTGTTGCCGACAGCTTCCTCGAAAGCGGCGAGATCGTCTCCACTCGTGGCCGTAACCCCGAAGATGGCGAGCGGTTTAACGCAACGCCGGGCGATCTGATCGACGGTAAACCGATTGTGGTGCTGATCAATGGCGGTTCCGCCTCTGCATCGGAAATCGTTGCGGGTGCCTTGCAAGACCATCGCCGGGCGATTGTTGTGGGCACGAAGTCCTTTGGTAAAGGATCGGTGCAGACCGTAATGCCACTGCGCAGCGACGGTGCCATGCGCCTGACAACCGCGCGTTACTACACCCCGTCTGGCCGGTCCATTCAGGCACTTGGCGTCAGCCCCGATATCGTCGTGGCACAGCCGCGCCGCCGCCCTGAAGCAGAAGAAGACGAGCCCGCCAGCAGCGCCTTTGGTCCGCGCTCCGAGGCAGAGCTGCGTGGTCGTTTGAACAACGACAGTCTGTCGGAGGATGAAGTCCGGCAGATCGAAGCGGATCGCGAAAAAGCCGAGAAAGCCGCAGAATTGCGCGAGCAGGACTATCAGCTGGCCTATGCTATCGATATCCTCAAAGGCCTGTCTGCGCTGGGGCCAAAAGAATAACGCCTGACCGCGCATATGGATAGAAAACGGGCCGCCCCATCGGGCGGCCCGTTTGTGTTTTATGGGGTGGCTTTTTTAACGACGCCTTAGCCCAGAGGTTTATACGCCGTCACATCGATTTCGATCTTGGCGTCGACCATCAACTGCGAGCGCACCGTCGAGCGTGCCGGAGCGCCATTGGGGAAATAGCTCGCGTAGACCCGGTTGAAGGTCCAGAAATCCCGCGGATCATCAAGCCAGACATTGACCTTGGCCACATCATCCAGCGTGCAACCCGCCTGCGCCAGCACCGCGATCACGTTCTCCATGGTGCGCTTGGTCTGTGCCTCGATGCCGCCGGGCTCAATCTCGCCCCGTTCATTCATCGCGACCTGACCGGAAATAAAGACAAAATCGCCTGCGCGGGTGGCCGGGGAAAACGGCAGATTCTGCCCACCTGCGCCAGTGCGCTCTGCGCCGATACGTTCAATTGTCATGAGGAGTCTCCTGATAGTTTGGGAGTTTAGCCCCGCACCGCGTGTTCAAGGGCGTTGCGGGTTTGGGAAAGGGTCGGGATCGGTCTCACAGCACCAAATCCGGTGGTCGAGAGCGCGGCGGCCATATTGGCATGCTCGGCTGCGGCGAATGGATCGTCAGTTGCCAGAAGGCTCGCGAGGAAGGCGCCGTTGAAACAGTCGCCTGCGCCGGTGGCGTCTTTGGCCGCGACGGGGTGCCCGGACAGCCTGCGTTGCGCGCCGTCGACAGAGATCAGCACACCCTCAGCCCCCAGCGTCAGGGCCACGATGCGCGGGCCGAGGTCGTGATAGAACCTGGCAATGTCCTCAGCCGTGTTCAGGCCCGTCAATCGCCGTGCGTCGTCCAGCCCCGGCAGGGCAATATCACAGGTCGCCATGCAGCGATGTGTTGTCTCGCGGGCCACGTCCAGTGACCAGAGCGCAAGGCGCAGGTTCGGATCAAAGGCAAACATGCCGCCTGCGGCGCGCGTGAGTGCTGCGGCCTCAGTCACGGTGCCTTGCATGCTGGGAGACACAGCAAGGCTAATGCCAGAGGCATAAAACACCGGGCAGTTCTGCAAGGCTGCGCGCGGCAGATCCGCCGGGGCGAGGCGTGAGGCGGCTGATCCTTTGCGCCGATAGGTAAAGTGATGACCATCCGCATCATGGGTCACGAAATAGACGCCGGTTTCTTCTCCGGTGGCGCGGGTGACATGCGTGGTCGAGACGCCCTCGTCAGACCACAGATCGCCAAGTGCTGCCCCAAAGGGATCATCGCCGACGCGGGTGATCATTCCTGCGCGTGCGCCCTGTCGGGCAGCGGCGATGGCGACGTTTGACACATCACCGCCAAAACCCATCGCAAAGGAACCGTCAGGCGTCTGGTTGAACTCCACCAATGGCTCGCCAAGGCATAGGATCTGAGGACTGCTCACCAGACTTGCCCCCGCGCTGCGACGGGTTCGGTGCCGATGATCGCATCGCCGCGTATCAGCGTGACGTGGTCGAGCATATTCGACACCACGCAGGCATGATTGGGCACGATGCGGAGTTGGTCGCCAACCCGAAGTCCGGTTGGCTGATCCGAGGTGATCCGGCCATGCTCTTCGCTCAGTTGATCAATTTTCAGATCGGGGTGCCCCAGAACGTGACCAAAGCCTTCGAGACCAAGCAAATCCGAGGTTAGAACTTTGGACCCTGCGTCTATGATTGCACGGGTCTTTGACGGGGTGGAAACCACCGTCGCCAGAACCGTCAGGGCGCAATCGTCCCAGTCGCAAGTGCCACGTGTCACCAAGGAGCGGTCGTTGTAGATATAGGTCCCGATCCGGTATTCGGTGGCGAGCGGCATATGGTGGGCGCGCCACATATCGGGTGATCCGCCAGAGGAAATCACTTCTACTGTCAGGTCCGTGGCCTCAATCAGATCCTTGGCTTCGGCGAGCCATGTAGTGACCTGCGTCGCACCCCCCGTCGGCGGGTAGGTCATCAGCCCCGCAAAGCGCAGACCGGGGGCAGCATTGATCGCTGAAGCCAGCTCCAGCGCCTCTGCCGGAGTTTCCACACCGCAGCGATCCGCGCCGGTATTGCACTCGACCAGCACCGGGAGCGGGTTTTTTGCATCCGCAAACCCTGCACTCAGCCCTTCGACAACAGCGGCATTATCCGCCACGACGGACAGGCGCACCTGTTCGGACAGGGCGCGCAGCCGTGCGACCTTGTCCTGACCAAGGATATTATAGGTGATCAGAATATCACGCATATCGCCACCCGCGATCATGGCCTCGGCTTCGGTGATTTTCTGGCAGGTGATGCCGATGGCACCTTGTTCAATCTGATATTCTGCCAGACGCGGCAGTTTGTGGGTTTTGATATGCGGGCGAAGCTGCAGTCCGTGGCTGTCGCAATAGTCCTGAAAAGCGCGGACATTGGCTTCTGCGATGTTCAGATCGACGAGAACGGCGGGGGTGTCGATGGGCAAGGTCATCAGGCAGTCTCCTCAGCATGCGGCGTTTCAACACGCGGCCAGATCGCACGGGTCAGGCGGGTGTAGTCGGTGCGCGCCGGGTCGTTTGGATAGGGGCCATCAACGGCAGCGTAGAGGATCTCTCCGGCCACTGGCGCAAAGGCCCCGTGAAAGTGGTTGGTGGATTTCACCACCACGATGCGTTTATGGGCAAGATCAATGCCGAGGTTGGTGAAGAGATCGGGTGAGAACGTCTGGCTGCGGTTGGTGTTCAACACAATGTCCAGATCCCCGATCCGGATCACCGCGCAATCGCCAAGCGGCACCACCGAGGTGCCAAAACTCTGCACCGCATCACGTTGCAGCCGCATCACCGTGACCCGCGCGTCCACCGGTGCGCCCGCATGGGCAGAGGTCTTGCCGCCAAAGCGCAGATCCAGCGCGGCACCCTCGCCAGCTGCGAAACACAGACGCACCGCCATCGGGTCCCAAATGGTGCCAAAGGCCACACCATCCAGCTGTTGGGTCAGCACCTCACGCAGCAAAATTGTTGAATCGCCCGCCACACCGCCGCCCGGATTGTCCCAGACGTCAGCGACCACAACGGGGGTCTTGGTGCTGGTATCTGCACGCCGCAGGGCCTCGGCTGCCGGGAGAAAATCGGGTTTGGTGCGACCACGAAAGCCAAATAGCTCCATCCCGAGGTCACGGGACAGGCGCTCGCCTTTGGTGGCATCGCCGTCAGTGATCACGACGATCTTTGCGCCAAGGTCGGGGCTGTCGCCGGCCATGAACCCGTGAATAACAGAGCCGGAGAGGATCTCGCCGCGCGCTTCCAGCCCCATTATTTTATCCACGAACCCGCGCATCGGCTGAATGCTGGTTGGCAGCACATCCATCATGCGCACGTCAAAGACTGATATTTCGGGCGCAATCTCACCGCGCACGGCGCGCAGGGTCAGATCCACGCAAGCCTCGCCCGCCTCGACAAAATCGGTATGTGGGAATTCCTTAAACACGGTGATGATGTCGGCGTTGTCGACCCGTTTGGCGCTCAGGTGGCTGTGGGGGTCAAAGCTCACGCCGATCTTGGCGTCCGGCCCCGCCAGCGCGCGGGCGGAGGCGATCAATTCGCCTTCGCAGTCGACGCAGCCATCCGCAATCATCGCGCCATGCAGGCCTAGCACCACCGCATCCACTGGCAGGGCGGCCTTCAACTGGCTCAGCACCTCATCGCGCAGATGCTCCCAGGTTGCCGCACTCACCAGCCCGCCGGGTTCCGCCCATGTGGCGGTGCCTTCGATCAGGGTGAACCCTTCTTCTTTTGCGCGCCGCCGCAAGGCCGGGAACACGGCGGAACACAGCGTCGGAGTGTCCGGGTGCTCGCCCGGAGGGGCGTAAAAGCTCTGCGCAAAGTCGGAAAAATCCGTGCGCAGCGGCGAGAAGGTATTGGTTTCGGTGGCAAGAGAAGCGCAGAAGACGCGCATGAGGCAAATCCTTGAAATTGAGGTTCCGGGGCGAGAGCGCGCTCACGCCCCGGACGGGGACCGTTAGTCGAGGTAAGAGGCGTCGTTGGCCTTCCCGACTTCGGATTTGAAGAGCGTCAGCAACTCGCCCGCCTTGGCGTCGAGGTTCTCGGCCACATGGGCCTCAAACGCGGGCTGGGTGGCACCGGCCATCGCGGCGCGCTGCTCGGAGGAGAGGGCGGTCACTTCGATCTTGTCCATCAGACCCGCCAGACCACGATCCGAGGCCTCGATGATGCGCGAAAGGCCCCGGCTGGCAGTGACGCAGCTTTCGGCGGCGGTGTGCAGGGTGTTCTGCTCCGCCTCGGTCAGACCATCGTAAAACGCCTTGTTGATCATAAAGGTGTAGGGTGAGAACAGGTGGTTGGTGAGCGTCATGTGCTTTTGCACCTCTGCGAAATTCGCAAAAGAGATGATCGGCACCGGGTTCATCTGACCGTCGATCACGCCGGTTTGCAGACCGGAATAGACCTCGCCCCAGCTGAGCGGATAGGCCTCCGCCCCCAGCGCCTGCACGATTTTCTGGTGGCTTGGCAGGGTCATGGTGCGGATGCGGATGCCGTCGAAATCCTCAAGGTTGGCGATCTGGCGCTGCGAGTTGGTGACAGCAAAGAACCCGCCCGTATCCGGGAAGCCCAGCACTACAACGTCACCCAGTTCCGCCTCGATATCTGCTGCCAGTGCCTCGCCAAATTCACCGTCAAAGACCGAGTAGGTCGATGCGTTGTTGGCGAATGCAAACGGCAGGTTCAGCACGTCGATGCGCGGGTAATAGCTGGCCAGCGCGCCGGTGGAGGTGAGTGTCGCCTGAATGACACCGTCACGCACCTGCTGGACATGTTCGGCAGCGGTGCCAAGCTGGTTGGAGCCAAAGACCTCGACCGTGACGCTGCCATTGGTGTCGGCGGTGACGATGTTCTGGAACACTGCCGTGCAGGCGTGTGCGGGGTTTTCAAATGGGTCTGTCTTGTTGTCATGGCCAAAGCGGATGGTGCCACCGGCCATGGCGGAGCTGGCGGTCAGGGCCGCAATCGCGCCAACGACAGCAGTTTTCAGGACTGTTTTCATTTTGATTTCCTCACTGTTGGTTTTTTTGATGGTTGGTTTGGTGGCCCCGATCAGGGGGCAAATCCGAGCGCGCGCGGCAGCATCAGGGCCGCGTCCTCCCAGAATGCGAATAGGAAGAGGATGATCACTTCGGCGATCAGGAAGGGGGCGAGCTTCACTGATATCCGCTCCAGCTTCTCGCCCGTGACCGAGGACAGCACAAAGAGGCAGGCCCCCACCGGCGGCGTCATCAAAGAGATATTGAGCGCCAGCACAAAGATGATGCCTGCGTGGATCGGCTCCAGTCCGATCTGTTCGGTGAGCGGCACGAGCACCGGGCCGAGGATGATCAGGATCGCGGTGATATCCATCACCATGCCGACCACCAGCAGGATGCAGATGATGATGGCGATCACCGCATAAGGGTTCTCCGACAGTCCCAACACGCTGCCCGCGATGGCCTGCGGGATGCGCTCGAAGCTCATCCACCAACCCAAGATCCCGGCAAAGGCGATGATGACAAAGATCACACCGGTGATGCGCGCGGTGCGCACCAGCATTGCGTAGAGGTCGGGGAAGGTCAGTGTGCGGTAGACGAAGAAGCCGATGAACAGCGCATAGGCCACAGCGATAGAGGCCGCCTCGGTCGGTGTGACGATCCCGCCAAGGATGCCACCAAGGATGATGACAGGCATCAAGAGCGCAGTGATCGATGACAGAAATGTCTGCCAGATTTCGCCCAATGTGGCACCGCGGTCGGCCTTGGGCAGGTTCTCACGTTTGCCGCCAATGGCGATCACGCCCATGCAGACGGCACAGATCACCAGTCCCGGCAGCAGCCCTGCTGCAAACAGCCCTCCGATGGAGACTCCCATCAAGGAGCCATAGACCACCATCAGCCCCGATGGTGGAATGGTCGGTCCGATGATTGATCCCGCAGCCGTGACTGCGCAGGCGTAATCGCGTTTGTACCCCTGTTTGACCATGGCGGGCACGAGCGTGCGGCCAAAGGCTGCGGCGTCAGCGGTGGCAGACCCGGTGAGCCCGGCAAAGAACACCGAGGCCAGCATATTGGTATGGGCGAGGCCACCGCGAAAACGCCCCACCAGAACCTCCGCCAGTTTGACCAGCCGCCCGGTGATGCCGGTGCTGTTCATAATCTCGCCTGCAAGAATGAAGAAGGGCATCGCAAGAAACGGAAAGATATTGAGCCCGTTGAAGATCTTGCTCGGTCCGATGGCGAGGAACGTGGTGCCGCCGCCCATGCTGAAGATACCGATGACGCCCGCAAGCCCGATGGCAAAGCCGATGGGCATGCCGACGGCAAGCAGGACCACAAAACAGATGCCGACAATCATGCGCCTGCTCCTTCTTCGCTATCGGTTTCGGGCAGATCAAGCTGTCGTCCGGCATCGCGGACCATCACCAGCACCACCTGAACGCAGGCCAGCGCGGCGGCGGCGGGGATTGCGGCGTAGAAGGGCTGCAACGTTGCGCCAAGGATCATTGCCTGCCGCTTGGCACCGCTTTCGGCAAAACCGATGCCGAACCACAGCACGTAGAAAAACAGGGCGAATGTCATCAGGTCGATGGCGATCAGCATGGCGCGGCGCAGCGGTGCGGGCAGGTTCAGCAAGACCGCCGTCAGCCCGATATGTTCGCGCCGCGCAATCCCCGAAGAGACCGCCAGCATCGCAGCCCAGATCATCAGGTAGCGCGCCAGCACTTCGGGCCATGGCAATTGCCAGTGAAAGAAGTAGCGATCCACAACGCCGATCCAGACGTCGAGCACCAGAGCCACCATCAGCGCGGCAAGGATGACCTCGGTCCCGCGATTGATCTGGTGGCTCAGCCGACCTGCAAAATCCCCGATCATGACGACTCCCCGTTTTGTAATTGAGGTACATATTCAGGAGGTATTGTGGGTTCCGTCAAGTAATTTTTGTTACTTGGCTACAAATGTGGATGTATAAAGGAAGAATTCGATGGCGATTTGACCTGAAAATGTATCTTAGGTACAGAATCGCCTGATTAAATGACCGGAGAGACAGATGCCGACACCTGACAACGGCCCCGCACAGGGCGCAGTGGATCTGATCTCCAATCTGCGCCAGTTGAACGGCACCTTTGCCGCGCGTGAGCAGAAGGTTGCAGACTTCGTGTCGGCACATCTTGAGGAGATTTCCGGCATGACCATAGCCGAACTTGCGGGGGCGGTTGGGGTCAGCACGCCCACGGTTGTGCGCTTTTGCCGGAGCATGGGATGTGACGGGTTTCGAGAGTTCAAATTGCGCCTGGCACAGAACCTCGCGGTCAGCCTGCAATACCTCGCGCCCAGTCACCGGGACGTATCCGAGGGGGGCGCAGGCGCGGTCGATCAGGTATTGGGCGCGCTCTACGCGACCGTGAATGTGATGCGTCAGCAGATCGTGCCCGAACGAATGGATGCGGCGGTGCAGGCGCTGACGGAGGCCGGGCAGATCGTGGTCGCCGGGGTCGGCGGTGGATCAACAATGGTGGCGCAGGAGGCGGCCAACCGGATGTTTCGGCTTGGAATTCCGGCAGTTGCGGTTTCCGACAGCTATCTGTTGCAGATGCGCGCGGCGACCTTGGGGACGAATGATGTGCTGCTTTTGGTCTCCACCAGCGGCGCGGCGGATGAAGTCGTCAGCGCGGCGGGGATCGCCGGGGGTTACGGCGCAACGGTCGTAGCCATCACGCGCCCCGGCAGCCGATTGGCGCAGGAAGCGACCATTGCAATCGAGGCCGATCTGCCCGAAGATCCGGACATTCTGAAACCCACCGCATCGCGCTATGCCCATTTGGTGATCGTGGATGCGTTGGCGATGTCTGTGGCGCAGGCGCGCAGCGAGGCCACAACCGAGAACCTGCGCCGCATCCGGGCCTCTCTCACCGCCTATCACGGTCGCACGGGGCCGCAGCCCTTGGGCGACTAAGCCTCAGCCGCGCTGGGCGATCAAGGCGCGGAACTCCTCCAGTCGGGTTTCCATCGCATCAAAGCGCTGGGCGAGGGCCTCGTCCACGGTGTCGCGTTCCTTGAGCGAGAGCACAAAGCTCACGGTTTTCAGCACGTCCCGCCAGCGCGGGTTGTCGGGCAGGGTCTCGATCAGCAGGTATTTGTCGAGCGTGCGGGTCTGCAGTGATGTCTTGTCGAGGTTCACGCGCCAGATGCCACTGGTCTCGGCAAAGTCGATCTTGCCCTTGCCGGTCGCGGCGTTCCAGATCTCCAGCGAGTCCGACATCAGCGCTACGATGGTTTCGCGGTAGCTGTCACCGGTCGCGGCGCTGGCTTCTTCGGTGGTATCTTCTGTGATCAAGGAAGGCAGCGAAGTGTCGACCACGTCACGCAGAGAGTGCACGAATTGCGCGCGCGGGGTTTGCGCCTGTGTGAACAGCACGGCACGCCCGCCGCCAGCTTCGGGGAGCATGGCAAACAGGCTGACCTGATGCGAGGTCCCACGCAGGGTGATTTCCATGTGGATCGGCTCGTCCTCGACTTCTGTTTGTTCGAGCGGGGCCAGAACCTCCGGGGGCAGAACCTCCTTCAGACGACTGCGGTTCACCGTCACGCGCTGGTCGAGAACCTGTTGCGCGGCGTCATTGACGTAAGTGACCACACCGCGGGCATTGATGCAGATCAGCCCGTCCTCCAGCGTGTCTAGCAATTGTGTCATCCGGCGCTGCGACAGGCGCAGGGCGTCCTCGATCTGGATACGGCGCTCGATTTCCTCTTTCAGTTCGCGGTTTTCCTCGGCCCGGCTGCGGGCGCGGCTGGCCTCAAGAAGGGTGCGAATGCGGCTCAACAGCTCGTCTTTGACAAAGGGTTTCACCACATAATCATTGGCGCCTGCCTCAAACCCCGCAAGCATATCGCTGGTGCGCCCGCGCGCGGTGAGCAGAATGATCGGCAGTTCATGCAATCCATGGCGGCGGCGCAGGTCCCGCGCCACATCAAGCCCGCTGAGACCCGCCATCATCACATCCAGCACGATCAGATCAGGCCGGTCCTGCGCAACATTGCGCAGCGCTTCTGTCCCGTTGCGCGCTGTGGTGACACGGTAACCTTGCGGTTGCAGCACATTTTGCAGCACTTGCAGGTTGATCGGTTCATCATCCACGGCGAGGATCATCGGCGACCCATCCGGTGCGGCCGGGCTGGTGTTGCCTGTCTCGGACTGCATCATAGGGGCCGGGGCAAGTTGCGTGGGCAGCCATTCCTCAAGCGGCGCAATCGCCGGAAGGTCGGATTGCGGCAAGAGTACCCGGAATTCCGATCCTTCGCCGGGGGTGCTTGAGACCTCGATGCTGCCCGACATCAGATCAGCCAGATGGCGCGCAATCGTGAGCCCCAGACCGGTGCCTGTGGCCTGACCCGACCCTTCGGGCATCAGCTGTTCCAGCGGGTGAAAGATCCGCTCCATACTATCGGCAGCAATCCCGGGGCCATGATCGCGGATCGCAAGTGCCATCTGCCCCGAGGCACGCCGCTCTGCGGTGATATGCACCTCGCTGCCGCCGCCATATTTCACCGCATTTGACAGCAGGTTGAACAGGATTTGCTCAAACCGCACCGGGTCCGCAGTGACGGCGGGCAGATCCTCGGGCAGGTTGAGGTGGAATTTGGCCGGATCCACCTGAAAAGTCGGCTGCAACAACTGCAGCACGTTGCGCAGCGCATGGGCGACATCCACGGGCTGCAAATCCAGCCGCATGCGGCCTTCACGAATGCGGTAGATATCCAGAAGATCATCCACCAGCCGCGACAGGCGCCGCGCGCTGAAGGTAATCAGACGCAGCTGGCTCGCCTGTGCGGGCAGCATGTCGCCCATGGCGCCGCCTTCCAGCGTTTCCAGAATGCCTATGATCCCGTTCAACGGCGTGCGCAGCTCGTGCGAGGTATTGGCAAGGAAGCGGTCCTTCATCCGGTCCGCTTCTTCGAGCTTGGCGTTCTTTTCGCCGATCTGGCGCAGGTTTTCCTGAAGCTCGGCGTTCTTATCGCGGATCATGTCGAGTTGATCGCGCAAGGCGCGTCGCATCTGGTTCACCGCGCGCGAAAGGCGCGCGTATTCCACCGGGTGGTCGTATTCGGGGAGTGCTTCGTTCAGACTGCCGGTGGCGACCGCGCTGGCGGCCTCAGAGATGCGCCGGACCGGGCGGGTCAATGCGTTGGAAAACAGAAAGGACAATACCCCGAGGCCCGCAACAGCCACTGCCCCGATCAGGAACAGCGCGTTGCGCAGCTGGCGGCTAGTGGCAAAAGCCGTGTCGCTGTCCGCCTCGGCGACGACCGTCCATTCGGGAAAGGGCGGGTCCAGCACCCGCCAGGCAGACAGGGACGGATCACCCGAGAGACCTGCCTCCAGCAGGGCGACCCCATCCGCGCCGGTCATCGCATCCGGCATATCACCGGGCGTGGGCCCGCCACTGGAGGCAATGACCGTCCCTTGCGACGACAACACCGTCAGGGCGGTTTCGCTTTCGATCATCAGCCGTTGCAGGCTGTTGGGCGGCATGCGCAGGATCATCGCGCCTTTGTTGCTGCCATGCAGGCGCACCGGCACCGCCAGATAGGCCACGAGATCCCCGGTGACCGCATCCAATGCGTAGTCCTGAAACACCGGATCATAACCCGGCTGGCTGACCGCGCGGCTATAGGCTTGCCCCAAACCAACAGTGCCCGTGTCCAGCATGCGCCCAAGATAGCGATCTTTGTGCACCGAATAGACCACCTGACCGTGACGATCCGCGAGATAGAGATTGTCGAATTCCGCCTCGTTCAAAAAGTCGAGAAACCCCGCGTGAAAGCGGCGATGGGTATTGGAATACTCCAGCGCCTCGCGCAGCAGCCGATCCTCACTGCCAATACCGGACGGGGGCGCCGCAGGGCCATCAATATCGAAAATATTGCGCAGCTTGGCGCCCGCTTCCTCGGGGGTACCGTCCATCTGCCGCAGCGCATGGCTAAAGCCATAAAACTCCCCCACGGAGTAGCGCACATTGGCAGACTGGGCGAGGTTTTCGGCCTGCCTGCGGGCATAGGTCATATATTGCGTGATTTCGCTGGCCTTGGCATCGCGCACAAAAGCCACCTTCTGAAAGGTCTCGGTAGCGATGGTCTGATTGACCAGCCGATAGAACACCATACCGCCCAGCGCCAGTGGCAGAACCGACGCAAGAAGAAAGGTAAACAGCAGGCGCGCGCGGATTCCCTGTAGCGGCACGGTGGCTCCGGTTTTTCTGGTTGTGTTATGCGTGATCCTGCGGCCTAGCCATAATTGACGCAAGAGCACAGGCGGTATTCACAATAAATGCCGACCCGAGAATAATATCTCTAACGAATTGGAATATTTAAATTATTACGATACGTCAAAACGGCGCGCGCGGCGTTTTGACGAAATTTCCGATTTTTCGGGTACCATTGGAGGCGCAGCGCGGACTTCATTGTGGGACATCCCCGGCGTTTGGTGAGGAGACTGAATGCTACCATGGATTGTAACATGGGCCACCTGTCGCAAGGCGGGATCAGGCGGATGAACACGAGGCGGGGCAAACCCGTCATCACAGGGAGATAGAAAATGAAATTCACTGCTACCGCCGGGCTGCTGGCCTCGGTTGCGCTCTGGACCACCGCTGCTCAGGCAGAGGAAACCGTGCTGAGTGCGCTGCCGGAACAGGTCACCGCATGGGTGGAGAACTTCAACCCGTTCAACCAGACCACCGCCGCGCCCTCGGTCATGCACTTCATGTACGAGCCGCTGATTATTTTTAACGCGCTGGATGGCGGCAAGCCGATTTACCGTCTGGCGACCGCATTTGAATATTCCGAGGATCTCAGCACCATCACCGTGACGCTGCGTGAGGGCGTCCAGTGGTCCGATGGCGAAGCATTCACCGCCGATGACGTGGTCAAATCTTTCGATCTGGCGCTGAGCGATCCGGCGCTCGATAGCGTGGGCATGGCGCAGATGCTCTCTGGCGTCGAAAAAATCGACGAGATGACGGTTCAATTCAACCTCTCCACCCCCTCCAGTCAGGCGATGTATCAGATCGTGCGCGTGCCGATCGTGCCGGAACACATCTGGAGCGAAGTTGCAGACCCCGTTACCTTTACCAACCCTGATCCGGTTGGCTCTGGTCCGCTTACGGAAATCCGTCGCTTCACGCCGCAGGAATACATCCAGTGCCGCAATGACAACTATTGGGACGCTGAGAGCCTCAAGGTCGACTGCATGCGGTTCCCGCAGATCGCCAACAACGATCAGGCGCTGGCAGCCGCCGCCAATGGCGAGCTGGACTGGATGGGGTCTTTCCTGCCTGATATCGAGAACACCTATGTTGCCAAGGACCCGGAGCATCACAGCTACTGGCTGCCCGCAGGTTCTCTCGTGGCGTTCTACATGAACTTTGAGGCCAAAGAGGCCGGCGACAAAGAAGCGATCAACGATGTTGCCTTCCGCCGTGCGGTGTCGATGGCGTTTGATCGTGAGGCGATGGTTGAAATCGCAGGTTATGGCTACCCGACGATCAACCAGTATCCGTCCGGACTGGGCCGCGCCTATCACGCGTGGAACAACCCCGAGGTGGACGACAAGTTCGGTGCGTTTACCCAGTACGATATCGACGGGGCCAAGGTGCAGCTGGCCGAAGCCGGGTTCAAGGATGTCGATGGTGACGGTTTTGTCGAGACCCCGAATGGCGAACAGATCGATCTTGAGGTCATCGTGCCCAATGGCTGGACTGACTGGGTCAACAGCAGCCAGATTGCGGTTGAAGGTCTGAATGCTGCCGGCATCAAGGCCAATGTCTCAACCCCCGAGTCTGCGATCTGGACCGAAAAGCTGATCAAGGGCGACTACGACATGGCGATCAATTCCGTTCGTGTCGGTGCGACCCCCTTCAACCAGTATCTGGACTCGTTGCATGAGATCAATCAGGCCAAATCGCGCTTTGCCGCCTCGCGCTACTACAATAAAGAGCTGAGCGGCCTGCTGGATGCCTTCACCCAGACCAGCGATACCGACAAGCAAATGGCGATCATCGCCGATGTGCAAAAGATCGTCGGTGAAGACATGCCGCTGGCCTATGTGTTCAACAATCCGCGTTGGTATCAGTACAACACCAAGCGTTTTGAAGGCTTCTTTAATGCCGACAACCCGGTGGCCAACCCGGTGGTTCACAAGACCAATCCGGCCCGTCTGATCCACCTCCTGAACCTGCGCCCGGTCGAATAATTCCTCCCCGACCTTCGGGACCGCTCGTCTGATGAGTGGTCCCGCTTTTGGCGCCACACTCCCCCTCCCGACAGATGGTTTGACGTGATGCGTTTTCTTTTGAAGCGGCTCGGCTTTTATGCCGTTGCCTTTTTGGTGGCCGCGACCTTCAACTTCATGATCCCGCGCCTGTTGCCCGGCAACCCGGCGGATATCATGCTGGCGAACTCCGGTGGCATGATCGCACCCGAAGCGCGCGAGGCGCTGATGGCCACCTTTGGGTTCATCGACGCGCCGCTGCATGAACAGTATTTCGCCTATCTCGGCTCGATCTTTACCTGGGACTTTGGGCTGTCGATCAAGTTCTACCCGATGCCGGTTGCCGATGTGCTGACACAGGCGCTGCCGTGGACCTTGTTCCTGACCGGCTCGGCCCTGTTGATTTCCTTTTCCATCGGCACGCTTCTTGGTGTGCTTGCGGCATGGCGGCGCGGGCAGCTTACGGATGTGATCGCCTCGCCCACCGCATTGGCGCTGCAATCGGTGCCCGCTGTCGTGGTGGCGCTTTGCGGGCTGTATTTCCTTGCGGTGCGCAACCGTTTTTTCCCGACCTCCTATGCCTTTGATCCCAAGCTGGACCCGGCGTGGAGCTGGGAATTCATCTCTTCCGTGGCCTATCACGGCTTTTTGCCGGTGGTGACGCTGAGCGTGGTGCTGATCGGCGGCTACCTCATTACCATGCGCAACAACATGATTGGGCAGCTGGGAGAGGACTACCTCGCCATGGCCGAAGCCAAGGGGCTGAGCGATGCCCGCGTGCGCTATGCCTATGCCGCCCGCAACGCGCTGCTGCCCTCCGTCACCGCGCTGGCGCTCAGTTTCGGGGCGCTGTTTGGTGGCTCTCTTATTACCGAGGTGGTGTTCAACTATCCCGGTGTGGGCAACCTTTTGTACCTCGGCATCGTCGGGCGGGACTTCCCGCTGATCCAGGGCCAGCTCCTCATCATGACACTCGCCATGCTGCTCGCGAACCTCGCGGTGGATCTGGCCTATGTCTTCCTTGACCCCAGACTGAAGAGGGCCTGATGTCAGATCTCCTCCGTACCTTCCTGCGCAACCGCAAGGCGGCCATCGGGCTTGCTATCGTGCTGGCCTATGTGGCGATTGCATTGGCTGCGCCTTTGCTTGCCCCTTTCGACCCCATCGCCCGCGTGGGTCGTCCGCATCAGGCCCCCTCGGTGGAGCATTGGCTGGGCACCACCCGCATGGGGCGCGATGTGTTCAGCCAGTTGATCTGGGGCACCCGCACCTCCTTGATGGTGGGGATTGTTGCCGGGCTGATCGTGACCGCTATCGGCACCTTCATCGGCATCACCGCCGCCTATTTCGGCGGTATAGTGGATGATGTGCTGAACTTCCTCACCAATGTGGTGCTGGTGCTGCCGCAACTGCCGCTTCTGCTGGTTCTGGCCGCTTTCCTCGGTCAGGTCGGGCCTTGGGCGATCGCGCTGATTATTGGCCTGACCTCTTGGGCCTGGGGTGCGCGCGTCACCCGTGCGCAGGCGATGTCGCTGAAAACCCGCGATTTTATTCAGGCCTCTGCGATGATTGGCGAGCCCACATGGCGGATGATCCTTGTGGAGATGCTGCCGAACCTTCTGTCGATCATCGGCTTCAACTTTATCGGCTCTGTCATCTTCACCATCATCACCGAGGCGACGCTGGAATTCCTCGGCCTTGGCAGCCCCTTGGCGCTGTCGTGGGGCACCATGCTTTACAATGCGCAGACCGCATCGGCGATCATGGTGGGTGCCTGGTGGGAGGTTCTGGCCCCCTGTGCCGCCATCGTCCTGATCGGCGTGGGCCTGTCGCTGATGAACTTCGGCGTGGACGAGATCGCAAACCCCCGGATGCGCACCCTTGGCAATGTCGCCAAGGCGCTCCGGATCGAAAAGCGCCTGTTGCGCCAACGCATGCAGGAGGCCAGCCAATGAGCGCGCTTCTCTCTGTCGAAGGCTTGCGGGTCGATTACCTGACCGCAGGCGAACCCTTCACCGCTGTTCGGGACATTTCGTTTGAGATCCAACCCAATGAGATCCTCGGTCTGGCGGGCGAGTCCGGCTGCGGCAAGAGCACGGTGGCCTATGCCCTGATGCGTTTGCACAAACCTCCGGCATTGGTGCGTCGCGGACGCATCCTGTTTGAAGGGCGCGATGTCTTGTCGTTCTCCGACAAGGATTTGCGTGCGTGGCGCTGGTCCGAAGTCTCCATGGTGTTCCAAAGTGCGATGAACTCGCTCAGCCCGGTGATGACGATCTTTCGCCAGTTCTACGACATGCTGCGCGCGCACGGTCCGATCACCAAGGCGGAGGCACAGGATCGCACCGCCCATATGCTGGAGATGGTCGGCATCCCGGCGGATCGTATGCATTCGCACCCGCATCAGCTGTCGGGGGGGATGCGGCAGCGGGTGGCGCTTGCCCTTGCGCTCACCTTGCAACCCAAACTCATCATCATGGATGAGCCAACCACCGCGCTCGATGTGGTGGTGCAGCGCGAAATCCTGCAAGAGGTGCTGCGGCTGAAGGACGAATTGGGGTTTTCTGTTCTGTTCATCACCCACGACATCGCCCTGATGGCGCAGATCTCGGACCGCATCGGCATCATGCGCGCGGGCGAGATTGTCGAAATCGGCACTGCCGCGCAGATCGTGACCAGCCCAAGCCACGACTACACCCGCAGCCTGTGGGAGGCGATGCCGATCCTTGCCAAACGCCCGAAAGGAGCGCGTCATGCTGTCTGAAACCCCGATCCTCAGCCTTGATAACCTCAGCAAGACCTTCACCTTGCGCCCCGCCTTCGGGCGCGCAACCAAGGTGCATGCGCTGCGCAATGTCTCGCTTGATCTGATGCCGGGCCGTGCGCTGGCGCTGGTGGGAGAGAGCGGCTCTGGCAAAAGCACGGTGGGCCGGATGATTGTGGGGCATCACACGCCGACCTCGGGCCGCATCCTGTTTGAGGGCCAAGACATCGCAGAGCTGACCACACGCGCCGACCAGATGCGCTATCGGCAAGCGGTGCAGATGGTGTTTCAGGATCCGTTTTCGGCGCTTAACCCCGCGCATACGATCCGCCATCACCTGCTGCGCGCGCTGTCGCTGCACCAGCCAGAGGCCGATCCCGAAACGGCCCTGCGCATGATCCTTGAGGATGTGGAGCTGGACCCGACTTCGACACCCGCAAAGTTCCCGCATGAACTGTCGGGCGGGCAGCGCCAGCGGGTGAATTTCGCCCGCGCATTGGCGGTCAAGGCGCGTCTGATCGTGGCGGATGAGCCGACCTCGATGCTGGATGTGTCGATCCGCAAATCCATCCTCGGGCTGATGCAGCGCCTGAAGGACGAACACGGGCTGTCGCTCCTGTACATTACCCACGATATCGCCACGGCGGAGTATCTGGCCGAAGACACGGCGGTGATGTTTCGCGGTCAGGTGGTCGAGAAAGGCCCCACCGCAGAGGTCGTGGGCGCGCCGCAACATGGGTATACGAAACTGCTGCGCGCGGCGGTTCCCGACCCAGAGCTGCGCCTCACCGGCAGCGATGCGGGCTTTGCCGCCGAGGCACGCCAGGTGCGGGACCTCAGCGCGCATCCTGTCCGTGCCTTGCAGGAAGTGAGCCCCGGCCACCTCATCGCGGAACACGCGGAGGCCGCCCATGCCTGATATGCTGGTGCCGCTCTATCGTCTGCCGCCGGTGCCCAATCTGGCGGACGGTCTCACGATCCGCCCTGCACTGCCGTTTGAATCGCATATCCTGCTGGGGTTCGTGGGCCGGCATTTCAGTCCCAAATGGGTGGATGAGTGCACGGTGGCGCTGGCCGCGCGCCCGGCGCGGGTTCTGATCGCGACCGAAGGCACGCGCCTCTTGGGGTTTGCCTGTTATGACGTCACCTGTCGCGGCTTTTTTGGTCCCACGGGCGTCGACCCTGAGGCCCGTGGCAAGGGGCTTGGCAAGGCGCTTCTGCTCGCTGCACTGCATCGCTTGCATGGCGACGGCTTTGCCTATGGCATCATCGGTCAGGCCGGGCCGGTGGAATTTTATCAGCAGGTCTGCGGCGCGGTGGCGATCCCGGACTCTGATGAGGGCGTCTTTGCGCGCGCCCTTGTCTGACATCCTCTGACACATACAACCAACAGGATCATCTCAAATGCACTTCCACCTCGACAGCCTTTGGCACGCCGAAGAGGGCGCGATGGAGTTCGCGCTGACCAATTGCGGCGACACTCCGGTTGCAAATCCGCGCCTTGTCTATGCCACCCTGACGCGCTGCCTGCGCCCCTCGCGCTGCACGGGGGCGCGGCTGATACGGCGGCAGGCGAATTTCCACGAGTATGCCTCTGACGCGGGCTTTGTGCTGCAACCGGGCGAGACGTGGCGGTTCACCGAGTTCAACCTCACCCGTCCAGCGCTACATTCCAATGAGGGGCCAAAATCTGCCGGGGTCTTGCTGGAGGACGGAACCCTTGTCCCGGCCTTTGCCGGGGACTTGCAGGCCTCAGCGGCGATTGCAGATACAAATGCATCGCAAAATGCGGGTCTAACATGCGGTGTTTTGCCCGAACCTCAGCAAGCCGCCATTACGGAGTGGTGCGCCACGGCCCCCGTCCATCTGGCACTTCGGACCGATGACGTTGCGGTGATGCGGAGCCTATTACAGGTGGCAGACCTGACCCGCCGCCTGCATCCACTGGCACCGACCCCCTTTGTGCTGATCGCCAAGGACGACGTCCCGCAACTGACTGTTGAGGCGGATCAGACGCTGGGCGAGGACGCCTATCGGATCACCTGGACGGAGGGTAAAGCCACCCTACAGCATGGTGCGGGGCAGGGGCTGCTTTACGGTTTGATTACGCTGGCGCAGGTGCTGACCAATGCCCATGCGGAGCCTGCGCGTTATGGTGTTCCCCGCAGTGGTCAGATCGAGGATGCCCCCCGCCACGGCTGGCGCGGCGCGCATCTGGATGTCTCGCGCCAGTTCTACCCGCTCGATCAGGTGCTGCGCTATGTGGACATTCTGGCGTGGCACAAAATGAACCGGTTCCACTGGCATCTGACCGATGACGAAGGCTGGCGGCTGGAGATCAAGGCCTATCCGCAGCTCACCGAGATCGCCGCGCATACAGGGATGGACCTGCCGGTGTTGCCGCAGCTTGGCCCCGATATGACCGGGCAGGGCGGCTATTATACGCAAGACGAGGCGCGACAGGTGGTGAAACATGCGGCCCGATTGGGTGTCGAGGTCATGCCGGAGATCGATGTTCCGGGGCACTGCGCCTGTGTGTTGGGGGCCTTGCCCGACCTCGTCGACCAAGAAGAACCCGAGAGCTACTGGTCGGTGCAGGGCTTTGGCAATAACGCGCTGAACCCGGCCATTGAGGGGTCTTATACCTTTGCCGAGACCGTGCTGGCCGAGGTCTGCGAAATCTTCCCGTTCGAGGTCGTGCATGTGGGCGGTGACGAGGTGGCCAAGGGCGCATGGATGCAATCGCCCAAGGCAAAGGCGATGATGCGCGAAACCGGCCTGAAGGACACGCCGGAATTGCAGGCCTATTTCCTACGCCACATTCAGAACTTTCTTATCGGTCTTGGCCGCAAGCTCGGCGGCTGGGAAGAGGTCGCCCATGGCGGTGGTCTGGACCCCGCGCACAGCCTGCTGTTTGCCTGGACCACCATTGAGAAAACCGCTGAGCTGGCGCAAGAGGGCTACGACGTGGTCAGCACGCCGGGGCAGGCCTATTACCTCGATATGGCGCTGTCGGATGCGTGGTACGCGCCGGGGGCCAGCTGGGCCGGTTTCACCCCGCTCGACAAGACCTATGCGTTTGAGGCCGACAACGGAGATGCGGCTCTAATTGGGCGTTTGAAGGGGGTTCAGGCCTGCGTCTGGAGCGAGCATCTGACCACGATGGCGCGCCGCAACCACATGATTTTCCCCCGCCTCAGCGCCATTGCCGAGGCCGGGTGGAGCACAGCGGAAAACAAAGACTATGACAGGTTCACAGCGCTCGCGGAACGGATGCCGCGCCTCTGAGCCACCAAACAGATCAGCGGCCTCGGGGACACTCCGGGGCCGTTTTTATCCCAGCCTTGGAAAGACCGAAGTGTTCTTGACCGTGCTGTAGACAAAGCTGGTGTCAATCGAGGCAATGCCCCCGATAGGGTGGATGCGGTTGCGGATGAAATCTTCATAGGCGTCCAGATCGGCCACCACCACTCGCAGCTGGTAATCCGTGGCCCCGGTCAGAATGTGACACTCCAGCACCTCGTCGATCATATGGACGCGGCGCTCAAAATTCTTCACGTCCTCCTCATTGTGGCGCTCCAGTTTGATGCGCACAAACACCGTGATAGGCAGCCCATAGGCCCGGGCATCCACATCGGCGCTGTAGCCCCGGATCACACCGGCGGCCTCAAGGTTCTTAACCCGGCGCAGGCAGGGCGAGGGCGAGAGGTTCACCGCGTCCGCAAGGTCCTGATTGGTCATCCGACCATTGGCCTGAAGTACGCGGATAATCTGGCGATCTTTGGTGTCCATTTTGCTGTCCATTGGCAGAATCTGCCAACATGATCGGTGATATTGGTATCTTTTGCAATCTAACGCCTCGCACGGGGGCGCATCATGGCGGACAAATGAGGAAGGAGACCCCATATGTCCGACGCCAAAGGCTTTGCCACCCGTGCCATCCACCACGCCTATGACCCGATGCAGAACGAGGGCGCGCTGACGCCGCCGGTGCATTTGACCTCGACCTTTGTGTTCGAGAACGCCGAAGCCGGGGGTGAAATGTTCGCGGGCGAGCGCGAGGGCCATATCTACAGCCGGATCTCGAACCCGACCTGCGCCCTGCTGGAACAGCGCATCGCCACGCTCGAAGGGGCCGAGGCCGGTCTGGCACTGGCAAGCGGCATGGGCGCGGTGACGGCGATCCTGTGGACGCTCCTGAGCCCCGGTGACGAGGTCATCGTCGACAAGACGCTCTATGGCTGCACCTTTGCCTATATGCGCCACGGGCTTGCAAAATGGGGCGTGACCATCACCCATGTGGACATGACCGACGCAGACGCCCTGCGTGCCGCCATCAGTGACAAGACCCGCGTGGTTTATTTCGAGACCCCCGCCAACCCCAATATGCGGCTGGTGGACATCAAGCTGGCCTCTGAGATTGCCCATTCCGTGGGTGCGCGGGTGGTGGTGGACAACACCTATGCGACACCGTACCTGACCCGCCCGATCGAGCTGGGCGCGGATCTGGTGCTGCATTCGGCGACCAAATACCTTGGTGGTCACGGCGATGTGGTCGCAGGGCTTGTGGCGGGCAGCGCCGAGCTTTTGACCGAAATCCGCCTTGTCGGCATGAAGGATATGACCGGCGCGGTGATGGCGCCCTTTAACGCGATGCTGATCATGCGCGGGCTGAAAACGCTGGCGCTGCGGATGGACCGTCACTGTGCTTCGGCGCAGACCGTCGCGGAGTGGCTTGAGGCCCAGCCCGGCGTCGCCAAAGTCTATTTCCCCGGTCTGCAGAGCTTTGAACAGCACGCGATTGCCAAGGTGCAGATGGCGCAGCCCGGTGGCATGATCGCCTTCGAACTCGAAGGCGGCATGGAGGCTGGCATCAGCCTGATGAACCGCCTGCAAATGATCCATCGTGCGGTGTCTCTTGGCGATGCGGAGACGCTGATTCAGCACCCGGCCTCTATGACCCATTCCACCTACACGCCCGAAGAACGCGCCGAACATGGCATCAGCGACGGGCTTGTGCGCTTGTCGGTGGGGCTGGAAGAAGTCTCTGACATTCTGGATGATCTGCATCAGGCGCTGTCGCCCGAGATGCGGCAGGCGGCAGAGTAAGGGGGCGAGATGTCCGACCAGATCCAGCACCTGAAAACTGTGGAGCAACGGCTGTTGTGGCTGTCCCACTGGATGATCCACAACGCCAACCACCTGCGCGCCAAGGAAGATGGCATCAAGATCGGCGGCCATCAGGCGTCCTCGGCGTCGATGGTGTCGATCATGACCGCGCTCTATTTCTCGGCGCTTCGCCCCGAGGACCGGGTGGCGGTCAAACCGCATGCCTCGCCAATCTTTCACGCGATGCAATACCTCATGGGCCACCAGACCCGCGAGAAGATGGAGAACTTCCGGGGCTATGGCGGCGTGCAGAGCTACCCCAGTCGCACCAAGGACATTGACGATGTGGATTTCTCCACCGGGTCTGTGGGGCTTGGTGTGGGGATCACCGCGCTGGCGTCCATGGTGCAGGATTTCATCACGGCCAAGGACTGGGGCGGCGATGTCAATCCGGGCCGGATGGTGGCGCTGGTCGGAGATGCGGAATTGGACGAGGGCAACATCTACGAGGTGTTGCAGGAAGGCTGGAAGAACGACCTGCGCAACACCTGGTGGATCATCGATTACAACCGTCAGAGCCTTGATGGCATCGTGCGCGAGGGGCTGTTTGGCCGGGTCGAGAAAATATTCGAGGCCTTCGGCTGGGACGTGGTGCGGGTGAAATATGGCGCTCTGCAACGGGCCGCCTTTGAGGAACCCGGCGGCGCGGCCCTGCGCGACTGGATCGACGCCTGCCCGAACGTGGAATATTCCGCGCTGACCTATATGGGCGGGGCCAATTGGCGCAAACGGCTGATGGAGGATCTGGGCGATCAGGGCGCGGTCTCGGCACTGATCGACAAGCGCAGCGACGCGGAACTGGCGGCGCTGATGGAGAACCTCGGCGGCAATTGCGTGGAGACCATGGCCGACACATTCGCCGCCATCGACCACGACCGCCCGACCTGTTTCCTTGCGTATACGATCAAGGGTTGGGGCACGCCAATTGCGGGCCACAAGGACAACCACGGCGGTCTCATGACCAAGGCGCAAATGAGTGAGTGGCAGACTCATATGGGCGTCGCCGAGGGCGACGAGTGGGAGCCGATGGCAACCGTTTCTGACACGGCGGGCTTTCAGGCCTACCTTGATCAGGTGCCGTTTTTTGCCAAGGGGGCGCGGCGCTACTCGGATGCGCGGCTTTCGGTGCCTGCGGTTGCGGTGGACACAAGCCGCGAGATTTCAACGCAGATGGCCTTTGGCAAGATCCTCGACGATCTGGCGCGGGGCGACAGCGATCTGGCGGCGCGGATCATGACGACCTCGCCGGATGTGACCGGCACCACGGGGCTGGGGCCATGGGTCAATCGGCGCAAGCTCTTTGCTCGCAAGGCACAGAAGGACGCCTTTATCGAGCATCGCATTCCCTCGACGGCCAAATGGAACTTTGATCCGCAAGGCCAGCATGTCGAACTGGGCATCGCCGAGATGAACCTGTTCCTGCTTCTGGGCGCGGCGGGCCTGTCGCATAGCCTCTGGGGCAAGAGGGTGATCCCGATCGGGACGGTCTATGACCCCTTTGTGCACCGAGGTTTGGATGCGCTGAACTACGCTTGCTATCAGGATGCGCGGTTCATGATCGTTGGCACGCCTTCGGGGGTGACGTTGGCGCCAGAAGGCGGCGCGCATCAATCCGTGGGCACGCCCCTCACGGGTATGGCGCAGGATGGGCTGGCGAGCTTTGAACCGGCCTTTGCCGATGAACTCGCGGTCATCATGGAATGGGCCTTTGACTATATGCAACGCGATGGCGAAGGCGACCCGGACGAACGTACCTGGCTGCGGGATGAAACCGGCGGATCGGTCTATTTGCGGCTGACCACCAAACCCTTGGAGCAGCCGGGGCAGCGGGTCGATGATGCCTTTCGTCAGGGCGCGATTGATGGGGCCTATTGGTTGCGCAAGCCGGGGCCGAATTGTTCGGTGGTGATCGCCTATCAGGGCGCGGTCGCGGATGAGGCGATTGCGGCGGCGGGACTTATTGGCGAGCATCGGCGCGATGTTGCGGTGCTGGCGGTGACCTCGGCGGACCGTCTCAATGCGGGCTGGACGGCGGCGCAGCGGGAACGGGCGCGCGGGAACCCGCAGGCCATATCGCATGTGGAGCGTCTCTTGGGCGAACTGCCCGCCCATTGCACTCTGATTACCGCGATTGATGGCCATCCGGCGACGCTCTCGTGGCTGGGGTCAGTCGCAGGGCATCGGGTGGTGTCGCATGGCGTTGAACACTTTGGCCAAACGGGCACCATCGGCGACCTTTACCGTCACTTTGGCCTCGACCGTCACAGTCTTGCGCGATCGGTGGGTGAGCTGACGGTGGGCGCGCGCCGTATTCCCGGCGGACAGGCGGGATAGCGGCCTAACGCAAGACGGCGCTGCTCCATTCGCGCAGAAACGCAGCCTTTTTGAGCGCGTCGAGATACACCAGCAGCCCAGGCCCCATGCGAATACGACGCAGAGCCTGGGTGTCATCGCTCCATGAATCGTCATCCAGAACCGAAAAGGCACCGGGCGCTGCCTGCCAGCCGCGGGCAATCAGGTGGTCGATCATCAAACCTGCAAGTTCGGGCGCTTGGCTGCCGCGTGGAATGAACGCGGTGCGCAAGGCCACCACCGTGTAGTCCTTTGGCAGCAGGACGATCACGTCCTCCGTGTTGCTTTTCTCGCGCGCGTAGCTGCCCAAAACGTTATAGACCATGGCCAATTCGCCCGAAGCCACATCATCGATCATCTGGCTCGAACAGCAATAAAGACGCACGCCCACCGATCCGATCACCTCGCTGAGGCGCCAATAGGTTTCCGAGGTCCGCGCATCTTGTGTGGCATAAAGATACCCAAGACCAGAGGTGCGGATGTCATAGGTTCCGATCTTGTTTCTGAACCGCTCTGGATGATCGCGGATCAATGCGATGAGATCCTGACGGTTTTCCGGCAATGGCAATCCGTCGAGGGCCTTGCGTGACAGCACCACCGCCGCAGGCTCCTGCGTGAAGGCAAAGAGATGCTCGCGCCAGCGTGCCCAAACAGGCAGGCGCTCTGTCGTCGCGGAGCTGTAGGGCTGGGCCTGACCGTCATTCACCAGTTTGGTCTGGAGATCAGTCGCAATGGAGATCGCCAGATCCATGTTGAGGCCCTCTTGGTCGAGGGCTTTCATCATCTCGCCGGAACTGGCGACGGTGTATTCGATCCGCACATCAGGAAGGTCGCTCAGGAAATCCTGCAAGGTGGGCTCAAAAAACTCTGCATCCCCGGTGGATATCACACGCAGCACGCGGCGGGCATCTGCCGGGCCGACGCTGATCCGCTCCTCAACCTCGAACGCATGCGCCGCAGGGGCGAGTGCGAGGAAAATCAAGCCAATGGAAAAGACAAGCTTGCGCATGCGCCACCTTTGTCGCTGTGGTTGGTCAAAAACAGGCGTCCGCCATGGGCGCGGGCAACCTCGTTTGCGATGGTAAGGCCAAGCCCGGATCCGACCACTGCGTCCGTATTCCCGCCGCGGACAAATCGGCGGGTCAGGCGGCCCATATCCGCCTTGGGAAAGCCTGCACCTTCATCCCGAACGGTGATTTCAGCGCCGCTTTCGGTTCTGCGGGCGGTGACGTGAACGGTGCTGTCCGGGGGGGAGTATTTGATCGCATTGTCGAGCAGGTTGAGCAGCGCGCTTTGCATCAGGATCGGATCGCCCTTCACCACCATTGCGAGGTCGGGCAGAGAAATCTCCAGGTCGATATCGCGCAGCTCCGCCATTGGACGCAGGCGTGACACCGCATCCTGCGCCAGACGGGTCAGTTCCACATCTTCCATCTCCAGGTGGTCGGAGCGAAAAGACACCATGGCGTGATCTAGCAATTGTCCTGCTGCCCGGCTGCTCTCATCAATGGCGCGGATCATCTCGCGCACGGCCTGACGGTTCTCGGGTTTATCCACCCGGCGCAGGGTGATTTCCGCCTGCGTGCGCACGGTGGTGAGCGGGGTGCGGACCCGATGCGCGGCCTCGGCGATCAGATCCTCAGAGCGTGAGAGCGAGGTTTTGAGGCGGCTCATAAACCCATTGAGCGCGCCCACCAGAGATTCCATCTCCGCTGGTACCGGGGCTGAGACGGGCCGCAGATCCGAAAGGCCGCGCCGGGACACCGAGCCTGCCAATTGCCGCAGCGGCTGGATCGCGGATTGGGCAGCGAGAATGCCAAAGACAGCCGCGATCACAAAGAAACCGATGCCAAACCCGGCCACGGTCTGTGAAATCCCCGCCAATTGCTGACGCAGGCCATAGCGGGTCTGCGCGACGGTGACTTCGACAAAATCAGGCGTGCCGCTGACGGACAGACGCCGGGTGGCGGTCGCCATCCGAATTTCTTCGCCATCGTAATGGGCGGTTTGAAATCGCGGTAAAATCCCATTGCTGGCGACGGGTTTGGGCAGGTCGGAGTATCCTGTTAGAAAATCGCCATTGCGGGTGATGGCGTAAAACACGCGATCATCACTGATATTGCCGAGCATAGAGAAGGCGAAATAGGGAATATCCACAGTGAGATCGCCATCGCGCACCGATGCAGAATCGAGAATCGCCGTCACCGAGGCCGAGAGGATTTCATCCTGACTTTGCCCCGCGAGGTCGCGCGCATAGTTCTGAACCACCAGAAACATCAAACTCGCAAGCAGTGCAGCACCCGCCAACAACTGAATAATCAGACGTCGTCTGATGGAGCCACGCAGCAGGATCGGCGTGTTCATGACAGGCTCAGCCGGTAGCCCAGCCCACGCACTGTCACGATCTGCGCCTGTGCGCCTTCGAGATGTTTGCGCAGCCGTCCCACATAGACCTCAATGGCGTTCTCCGAGGCGTCAACGTCATAAGAAAACAGCCGATCCACCAGCTTGGATTTGGAAAAAACCTGATCGGGGGCGGCGATGAAAATCTCAAATAGGCGCAACTCTCGGTTGCGTAGCCGCACCTCGCGCCCATTCACTGTCAGAGTGCAGGCCAAAGGGTCAAATACCACGTCGCCATATTTGTGTAGATTGCTCGCACCCCCGCTGCGGCGGCGCTGAACGGCGCGGCAGCGCGCTTCAAGCTCTGAGAAATCGAACGGTTTGACAATGTAGTCGTCAGCCCCGAGGTCCAGAACGCTGACGCGGTCCGATACCTCTGATCGGGCGGTCAATACAATCACAGGTGTATTGCGCTGTGCCGTGCGATGGGCCTGCAAGAACTGCCGCCCATCGCCATCAGGCAGCATGATGTCGAGCAGAATCATATCGTATTCCGTTGTGGCGATAAAATCGTCTGCCGTGCCCAGATCCGGTGCCCGGTCCACAACATGACCGTCAAGTGTGAGCCGATCCAGTACCGCGTTCGCAAGCTGATCGTTATCTTCGACGAGTAAGTAGCGCATTGGGGCGAAACATCTGCTCCGTGTCAGGTTTGTGTCAGCTTGGGTCGGAATACCATGATTCATGATCGCGCTTTTGCGTGTTTGTCAAATGGGAGGAACATTATGACATCTTTTGCGCTGGGTCGTCGGACCCTGATGGCTGCTGCTGCGGCTGCACTGACTTTCGGCTCCCCGGCTATGGCCGAGCAAGCTCTCGACAAGATTCACTTCCTGATCCCCGGCGGTGCCGGCGGTGGCTGGGACGGAACCGCGCGCGGCACTGGTGAGGCGCTGACCAAATCGGGCCTCGTTGGCACCGCATCCTATGAAAACATGTCCGGCGGTGGCGGTGGTAAGGCCATCGGTTACCTGATCGAGAATGCCGAGAGCCTTGATGACACGCTGATGGTGAACTCCACCCCCATCGTGATCCGCTCGCTGACCGGTGTGTTCCCGCACAACTTCCGTGACCTGACGCTGGTTGCAGGCACCATCGGGGACTACGCGGCCCTGGTCGTGGCCAAGGACAGCCCGATCAACAATATGGAAGAGTTCCTCGCGGCCTACCGTGAAGATCCGCGCGGCACTGCCGTGGGCGGTGGCTCGGTTCCGGGTGGCATGGACCACCTCGTTGCGGCCATGGTGATGCAGTCTGCGGGCGAAGATCCGACCGCGCTGAAATACATCCCCTATGACGCAGGCGGCAAGGCGATGGCAGCCCTGCTGTCGGGTGAGATCAAGGCGCTCTCCACCGGCTTTTCTGAGGCAATCGCACTGGCCGAAGCGGGCGAAGTCAAAATCCTCGGCGTGACAGCGGACGAGCGTGTGCCGGCCTATGACAGTGCTGCCACCATGAAAGAGCAGGGTCTGGAGACCACTTTCGTGAACTGGCGCGGGTTCTTTGGTGCGCCGGGCCTGTCGGAAGACAAGGTTGCCGCCTATCAGGACGTGCTCTCCAAAATGTACGACACCCCCGAGTGGGAAGACGTGCGCGCACGCAACGGCTGGGTCAACATCCACAACTCCGGTGACGAGTTCCGCAGCTTCCTTGAAAGCCAGGAAAAAGTCATCGGCGACCTGATGACGCAACTGGGCTTCCTTTAAGCCTTAGGCAGACACGCTTCGGTCCGGCACCAATCGCGGGTGCCGGACCCTTTCCCGTATCCCCCAAAACAATCACAGGAGGAGATCATGGCGCTCGACCGTTGGATCGCGCTGATCATTCTCGGCATCGCTCTGGCCTATGGCTATGCGGCCTTTTTCACCATGGATCAGCTGTTGCCGCCGTTCATGCAGCGAAACCCGATCTGGCCGAGCACCTTCCCTAAGGTTCTGGCCGTTCTGTCGATCATTACCGCTGCGATTATCGTTCTGGGGCTGGAAAAACCCAGTGGCGAGGTCAAGACCCCGGACATCGATTACCGCCGCCTTGGGGATTACAACATCGGTCAGGCCGCGCTCTTGCTGGGGCTGATGGTCGCCTATGCGCTTTTGCTGCGCCCGGCGGGGTTCTTGCTGTCCACCTCCGGGTTCCTGATCGTGGGCGCGATGATCCTTGGCGAGCGCAAGCTGTGGATTTTGATCCCGGTTGCTGCCTTCGCCACCGGCGTTGTCTGGTACCTCGTTGAGGGCGTGCTGGGCATCTTCTTGCGGCCCTTGCCGTTCTTTCTCGGATAATCGGAGGCTCAGATGCTCGAAGGTTTGATGATCGGCCTCTCTACGGCCTTCTCTCTCACAAATATCCTGATGGTGATCGGCGGTTGTCTGATCGGGACATTCATCGGGATGCTGCCGGGGCTTGGCCCCATGTCCATCATTGCGATCATGATTCCGGTCGCGATCACGCTGGGGGATCCTTCGGCGGCGCTGATCCTGCTGGCCGGGGTCTATTATGGCGCGATCTTCGGCGGCTCGACCTCGTCGATCCTGCTCAATGCGCCGGGGGTGGCGGGCACCGTAGCCTCCAGTTTCGATGGCTATCCGATGGCGCGCGCAGGCATGGCCGGCAAGGCGCTGACCATTGCGGCGATCTCGTCCTTCATGGGGGGCACCATCGGCGCGATCCTGTTGATGGTCTTTGCGCCGATGCTGTCGACGGTCGCACTCCTGTTCCACTCGGCCGAGTATTTCGCGCTGATGGTCGTGGGGCTGTCGGCGATTGCGGCCTTTGCGGGCACCGGCAATGTGGCTAAGGCGCTGATGATGACGCTTCTGGGGCTGATGATGGCCACGGTGGGCGAGGGCGCATTGTTCAACATGCCGCGCTTCACCATGGGGCTGATGGATCTGCAATCCGGGTTCAGCTTTATCACGCTGGCGATGGCGATGTTTGCCCTGCCCGAGGCGATCTTTCTGGTGATGAACCCGAACCGTTCAGCCCAAGGCGGCGAGGACGGTGGCAAGATCACCGGTCTGCGGATATCTGGCCAAGAGGCGCGCAAGATCGCGCCCGTGATCGGACGCCAGTCCATCCAAGGCTTCTTTATCGGTGTTCTGCCCGGCGCAGGGGCGACGATCGCCTCCTTCCTCGGCTACGCGGTGGAGCGTAACATCGCCACCGAAGAAGAACAGAAAGAATTCGGCAAAGGCTCTATCAAAGGGCTGGCCGCACCGGAGACCGCAAATAACGCGGCCTGTACCGGATCGTTTGTGCCGCTCTTGACGCTTGGTATTCCGGGGTCGGGCACCACGGCGATCCTGTTGGGGGCGTTGATTGCACTTAACGTGACGCCGGGGCCGCGGCTGATGGTGGATAGCCCGCATATCTTCTGGGCGGTTATCATCTCGATGTATATCGGCAACCTCGTGCTCTTGGTGCTGAACCTGCCGCTCATCCCCTATATCGCCAAGGTCCTGTCGATCCCGCGCAACTATCTGATCCCGTTCATTTTGTTCTTCACCCTGATGGGGTCCTATATCGGACAGAACAATGCGACAGAGCTGTTGATCCTCGTGGGCTTTGGCATCTGTGCGACGGTGCTGCGGTTTGCGGATTATCCGCTGGCCCCCTTGCTCATCGGTTTCATTCTGGGGCGGATGCTGGAGGATAACTTTGCGCGCTCGATGCAGATCTATGACGGCATTTCCTTCATCCTTGATCGTCCGATGACGCTGGGGCTGTTGGTGCTGGCCATACTGCTGGTGATCGTTCCGAGCTACCGTGCGCGCCGTGCCCGCGCCCGTGCTGCCGGGGTGGCCGATGGGGATTAAACCGCTCTCCGGGGTTCGGGTTCTTGACCTGACCAATGTGCTTGCGGGGCCGTATTGCTGTTATCAGCTGGCCCTGCTCGGTGCAGAAGTCATCAAGGTCGAGCGCCCCGGCACCGGTGATCTGGCCCGCCAACTGGGGGCCGATCCAGAGCGGAATAAATCCCTGATGGGGGTGAGTTTTCTGGCGCAGAACGCACAGAAGAAATCCGTGACCCTCGACATGAAACACGACCAAGGCAAGGCGCTGCTAAAGCGCCTTGTTCGCACATCTGACGTATTGGTTGAGAACTTCCGTCCCGGCGTGATGGAGCGCCTTGGTCTGGGATATGAGGTGCTGAAGGCGGAAAATCCAAACCTCATTTATTGCGCCATCAGCGGCTTCGGGCAGGACGGCCCGTGGAAGGACAACCCCGCCTATGACCAGATCGTGCAGGGGATCAGCGGCGTGATGTCGATCACCGGCGATGGCGACAGCGCGCCGTTGCGCGTGGGCTACCCGCTGGCAGATACCGTGGGCGGTATGACGGCCGCCTTTGCGATCTCGGCAGCGCTCAACGATCCGGAGCGTGGCGCGTTTCTGGATATCTCCATGACCGAGGCGGTGATTTCCACCATGGGATGGGTGGTGTCCAACCATCTGATCGCAGGTCAAACCCCCGGCGCGCATGGCAATGAGAACACAACATCCGCGCCCTCGGGCACCTTTGCCTGCGCGGATGGGCCGATCAATGTGGCCGCAAACCGGGATGAGCAATGGCAATCTATGGCACGCCATCTCGGGCGCGACGATCTTCTGGCGCATCCGGACTATGCCACCCGAGAGGATCGCAAACGCAACCGTCACATGCTGCGCGCCGAACTTGAAAGCGTCCTTCGGACCCGGCCCGCTGCGGAGTGGGTGGCGGAACTCAACGCGCTTGGCGTACCCTCGGGGCCGGTGCTGACGGTGTCGCAGATCCTGAATGAGCCGCAAATCAAGGATCGTGGCCTGATTGCCGAGGTCGAGACCGAAGATGCGCCGCTATCGCTGGCGGGCGCGCCGGTCCGGTTTGGCACCCATCGCCCGGTTCCGGATCAAGCGCCCCCTGCCTTGGGTGCAGATAATGACAGTATCTGGCAGGACATTGGCCTGAGCGCCGATGAGGTCGAAACCCTGAGACGGGAGCGCATTATATGAGCGATGTGAGTGATTGGTGGCGCACGTCTATTATCGACATGGAACCGGGTCGCATCGACCTGCGGGGCACCCCCGTGCAGGATCTGATCGGCAACGTCAGCTTTGCCGAGATGATCTGGCTGATGGTGCGCGGCGACCGGCCGACACCTGCGCAGGCCCGTCTGTTTGAGGCGGCCTTGGTCTCGGCTGTGGATCACGGCCCACAGGCCCCCTCGATTGCGGCGGCGCGGATGGCGGTCACCTGCGGGCTGCCCTTGAACAATGCGATGGCGACGGCGGTCAACATGTTGGGCGATGTGCATGGCGGGGCCGGGCAGCAGGCGGTGGAGCTCTATCACCACGTCGATGCCCACGCGGGGGATCTGGCCGCGGCGCTGGACGACTGGCGCGCAGAACATGGCAAGATCATCCCCGGCTTTGGCCACCGGTTCCACAAACCGACCGACCCGCGCGCGCCGCGTCTGATGGCGCTGGTGTCCGAGGCGGCAGAGGCGGGCGCGGTGTCAGGACGGTTCCAACACATCGGTCAAGCGATCGAGACGCAGATCTCGGCTGAAAAAGGCATAGCCCTGCCGATGAACATCGACGGCGCCACCGCAGTGATCTATGCGGAGCTGGGCTTTGCCCCGCCACTGGCGCGCGGGCTATTCTGCCTGTCACGGTCCGTGGGCATCCTGTCCCACGCCTGGGAGCAGCAACAACAGGGCGGTCGCAACAAGGGGCCGACCCCGCCAAAATACAGATGGACGTATGACCCTACGTGATACATTTGGCCTGATTGGCGCGCTTGTCGTCGCCGTGTTGGGCACCTTGATTTTTGAAGCAATCGGTTTTCCCTCCGCACCCCTGACCGGATCGGCGGCGGCGGTGTCGCTGGCGGCGCTCTTTGGATTGCCGATCAAGATGCCAGTGTGGCTCAGGACCACGGCCTTTGTGCTCTTGGGGATCAACATTGGCAGCAGCGTCACCCGCGACATGCTCGCCTCGGCGCTGGCATGGCCCATTACCATCGCAATCCTCGCGGTGAGCTTGTTCATCTCGCTCCGGATCAGTCGTATCGGGCTTCAGCACTGGATGCGGTTCAGCGCGAGAGACGCGGTTCTGGCCGCCGCGCCCGGTCATCTGAGCTATGTGCTGGCGCTGTCACTCAGTGAAAACGGACAGACCTCTCGCATCGCCATCGTACAAAGCATCCGCGTGTTGTTTCTGACGCTCTGTGTGCCGGTGCTGGTCTCGACGGTCTTTGGGGCGACGGGTGTGGAGCTGATGCCAGAGCATCCTCTGGCCCTGTGGCAACTGGCGCTTTTGGTGGGGGTCACGCTTGCGGTCGGTGCGGTGTTTGATCGCCTGAACGTGCCCGCCGCCTATTTGCTGGCTGGTATTTTTTGCAGCGCCGCCGGACATATTTTTGCGCTCACACCCGGACGCCCACCAGAAGAGGCGACCTTTGTCGCGTTTCTGGTGATGGGCACCCTGATCGGCTCGCGTTTTGTCGGGCAAAAGCTCGCGGATCTGAAACTCGATTTTCTGGCGGGGCTGTGGGTCACGGGCGTCAATGTTGTGATCACCTTGATCGCCATCGGGGTCAGCATGCAGATCATGGGCCTGTCGCCCGCGCTGCTGATCGTGGCCTTTGCGCCCGGCGGGGTAGAGGCCATGGCGGCGATTGCCGTCACACTCGGGCTCGATCCCGCCTTTGTCGCGGCGCATCACGTGATGCGGCTGATGATCCTGACGGTGCTGATGCCGCTGGCGCTCAGCAGGGCCAGACCCACCTGAAAAAGCCCCGGCGCTACTGACGCCGGGGCTATGCACAGTGAGGTTATTGCGCTTCCTGCGCCTCTTCTTCGATTTCATTGCCAAGGTTGGACACATCGCGGCCCAGTCCCTCGGTGGCCTCGCAGGCGGTCAGACCAAGAACGGCCACCAGTGACAGGTAGATCATGCGCATGGCGGGCCTCCTGTTATTTCAGTTTCTCGGCAACATGGGTTGCAAAGGCGTCAACCATCGCGGTGTAGAAGACTTCACTGCCCACGTTGAGCGTGGTCACGTCGGTGCCCTCGGGGTAGTAGACATTCGCCTGCTCGGCACTCACGGTCAGGGTGTAGCGCTGGTCGTACTGGCTCCCCGGCAGGTCAACAGAGACGTCCCCTTCGAGGACGGAATCGGCGATCCCCATTTCGGCCTCAAGGCTGGAAGCCAGCGCCACGGTGTCGATCTCAATGTCGATCTCGGCGGCATCCTCCATCTCTTTGTCGGCGATCTGATCCACCAACTGCGCCGCCAATGCGGTCTCAAGGTCGGTTTCGAGTTCGCTCCAGACCGATACGGCTTCGCTGTTCTTAAGCGCGCTGGCGTCGGCGGTGACTTCGATTTCCTGTACCATCGTGGACGCGCCAGCGGCGGTCGCCATGGTTGCAACGAGAGCGGTTGTACGGATCAGATGTGTCATCGTTTAGCTCCTTGATATAGTGCTCATATCCCCGCGGGATCTGCACTATCAACACGCAGAGGCGGCAGAATGTTCCTGATTTTTAAAGGAAATTTTCCGCCTATTTTGTTCCGACCTTATAATGGCCAATTGAATAACGGTGAAATCAAAGGGAACTTTGCCCCGCCTGAGGCGTTCAGAATTCGAGCCAAGCCCCTTTTTTGGAAAACGGACCCCATGACCCAGTCGAGCCACCCAGTCGAAGATGTATTAGATACGACCGACCAGCTGTTAGAAGACGGCAAGGATGGTTTGCAAGTATCCGAACTGATGGATGAACTGGGGGTCAAATCCATTGCCGCAGTGTTGTTGGCCCCATCGCTGGCATTGGTGTCACCATTGAGTGGTATCCCGCTGTTTTCCTCGGCGTGTGGCATCACCATTGCGTTGATTTCAGCGCAGATGTTGATGGGACGCAATCACCTGTGGTTGCCCTCATTCTTGTCGAAACGCTCACTGCCTGCGCGCAATACGCAAAAAGCAACCCGCACGCTGCGATCGCTTGCGGCTTGGATGGACCGCAGATTTAAACGCCGTTTGCAATCGCTGCTGACACCGCCGTTCTTGCGGGTGCTTCAGGGCATTTGCCTGTTGTGCGGTTTGATCATGCCCTTCCTTGAAATCTTGCCATTTACTTCGTCGATCCTCGGCGGCGTTGTTGCTTTGCTGGCGCTGTCGATGCTGACCGGAGATGGGCTGATCGCGCTGGTGACCGTCACGGGCTTGACCCTTGCGATCGGCGGGGCGGCGATCCATCTCTTTTAGGGGCAGTGTCGCGGTGCGTCCGGCCCAACAAAAGGGCCGGACCTGTGGTCAGGCCCGGCCGGTAGATGTCAAAGATACGGCGTGATCTTCCAGATTATGTCAGCCCTTGTATTCGGGCAGCTCTTCCATCTGGGATTTGGTCAACATCGTGTAGATGCGAATGGTGCCGGATTCATCCTCAATGCTGAGGTCCGCCAGTTCCAGTTCGACCGGCTTGGCCCCAAGGCCGAGGAAACCGCCGACGTCGACCACAACGGCGTTTACGTTGCCCTCACCGTCCATCACGATATCAGCCACCTGTCCGATCATTTCGTCATTGGCATCAAAGGCGGTCGCGCTGAGCAGTTCTTCTGCGGTCAGCTCTGCCATGTGAACCGAGGCTTCGGTGGTTTCATTGATGCCAAATGCGCTCTCCACCCGATCCGCCGGAGCATCGCTGCGTTTGGGTTCCTTGAGCGTTGGTTCTGCAATGGCGGGCTGCTTGGCGGTCTCGTAGCGTGGGGCGGCTTCCAGGGCATCAGCCGGGGCATTCAGGACGAGGAAATAGCCATCCGCACCCCCGTCTGAATTGCCGTTGCGCACAAACTTCAGCGCGTCCATATCAACGGCAATCTGGTTCTCTCCGACCCCGAGAAAACCGCCAATATCGACCAAAACCGCCTCTGCTGTGCCATCGCGGCTGAGGATCACATCATTGACCTCACCGATGTCAGCCCAGCCGTCCTGAACGCCGTCCATCACATCCTTGAGCGCATCATTTTCGGTCTGGTAAATGCGCTTTCCCACAAAAGACGAGGCATGGAACTCTGCGGGACCGGCTTCGCTGCGGAACATGTCACTGGTCTCTGCTGCAACAGCGGGCAAACCCATCGCGATGATCAGAGACGTGGAAATCAACAGCTTTTTCATCGTCTTAACTCCTATTCGGTGAGACGCGCCCGCATGTGCATGCAGGCATAATCAAAACGCAAAGCGCCACTCAATGTTCCGCGCCCAAAAATGCTGTACGTCGCATCGGCAAGAATTGGCGCGCAAGAGTTTGCCGAGATCCATGTTGTGAACCCGTCACGAAAATAGGGCCGCCCTGCGAAACAGAACGGCCCCTATGGTGCATGATGATCGTGTTAGTTGTCGTGATCGACGCCGGCGAGCGCTCTGTCTTCGTGGTCAAAGGGCAATGTCTCAAAGGTCACGCTCATGGCGTAGCTGTCTTCGCCCTCGGTGATCTTTGGACTGCACTCCAACTGGCGGGCAAAGCCGCGGATCAACTGGCTGCCAAGCCCGGTGCCTTCGTCTTCAAATTCTGCCTCATCGGAGGTCGAATTGGCGATGGTCAGACAGACTTCACCCTCTTGCAGAACTTTGAGTGAAACGCGGACCCAGCGATTGCCAGCCTTGTCGACGCCAAGATACTTCAGCGCATTTGTTGCGGCCTCGACGGTCAGCAGTGCCAGCGGGACGGCCTGATCCGGATAGAGGACAACCGGCTCCAGATCGATGTCGATCTTGGGTATAGGCGCGGTGGTCGGGGCCAATTCGGTCAGCGGTTTAACCACGTCACGCAATAGGTCATTGGCCTGAACGCGACCAAGCTCTGACGCCTGATACAGCGTCTGGTGTACCGTCGCCATGCTGGTCACCCGTTGGTTCACGGTCTTTAGCGCGGCTGCCGTCACCTGATTGCGTGTTCTGCGGATCTGCATCGAGATGATCGAAGAGATCAATTGCAGGTTATTTTTGACCCGATGATGCAGCTCTTTCAGCAGCACATCCTTGTCGTGCATGGCATCAAACAGATGTGCCTCGTCATGCAACAGCTTTTCGGAGACTTGCGTGAATTGGTTATAGATGACCTCAAGCTCATGCGGCATCAGTCCGCTTTTTGGAGGGCTGGGCAGCACGCGGGAGCGGGCAAATTGGCGCATCTGCATACCGATGATGCGAAGGTGCCTGACAACCTGATGATCCAGCGCCACGTAGATCAGGACCAGACTGACAAGCCACATCAGCATCGGAAACAGCGCAGGCGTCAAAAAGAGATGCTGCAACGCGTTGGTTTCTGTCGGGGCGTGTATGCCCTCCGGGTCCCAGCTTCCGACCACGTAGAACGCATCGCTCAGGATCGGGACGATGGAGAACAGTCGCATCTCTCCTGCTGCATTCTCTGCCTCGATGTGACGCGGATTAAGCGAGATCAGCTCCTTGATGCTCATGTTGGCGGGGAGGCGATCCAACGCCGTCTCGCGCGCACCAGAGGCACTCAGGATGTCGCCCTCGGCACTCAGTGTCACCAGATCAAGCGGGCGCTCGCCAAGCTTGGTCTGAAATTTCTTGTCGATGCGTTCGTGCGGGACGTGAATGATCTGATTGCCGATAAAGGTGCCGTTCGGATCATAGACGGGTTCGGAAATGATCAGGACCGCGCTGCCTGCAACGGGGCCAAAGGAGTTCACCCTGATTTCACGCTTCGGGCGACGCATCCAATCTGGGAAGTTCGGATTCTCAGAATAGTCGATTGTCAGCCCGGTGGAGGCGCAGGACATGACGCCGTCTTTGGGCAGAAAACCTGCAAAGCTGTAGCGCTCTTGGGCGGTGTCGATGAAACGCTCCATCAACGCCCGGCAGCGATCCAGATCTTGGGTCAGATCGGGCACTGAAAGCGCAAGTGCCTCGGCAGAGGCGAAGGCGGATTTGATGATCTCACGCTCTTCTTGCGCAAATTCTGCGGTGAGTGCTTTTAGGCTCAGGTTGTTGGAGGCGGTGACCTCTTGTTGCAGCCGCACGGTTTGATCCACTGCGATGAGGCCCAGCGGCACCATCGCGACAGAGAGCATAACGGCAAGGCGCACCGACAGACCCCGCGCCCAGGCGAAGGGCCGGGGCGCGTCGGGTGAATTGTCAGAAATGGATGAGGCGCGATTGCGGGCGCCCCCACCCCGAAGCAGGGCGAGGGACGGAAAGTTCATTCTGTTCACGCGGCGGTTCCACCACTTGCAGCGACGACCGCATGGGTGGCTGCATCTGTCAGTTCCAGCTGTTCGTCAGCCTTTAGCTGCATCTTGATGGAGAGGGCCTCGCGACCACGGTTAAGGCGGCTTTTGACCGTGCCGACCTTCACGCCGCAGACCTCGGCGGCCTCTTCATAGGAATATTGCAAAACGCCGATCAGCGTCAGAACCTCGCGTTGTTCAGCTGGCAACTCGCTCAGCGCGCGACGGAACTCTGCCAGTTGCAGGCGGCCGTCATGGGCTGGCTTCACAGAGATGCTTTCGGTGATGCTGCCGGTGGAATCTTCCACTTCGCGCATCGCCTTGCGACGGCCTGAATAAAACGTGTTGCGCAGGATGGTAAAAAGCCATGCCCGCATGTTAGTCCCTTCCTGAAACTTGTCCAGATTGGTCCATGCTTTCAGGATTGTGTCCTGCACGAGGTCATCTGCTGCCGCATCGTTGCGGGTCAAGCTCATGGCGAAAGCGCGCAGCACCTTCATATGGCTTGTCAATTCAGCCTTCGCACCTTGTCTATCCATTTACTCGGCCTCCTCCTGGGAGTGGGAGGGAGCGCCGGATGCGCTCCCTGACCCATCCGCGACCGGAATCTTGTCCAGACGATCAAGTAGGTCCATCAGATGCGGCGGCAAATCCGCATTCGCATCTTCGTCAAAAACCCGCTTAAGGTTTTCGTCGATCAGAGTGTCCCATGGCTGTTGTGAAAGTTTGTTTGCCATTCATCTCTCCCGCAACACCTTTAACTTTCAGGCGCAAATAATATCCATTTCCATGGAACAAACGCCCCAATCGTGCGTTTGTTCCGAGAAATATTGGTGACAGGAGAAAAAAATTGTCGACCCCTACAACAGGACAAGCGCTGACTCTGTCTGACCTTATCGCTCCGCATTTGCCATACCTGCGCCGCTATGCGCGTGCGCTCACCGGTGCTCAGCAATCGGGCGACACATATGCGGCCTCGACGCTGGAGGCGATCCTTGCCGATCCGTCCTGCTTTAATGCGGAGAGCGTCGGTGGAAAAGTGGCGCTTTTCAAAGTGTTCCACAAACTCTGGAGCAGTTCTGGCCAGCCTGTGGCAGAGCTGGATGACGGCCCACGGGCCCGCGCGCTGCAACATCTGGCCTCTCTGACCGCCAATACCCGCGAGGCGCTCTTGCTCAACACAGTAGAGGCGTTTTCGGTGAGCGAAGTTGCCGACGTCATGGAAATCTCTGCCGATGAAGCGGCGCGACTGATCCAGCTTGCACGCGATGAAATGCAGCAATCCGTGAGCGGCAAGATCATGATCATCGAGGATGAAGCGATTATCGCGATGGATCTTGAAGGTATCTGTTCCATGATGGGGCACGAGGTCACGGGTATTGCACGCACTCACAAGGCGGCGGTGAAACTTGGCCTTGAGGAAAAGCCGGACCTTATCCTGGCTGACATTCAGCTTGCCGATAACTCCAGCGGTATTGATGCCGTGGCGGACCTGCTTGAAGAGCTGGGTGATGTGCCCGTGATCTTCATCACGGCCTTCCCTGAGCGTCTCCTCACTGGCGAACGTCATGAACCTGCCTTCATGATTGCAAAGCCCTATGTCCCGGATCAGGTAATCTCGGCGATCAGTCAGGCGATGTTCTTCTCCTCTACCGATACGTTGACCAGCTAACCAACGCGACCATCCCTCGCCAAAGACCCCGTACATTTGCTTGTGCGGGGTCTTTTTGTGCGCACAGATATCAAATCAGTTTTTAAAGTTTGAAAATAAAGAAGCCCTGCAAACCGATGGGTGTGCAGGGCTTCTTAATGGATGAGTGCGTGCTTACGAGGCAGACAAAGCACGCAGCATCCAAGCCGCTTTTTCGTGGAAGGCCGCGCGTTCGGTTGCCAAGTCGCCGGTCACCATATCCTTGCGCGCCTCCGCAAGTTCGATCAGCGCGTGCAGTCGGTGCGCCAAACGCATGTGATCTTTCTCAAGGTCTTTGCACATTTCGCCCGCGCTCGGCATTTGGCCCAGATCATCTACGATGCTGTCAGACAGCACGCCATTGATCTTGCCCGGCGTCAGGTGGCCCAAGGCGCGGATGCGCTCTGCCAACTCGTCTGCAGCCGCGAACATGTTCTGATACTGCTCCTCGGTGAGGTTGTGCAGCGAGAAGAACAACGGGCCCTCGACATTCCAATGATAAATATGGGTTTTTAGCGTGAGGCGGTAAGTGTCCGCGAGCACGTCGCTCAGACCTTCGGCGATTGCCTCGGTGTCGCGAACGCCTGTCTCGACGGGGGCCAGTTGTGGTTTCACGTTCAATGCAGTCGTCATAATATCTCCTTTCCGAAGGGAGTTTGCGTGATGGGTCGTGTCTGTGCGTCAGCGACGCACAGCACGAAAGATCAGCGCGGCGATAAACATCACCAGGAAGATGAAGAAGAGGATCTGCGCGATCCCGGCCGAGGCGCTGGCGATGCCGCCAAAGCCAAAGACGGCCGCGATCAGCGCGATCACTAGGAATGTCAGTGCCCAACCAAGCATGGGGTGTCTCCTTTGCCGTGTTTCAATGCCCACCCTCTGTGGGCTTCGGGGAGACAACGGCAGAGGGCAGATTTTGTTCCGCGAAATTCTCAATCTCTGCCGTATTCGCCGGTTGGCGACAACAGAGCCTTGGTTTTTCGGAGGATGTGCGCAGGGCCCAGCACGGGTTTGAGCGCGACAAAGTGTGGGCGGGCATCCAGACGCGATGGTCTGGATACCCGCAACAGATCAAGAGGCGAGAGCAAGCACTGCCATGGAGGGCAGGCGAAGCAACTCATGCGCCTGTGCGACACGCTCGGGCGTGTAATAACCCTCTTCGTGCAGGATGTTGACCGTGGCCACCATCTTGCCGCCAAGGATCACCGGCAGGTTGATCACCGATCCGCAGCCCAGTTTGCCGATCAGCTCCGCATCGGGGAACACGGTGTCGATGTCGGCCAATGTGTTGGAGACAAAGGTCTCGTGACGGCCATGAACCTGCTCGAACCAGCGGTTCATCTCGATTTCCTTGGTGCCTGTTGTGGGGTAATTTTCCGCATCATCCGTGTAGACGCGACGGGCGAGCATAGCGTCCATGTCAGCGGTCATAACAGTAAACAGCTTTGCCCCCACCGTGGCCTTGGTCAGCGTGCAAAGCGCGTCATAAGCCTGCTCTTCGGTGGTGGCCTCTGACAGCGCTTTTTCAAAATCGTGGCGCGCCGTGTTTGTGTCCGTCATGTCTTAGTCCTTGCGGTCTGGATTGCCGCCCGATGCGGCGTAAAGGGATTGCGTGTAAGGGTCGGTGAAACTGCCATCGTGGAGCGCTGTTGCGGGCGCGATCTCGACGATGCGGCCCTTGTTCATCACAGCCATGCGGTCGCACATGAAGCTGACGACAGGCAGGTTGTGGGTCACCATCAGATAGGTCAGCCCCTGCTCGCGGCGCAGTTTCTTCAGCAGGTTGAGGATCTCCGCCTGTACCGAGACATCCAGCGCCGATGTGGGCTCATCAAGCAGCATCACCTTGGGTTCCAGCATCAGGGCGCGCGCGATGGCGACCCGCTGGCGTTGCCCGCCCGAAAGCTGGTGTGGATAGCGAAACCGAAACCGCTGATCGAGGCCCACGGCTGCGAGCATCTCGATCACGCGAGCATCGCGATTTCCCAGCCCATGGATCTTGAGCGGCTCGCTCAGCACCGTGTCCACAGATTTGCGCGGATGCAGCGATCCATAAGGGTCCTGAAACACCATCTGACAACGGGTGGCAAAGCCTTGATCCACGTTGCGCCCGCGGGGCTGTCCCAGGACCGAGATCTCGCCACTCCAATCCGGAGCAAGGCCTGCGATGGCCTTCAGGATCGTGGATTTGCCCGATCCGCTTTCACCGACCAGAGCAAAGCTCTCGCCCTCGGCGACCTCGATATTCACGCCCTCTACCACCTTGGTGTGACCATAGGAAATGTCGAGATTTTTCAAAATGATCGCGCTCATGTGCCGCTCCATGCGCTGCGGTCGAGGACGGGGAGTTCCTCGCGCGTTTCTTCCATCCGTGGCACCGCCGCCAGCAGGCCTTGGGTATAGGGGTGCGTCGCTTTGTGCAGGTCCTCTGCCGCGCAGCTTTCGACCACTTCGCCCGCGTGCATCACCAGAATACGGTCGCAGTAGCGCGCCACCAGATTGAGGTCATGCGAGATCAGGATCAGCCCCATGCCCTTGTCGCGCACCAGCTCGTCGATGAGGTCCAGAACCTGCGCCTGCACCGAGACATCCAGCGCTGAGGTTGGCTCATCCGCGATCAGCAGATCCGGGCGCGGGATCAGCATCATGGCGATCATGATACGCTGGCCCATACCGCCCGAAACCTCATGCGGGTAAAGGTTCACCACCCGTTCGGGATCGTTGATGCGCACGGAATGCAGCATCTCCAGCACGCGGGATTTGACCTCGCTGCGGGCAAGGTTCTCGTGGGTCTTGAGCGCCTCGGCAATCTGCGCGCCGATGGTCATCACCGGATTGAGCGAGAACTTCGGGTCTTGCATGATCATCGAGATCCGCGCGCCGCGCAGGTCGCGCATCTTGCGTTCCGACAATCCTTGCAGGTCGATGCCGTCAAAGATCATGCGATCAGCCTGCTGGCGTCCCGGTTTACGCACAAGCCGCAGGATCGCGCGGCCCGTCATGGATTTGCCCGACCCGCTTTCGCCGACGATGCCGAGCCGTTCGCGACCCAAGGTGAAGGACAGGCCTTTGACCACCTCGACGCGCCCTTGCGGCGTGGGGAAGCTCACGCGCAGGTTTTCCAGTTCCAAAAGTGGCATATCGCTCATGATTTGCCCCCCTGTTTGGGGTCCAGCACATCGCGCAGGCCGTCACCGAGGAAACAGAAACCGAGCGAAACGATGATGATGGCAAAGCCGGGCATGGTGGCGACCCACCACTGATCGAGGATAAAGGCCCGACCGCGCGAGATCATCGCGCCCCATTCGGGCAGCGGCGGCTGTGCGCCAAGGCCGAGGAAGCCCAGACCAGCTGCGGTGAGGATGATACCTGCCATATCCAGCGTGACCCGCACGATCATCGACGAGGTACACAGCGGCAGCACATGGCCGGTGATGATCCGCGTGTGTGATGCGCCAAGCAGGCGCATAGCCGAGATGAATTCCGAGTTGCGGAAGGTCAGTGTTTCGGCCCGTGCGATACGCGCATAGGCAGGCCAGGATGTAATGGCGATGGCGATGATCGCGTTTTCAATCCCCGGCCCAAGTGCCGCGACAAAGGCGAGCGCGAGGATCAGCTTTGGCATCGACAGGAAAACATCCGTCACGCCCATGATGATCTTGTCCGTCCAGCCACCGAAATAGCCAGACACAGCCCCGATGAGCAGTCCAAGCGGTGCCGAGATCACCGCCACCAGCGCCACGATCAACAGGGTGATACGCGCGCCGTAAATGACGCGGCTAAAGATGTCGCGGCCCAGCTCATCGGTGCCCATCCAATGCGCGGCAGAGGGCGGCAGCAGGCGTTGACCGAGGTTTTGTCCCAGCGGGCTATGCGGTGCGATCCACGGCGCAAAGATGGCCGCCAAGATCAACACCAAGAGGATCAGCGCCCCGACCACAGCGAGCGGATTGCGCATCAGCATCCGTGTCACACGGTAGCTGTGACCCAAGGAGGCCTGCAGGCGGGAGCTGGGGGAGTCGTCGAGCAGCCAGTTTGTCATCGTTGTCATGGCACCCTCCTATCGGCTGCGCGGGTCGAGAATGCGGTAGAGCACATCCGACAGCTTGTTGATGAGAATGAAGACCGAACCGATCACCAAGGTTGCGCCAAGGACGGCGTTCATATCGGCATTGAGCAGCGCCACGGTCAGATAGTTGCCGATGCCCGGCCAGCTAAAGACCGTCTCGATCATCACCGAACCTTCCAGCAGTGCCGCATAGGAAAGGCCGATCACCGTGATCAGAGGCACCCGGATCGGGCGGAAGCCGTGGGTCCAGATCACCCGCCATTCCGACACGCCTTTGACACGGGCGGTGGTGATGTACTCTTGGCCGAGTTGATCCAGCATGAAGCTGCGGGTCATCCGCGCGATATAGGCGAGGGAGAAGAACCCAAGGATGGTGGCGGGCAGGACCAGGTGATCCAATGCGCTTCGGAACACATCCATGTCGCCTGCAATGAGGGCATCGACCAGCAGCAGGCCGGTGTGCGGCTCGACCAGACCCTCGTAGAAGATATCGACACGTCCCGGACCACCGACCCAGCCAAGGCCCGCGTAAAATACGACCAGCCCCACAAGACCAAGCCAGAAGGCAGGAACAGAGTAACCCAGCAGTGCAAAGACGCGGATCAACTGATCCACCCATGTGCCTTGCCTTGCTGCGGCCCAGACACCCAGCGGAACGCCCATGCCGACGCCGATGATGATCCCAAGCGTTGCCATCTCCAGGGTTGCCGGGAAGACACGCGCCAGATCCTCTGCGACGGGGCGGTTGGTGGACACCGAATGGCCGAGATCACCCTGAAACACATCGCCCACATAGGTGATGAACTGTACCACCAGTGGCTGATCCAGCCCCATGGCGATGCGGGCGGCGTCGTATTGTTCTTGCGTGGCGCGATCTCCGACCACGGCCAGAACCGGGTCAATCGGGATCACGCGGCCGATGAAGAAAGTGATCGCCATCAATCCGACAAACGTCAGGAAAGTGACGATGACAAAGCCACCAAATGCGCTGGCGGTTTTCCTCAGCCCGGCGTGTGAAGGCGCGGCTGTATTCAAGGGTCTGGTCCCCTTTTCTCCTCCCAAAACCCCCGGCAGCCGGGAGATCTGGCATCGTGAAAACTCTGCGCCAGAGAGGCCCCTGACGCGGTGGTTGGTGCATCAGGCATAAAACAATTTTCGAAATGTGCAAAAAAATTTTTGCCTGACAAAAATTTTTTTTGTAGCGTGAGCGAGACAACATCCAGGAATGTGACCCTGTCTGATGCTACAGACGCAGGGTCCAACCCAAAGTGTGAAGAACAAAAATGCCGCGTGAAAAACCACCACAAGAGCCCAATGTCGGCCCCGCGATCCGCAAGCGCCGCAAGCAGTTGAAACTGACCTTGCAGGCGCTCTGCGACAAATCCGGTGTGTCGGTCGGCTATCTCAGTCAGGTTGAGCGCGACAACGCAACGCCTTCGCTTGGGACGTTGGCGCAGATTTCGGCGGCGCTGGATGTTGGGCTGGATTATTTCATTTCGGCATCGAAGCCTTCGGATGGTTTGACCCGTGCGGGAACACGACCGCTGTTTGCACTGGATGATTCCTCTCTGCGCTATGAGGCGCTGGGCGCGGATTTTCCCGGCTCTGAGATGTCGTCCTATATCCTGCACATCCCGTCTGGCTATGTATCGGAAACCGTGAGCCATGAGGGCGAAGAGATCATCTTTGTCCTTGAGGGGGAAATCCAGCAAACGCTGGACGGCCAGTCCTTCGCCATGACCGCAGGCGATAGCCTGCACTACAGCGGCAATACCCCGCACGCATGGAGCAATCCAACCGATCACACCGCCCGAATCCTCTGGACCGGGACGCTGACAGTTCTCAATCGCAAAGGCGCCATCGAGCTTCCGGAACTGTCCCACAAACAGAACGCGTAAACCGCGACAGACTGACTAGAAGTTTCATCCAACAAGGAGACCTCCCGTGAAACATCTGAAGACAACATTGCTGGCCAGCGCGCTGCTGTTGCCGCTTGCGGCACCTGCCGTCTTGGCCGACACGCCCGAGGGCGTGCTGGTGGTGGCACAGAACATCGACGATATCGTCGCCATCGACCCCGCGCAGGCCTATGAGTTCACCTCTGGCGAGCTGGTCACCAACCTCTATGACCGTCTGGTTCAATACGATGCCGAAGACACCACCGTTCTGGCGGCAGGTCTGGCCTCGGAATGGGTCACCGATCCCGACGCCAAGACCATCACCTTCACCCTGCGCGATGGCGCGACGTTTGCCTCTGGCAACCCTGTAACCGCAGAAGACGTGGTCTATTCCTTCTCCCGCGTGGTGAAGCTGAACCTGACCCCGGCGTTCATCCTGACCCAACTGGGCTGGACTGCGGATAATATCGGCGAAATGGTCACGGGCGAGGGCAACACCGTCACCGTGAAATACGCGGGCGATTTCTCTCCGGCATTTGTGCTGAACGTTTTGGCTGCGCGCCCCGCATCCATCGTCGACAGCAAGCTGGTGCAGGAAAACGAAGTTGACGGCGACATGGGCAATGCGTGGCTCAACGCCAATGCAGCCGGTTCCGGTCCCTTCACGCTGCAACGCTATTCTGCGGGTCAGATGGTTCGCATGCAGGCGAACCCGACCTATTTCAACGGTGCGCCCAAGATCGACAGCGTGATCATCCGTCACGTTGCCGAAAGCGCGACCCAGCAGCTGCTGCTGGAGCAAGGCGACGTGGATCTGGCGCGCAATATGACGCCGGATCAGGTGGCTTCGCTCGACAGTGGCGAGATTAAGGTTGAGACCTTCCCGCAGGCGGCTGTCCACTTCCTGTCGTTCAACCAGAAAACCGAGAGCCTGACGCCCCCGGCAGTTTGGGAAGCGGCACGCTATCTGGTCGACTACAAAGGCATGACCGACACGATCATCAAAGGTCAGATGGAAGTGCATCAGGCCTTCTGGCCCAAGGGCTTCCCCGGTTCTTATGATGAGACCCCGTTCTCTTATGACCCGGAAAAGGCCAAGAGCATCCTGTCCGAGGCCGGCATCGAGACCCCGATCACCGTTTCTCTGGATGTGATCAATGCGGCCCCCTTCACCGATATGGCGCAGTCGCTGCAAGCGAGCTTTGCCGATGCGGGCATCAACTTTGAGATCCTGCCGGGCACCGGGAGCCAGGTGATCACCAAATACCGCGAGCGCAGCCATGAGGCGATGCTGCTGTATTGGGGCCCGGACTTCATGGATCCGCACTCCAACGCCAAGGCCTTCGCCTATAATTCCGACAACTCTGACGACAATTATGCAGCGACCACCACCTGGCGCAACGCATGGGCCGTGCCGGAAGAGATGAACAAGAAAACCATGGCAGCGCTGTCCGAGAGCGACGCGGATGCCCGTCTCGACATGTACCGCGAGCTGCAAAAAGAGGTGCAAGCCGAGTCGCCCATCGTGATCATGTTCCAGGCCGCCTATCAGGTCGCCATGAACGAGGCGGTTTCGGGTTACGTCAACGGCGCGACCTCTGACTTTGTGTTCTACCGTCTGGTGGAAAAAGAGTAACCGTGAACTGATCGGGCCGCCCGCGCTGGTGGCCCGATTCCCCTATCTCTCGCTATAATCCCGGAGCCTTCGATGACCGAATTCCCGCTGACCGCCGCCCGCCTCGCTGCTCTGCGTGCCCGTATGGAGCTGACAGGCACCGACCTTGTCGCCCTCGGCCCTTCCAGCCATATGGCGTGGCTGTCTGGTGTGCATCCCCATGGCGATGAGCGCCCGGTGATGCTCTTGGTGAGCCAGTCTTATGCGGGCTTTTTGATGCCGGCGCTGAATGCCGCCGCCGCGCGCAAGGACACGGACCTGCCGTTCTACCCATGGCGTGATGACGAAGGCCCGGATGCCGCTCTGGCCGCACTTCTTGAGGCCTGCGGCGCGACGCGCCCGAATCTGTCGGTGGTTCTGGATGAGACCATGCGCACCGATTTCTCGCTGCGCCTTCTGGACGCGCTGGAGACGCCGCGCCGTCGCTTTGCCGATGACACCGTGAGCCTGTTGCGGGCCTCCAAGGACGACAGCGAGTACCACGCGATCAAAGCCGCGCATCTGACCAATGACAAGGCCGTCAAAGCCGCGTTTGCTGCCCTCAAAGAAGGCGTCACCGAGCGCGAGATCGTTGAACTGATCAAAACTGAATATGTTGCTGCCGGAGCGACGCTGGAGTTCTGTTCCGTGTGCTTTGGCGCGTCTGGGGCCTTCCCGCATCACACGCCCGGTGACACCCAGTTGACCCGCAACTCTGCTGTGCTGATTGACACAGGCTGCCGTCTGGATGGCTACCCGTCCGATATGACCCGCTGCGGCTACTTTGGTACGCCCGAAGAGGATTACGAGGAGGTCTTTGACGTGGTCGAGAAGGCCGTTCAGGCCGCACTCGCGGTGGCTAAACCCGGTGTTGTGGCCAGCGATATCGACAAGGCCGCGCGCGATGTGATCACCGCCGCAGGCTATGGGGATCGCTTCCTGCATCGCACCGGCCATGGTCTCGGTATCGACATTCACGAACCGCCCTATATCGCCGCCAATTCCGACGTGGTGCTGGCGGAGGGCAATGTGTTCTCGATCGAGCCGGGCATCTACATAGAGGGTAAGTTCGGCATCCGTCTGGAGGAAATCGTCATCCTGCGCGAAGACGGTGCGGAGATCTTTTCCGAGATGCCACGCGACATGGTGCGCGTCTAAGCACACAGCCCCTCAGGGCTAAGGACAAACAGGCGGCGTGGCTCAGAGCTGCGCCGCCTGTTTTCCAAGCTGTCCCGGCACCGCCAGATCCCGCAGCGCAAGGCCCGCGAGGCTTGCCATGTGCCAGCCGAGGACTTGGTTGGAACTCAGCACCGGCAGGTCCAATTCCGCTTCGAGCGTCGGAATGACCTCAAGTGTGCGCAGGTTGGTGCAGGACAGGAATATCGCATCCAGTTCAGCCCGTGATGCAAGCGCACGGGCCGCGGCACAGATGGAGGCAGGTGCGATCCGCGCGACACGGGCCTCAATCTCCTCGCCAAAGCCAAGCATGTCGGGCACCACAAGATCCGCCGCTTCAAATCCTGCGCGGATCGGGGCGGCCACGGAGGCGATATAGGGCGAGACGATCCCGACACGCGTCATATTCAGTGCCCGGAGCGCGGCAATCGCGGCACTGAGCGGGTCACTGACGGCGTGTGTTGTAGCATTGGCACGGACCAGTTCTCTCACGCGACCTGCGCCGATCAGGCTGGTACCGGAGGTGCAGCCATAGGCGATGACCTCAAACCGGGCGGCAGGCGGCAGCAGACGCGCGGCCTGTGGCAAATCCTCTTCCATGGCGGCGATGGTGTCGGGCGTCAGCTCCGCACCGGAAGGAACGCGACTGATGTGTAGCCGTGCGGCAGGCTGAGGAAACATCTGGCGGAAGTCCTCTTCGATGGTTTCATCCACCTGCAAGGCAATCAGCCCGAGACGCAGGCGCGGGTCTTCCGCGATCTCATACGGAAAGGATGTCATCACCCAATCTCCGGCAGGTCAGAGGGGGCACGGGGCGACAAAAGCTCAGCACCACTTTCGCGTAAAACGATGTTTTCCTCATGCACCATGATGCGATCCGGCCCCACCAGTGCGCCGGGTTCGAGCGTCAGCACCATGCCCGCGCGCAGGGGCGTGGTGTCCTTCGGGGTGAACGACGGCCATTCCGTCAGCGTCACGCCCAGCCCATGGCCCAGCCGTCCAGCACCGGGTGTGGCCCCTTGTGCGATCAGCGCATCGCGCAGGATCTGATGCACATCCCGCGCCAGCATCCCCGGACGCAGCGCCTCAAGACAGGTCTCCGTCGCAGACCAGAGCGCGGAATGCGCGCGTTTAGCCAGATCCGAGGCCGGACCGATGGCATAGTTGCGGTCAAAGTCGCAGAAATACCCCTCGCGGACCGCACCAGTGTCGAGCATCAAAATATCGCCGCGCTCCAGCGGCTGCGCGGTGGCCGGAGAGATCACATCGCCGTAACCATCTGCGCCCGCGCCGCCGGCGAGATAGCTCACCCAATCGGCCCCCTCGCCCAGTAACAGAGCCTGAAATGCGCGAAACACCTGATCAAGCGGGCGGTCCACGCCCGCGATCTCTGACACCCGATCAAAAGCGCGCCCGGCGATGGCGCAGGTGGTGCGGATCTTGGCAATTTCGGCCTCGGATTTGATCTCACGCACCCGTTGGACAATATCAGTGCCATCCATCACCTGTCGCGGGGCCAGCTGCGCGCAGAGGGCGTGATAATCTGCAAGCGGCATCCGCAAATGTGTCTCAAATCCCATGGGGGCAGCAATTTTTCCCTGCTCTGGGACCAATGACGCCAGCGTGTCGACCAAGAGGCTCAGTCCGTCATCCGCAGGGTCAGGCGCATCCCACGTCCGGACCTGCGTGATCCATGTGCGCTGCATCAAGGCGGCACCGATCGAGGGGATGACCGCCACCGGATCGCCAGAGACGGGCAACACGATGAACCAGGGCCGGGCGGGGCTTTCCCAGAACCGGGTCAGGAACCCAGTCACGTAAAACACATCCGCCGCCGTGGTCAGCAGCAGCGCATCGGCCCCGGCTGTTGCCATACGGTCCTGTAACCGGGTGATGCGGTTTTGATATTCACGCGCGGGAAAGATCAGCGACGTCTCAGGCATCCTCTGGCCCTTCGCTCAAGATTGCGAAAACGCGGGCGTCTTCGGGCAGATCAAGCCCGGCGATCAAGGCACCGATCCCGGCCCCGCCAGAGGGGGTTGTGGCCAGTCCTTCGTTTTGGAGTGTGACCACGGCGGCAGCGGCCTCCTCTTCGGTGAGGATGACAAACAGATCCGCATCGCGCGCCAATCCCTGAAGCGCGATCATCGACGGCGTTTTGCAATCCAGCCGCCCCATCGCAGAGACCGGCCCTTGGGTGTCGACCACGTTGCCAGCCCGGATGCTTTCCATGAGGGCAGGGGCAGCCTCTGGCTCAACGACAATGATCTGCGGGGCGTCGCCCCAGACCTTGCGCGCATGGGCGGCGACCGCAGCCGCCAACCCGCCCACCCCGGCTTGCAGCAGGATATGTGTTGGTGGCGCGGGGATCTGCTGAGCAGCCTCCGCCGCGAGTTGCAGGTATCCCTCCATCACCAGATAAGGGAGTGCGGTATATCCGGGCCAAGAGCTGTCAGAGAGCAACGTCCAGCCGTTGCGCACTGCCGCCGTCTCTGCCGCATCCATGCTGGCCTCGTAATCGGTTCCCTCGCGCACCACCTCGGCACCTTTGGCACGCAAGCGCGCGGCAAAACTCTCGGGCACGGTTTCGGCAAGGTAGATCACCGCCTGCGCCCCAAACAGCGCCGCCCCGGTGGCAACGGACAGTCCGTGGTTGCCTGCGCTTGCGGTGACGAATGTGCGCCCTGCCAGCGCCTTTGACCAATCGCCGCCCTCAACCACGTCCCAGGCGGCGCGGGCAATGGCGTGCGCGGCCCCGAGTGCCTTGAAACTGCCTAGCCCCATGCGGTTGCGCTCGTCCTTGAGGTGGATCTGAGCAACGCCACAGTGCGCGGCCAATGTGGGCAAAGACAGGAGCGGTGTTTCCTGATGCGCAGGGCATTGCCCCAGCAAATCGGCGACCCCTTTTGCATCATCGCAAGGAAACGGCGCGTCGAGGGCGAGACCCCGACCACGGTGGGGGTTGGCAAATGTCACGGGCATAAAGCGGGCTCCTGTTCTTTGATGCTCAGCCTAGCGCTCTTGCGGTGACGTATCCCGGATTTCTTGGATCGGATCTGGCCGAAAATCGTACTAACCGAGCTATAATGATCCGAATACCGTCCGGCAGAACCGTTGCGTCTTACCCAGAGGCCGAATTTCCGCCATTCTGCCGGTATGGATAGATTCGACGCCTTGATACTGGAGGCCATCCAGTCCGACGCCCGCATGACCGCCGAGGCGCTCTCCAAGCAGGTGGGGCTGTCGCCGGATGCCTGCCGCAAACGCCTGGCACGGTTGCGGGCCTCAAATGTGGTGGAATCTGAGATCACCGTGCTCGCCCCGGACAAGGTGGGACGCGGGTTGCTGCTGATTGTCGAGGTGACATTGCAAAACGAGCGGATGGAAGATCTGGACCGCTTCAAGGCGCAGATGCGCGCCGCACCGGAGGTGATGCAGTGCTACTATGTGACGGGGAACGCTGATTTTGTGCTGATCATCTCGGCGCGCGATATGGCCGATTATGATGAGTTCACCCGTCGTCAGTTCTTTGCCGAAGAAAACGTACTGCGGTTTCGCACCAGCGCGGTGATGGATCGGGTTAAAACAGGGTTTTCAATGCCAGTGCTTGATATGGTCGACCAGTCCCGACGTACCTCACAATAACCTGCGCGCTGGTATCCACTCAGCGCGCAGGTCTAGGTTCAGGGTTTGGACAAGTGGCCTATTCTGCGGCTTGTGGCGGGGTTTCCTCCAACACCGCATTTGCATTCACCAGATCATCTTCCTTGTGAAACAGCGGATAGATGAAGAGGAACGCCGCCGCGATCAAATAGCCGCCAGTCACGCTGTTCAGTTCTGGCCAGTGCAGGCTCGCCCCGTGGATGATCCCAAGCGCCGACATTGCTGCCGCAGCAATGGCAAAGCCGCCAGCGCTGCGAAAGTTCCCGTCAATCACATAGGCAACGATGGCCCCCCAGATCAGCCCGGTCAGGATGGCCCCTTGCGAAAGCGACAGATGACCGCTGAAATGCGCGCCCTGTTGTAGCAGCGCCGAGGTCAGCGCGGCGTCTCCCAACTGCGGCACGCCTGCGACGCCGACCGCTCCGAGCGCGCCGATCAGGGCCGCCCATTTCACCATCAAAAACGCCGAGACATGCGGCATCATCGCGATGGTCACTGCCGCCATATGCTCGGTCTTGACCGAATGGGCAGTGTTGGTGATCAGGCTCAGTGCCACAAACACCAGCACCGGTGCTGCTGCGGCCACCGGGATCAGGTTGTTGAGGAAGGCAAGCAGGCCAAAAAACGCCGCCAGCGGGATCACCGTGCCGACGCCGATGATATAGCCTGCATGCGCGCCCATGCGTTTGTAGGCCGGATGGCCGATATAGGCGGTGGTCGGGAAGGGAGAGCCAAAGACCGCGCCGATCATGGTTCCGACGCCATCGGTGATCTGGCAGGTGGCCACCGGGTAGTGATCGCCCGCCGCCTCGGCGCTCTCGACGTTGTTCATCGTCTCGATGAAGTTGTAGATTTGCACTGGCACCAGCACCAAGAACAGCTCGGGATTGGCAAAGAGGTACTGAATACCCGCGATCAGATCCCCGATGTAGGGCAGCGGCGGATAGAACCCGATGCCCTCAAGGCTTAGGGTCGAAGTGCCCAGCATCAGCGCCACCACGGTGCCAACAAGCAGCGCCAGAAGACCTGCAGGGATATTATACGGCAGGCGAAACCGCCCCACGAGGCCCCAGAGAATGATGATCATGGAGGCAAAGCCGATGAACGGGTTCTCAAACACGGTCGCCAGAGGCACCGAACCGATGAACACCAAGGCAATACCGCAGAGCGTGCCGAGCATACCCGCGCGTGGTGTCACGCGTTTGAGCCATGGGCCAACAACCGCACCAAGGGCGGCAACAATTCCGCCCATGAAGCCGGCCCCGATCCCCACTTGCCACGCCAAAAGCGGATCATTGGTGGCCCAGTAGATCGGGCCGATCACGCCAAAGAGATAGACAAACATCACTGGCGTCGAGATGCCGTAGGGCAGGGCGGTGACGTCCCGCCCGTGTTGGTGTGCGGCGCGTTTGGCAAGCGCCACATAGGCCACGATCCCGGCAAGGATCGCAACACCTGCCCCCGGCACAATGCGGCCATAGACGATCTCGGCGGGCATCTGAAAGACGAACTGACAGATGCCCGCAAGCACCATCAGGTTGACGATATTGTCGGTAAACAGCGCCCAGAACGCGCTGAAATCGCTGCGGTGAAACAGCTTGTAGGTATAACTCCCATCCCTCATGGGGACCTCCCTTTGATGGCCGACCTTTGGGGTGGTTCTCCTCCCTCCCCAATCAGGTGCGGCGGTCTACTACTGCGCCGCGATATGCAGGGCAGTCTCCCCATATGCGGGGTGGTCTGCGGCAGTTTCAGAGGTCAGTGCCGTGATCACTTCTGCCGCAACCTGTGCGGCAATCACGGCGGGCCGCTTGTCGCGGCTACCGCCTGCCCCGATGGGGCAGATCAGATCTGCGACAGAGAGACCGTCGCAGTGGTCTTGGGTCCAGCTAGCGAATTTCGCCCGCTTGGTGGCAGAGCCGATCATGCCGACATAGGCGGCATCGCCCCGTTGCAGGGCGGCTGAGGTCAGCAGGAAATCCAGCCCGTGGTCATGGGTCAGCACGATGAAGGCGCTGCCGGGGGCCGCGTTCATCACGTCGATTTCGGGGATCGCGCTTAGGCGGCGCTCAACCTGCGCGTGGGACTGGTCCAGTTCCTCTTCGCGTTGGTCAATCAGCACCGCGCGCACCGGCATGTGCTGGAATAGATCCGCAAGTGCGCGGCCTACATGGCCTGCGCCGAGGATATAGACAGCAGGCAACGCCGCGTCCTGTGCCTCCGCTTCGCGCAGGGCGGCCTCCTTGTCGCTGGTGCTCATCCGTGTGAGGGCGATCTCCACCCGCCCGCCGCAGCATTGGCCGATCTCGGGGCCAAGCGGTACATCCATATGGTGCGACAGGTTTCCCGCCGCCAGCAATTCCCGCGCCGACGCGATGGCAAGATGCTCCAGCTGGCCACCGCCGATAGTGCCAAAGAGGCTCTCTGCGCGCACATACATCTCTGTGCCCATGTTGCGCGGCGAGGACCCCCGCACCCGCGTCAGCCGTAGGCTGGCCACCGGACCGGGCGCATCGAGAAACTGGCGAAGCCGCTCTGCCTGCATGGCCTCACCCTCCGGCCTTCAGCCGTTCGACCGCCATCAGCACGCGTTCGGGCGTGGCGGGTGCCTCAAGACGCGGGCACTCGCGATAGTCGGCAACCGAGGCCACCGCCATCGACAGCGCCTCCAGCACCGAGATCCCCAGCATGAAGGGCGGCTCGCCCACGGCTTTGGAGCGTTTGATGGTCATCTCGCGGTTTTCCGACCAATCCGCGAGCTTCACGTTGAAGCTGCGCGGCCGATCCGAGGCCAGCGGGATCTTGTAGGTCGAAGGCGCATGGGTGCGCAGGCGCCCTGCGTCATCCCACCACAGCTCCTCGGTGGTGAGCCAGCCCATGCCCTGAATAAACGCGCCCTCAACCTGGCCCTTGTCCAAGATCGGGTTCAGCGAGCGACCCACGTCATGCAGGATGTCGGTGCGCTCCACCCGGTATTCCCCGGTGAGCGTGTCGATGGCGACCTCGGAACAAGACGCGCCATAGGCGTAATAGTAGAACGGCCGTCCCTTGCCCGCTGCACGATCCCAGTGGATCTTGGGCGTCTTGTAGAACCCTGCCGCCGACAGATGCACCCGCGCCATATAGGCCTCGCGGATGAAGGTCGCGAACTCCACCAGCTCGTCACCGATGCGAATGTGGTTGGGGCCAAAGCTGACCGCGCTTTCGGCCACGCCCCGGCTCTCGGCGGCGAATTTGACCAGCCGCGTCTTGATCTGTTCGCAGGCATCCAGCGCCGCCATGCCGTTGAGGTCGGACCCGGAAGAGGCCGCCGTGGCAGAGGTGTTCGGAACCTTCTCCGTGGTGGTCTTGGTGATCTTGATGCGGTCGAAATCGACCTGAAACGCCTCGGCCACCACCTGCGCGACCTTGGTGTTCAGGCCCTGTCCCATCTCGGTGCCACCATGGTTCAGATGGATCGAGCCGTCATTGTAGATGTGGATCAGCGCACCGGCCTGATTGTACCATGTGGCAGTAAAGGAGATGCCGAATTTGACCGGCGTCAGCGCGATGCCACGACGGATGATGCCGCCCTTGGCATTGTCGGCAATGATCGCCGCGCGGCGCGCCTGATAGTCGCTGCTCTCTTCCAGCTCCTCGACGATGCGACCGATCACATTGTCCTCGACCTCCTGATGATAGGGGGTGAGGGTGCGGCCATCGCCGGGTTGGCCATAGAAATTGGCCTTGCGCACCTCCAGAGGGTCTTTGCCCAGCGCATAGGCGATCTCCTCGATCATCCGTTCCGCTGCAACCACACCCTGTGGCCCACCAAAGCCTCTAAACGCTGTGTTAGAGACGGTATTTGTCTTCTGTGGGCAGGAGGTCAGGCGGACGTGAGGATAGAAATAAGCGTTGTCGGCATGAAACAGCGCGCGATCCGTCACCGGGCCGGAGAGGTCCGAGGAATAGCCGCAGCGCGCGGCAAACTGGCTGTCCACAGCTTGAATGCGCCCTTCACCGTCAAAGCCGAGATCATAATCGATCACAAAATCATGCCGCTTGCCGGTCGCCGTCATGTCCTGATCGCGGTCGGGACGGATCTTGACGGGGCGGTTCAGCTTCTTGGCGCCAAGGGCCGCAACGGCGCAGAACAGGTTCATCTGGCTTTCCTTGCCACCAAACCCACCGCCCATGCGGCGCACGTTCACCACCACCGCATTCGACGGCACGCCAAGCACATGAGACACCATATGCTGCGCCTCGCTCGGGTGTTGGGTGGAGCAATGCACGATCACATCGTCATCCTCGCCGGGAATGGCAAAGGCGATATGGCCCTCGAGATACATGTGATCCTGCCCGCCGACAGTGACGCGGCCCTGCACGCGGTGCGGCGCTTCGGCCAGACCAGTCTCCACATCGCCGCGCTCCAGTTTCAGCGGGTCGGTGACCATGGGCATGCCAGCGTCACGGGCCGAAATCGCATCCAGCGCGTGGGGCAGCACCTCATAGTCGATATCCGCCAGCTCCGCGGCGCGGCGTGCCGCATCGCGGCTCTCGGCGATCACCGCAAAGAGCGGCTGGCCGTGGAATTCTACCTTCTCGGTCGGGAACACCGGCTCGTCATGTTTGCCGGTGGGGCTGACGTCATTGACGCCGGGGATGTCGTCGGCGGTCAGCACGTCCACCACGCCCGGTGCGGATCGCACCCGGGACAGATCCATGCCGCGGATGTTGGCATGTGCGACGGTGGAGACCCCGAGATAGGCGTGCAGGGTGCCTGCGGGTTCCAAAATGTCATCGGTGTAATCGGCCCGGCCCTGCACCTGCTTGATGGCGCTGTCGTGCTTGAGGTCCTGATGGGCGGCGCTCTTGATCTCGGCGGTGGTGTTCAGATCTTTCATGGTTCTATCCTCCCTCACGCGATGGCCAGACGCACCGGCGCGTCCTGTGTGCTGTCTTGTTCCAGATAGAACCGGCGCAAGAGGTTGGCGGTGACGGTGATCCGGTAGTCCGCACTTGCGCGCCAATCGCTCAGCGGGGTGAAATCTTGGGTCAGCGCCTTTGCAGCCGCATCAAAGGTTGCGGCTGTAAAGGGCTGTCCGACCAGCGCCGCTTCGGCATGCGCGGCCCGTTTGGGCGTCGCGGCCATGCCACCAAACGCCAGACGGGCGGCGGTGACGATGCCATCAGTGATGGTGACGCTGATCCCGGCGGCCACCGAAGAAATATCCTCGTCGCGGCGTTTGGAGATCTTGTAGGCCGCGTCGATCTGGCCCGGTTGGCTGCGCGGAATGCGAATGGCGGCGACAAAATCGCCCGCCTCGCGGTCCTGCTTGCCATAGTCGATAAAGAAATCTTCCAGCGGCAGGATGCGGGTACCACGGGTGCTTTGCAGCATGACCTCAGCGCCAAGGGCGATCAGCACCGGCGGTGTGTCCCCAATCGGAGAGCCATTGGCGATATTGCCGCCGATGGTGCCCATATTGCGCACCTGCCAGCCGGCGATGCGGTCCCAGTATTCGCCAAGATGCGGGAAAGCCTCGCGGATCGCGGCCTCGCTCTCGGAATAGGTAACACCAGCGCCAATGGTCAGCGCGTCATCCGTAAGGGCGACGGATTTCAACTCTTCCAGATGGGTGATGAACACCACCGGAGAGATCGGGCGCATGAGTTTGGTGACCCACAGCCCCACATCGGTGGAACCAGCCACAATGGTCGCCTTGGGGTTTTCGGCCAACACCTGTGCGAGGTCGGCAACATCCTTCGGCAGGATCGCACGGTCGTCCTCGGGGCCTGTAGTGATGCGCGCTTTGGGCTGAAGCGCGATCAACTGCGCGGTCACAGCTTGGCGCTCGCGGGTGAGGTGGTCATGCGCCGGGGTGCCGTATTGGGTGACGGCCATCGCCGCCTTCACGATCGGCTCATACCCGGTGCAGCGGCAGAGGTTGCCCTGGATCGCAGTCTCGACCTGCTGCATCGACGGCTCCGGATTGCCCATCCACAGCGCATAGAGCGACATGACAAAGCCCGGCGTGCAAAAGCCGCACTGGCTGCCGTGATAATCCACCATCGCCTGTTGCACCGGGTGTAGGCGACCCTCTGGGCCAGAGAGATGCTCGACGGTGACGATGTGGCACCCGTTCAGGGACGCCAGAAAGCGGATACAGGCGTTGACCGTCTCATAGTGCAGCTGGCCCTGATGCAGGCGACCGACCAGCACGGTGCAGGCACCGCAATCGCCCTCGGCACAGCCCTCCTTGCTGCCCGTCAGGCGCTGATCAAGGCGCAGGTAATCCAGCAAGGTCAGCGTCGCTTTGACGTCAGCGATGCGCTTTTCCTCTCCGTTCAGAAGAAAGCGGATTTGATGTTCCTGAGCCATTGAACCTCCCTGTTCTGCCCTGCCTCTAGAGCTGCGGCACAGAGTAACCCCTCTGACTGCATTGAAATACGGCGTGCTTTGCGAAATACTTTCAACGATGTGTTGATAATCAGAGGCGATTTGCTCGGCTATATCGGGAGAGTCTCAGCAATCGAGGTTTTTGAATGGCTTATATGGAGAGCCTGCGTCTGTTCTGTCGCGTGGTGGAGCTGGGCAGTATCACATCAGGCGGGCGGGACGTGCGTCTGACCCCGGCTGTGGCCAGCAAACGGATCAAAGAACTGGAAGAACATCTCGGTGTGCGGCTGTTCAATCGCACCACACGGTCGCTGACGCCCACAGAGGCAGGCAAGCGATTCTACCAGGAAGCCCTGCGTATCCTTGAGGTGGTAGAGGAAGCTGAGAGCGTGGTTGCGCAGTTCTCTGGCCGCCCGCGCGGGACCCTGAAAATCACCGCGCCTCTGGCGGCCGGACGGCTCATAATTGCCCCGTTAGTGCCTGATTTTGTCGAAGTACACCCCGAAATTGATGTGCAGATGCGGATGTCGGATCGCCGTGTCGATATCCTTGCCGATGGGTTGGATCTGGCGTTCTTTGTCGGCACGCCGAGCGACTCGAGCCTGAAGATGCGCAAGATCGCTGGGGTGGAGCGCGTGCTATGCGCATCGCCCTCATATCTGGACCGATACGGCACCCCGCGTGTGCCGCAGGATCTGATGGGCAAACACAACTGCCTGCTGCTGCGCTACCCACGTTCGCCAGAGTATTTCTGGACCTTGAACACAGAATCTGGATTTCGAAAATTCGAAGTCAGCGGCAAATATGATGCCGATGACAGTGAGGTGCTGCTGAACTGGGCGCTGGATCACCGGGGCATCGTCAATAAACCGCGATTTGAGGTGGCCGAGCATCTCCGCACGGGCGCACTGGTGGAGATCCTGCCGGAGGCGCACCCTATGGCTGCGATCTTCGGCTGCCTTTATCCGCATAAAAAACTGCAGGACCCGAAGGTGCGCCTGTTGGTGGATTTCATCACCGAACGCGGTCAGGCCTATCTGGGCGCGCACGTCTGACGAAAAAAAACGCCCCGGCGATGAACCGGGGCGCAAACAGCCGTGAGTGATGGCGTCTTGAGGTTAAAAATCGACTTCGATGGCGATGCCCTTTTTCACCGCCAACTCAACCACTGAGGCGGCTACCGCAAGGTCCTGAAGGCCAACGCCGGTGCCATCGAACAGGGTGATCTGCTCCGCCGAGGTCCGGCCCGGATGCGCGCCGTTAATAACGGCACCCAGCTGCGCCACATCTGCCTCGCCAATCAGACCCTGCGCCACCGCATGCTGCGCCTCGCCGATCGAGGTGGATTGCGCCACCTCGTCGGTAAAGACAGTGGCGCGCACCAGAAGTTGGGGATCGACCTCCTGCTTGCCTTTGGTGTCGGTGCCCATGCAGGCAATGTGAGTGCCGGGGCTGACCTGATCCGCCTTCAGGATCGCATCAAAGGAGGAGGTGATGGAAATGATCACATCCGCAGCACGCATGCCGTCCAGCTCAACCGCCTCAAACGGCAGGCCCGCCTCGGTTGCGACCTCTTCGAGGTTCAACAGCATCTCGGGATGCAGGTTCCAGCCGATCACCTTGTCAAAGTCACGCTGCTCCAGCGCGGCGCGCAGCTGGAACTTGGCCTGATGGCCCGCGCCAATCATGCCGATCACCTTGGCGTCCTCGCGCGCAAGGTGCTTGATCGACACCGAAGACGCTGCCGCCGTGCGCAGCGCGGTCAAGAGATTGCCTCCGACCATGGCGCGCACCTTGCCAGTGTCGGGGTCAAACAGGAACACGGTGGACTGGTGGTTGATCAGCCCGCGTTTTTCCAGGTTGTTGGGCCAGTAGCCGCCGGCCTTCAGCCCCAGCGACAGGCCCGCGCGGTCAAAGCCGCCCTTAAACCCATAAAGCGCGTCCTCATGGCCAATGGCCTCGCGCACCACCGGAAAGTTATAGGCGTCACCGGCGGCCATAGCGGCAAAGACCTTCTCCACCGCATCAAAGGCAGCATCGCGCGTCATCAGGTCGGCAATCGCCCGTTCGGGTACGATATACATCAGTGTCTCCATTGATCGGGCGCGGCCCATTCATCTGGACCACGAGGCAAATAAAAAGCCGGCGGAGGGCGGCGATGCGCACCTCCGCCAGTTGGGGGTTTGTTCAGTAGGCCTTGCCGCGGGCAGATACCGGCCAGAGGGTCTCGACCTTGCCGCCGCGCACGCCGACGTACCAGTCGTGCACATTGGCGGTGGGGTCGCAGTGGCCGGGCACCAGCTTCAGCTTCTCGCCCACCTTGAGCACGCCCTCGGGGTCGGCAATCACGCCATGCTCGTCAGAGCATTTGACGTATTCCACATCGGTTCGGCCAAAGATGAAGGGCAACCCGCTGTCCACCGATTGCGCCTTTAGGCCCGCGTCGCAGATCGCCTTGTCGGCTTTTGCGTGGCTCATCACCTGGGTGAGGATGAAGAACGCGTTTTCCCATTCGCCCTGATCGATCCGTTTGCCATCCTGATCAAGGATACGGCCATAGTCGGCGTCCATGAACGCATAGGAACCACACTGCAATTCGTTATAAACGCCCGAGTTAGACTCGAAATAATAAGAGCCTGTACCGCCACCAGAGACTAATTCAGGCGCGAGACCTGCCGCTTTCAGACCCTCGACCGCATCCGCAACCTGTGCGATGGCGATGTCGAGTTTTTCTTTGCGGCCCTCGTAGCTGTCGATGTGCTGCATGGCGCCCTGATAGGCTTGGATGCCGGTGAACTTCAGGCCCGCTGCCGCATCGATGGCCTGTGCGATCTCGACCACGGCTTCGGTGGTGGTGACACCGCAACGCCCCGCGCCGCAGTCGATCTCAACAAAGCACTCGATCTCGGTGCCGTGCTTTTGTGCGCCCGCCGACAGATCCGCCACATTGGCCAGATCATCGACGCAGACGATCGTGCGCGCGCCAAGCTTTGGCAGCCGGGCCAGACGGTCGATCTTGGCCGCATCCCGCACCTGATTAGAGACTAATATGTCCTTTATGCCACCACGGGCGAAGACTTCGGCCTCCGACACTTTCTGACAGCAGACACCTACTGCGCCACCCAGCGATTCCTGCAGCTTGGCCACATCCACCGATTTATGCATCTTGCCGTGCACGCGATGCCGCATGCCATGCGCTTTGGCGTAGTCGCCCATCTTCTTGATGTTGCGCTCGAGCGCGTCAAGGTCGAGCACAAGGCAGGGTGTCTGAATATCGGCTTCGTCCATGCCGGGCAGGGCTGGGACGTCAAAGCCCACTTCAAGGTTTTCGAAATTTGCGGGTGCATTCATAGGGGTTACTCCCATATTAGAGTCTATTTAGGGACACACAGGGTCTCAAAGCGTCCATGGCAGGCGGTCGAGGTCGACATTGCCACCGGTCAAAACGATACCGACGCGCTTGCCGCGAAAGGTCTCAGGGTTCTTCAGGATCGTGGCGAGGGGCACCGCCGAAGAGGGCTCCATCACCACGCGCAGGTGCTTCCAAATGAGCTTCATCGCGTCGATGATTTCGGGATCCGATGCGGTCAGGATGTCGGACACATGGTTCGCCACAAAATGCCAGGTCAGATCCTTCAGCGGCACCAGCAGCCCGTCAGCGATGGTCTTGGGCGCATCATCAGCGATGATGTAGCCCGCTTTGAAGCTGCGGTAGGCGTCATCGGCCTGCTCGGGCTCGGCGGCGATGATCCGGGTTTCCGGCGCCAGCGTCGACAGGGTCAGACAGGTGCCCGAAATCATGCCACCGCCGCCGATAGGCGCGAGCACGAGGTCCAGCCCATCGGTTTGTTCCACGAACTCCTTCGCGCAGGTGCCCTGTCCCGCGATCACACGCGGGTCGTTGTAGGGATGCACAAAATCGCCGCCCGTCTCGGCCTGCACGCGGGCAAAGGTCTCCTCGCGCGACGAGGTGGAGGGCTCGCATTCGGTGATCTTGCCACCATAGCGGCGCACGGTGTCCTTCTTGGCTTGCGGCGCGGTGCGCGGCATCACCACGTTGCAGGGAATGCCCCGCAGCATCGCCGCATAGGACAGGCAGGAGGCATGGTTGCCGCTGGAATGCGTCGCGACGCCCTTGGCCGCCTGCGCTGCGTCTAGACCAAACACCGCGTTGCTGGCACCGCGCACCTTGAAGGCGCCCGGCTCCTGAAAGTTCTCACACTTAAAAAACAGCTCCGCCCCGGTCAGCTCGTTCAGATAGGCCGAGGTGCGGATCGGCGTGCGGCGGATGTGCGGCGCAATCCGCTCATGCGCCGCCAGCATGTCCTCATAGGTGGGGATATACATCGCGCTGTCCTTCATCACGCGGCGTCCTGCTGCGCGGAGGCCGCATTGCCGCGATAATACTCCTGCGCTGCCGCAACACCGGAGCCGAGCCGGATATCAAGGCCGAGGTCGACCATGCACATCTCGGCGGTGGCGATGCCGGAGAGCGCCATCACATCGGTCAGGCTGCCGAGGTGGCCGATGCGGAACACTTTGCCCGCGACCTCGCCCAGACCCACGCCAAAGGCGATGCCGTATTTGTCGGCGGCATGGGTGACGATATCGGTGGCGTTGAACCCTTCGGGCGTGCGGATGGCGCTGACAGTGTCGGAATAGACCTCCGGCGTGGCGGCGCAGAGCTCCAGCCCCCAGGCGCCCACGGCGGCGCGCACCCCTTCGGCGATGCGGTGGTGGCGGGCAAAGACGTTCTCCAGTCCCTCAGCCAGCAGCATCTTGCAGGATTCATTGAGCCCGTTCATCAGCCCCACGGCGGGCGTATAGGGGTAGGCGTTGTTGGCATAGCCCTTGGCCATGTCATGCACGTCAAAGAATGTGCGCGGCAGCTGGGCGGATTTTGTCGCCTCCATCGCCTTGGGGCTGAAGCCAACGATGGCGAGGCCCGCGCTCAGCATAAATCCCTTTTGCGAGCCGGTGACGGCCACGTCGACGCCCCATTCGTCCATGCGGAAATCCATCGAGGCGATGGAACTGACGCCATCAACAAACAGCAGCGCCGGGTGGCCAGCAGCATCCAACGCGCGGCGCACAGCGGCGATGTCGGATTTCACGCCCGTGGCGGTCTCGTTGTGGGTGGCCAGCACCGCCTTGATCTTGTGGTCCTTGTCGGCGCTCAGGATCTCCTCATAGCGGTCGGCGGGCAGGCCTGCGCCCCAGGGGGTCTCGACGATCTGCACATCAAGCCCGTGGCGCTGGCACATGTCGATCCAGCGGTGGCTGAACATGCCGTTGCGTGCCGCCAGCACGGTATCGCCTGCCGACAGCGTGTTGCTCAGCGCGGTTTCCCAGCCGCCGGTGCCGGAGGAGGGGAAGATGAAAACTTCGGCGGTTTCGCTTTTCAGAACCTTGCGCACGCCGTCGCGGGCCGGATGCAGGATCTGACCGAACAGCGGCGAGCGGTGGTCGATCGTCGGCATGTCGCAGGCCTTGCGCAGGCTTTCGGGGATGTTGGTCGGACCCGGGATGAAAACGGGATTTTGAAAGCTCATGGAATGTCTCCTTCCGTCGTTGAGACACCCTAGTCCGGACCCGTCAGCGATGAAATTTTTTTGAAATCGTTTTTCGAAAATGGGAATTTCCGGAAATATCGTTCCTTGTCAGCGGTTTGAGTTTTTCATATCGTGAATTTGAATTTCGCATAGTGCCGGAGGGATCTTATGGATTCGCAAGAAAATGCTCCTAAAGCCACCCGGCGGGCGCGTGGACGCCCGCGCGACTGGCATGACAAAACGGCGCAAAACACCATCAAGTCACTCGACCGGGCGATGGAGGTGTTTGAATTTCTCAGCGAAGCGCAGGGCAAACCGCTCACCATGATCGCCGAGGAGATGGGCCAGTCGCCTGCCACCGTCTACCGCATCCTGGTGACGCTCGAAGGGCGCGGGCTGGTGGAGTTCGACACCGAAGAACAGCTCTGGCACATCGGCGCGCGGGCTTTTGTGATCGGTGCGCGGTTCCTGCGCCGCACCAGTCTGGTGGATCGCGCGCGCCCGATCCTGCGAAAGCTGATGGAGGAAACGGGCGAGACCGCCAACCTCGGGATCGAGAAGGAGGGCCATGTGCTGTTTCTCAGTCAGGTGGAGACCCACGCCAGCATTCGCGCTTTCTTTCCGCCCGGTACCCTGTCGCAGATGCATGCATCGGGCATCGGCAAGGCGCTCTTGGCGCAGATGGATGTCGGTCGCCTGGACCGGCTACTGGCGACCACCCGGCTGGAGGTCTTTACCGATCACACCATCACCGATCATGAGGCGCTGAAACAGGATCTGACGGCGATCCGTGCGCAGGGTTTTGCGGTCGACAATGAGGAAAAGAACGCGGGCATGCGCTGTATTGCGGCACCGGTTTTCGACATGAACCGAGAGGCCATCGCGGGGATCTCCGTTTCTGGTCCGACCAGCCGGATCAGCGCGCAGGAAATCACCCAGTTGAGCCGCCCCGTAATCGAGGCGGCGCACGCCTTGACCTTGGCCATTGGCGGAGATGTTGCCTCCTGAGGGGCACATCCTGCGCGTGTGCCGTTGGGGTGCAGAGCGGAGGCTATGACGGCGCGATCATTCAGGTCTTTCACAAAGGGCGCGATAAGAATTTTCTGACAAACCTCAAAAAACACAGGAACAATTTCTCCGGTGCTCTCGTTGTGTGGCTGTAAGCGGCCGCAACTGAATACACTCAAATGAGGAGAGTACTGATGAAAAACCTTCTGATCTCTACCGCCCTGCTGACTGCCACTTCTACCATGGCGTTTGCGGATGATCACAAGTTTATGGCCGAAGCTGATCCAATGGCGATCCAAGCCTCCGAGTTCATTGGCCAGCGCATCTACACCACCAGCACCGAGGTCAACCCTGAGGGCTATGAAGGTGTGCAGCAAGATTGGGAAGACATCGGCGAAGTGCATGACATCGTGCTGAGCCGCGATGGCAACATCCAGTCCGTTCTGGTTGATATCGGGGGGTTCCTCGGCATCGGTGAACGTCAGGTCGCTGTCGACATGGATGCTCTGAAAATGGTGTCGGACAGCGCCACCGCAGAAGATGACGCGGACTATTTCTTGGTGATGCAGGCGGAAGTGGCTGAGTTGAAGAATGCACCAGCTTATGAGCACACCGCGATGAACGATCTCGGCAATCGTGCAGAGCAGGTGGCGGATAACACCGCGACTGCAGTGGAAAACACAGCCGAGGACCTTGAGAACTCCGCCCAAGCCGTAGCAGACAATGTTGGCGAAGCAGTGAACGATGCGACCGCTGAGGTCAAAGAGACCACTGCCGAGGTCAAGAGCGAGATGGGCGAGATGCAGCGCGAGGGCTTTGAAACCGTGCAGGGTGATAAGCTCACCGCCGAAATGCTGACCGGTGCCCGCGCTTATGATGCCAAGGACGAATGGATGGGCGAGGTGTCTGACCTCGTGATGAACGACAAGGGTGAGATCACCCACGCCATCGTCGATGTGGGCGGTTTCCTCGGTATCGGTGAAAAGCCGGTAAAACTGGACCTGAACCAGATCGAAGTTCTGCATGAGACCGGCGGTGACGAAGTTCGTGTCTATCTACCGATGACCGAAGATAAGCTGAAGGGCATGGATGCCTACGAAGGGTAATCCCGCGCTTGGTTAGTGAGTAGTGATGGCGCCCTTGCCATCTGTTGACGAAAAAGGCCCGCCAGTCTTTGGCGGGCCTTCTCTCTGTTCTGCCGGGATAATAGCCCAGCGATCAGGAATTGGGGCGGATGAACCCGTTGATCGGGTAGACGCTGCCAAATGAGCCGGGGTTGCTTTCCACACGCACACGCGACCAGTCGTTCTTGTCGGAAACGTCAATCACGGCCATCCCAAGCGATACCTTGTTGCGGTGCCAGTTGGCATGATCGACTCGCAGCATGCGGTCATCAACAACTTCAGAGACCACCGCAACATGGCCAAGCGGCATAGATGGCGTGGCGCTGAAGGCCATGACGGCGCCAACAGAGGGAGATTTGCCAACATCAAACAGGCCCTGCGCCTGTTTCCACCATGTCCGCGCATTGCCGCGAATTTCCACACCGGAGAGATTACGCGCAAAAGGCACACACCAGACGCGTGCCCCACGGGATCGCAGGCTCTCCGCCTCGCGCATCGCAAAGGCACGGCGGGTTGGATCGATCTGACTATCATCGCCAACGGGCGCTTCGCCACAGGCGCTCAGGCCCAGAGCCGCGATAAGAAGAATTCCACTAACAATCGATTTCAGGCGGAGGGTGCGGGCAATGGTCTGCAAGGGAATCTCTGGCGTTGTTTCTGACGTTCGTGAAGCGCCGTAACATTCTGTCAAAAACCCGTGTGTGCCAATACGCCTGTTGCGCGGTGGCAGATTCTTGCCAATGACTCAGAAAACATGGAACAATTTCGTCACCCCTCCCGACTTGGTATCGAGAGGGGTGTCAATATCACTGGGCGTCCACAGCGAGAATGTCGCGGAATCGCTGCATCGCGCGTTTTGGCAAATCCTCGGGCAACTCCTGTGCGACGTCCACGTCGCCCACATCAATCACCATCACCATTCCCATCGCAAAATGCGGCGAACATTTGATGCCGTAGCGTCCGCTCTCGGTCAGGGTCACGGTGAAGTCCTCGTTGATCTTGCTTTTGAAAGGTGTTGCACCCTCGGGGATCATTCCGTCAATCGTTGCCGCGTTATGACTGGGTTGCGTGGGGATGAACCGCACACTGTCGCCGGGGGCAATCTGTAAATACTCGGGCTGATAGATCATCGCACCCTGTTCGTTGCGATTGAACATCTGCACCTCGTGGGTCTCGGCAATCAGAGGCGAGGCCATCATTGCAGCTGCAAAAACCATGTGAAATTTCATATCGTTAAGTCCTATAGGCAATGAAAATGAAGAACGGTGGAGTCATCGGTTGGATCAAAGAGCGGCGTTGCGCGGATGCGGAAAACCTCAGCCAGCCGATCCGGCGTCAACACCTCTGCGGGCGGGCCACAGGCGATCAGTCGCCCCGATTGCATTACCCCGACCCGATCACAGTTCATCGCTTGATTGAGATCATGAAGCGCCATCACAATGGTAATCGGAAGACGGCTGACCAATTGCAGGAGCGTCATTTGGTGATGGATGTCGAGGTGGTTGGTCGGCTCATCCAGGATCAGCAATCGCGGGCGCTGGGCAAGGGCGCGCGCGATCTGAACCCTCTGGCGTTCACCGCCCGAAAGGGTCGCCCAAGCCTGATCGACCATATCCGCCATGTCCACGGCCTGCAGTGCGTCCATCACGATGGAGCGATCATGATCATCAAACGGAGAGAGGGCCGAGAGCCAGGGCGTGCGCCCCAATTCCACAACATCGCGGACTGTCAGTCGCTCCGAGGTGTCCGCGATCTGCTCCACAAACGCGATGCTCTGCGCGATCTCGCGCCGGGACAGATCCGCGAGGGGGCGGTCGTCCAGATGCACCGTGCCCTTGCCGCGCTTGGCAAGCCCCGCCAGCAGCTTTAGCAAAGTCGACTTTCCAGATCCGTTCGGGCCGATCAGGCCAAAGGTCTCTCCGGGTTCAATCTGCACAGAGACATCTTCGACGATTGCTCTGGAGCCTGCGCGCCAACCCAGTGATGTGGCGGTCAGTTTCATACCCGACTCCGATTGTGAATGAGGATCAGCGCAAAGCCGGGCGCGCCCACCAATGCGGTGACCACCCCGATGGGCACCACCTGTCCGGGGATCAACACGCGTGATGCGATATCGGCGGCGATCAGGAACACCGCACCTGCAAGGGCGGTCGCTGGCACCAGCCGCACATGGCGCGGTCCCACAACGTAGCGCATGGCGTGCGGGATCACGAGACCGACAAAACCGATGGACCCAACAAGGCTCACCATGGCGGCGGTCATCAGTGTCACAGCTCCGATCAGGGCGATTTGCACCCGGCGCACCGGTATGCCCAACGCGGCCGCCGAGGTCGCACCAAAGGAAAACGCATCCATGGCTCGGGCGAACCAAAGGCAGACGAAAAAACCTAAAACCGCTGTAGGCACCGCGAGTGACACATCCGGCCAGCGCACACCGGACAGGTTCCCAAGTAGCCAGAACATGATCCCGCGCGCCTGTTCGGCATTTGCCGATTTGGCGATCAGAAAAGATGTGACCGCATTGAATAATTGCGACCCGGCAATCCCGGCCAAAACCAGTTGTGCGGGGCCACCCCCGGCGGCGCGCGCCAACAATGATACAACACCAAAGGCCAATGCCGCGCCGATAAAAGAACCTGTCGAGATCCCCAAGAGGCCGCCGCCGACTCCCAAGACAGTCACGGTGACCGCTCCGGCGCCAGCCCCGGCGGAGACACCGAGCAAATAAGGATCGGCCAGCGCATTGCGCACCAGCGATTGCAGCACCACGCCCGAAAGCGCCAACCCTGCGCCGCAGGCCGCCGCAACCAAGGTCCGGGGGAGCCGGTAGCTCCAGATGATACCGGCATCAATGGGATCGATTACATAGCCTGCATCCCACAGGTTATTGGCAAGCGCCGCCGCCACCGTGGGGATAGGCAGCGGCGTCTCTCCAATAATGACGCCGGCCAGAATGGCCAGCGTCAAGACGGCAATCCCCGGCACGCCCCACAGCGTGACACCTCTATGCAGGGGGCGGGTGAGTGCCGCGTCGCTCATCACTGATCCAATGCGGGCAGTGCTTCGGCCAGGGTTTCCAGCGCCGAGATATTGCGGATCGAGGGATCCATCGCATGGGCATCAAGGATCACGATACGGTCGTTTTTCACCGCATCCATCTGGCTGGCAACCGGGTCCGTGCGCAGGAACTCCAGCTTTTTCTCAACATCGTCGGCCTCAAAACGGCGGCGTTCCATACGGGCGACCACAATCACCGACGGATTGGCGCGCGCGATGGTTTCCCAGCTGACGGTCGGCCATTCCTCATTGCTTTCGATGACGTTCCGCAGGCCGAGGGCCTCCATCATATAGGCGGGTGCGCCAGCTTGCCCGGCGACGTAAGGGTCGATGTCCATCTCTGCCGAAGAGAACCAGAACACCGCAGAGCTATCAGTCAGATCAAGCGCCTTGGCGGTTTCAATCGCGGCGGTTTCGCGGGCTTTGAGGCTCGCCACTAGTTCTGTGCCGCGCTCAGGAACATTGAATATTTGCGCCATCTCTTCGATGCCGCGATAGACGCTGCTCATTTCATACATCTCAAGGCGGGTGCCATCGGACCCCTTGGTGTTGTCTTTGCCCACACAATCGGCAGGCAGGACGTAGGTCGGGATGCCAAGGTCAGAGAACTGCTCGCGCGTGGCAACGATACCCTGCGGGCCGACATGCCACTCATATTGTACGCTCACCAGCCCGGGGCGCTTGGCCACAACGCTCTCAAAACTGGGATCATTGTCCGCAAGACGCTCAACCCCGGCGTTCAGTTCTTCAAATTCGGGGAGCACCTTGGTGAACCAGACCGAGGTACCGGTGACCTTTTCACCCAGACCCAGCGCGTACAGAACCTCTGTTGCGGCCTGACCAACGGTCACCGTTGTTTCGGGGGCTTTGTCAAAGGTGACTTCCGATCCGCAATTTTCGAGCGTGAGCGGATAGGTGGTGTCAGCCTGCGCGGCAACGCCAAGACCGGTGGCGCAAAGAGCGCTCGCCAGAAGGAATTTCGGATACATGGATCAACTCCGGTATGTGATGGACCCGGAGAAAGAGAGGATATGCCGCTTCAGAACTGGACCACCGACCGGACGGCAATGGCCCGTATCCCTGATCTGGCTATGATCCGCGTCAACTTTGCTGCTGACAACGTGCATTCGACACCTCCTCGGACACCCCGTCCGAGCCAAGTTGCAAAACAGATGTCGGCAGGTCTCCTGACTGGCGTTTCATCGTGTCGGCGGGCCTTCCCACAGCCAAGGCTGCAGTGGCAGTTCGCCGACGCTCCGCGCCTACAGTTGCGGGGGCAGTTCCGGTTCACCAAAGAATGGTGGCGGATTCCCTATTATTTCCAAATGGAAACCGACGCGCGATTGTTAAGGGGGATCTTAGCGTTCGGCAATAGCCTTTCCCACCGTCCCTCGGGCAGGGGCAAGCGCACGCCAAAAAGATCCCGCCGTGTCGCCAGCCCAGCAGAGAGAGTGTCTGAACCGGCTTGATCCTGAAGTGACGCATTGCTGCGAGAAAGCGGCTCGAGATGACTTGTGGAGGTGCTTCCGAGCCGGATAGGGTCTTGATCCAATATGAACGCAAATCCCACGCCCTCAACTCCCAGCGCACCGCCTGACGCCAGCGGTGAAAACCCGCGATTGACGGTTGAGATTTTTGTGCAGCCGGGGTTTTCGCATATCGAGCTGTCCTCGATCCTTGCGGTGTTTGAGGCCGCAAATGCACTGGAAGCAGGCACATGGTTTTCATGGCGGATCACCTCTGACAGTCCGGGTGTCGTGACGGGCACTGCGGGAATGATGATCCGGGCGGAACCGGCAATTGGGCTGCAATATCTGCAAGATGTGCTCTTTGTCATCGGCGGGCGCAACTGCAGCGGCGGCAGCTGGCTGGCGCGTGCGCGTGCAATGCAAAAGCTGCGTCGCCCGGCCTTTTTGCTGTCAGATGCGGCAACCGCCTATATCCGCCGGTCCGCGCCCTTGTCGGGTCCGGCCACAACCCATTGGCAAGACTTGCGCGCGCTGCGGGAGGCCGGAGAATACCCAACGCTCACAGATCGCTTGGTGGAGGATAACGCAGGTCTCCTGACCTCTGCCGGGGGCGGTTACAGTGCCGAATTGGTGGTGCGCTACCTGTCGCAGATCCTCGCACCGCAACATTGCGCCGAACTGGCAAGCGTGCTGATGATCGACACCGCACGGGGCTATTCTGGCGAACAGCCCCAGGGGGCTGCCCGCAATACCAACCTCCTAGAGGCCCGTTTGGTACGTGCCATGGCCATCATGGAAGAGTTCATCGAACATCCGCTCCCGACGGCTGAGATCGCCGAGCGTGCCGGGATCTCTGTGCGCCATCTGGAACGGTTGTTCCTGACGCATCTCAACACCACCCCGGCCAAGCACTACATGCAGTTGCGGCTGAAACTGGCCAACAAGCTCATCACGGATACGAACCTTCCCATCGCAGAGATCGCCTTTGCCAGCGGCTTTGCCTCGTCAACATCGCTCTCTCGTGCCTATCGGCGTGAGTACAACATGACCCCCTATCAGGTGCGCGCGCGCGACCGTGCGGGGGCAGGGCTGCGCTCCGACTAGCGAGAGCGCAACAACCTGCGCGAATGGCGCGAGCGCACACAAGGCTTTGAATTCCCGCTCAGCCTTCGTATTGGTGACATAGAGAGAGGCCCCGCAATTGAGGCGAAGGGTGCTTCATTCCCGACAGGCAAAAGGACAAGGCGATGAAAGACAATCCGATCTCTCCGACGATTCCACTGGATCAGGACGGTGTGCACCATGGGTTTCTAAAGCTGCCTTACAGCCGGGATGACAGCGCGTGGGGGTCCGTGATGATCCCGATCACGGTGATCCAGAACGGCACGGGTAAAACCGCGCTGTTGACCGGAGCCAATCACGGCGACGAATACGAAGGCCCCGTGGCGCTGCAAGAGCTTGCCGCCACCACACGCGCCGAGGATGTCACCGGGCGGCTGATCATCGTGCCCTATTTCAACTATCCTGCCTTTCGCGTCAGCGCGCGCACCTCGCCCATTGATCGGGGCAACCTGAACCGCGCGTTTCCGGGCCGCCCCGATGGCACGGTCACTGAAAAGATTGCTGATTATTTCCAACGCACGCTCCTGCCGATGGCGGATGTGGCGGTGGATTTTCACTCCGGCGGCAAAACGCTGGATTTTGTGCCCTTCGCTGCGGCGCATATCCTTGAGGACAAGGGCCTTCAGGAGGCCTGCTACGCCGCGATGCAGGCCTTTAACGCGCCTTACTCCGTGCAACTTTTGGAGATCGACAGCGAAGGCATGTACGACACCGCTGTTGAGGACATGGGCAAGGTTCTGGTCACCACGGAGTTGGGAGGCGGCGGCATGTCCACCGCGCGCAGCAATGCCATCGCCAAGAAAGGCCTGCGCAATGTGTTGATCCACTTTGGAATTTTTCAGGGTGAGATGCAGATTGACCCGAGTGTGACGCTCGATATGCCGGATGGGGATTGTTTCCTGTTCAGCGAGCACGACGGTCTTTTTGAGATCATGCTCGACCTTGGCGATCATGTGCAAAAGGGCGATGTGGTCGCCCGCGTCTGGTCGCCCGACCGCACCGGGCAGGCCCCCGTGGAATACCGCGCCCGCCGCAGTGGCGTGCTGATCAGCCGCCATTTCCCCGGCATGATAAAATCCGGTGACTGCGCCGCCGTGATCGGTGTGGTCGAGGGCTGACATGCATCTGGATCAGCGCGACCTTGATATCCTCCGCATTCTGTCCCGCGATGGCCGCATCACCAAGGCAGCACTGGCCGATCAGGTGGGCCTGTCGTCCACGCCTTGCTGGGAACGCCTGAAGAAGCTGGAAAAGGCCGGGCTGATCGAGGGGTATAACGCCCGCATCAACCTCAAGAAAATCGCACCGCACGTGACCGTCTTTGTGGCGGCCGAACTTGCGGATCACACGGCGGCAAGCTTTCAGTCCTTTGAGGCCGCCATGCAGCGCTATGATGAGGTGGTGGCCTGCTGGGCGCTGGGCGGTGGCTTTGATTATCTGTTGCAGATCGTTACTTGCGATATCGATGCTTACCAGCGGCTGATCGACGCGATGCTTGATGCGCGCATCGGTCTAAGCCGCTATTTCACCTATATTGTGACCAAACCCGTTAAGGGCGCGGGCGTGCCGCCTCTCGAAATCCTGCTGCAGGGCAGTTGAATCCTCTGCCCACCCGGCAAACTTCAGTCACATCTTCTGAAAACTCCCTGCACACTCTTCCTGAGACTTTCAGGAGGAGCAGATATGTCGTTATCGGCCCTGTCCGCGCGTGCGGAGATCAGTGACAAATCGCTAGTGCGCTCGTTTTCCTACATAAATGGGAAATGGTGTGCCTCATCCAATGGCGAGGTTGTCGCTGTGAACGACCCGGCCACCGGGGATTTCATCGGTGATGTGACCGCAATGACGGCAGAGGATTCCTCTGCTGCGGTGGATGCGGCGCATGCCGCCTTTGCCAGCTGGGCATTGATGCTGCCGCAGGACCGTTGCGCCATCCTGCGTCGCTGGTTTGAATTGATGATCGAACACAAAGAAGACCTCGCCCGCCTGATGGTGCTGGAGCAGGGCAAGCCCCTCTCAGAGGCGCGCGGCGAGATCGAGTATGGCGCGGCCTTTGTCGAATTCTATGCCGAGGAATCCAAACGCCCCAATATCGAGGGCGTCACCAGCCATTTGCCCGATGCCGAGGTGGAGCTGTGGCGCGAGCCTGTGGGCGTGGCCGCATTGATCACGCCGTGGAACTTTCCGTCCGCGATGCTGACCCGCAAGGCCGCAGCCGCGCTGGCGGCAGGCTGCACCGTTGTGGCACATCCTTCTGGTGAAACACCTTTCAGCGCGCTGGCATTGGCCGAGCTTGCGGAACGCGCGGGCATCCCCAAGGGCGTGTTCAACGTGGTTACGGGCAAGGCCCCAGTGGTGGTTGAGCCATGGACACGGGACGCGCGGGTGCGGGCCTTGTCGTTCACCGGCTCGACCGAGGTGGGCAAGCTGCTCTATCGCCAGTCCGCCGAGACGGTCAAACGGCTGGTGATGGAACTGGGCGGTCATGCCCCGGTGATCGTCTTTAAGAACTGCGATCTGGACCGCGCGGTGGCCGAGACCATCAAGGCGAAATTTGCCACCTCCGGGCAGGATTGCCTCGGGGCCAACCGCATCTTTGTTGAACGCGCCATCTATGACGAGTTCTGCACCCGCTTTGTTGCAGCGACGCAGGCGCTGACTGTGGGCAAGGGGATTGATGATCCCGACATCGGTCCCTTGATGAACGAAAAAGCGGTGCAAAAACAGGAACACCACGTGGCCGACGCGCTGGAAAAGGGAGCAACCCTCGCTTGTGGTGGCAAACGCCACGCGCTGGGGCCGCTGTTTTATGAACCCACCGTGTTGACCGATGTGCCCGCAGATGCGGCCATCCTGCGCGAAGAGACCTTTGGCCCGGTGGCGCCGATCACGCCGTTTGACACCGAGGATGAGGTGATCCAGCGTGCCAATGACAGCGAATATGGCCTCGTTGCCTATGTGCACAGCCACGACCCGCGCCGGATCTATCGCCTGAGCCGCGCGTTGCAGTTTGGTATGGTGGCGGTCAATCGCACCAAGGTCACTGGTGCGCCGATCCCCTTTGGCGGCACCAAACAATCCGGCATGGGGCGCGAGGGCGCACGGCTGGGCATGGAAGAGTTTACCGAGGTCAAATACGTCTGCCGCGACTGGGCTTAACCCTTGAGTGAGATGAGATTTTCCACCCCGCAGGTGGAGCACGGAAATAGGAAGGACAGATCATGCTGAAGAACGATCAACTGGACCAATGGGACCGCGACAACTTCTTTCACCCCTCGACCCATCTGGCGCAGCACGCGCGCGGTGAGAGCGCAAACCGGGTGATCAAGACCGCCTCCGGCGTCTTTATCGAGGACCGCGACGGCACCAAGCTCTTGGATGCGTTTGCCGGGCTCTACTGCGTCAACGTCGGCTATGGCCGTCAGGAGATTGCCGAGGCGATCGTCGATCAGGCGCGCGAGCTGGCCTATTATCATTCTTACGTGGGCCACGGCACCGAGGCCTCGATCACGCTGGCCAAGATGATCCTGGATCGCGCGCCCAAGAACATGTCAAAGGTCTATTTCGGCCTTGGTGGCTCGGACGCCAATGAAACCAACGTCAAACTGATCTGGTATTACAACAACATCCTTGGCCGCCCCGAGAAGAAAAAGATCATCTCGCGCTGGCGCGGCTATCACGGCTCCGGGCTGGTCACCGGCTCCCTGACGGGGCTTGAGCTGTTCCACAAGAAATTCGACCTGCCCGTCGAGCAGGTGATCCACACCGAAGCGCCTTACTATTTCCGTCGCGAAGATCTGAACCAGACCGAAGAGCAGTTCGTCGCGCATTGCGTGGCCGAGCTGGAAGCTCTGATCGAGCGTGAAGGTGCCGACACCATCGCGGCCTTCATCGGTGAGCCGATCCTTGGCACCGGGGGCATCGTGCCGCCGCCCGCAGGCTATTGGGAGGCGATCCAGACAGTCCTGAAGAAACACGACATTCTGCTGGTTGCGGATGAGGTGGTCACCGGCTTCGGCCGTCTGGGCACCATGTTCGGCTCTGACCACTACGGTCTGGAGCCCGACATCATCACCATCGCCAAGGGTCTGACCTCCGCCTATGCGCCGCTTTCCGGTTCCATTGTCAGCGACAAGGTCTGGAAGGTGCTGGAGCAAGGCACCGATGAAAACGGCCCCATCGGCCACGGCTGGACCTACTCCGCGCACCCCATCGGGGCGGCGGCGGGTGTGGCCAACCTGAAACTCATCGACGAGCTGAACCTTGTCAGCAACGCGGGCGAGGTAGGGGCGTACCTCAACGCCACCATGGCCGAGGCGCTGGGCGCGCACGCCAATGTGGGCGATATACGCGGCGAGGGCATGCTCTGCGCGGTGGAATTTGTGAAGGATCGCGACAGTCGCACCTTCTTTGACGTCGCCGACAAGATCGGCCCGCAGGTTTCCGCGAAACTGCTGGAACAGGACAAGATCATCGCGCGCGCCATGCCGCAGGGCGATATCCTGGGCTTTGCGCCGCCCTTCTGCCTGACCCGCGCCGAGGCCGATCAGGTGGTCGAAGGCACCCTGCGCGCGGTCAAATCCGTGCTGGGCTGATCCAAACCCCTCAACACGATTGCGCCGCCCGCAGCATGTCTGTGGGCGGTTTTCCGTTTGCCCACCTCAAGAAAAGACCAATTCCTTGCGCTGATTTAATGATGATACCGGTGATTTTGCGGTCGGTTTGAGCCGGTATTAATTCATCTTTTCTAGGTTCAATTGCATCGCGCGAAAGCCAGATTTCAGCACGCGCGCGTTACAGGCTCTCTTGCTTTGGGGGCCGGTCTATGTGGTGTTGATGGTGTGAATTCGGAAGCAAATGACGACCTATAGCGTAACGTCCTCAAATTATAATGACCCCGGATTCTGGTCTTCTATATCTGAATCCAGCGACGGCCATTGGCTGGATTTTCGTGCGCTCCCAAGCACCTACTATGTAAACATTGATGCAGAGGCACGTATCATCTCAATCTGGGACGGGGGGGCATGGTATCGCGTCGGTGAAGATGGAAATGGCAGCACTGATTCCAATTTGGGAAGCCCAACCAGCTTGGACGATTTCAATATCATCACCGGCAATGACGCGAGTGACTACATCGAAGCATCCGATGGCGATGACAGTCTGATCGGTGCAGGAGGAGATGATACGCTTTCGGGTGATCAGGGTGACGACACCATCGATGGCGGCGAAGGCAATGACAATCTTGCGGGCGGGGATGGGCAAGACAGCATTTTAGCGGGAGCGGGAAACGACTCGGTTTATGCTGACAATGTGTGGGCGACCCTTTCTTCTGCAGCGTCCGGAACGGGCACAACACCCACGTCGCTCACCGTCACCAATTCTGCCGACGGCCCGATTGAACTGTGGTGGGTAGATGGCGCTGGCCAGCTGCAATATTACGCAACCATCCAACCGGGCGACACGCTGACTCAGAGCACTTATGAGGAGTATAACTGGGAATTGCGCCACCCTGATGATTGGTACCTCGGCACCATTCAAGGGGGCGCGAACCCAACCGTGAGTTTCGGCGCGTCCGGCCTGAATGACACAGTTTTTGCTGGCTCTGGCGATGATCTGGTCCTCGGGATGTATGGGGATGATGTCCTATATGGTGAAACCGGCGCCGACACCCTTGATGGGGACTATGGCGATGACACGATCTGGGCAGGCACAGACGCCGATACAGTCGAGGGCGGCGATGGGGACGACTATCTGTCAGGCCAAGAGGGCGATGATCTCATTCAGGGCGGGGCGGGGTCCGATACCCTGATCGGCGGCACCGGCAATGACGAACTGAAGGGCGACGCCGATGACGACACCTTCCAGATCTTTGACAATTCGGGCGTCGATACAATCATCGGGGGGGAGAGCGGCGTTGATGACGATCTCGTTGATCTCTCCGGTCGGAGCAGCGGGGCTTCGGTCAATTTCACGGGTGCAGAAATCGGCATCATCGAAGGCGGCAGCGATACCGCCTATTTTCAGGAAATCGAACGGCTGCGGCTGACGGATTTTGACGACAGTCTGGATGCAAGCGCGTCCAGCACCGGTGTCAATGTCGACGCAGGCGCGGGGGCCGATACGCTGACGGGCAGTGCGGGCGATGACAGTCTCACCGGTGGGGGTGGCGACGACCGTTTTGTGATGACCACCTCCGGTGGGGCCGACACAATCTCGGATTTTGATCTCACGGATGATGATCTGGATGGGTTCTACAATGATCAGATCGATGTCAGTGGGCTGAGCGGCGGGTCTGGTGCAGGCGGGCTGGTGACAGCCTCTGATGTTATTGTCACCGACGATGGATCGGGGAGCGCGGTTCTCACCTTCCCCGATGGTGAGCAGTTGGTGCTAAAGGGCGTTGCTCCCTCAATGATCAACACGCAACCTCAGCTTTATGCGGCAGGTATTCCTTGCTTTACGCCGGGCATTCGCATCGCGACGGCCCGCGGCGCAATCCCGGTGGAGCAGATCCGCACAGGGGATTTGCTGCAGACGGCGGACAATGGGCTCCAGCCGGTGATCTGGACTGGACGACGCGATCTGAGCGGTGACGACCTCATCGCGCAACCCCACCTTATGCCGCTGGTGTTGCACCCCGGTGGCCTTTTTGCGAATGACCGGCCCCTGATGATCTCGCCGCAGCACCGATTTATGTTGGACCGTCCGCGGCTGGGGGATCTCGGTCATATGAACGAGGCATTTGTGCGCGCGCGGCTGTTGCATGCGCTCCGGCCTGACCGTGTCGCGCGCCGCAGTCCGCAGACAGGGGTGAGTTACATCCACCTGATGACGGAAACGCATCAGGTCATCTTTGCCGAAGGGATCGCAACAGAGACCTTCTGGCCTGGCCCGGAGGCGTTGCGCGGTCTCGCAGATGATGATCGCCGGGAATTGTTCGATGTGTTCCCAGACCTGTTCTTGGCGCGCCGTCTCAGTGGATCATTGGGGCGCAGCTATGTCGCCAGCAAATACTGCCAGTTGGCGCGCACCGATCTGACACGCCGCGATCTGCGGGCGCTGGGCGCGCGTTTCGCCGCATAACCCCGATTAGCCTTTCGCCAATCGGCGCAGATAGGCACAGGTCACGTCAATCGCAGCCCCCATGTCCTCGGCAGAGGCAAATTCTTCGGGGCGGTGGCTCAGCCCGTCTTTGCAGCGGACAAAGAGCATCGAAATATCACAAAGGTCCGCCATCGCAGAGGCATCATGGGTGGCGCCCGATGGCAGCAGCGGCGCATTTTGGCCCGCATCCTGAGCGGCCTGTTCAAGGGTCTGGATCAGGTCTGGCACGCAGGGCACGGCGGTTTGCTCGTAGGTTTTCGACATTGCAAAGCTTACATCGCGTGTCCCAGCGATCTCGGTGCCCCAAACCTGCGCGGCAGCGGCAAACTCCAGCCGCGCCGCATCGGACAGAGCGCGGATTTCCAGCGTCAGCGTCGCATCCCGCGCAATGGCGTTCACCACATCCGGTTTCAGCGCCAGCGTGCCGATGGTGGCGCGCAGCCCGTCGATACGGCGAGCTGCATCATGGACCTTCACGATGAACTCAGATGCCGCGACCAGCGCATCACGCCGCCCTTCCATTGGTACGGTTCCCGCATGACCGGTTTCGCCGCCAAAGCTCACGCTGTTGCGCTCGATGCCGCAGATGCCGGTGACGATTCCGACCGCCGCGTCGCTCTGTTCCAGCACCGGACCTTGCTCGATATGAAGTTCCAGATAGGCGCGGGCGGCGTCCTTGCCGCGCGCCTCTGCGGCGATATCATCCGGTCTGCCGCCAAAATCCTCCAGCGCATCGCGCAGGCGCAAGCCATCGGCGTCACACATCTCCAGCACCTCTGGGTCAAAGCTGCCTGCGATGGCGCGCGGCCCAATCAGCGCAGTTGGAAAGCGCACACCTTCCTCATCGGCAAAGGCAAGCACCTCAACAGGGAAAGGCAGCACCGTGCCCTCTGCCGCCAGCCGTTCCAGCGCGAGGCAGCCGATCAGCACCCCCATGATGCCATCGTAACGCCCCCCCTCTACCACGCTGTCTTGGTGCGAGCCGATCAGCACCGCCGCGCCATTGGAGGGTGACGCACTGCGCCCCACCAGCGTGGCGGCCGCGTCCAGCCTTGGCTCAAGGCCCGCACGGCACATCCAGTCGCTGATCTGTTCTATGGCGGCCGCGTGTTCGGGTGTATAGGGCAGGCGGGTGACGCCGGGGCCGGGGCTGCTGCAGGTCGCAATCTTGTCCAAGCGTCGTTGTGCTTCCTGTCCCCAATCCATGGCCCAATCCCCAATTTATCATGATGAATTGAGGTCTATACCCCCGCCGCTTTCCCGTCTATGTTTTTATCATGATAAAAGAGCGGCGGGTGATGAGTAGTAAGAGCAATAGCCCTAAACAACCCAAGCGCTCCCGCCCTGTGCGGGTCGCGGATGAAATCAAAACATGGGTGGTGGAGCGAGACCTCCAGCAGGGCGACAAGCTGCCCAATGAAACGGAGATGATCGCGCAATTCGGTGTGTCCAAGGGCACCGTGCGCGAGGCGATGCGCATCCTTGAGGCGCAGGGGCTGATCATCACCCGAACCGGTCCGGGGGGTGGCAGTTTCGTCGACAAGGTCTCTGCCAACCGCGCCCGGTCGCTCTTGGCGAATTATTTCTACTTTCAGAACCTGTCGATTGCAGACATCTACCAGATGCGCCGCGCGCTGGAGCCTGAGCTTGCAGCGAGCCTTGCCGGCCGCCTGAATGAGGCGCAATTGGCTGAGATGGAAGCCCTCGCGGCCCGGTACCCAGAACCGGCGCGGTCGGCTGAGGAAGAGAAGGAGCAGCATATCTCCTCGCTCGAATTTCACGCGCGGCTGGCGGAGTTTTCAGGCAATGCGCTGTTGGGGTTTGTGATTTCCTTCATGGCGCGGGTGCTCACCGATATGACCATCTATCGCAAACTTTACGAGCCACCAAACCCGGAACTCTGGCGGCGTGGGCGCGAGCATCAGATGCAATTGGTGACAGCCCTGCGCGATGGCGATGCGGAGGCTGCGCGGCAGATTATGGCCTCGCATATGCAGGGCGCAGAGGAGCAAATGCAATCGCAAGAAGCGCAACTGGCGCGCCGCTTTATTGGTGAGCAGCGTTAGCTGGCGTCCGGCAGCACCGCCCGGTGGCGGTCCTTCAACACCGGAACTTCTGTAAGCCAGTCATAATAAGGCGAGCGATGCGCCCGCAGGCACAGGGCACGCAAGGCGGGTAGCGGGTCGTCGCTATAATCGATTCTCAGGTCCAGTGGCGGGCGCTCTGGTGACAGCACCAAAAGGGCTGCGGATTGCAGCCCGCGCGCATCCCCCCCAACCGTTGCGGCGGCATCCAGAACAGCCAGCATCCGGTCAGATAACGTGGCATACTCGCCCTGTGCTGCCTCATGCATCGCCGTCAAAACCTGTGGTCCCGCCAACATATTGCCAGCGATCGCCAGATCGCGATCTGTCATATGGCCTGCGTAGTTTACACTCTGCATGCCGGTGAACCCGCCAGTGCCGCCGCAACGATCAAGCGCCAGCAATTGCCGATGTCCGCGCCCCGGATCTGCATCTGTAACCTGCGCCACCGCCGCTTCTGCTCGGTCTCCGCTATACATCCGCCGCAGCACGTCATCGCGCCAGAATGTGCTGGGTGCGGTCCCCTGCGAGGCCACCAGCCCTGATTCGATATCTCCGCGCAAAACCCAGCCGCCGACGCACAGGCTGCCAGTGGCCGCCGCCGCTGCAAAACTGCCTGTCTCACGGTCATACATCAGGATTGAAAAGGTCATTGTGGTCTCCGGACGGGGGTCTTGCAGGTTTAGACTTGTATTTATCATGAAAATTTGCGTGGATACAATTAATCATGAAAAATAAATCTCAGCAGAGAGGATCCGACATGAAATTTCTTGAGATGACGCGGCGCGGCGCACTGGCTGCAATGTTCGCGACGACGGCTCTGGCCGGGGTTTCGATGGGCGTGGCACCCGCGGCGGCGCAGACACCGCCGGGCGTGTTGATCGTCGGCCAGATCGCAGAACCCAAGGCGCTTGACCCGGCGGCGGTGACGGCGGTGAATGACTTCCGCATCCTGATGAACGTCTATGACGGGCTTGTGCGCTACAAGGACGGCACTCTGGAGGTGGAGCCCGCACTGGCCACCGACTGGAGCATTTCCGAGGATGGCACCGAATATACATTCACGCTGCGCGAGGGCGTGTCCTTCCACGATGGCAGCGCCTTCAATGCCGAGGCAGTGGTGTTCAACTTCGAGCGGATGCTCAATGAGGACCACCCCTTCCACAACACCGGCCCCTTCCCGCTGGCCTTCTTCTTCTCTGCCGTGGAGAGCGTCGAGGCGGTCGATGACCTGACGGTGAAATTCAAGCTGAACGCGCCCTATGCGCCGTTCCTGTCGAACCTTGCCTATCCCACGGGCCTGATTGTCTCGCCCGAGGCGGTCAAGACCCATGGCGCGGAGTTCGGCCGCAACCCCTCCGGCACCGGCGCATTCAAATTTGCCGAGTGGCGCTCGAACGAGGCCGTGGTGGTCGAGAAAAACCCCGACTACTGGGACGGCGCGGCAGAGTTGGACGCGGTGGTCTTCCGCCCGATCACCGATGCCAACACCCGCACGGCAGAAATGCTGGCCGGTGGCATTGATCTGATGGTCGAGGTGCCGCCGGTGGCGCTGTCGGAATTCCAGGGTGATGCCTTCACCGTGCATGAGCAGGCCGGTCCGCATGTCTGGTTCCTGATCCTCAACGCCAAGGAAGGCCCCTTTGCCGACAAGCGCGTCCGCCAAGCGGCGAACTACGCGATCAACAAATCCGCGATCGTGAACGATGTGCTGGAGGGCACCGCCGAGGTGGCCGCAGGCCCAACCCCGCCCGCCTTTGCCTGGGCGTATAATGAATCGCTCGAACCCTATCCCTATGACCCCGACAAGGCGCGTGAACTCTTGGCCGAGGCGGGGGCAGAAGGGGCGGAGCTGACGTTCTATGTGACCGAGGGCGGCTCTGGTATGCTTGATCCTATCGCCATGGGCACCGCCATTCAGGCGGACCTCAATGCCGTGGGGCTGGATGTGAAGATCGAAACCTACGAGTGGAACACGTTCCTGGGCGAGGTCAATCCGGGGCTGGAGGGCAAGGCCGACATGGCTGAGATGGCATGGATGACCAATGACCCCGACACATTGCCCTTCCTTGCGCTGCGCACGGATGCATGGCCTGACAAGGGTGGCTTCAACTCAGGCTATTATTCCAACCCGAAGGTGGATGAGCTGTTGGAAGCGGCCCGCGTTGCGACCGATCAGGACGAGCGTGCCAAGCTCTATCAGGAGATGCAGACCATCGTGCAGGAGGATGCGCCGTGGGTCTTTGTCGCCAACTGGAAGCAGAACGCGGTGACCTCGGACCGGGTGGGGGATTTTGCCCTGCAGCCTTCGTTCTTCCTGCTGCTCGATGATGTGACCAAGAACTGATGAGAGGTTTCGGATCGGGCTTTGCCCGATCCGACCCGCGCGCGCCCCTGCGGGGCGCGCGCGGCCCCCGTTTCCCCGGAATTTCTGCTGAAGTCTCCCCGGAAACACGCTCCCCCAATCGGCAGAGCAGAAAGGCACGCCATGACTGGCTATATTGTGAAAAGGCTCATCTCCGCGGTGCCGGTCCTTCTGGGGATCTCGGTCATCGTGTTTCTGATCATGGCGATGATCCCGGGCGACCCGGCCACGGCGATCCTTGGCTCTTATGCGACGCCCGAGAATGTGGAGAAGCTCAATCGCGATCTCGGCCTCGATAAGCCCTTGGTGCAGCGGTATTTTATCTGGCTTGGCAATATGTTGCAGGGCGATTTTGGCCGCAGCTTCTCGCTCAATCGTGCGGTTCTGGATGAGGTGCTGGAGCGGTTCAACGCAACGCTGTTGCTGGCGGGCACATCTTTTGTGATCTGTTCGATCCTTGGTGTTGCGGCAGGTGTCGTCTCGGCGGCGCGCCAATACGGGCTGGCGGATAAGGCGATCACATTTGCGGTGCTTTTGGGCATTTCGATCCCGTCGTTTTTCCTCGGCATGATGATGATCCTGATATTTGCGGTGAATCTGCGCTGGTTCCCGGTGTCCGGCATGTGGCCGATCTACGGCGCGCGGGATCTCTCGGCCCTTATCAGCCATCTGACCCTTCCGGCCATTGCGCTGGCGGTGGTGGCCACTGGCGTCATCGCGCGCCTGTCGCGTTCCGCCATGCTGGAGGTTCTGCGGCAGGATTTCATCCGCACCGCCCGCGCCAAAGGCGTGCATGAGCGCAGCGTGATCTGGCGCCATGGTCTGCGCGCGGCGATGGTGTCGATCATCCCGGTGCTGGGCATTCAGGCCGGGTTTGTGCTCTCAGGCGCGGTCTATATCGAAATGGTGTTCCAGTGGCCCGGCGTCGGGCGCATGCTGGTCGATGCCATCCTCAAACGTGACATCCTGTTGGTGCAGGGCGGCGTGGTCTTTGTCGCTGCCTGCTACGTGCTTTTTAACATTGCCGTCGATGTCGCCCAAAGCCTTCTGGACCCGAGGATCAAAGCATGAGCTTCCTGCGTCTTTTGTCCCGCAACCGCCTCGCGCTGGCGGGGCTCATCGTGATGTCGGTGGTGGTGCTGCTGGCGCTGCTGACACCCATTTTGCCGCTGCCCGACCCGGATGTGACCAACACGGCAGAGCGGTTCAAGAAACCCTTTAGCGAGCGGGCCTTGCTGGGCACCGATCACCTTGGTCGCGATCTCGCCAGCCGCCTGATGTGGGGCACGCGGCTGTCGCTGGCGGTGGGCTTTGCGGCGGCGGTGGCGGCGGCCACCATCGGGGCGGCCATCGGCGTGATCGCCGGGTTTTATGGCGGGCGCGTGGACAATGTGATCATGCGCGGCGTCGATATGCTGATGGGCTTTCCCTATATTCTGCTGGCGCTGGCGATCGTCGCAGCACTTGGTCCGGGGCTGCTGAACGCGCTGATCGCAGTGGCCGCCGTCAACATCCCCTTCTTTGCTCGCAATATTCGCGGTGTCACCGTCGGTATTGCGCATAAGGAATTTGTCGATGCGGCGCGGCTCTGCGGGATGTCGAATGCGCGGATCATTATCACGGAGGTGGTTCCGAATGTGGTCCCGGTGATCGTGATCGCCATGTCCACCACCATTGGCTGGATGATCCTTGAGACGGCAGGCCTCAGCTTCCTCGGTCTTGGCTCGCAACCGCCGCAGGCGGATCTGGGCTCAATGCTGGGGGAGGCGCGTTCGGCGCTGATTACCAATCCGCATACCTCCGTGGTGCCCGGTGCGATGATCCTTGTGATCGTGATGGCGATCAATCTTCTGGGCGATGGCGTGCGCGACGCGCTTGATCCGCGTCTGAAATCCGGCGCGCTCAGCCGCCCGATGCCGACCACCATGGTGCGCCGCACAGACCCCGTGCCGCAGCCCGAAGGCGACGGCATCTTGAGCCTGCGCAACCTGCAAACCCAGTTCCACGTGAAGGATCGCATCTACAAGGCCGTGGGCGGAGTTGACCTCTCGGTAAGGCCGGGTGAATGCCTTGGGATCATTGGTGAAAGTGGCTCTGGAAAATCCGTGACGGCGCTGTCAATCATGGGGCTGGTGGCCTCGCCCCCCGGTGTCATCACCGGCGGTGCGGTGCATTACAAGGGCGAGGATCTGATCGGTGCCCCCTATGAGACCCTGCGCCATCTGCGCGGTGACCGTGTGGCCTATATCTTTCAAGATCCGCTGGCGACACTGCACCCGCTCTATACGGTTGGCGCGCAGCTCATCGAGGCGATCCAGAGCCATCATCGCACCAGCACCTCCGAGGCGCGTGCCCGCGCGATTGAGCTTTTGAAATCCGTGCGCATCCCCAATGCCGAGGCCCGCGTGGACAATTACCCGCATGAGATGTCGGGCGGCATGCGCCAGCGGGTCGGCATCGCCATGGCGCTGGCCAATGACCCGGAGGTGATCATCGCGGATGAACCCACAACCGCGCTCGACGTGACGGTGCAGGCGCAGATCCTTGCGCTCCTGGATGATTTGCGGCGCGAGCGGGGCTTGGCGATCATCTTCATCACCCATGATTTTGGCGTGGTGGCGCAGCTCTGTGATCGGGTGGCGGTGATGTATGCGGGCCGCATTGTCGAGGAAGGCCCCACCGATGCCATCCTCAATGCGCCCGCCCATCCCTATACCGCGCGGCTGATGGCCTGCGTGCCGGAGCTTGGCCAAGGCAGACGCCAATTGGCAGCCATTCCCGGTCTGCCGCCAGTGGTGGACAAACTGCCCGCAGGTTGCGCCTTTGCTGACCGCTGTCCCAAGGCCGCAAGTGCCTGTCGCAGCGGGGACATTGACCTTGGCCCCTTTGGGCCTGCGCGCAAGATCCGCTGTATCGACCCTGAAATCCCAGTGCAGGAGGCCACGGCATGAGCGCGGCACTGAAACTCACCGACCTCAGCAAGACCTTCCCGGTGGGCAAACGCCTGTTTGGCGCACCCAAGGCGGGCGTCAAAGCGGTGCAGCCGCTCTCCCTTACGGTGGAACAGGGCGAAACCCTCGGCATCGTGGGTGAGTCGGGGTGTGGAAAATCCACATTGGCGCGGATGCTGGTGGGCTTGCTACCGCCCACCACCGGCCAGATTGAGATCGACGGTGCACCGCTTGATAACGCGGACCCGGCCACCTTTGGGCAAAAGATTCAATATGTCTTTCAGGACCCGATCAGCAGCCTCAACCCGCGCAAAACCATTCGCCAGATCATGGACGCGCCCCTGCGGCATCTGCACGGCATGGACGCCAAGGCGCGCACCGCCCGCATTGCAGAGATCTTTGCCGCGGTGAACCTGCGCGAGGAGTTTCTCGACCGCTACCCGCATGAATTCTCCGGCGGACAGGCGCAGCGGATCGGCATTGCGCGTGCTTTGGCGGCGGATGCGCGTATATTGATCCTGGATGAGCCTGTGTCCGCGCTGGATGTCTCCGTGCAGGCGCAGGTGTTGAACCTTCTTGCTGATCTAAAACAGAAATTCGGCCTGACCTATATCTTTATCAGCCATGATCTCGCGGTGGTGGAGGCGGTCAGTGATCGCGTCGCGGTGCTCTATTTTGGTTCCGTGGTCGAGGTCGGTCCCGCCGATCAGGTCTTTGCCGCGCCGCGCCATCCCTATACCCGGCTTTTGGCCGACAGCGCGCCGGTTGTGGGCCGCGCCCTTGCCGCGCCCGAGGCCAAAGAGACCGAACTCCCCGACCCGCTGAACCCGCCCGAGGGCTGCGCCTTTCGCGCCCGCTGTCCGCGCGCCACCGAGGTCTGCGCAGGGGCGGTTCCCTCGCTTGAGGTACAGTCAGACTCGGTTTCTGCGGCCTGCTTTCACCCGCTGGCGGATACAGATTAAAACTGCCTCATAAATTCATCTTTTGAGATGTGTTGACAGGTCATGGCCAGATTTCCGATACTCGGTTTTGGGGATCGGGTTGGGATGCGGGCAGACAACGTGCCAGAGCATATTACATATCATGTGAATTTGTTCGGCCCCTTCGAGGTGACAACTTCGGAGGGGGATGTTCTGCATCTGCCCAGCAAACGCGGCAGAGCGCTGATCGCGGCGCTTGCCACCGGTCGCAAAAGACAGCGCACCCGCGATTGGTTGCAGGACCTGCTCTGGCAGGGGCGTGGCAAGGCGCAGGCCTCCGCCAGTTTGCGGCAGGAGTTGCGTCTGCTCCGCAAGGCCTTTGCGCAGGCGGATGTGATACTGTCGGAACATGGCACGCTCACACTCAATCCGGATTTGGTCACGACGAATGCGGCAGAGCCTTTGGCCACCACGTCTGGCGAATTTCTCGAAGGCCTGGACCTGCCCGCGCCCTTTGATGGCTGGCTCTTGGAACAACGCGCGGCTTTGAGTGCGCCATGCGCCCCCCAAGACGGTGCGGAACGGACCTCCCCCGAGCCACCAACCGGCGAGCCGATCGTCTATTTCAACCGGACCTCTCCGGATCAACTGGACATGCAGACTGCAAATGAGGTCTTCCAGTGTCAGATCGAAAAAGGTCTCGCTGATCTCGCGCCCCTGGAGTTCCGGTATACCTCCGATGATAGCGTCGCGGCAGATCACACGCTGGTCAAAACCCAGATCCTCGAGGCCGGACGCGAGACGTTGTTGCGCGTGGTGATGCCCGGCCATTCCAACGGACAGAGCAACTGGACCGCCCATTGGCGCGGCATGCAGCAGGATTTGCTGCTCTATGATGACGATGAATTGCTGCAACTGGCCTACCGCGCACAAGAGGCGGCGGTGGATGCGCTCTCGCTCAGTGAGACCCGCAAGAACAAGATCAGCGCGAGCCTTCTGGGGTTTCGTGCATTGCGCAATATCTTCAGTATGGATCGCCCGGATCTGGATCAGGCGGACAGCGACCTGCAAGCGGCCTATGAACGTGTGCCAAAAGGTATCTTCCTCGCATGGCGGGCCTTTATTCAGGCCAATCTGATCGTCGAAAGCACCGATCTCGACCCCGGCCATCAGGCGCATCTGTCGGCCAATCTCGCGCGTCGTGCGTTGCAGTCCGAACCCGAAAACGCAGCCCTCAAGGCGGCCGCGTCACATGTGTTCCTACTGACCGGACAAGATCCGATTGCCGCCGGAGAACTGGCCCGTGATGCCACCGCGCTGAACCCGTCCAACCCGCTGGCTTGGGCCTCTTGGGCCAATGCCGAGATCGCCATGGGGCAGTTGGAAACCGCGGCGGGATATTCCCGCAAGGCGTTGCAAATCGGTCGGTTTTCGCGCTCTCGCCATTGGTGGGAGATGCAGGCCGGGGTCTCGGCAGCACTGGTCGGCAATTACGAGGCGGCGCGCGTACACAGCCGCATGGCCCATTCGCTGGTGCCCAGTTTCCGCCCCCCCTTGCGCTATCTCGCAGCCCTTGAACAGCAGCGCGGCGACGGCGAGGCGGTGGACACGCTAAAGGATCGGATGCGTGATCTCGAACCCGGCTTCGACATGTCGGATCTGTCCGAACCGGAATACCCCTCAGGGAACTTGCGCCGCGCGGGTCTCGCCTGATCCACGCCCCGAATTGCCTTTAGGGCGCGCAGGCTTTTCCGCCAGCGGCTCCGCCGGTTCTCACGAACTTTTCACGGTACCTGCAGTGAGGCAGCTGCTTTTCTAAAGCAGCTGCTCAGTGGGATCGGCACGGCATCAATCATCTGGGGGATGGGGACAATGGCGCGATTTGGACATACAGGACATACAGGCCACACGGGACAAAGTGGTGTAGCTTGGCCTTCGGGTCACACCGGTCATACCGGCCAAACGGGGGCCGGGTTTCCCGGCTCAAACCATAGTGCGGCCATGATGACCGCGCTTATGCTCAGCCGCGAGGGCATCATCGGCAATTGGCAACCGCCCGCTGCCAAGGCCGTCAGCCGTTTTGACACCGCAAGCCTCGAACATCTGGCGGGCACGCCGCAGGCTGCGGTGATCGACTATGAGCTGATCGCACCTGTGGTGATCAATCTGGTGGCACAAGAAACGGATGCGCCCGATGGGGTGGCTTATCTTTGTCACGCCGATGCCCTTGGCAGCGCGTCAAAGGTCGACCTCATGCGTCTTGCAGCGCCGGGGGCGGATATCTTTGAACAGCAGTTGGATTACCTGCATCACTATGCAGACTTACGTGCGGACCGGATGGAGGAGATCGATGTTCAACTCTCTGATTTGACGTCTTTCTTCTCGGCGCTGGCGCATTTTCACCCGGCGCGCAGCAAGGCCATATTCCGGTTCATTGCGGCGGCTCTGCGCTTTTGCGCAACCGTCCAGTTTCGCATCAAACACGGGTTTGGCTGCCCGCGCCCGGCGAGTTTTTCTGCGCAAGTGCAGCCCATGATACAGACCCCGGACCACGGCACTTTGCCCAGCGGCCACGCGACCGAGGCGATCTTTCTCGCGACATTGTTCAAGGCGATGGCCGAAGAGCTTGCGACAACTCTGCAAGGCGATGCCGAGTCTTGGCTGTCGCAATTCTGCAGCCAATGTGACCGTCTCGCGGTGCGTATTGCCGTCAGTCGCACGGTGGCGGGGGTGCATTTCCCGGTCGACAGCGCCGCTGGTGCAGTGTTGGGCGATACGCTGGCGCGGTATGTGCTGGCGCGCGTTCAAACGCACGCTCCGAATGAGACAGAAGCAGCGCCACTGCAATGGCGTCAACTGGACGCGCAGATGCAGGCCTTTGGCGCGGCGGATTACAACATCGACACGCTGGATGCGCTGCGCACCGGTTGCGCGATCAACGATCAGACCGTGACCACACTGACCACCGTGGATCTAGCGCTGCGTCATAGTCCGCAACTGCATTGGCTCTGGCAGACCTGTGTCGATGAGTTGCATCGCAGCGCAGCTCTGCAGGAGGTGTGAACATGACGCTCTTTTGGCGACAAGACCGGGCCGGGCCACTGCGCCCGCTGCCCCGGCACCCTTCGGCGCATTGGTGGTACACGCTGGATGACGAATTGCGCGCCGCCGGAGAGGAGGGCCTGAATACCCGCCTTCTGGCGCTGGATCTTGAGGCACCGGATGCCGTGGCTGGCCTGCCGCCCTTGCTGCTGACGACGGATCAGGGGCAGGCCTTACACAAGGGACTGCCGCTGCCGGATCAGGAGGAGGAGGGGCCACTGGATACCCTGATGGCCCGCATGCGCGACGGGCTGCGGGATCGTACGCTGATCGCCCCTGTTCTGCCCGACGCTGCAGATTGCACATTGGCAACCGGGCCCGGCACCGGTGCGGCGGAGGTGCCCTTAGTGCCCAAAGACAGCACGGTGATCGGGGTGATCGACGATGGCATCGCCTTTGCGCATCCTGCGTTTCGCATGGATGCGGGGCAACGCAGCCGATTTGCCTCTCTCTGGCAACAGGACGCGCAATGCCTGCGGGCCGGCAGCGCGGATGTCCCCTTTGGCCATGTGTTCAGCCGCGCCGAGATTGAACAGCGCCTGCAAGAGGCGGGTTACGACGAGGACCGTTTCTATCGCAACCTTCCCCCCATTGGCAAAAAGGGGAGCGGGCCGTTTCGCTATCGTCGCCTGCATGGCACCCATGTCGCGGATCTGGCGGCGGGCGCGGGGCGCGGAGACGAGATGGACGCCGCACCAGAGAAATTCCCGATTGTGGCGGTGAACCTGCCCACGGCGATGGTCAGCGATACGGCAGCCACCTTTATGGCCGGGGCCATGATCCTTGGCGTTCACGATATTATGCGCCGCACCGAAGCCATGATGCGTGCGGCGGATGCGGCCTTCCCGCTCATTATCAACCTCAGCTTTGGTCTGGGTGGGGTGGGCAAGAACGGTGGCCATCTGGTGGCCTCCGCGCTGGAGCAGGCCATGGCGTATTGGCATCGCAGGCATAAGGTGCCGATGCGGGTGGTGTTGCCTGCGGGCAATACGCTGCAATCGCGTCTTGCGGCGCATGCCAATATCGCGCCGGGTCGCCCGCACCGCGCGGTTCTGCGTGTCGCCCCCGACAATCGCGGCTCCACCTATATGGAAATCGCCGTCAGCCAGCGTGGTTTGAAACCGGACTATTCCTCCCTCTCGGTCAAGGTGACGCCGCCAACCGGGGCCGGGGTGTTTGCGCCCGCGATGCCCAAGGCGCCCATCCGCATCGATACCGCCCTGCAATTGGTCATGAAGAAGGATCAGAGCAGTGCGACGGATAAGGGCTTTGCCCAGTTCGGGATCTATCACGGCTTCCAGCGGGATTTCTCCCCGGTCGACGGGGCGGTGGAGGGCACCGGGGTGGAGATCGTCACCGTTGCTCTGCCGCCCAATGCGGCGGCCGACCCGTACCGCCCGCTGCCACCTTGCGGCGACTGGATCGTCGAGATCGCGCTGGCTCCGGGCCAGACCGAAGCGCGCGATATCGAACTGCTGGTGCTGCGCAATGATGTGCCGCGTCAGATCAATCCGCTGCGTCAGCGCTCAACGCTGGTAGACCCGGCGTATCGCAGCTTTGATGATGATGGGTTTCCCGAAACAGAGCTTCACACCACAGGATGCAGCATCACCCGCGCAGGCACGCTCAATGCGCTTTCTGGCGGCGCGCAGCTGGTCACCGTGGCGGCGTCTTTCGTGCGGCGTGAACAGCTTGGGGACTATTCCTCCGCCGGTCCGGGGGGACCTTTGGCTGAAGGGGCGACTGTGAGCCTTCATGCCTGCGCGGACGACGGCCCCGCCCTGCGCGGACGTCTTGGCGCAGGATCGCGAAGCGGCAGCCGGGTGCGCATGTCGGGCACCAGCGTTGCGGCGCCTTTGGTGACGCGCAGGCTGGCGCAGGAACTGGCGAAATGGCACCAGTCCGCAAAAGACGATCCCGCAGGGTTTGCCCCGGTACAGAGCTTTGCCAGCCGTGCACCGCACCACCCTGCCGAGCGCAGCGGCGTAGGTGGTCTGCCTCCGGATGAGGCTAGTTTGGATCACTCCTTTAACTAGAAGCTTCACAGCGTTTACACTTTTTTCACGAATTCATCACGCGCCAGCAGGTGCATTGAGAGGCGGGCAGCGGCATACTGGTCTTGTGAGTGCGGACATGCCGTTGAGTGAAAAGACCTTTTTAGTACCAAAGTGTAGATGTGAGTATTGAGTAGTTCCGCCAAGCAAGCGTGAGCTGGTTCCGTACAGAGTGATATGGTTGGTGTGTATCGCGCTGTGCAAGCTACGCAGTTTCGGCGGCCCCCAGTCCCATGAGGGGCCGCCGGCGATCCAAGATGGAATAAGAGAGTGTCCTCCGAGAGCGTGGTTCAAGAGTGATGTGTTGGTATCTCTCGGGCGCTTGCCGTGCCAAAATTCTCCTCATGGAGGAGAACGGCGCGGCGGTGCAAGTGGCCCAATGCTGCCCCGGAGTAGTCGATGGATGAGTCCGTTCCAGGCGACGGCATGGACCGGTTAGAACCGGACGACACCAATCTGAAACAGGCTTTTCAGCAGATGGAAACGCAGGCCGCCGCCTTGCAAGTCGCGCGCGCTTCGGGTGATCAGAGTGCATTTGATCAAGCGCTCACGGCGCTGCGGCGCGCACAGGTCACCTTTTTACGTGAACTGAACAAATTCCCCGCCGACACCGCCCGCTTCCTCGCGGAGCGTCAGGGCGATTTGCTGGACGGGGTGGCGCTTGACGCGCTGGCGGAACTTTCGCCCGATGACACCCCAGATGCCCCCACGCCAGATCCAAGTGACAAGGAATAAGCGCGCGCAGGCGACGAGGTTTGTGAAAAGGTCGCGCAGCACAAACGATCTCACCTGCTCCGCCTGTCTGCCAACGCACTTGGGAAAAAGGTTTTTCGGCCCGCGACCCTAAGTTGACATACTTCGGAAATTCCCTGATACACCCTCTCTAAGACGGGCCGTTAGCTCAGCTGGATTAGAGCAGGGAACTTCTAATTCTCAGGTCGGGGGTTCGAGTCCTCCACGGCTCGCCATGTTCTTTCATTGCCAATGAAGCATAAGCTTGCACGTTTTGGCGTTTTTCATGCACACCCCCTGTCAAGAGACTTGAGGTGCCGTATCGAAGGATTCTTCTAGCACACTGGGATAGAACGGTCTTTCAGCATAACCCGTGGTGAACAGCACCACATAGGTCTGCTCTTTTCGTCAGAAGCCTTGCCTCTGATCGGGTGGGCTACCCGGGCGGCTCTTCGCTGCATTGTGCCTGAAGGTCAGCAGTGCGGACATGGACTGCCATTCATGAAACGGGCGTCGATGTCCGCAGCCAGCCCAATCGCGACATTCGAACAAGGTGCGGCGAATACTCTACTGCGGGCGCAAAGAACTTCCCGTTAGCGGACCTTCAAGACTGCTCAGCCGGCGCTGCGGATGCCGCGCTTTGCTTCAAGGTCAGCGAAGCGCAGGAAGCGAAATATGCAGTTTCCTGCAAAGCACACCTGGTTGTCGCCATAAGCGTGTTCGAACGCCTCGGCGCAGCTTCCACATTGCAGCCTTTCGTTGATCGCGCAGCATTTCTCGGCGGCTTCAAGTTCGAGCGGTTTTTCAGTTGCCATTGGGGTCTCCTTTGCTACCAACGGCGCCCCTTGGTTTCTTACCACGCACAACGCACCTCCGCCTCTTTTCTGAGAAGTAACCGAGTCAGAGCTCCTCAAACGATAGGTCGCGCTTGGGTAGAACATATGGAATGTGCCCTGTCCGCAGATTGAACAAGTCACCACTCCGAGCATCGTGTTGTCCGCTGTTAAAGCTGCGCGCGGTTATACACTGCTCCCCACTGCGCAGCCCAAGCGCGGGATTGTGGGAATTGCGATACGCATAGCAAATCACACCCGCCTTGGGATTCTGGTCATTCTGCTCAACGCGCCATGTGCCGGCAACAACGCGCGTATTGCCAGGATACCAAAGATATGCGTTTCCATCCGGAGCTAGGTATTCGACTTGGGTACCATGTTGTTTCGAATAGCTGCGATGCGTGCGGCCAGACGCTAGCGCCCGAAGTTGCGGAGCTGACAGCTGCTGCTCCAGAGCAGCCACAGGCGTTACGTAGGGGTTGGGACTATCGCATTTGAGCCTAACTGTGCCACCAGTCGCGTTTGCTTCGATTGGCGGCACCTGCTCCACGCGACCTTTCGGCTTCGGGTAATTCGCCTGAGAACCAAGAACCGCCGCAAATTGATCCGGGTTGAAATGTGTTCGTGCCCCGGTGGGTGCCAGCTGGATTGCGCCTTCCGGACAATAAGTTCGCCTCGCCAACTCCGTCGCGATACCCGCCAAAGCATGCTCCATACCTCGACCCGATATACGTGCGTCGGTATAGGCTGCCAATCGGGAAGCGGAGACAGGAATGACAGGGTTGCCACCTCTCCTGGAGGTTTCTCTAAATCCGATTTTAAGAGTCAAGCTTTGAGTGTTGCCACCTACGGTGTAGGGAGAGAAATGGTAGCTTAAAGCACTATTGTTAGGCAGGGGCGTCTTGGCGAAGACTGGACTCCTATCAACATCGGAATTCGAAGCAGAACATGCCGAAAGGCCAAGCGCAACTATGAGGAACAGATGGCGCACTGAAATCTCCAAAAAATGAAAAGCCTGTGTAAGCTTTTGAGTATCATTGCGCCCGTTGTGCGCACATATTCAGGCAAAAAAGTGGCGCGTTGCACTATTGGCCATCGGCAAAAAGAACCCTCATGACCGTTGTCAAGACTACCGGCTCATGTCGCTCATCGCCTTGACGGCGTTGCAGGTAAACCGAATGTTGCGCCCAATCTTTCCGGCGCGGCGTACCTTGAAGTGGTCCCAGGAAATCGGACAGTTGTCAAAGGTGTATCCAACCACAGTGGAAGGATACGAAGATGGCGAAGCGCCGGAATTTTACAGATCAGTTCAAGGCCAAGGTGGCGTTAGAAGCGCTGCGTGGCGACAAAACCGTGCAGGAGATCGCGGCAAGGCATCAGTTGCACCCGAACCAGGTGAGCACGTGGAAGCGGCAAGCCATTGAAGGCATGGCGGACGTGTTCTCCGGTGGCAAGCAGGCTGGCCCGACTGAGGCGGAGGTCAGGGAACTGCATGCCAAGATCGGGAGGTTGGCGGTCGAGAACGATTTTTTGTCTGAAGGGCTCAAGAAGTGAGCCCAGCAAAGAAACGGTCGATGATCCAACGCAACCATCCCGAGCTGAGCATCAGCCAGCAATGTCGGCTGGTGAGGCTGAGCCGGTCAGCGTTCTACTACACGCCGGTCGGCATCGATGCGGCGACACTGGCGCTGATGAAGCACATCGACCGGGCGTTCACCAAATACCCGTTCTTTGGCAGCCGCCAGATCGCGGCCTATCTGCGCTGTGACGGGATCGTGGTCGGGCGGCACCGTGTACGCCGTCTGATGGCGAAGATGGGCCTTGAGGCGATCTACAAGCGGCCCAGAACCAGCCAGCCGCATCCGCAGCACCCTGTCTTTCCGTATCCGCTGAGAAAGATGGTGATCGACCGGCCCAACCTGGTCTGGTGCGCCGACATCACCTTCATCCCTGTCCGGCACGGGTTCCTCTACCTGGTGGCGATCATGGACTGGGCCACGCGCAAGATGCTGAGCTGGCGGCTGTCGAACACGATGCATGCGGACTTCTGCGTCGAGGCGCTGAATGAGGCCATTGCCCGCTTCGGGCCGCCCGAGATCATGAATACAGATCAAGGGTCACAGTTCACCGGATCGGCCTGGATCGCAACGCTGAAGGAAGCGGGCATCCGCATCTCGATGGATGGGCGCAGTCGCTACATGGACAACATCTTCATCGAGAGGCTCTGGCGGTCGCTCAAGCAGGAGGCGATCTATCTCGAAGAAATCGCCGACGGCTTCCAGGCCAGGCGGGTGATCAGCAACAGGATGACGTTCTATAACACCGAGCGGCCCCACTCCTCCCTTGAACGCAGAACACCCAGAGAGGCATACTGGCACGACCGAGACGAGAAATTGGCGGCATGAAAACCAACCCGGATACACCTTAGATCAGCCGCTGACCTGTCCGAAAAACTGGGACCACTTCACCGGCTCTTGAACACGTTTGTAGTATGGCATAGCCCCCACCCCTGCGTTGCCACCATGATCATCCTGACGGTCGGATACACTGTCAACACTCGATTAGTTCACTGCAGAAGGCGCGGCCAAGCGCGACTATGGTGAATGTCCAGTTTCGGAAACTGCGGTGCAGCTTTGACCAATCCGGTGGAGGTCGGCTTGGGGCTGGTCACCTGCCTAGACGGCTGAAGATGCTTCCGTTGGTGGCCGCAGGCAGCCCGGAACAGACTTCCGTGTCGCGCGGCCGTGACAGTTATTCATGCGGCTCCGCAGAGAGGAGCAAAACAGCGGCTCGAGCGCCCACTGAGTTTCTACAAGAGTTCACTTTGGACCGAGGCAATATACGAATAAGGCGAGTTGCGTCTCGCTGATTTCAACCCAACGTCCTTACTGAAAGATATTGTTGACGCTCCTCCCGCCAATAGTGAAGAAGCTGCATCTAGGACGTGTTGACAAAA